>NZ_AOIV01000009.1 GCF_000337095.1 Halogeometricum pallidum JCM 14848
TGTGTATAAGAGACAGGTCGAGAACTTTCTGCGCGGCCGGGCCGACGTCCGTCCCGATACCGTCGCCGTGGATAATCGGGATTATCGGGTGCTCCGGAACCGACAGCTCACCGGTCTCCTCGTCGGCGAGCGTGATCTTCTCCCCGTTCTCGGGAACCTCGATCTGATCGTAGCTCATGAACGGTTCCTTGTTCCCTCACCGACCGTAAAGTACTGCCGTTATCGACGAGACGACGGTCCCGGCGGTTCCGTCCGAGGCGCCGCTCTCTCGCGGTTTCTCTCCGTTTCAACCGCTCCGGCGGCGCCTCGAGACGCCCCCTCCGACGCCGCCGCTCCGCGAGTCGGTGCCGTTTTCTCACCCCCCGCCGTCGCCCGTTTCATGCGAGTTATCGTCCACGGCGGGGCCGGCGGCGTCCCCGAGGAACCGGAGCCGAGACAGCAGACGCTCGACGAAGCGGCCGCGACGGGCGCGTCCCGCGAGACGCCCGTCGACGCCGTCGAGGCGGCCGTCCGCGCCCTCGAATCGGACCCGGCGTTCAACGCCGGCGTCGGCGGGGCCGTCCAGTCCGACGGCCGCGTCCGCACCGACGCGGGTCTGATGACGAGCGACTTCGAGGCGGGCGCGGCGGCGGGCATGGACGGCGTCGAACACGCCGTCTCCGTCGCCCGGGCGGTGATGGCGGAGACGCCGCACGTCCTCGTCGCGGGCCGACCCGCCGTCGACGTCGCGGAGGATTTCGGTATCGAGACGGGCGTCGACCTGTTCACGGCCGAGACGCGGCGACGGTGGGAGGAGGCGGACCCACCCGAGGGGTCGCCGCGGGACCACCTCGCGTGGCTCGAATCGAAGTTCGGGGAATCGAGTGCGACGGCGTCGAACGACGCCGACCTCTCGGACCACGACACCGTCGGCGCCGTCGCCTCCGACGGCCGCGAGTTCGCCGCCGCCACCTCCACCGGAGGACGGTGGTTCGCGCTCGCCGGCCGCGTCGGCGACGTGCCGCAGATAGGCTCGGGATTTTACGCCGCGCCCGCCGGCGCCGCCTCCGCGACGGGCGCGGGCGAGGACATCGCCAAGGCGACGCTCACCCGGCGCGCCGTCCGGCACGTCGAGTCCGGCGAGGACGCGCAGACGGCCGCGGAGTTGGCCGTCGGCGAGTTCGAGGAACTCACCGGTTCGGAGGCGGGCGTCATCGTCCTCGACGAGGAAGGCGTCGGCAGCGCGTTCAACACCGAGGGGATGCAGACGGCCGTCGTCGAGCAGTAGGCGGCGCCGCCGTCGAGCGATAGACGGCGCCGGCGGTAACCCCTCGGCGCTTCCGCGAGCCGCGGACTTTACCGTCGCCGTCACCTACCTCGCGCACATGACATCTAACTGGACTGTCGAGGATGCGCCCGACCAGTCGGGCCGGACGGCGGTCGTGACCGGCGCGAACAGCGGTCTCGGGTACGAGGCGACGCGGATGCTCGCCGAGAGGGGCGCGCACGTCGTGATGGCGGTCAGGAGTCCCGAACGCGGCCGCGAGGCCGCCAAGGACGTGCTCGAAGCGGTCCCCGACGCCGACCTCACGCTGGCGAAGTTGGACCTCGCGGACCTGGAGTCGGTCCGCCGGTTCGCCGAGTGGTTCGAGGGGGAGTTCGACGAACTCCACGCCCTCGCCAACAACGCGGGCGTGATGGCGATTCCGCGCCGCGAGACCGAACAGGGCTTCGAGATGCAGTTCGGCGTCAACCACCTCGGCCACTTCGCCCTGACGGGCCATCTCCTCGACGTCCTCCGCGAGACGGACGGGGAGACGCGCGTCGTCACGCAGTCCAGCGGCGTCCACGAGAGCGGCGAGATGGACTTCTCGGACCTGATGGGCGAGGACTCCTACGACAAGTGGGGCGCCTACGGGCAGAGCAAACTGGCGAACCTGCTGTTCGCCTACGAACTCCAGCGACGACTCGAACGCGCCGGCGAGGACGACGTCGTCAGCGTGGGCTGTCACCCGGGCTACGCCGCGACGAACCTCCAGCGACGCGGCCCGGAGATGGCGGGGTCGTACCTCCGGCTCCTGGGGATGAGCCTCGCCAACCGCGCCCTCGCACAGAGCGCCGAGATGGGGGCGCTCCCCCTCGTCTACGCCGCCACCGCCGAGGGCGTCGACGGCGGCGAGTACGTCGGCCCGACGGGCTTCCGGAACATGCGCGGTTACCCCGGCGAGAACGAGTCGAGCGCCGACTCCCACGACGAGGCGGACGCCCACCGCCTGTGGGAACTGTCCGAGAAGCTGACGAGCGTCGCGTACGGTATCTGAGGCGACCGAGAACCGGTCTAGCGGCGAGTCGCGCCCCGGGCGCTCCCTTTTACCCGCGCGACGCCGTACCCCGAGGTATGAGTGACGCCGAATCCGCGGGTCGGATAACGGTCTACTCGGACTACGTCTGCCCGTTCTGTTATCTCGGTCGCGAGTCGCTTCGACAGTACCAGAAGACGCGCGAGGACGAGTTGGAGATAGACTGGCACCCGTTCGACCTCCGTTCGGGGAAGCGCAACGCCGACGGCACCATCGACCACTCCGTCGACGACGGCAAGGACGACGACTACTACGAGCAGGCCAAAGAAAACGTCCGCCGCCTGCAGGAGCAGTACGACGTGGAGATGGACCTCAGTATCGCCACGGACGTCGACTCGCTGCCCGCGCAGGTGGCCTCCTACTACGTGAAAGAGCACTACGACTACGAGACGTGGCTGGCGTTCGACGTGGCGATATTCGACGCGCTCTGGACGGACGGCGAGGATATCGGCGAGACGGACCTGCTGGTCGAACTCGGCGAGGACGCGGGCGTCGATGGCGAGGAGATACGCTCGGCGCTGGACGACGACAGCCTTCGAGAGGAGGTCCGCGCGAAGTTCACCGAAGCGCAGCAGCAGGGAATCACGGGCGTGCCGACGTTCGCGTACGACGGCTACGGCGCGCGCGGCGCGGTGCCGCCGGAACAGTTGGAACGGCTGGTCGAGGGAGCCTGAATCCGAACCGGGGCGGTGCGCGTCCGGACGGATCGCTCGGCTACGTCTGCGGTTCGAGGTAGGCCTTCCGAATCTGCGGCTCCGCGGCCGTGAGCTGTCTTTTGATCTCGCTGATGCGGGCGTCGATGCCGTCGGCACCGAGGGTCGAATCGAAGGCCACGTCGGCGGTGACGACGATCTCCTCGGGGCCGAAGTAGACCGTCCGGAAGTCGACGAGTCGCTCGACGCCCTCCGCGTCGGTCACGATGTCGCGCAGGCGCTGTTCCGCGTCGGCCGGGAGACTCTCGCCGAGCAGTAGCCGCTTGTTCTGCCACGCCAACGCGACGGCGAATCCCATCAGGAGCAGTCCGATGAGCAACGCGGCGATGCCGTCGTACATCGCGTTCCCGGTTTTCTCGGTCAGGTAGATGCCAACGATACCGATAGTCGCCCCCGCGAGGGCGATGGAGTCCTCGGTCAGCGCAGTCAGCGTCGTCACGTCGCTGGTCTTCCGGAACGCCTCGCGGAGCCCGCTCCAGTTGTGCTCGTCTATCTGCACTTTGATGCCGTCGTACGCCTTCTTGAGCGCCCACGACTCGAAGGCGATGGCGAACAGTAGCACGGCGTAGCTGATCTGCGCCCCGGACAGCGTCAGCTCTATCACCGGAATCGTGGCGTTGGTGACGTGGAAGCTGCCACCGCCGACGAGGGTCTCATAGCCCTTCCGGGCGCTCTCGATGCCCGCGACGCCGAACAGCAACACCGACACGAGGAACGCATAGAAGAACTGCGCCTTCCCGTAGCCGAACGGGTGGTCGCGGTCGGCCCGCCGCTTCGAGTAGCGAAGGCCGAACAGGAGGAATATCTGGTTGCCCGTGTCCGATACCGACTGGTACGTCTCCGACAGCATCGCCGCGCTCCCGGTGAGGAGGAATCCGACGAACTTCATGACGGCGATAGAGCCGTTGGCGATGAGGGAGGCGACGACGACCGACTTACTCTCTGCCATTACTGATTGCTGCTGGCGTTGGAGTAAAGGGCTGCTGGCAGTCGCCGACCCACGTTCGGCCCGTCCCGCTACTCCCCCACCTCGTCGCGGAGTTCGGTGCGACGTATCTTCCCCGTGACCGTCTTCGGCAGTTCGTCGCGGAACGCTATCTCCCGCGGGTACTCGTGCGCCGAGAGCTCCGTCTTCACGCGGTTCTTGATGTCTTCTTTCAGCTCCTCGGACGGCTCGGCTCCCTCGCTCAACACGACGTACGCCTTGACGATGTTCCCCCGTTCGGGGTGCGGTTTGGGGACGACGGCCGCCTCCGCGACGGCCTCGTGTTCGCCGAGGGCGCTCTCGACCTCGAACGGACCGATGCGGTAGCCCGACGAGAGGATGACGTCGTCGCCGCGCCCCTCGAACCAGATGTAGCCGTCCTCGTCTTTGTACGCGAGGTCCCCCGAGAGATACCACTCGCCGTCGGGGCCGTCGACGAAGCACTCGGCGGTCTGCTCGGGCTTGTTCCAGTAGCCGGCGAAAAAGCAGGGGAAATCACCCCGTTCGGCTATCTCGCCGGTCTCGCCCGGGTCGAGCACCTCGCCGGTTTCCGGGTCGACGACGTCGGCCTCGACGCCGGGGAGCGGCTTCCCCATCGACCCCGGTCGAAGCTCCATCGTCGGGTAGTTGTTGATTATCATGTTGCCCGTCTCCGTCTGGCCGTACGTGTCGAGGATGGTGACGTCGAGCGTTTCCCTGCCCCACTCGACGACGCCCGCGCTGAGCGGTTCGCCGATGGAGAGGGCGTGCCGCAGGTTGAGGTCGACGTCTTCCAGAAGTTCGTCCTGCTCGCGGAGCATCCGGTAGGCGGTCGGAACCGAGAACAGCACCGTGACTGGGTGTTCGTCGAGCAGTTCGGCCCACCGCTCGGGGTCGAACTCGCCCTCGTAGGCGAACAGCGAGGTGCCCCAGAACCACGCGCCCAGCGTGTTGATGGCGCCGGTCAGCCACCCTAAGTCGCCGGTGCTCCAGTAGAGGTCGTCGGACTGTAAGTCGACGGCGTACTTCTGGGTCGCCGCGACGCCGGCTATCCAGCGCTGCTTGTGGAGGACGCCCTTCGCCAGACCGGTCGTCCCCGAGGTGTAGTAGAGAAGGGCGTCGTCCTCGCCGCCGGTCTCGGCGGCGTCGTACGTCTCGCTCGCGTCGTCGAGGGCGGCCCGGAAGTCAACGTCGCCGTCGGGTACCCCGCCGCCTCGGTCGACGGTGATAACCTGTTCGACCGACGGGGCGTCCGCCACCGCGCCGGCGACGGTGTCGCGGTTGTCGCTCGTGGTCACGACGGCCGTCGCCTCGCAGTCGTCGAGGCGGTAGGAGATACCGTCGGGGCCGAACCGCTCGTTCACGCTCCCCCAAACGGCCCCGCGTTTGAGCGTCCCTACCAGTGCGACGTAGTGCTCCGGGATGCGAGGCATGTACGAGAAGACGCGGTCGCCCCGTCCGACGCCCGCTGCTTCGAGCGCGTTCGCGAATCGGTTCGACCGCTCGGTCAACTCCGCGAACGTCGTCTCGGTGTGCTCGCCGTCCCTGTCGACGTGGGAGAGCGCCACCCTGTCGCCGCCGGTCGCGTGCCGGTCGGCCACCTCGTGTCCGACGTTCAGTCGCTCGGGTGCGTCCCAGTCGGCCTCGTCGTAGATGTCGTCCCACGAGAACGACTCGCGCGCCGCCTCGTAGTCGTGCAGATTGTGACGCTGCGCCATGTGCGCATTCGACTCGACCGTCCCTCATAATCTTCTCTGATGATTTGGAGACTGTGCGTTCGTGAATAATCCCCCCGGGGGGCGGGCGACTCCCTTTTTGCCCTCGCGGTCCCGAGTGGGCGTAACTCGAATGTCCGCCTCCGCTCCGGACGACCCGGCCGACTCCCCTCCGAGCGACGGCCCAGGCGACGCGAGAGCGTCCCGTTCGGCACTCGACGCCGTTCCCGACTCCGACTCCGGTCCCGACCCGGACCGCCCCTCCGGTGTCCGCGTGGCGCTCCACTCGCTGTGGCGACTGCTCGTCGTCGTCCGCACCTTCCTCCCCCTGTTCGTCGCCATCGCCCGGGACAGGCGGCGCTTCCTCCTGTTCGGCCGGTCGCGCCGGACCGACGCGGCGACGCGGACGCGCCGGGCGACCGACCTCCGCGACAGTCTCGTCTCCCTCGGGCCGACGTTCGTCAAACTCGGGCAGGTGCTCTCCACGCGCCCGGACGCCCTGCCGGCCGAGTACGTCGAGGTGCTCTCCACCCTGCAGGACGAGGTGCCGCCGGACGACTGGGAGACGGTCCGCCCGCGAATCGAGGAGGAACTCGGTCCCGTCGAGGCGACGTTCGACGAGTTCGACCCCGACCCCATCAGCGGCGCGAGTCTCGGGCAGGTGTACACCGCCGTCGCCGACGGCGAACGCGTCGCCGTCAAGGTGTTGCGCCCGGGCATCCGCCGCGTTGTGGAGGCGGACCTGCGCGTCGTCGAGCGGTTGGTCCCGGTGCTCGTCCGCTTCGCACACCCCGGTCAGCGCTTCACCTTCGAGAACCTCGCCGGGGAGTTCGCCGACACCATCCACGAGGAGATGGATTACGCGCACGAGGCGGCGATGCTCCGCCGGATTCGGCGGAACTTCGAGGACGACCCGAAGATTCGGGTCCCGGTCGCACACGAGGGATTCTCCACGCGGAACGTGCTCACGATGGAGTACGTCGAGGGGGTGAAGATAGACCGCGTGCGGGAACTCGAACGGATGGGCGTCGACCGCGAGGCGGTCGCGCGGCGCCTCGAACGCGCGTACATCGAGATGATGCTCGAACACGGCCTGTTCCACGCCGACCCCCACCCCGGAAACCTCGCGGTTCGGTCCGACGGCACCCTCGTCTTCTACGACTTCGGGATGACCGGCCGCATCGACTCGGCGACGCGCGAACACATGTACGAGTTCTACGTCGGCGTCGCCACCGACGACATCGACCGGGTGATAGACGCGTTCGTGGCGATGGGGGCGCTGGACCCGGCGGCCGACCGGGCGCTGATGCGCGAGGCGTTCTCCGTCGCCATCGATAGACTCGGCGGCGGCGACGTCGACCGGTACCGCGTCCGGCAGTTGGTCTCGGAGTTCCAGGCGACGCTGTACGATTTCCCCCTCCGCCTGCCGCAGGACCTCGCCCTCGTCGTCCGCGTCTCGACGGTGCTCGAGGGCGTCTGCCGGACGCTCGCCCCCGAGTTCGATTTCATCGAAGAGGTGACCGAGTACGTCGACGAACGCGGGGTGGACGGCGGCGACGAGGAGGACTCCTCGGTGAGAGAGCGCGTCGCCCGCGAGTACGCCGAGGACGCGGCCGACCAGTTCCGCGCGGCGACGCGGACGCTCCTGACGGTGCCGCCGAAACTGAGCCGCGTGCTCGGATTGGTCGAACGGGAGAACGTGCAGGTGAACGTCGTCCTCGCGGGGTCGGAGGCGTTCGAGTCGTTCGCGAAGAAGGTCGTCGCCGGCGTCCTCCTCGCGGGCAACCTCCTCGCCGTCTCCCTCCTGTTCGCCCTCGAAAACGGGGTGACCGCCGGCGTCGCCGCCCTCGGCGTGCCGCCCCTGCTGGTGCTCTGCTACGCGGCGTTCCGGCGCGAACGCGGCGTCCGCGTCCGGGGGAACCCGCAGTTCACGAGACAGGGGATGCGCGCCCGGCGCGACGAAAGCGGGGGCGGAAGCCCGAGCGCCCCGGGCGAAAACGGAGACTGAACGGGGTGAGCGGTCTACTCGGCGCCCGCGGCGGCCGTTCCAGTCGGCTCCTCGTCCTCCTCGACCGCGGCGGGGTCCTCGCCCGCCGGCGGCGAGGCCAACCACTCGTCGGCCCAGTCGCTTATCTCGTCGAAGACGGGGCAGAGCGACCGACCCTTCGAGGTGAGCGAGTAGTACGTCGCCACCGGGGCGTCCTCCTCCAGTCGCCGGGAGACGAACCCGAGTTCCTGCAGGTCGTCGAGGACGCGCGACAACGTCCGCGAACTCGACCCGGTGGAGCGCTTCAGTTCGTTGAACCGCTTCTCGCCGTCCTGTAGGTCGTGCAGGACGATGAGCCGCCACTGCGAGCCGATCTGTTGAATCGAGTCGATGACGCCGCACGCTTCCTCGCTGTATATCTCTTCGTCTTCCGGGGGCATCGATGTCACCTGGTAGCTCGTACGTCCGGGAACGTACATATGGTTTCGGTTCCGTACTAAGTAACAGAGTGAAACTGGCGACGGGCCAGCGTGCGACACCACGAATACCATGAACACCACAGGCATCCACCACGTCACGGCCGTCGCGGGCGACCCAGCCGAGAACGTGCGGTTCTACGCCGACGTGCTCGGCCTCCGACTCGTCAAGCGCACCGTGAACTTCGACGACACGCGCACCTACCACCTCTACTTCGGCGACGGGACGGGGTCGCCCGGCACCGCGATGACGTTCTTCCCGTTCGGCGAGGGCCGACCCGGGCGCCCCGGCCGCGGGCAGGCCGTCGCCACGGCGTTCGTCGTCCCCGAGGGAAGCCTCGACTACTGGCGCGACAGGCTCGAATCGCACGACGTGACCGTCGGCGAGGAGACAGAGCGGTTCGGCGCGGGCGTCCTCCCCTTCGAGGACCGGGACGGCCAACCGCTCGAACTGGTCGAGGGCGAGACGGACGTGGAACCGTGGGCTGACGGGCCCGTCCCCGAGGCGCGCGCCGTCCGCGGCTTCCACGGCGTCACGCTCCAGTCGGCGGACCCCGGCGCGACGGGTCGAGTCCTCGAACTCCTCGGGTTCGAGCGAACCGACGAAGCGGGCGAACGCGTCCGGTACGTCGCCGACGGCGACCGAGCGACGGTCGTCGACCTCCTGACGCGCGAGTCGCCGCGGGGACGACCCGGCGTCGGCACCGTCCACCACGTCGCCTTCCGCGCGCCCGACGCGGAGACGCAGGCGGAGTGGCGCGAGCGACTGTCCGAGGCGGGCCAGAACGTCACGCCGCGGAAGGACAGACAGTACTTCCAGTCCATCTACTTCCGCGAACCCGGCGGCGTCCTCTTCGAGGTGGCGACGGACGGCCCCGGGTTCACCGCCGACGAGTCCGTCGAGTCGCTCGGGTCGGAACTGAAACTCCCGTCGTGGCTCGAGGCGGACCGCGAGGAGATAACGGCGCATCTGCCCCCACTCGACGGCGCCGCCGAGGCCGAAGTCGGGGCTAGTGAGGTGTCCGACTGATGGCCGCGAGCGACGACCCCCACGCGGACCAGCCGATACTGACCGCCGGCGCGGACCCGGAGGCGGCGAGCGTCGCCGTCGTCCTCGTCCACGGTCGCGGCGCGACGGCGCGCGGGATGCTCCAACTCGCCGACGAGTTCGACCGCGGGGGCGTCCACTACGTCGCCCCGCAGGCGCAGCGAGGGACGTGGTACCCCAACTCGTTCATGGCCCCCGCGGAGTCGAACGACCCGCACTACGACTCGGCGGTGGCGCACGTCGACCGCGCGGTCGCGCAGGCGCGCGAGACGACGGGGCTCCCGGACGAGAAACTCGCGTTCGTCGGCTTCTCGCAGGGGGCGTGTCTGCTCTCCTCCTACGTGGCGACCCACCCGGCGCGCTACGGCGGCCTCGTCCTCCTCTCGGGCGGGTTCGTCGGCCCCGAGGGGACCGACTTCCGCTTCGAGGGCTCGCTCGACGGGACGCCGGTCATGCTCGGCGTGAGCGACGACGACCCGCACATCCCGCTCTCGCGCGCCGAGGAGACGGTCGCGGAACTCGAACGGATGGGCGCGGACGTGCGCTTCGACGTGTACGAGGGCAGCGAACACCGCGTCTTCCCCGAGGAGGTCGAGTACGCGCGGGACCTGCTCGACTCGCTCTCGGAGGCGTAGTCGGGGGCGACCGGCCCGCGACTCGACCGACGCGTCGCCGGGACTGTCTCGGACGCTCACGGCTAAGGCGTCCGAGCCGTTACCCATACGCAAATGCTCGTTCTCGGTGACGCTCACGCCGACGACCCCGCACGCAGAGACGCCCTCCTCGCCGCGTACCGGGAGGTGGACCCCGACGCCGCCCTCCAGGTCGGCGACTTGTTCCACTACGACCTCCCCGCGCCGACGTGGTTCGTCGCGGGTAACAACGAGGATTTCGACGTGATAGACGCCCTCCGCCGCGGCGATGCGGCGCTGACGGACGCCGGGCGGCCGCACCTCCTGGCCAGCACCGCCGCCGACGTCGAGGGCCTCCGGGTGGGCGGCCTCTCGGGCAACTTCGCCCCGACGCAGTACGGCAAGTCGCGCGCGGACCTCGCGGGCGACCGGCGCCGGCACTTCGTCCGCGCGGAGGTCGAACGCGCGGCGTCGCTGACCGACGTGGACGTCTTCCTCGCGCACCAACCGCCGCGGGGCCTCCTCCGCGTCGCCGGCGGCCGCGACCCCGGCGTCGGGGCCGTCGACAAGATACTGCGGGCGGTCGAACCGGACCTCCTCCTCGTCGGTCACAACCACCGCCACGCCGAGGCGACCATCGAGGGCGTCCGCGTCGTCAGCCTCGCGCCGACGTGGGAGGCGTACTACACCCTCGACCCCGCGACGCTCGAACTCGAACGGCACGCCGTCGAGAGGGACGCGACGGAACCGTAGCGGGTCGACGGACGCGCGGACGGGGGTCCGAATCTGCGTGTCCGCACCGCTGCTCCGCGCGCGTTCGGCGCGCCGTATCGAGGTTACTGGCGACTGCTCTCGCCGTCGAGGAGCGATTCGCGCGTCGCGTCGCCGCGCGCCAGCGACATCAGGGCGTCGTGAGCGACGAACTCGTCCTCGCCGTCGGCGGGTCGGCGCCGCTCGTACCCGCCCGCCGAGTCCATCACCCAGCGCTTGCGGTTGTCGGCAGAGAGGACTCGCAGGACGGCGTCGAGTTCCCGCCTGAGTTCCGGGTCCTCGACGGGCGCGACGGCCTCGACCCGACGGTCGAGGTTGCGCGTCATCCAGTCGGCGGAGCCGACGTAGTAGTCGGACGCTCCCGCGTTGTGAAAGTAGAAGACGCGGGAGTGTTCGAGGAAGCGACCCACGACGCTGGAGACGGAGACGGTCTCCGAGAGGTCTTCGACGCCGGGGCGGAGGCGGCAGACGCCGCGCACGAAGAGGTCGACGTCGACGCCGGCCCGCGACGCCGCGTACAGTTCCCGGACCATCGCCGGGTCCTCCAGCGCGTTCATCTTGGCGACGATTCGGGCTTCGCGGCCCGCGCGGGCGTGGTCGGCCTCGCGGCGCACGAGGCGGACGAAGGCGTCCCGGAGGTTCTCGGGGGCGACGAGGAGTTTCTCGTAGTCGGTGTGCCGGGCGTGCCCGGTGAAGACGTTGAACAGTTTCACCAGGTCGCGGCCGACGGTCCTGTCGGCGGTGAGGAGGCCGAGGTCGGTGTACGTCTTCGCCGTCTCCGAGTGGTAGTTGCCGGTGGCGACGTGCGAGTAGAGGCGGACGGCGTCGGGTTCCTCGCGGACGACGAGCGCCGTCTTCGCGTGCGTCTTCAGTCCCTCGGTGCCGTAGGCGACGTGGACGCCCTCTTCTTCGAGGCGTCTCACCCAGCGGAGGTTGTTCTCCTCGTCGAACCGCGCTTGCAGTTCGACCACCACCGCCACCTGCTTGCCGCGGGCCGCGGCGTCGATGAGCGCCCGGATGACGCCCGAATCGGGCGCGGTGCGGTAGATGGTCGCCTTGATGGCGAGCACGTCCGGGTCGCTCGCGGCCGCCGAGAGGAACGCCTGCACCGTCCCCGCGAACGAGTGGTAGGGGTGATGGACCAGCAGGTCACCCGCCCGAACCTCGGCGAACAGCGAAGCGGGGTCGTCGGAGTCGACGTCGGCCAATCGGGGGTGCGGTCGCGGCGTCCACGCGGGCAGTCGCAGGTCCGGGCGGTCCGCGTCGGCGAGGGCGAAGCAGAACGTCTTGTCGATGGGTCCGGAGCGCTCGTACACCTCGGACTCGGAGACGTCGAGACGTTCGAGCAGCACCTCGCGGACGAACGGGTGCGCGTCGGCGTCGAGTTCGAGGCGGACGACGGTGGCGAAGCGACGCTGCCGGAGCACGTCTTCGATGGTGTCGATGAGACCCTCCGCCACCTCCTCGTTCCGTCCGACCTCCGCGTTGCGCGTCACGCGGAACGGCGAGGCGTCGACCACCTCGACGTTCGGGAACAGCAGGTCGAGGTTCGCACACAGCACGTCCTCGAGGAAGACGAAGCGCCGCGCGTCGCCGGACGCGCCGTCGACGTCCGACCGGTCCGGGTCGGCCCCCTCGCCCGTCACGTCGGCCACGGGGACGAGTCGGGGTCGGTTCGGCGGCACCTTCACGCGAGAGAATCGCAGGTCGCCGTCCGGTGTGTCCCGGGTGAGCACCGCGACGGAGAGACTGAGATTCGAGATGAACGGGAACGACCCCGCGGAGTCGAACGTCAGGGGCGTCAGCGTCGGGAGCACCGACTCCTCGAAGTACGACCGTAGGCCGCGCCGTTCCGCTTCGCGCAGGTCGCCGTGGTCGAGAATCTCGATGCCCGCGTCGGCGAGGGCGGGGCGGACCGCCTCGCCGAAGCATCGGTCCTGCCGTTCGAACAGGTCGGACGCCCGCGACAGCACCGCCGACCACTGCTCTTTCGGCGTGCGGCCGTCGGGCGAGGGTGCGGTCACGCCGGCGTCTATCTGCTGTTTGAGACCGCCGACGCGCTTCATGAAGAACTCGTCCACGTTGCCCGTGAAGATGGCGAGGAACTTCGCTCGCTCCAACAGGGGGTTCCGGTCGTCGAGGGCCTCGTGGAGGACGCGGTGGTGAAAGGAGAGTTCGCCCAGTTCGCGGTTGAGATACCACGCCGGGTCGTCCTCGTCGGCGCCGGCGTCGAACGACGCGGGCGCGTCCGCGGGGGCGACGGGCGGCGTTCGTGCGGGGGCGTCGGCCTCCCCGTCCTCCGAAGTCATCGTGTGTGGGAACTGTTCGCGGAGCGACTTCACCGGTTCGCTTCCGGCGACGACGCCGCCGACGCCTCGACGGACGCGATTACTGCGCGGAGGCGGCGGGTTCGACCCACTTCGATTCGGCTCGCTTCTCGACCGCCTCCTCGGGTTCGACGACCACGAACTCGTCGTTCCGCCAGTCGTAGGCGGTGAGTTCGTTGCCGTAGACGCACCCGGTGTCGAGGCCGACGGCGTACCGGCGGTCGACGGGCGCCGAGAGGGGGGTGTGCCCGAAGAAGACGCGCCGTGGGCCGCGGTAGGCCTCCCACCAGTACGCCTTCTCGCCGTCCGCGTCCTCGAACTTCCGGAACGTCTCCAGTTCTTTGATGGAGTGCTCCGAGAGCGGTTTCTGCGGGTCGACGCCGCCGTGGACGACGAACGCATCCTCCCAGGAGATGGCGACCGGGAGGTTCCGAATCCACTCCATCTGCTCTTCGGTGAGTTCGTCGAGGCGTTTGTCGCCGCGGATGAGTTTCTCCTCGTTGTTGCCGCGGACGGTCAGCATGTTGGGCGCGTTCCGGACGAGGGAGACGACGCCCTCGCTGTCGGGGCCCTTCCGAACCAGGTCGCCGACGAACACGACGAGGTCGTCGTCGGTGACGCCGAGTTCGTCGAGCAACTGCTCTAACTCCTCGTGACAGCCGTGTACGTCGCCGACGACGTAGATCCCCTCCCAGTCGTCCGCGTCGACTCGCCGGTGGGGCACGTCCGCGCCGAACTCGGGTGCACTCATATCTCCCCGTCGGGAGGGGACGCGTGCTTATAAACAGTTGCTCGGATTCCCTCCGCGGCCTGCGTAGTCGCGGCCCCGGAGCGCGGCGGGTCGAACGGACGGTTTGGCGGGGGTTCGTTCCTCCGTCTCGGACGCGTTCGGGGGACGGAAGCGGGGTCCGCAACCTCTTTGGGACGCTCGCGCCAAGCACGGCCATGAGCATCGGACCCCTCGACGAGGAGACGGCCGAGAAGTACCGAGAGGCCGGCAGCGTCCTCAGAGAGGTTCTCGACGAGACGGCCGAGATGGTCGAACCGGGCGCGACGCACCTCGAAGTCGCAGAGCACGCCGAAGAGCGCATCTACGAACTCGCCGACGGCTGTGCGTTCCCCGTCAACATCAGCGTCGACGAGGAGGCGTCGCACGCCTCCCCCGCCCGCGACGACGACACCGAGTTCGGCGAGGAGATGGTCTGTCTGGACTGCGGCGTTCATATCGACGGCTACATCGCCGACGCCGCGGTGACGGTCGACCTCTCGGGCAACGAGGAACTGGTCGAGGCGGCCGAAGAAGCGCTCGACGCCGCCCTCGACGCCGTCGGCCCCGGCGTCCAGACCGGCGAAATCGGCGCGGAGATAGAGGACGTCATCCGCGGCTACGGCTACACGCCGGTGCTGAACCTCTCCGGGCACGGCGTCGAACAGTGGGACGCCCACACGGGTCCGAACATCCCCAACCGCGGGACCGAACGGGGCGTCGAACTCGAAGTCGGCGACGTGGTGGCCATCGAACCGTTCGCGACGACGGGGTCCGGAAAGGTCTCCGAGGGGTCCAAAGAGGAGATTTACAGCCTCGAACGCGACCGGTCGGTCAGGGACCGCTCGGCGCGGCAGGTCTTAGAGCAGGTGAACGAGGAGTACAAGACGCTCCCGTTCGCCTCGCGGTGGATCGACTCGCCGCGTTCGGACATCGCCATCCAGCGGCTGAAACAGCAGGGCGTCCTCCACGGCTACCCCGTCCTGAAGGAGGACGACGGCGAACTCGTGAGCCAGGCCGAACACACCGTCATCGTCACCGAAGACGGCTGCGAGATCATCACCGAGTAGCCGCGCCCGACTTCGAACCGGCCGCCGGTTCCGCCGCCACTAAATCCGACTCGCGCGAGGGCGGCGTATGGACCAGATATTCGCGCCGTGGCGCATCGATTGGGTCGAACGCGACGACGACGATGGCGACGGCGGCGACGACGGCTGTCCGTTCTGCGCGCTTCCCAAGGCGGACGACGACCGCGAGAGCCGCGTCGTCGCGCGGACCGACCACTCGTTCGTCCTGCTGAACAACTACCCGTACAACCCCGGCCACGCGATGGTCATCCCCTACCGCCACACGGGGTCGTGGGGCGATCTGACCGACGCGGAACTCCTCGACCACGCGAAACTGAAGGCGCGGACGCTGGACGCACTCGACGCCGCCCTCGACCCCGACGCGGCCAACGCCGGCGAGAACCTCGGCGGCGGCCCGTCAGGCGGGTCCATCGACGACCACCTCCACACGCACGTCGTGCCCCGGTGGGGCGGCGACACGAACTTCATGCCCGTCATCGGGGACACGAAGGTCATCGTCGAGGCACTCGACGACACGTACGACCGACTCCGGGAGGCGTTCGCCGAGCAGTCGGGGGCCGACGTCGACGGCGAGAACGACGCCGTCTTCGTGGAGTTTGATTCCCCGACGGAGTACGACGACGACCGGAGCGACTGAGCGTCGAGGCGGCGGTCCGCCGAGCGACGGGCCGCGGGACGACCGGACGTCGACCGACTCGAGCCGTCGGACCGCCGGACCGCTCGGCGGTCGGAAACGTCATGCACCTGCCTCCGCAACTCCCGGTGATGAGCGGAGACCGGCGACAAGTCGTCCGACGGGTGGGACTCGTCGTCCTCGTGGTGAACGTCGTGCTGGCCCTCGCCAAGGGCGGCGTCTGGTGGGCGACGGGGAGCATCGCCGTCGGGTCCGAGGCGGTCAACAGCGTGGCCGACACCGCCTACAGCGTCATCGTCCTCGCCGGCCTCTACCTGACGACGCAACCGCCCGACTTCCAGCACCCGCACGGCCACGAGCGCATCGAACCGTTCGTCTCCCTGTTCGTCGCCGTCGGCGTGTTCGCCGCCGGCGCGGGCGTCCTCTGGAACGCCACCACCACCGTCCTGGACGGCACGTACGGCGGCGCGACCGGAGGGCTTCTCAGCGTCGGCGTCCTCGTCGCCTCCGGCGGCGTGAAGTACGGCCTCTATCGCTACTGCCGGCGCGTCGGCGAGACCCATCACTCCCCGGCCATCGTGGCGACGGCGCTGGACAACCGCAACGACATCCTCACGGCCACCGCCGCCCTCGCCGGCGTCGTCGGCGCGAGCGTCGGCGTCCCCGTCCTCGAACCCGTCGCCGCGGGCGTCGTCTCCCTCGGCATCATCTACACCGGCTACGAAATCGTTCGCGACAACGTGAACTACCTGGTCGGCGCGGCCCCCGACGACGAACTGACCGCCGAGATTCTGGGCCGCGCCCTCGAACACCCGCGCGTCGAGGGGGCGCACGACGTGGTCGCCCACTACGTCGGCCCCGAGGTTGACGTGAGCCTCCACATCGAGGTGGAGGGCGACATGACGCTGTTCGAGGCGCACGACATCGAATCGCAGGTGGTGGCAGCCATCCGCGAGATTCCGGAGGTGGACGACGTGTTCGTCCACGTCGACCCGAAGGAACTCGGCGAGTGGAAGGAGGACGAACGGGCGACGCGACTGTTCGAGGGGCGGCCCGGGAAGAAGTAACGCGGCGGACCCGGATTCGAACTCGAACTCAGACCTTCCCCGCGAGGAGGAGGCGAATCCACCCGAGCAACGGCACCCGCACCTGCGCCTTCGCGCGGACCCACTCCGACCGCACCGGCGGCGCGATACCGTTCGCCTGGTCGTACTCGTCGTTGTTGTCGCCTTTGGTGATGTAGCCCGCGTTCGGCGCGGGGCAGTTCGTCAACTCCGTGCAGTCGTCGACGCCGGGGCCCACGAACTCCGGGTTCGCCCTGTCGTACCAGTTCTCCCCCTCCTCGACGTGGAATCGGACCCGGTGGATGATGGGCGAGTCGAGTCCTCGGCGGGCGGGCGGCATGTAGACGACGACGTCGCCGCCCTCGGCGAACCGAGTGTAGCCGTCCGCCCCCGCCCGCGTGACTATGCCGTTCTCGTCGGCGGCGGCGGCGACGTAGCGGTTCACGTCCGAGACGACGACCATGTCGCCGGTGTCGATGTGCGGTTCCATGCTCGCGCTCTCGACGGCGACCATCGGCGGCCAGATGCCCGTGAGGGCGAACAGCAGGGCGCCGACGAGGACGACGGCGCCGAGCGTCTGGAGCACGTCGCGGACGTACCGCGAAGGGCGAGGGCGGGGGCTAGGCCGGGAGCGGGCGCCGGG
Organism: Halogeometricum pallidum JCM 14848; assembly: GCF_000337095.1. Lineage (GTDB taxonomy): Archaea > Halobacteriota > Halobacteria > Halobacteriales > Haloferacaceae > Halogeometricum > Halogeometricum pallidum. Next base: position 17,168 of record NZ_AOIV01000009.1, read on the forward strand.
AGGGGGGCCGGATTCGGAGTCGAAGTTGCGGTCCGAATCGGGGCCGGAGTCGTCGGCCATCGACCGAACGTGGGCGAACGACGAGCAAAAGCGCGGCGGTTCCGCGGATTCCCCGTCGGATGGCGACCGCCCTCCGAGATTTGCTCGCGTCCCGGCAGCGAGGTTGTACCGGATATACAGTCCGGACAGCGGGTGGCGGTCCACCGGTCTTTTGTGACAACGGCGCGAACGGATCCCGTGCACGCAGACGAGATTCACCCGCAGGCGAGAGAGGCGATGGCGGCGCAGTCCGACCTCTCTCGGCTCAGGCGTCTCGGCCCGAAACCGCTGCGGTTGCTGGCGCGGGCGGCGAACTGGTGGCAGAACCGGGACCCGCCCGCCGTGGGCGGCGTCGAGGACCGGACGATACCCGGCCCGGCGGGGAAGATTCCGGTCCGCGTCTACCGTCCGCGCGGCGACGGCCCGTCCCCGACGGTGGTGTTCTTCCACGGCGGCGGCTTCGTCCTCGGCAGTCTGGGAAGCCACGACATCCTCTGTCGGCGACTGGTTCGAGAGAGCGACTGCGCCGTGGTGTCCGTCGACTACCGCCTCGCGCCCGAGCACCCGTTCCCCGCCGCCGTCGAGGACGCCTACGCGGCGACCGAGTGGGCGGCCGAGAACCCCGACTTCCTCGGCTCCGACCGCGGGTTAGCGGTCGTCGGCGACAGCGCCGGGGGGACGCTGGCGGCCGTCGTCTCGTTGATGGCCGCCGACCGGGGCGGTCCGGATATCGACCACCAGGCGCTCGTCTACCCCGCCGTGGGCGCCGACGAACGACACGAATCCGTCGAGCGACACGCCGGGACCGTGCTGTCGAAGGCGGACCTGACGTGGTTCCGCGACTGTTACTTCGAGAGCGACATCGACGAGCGGAATCCGTACGCCGACCCGATGCACGCCCGCGACTGCTCGGGCGTCGCGCCGGCGACGGTGGTCACCGCCGGCTTCGACCCGTTGCGCGACGGCGGGACGGCCTACGCCGAGCGACTGGTGAGCGAGGGCGTCCCCGTCCGTTATGAGAACTACGAGGACATGGTCCACGGATTCGCCACGATGTACGAGGTGGACCGCTCGCGCGAACTCGTCGCGGACCTGGCCGCCGACCTGCGCGGGGCGTTCGCACCGAGAGAGTAAGTCGGCGTCTCCGACCCGTTCACGGCCGTCCGACGCCCGAGAACTCGAAACGAGCGCCGCCGGTCTCGCTCTCGGCCGCCGCGTGTGCCCAGTCGTGTACTTCCGCGACGCGTCGCACTATCGAGAGTCCGAACCCCGTGCCGCGTCCGCCCGTCGAATACCCGCCCTCGAACACCCGCTCTCGGTCCACCGGCGGGATTCCGCGGCCGTCGTCCTCGACGTAGAACCCCGACCCGTCGGCCGAGGCGCCGATGCGGACCGTCGTCACTTCCGGGCCCCCGTGCTCCGCCGCGTTCCGAACGAGGTTTTCGAGGAGGCTGCGGAGGCGTTCGGCGTTCGCCGTTACCGTCAGGTCGCCCTCGACGACGACCCGAACCGTCCCGTCGTCGACCGTCGAGGCGGCCTTCCGGGCGACCGAGCCGAGGTCGACCGGTTCGAACCGCACCTCGGCGTCGCCGGTCCGAGAGAGCGCCAACACCTCCCGAATCAGCTGCTCCATGCGCTCTGTGGCTCGTTCTATCGCGTCGAAATGCCTCCGCTCGCCCGTCTCGCGCGCGAGGGCGACGTGCCCCTGTACGATGTTCAGGGGGTTGCGCAGGTCGTGGCTGACGACGCTGGCGAAGTCTTCGAGACGCTCGTTGGTCACCCGGAGTTCGTCCACCCTCTCCTGCATGTTCGTGTAGTAGTGTCCGATGAGCGCGGTGAACGTCGCAATCGCGGCTATCGCGTTCGCGTTCACGACGAGGAGGTCGACCGACGACCGGAGGTTCGCGGACGAGAGGAGGAGGAAGAACCACTCGTTCAGCAGAATCCCGACGGCGATCCCCGAGAGCACCCAGAGCGCGAAGGCGCCGTTGTACCGCGACTCCTGGCGTCGCCGCGCGACCGCGACGAATCCAGCGCCCGCCGTCAGCGGGAGCCACATCGCGGCGGCCGCGTCGACCGGACTCTCGGCACCGAGAACGTGCGCGGCCGTCGCTCCCCACAGCCCGAGTCCGACGAGCGCGGGGGTCCACCCCGCGACCGTCTCCCAGCGGAAGCGCCGGCCGGTCATACTGACAGATATATTAAATGGGCAGATAAGCTCATCGGTGAGTATGTGGGCGAAGTTGATACGTTCTCCGGGCCGGCCGCCGGACGCGCTTCGAGGACGCTACGGTTCCGGTGCCGCGCGGACGGGGTCGCCGAACGCGTACACCGTCTGGTGGCTCGTCACCTCGACGTCGAGGAAGTCGCCGGGTTCGACGCCGCGTTCGGAGGCGTTCCGCACGATTATCTGCCGGTAGGCCTCGTCGCGGCACTTCACCGAGTCGCCGGTGCCCTCCTCGACGGCCATCACGCGGTGCGTCTCCCCGACCATCGCCTCGTACGCCTCGGCGACGACGTCCATCTTCAACTCCGACATCGCCTTCGAGCGCTCCTTTTTCACCGTCCCGCCGAGGCCCTTCATCTCGGCGGCGTCGGTGCCGGGGCGCTTCGAGAAGCGCGTGACGTTCACCTTCTCGGGGCGCACCTCCCGAAAGAGGGCCATGCTCTGCTCGTGGTCGGCCTCCGTCTCGGAGGGGAAGCCGACGATGAAGTCCGTCGAGAGCGTCCAGTAGTCCAACTCCCGGTCGAACGTCTCGACGACTTCGAGGAACTTCGCCACGCGATGCTGGCGGCGCATCTCCTCTAAGACCGCGTCCGACCCCGACTGAACGGGGAGGTGGATGAAGTTGTACAGTTTCTCGTGGCGGTCGAACACGTCGGCCAGTTCCTCGTGGATGCCGTGAATCCCCCCGGGATTGGCCATCCCGAGGCGGACGCGGAAGTCGCCGTCTATCTCCGAGCAGATGCGCTCCAGCAGTTCGGGAAGCTTCCTATCGCCCTCGTCCCAGCCGTAGACGCCGGTGTCCTGCCCGGTGATGCGGATTTCCTTCGCGCCCGCGTGGACGAGTGCTCGGGCCTTCTCGACGTTCTCCTCCACCGAGGGGGAGTCGACGCGGCCGGTGGCGAACTTCGTGATGCAGTACGAGCAGTTCGACATGCAACCCCGAGCGATGGGCAGGATTCCGACGACGCCGTCGAGGACGGGTTCGGTGCCCGGTCCCGGCGTGGGGCACTCGCCGTTCGTGACGGCCGAGGGGACGTCGTCCCAGTGGAGTATCTGGGCGTCCACCTCCTCCTCGCGGAACTCCTCGCCCTGCGCGAGCGCCATGCAGCCCGTGATGATGAGGTCGGCCGTCTCCGATTCCAGCTCTTTGGCCCGGCGGAGCATGTTGCGCTCCGTCTTCTCGACGACCGTACAGGTGTTCATGATGGCGACGTCGGCTTCCTCGGGACCCTCGACGCGGTAGTGGCCGGCATCGCGGAGCGCGCTCTCGATGGCTCGGCTCTCGCCGCGGTTGGAGGTGCAGCCGTACGTCTCGATGTGGTATCGGGCCATTCGGTCGTTCTGAGGTCTCTCCCGCGCGGCCAAAAGGTCGACGGTTGGGGACGACTCGGACGGAAACGCTCATGACATACGGACGTCACAACGAGACGAATGCCCTCTACCACGTCCAGACGGCGGTTTCTCGCGGCGGTCGGCGCGACGGTGACGGCGTCGCTCGCGGGCTGTTTCGACTCCGCGGCGGAACTCGACGGCGACCTCGGGGACGGCGCCCCCGTCCCGGACGACGCGACGACCGACTGGCCGTACCCGGGGTTCGACCCGCAGGGAACGGCGTACAACCCGAACCCCGTCGGCCCCGCGGAACGACCCGAGGTACGGTGGTCCGTCGAGGGCGAGTGGCCCAGCGGCCGAATCGCAGTCGTCGGCGACACCGCCTACGTCCCCACGGCCGACGCCCTCCTCGCACTCGACACGGCCTCGGGCGAGGAGCGCTGGCGCGTCGGCGAACGGGAGGACACCGACGAGAACTACGGGTCGCCCCGATTCACCTCGCCGGCCGTAATCGACGGCACCGTCTACGCCGGCACGTCTGACCGCCGCGGCCTCCTCGCTCTCGACGCCGACTCCGGCGAGGAGCGCTGGCGGTGGAATCCGGGCGGACCCGACGCCGACGTGCGCGCGCCGCCGGTGCCGACCTACGAGGCGGAGGAGATAGCCGTCGGAAACGACGAGGGCCTCGTCGCCCTGTTGGACCCCGCCACCGGCGAGGAGCGCTGGCGGTTCGAGGTGTTCGGCGCGGTGTCGAGGCTCGCGCACGCGTTCACCACGCTGGTCGTCGGAACGACCGGCGGCGAGGTGTACAGCCTCTACGACGGCCGCGGTCTCTGGCGGCGGAAGGTCGGCGGCGCCGTGGAGTCGCTCGTCGCCGACGAGTCGGGCGACGCGTTCACGGGGACGTTCGGCGGCGGCGTCTACCGTCTCGCAGGCGGTCTGCACGCCGGTCGGACGCGGTGGCGGGCCGCGGACGCGGCGAGCATCCAACTGGCATTCGCCGACGGTATCGTGGTCGGCGGCGACGCCGCGCGGGCGACCGGTCTCCGCGACCGGACGGGCGACCGGCGCTGGGAAGTCGACGGGAGTTTCGGCGCACCGCCCGCGGCGTCGGGGTCCGTCGGCTACCTCGCGGGCGATGATGTCGTCGCCGTAAACCTCGACGGCGGGTTCGGACTCGGCGACGCCCGGTTCGGCGCGACGCGGTGGCGGTTCCCCGTGGACGGCTACGTCGACAGCGGGGTCACCGTCGCCGACGACGCCGTGTTCTTCGCGACGAAGGGCGGCAAGAGCGAGAGCGGTGAGGGCGCCGAGTCGCGTATCTACGCGTTGGAGTGACCTCCCGCAGCCTTACTCCGGGAACCCCGAGACGATGTCGACGCCCGAGGACGCCCCGATGCGCTCGGCGCCGGCGTCGAACATCGCCGTCGCCTCCTCGTAGGAGCCGACGCCGCCGCTGGCCTTCACGGGCAGGTACTCCGCCATCAGTTCCACGTCCTCGACCGTCGCACCGCCCGCTGCGAACCCCGTCGAGGTCTTCACGAAGTCGGCGTCCGCCTCGACGGCCGCCTCGCAGGCGCGGCGCTTCTCGCCGTCCGAGAGGAGGGCCGTCTCGATGATGACCTTCACCGGAATCGGGACGGCGGCGACGACTTCCGCGATGTCCTCCTCGACGGCGTCGTCCTCGCCGGCCTTCAGGCGGCCGACGTTGATCACCACATCCAGTTCGTCGGCGTCGTTCTCCCAGGCGTCGACGGCCTCCTCGCGCTTGGCGGCCGTCGAGTGCTGGCCGTGCGGGAATCCGACGACGGTGGCTATCGTCACGTCCGGCCCGTACCCGCGCGCCTCGGCGACGTAGCACGGCGGAATGCAGGCGTTCATGCCGTACTCGGCCGCCTCGTCTACGACACGCTCCACGTCCGAGGGCGTCGTCTCCGGCCCGAGGACGGTGTGGTCGATGCGCGCGGCGAACTCCGTGCGGTTCATGCGGGAGAAAGACGGCGACCGCGCCTAAAAGCGACTCGGACGGGCGGACGCGCCGACCGAGTTGCGGGTCCGCCGGCTCGAATCCCCGCAGGCGGCTTTCGTAAGGCTTTCACGGCCGCCAAGCGCGCAACGGAGCATGGCGATACTTCCCGAAGGGTTCTCGGTGCCGCCGCTCCCGTACCTCGCCGCCCTCCTCGTCGCCGTCGGCGTCGTCGCCGCCGCGGCGGTCCGCCGCCGACCCGCGGTCACCCCCCGTCGCGTCCTCGCGTTCGTCCCGTGGATGGTGTTCGGGTCGGCCGCGCACGTCCTCTACGTCGTCGACGCTCTCCCGCCACTCCTCCGCCCGCTCGGCGGGACGGCGGCCGTCTACCTCGCCGTCGGCGCCCTCGGCGTCGGGACGTTCGTCGCCGCGGACGCGCGGGCCGGGGACGCCGTCGCCCTCGTCCTGGCGGGCCTCGGGAGCCTCCTCGTCGCCGTCACCGTCGCCGACGCCCTGTTCGTCGGCGCGGTCAGGGGGACGCTCGCCCCCCTCGTTCCGGCCGTCGGTCTCGTCGCCGCCGCCGTCGTCGCCGCCGCCGCGTGGGCCGTCCTCATCCGCGCCTACCCGGCGGCGCGCCTCACGGGCGCGGTGGGGTTCCTCGCCGTCTTCGGCCACGCCCTCGACGCCGTCTCCACCGCCGTCGGCGTCGACCTGCTGGGTTTCGGCGAGCGGACGCCGCTCTCTCGCGCCATCATCGAGTTCGCCGCGACGCTTCCCACCGAACCCTACCTGGGGACGGTCTGGCTGTTCGTCCTCGTGAAACTCGTCATCGCCTCGGGCATCGTCGCCCTGTTCGTCGACTACGTGCGCGAGGACCCGGCGGAGGGCTACGCGCTCCTCGGCTTCGTCGCCGCCGTCGGCCTCGGTCCCGGGGCCCACAACCTGCTCCTCTTCACGGTGCTCGGCGGGGCGTAGCGGGCCGCCGGAGGGCGGCACCGTCCCGACTGTCCTCTATTTAACGGTCGATTACCAACGGCTATCCCATGCCCCGCGTCGTCTGCGCTGGCCACGTCAACTGGGACGTGACGCTCCGCGTCGACTCCCTGCCCGACCCCGACGGCGAGGCCGCCGTCGAGTCCCGCGTCGCCGCCGCCGGCGGTAGCGCCGCCAACGTCGCCGGCGGCCTCGCCGACCTCGGCGTCGACTGCTCGCTCCTCGGGAGCGTCGGCGGCGACGAGTACGGCCGCGCCGCCCGCGCCGAGTCGTCCGAACGAGGGGTCGACTGCGACGCCCTCGTCACCGTCCCCGACGACGAGACGACGCGCAAGTACGTCGTCGTCGACCCGTCCGGCGAGGTGATGGTGCTCGGCTGTCCGGGCGCGAACGAGGCGTTCGAGGCCGCGGACCTCCCCGAGGGCGTCCTCCGCGACGCCGACCACCTCCACCTGACCGGCCAGCGGCCCGAGACGGCGGCTCAACTCGCCGAACGGGCCTCGGAGGCCGGCGTGCCGGTGAGCTTCGACCCCGGGCGACGCGTCGGCGAACGCGCCTACGAGGCGACGCTCTCGACGGTCGACTACCTGTTCTTGAACGACCGCGAGGCCGCCCTCGCCTTTCCCTTCGACGCGTCCGATTCCGACGGGCGAACGCTCGTCCTCAAGCGCGGGCCGGACGGCGCGGAGGTCCGCACGGGCGGCGAACGCATCGCACACCCCGGCTACCCCGTCGACGCCGTCGACACGACGGGCGCTGGCGACGCCTTCGCCGCGGGCTTTCTCGCCGGCGCGGTCGCGGGCGAGAGTCACGAACGGGCGTTGGCCGTCGCTAACGCCTGCGGCGCACTGGCCGCCCGGGTCCCGGGCGCGCGGACCGACCTCTCGCGGGCGGCGGTCGACGCTCTCCTCGGCGCGTGAGCGCCAGTCCGCTTTTAGCCCCCCACGTTCTATCTCGGCCGATGCCGACACCACCGCCCGGTCCGGCCGTCGCCGGAGTGCTCGGAGAGGCGCTCACGTTCGTCGGATTGAGCGCCGTCTCGGGCTTCGTCGCCGCCGTCGCCATGACCGTGCCGATGGCGACGCAGGAGGACGGCTACACGCCGGCGTACATCGCGGCGGCGACGCTCCGCCGAACGACACCGGAGGAGGTGTCGACCGTCGTCGCCCGTCTCGTCCACTACGGCGCGGGCGTCGTCTCGGGCGTTCTCTACGCCGCGGCGTACGCGGCGCTCTCGCCGCTGCTCCCCTCCACCGCGTCCGCGGGGTCGCTGGACGCGCTTCCGCACGCCCTGGCGACGGCGGCCGTCGTCGGGTTCGTCTACGTCTTCTTCGCGCACTTCGTCCTGCCGCGGGCGGGGACGGGCGTCCACGAGGAGCGCTCGACGGCCGTCCGCGGGCAGTGGCTCCGGTCGTCGCTGGTGTTCGGCGCGACGCTCGTCGTCGTACTGCCGCTGGTGACGTGGGGACTGTAGCTCCGAGAACCCCCCGAGCGACCGAAAACAACCGGTTCGGCTCGACCGACCGTGGTCAGCCCGCGGGTCGCTCGCCGAACCGCGTCCGGTCGGCGCACGGCGACGCGGCGTCGGACCTGAGCGGCGGATAGCGGACCAGCAGTTCCGCGGCCGACCCGTCCGCGACCCACCCGTCGCCCGCCGTTCCCGGTTGCAACCACCCCAGAGCCGACATCTCCCGACAGGCGGCGTCGACTTCGCGCGCATTCGGATCCGTGCGGCACGCGAGGTGTTCGACTTCGATCCGTCCGCGCCGGCGGAGTGTTCCGAGGATGTGCCCCCACAACCTCGCTCGCTTCTCAACGTTTGTGGCCTTTCGGTCCCCCATTCCGTCCGACTCTCCGCGGGAGGATAGATAACTGCAGCGCCCCGGTTTTCACGGCTGAAACTGCCAGTGACGGGGAGCTGAAAAGAACCCGGCGGACGCCGCTCAGTCGTCGGTCGGCGCGTTCGACCCGACCGGTCGCGTTTCCGCCCTGCCGTCGGTCGAGGGGCGACGACGAAGCGACGACCGGACGAGGACGAACGCGGCGGCGACGGCGGCCGACCCGGCGAAGTTACACACCACGTCGAGCGCGGTGTCCGCCGCGCCGCCGGCGATGAAGACGTACGTCGGCGTCGCGTACTCCAGCAGTTCCCACGCGCCCGAACAGAGGGCGACGAGGAGGACGACGGCGGACGCGCGTCGTCCCGAGAGTAGAAGCCAGGCCGTGATGGCCCCGCCCGCGAGGGTGTGGGTGAGGAGGTCCCACCACCACACCGACTCGTAGAGGGGGAGGAAACCGAGGACGGCGACGAACGCCGTCGAGACGGCGAGCATGCGGCGATTCGCGGCGTTCTCGACCGCGAACCGCCACCCGGGTCCGCCGTGAGAGTTCGCTCGCTCGGTGAGTGTACTGAGAGACATGTATGGGGGAATGTGCACCGCCGAGGCGTCCGCCGGAGACGCGTCGCGCCGAGAGCGGGTGGTTTGCGAACCGTCGAGACGGAGCGAAGGGGGGAATGCTCGCGTCACAGCGAATCGACTTGCCCGCTCGGCGGCGCCCGCGCGTCGCCGGCGGCCGCGCCGTTCGCCCGAGTGGGTACGCGAGGACGGGCGGGGGGATGTGCCCGTCCGGCGAAGGGGGGATGGAACGTCCCGGGCGAAGCGGTGTTCGGCGGCCGTCCTACCAGAGACCGGAGACGGGCTTAGTTATCGGTCGAATATCTGGACTGTCGCCGTGGTTAAACGGTCTGAACCATCGGTTAGGCGGCGTCGAACGGGGTGCGAAGCGGAGAGGAGCTCGGTGCGCTGCCCGCACGGGTGCGGTCGGACCGCGTCGTTTTTCAGGGCGTCCTGCGACTCTCGCGTATGGCCAAACAGCCCCACTTGCTCGTCGAGGAGGGCGACGTCGAGGACGTCGCGCTCATCCCCGGCGACCCGGGCCGCGTCGACCGCATCGCCGCGCAGTGCGAGGACGTCGAGGAGGTCGCACAGAACCGCGAGTACAAGGTCGTCAACGCGACCTACGAGGGAACGCCCCTCACCATCTGCTCGACCGGCATCGGCTGTCCCTCCGCGGCCATCGCCGTCGAGGAACTCGCGCGCGTCGGCGTGGAGACGTTCGTCCGCGTCGGCACCATCGGCGCGCTTCAAGAGCACGTCGAGATAGGCGACATGATCGTCGCGACGGGCGCGGCGAAGGAGGAGGGAACCTCGAAGCGCTACGAGTCGGCCGTCATCCCCGCGGTGCCGGATTACGACGTGCTGACCGGCCTCGTCGACTCGGCGGAGGCGAACGGCGAGGAGGTGCACGTCGGTCCCATCGTCTCCGACGACGCCTTCTACAACGAGTCCGACGACTTCGTCGAGGCGTGGAACGAGGCGGGCCTCCTCGCCGTCGAGATGGAGGCGGCCACCGTGTTCTCGCTGGCCCGCCGCAAGGGCCTCCGCGCGGGCGCTATCTGCACCGTCGACGGCAACCTCGTGAAGGGCACCCAGAAGGGCGCGGACTCCGAGGAGGAACTGCCCGAGAAGGCGAAGGACAACGTCGAACGGGCCATCGCGCTCACGTTGGACGCGGTCACCGACCTCGCGTAGGGATGTCTCGGCTCCGCCGGTACGCGTCGCACCTCGCAGCGCGTCTCAGTACGCTCAGCGCGCGTGTTCGGCGGCTCGAGCGCCGAGAGCTCTCCGAGTTCCGGCGGTGGCTGGAGAACACGAACAATCTCCTGCATCTCTCCATTCTCCTGTTCGTCCCGCTTCTCATCGGGTTCGTCACGTTCCTCACCGGTCGGCTCCAGACGCTGTCGTACCTGCTGTTCCCGCCGCTGGCGTCTGGGACGTACACGCTGTTCTCCGACCCCGAGGGGCAGTACTCCAGTCCGACCAGGTTCGTCGGGAGCCTCAGCATCGGCGCGATGTGCGGACTCGCCGCCCTGTGGTTCACCGTGACGGTGTACGGGGAGGCGCAGTCGGCCGTGCCGCACCCCGAGAGCGCCGCGCTGGCGGTGTTTCTCACCGGCGTCGTCACGTGGGCCTTGGATCTCGAAGCACCGTCGGCGTTCTCGACGGCGCTGTTGACGCTCGTCTCCAGACCCGATACGTCGCTCTCGCAGACGGCGGGAGGTATCGCGTACGTCGTCAACATCTTCCTCGCATCGGTCATCATCGCGGGCGCGTTCGTCGTCTGGCGCGGACAACTGTACGAACAGCGCGCGCGCTACCTCTACGAGACGGTCCGCGGCGACGACCACGTGCTCGTTCCCATGCGCGGCGAGCACGCCTCGCGAACCGCCCTGTTCGGCGCGCGCCTCGCCGCCGCGCACGACGCCGGAAAGGTGGTGCTGCTCGGTCTCGTCGAGGAATCAGACCGGCAACTCGTCGAGGTCGAGGGGAACGACATCGCCACGACCGAGGGCGCCAACGAGGAACTCACCGACGGAGCCGACGAGACGGTCTCGAAACTGGAGTCGTGCGCCGCCGACATCCGAACCCGCGTCGGCGTCCCCTGCGAGGTGGTCGTCGCCGCGGGCGACTCGGTTCCCACGACGCTCGACGCCGCCCGCAACGCCAACTGCGACCTCGTGGTGACGCCGTACGAGGAGGACCGAGGGCTGCTCTCGGACTACGTGCGCGGCATCTTCCGCGGGCCGACCGACGCCGTGGCGTTCCGTTCGGTCGGCGAGACGCGCCGCTGGCGGCGCGTCCTCGTCCTCGTCTCCCGACCCGGCGACACCGCCCACGCGATGATAGACTTCGCCACCCGACTCGCGGGACGGAACGGGGTCGTCAGCGTCACCACCTGCATCTCCAACGAGGTGGAGCGTCGGCGGGCGGAGTCGCGGCTGGCGAACTTCGCCGAGACGGCCGACGGCCCCATCGAGACGCGCGTCTCGCGGGCGGGCGTGGAATCGTTCATCGCCGCGAACGCGGGGTCGTACGACCTGCTGGTCCTCGGGTCCAGCCAGGACCGCTCGGCCGCCTCGCGGTTCGTCGCGCCGCCGACGTTCGAGCGACTCCACGAGGTGGAGTGCGACGTGGCCGTCTTCGACCGCGGTGACCCCTGATAGGGAGTATCGTAGCCGGCCGGAGGCACCGAGGTCCCCAACAGACCGTGGTCGACGAGTCAGACGAACCCGGAGCTATGGAATTCTACGAAAATTCCTCTGAACTGTCGGGGTCCCGCGACCACGGTGCGGTTCAGTTTCCGTCCGTGCGCTCTTCGGGCTTACCGTTCTCACCGCTCGCTTCGCGTTCCTCGTCGTCGATGGCCTCCTGCACCGCCTCGCCCGCCCGCGAGGGGTCTTCGGTCATCAGCCGTCGCTCCAGTTCCTCGACGCCCTCGCCGCCGAGCGCCGACTCCGCGAGGAAGTGCGCGCCCAGCGTCGCCGGACTGATGACGGTGTCCGCGCCGGCGCGTTTCAGCTTGTTCACGTTCTCGCGCTGACTGGCGGCGGCGACGATGGTCACGTCCGGATTGAGCTGTCGCGCCGTCAGGATGCCGAGGGCGTCCTCGGCGTCGTTGTTCGTGGCGACGACGACGGCGCGCGCGGACTCGACGCGTCCGCGGTGTTGGGAGTCCTCGTCGCTGGGGTCGGCCGTGAGGACGGTGTAGCCGCGTTCGGTGAGCCGCCGGGTCCGCTCCTCGTCGTCGGTGAGGATGAGGACGTCCGCCTTCGCGGTGAGTTCTTCGAGTATCGGTTCCGTCAGGTCCCCGTAGCCGAGCACGAGGACGTGGTTTTCGAGGAGGTCGAGTTGTTCTTCTGTCATGCGTCCGAGTGCTCTGGAGAGTCTGGCTTCGATGAGCGGGGTGAAGACGACGCCGAGGACGACGGCGAACGAGGAGACGGTGACGAGGACGACCGAGAGGGTGAACAGTTCGCCGACGGCCGTCGAGGGGGTGATGTCGCCGTAGCCGACGGTGCTGCCCGTCACGAGCGAGAAGTAGAACGCGTCGAGGAGGTTGTTGACGCCCTCGAAGTGCGGGTCCCGGAGGGCGAACGCGCCGACGGTTCCGTACGCCTGCGCCCCCGCGAGGGCCGCCATCGCGGCTATCTGCGTCGTCGTCAGTTCCAACTCCCGGTCGTACACGCCGAGATTCAACCCGACGACGACGAACGCCACCGCCGAGAGGCCGATGAGCGGGAACGACAACTGCGTCGACTGGAGCGCCCCCTGCGCGGCGGTGATGGGGAACAGCAGCATCGTCGCGTACCACGCCGTGCGCAGTCGGCGGCGGAGGCCGAAGGCGGTGACGAGGAGGACGAACCCGGTGAGCGTCCCCGTGAACGCCGCCACCTGCTGGACGTAGCCGGGGAAGGTGACGCCGAACAGGACGAAGTCGGCCGCGTCGGTGCTGACGCCGATGTTGGCGATGCCCGTGACGACCGAGAGAACACCGACGAGCAGCGTCAACAGCATCGACGCGCGGGCGCCCACCCACTCCCGTTCGAGCCTCATACCTCTCCGATGGCGACTTCGCTACTTAACGGACGCGACCGATCGACCGACCGCCCCGCCTCGCGGTTCGGGCGCTCAGAGGTCGCGCACGTCTGCGGTCATCTCCCCGTCCGCCGCGTCGCCGGTGTTCTCGGTCCCCGAGGGCTCGAACAGCAGGACGTTCGCCCCCGCCTCCGAGACGGGCCGATGTTCGACGCCGCGGGGGACGACGGCGAGTTCGCCCGCGTCGAGCGTCACGTCCGCCTCTCCGCGGAGTTCGAGCGTCACCGACCCCTCGACGACGAGGAACAGTTCGTCCGCGTCGGGGTGGCCGTGCCAGACGAAGGCGTCCTCCATCTTCGCCAGTTTCACGGCCTGTCCGTTCAGTTCCGCGGCGAGACGCGGCGACCACGTCTCCTCGAAGGAGGCGAAGGCGTCCGCGAGGTTCACCGGACGGACCGCCGAATCGGTCGAATCAGTCATCGACGATACTTGCGGCCGCACGGCGATAAGCGTAAATCGTTCCCGCCGAGAGGAACGTTCAGATGGCATCCCTCCCGGTCGAACTGCTCTACGGTCTCTACCTCGGTGCGCTGGCGGGGTTCGTCCCCGCGCTCGTGGCGTGGGCGCTCGGGTTCGCCTTCCGGTACTTCACGGGTATCACGATACCCGGACTGGCCGTCGCCGGTCTCGGCGTCGCCATCGCCGGTCTGAGCGGCGGCATCCTCGCCCTCGCCGACCCCGAGGTCACGCTCTCGCAGAACCAGGTGCGACTGTCCGTCGCGCTCATCATCGTCCTGATGGCGACGTTCTACGCGCACGGCCTCGGCGACAGGATGGGCGCGAACCTCCCGCGGAAGCTCTCTCTGCGCGAACTCACCGCGCGGACGCTCTCCTCGGACGTGGTCGAACTCGTCGGCGGGCGCGGGCAGGTGCGCGTAAGCGTCGTCGGCGAGGTATCCGACGTCGAGGGCTACCAGCCGCTGTCCACGTCGGTCCGCGAGGAGATGCGGGCCAGCGAGTGGACGTTCCCGGCGGACGTGCCGCTGGTCGAACTAGAGACGCGCGTCGAGGACCGCCTCCGGACCGAGTTCGACCTCGCGGAGGTCGAGGTGACGCTGGACGAACGCGCGCGGGCGTCCGTCGCGGCGGCTCCCGGAATGAGCGGCCTCTCGAAGCGCCTCGAACCCGGGGAGCGGGCCGTCTCCACCACCGCGCTGGTTCCCACCGGCACCGCCCGCGGCGACGATGTGACGGTGCTCGCGGGCGGGGAGTCGTTCCCTGCCACGGTCCTCGGCATCGTCGACGACGCCGAGACGAAGAAATCGGACGGCGCGCCGGCGTCCGCGACGGACGGGGGGACGGACCTGCGGTCCGACGGCGGAACGATTCGCTCCGACGGCGGTGAGCGAATCCGCGATTCGCGGGCCTCATCAGCGCTCCGCTCAGATGGCGGCGTCGAAGTCGTTCCCACGGAGACGGTCCCCACGGCGGCCGGCGGCGAGGCGCGCGTGACGCTCGCGGTCCGGCGCCAGCACGCCTCGAAGGTGCTCTCGACCGACCGCGTGGCGCTTCTCGTCCGGTCGCGCGGCGTCCGCAGCGAGTTCGAACTGGTGACGCTGCTCCGACGCGCGGGCAAGCGGTTCCGACGGCTCTCGGCGCGCGAGGGCGGCGTCCTCGACGGCGTGACGCTCGGCGAGGCGACCGTCCGCGACCGGTACGCCGTCGTCGTCCTCGGCGTCCGCCACGAGGGCAAGTGGACTATCGCGCCGCGCGGCACACAACGGGTGGACGCCGGCGACGATTTGGTGGTCGTCGGCGCCTACCCCGACCTCGCCGCGTTCGCCGAGGTGGCGGCGTGACCCCCGCGTTCCAACTCGACGCCGTGCTCCGGTCCGTCTCCGTCCTCCTCGACGACGTCGCCCTCATCGCCGGTATCGCGGTGGGGTCGGCGGCCGTCGCCGCGGCGGCGGCAATCGTCTACCGGTGGTACACCAGAGAGCAGGTCCCGCAGTGGCTGGCCTCCCTCTTCGGCGGGACGCCCGCGGCGGTGTACATCAGCGGCATCGGCCTCCTCGACACGATAACCGACCCGACGCGGGCGGCGGACGTGTTCGCTCCCTCGACGATGCTGTTGAACTCGACCGTCCTCGTCGCCGCCGTCGCCGTCTCGCCGGTCGGGCGGGCGGTCGGAGACCGGTTCGCGACCGACGTGTTCGCCTTCGCCGGCACGAGCGCCGTCGACGCCGAGGTGGGCCGCATCGTCCGGACCGTCGGGCGCGTCGCGGCGGTCGAACTCCCCGAGGAGGCCGACGACATCGGCGACATCGACGGCTACGACTCCGTCCCCCGCGCCCGCAAGGAGGCGATGGCGGGCAAGCGCCTCCTGTTCCCGCGGCGACTGACCGACGCGGAACTCACCGACCGACTCGTCACGCGCATCAAGGAGGACTACGGCATCGGACACGTCGACGTGGAGTTGGACGACGACGGCGACGTGTCCTTTCTCGCCCTCGGCCGTCGAGTCGCCGGGTTAGGGCCGACGATGCCCCCCGGCGTCGCCGCCGTCGCCGTCCGCGCGGACCCGGGTGCGGGGGCCTCGGCGGGCGACGCCGTGCAACTGTGGCGGGCGAGCGAGGACGGCGACCCCGAACGCGTCGTCGGCGCGGAACTCCGGGCGACGGCGGGGGACGTGGCCACCGTCATCCTCGACGAGTCGGACGCCGAGCGACTGGACCGCGACGAGGAGTACCGCCTCCTCACGCTTCCCTCGGACCCCGGCGCGGAGCACGAGTTCACCTCGCTGCTCAGGGGCGCCGACGAGACGATGGAGACGGTGACAATCGAGGCTGGCAGCGACCTCGTCGGCGCGACGCTCGGAAACCTGGACGCCACCGTCGTCGCCGTCCGCACCGCCGCGGGGTCCATCGACGCTATCCCGGCACGGGCGCGCGAACTCGACGCCGACGACGTGCTCTTTCTCGTCGCCCGACCGGAGACGATTCGCCGCGTCTCGCGGTTCGCTACCGCGACGGAGACGGACGACGACTCCGACGGGACCTCGGCGTCGGTCGCTTCCGACTCCGCGGGCGACGACTGAACGGACCGTCGGCTGTCGCAATACTCATGCCGCGCGGGCGGGCATACCGACACATGACGACCGTACGGTGGCGCCTGTTCGCGGACCTCGCGGAAGTCGCCGGCGACCGAAAGACGACGGTCACCGTCGCCGACGACGCGACGGTCGAAGACGCCCTCGACGCCCTGTTGGACGGCCGCGATAGCCTCCGCGTCCGCGTCTTCGACGATGGGACGCTCGCCGAGCACGTCAACCTCCTTTGCAACGGCGAGGAGGCGTCGCTCTCCGATGCGGTCTCCGAGAACGACGAACTCGCGCTGTTTCCGCCGGTCAGCGGCGGCTGAGGCGCCTCCGATCGGCGCTTAGACGGCGCGGAAGAAACCCGAGTACGTGTACGGAAGCGGCGCGAAAACGACGTGGACCGCGTCGGTCTGTCCGTGGCCGCGGTGCCGTTACTCGCTCGGGCGCGGGCGGGCGACGAACAGCGTCTCGACGAGGCTGAATGGGTCGTACACCGACTGGTGGCACTGGCAGTAGACGTCGTTCTCCGCGTTGAACTTCTCGGAGCCCTCGGTCTTGTACTTCGGGACGCAGCAAAAGTGGGTGCACTTGTCCAGCCACGCGACGAAGCCCTCCTGCGTGGACGCTTTCACCCACGGGTCGTCCTTGGCCATCTCCATGATTTCCTCCGAGCGGATGACCTGAATCGGGATGGTGTCTTCTGCGTCCTCGGACCGCCAGCGACCGGTCGCCGGCTTGCCAAGGCCGGGGTCGCCGACGCCGTTCGACCAACTCTGGTAGTCCGAGAAGTCGTCGACGTGGAGTCGGTCGCCCTCCGAGTAGGCGTCGGACTGCCAGGTGTAGCCGGGGGCGCCCCCGGAGATGAAGTAGTTGTCCGACTCGTACGAGGGGTCGATGCCGCCGTAGGACTCGACGCCGCAGTACTGGAACCACTCCGAGGTGTACGTCACGCCGGAGCCGTTGTAGTTCTCCGTCTCCGCGATCTGAATCTGGACGCCGTTCTCCTCGACGGTTTTGACCTCGGGCCAGACGCCCTTGAGGTAGCCCTCGCTGTCGATTTCGACGGGAATCTGCGGCATGCCGCGCGGCGCGGGGCCGTCGATATTCTCGATGGCCATCGCCGCGGTCGACCCGCCGCCGCTCCCACTCGACATCGTTGCTGTGTTGACGGCGGCCGCGGTGGTCGCGCCGACGCCGGCGAGTGCCGCGCCCCCCACGACACCCTTGACGAACCGGCGGCGACCCGAGTCGTCCGGGTACTTATCGCTCATACCGAAACCTTCGGCCCGCCAGTAAAAAGCATGACGAAACCCCCCTTCGTTCCCGCGCGAGTGGTCCGTCCCTCGAACGCTCAGCGGCACCGCACGCGTCCGGGGAGGGGAGGCGCGGGAGAAACTATTTTCCGCGCGCGAACGTCACCGTCCGGTGTTACTCGGCAGACGACGAGAGCGCTCACGACGATTGACTCGGTCGCGGGCAATTTTTTCTATCGACTCGGGGTCTTTTACTCGGGGATGGGCATACCCTGAGTCATGGAGTTACATGCCAGAGACGTCAGACAGGACGTCCGGGAACTCGGGGCACTTCTCGGCGACGTCTTGGAAGAACAGTCGTCGACGGAGTCGTTCCGGACGGTCGAGGACATCCGGACGGCCGCCATCGACTATCGCAAGGGCGATTCGGAGTCGCGCGAGCGGTTGAGCCAGGTTCTCGGCGACCTCTCGCCGGCCGGCGAGAGCGTCGTCGCCCGCGCGTTCACCACCTACTTCGAGCTCATCAACCTCGCGGAGGAGCGCGAACGCGTCCGCACCATCCGGGAGGCGTCTCAGGAGAACGACCTCGAAGACGGACTCGTCGCCACCGTGGAGTCGTTCGCGGACGGCGACGCGGACCCCGAGACGGTCCAGCGCGTGCTCGACGACGTGCTCATCGAACCGACGTTCACCGCCCACCCGACGGAGGCGCGTCGGAAGACGGTGAAAGCGAAGCTCCGTTCCATCGCCGCGCGCATCGAGGACATGGACGAGCGACGCCTCACCGACCGCGAACGACAGCAGTTGTGGCGGAAGATAGACTCCGAGGTGACGAGCCTCTGGCAGACCTCGCAGGTCCGCGGCCGCCGTCCCGAACCGCAGGACGAGGCCCGCAACGTCCAGTGGTATCTCGAGAACATCCTCTTCGACGTGGTCGGCGAGGTGTACGCCGAGTTCGAGGACGTGCTGGCCGACGAGTACCCCGAGGTCGACGTACCGAAACTGTTCGAGTTCCGCTCGTGGGCCGGGTCCGACCGCGACGGCAACCCCTTCGTCACGCCCGAGGTGACCGAGGACACGCTCGAGCGCCAGCGCTCGGTCGTCCTCGGGAAGTACAGCGACGCGCTCAAGCGCCTCTCGGGCGTTCTCAGTCAGGACGGCGAGCGGATCGACGCGGGCGCGGAGTTCGAGCGCTCGCTGGTCGCCGACCGGGAGCGACTGCCCGTCGTCGCCGACGAGACGGAGGAGCGCTACCCCGACGAGCCGTACCGACAGAAGCTCAAACTGATGCGCGAGCGCATCCGTCGCATCGAGGACGTCCGTCCCGACGGCTACGCGAACCACCACGAACTGCTCGAGGACCTGCGGGTCATCGACCAGAGCCTCCGGAACAACGGCGCCGGGGTCGTCGCCGACGAGTATCTGAGTCCGCTGATGCGGCAGGTGGACACGTTCGGCTTCACGCTGGCGAGTCTTGACCTGCGCGACCACCAGGAGAACCACACCGAGGCGGTCCACGAGGCGCTCTCCCAGCAGGGCATCGACTACTACGGCCGCGACGAGGAGGACCGCGCCGAGGTGCTGACCGAGGCCATCCTGCAGGAGGAACCGCTGCTCGACTTCGACGACACCGAGGGGATCTCCGACACCGCCGAACGCGTGCTGACCCGCTTCGAGAAGCTCGGCGAGTGGCAGAAGGAGTACGGCGTCGGCGCCATCGACACCTACTGTATCTCGATGACCGAGGAGCCGAGCCACGTGCTCGAAGTCCTTTTCCTGGCCGACCAGGCGGGCGTCGTCTCCCTGCCGGACCACTGCGGTCTCGACGTGGTGCCCCTCCTGGAGACCGAATCGGCGCTGAACGGCGCCCGTCGCATCATGGGGACGCTGTTCGAGAACGAGGCGTACGAGAAGGTGCTCGCCGCGCGCAACGGCGTCCAGGAGATCATGCTCGGCTACTCCGACTCGAACAAGGAGAACGGCTACCTCGCCGCCAACTGGGACCTGTACAAGAACCAGCGCCGCCTCGCGGACATCTGCGAGGACTTCGACGTGACGATGCGCCTGTTCCACGGCCGCGGCGGGTCCATCTCCCGCGGCGGCGGCCCGATGAACGAGGCGATGCTGGCGCTCCCGAACGAGACGGTGACCGGACAGATCAAGTTCACCGAACAGGGCGAGGCCATCGCCGAGAAGTACGCCAACCCGCGCATCGCGGAGCGCAACCTCGAACAGATGCTGAACGCGCAGGTCCGCGCGAGACACGAGGCCATCAGGGAGCCCGAAGAGCACGTCCCCGACGAGTGGGCCGACGCGATGGACGCGATGGCGACGACGGCGCGGGCGGAGTACCGCGACCTGCTCGAATCGGAGGGCTTCGTCTCCTACTTCGGGCAGGCGACGCCCATCGGCGTCATCGAAGACCTCAATCTCGGCTCTCGCCCCGCCTCCCGGTCGGGCGAACGCACCGTCGAGGACCTCCGCGCCATCCCGTGGGTGTTCTCGTGGACCCAGTCGCGCTGTATCATCACCGGTTGGTACGCCCTCGGAACGGGCATTCAGACGTACCTCGACGAGGGGGGCGACGTGGACACGCTCCGCGAGATGTACGAGGAGTGGCCGTTCTTCCGGACGACGCTCGACAACGCGTCGCTCGCCCTCGCCCGGACGGACTTCGACATCGCCCAGCACTACGCGGACCTCGCCGACGCGGAACTCCGCGAGCGGTTCTTCCCCCGCCTGCAGGACGAGTACGAGACGGCCCGCGGCATCGTCCTCGACGTGAGCGGCCGGGAGTCGCTCTTGAAGCGGCAGTGGTTGGACGAGAGCCTCCGCCGCCGCAACCCGTACGTCGACCCGCTGAACCTGCTGCAGACGCACCTGCTTTCGCAGACGCACCGGACCGAAGACGAAGAGCGGACGCTCCGTCTGACGGTGAAAGGCGTGGCCGCCGGGATGAAAAACACCGGATAAGACGCGTCGCTCGACGCCGCGTCCGTCGGTCCGACCCGCCGACGCCTACGGCGCTCTGATGTCGTACTGCGAACCGCACTTGGGGCACGTGTTCCGCGTCGCTCGGTACTCCGACTTCAACCGCCGGCGCACGCCCCCCGCGCGGACGCCTGTCGGATGCGTTGCTTCTACTTGTTGTCCGCAGTGCGGACACGCCACTACCGACATCTCCATACTACATGGTCGACGACGATTATTTGTAAATCTTACTCCCCTATTCGGACTTGTTAGGGCCTGAGAAGGTCATTAACTGCGGATATGATGGTCGGTCAGAAAACCCGCGTCGGCGCCGACCGCACCGAGGTCGCGCCGGGCGGACCTCAGCCGTCGTTCCACGGCGCCTCGTCGAAGTCGACGATGCGCGTGCGCTCTTCGATACCGTCTATCTTCTCGACGTCCTCCTCGTCCAGTTCGAGGTCGAGGGCCTCGAAGTTCTCCTTGATGTGGTCCGACGACGCCGCCTTCGGGATGGCCGTGACGTTCTCCTTGGCCATCAGCCACGCCAGCGACACCTGCGCGGGCGTCGCGTCGTGCTTCTCGGCGACGTCCCGAATCTCCTCGACGTCGCTGACCTGACCGCGCGCGATGGGGCAGTACGCGACGAGTCGGTGGTCGTGTTCGACGGCGAGTTCGTGCAGTTCCTCCTGCGGGAGCATCGGGTGCATTTCGACCTGATGGGCGTACAGCGGTGCGTCGAGTTTTTCGATGGCCTCCTCTATCTGGTCGGGTCGGAAGTTGCTGAGGCCGACTCGGTCGACGAGGCCGTCGTCGACGAGTTCGTCGAGGGCGGGGAGCGTCTCCTCGGGGTCGTACGTGTTGAGCGGCCAGTGGACGTACAGCAGGTCGATGCTGTCGGCGTCCAGTTTCTCCGCGCTCTCCTCGGTCGTCGAAATCACGTCGTCGTACGCGAGGTTGTCCGTGTCGAGTTTCGTCGCCACGAACACGTCGCTCTCGTCGACCTGTCTCTTATACACATC
>NZ_AOIV01000010.1 GCF_000337095.1 Halogeometricum pallidum JCM 14848
CCTCTCGCTCTTCCATCCGGTAGGTGCCGAAGCCGAGACTGGGGATGTCCATGTTCGGGTCCTCGAACGCCGCGGTCTCAACGGCACCGGTCGCGGCAGTCGAACCGGGGTTTTCCCCGCGCCCAGGGGATGGAGCCGGTACGAATAACCCTCCGACGACACAACGGCGAACCATGCCCGACGACTCTCGGTTTCTCGTCTACGGCGCGTACGGCTACACCGGTCGCCTCGTCGCCGAGGAAGCGGCGGAGCGGGGACACGACGTGGTCCTCGCCGGACGCGACGAGATCAAGACCCGCGACCTCGCGGACGAACTCGACCTCCCCTACCGCACCTTCGAGGTGTCGCTGGCGGCGAACCAACTCGACGGCATCGACCTCATGCTCAACTGCGCCGGTCCGTTCGACCGGACGGCCGACCCGTTGGTCGAGGCCTGCCTCGAGACGGACACGCACTACCTCGACATCACGGGCGAACTCCCCGTCTTCGAGCGAATCAAGCGCCGGAGCGACGAGGCCGAGGACGCCGGCGTGACGCTACTGCCCGGCGTCGGCTTCGACGTGGTTCCCACCGACTGCCTCGCGGCGCACCTGAAGGCCCGCCTGCCCGACGCGACGCATCTCTCTCTCGCCCTCGAATCCGACAGCGGCATCTCGCCGGGGACGCTGAAGACGGCGCTCGGCGACATGACCGGCGGCGGCGCCGTGCGGCAGGACGGCGAACTGCGCTGGGTGCCGGTCGCGCACAAGACCCGCGCCGTCGACTTCGGCGACGGCCTCCACCGCGCGGTCACCATCCCGTGGGGCGACGTGTCGACGGCCCACTTCACGACGGGCATCCCGAACGTCGAGGTGTACCTCTCGCTCCCGGCGGGCGCGCGGCGCGCTCTCACGGCGACGAACTACCTCGGCGGCGTGTTAGACTCGAAGGCGGCGAAGTCCGTGCTGAACCGCCTCGTCGACCGCTACGTCGAGGGCCCCGACGAGGAACAGCGAACCTCCGGCGAGGCGCGCATCTGGGGGGAGGTCCGCTCCTCGCGCGACCGCCTCGTCTCGCGCCTCCGGACGCCCGAGACGTACGAACTGACCGTGCAGGCGGCACTGAAGTGCGTCGAGAAGACGCTCGACGGCGAGGCGCCGACGGGCTATCAGACCCCCGCCGCGGCGTTCGGTCCGGACCTCGTCCTCGAACTGCCCGGCGTCGAGCGCATCGACTTAGCGGACGGCGAAGTCGTCGCGCGCGAGACCGGCCCGGACCGCGAGACGCCCGCGGCGACGGCCGACCCGGTGACGGAGGGAGACGACGACGTCGACGCCGCGGACGACCCGGACCTCGGCGCCGAGGCGGGCGACGCGGACGGGGAGGACCACCCCGTCGAGGAGTCGTCGGCCGACCCCGGTGAGGGCGACGGTGACTCGTCGCCGAGTCCGCGAGCGGTCTCGGACGACACCTCCCCGGCGATTCGGCGCCGCGGGGACGCCTCGGGGACGACCGGCGGCGAGGACGACAAGTAGTTATCGGTCCGGCCGCGCCGGGTCGAGGCCGTTCTCGTCGGCGAACGCGCGGAGTTCGTCGGCGAGGGGGCCGACGCTGTCGGCGTCGTGGGCGTCCGACCCGAGTGCGAACGAGACGCCGCGCGTTCCGAGCACCTCGAAGAACTCGGGCGTCGGGTGGAACCGCCCGTAGTCGCGGCGGACGCGCCCGGCGTTCACCTCGGGCACCGTCCGCGAGTCGGCGAAGGCGTCCGCGACGCGTTCGTACTGCTCTCGGGTCGCGTAGCCACGGAGCGCGGAGTTCCGTTCGACGAGGTCCGGGTGGGCGGCTATCTCGAACAGTTCGGACTCGACCAGCGAGACGAGTTTCTCGAAGTACCGAGCGACCAGTTCGCGGCGGCGCGACTCGGGGAGGGCGGCGAAGTGGTCGACGGCGTGGACGTTCGCTCCGTCCAGCGCGTGGACGCTTCCGACGGCGTAGTCGAAGTCGGCGTCGGCGAGGAACGAACGTATCTCCTCCTCGTGGCCGGGTTCGTAGTCCACCTCGGCGGCGTCGAAGATTTCGAGGTCGAACCGGTCCCGGAGCGAGTCGATGGCCTCGCGGCGGCGTTCGTACGTCGCGTCGAAGTTGAACCCGTACTCGCGGCGCGTCCGGCGGGCCCACTCCGTCGACAGCACCATGCAGTGGTCGGCCACGCCCACGCCGTCGAGTCCGGCCGCCTCCGCGGCGGCGAACATCGACCGGAGGTAGTCGCCGTCGGAGTACGTCGAGTGCGTGTGGTAGTCGTACACGGTCGTCGGTCGGTACGGCGCCTCGCGGGTAGTAGCTTCGGTCGCTCGATCCGGGCGAGGCGGCGACGACTGACGGGGACGCCCGACGGCGGTTCGTACGCTCTGCGCGTTCGGCGCGGAGGCGCGCGAGGCGGAGTTTCCGAACCACCTCTAAACCCGTTGAAACGTGGTGAATTTTGGCAAAGGATCGCTCGCTCCGAAACGGTTTTGAAGTGTGCTGGCACACAGTCGGTATGCCGAAGGAACCCGAAACCGGGTACGACCCGTCGCTGGGTCGGAAATTCATTTTCGTGACAGGAGGTGTGATGTCGGGGCTGGGGAAGGGCATCACCGCCGCGAGCACGGGGCGACTGCTCTCGAACGCCGGGTTCGACGTGACGGCGGTCAAGATAGACCCCTACCTGAACGTCGACGCGGGGACGATGAACCCCTACCAGCACGGGGAGGTTTACGTGTTAAAAGACGGCGGCGAGGTCGACCTCGATTTGGGGAACTACGAGCGCTTCCTCGGCGTCGACATGACCTCCGACCACAACGTGACGACGGGCAAGACCTACCAGCACGTCATCCAGAAGGAACGCGCCGGCGACTACCTCGGCAAGACCGTCCAGATAATCCCGCACGTCACCGACGATATCAAGCGGCGCGTCCGCGAGGCGGCCGAGGGTTCTGACGTCTGCATCATCGAAGTCGGGGGCACCGTCGGCGACATCGAGGGGATGCCGTTCCTCGAATCGCTCCGCCAGTTCGCCCACGAGGAGGACGACGACGACATCCTGTTCACCCACGTCACCCTCGTCCCCTACTCGAAGAACGGCGAGCAGAAGACGAAGCCGACGCAGCACTCCGTGAAGGAACTGCGGAGCATCGGCCTGCAACCCGACATCGTCGTCGGCCGCAGTCCGGACAAACTCGACCCGGAGACGAAAGACAAGATAGCACTGTTCTGCGACGTTCCCACGGAGGCGGTGTTCTCGAACCCCGACGTGGAGGATATCTACCACGTCCCGCTGATGGTCGAAGAGGAGGGTCTCGACGAGTACGTGATGGAGCGTCTGAACCTCGACGGGGAGGCGCTTCCGCGGGCCGACCGCTCCCAGCGGTGGCGCGAACTCGTCACGCGCGACCGACAGCAGGAGATAGACGTTGCCCTCGTCGGGAAGTACGACCTCGAAGACGCCTACATGTCGGTCCACGAGGCGCTGAAGCACGCCGGCATCGAGACGCGGACGGACGTGAACATCCTTTGGGTCGACTCCGACGAGATGCTCGACAAGCACACCAATCGACTGAAAGAGGCCGACGGCGTCGTCGTCCCCGGCGGGTTCGGGACGCGCGGCACCGCGGGGAAGATAGAGGCCATCCGCTACTGCCGGGAGAACGGCGTCCCCTTCCTCGGTCTCTGTCTCGGCTTCCAGATGGCCGTCGTCGAACACGCGCGCAACGTCCTCGGTCACGAGGACGCCCACTCGGCCGAACTGGACCCCGACAGCTCCTACCCCGTGATCGACCTGCTGCCCGAACAGTACGAGACGGAGGAGATGGGCGGAACGATGCGCCTCGGCGCGCACGAGACGGATATCGCCGAGGGCTCACTGGCCGCGCACGTCTACGGCGGCACCGTCTGCACCGAGCGACACCGCCACCGCTACGAGGTGGCGCCCGACTTCATCGACGAACTCGAGGACGGCGCGCTGACGTTCTCCGGGCGGGCGGACAACCGCATGGAGATCGTCGAACGGACCGACCACCCGTACTTCCTCGGCACGCAGTTCCACCCCGAGTTCCGCTCGCGCCCCGACCGCGCGAGTCCGCCGTTCGTCGGGTTCGTGGAGGCCGTCCTCGGCGAACTGGACGCCCGTGAACTCGCCGCGGACCAGGAGGTGCAGGCGTAATGGTCGACGCCGAATCTTTCATCCAGGAGGCGACCGAGGAGATTTCGGAGGAGGTGGGTGACGCGCACGCCATCATCGCCCTCTCGGGGGGCGTGGACTCCTCCGTCGCCGCCGCCCTCGCCTACCGCGCCATCGGCGACCAACTCACCCCCGTCTACGTCGACACCGGTCTGATGCGGAAGGGCGAGACGGCGGGCATCCGCGAGACGTTCGACTACATGGACTCACTCAGAGTGGTCGAAGCGCAGGACCGCTTCCTCGGCGCACTCGAAGGCGTGATAGACCCCGAAGAGAAGCGCAAGGTCATCGGCGAGCAGTTCATCCGCGAGTTCGAACGCGAGGCGACGGACACCGACGCCGACTTCCTCGTGCAGGGGACCATCTACCCCGACCGCATCGAGTCGGAGGGGAACATCAAATCCCACCACAACGTCGGCGGCCTGCCGGACGTCGTGGACTTCGAGGGCATCGTCGAACCCGTCCGCGACCTGTACAAAGACGAGGTGCGCGAGGTGGCGCGCGCCCTCGGCCTCGAATCCGTCGTCTCCGAGCGGATGCCGTTCCCCGGCCCCGGACTCGCCGTCCGCGTGGTCGGCGAGGTGACGGGGGAGAAAGTCGAAGTGGCCCGCGAGGCGTGCCACGTCGTCGAAGAGGAGCTAGAGGAGTACGACCCCTGGCAGGCGTTCGCCGCCGTCGTCGGGAAGGGCACCGGCGTGAAGGGCGACAACCGCGTCCACGGTTGGATCGTCGCCGTACGCTCTGTGGAGTCGCGCGACGGCATGACCGCGCGGGCGCAGGAACTGTCGTGGGAGACGCTCCAGCGCATTCAGTCGCGCATCACGGGACAGAACGACAACGTGGCGCGGGTCGTCTACGACGTAACACACAAGCCGCCGGCCACCATCGAGTACGAATGACCGTGCTCATTACAGGACCAGACACAGACGGCCTCGGCGATGCGCTCTCCGACCTCGGTATCGACGTGGTTCGCGTCGACGGCGTCGCGACCCGCGACACCATCGCCGACGCGGGCGTCGACACCGCGGACACCCTCGTCCTCACGGACATGGACGACGCCTCGGTCATCCCCGTGGCGCGCGAAGCGAACCCGGACATCCGCGTGGTCGCCTACTCGCGCGACTCCCTGCCGGAGTACGCGCGCGGGCAGGCCGACCTCGCCGTCGACCCGGACCTCCTCGCGGCCGACGTGGTCGCCGAGGAACTCGTCGGCGCGTAGGGCGTCGCGAAGACGACCCCCCGTCGGCATCTCGAATCCGCGACTCGACGACTCGGTCCGAGGCGGTCTCGGCCGCGTCGGCCGACCCCGCCGCCTCCTTCCCCGCTTCTATCGAATCCTCGCGCCCGCCAGCGGCGTCCTCGGACGCTCGGATGAACGCGTCGGGACGCGCGCGCCTCGGGGGGCGACCGAACTACCGCGTCGGCCGACGGGAGGGCGCTCGGGACGAGGCGGGGGCCGAGAGAGGTCGAGACGACGCGCGAACGCCGAGCGTCAGACGACTCGCGAATTAAAATCCCGTTAATCGTAACTTTGGGACAATATGCGGTTGAATCCGGGTTCAGGGTCGCCTCGGTTGAAGTACCTACCCTCCCAAGCGAAAGACGCGGTGACCGAGGAGCGCTCCGACGCGACGCACCGTCGGCCTGTCCCGCGCGACGGTGCGACGGTCGTCACATTCGCTCCCTAACGCGCATCACCGCAGTCGGACGGCGACGGGCGACCCCGCGACCCACAGCGAGTCGTGGTGGTCGGCGCGCGACTAACTCGAACGCGCGCTCTCGCTCGTCTCGACTCCGAACGCGACGGCGCGCCGAACCCCGCGGCGCGCCGAACCCGTGCCCCGGGCCGCGACTCGACCCCACCCATGCGGCCCGGCGGCGCTACAGGCAGACCGAGGCACCCCACCACCCACCCCGCTCGTTCCGGCTTCGGCCCTCGATTCGCGGCCGACCGGGTTCGCCAGACCCGCGACGGACGAGCGACCCAGATAGCTTACCCCCGGCACCGACGCCGGTTCCGTTTGCCACCGCCGAAACCGACATACTCGGCGGTCCGGTAGTTCGCCCGATGAGTCGCGTTCGCGTCTCGACCGGCGCCCGCCTGCACTTCGGCTTTCTCAACCTGAGTCTCGCCCACCAGCGACTGTACGGCGGACTCGGCGTCGGACTCGACGAACCCCGCACCGTCGTCGCCGCCGAACCGGCCGACGGCGTCGACTGCGCGGACCCCGAGGCGCGCCGCTACGCCGAACGCGCCGTCGACCTCCTCGGCGTTCCCGGCGCCGCCGTCGCGGTTGAGTCGTCGCTCCCGCGGCACGTCGGCCTCGGCAGCGGCACGCAGTTCGCGCTGGCCGTCTACGCGGCGGTCGCCCGCGCCCACGACAGGGACCCGTCGGTCCGGTCGGCCGCCCCCCGCCTCGGCCGCGGCGGTCGGTCGGGCATCGGCGTGGGAACGTTCGAACGGGGCGGCGTCCTCGTCGACGCCGGCCACCCGACGGCACGCTTTACGACCGACCGGCCCGCCGACGGGGAGTGGACCGTCCCCGCCGTCGCCGTTCGTCACGCCGTGCCCGACGAGTGGCGGTTCCTCCTCGTCGTCCCCGACGCCGACCCGGGCCGGAGCGGCGAGGAGGAGGACGAGGGGATGCGCGCCGTGGTCGAACGCGCCGACCCCGACGTGGCCGACCGCATCTCAGGGGTGCTCTCGCGCCGTTTCCTCCCCGCCGTCGCCGACGGGAGCGCCGCACGCTTCGGCGAAGCGGTGTCCGAAATCGGTCGCCTCAACGGCGCGTGGTACGCCGACGAGCAGGGCGGCGTCTACCGCCCTCCGGTCGGCGAACTCGTCGCCGCGTTGGAGGACACCCCCGCCTGCTACGGCGCCGGGCAGTCCTCGTGGGGGCCGGCCGTCTACGCCGTCACCGACGCCGCCCACGCCGACGAGGCGCGCGAGGCGGGGGCGGCGGCGCTCGATTCGGCGGGGGTCGGCGGCGACGTGCGCGTCGTCGGCGGTCGAAACGTCGGCGCCGACGTGTCCGAGAGGGCTGAGACGAGCCAGCGAAACGGTTAACGGACCTGAATGTGTCTGTAGCGGATATGGACAGCATCCCGTTCGGCGTCTCCCGCTTCGACCGCATCGTCGGCGGCGGCGCACCGCCCGGTTCGGTCGTCCTCCTCGTCGGCGAACCCGGCGCCGGCGCACGCGAGTTCATGTTCACCAGCGCGACGATGAACGCCGTCCACGACGTCGACGTCGACCTCTTCGACCTCTACTACGGCGACTTGCACGGCGAGTCGACGCCGCCGCCGGAGGTTCACTACCTCTCTTTCACCGCCGACGAGTCGAACCTCCGGCGGGAGATGTCGTACGTGTTCGAGGAGTCCCTCGTCGACGCCGCCACCGAGGGCATCCGGTTTCACGACTTCTCAGCGGAGTACTTCCGGCCGAGTCCCATCCCCCGCGAGTGGTACGCCGGGGAGGCGACGACCCTGCAGGACCTCGGGGAGCGACACAACCGGGTGTCCGTCCTCACCGCCCTCGGCAACTACCTGAACGACCACGCCGCCGGCAACCTCGTCGTCATCGACTCCCTCACGGACCTCGTTGCGGCCGTCTCCGACGAGATGTCGTTCCACGACATCTCGATGGTGATGCGCGGCGTCAGCAAGGCGGCCCGGCGGTGGGGCGGTCTCATCCTCGCCCTCGTCGGCCGCGACACGCTCGAACGCACCGACCTCGGCCACCTCATGGACGCCGTCGACGGGACCCTGCAGTTCCAGTGGGACACCGGCGGCTCGAAGCGCGCGCGGACGCTCGTCGTCCAGGAGTTCCGCGGCGTCCTCTCTCGCCTCGAATCCGAGGATATCGTCCGGTTCGAGACGCAGATTCACGACGGCGGCTTCGACGTAAGCGACGTGAGAAAGATTCGCTGAGGGGCCCGCGCCGGACCGCCGAGGCGTCCTCAGACCTCGGGCGGTTCGAAGGTGTTCGGCGGGCCGGTCGGCGCGATGGTCTGTCCGGTGACGAAGGAGGCCGCGTCGCTGGCGAGGAAGCGAATCGTATCGGCTATCTCGTCCGGTTGCCCGATGCGTCGGTCGGCGCCCTCGCGTTCGGGCATCTCGACGTCGAGCATCTCGCGGACCGGCGGCGTCGCGACGAATCCGGGTTCGACCGCGTTGACGCGCACGTCGTCGCCAGCCCACTCGTCGGCGAGCGTCCGCGTGAGGGCGCTGACGCCCGCCTTCGCGGCGCTGTACGGTCCCATGCCGGCGACGCCGTAGCGGCCGGCCATGCTGGCGGTGTTGACCACCGCGCCGCCGTCCTCGCGGAGGGCGTCCGAGAACGCGGTCGTGACGTTGTAGACGCCGGTGAGGTTCACGTCGACGACCCCGTCCCACTCGTCGCCCTCGACCTCGTGCAACGGGCCTCCGGACCCCGAGCCACCCGCGTTGTTCACGAGGAGGTCGACCTCTCCGAACTCCTCGACGGCCGCCTCGGCGAGGGCCTCGACCGAATCGCGGTCGGTCACGTCGCACTCCACCGGGAGGACCGACCCGGGGACGTCGGCCTCGTTCAGTTCCTCGGCGACCGACTCGACGTCTTCCTGCGTGCGCGAGCAGATGACCACGTCCGCGCCGTCCGCGACGAACGTCTCGGCGACGGCGCGGCCGATTCCGCTGGACGCGCCCGTGATAACGGCCGTCTCGCCGTCGACGCTCGACAGTTCGCGGACCGACTCCTGCGTTCGGATTCCGTCTTCGTTTGTCATCGACCCCGCTATGGGAGTCCCACCGAAAAGCCGAGTGGCCGCCAATAGTGACAGATCAAAAACAAATATGTCGGCAACGTTTAAGTTAGAATAGCGTAACGTTCGGACCAATGGGAGGGGAACGGGCGGAGACGAGACCGGAGACGGAGGAACTTGAGCGGTGGGTCGACCGGAGAGCGGCGGAACTGGACGTCGACCGCACCGAGGTGGTCGAACGCGCCCTCGCGGCGTACCGCGTGCTCGAAGCGGGCGGAGACGCTCTCCGGAGCGACGCCGCCGGCGAGAACGCGGCTTCGGAACTCGCCGACCTCGGGACCAGAGTGTCGCATCTCGAAACCGAACTCGACGAGAAGGTGACCGACCTGCGGGAACGGGTCGTCCAGGTCAAACGCGAGGCGGACCGGCGCGCGGCGGCGGACGACGAACGCCCCGACTCCGACGACGCGGCCGCCGCGCGAGCGACCGACGCCGTCTCCGACCTCGGGGAATCGCTGTCGACGCTGGAGTCCCGCGTGGAGGCCGGGTTCGAGAACTACGAGGAGGTGTTGGAGTACCTCGTCGACGCCGCCGAGGAGAGCGAGGAGAAACTCGACGCGGTGGCGGCCGCCGTCGTCGACCTGCGACGACGGGCCTCGGAGAGCGCGCGCGCCGACGCGGAGCGAACGGCGGCGACCGAACTCAAGCGGGAGGCGAACCGCGAGGGGGTCGTCCGCGCCGACTGCGAGGCGTGCGGCGAGTCCGTCGCCCTCGGCCTCCTGGAGGCGCCGCACTGTCCGCACTGCGACGAGACGTTCGACGGCGTCCGCGCGAGGAGCGGTCTGCTGCCGTTCGGGTCGGCGACGCTCACGACGGGTCGGCCGCCCGCGCTGGAACGCCTCGAAGAGACCGCGGACGAGTCCGCAGAGACGCCGTTCGAGTGGTCCGACCGCATCGACGAGACGTCCGCCGCGACGGCGTCCGAGGCGGAGTCGGCTGACCCGACCGAGCAGACGGAGTCGGTCGAGTCGGACGCGCCCCGCGAACCGGCCGAACCGGTCGAGGCGGGCGCGGGGACTGACTGATGGGAGACGCCACCAACGACGAGAACGACGACCCCCTGTCGGACCTCGCCGACCGCGTCGGACGGCGACGCGCGGAGCGAACGGAGTCCGAGGAGAACGGCGCGCCCGAGGCGTCGCCGTTCGAGTCGATGGCCGTCGAATCGGTGGACTCCGAGACGCTCTGGACGGAGTTGGTCGACGACCACCCCGCCACCGCCGGCGTCGCCGCCGAAGCCGAGGCGGTCGAGGGCGCGTCGGGGGACCTCGAACACGTCGTCCCCAAGCGGTCGTTCTGTCAGTCCTGCCCGCACTTCGCGGTCCCGCCGGCGTTCGCGTGCACGCGCGGGGGGACCGAGATAGTCGAAGTCGCCGACGCCGACCGGTTCCGGGTTCGAAACTGCCCCGTGGTCCGCGGGTCAGACCCGGACGAGCGACGGTAGCGGGTCGCCGCGCGGCGAGGCGTGCAACATTAGTGCCCGAAGCGGGTACGCGAACCCATGCAGTTCTGCGAGGAGTGCGGTTCGATGATGCACAACCGGGACGGCGAGATGGTCTGTTCGAGTTGCGGCGCCACGCAGGAGCAGGACGCCGACCGCGCCGCGGAGTTCGTCTCGACCGAAGCGCAGGACGACTCGGACGTCATCGAGACCGAAGAGGGCGCGAACTTCGAGGGCAAACCCACCGCTACGGACGTGACCTGCGAGGAGTGCGGGCACGGCGAGGCGTGGTACACCATAAAACAGACCGGCGCGGCCGACGAACCGCCGACGCGCTTTTTCAAATGTAAGAACTGCGGGCGGCGGTGGCGCGGCTACAACTGACGAGACGAAGGCGACAGTTACCGCCTTCGGCCGTTACATCGCCAGTCCGAATCCCGCGTTCTCTGCTTAGCTGCCCCTTCGCCCTTATTCGTCGTACCGTTCGTAGGTGACCGTCAGCGTCCCCGTCGCCGGTTGCTTCGCTGCG
Organism: Halogeometricum pallidum JCM 14848; assembly: GCF_000337095.1. Lineage (GTDB taxonomy): Archaea > Halobacteriota > Halobacteria > Halobacteriales > Haloferacaceae > Halogeometricum > Halogeometricum pallidum. The sequence goes on from NZ_AOIV01000010.1 coordinate 10,971, forward strand.
TCTCGAAGCGTTTTGAACTCCCGCAGTAACACGTCTGCATCGTCCGAGCCTTCCCGGACACTGCGGGACTCCTCGCGAATCGTGTCGTACGCCTGCTCCAAAATTCGTCGTGCGGCGTACGAATCGGTTTTCGAGTCGATTTCGAACGTAGCCTCGTATCGATCCATGTCCGGTGGTTGGCTCTGTACCACTAAAAGACCGCTCGCTGCCGAACGACGAATCCTCGAATCGGTCAGATATATCGGTGCAAGCCTCTGGAGATACGCGCTCGGTGTTCGGTACGGCGTCGACGAACCAGCGGCGACGGCGGATTTCGACAGCGCTGGGCCGTACTGTTCACTCCGACCCGGCGGTCTCCGTCCACTCGGGTCGAATCTGCGGCGCGTCCCACTCGTCGAACCCGGCGAGGGCGCGCGCGCCCTCCAGCGAGTAGACGCCGCCGTCCTCGGTGAACACGCCGTTGATGCGGCCCATCGACCGCACCTTGAGGTTGTACGCCGGGTTGAGCATCAACTGCCAGAAGAACTCGCCGTCGATGTCGCTGTCGCGGACGACGTCGGCCAACGAGTCGTAGTTCGGCAGCATCTTGTCCGGCGGCCCCGCCCGCGTCCGCTGCCACTCGGTCAGCCAGACGGGCTTGCCCACCTCCGCGGAGAGGTCCGACGCTTCCCCGAGTTTCTGTCGCATCTGGTCGGCCGTCGGCGGGAGGTTGTGGTGGAACTGCAACGCGTCGACCGCGTCGGCGTACTGGCGGTTGAGGTCGAGCGTCTTACAGCCGACGGTGAGCGGCACCGTCGGGTGCGTCTCGCGCGCGACGCGGAGCATCTCCCGCACGAACGCGACGCGGTGGTCCAGTTCCCCGGGTTCGTTCATCACTTCGAGGGCGAGGAGGCCCTCGTGGTCGCCGTACCGCGCCGCGAACCACCGGACGAACTCCGCCGTCTCGCCCCAGCGTCCGCGGTTTCGGAGCACCGCGCCGCCGGGCGACCGAATCGGGATGTCGCGGGCGACGTTCGACGGCGTCGGGTCGACGCCGATGCTCTCGAACAGCATCGGGAGCACGGCGATGCCGCGGTCGGCGGCGGCCCCGAGGAAGTGGTCGAACCGGTCGCGGAACGCCGCGGGATTCTCCCGCCAGACGGTGTAGCTGGCGAACGCGCGGAGCGAGTTCAGCCCGAGGTTGCTCGCGAACGTCAGGTCGCGTTCGATTTCCGCCGGCGCGTAGCGGTCCCACATCTGGTAGTGGTTGAAGACACGGTAGGGGAGGTACACCGCCCCCCGGACGTTCGAGAGTCCGTTCCCCTCCAGCGACGGCGACGGCTGTTCGGTCATCGCCGACGTCTCCGTTTCTATCTCCGTTTCGCGGGCCGTCGCCGTCCCCCCGGACGGCACCGCGCCCGACGATTCAGGTTCCGTCGCGGCGGCGACGATAGCGTCGCGCCGCGTCGACCCGGTACATCCCCCGAGTGCTCCGATTCCCCCGGCGCCGAGGGCCGCAAGGACCCCCCGGCGCGATACCCCCTCTGTGTCATCCATCGACTGACGAACGGCACCGCCGGTGTAAGGTGACGCACGCTAGCCACATCGCGGCTCCGCTGACCGCTAACTATCAGTATAGGTATCGCTCGTCGGCCGCGCTCTCGGCGTCCCCGGCCGCCGGGACTCGTATCTCCGCCGAAGCGCCGCGAGTACAAGTAAGTTTCCTTACTAATAGGGCCGACCGAGAGCCGCCTTCGGGGCGGGCGGTGGGGGACCGGGCGGACGGCCGTCGCAGTCCGCCTGGTCGGGTGCGACAAGCGCGTACGAAACCCGTCCGGAGACGCGGCAAGAAGGCATTTGACTCCCCCGTTCGAGCGTCGAACGGCATGCCCGACTACACCCTGCACGTGCCGTTGATCCGCGGTGCGACGAACGAGGCCCCAACATGCCCTACGAGGGGAGTGACTTCCCGATGGACGACCTCGCCGACATCGACGACTACTTTCTCCTCTCGACATCGGGCATCCCTCCGGAGGACTTCGACGACCTCTCGCTCCCCGTCTGCCACGTCGACCAGCGGCTGAGCCTTCCCCTCCTGAAGCGCGCCCTCGACGAGAGAGAAACCATCGACGACATCGACCCCAAGACGAAGACGGAGACCATCGACCTGATCCACGACCTCGGGGAGTGCTTCCCGAACGACGGCCTCGGCGAGTAACCTGAGGGCGGACGACGAACCCTCGATTTCTCTCCGTTCTCGCGCCGTCGACTGTCTCGTCCACTCTCCCGTTTGCGTGCCGCGGTTACGGCGACGCCTCGGGTCTGACCCACGGGACGAGGAACTCCGCGACTCGGTCGGCGACCTTCCCCGCCTGACCGACGAAGAAGTGGTCCGCTTCGAGTTCGACGACGGACTGTTCGAACTCGCGGGCGCGGTCGGCCACGGCCGCCGCGTCGGCGACGTCGTCGCGCGTCCCGTACACCACCTGCACCGGGACGGGTATCTCCTCGAAGGCGGCCACCGCGTCCGACCCGTCCGGGAGTCCGCTCGCGGGGGCGAGCGCGGAGACGGCCTCCACGTCGGCGCCGTCGGCCGCGGTCAATAACGCCACCGCTCCGCCGAAACTGAACCCGAACAGGCCCGCGCGGTCGTACCGCTCCGTGACCCACTCGACGGCGCGGGCGGCGTCCTCGCGTTCGCCGCGCCCCTCGTCCCACGGGCCGTAGTCGAACCGCAGGCAGTCGACCCCCCGGTCCGTGAGTTCGTCGGCGACGGCGACGAGGCGTTCGTCCCCCCGATGGCCGCCCTGTTGGGGGTGGGGCGGGCACGCGACGACGGCGGCGGTCGAGTCCGCGTTCGAGTCGGCCGTCTCCAGCGTCCCGCGTACGTCGCGGCCGCCGGGGACGAGAATCGTCTCGCTCACGCGATTCCTTGGCCGCGTGAGGTTTTAAGGCCAGCGTGACCAACGTAGGGCCATGGGAATCCTCTCACGCACCTCCTACGTTATCCGATCGAAGATAAACGCCATCCTCAACCGGTCGGAGGACCCGCGGGAGACGCTGGATTACTCCTACGAGAAGATGCGGGACGAACTCCAGCAGGTCAAACAGGGCATCGCAGACCTGACGACGCAGAAGAAGCGACTGGAGATACAGAAGCGTCGCCTCGAAGAGAACGTCGAGAAGCACAACGAGCAGGCCCGCGAGGCGGTCAGACAGGACCGCGACGACCTGGCGACGCGCGCCCTGGAGAAAAAACAGGCGAAGATGAACCAGATCGAGGAGTTGGAGACGCAGATAGCCAACCTCCAGGAGACGCAGGACGACCTCGTCGACAAGAAGAACCAACTCCAGAACCGCATCGAGGAGTTCCGCACGAAAAAGGAGACGATGAAGGCCCGCTACGAGGCGGCGGAGGCCTCCTCGCGCGTCTCCGAGGCGATGTCCGGCGTCGGCGACGAGATGGGCGACGTCTCCCGCGCCCTCGAACGCGCCGAGGACCAGACCGACGAGATGGAGGCGCGGTCCGCCGCGATGGACGAACTCGTCGACACGGGGGCGTTCGACGACGCGATGTCCGACAAGGACGCCATCGACCGCGAACTGGACTCCGGTCGGTCGAACGCCGAGGTCAACACCGAACTGGAGACGCTGAAGAGCGAGATGGGCAAGTCGTCGGCGGACGCCGAGAGCGGCGAGAGTACGGAGGCCGAGGCGACGAGCGACGCCGACGCCGACGCGGAACTCGAGGAGATGGACGTCTCCGACGAGGACGTCGAGGCCGAACTGGAGGAACTGAAGAACGAGGACGACGCCTGAGCAGAGCCACCCCGCTTTCTCTCGACCGCTTCGGAACCCCCGAGCGACCGCGAGGCCTTTACGTAGTCTCCCGGAAGAGGGGGGTGAGCGATGCCCGACGACGAGGCGGCGGCGGAAACAGGTGATAACGAGCGGGGCGGTCCCGCAGGCGAGCGGTCCCCCGCGACGACCGGGGACGCCGGGACGGCGGCCGTCAGGGCCGACGGCGGGAATCCCTCGTCCGAGGACAACGCGGGAGGGGATTCTCGGAGCGACGAGGGGGACCGCCGCGACGAGGAACCGAGCGACACGATGCGCGAACGCGCGGGCGAGAACCGCATCAAACTCTGGTTGCTCCTCGACGCGAACCGGTGGTTCATCGCCGTCCTGCCGCTTTCGGTCGTGTTCGTCACCGTCATACTGTTCGGCGTCCTCGACCCCACCCCGTTGGTGACGGCGGTCGAGGCGGCCGACCCCATCGAGACGCTGTTTCAGGCGTTCGTCACCGCGACCATCACCGGCGTTACGCTCGTCGTCTCCATCAACTCCCTCGTGCTCTCACAGGAACTCGGACCGTTAGGCGACCAGCGGGAACGCATGGAGGGGGCGATGGCGTTCCGCAGCGACGTCGAGGACGACCTGGAGGTGCCCGCCGCGCCGCCGGAGCCCTCGGCGTTCCTCCGCGCCCTCGTCGAGGCCGCCCAGAACCGCGCGGAGGACCTGCGCGAGGCCGCCGGCGAGAACGGGGACACCGAAGCGGAGGTGTCGGCGTACGTCGAGGGACTCGTCGCGCACGCTAGCGCCGTCTCCGAGGAACTCGAAGACGAGCAGTTCGGGACGTTCGACGTGCTGTTCGCCGCCTTGGACTTCAACTACTCCTGGAAGATATACGAGGCGCGGCGGCTCAAACACGAGTTCTACGACAGCCTCACCGAGGACGCGCGCACGGCCCTCGACGACGTGGTGAACACGCTCACCTACTTCGGCCCCGCCCGAGAACATTTCAAGACGCTGTACTTCCAGTGGGAACTCATCAACCTCTCGCGGGCGATGCTGTACGCGTCGATTCCCTCCCTCGCCATCTCGGCGTCGGCCATCCTCTTTCTGGACAACCCCGACAGCGTCGTCGGGATGACGTTCGGCGTCCACAACCTCACCTACGTCGTCGCCTTCGCCGCGGCGGTGTCGCTGCTCCCGTTCGCCGTCCTCCTCTCCATCATGCTCCGGGTGGCCACCGTCGCCAAGCGGACGCTCTCCATCGGGCCGTTCATCCTGCGTTCGGCGAGTCGGAGCGAGGACTTAGACTGGGAGTAGCGACGCAAAATAGAGCGGAGCGCCGGCGGGGAGAGTCAGTCGACCCGACGCGCGCCGGTCCCGCTCCGGTTCGACTCGCGCAGGCGTATCCGGCCGTCCTCGATGGGGACGCCCTCGTAGTCGTCCGATTCGAGGAGGAGCGCTCCGTCGAGGTCCGCGTAGTCGAGGAGGGGGGCGAGGTGGCAGGCGGCGGCGATGGCGGCGTTCGACTCGATCATACAGCCGAGCATCACCTCCAGTCCGTGCGCGCGGGCGGCGTGTATCATCCGCGTCGCCTCCGCGAGGCCGCCGCACTTCATCAGCTTCAGGTTCACGATGTCGACGCGGTCGGCGACGCGCGGCACGTCGGCCAGCGCGACGCAGGACTCGTCGGCGGCTATCGGGAGCGCCGAGCGCTCGTAGACGAACTTCAGCCCCTCGGGGTCCGTCGCCGGAACGGGCTGTTCGACGAACTCCACGTCGTACTCCGCGAGCGTCTCCGACATCCGGACGGCCTCCCGAGGGGTCCACGCCTCGTTGGCGTCGACGCGAATCGTCGCCTCCGGCGCCGCCTCCCGCACCGCCCCGACTATCTCCTCGTCGCGGTCGGTGCCGAGTTTTACCTTGAGGACGGGATAGCCCGCTTCGACCGCCGACTCGGTCTTCTCGCGCATCGTCTCCGTCTCGTCGAGTCCGACGGTGAACGACGTGGGCGGCGCGTCGGCGGGGTCGAGCCCCCACTGCCGGTAGAGGGGGACGCCCAGTCGCTTCGAGGCGAGGTCGTGGAGGGCTATCTCGACGCCCGCGCGGGCGGCCGGGTTGTCGGCGACGCGTTCGCGCATCTTCCGCTCGATGCGGGCGATGCCGTGCGGGTCGCCGACGGACTCCACCGCGTCCAGCAGTTCCGGGAGGACGGCCTCGACGGTGTCGGCCGTCTCGCCGTAGTGCGCGGAGGGGGCCGCCGCGCCGACGCCGGTCATGCCGCCGTCGTCGGTGATTCGGACGACGACGTTCTCCGCCTCCGTCTGCGTGCTCCGCGAGATGGTGAACTCCTCGGCGAGCGGGTACGAGACCCGCTCGAACTCCGTCGTCAGCAACACGATCAGTCCTCCAGCACCGCGTCCAGCACCTCGTCGGCGCCGAAGCGCACGACGTCGGCGGCGGGCGCGTCGAGTTCGGCCGCGTACTCGTCGACGGCCTCGCGGGCCGCCCCGTCGTCGTCGAGATGGAAGGTGTTCAGCGCGCCGGCGACGACGCCCGACTCGCGGACGGGCGCCGACAGCGACTCGTACAGGTCGACGTACTCCGGAATCGGCGGCATCTCGAACGACTCGTAGCCGTGAATGGCCTCGCGGCCCGCGGCGTGACACAGCACCATCGCGTCGGGCATCGCGCCGTGGAGGATGCCGCAGGTGACCGCGGAGTAAGCGGGGTGGACGATGCTGCCCTGCCCCTCGACGAACAGCACGTCGTAGTCGTCGCCGACTTCGAGTATCATCTCCTCGACGGCGCCGGCGGTGAAGTCCGAGACGACGCGGTCGACGGGGTTGCCCCACCCGGATATCATGATGCCCGTCTGGCCCGTCGGGATGAACCCGGCGTCGACGCCGCGTTCCCGCGCCGCCTCCAGCAGTTCCAAGGAGACGGTCATCTTGCCGACCGAGCAGTCGGTGCCGACGGTGAGGACGATGTCGGCGTCCACCTCGCTCGCGCGTCCCTGCGACACCGAGAGGTCCTCGTGCGGTCTCCGCACGTCGTTTATCTCGACGCCGCGTTCGGCGGCGAGCTCGGCGAACTCCTCGTCGTCGTTCAGGAAGTAGTGCAGACCGGAGATGAGGTCGCACCCTCGCTCGATGGCGGTCCGCACGTCGTCGCGCCAGGACTCGTCGAAGCCGCCGCCGATGGGGGCGATGCCGACGAGGAGGGCGTCCGCCTCCGGCGCGTCGTCCATCGAGGCGACGACGGGCACGTCCGGCAGGTCGGCGCGGTGGTCCCGCGCGGAGGTGCCGGGGTTGTCTCGGTCGAGGACGGCGACCACGTCGTAGTCGGCGTACTTGAGGACGCCCGTCGCCGTCTTCGCCCGGTCGGGGAACTTCTCGTGCGCGAGGACGACGACCCGGCGGGGGTCGCCGTCTGTTCCTGCGGTCATATCCCGAGACGACGACGACGAGGGGCTTAATTTCGGGTGTTTCGGTCGGCGCGTCTCCGACCCTCCCGGCCCAACTACATAAGGGGCGCACGCCCGTCCTTCGGAGCGGAATGCCGGTGACTATCACCGCGAGCCTCCTCGGTACGGTGTTGAGTTTCTTGATCGTCGCCGCGGCGACGTACGTCACCACCAGCGTCCTGAGCGACGGGGCGAGCGTCGCGTACTCGCTGCTCACGGCCGCCATCACGTCGGTCGTCTGGTTCGGCGTGACGTACTTCATCTCGGGCGTCGTGGGCGTCGGCGGCTACGCGGTCGCGCTCGGACCCGCACTCGCCGTCATCGCGTACGTGATCACCGTCGACATCCTCTACGAGAAGGGCATCGGGCAGGCCATCGCCATCTCGGTCGGCACGTGGACAATCTCGTTCATCATCCTCTACGTAGCCGCGTACTTCGGCTACAGTTCGTTCCAGGCCCTCGGCGTGCCGCCGGGAATCTGACGATTCGGTCGAACTTCCGGTTCAGAGACGGTACAGCCGCGTCGTCCAAAACTCCCTGACCGCCTCGCGAAGCGACTCTTCGGGGTCACCCGAGGCGTCCACCGTCGCCACCCGGTCGGCCCGTTCTCGAAACTCCCCGAGCACCGTCCGTTCGCCGAGGACGACGAGTCCGTCGGCGGCGTCTTCGTGGGCGGCGAGCATCTCCTTCGCCCGGTCGAGGTGGTTGTCCACCTGCTCGTCGCGCCGTCGCTCGAAGCGCGCCTGCGAGAACCCGCCCTTCGAGTGGGCGTTCATCACGTCGGATTCCACGTCGTCGACGAGCGTCAGGGAGTCGCCGTCGTAGACGCCGAGGGCGAACAGGTCCGAGCGGACGAGTGCGACGCGGACGGGTTCGGCGGGGACGAACCACGACCGCTCCAATCGGAACTCCTTCCCCCACTCCGCGAACGGGTCGGGCGGCGTCGGGGCGTCGAGGGCGACAGAGACGAGTCCGGCGTCGTCGGTGAGACAGACGCAGGGGCCGGCACGGCGGACGAGGGCGGCCCTGTCGCCGAACGCCTCGGCCGCGTCGTCGGGAACGTCGTCGGAGACGGCGGCCGAGAACGCCCCCTCCGGTCCGGTTTCGAACGATTCGAGGCGGGACAGCACCTCCGTCAGACGCTCGCCGCGGAGGTCCTCGGTCCCCCGGAAGTCGAGTTCGGACTCCTCGTCGCCGCCGAGTCGGCGGACTCTGTCCTCCAACTCCGTGACCCGGTCTTCGAGGCGGTTGACCTCCTTTTCGGCATCCTGACGCTCGCTGGCAGCCTCCGAGCGACGCTCCTCCTCGGCCTCGGCGCGGCGTTCGAGGTGCCGTTTTTCCTCCTCTAGCTCCTCGATGCGCGCCTTCAGTTCCGCCCGCCCCAGCAACTCGTCCAGCATCGGTACGAACGCGGGGACGCGGCGCACTTGAACGTGCGCCTTGTACGGCCCGCGGCGGTCGGTGGCTACTCCGCGGGCGGACTCCGGACGCGACGGAACAGGTCGGGGTAGTCGCGGACGACGCCCGCGGCGTCCACGGTCAGCGTCGCGGCGAAGCCGGTTTCGAGGCTCTCGTACCGGTAGCGGTCCTCGTCCGCCCCCTCGTCGGGGGCGAGGCGGGTGTACCGTTGCTCCGCGCGCGACACGCCGAGGGTCCGCGGGTCGAGGTAGACGGCGTCTATCGTCTCCGACTCGCCCGGGGCCAGCCCGAGGCGCCGAATCGGGAGCGTGTTCGTCAGCGGCGTCACCGCGATGTCAACGTCGACGCAGCCGTCGAGTTCCGGGGTCGGTTCGCCGTCGACGGTCCACGACCCCCGGTCGGCGACGAGCGAGAGCGACTCGGACACGGCGGCGTCGTCCCCGTCGTCGACGTCGAGTCGGTCGACCCGGACGGTCTCGGTTCCGAACTCGGCGTCCGTCCGGATTCGGTATCTGACCCGCGCGGCGTCGCCCCCTTCGTCGACTGCGACGACCAGTCCGTCCGCGCGGAGCCCTGACGTGAACGCGACGGCGCAGTCCTCGAACCCGACCGCGCCGACCGGTTCCCAGCAGTAGTGCGAGTACATGCCGGAGGCTCGCCGGAAACGGTATTAAAGAGGGTGAGACGCCTCGCGGGCCGCACGCGCGGCGAACTCAGGCCATCACGGCGTCGTCGTCGACGTCGTACCCCGCATAGCGCAGGAGTTCGTTCGCCCGCGCGGGCTTTGCGAGGAGCACGTCCCTGTCGTCCGGGAGGTTCGACCCCGCGAAGTCGCGGGGGATGGCGAGCGTGCCGGAGGGAACGCCCTCGTCGCCGACGACGGGGAAGTGCCCGGTGTCGAGTTTCATCACGAGAGGCACGTCGAGGCGGACGAGGTCCGCCTCGGCGTACAGGCGTTCGTTGACGTGCGTGTGGTCGGTTCGGTGTATCGCGGGAACGTCACCGTCGTACGGTTCGACGTACAGACGACCCAGGTAGTAACCGCTTGAAAACTGTTCGAACATTCTGTGCATGTGAATCTCACACAGGATAGAACATAAACTTTGTCGCCAAGCTACATATGGTCGCGCAAACAGAGCGGTCGACGGATAGCAGTCGACGGATTCGAAGCGGGGCGCGGCCGCGTGTCAGTCCTCTCGCCCGCCTCGGGTCGCACCGGTCATCGACCAGACGGCCGTCAGACCGAGGATGCCGGCCGGCAGGAGGGGGAGGATGAGGAGGGCGACGGTGTAGGGGACGCCGACGGCCGCGAACACCGACGGGTCGAGGTAGATGATTCCCGGCACGACCAGCGTGCAGAGCACCAAGACGGCGACGAGGCCCCATCCTCTGGTCCCGAACCCGGTCGCCTCGGGTTCGTCGCGACTCGCGTCGGCGCCGGGAGTGCCCCCGGGTCGGTGGACGTATCCGCCAGAGTCGTCGTCCTCAGAGCTCACTATCGGGGATTACCACCACCTTGCCAAAGCCCTCACGGTTCTCTATCATCTCGTGGGCGCGCGCCGCCTCGCTCATCGGGAGCGTCTCCCGGATTCGGGGTTCGAAGGTGCCGTCCCAGACGTGCTGGAGGGCCTCGTCGGCCTGCCCCGGCGTCGCCATCGTCGACCCGATGACCGAGAGCTGGTTCCAGAAGATGCGGTTCAGACCCGCGTCGGGGTTCGGACCCGTCGTCGCCCCGCAGGTGACGACGCGACCCCCCTTCCGGAGGCTCTTCAGGGAGTCCTGGTAGGTGTCCGCGCCGACGTGGTCGACCACCATGTCGACGCCGCGCCGACCGGTCTTCTCGCCGACGACCTCGGCGAAGTCGTCCTCGTCGTAGTTGATGACGTGGTCCGCGCCGCACTCGCGGGCGTACTCCAGTTTCTCCTCGGTCGACGCCGTCGCGTACACCTCCGCGCCCGCGTGGTCGGCTATCTGGACGGCCGCGTGGCCGACGCCGCCGGACGCGCCGAGGACGAGGACGGACTCGCCCGGGCGGAGTTCGCCTCGGTCGACGAGCATCCGCCACGCCGTCTGGAACACCAGCGACGCTGATCCGGCCACCTCCCAATCGACGCCCTCAGGGACCGGCACGAGGTTCGCCGCGGGGACGGCCGCGTACTCCGAGTGGACGCCGCGGACGTGTTCGCCGATGATGTGGAAGTCGTACGACAGCGTCGGGTCGCCCTTCCGCGAGAACTCGGTGTTCTCGCCGGCGACGCCCGCGATGAGCGCCACTCTGTCGCCGGGTTCGAAGCGCGTGACGCCGGGGCCGACTTCCTCGACGACGCCCGCCATGTCGCTGCCGGGGACGTGCGGCATCTCCAGGTCGATGCCGGGCATCCCCCGCCGCGTCCAGATGTCGAGGTGGTTCAACGCCGCCGCCTTCACGTCGACCACGACTTCGCCGCGCCCCGCCTCCGGGTCCGGGAAATCGCCGTACTCGATGACGTCTCGGTCGCCGTGTTCCGCGAATTGGACAGCCTGCATACTCACGCCGTCGCACGGCACCGGCAAAAGCCCGCGTTTCGACGAACATCAGACTTCTACATAGACAATCGACGAACTCGAAGACGACGGCTGGATTCGGCGTCCTTCACCGGATTCCGGAACGCCCACCGCTGGGTAGGATTAGTGACGGAGTCACAATATTCATCACAATCCTGCCCGACATCCGGACGATGGCAGGTCTCGGACAGTCGCTCGAAGCCGTGGTCACGAACCGCGAACCGATGCTTCGAGCACTCGTCCAAGGACCGCTGACCAAGCCCGAACTGACGGAGGCGGTGGACAGTTCCCGCTCCACCATCGACCGGGCGGTACGCGAACTCGTCGACGCGGGGTTGGTGCGACGCGCCGACGGGCGGTACGAGGCGACGCTGGCCGGTCGGTCGGCGCTCGACGCCGTCGAGGCGTTCCACGACCGGATGCGCGGAGTGGAGTCCGCGGCGGGCGTGCTCTCGCATCTCGGACCGGACGCGCCCATCGACTCGGACTTTCTCACCGGCGCCGACGTCCACGTGGCGACGCCGGAGATGCCCGACAGCGTCGTCCAGCGCTTGTTCGACAGCGTGGAGTCGGCGACGCATCTCCGCGGCATCGCTCCCGTCGCCCTCTCCGGGCATCTGCGCGGATTCTACGAGGCCGCGCGGGCGAACGACGCCCGCGTCGAGATGGTCATCAACGCCGACGTCCTCGACAGCCTCGTCGCCACGACCAGCACCCGAGAGACCCTGCTCGCCCAACTCCGCGACGAACGGGTGACCATTCTGCGCGGGGAGGTGCCGTTCTCCTTCGGCCTGTGGCTCACCGAGACGGAGGCCGGCGTCGTGGTCTACAGCGATACGGGCGTCCGCGGCATCATCGTCAACGACACCGCCGACGCGTGCGCGTGGGCCGAGACGTGGTTCGAGACCCTCTCCACCGACGCCCGGCGTCTCACTCCGTCCGGCATCGAGGCCGACAACTGAGGGCGCGAGAACTTTGTCCCGCGGGGGCGAACCGCGAGTCGTGAGCGAACACGGACACGACGGCATCGGAAGCGCCGGCGACTCGCACAACCACCGAGAACACCACGACGGCCAGCGAGGGAACGAGGGCGGCAGAGGCGAAACCGGAGACGACCACGGCGAGGGTCACGACCACGACCACCATCACGACCACGACGTGACCGACCTCGGCGTCGGCGTCGTCACCGTCTCCACCTCGCGGTCGATAGAGGACGACCCCGCGGGCGACGCCATCCGCGACGCCTTCGAGGAGGAAGGCCACCAGATTACCGTCCGCGAACTCATCGACGACTCCTTCGACGGCGTCCAGTCGACGGTGAACCGCCTCGTCGACCGCGACGACGTCGATATCGTGGTCACGACGGGGGGAACCGGCGTCACGCCCGACGACGTGACCGTCGAGGCCGTCGCCGACCTCATGCACAAGACGCTGCCCGGGTTCGGCGAACTGTTCCGACGACTGTCCTACGACGAGATAGGCACGCGCGTCGTCGGCACCCGCGCGACGGCCGGCATCGCCGACCACACGCCGGTGTTCTGCCTCCCCGGCAGCGAGAACGCCGCCCGCCTCGGCGCCGAGGAGATTCTAGTCCCCGAGGCGCCGCATCTGGCGGGGTTGGCGCAGCGAGAGTGAGACGGCGGCGCGGGCGGCGATTCGACGACCCGGCGACCCGGTGACACGACGAACCTGCGATTTCTGTCCCGTTGCGGTATTTTAAGGCTCCGGCCCGGATATCACCAGACATGAGCAGTCAGAAACCCCGCGAGGAAGACGACGACGAGCGATTCTCCAGCGGGAAAGACGAACGCCTCCGCAGCACGGAGGTCACGGAAGGGCCGGACAAGGCCCCGCACCGCGCGATGTTCCGCGCGATGGGGTTCGACGACGAGGACCTCGGGTCGCCGATGGTCGGCGTCGCCAACCCCGCGGCGGACATCACGCCGTGCAACGCCCACCTCGACGACGTCGCCGACGCCGCCATCGAGGGCGTAGACGCGGCGGGCGGGATGCCCATCGAGTTCGGCACCATCACCATCTCGGACGCCATCTCGATGGGGACCGAAGGGATGAAGGCGTCGCTCATCTCCAGGGAGGTCATCGCCGACTCCGTCGAACTCGTCTCGTTCGGCGAACGGATGGACGCCTTGGTCACCGTCGCCGGGTGCGACAAGAACCTCCCCGGCATGATGATGGCCGCCATCCGGACGGACCTCCCCTCCGTGTTCCTCTACGGCGGGTCCATCATGCCCGGCGAGCATCAGGGCCGCGAGGTGACCGTCCAGAGCGTCTTCGAGGGCGTCGGCACCTACGCCGAGGGCGACATGAGCGCCGACGAACTCGACGAACTGGAGCGCAACGCCTGCCCCGGCGCCGGGTCCTGCGGCGGGATGTTCACCGCGAACACGATGGCCTCCATCTCCGAGGCGCTCGGATTGGCGCCGCTCGGTTCGGCTTCCGCACCCGCCGAGTCCGAGGAGCGATACGACGTGGCCCGCCGCGCCGGCGAGGCCGTCCTCGAAGCCGTCGAGAACGACCTGCGTCCCTCCGACATCCTCTCGAAGGAGTCCTTCGAGAACGCCATCGCCCTGCAGGTGGCCGTCGGCGGGTCGACGAACGCCGTCCTCCACCTGCTGGCCCTCGCGGCGGAGGCGGGCATCGACCTCTCCATCGAGGAGTTCGACGAGATATCGCGCCGGACGCCGAAGATAGCGAACCTCCAACCCGGCGGCACGCGCGTCATGAACGACCTGCACGAGGAGGGCGGTGTCCCCGTCGTCATCCGACGACTCCTCGACGCCGGGTTGTTCCACGGCGACGCGATGACCGTCACGGGCCGAACGGTCGCCGAGGAACTGGAGCGCCTCGACCTGCCGAGCGACGAGGAGGTCGGCGGCGACTTCATCTACACCGTCGACGACCCCTACCAGGAGGAGGGCGCCATCAAGATTCTCACGGGCAACCTCGCGCCCGACGGCGCGGTGCTGAAGGTGACCGGCGACGATAAGTTCCACCACTCCGGCCCCGTGCGCGTCTTCGAGAACGAGGAGGAGACGATGCGCTACGTTCAGGAGGGGCACATCGAGTCGGGCGAGGTTCTCGCCATCCGCAACGAGGGACCGAAGGGCGGCCCCGGCATGCGCGAGATGCTCGGCGTCACCGCCGCCGTCGTCGGACAGGGCCACGAGGACGACGTGGCCCTCCTGACCGACGGGCGGTTCTCCGGCGCGACGCGCGGTCCGATGGTCGGCCACGTCGCCCCCGAGGCGGCCGATGGCGGCCCCATCGCCCTGCTCGAAGACGGCGACACGGTGACCGTCGACATCCAGAACCGCGAACTGTCGGTCGACCTCTCCGAGGAGGAACTCGAAGCGCGTAGAGAGGAGTGGGAACCGCGCGAACCGGTCTACACCACGGGCGTGCTTGCGAAGTACGGCAACGACTTCGGCTCCGCCGCGAACGGCGCGGTGACGAACCCCGGCGCGAAGCGGTAACCGACGCCCGACCTTTTGGTCCAGCTTTTCGAGCGAACGGCGTTCCCGTGAGCCGAAGGCGAACGGGAGCACGGGAGAACGCCGTTCTCCCGGAGTGAGCGAGGAAAAGGTGGAACGGCGCGGTGACGAACCCCGGCGCGAAGCGGTAGCCGTTCGAGCGAGAGACGGGTCCGGACCGAACGTCGTCCTCCCCCCGTATCCGGTCCGCTCACGCGACATCCACGGCGCCTCTGGCGGGCGATTAGGTAGGGGGTGATAGTCTCTGGGGAACTGCTAATTATTTCCAATGATGAACAATTATTATAGTGTGGGGCGGGTTTTGAGAAATCGTGTCCGGTCGAGAACGGTCGACGGGTGAAATCCCGGCCGTTCCGACGATTGACGCCGCCTTCGGTCCCGCGCCTCCGCGTTCCGCCGCCAGAGCGACGACGGTCGGCGCGGAGCGGATGCGACGCGCGCCGACCGCCGAAGAGAGGACCCGAACGAGCGTCGAGTCGGAGACGGCTAACGGGCTTCCACGCTGAGACGGACCGCCGGACACGTAGTTACAACTATGTCAGACGACAGTACACGCGAACCCGCCGACGAACCGACGGTGGAACCGGACGGCGGCGTCGCCGCCTCCGCGGGTCGGGACCACCGAGACGTCGACTACCTCGAGAGGGAGGTGAACCTCCTGCGCCCGAGCACGCCCTTCATGCGGGACCACCTGCGCATCATCTGGACCGGATTCGTCGCGTGGGCACTCGTCGTCTTCGGCCCGGTGACCCTGACTGCGGTCGTGCCGGACCTGATGACGAGGACGGTGCCCGTCGTCGGCTTCCCGCTGCACTACTTCCTCGTCGCTATCGGGGCGCCGCTCGGAGCGCTCATACTCGCGTTCTGGTACGCGCGTAAGCGCGACGCCCTCGACGAGGAGTACGGCATCGCCCACGGGACGACTGCGGAAGGACCCAGCGGTGGTCCCGAGAGCGCGGCGACCGACGGGGGGCGGGCCGAATGACGGGTCTCCTCCTCCAGAGCGGACTGCTGCCGGAAGGGCTCAATGTCTCGTTCAAACTCGTCCCGGCCATCATGGTCACGGCGATGCTCCTCCTGTTTCTCGCCATCGGCTACGCGTTCAAGGTGGCCGACGCCGAGGGGATGTGGGTCGGCGGCCGGTCCATCGGGAACGTGGAGAACGGCATGGCAATCGGCGCCAACTGGATGTCCGCGGCGTCGTATCTCGGGATGGCCGCGCTCATCGCCCTCTCGGGGTTCTACGGGCTGGCGTTCATCGTCGGCTGGTCGGCGGGCTACTTCATCCTCCTCATCTTCATGGCGGCGCAGATGCGGCGGTTCGGCAAGTACACCGCACCGGACTTCGTCGGCGACCGCTTCAACTCCGACGGCGCCCGCGCCATCGCGGCGGTGACGACGTTCCTCATCGGGTTCGTCTACGCCATCGGACAGGCCCGCGGTATGGGTCTCGTCGGCGTCTACATCTTCGGCGACATCGGCATCCCGGGGCTCAGCGGCTACCAGTCGATGGTCGTCGCCATGATGGCCATCACCGTCGGCTACCTGACGCTGTCGGGGATGCTCGGCGCGACGAAGAACATGGCCGTCCAGTACGTCATCCTCATCATCGCCTTCCTCGCGGGCCTGTACGCCGTCGGCTTCACGCAGGGCTACTCCACGGTGCTCCCGCAGATCGAGTACGGAGCGCTGATAAGCCAACTCGGCAGCGAGTTCAGCGAACCGTTCGTGAACGAGAGCTACTATCTCTGGATCGCCACGGCGTTCTCCTTGGTCGTCGGTACCTGCGGCCTCCCGCACGTGCTCGTTCGGTTCTACACCGTCGAGAGCGAGCGGACCGCCCGCTGGTCGACCGTGTGGGGTCTCGGGTTCATCCTGCTCCTCTACCTGAGCGCGCCCGCGTTCGCGGCGTTCGGCACGGACCTCTACGCGAAGAACATCGGCGCGGTGTACGGCGACCCCGGCATGACAAGCGCCGCGGGCGACGTCATCGTCGTGCTGGCGGCGCAACTGGCGAACCTCCCGACGTGGTTCGTCGGCCTCGTCGCCGCCGGCGGTATCGCCGCGGCCATCGCCACTACGGCCGGCCTGTTCATCGCCGGGTCCTCGGCCATCGCCCACGACATCTACGTCAACATCATCAACGAGGACGCGACCCAGCGACAGCAGGTGCTCGTCGGCCGACTTAGCATCGTCTCCTTGGGCGTGTTCACGACGCTCGCGGCGTTGGACCCCGCGGCGCCCATCGCCGCGCTGGTCTCCTACGCGTTCTCGCTCGCCGGAGCGGTCCTGTTCCCGATGTTCTTTCTCGGACTCTGGTGGGAGAACACGAACCGGCAGGGCGCGCTGGCCGGGATGACCACCGGCCTCCTCATCTGGTTCACCCCCATCGTGAACGAGGTGCTGCCGAGTTACGGCCTGTTCGCGGGCGCGGCGGGCGCCGACGGCGTCCTCTCGCCCGTCCTCGCGCAGTGGCTTCCCGCCATCGGGTCCGCCCTCGTGGCCGTCCCCATCGTGTTCGCGGTCACCATCGGCGTCTCGTTGGTCACCGACGAACCGCCGCTCGAAACCAAACGGATGGTCAGACAGTGTCACAGCCCCGAGCCCATGGGGCAGCAGCAGACGGCGGAGGACGTGGTGGGCAACGACGGGAGCGGGGGGACTCCCGCGGACGACTAATCGACTCGACCATGTACGAACACATCCTGGTTCCGACGGACGGCAGCGACACGTCGCGGCAGGCGGTCGAACAGGCCGTCGACCTCGCCGAGAAGTACGGCGCGACGGTGCACGCCCTCTACGTCATCGACGTGAACGCGACGAGTTACTCGCTCGGCGCCGAACAGGTCGACCGCATCCGGAGCGGTCACCTCGACGAGATGCCCGAGGTGAAGGGGGCGGCCGAGAAGGCCACCGGCTACGTCGCGGACGCGGCCCGCGAACGCGGCGTCCCCGCCGAGGAGCACATCACCGCGGGCGAACCCGCCCGCGCCATCCGGAAGTTCGTCGAGGAGAACGACATCGACCTCGTCGTGATGGGGTCGCACGGACGCTCGGGCCTCTCGCGCGTCGTCCTCGGCAGCGTCGCCGAGAAGGTGCTCCGCCGGACCCGACTGCCGGTGCTCGTCGTCGACAACGAGGGGGCCGAGTCGTGAACTCCTCGTCGGGTCCCGTCGACACCCTCCGAGAGCACGGGTCGGGGATGCTCGCAGACCTCACCTTCGCCATCGGGTGGGTCGTGGCCGTCTCCCTGTTCTTCGAGTTCGTGCAGGGACCGCAGTGGGCCTACTACCTGTTCATGGTCGCCGGCGTGGCGGCGTACTTCGGGTTCTTCTGGTCGTTGGACGTGGCGCGGGAGCAGCGAAAGAGGAGTTGAACGCCCACAAATAGCTGAGTCTCATCTTCAAACCGGCCGGCGGTGACAAAGAATGTCGCACCGCGCGGAGCGAACGAAGTGAGCGGAGCGCGGCTCCTTTTTGGTCCAGCTTTTTGCGAGGAGCGGTTCGCTCGAAGAGCGAACCCGACGAAGTAAAAAGGTGGAGTGGGACCGCTGAGAGTCGAACTCAGGTCCTACCGACCCCATCGGCAGAGGATACCACTACCCCACGGTCCCAGGGTGTATTCGATGAAATGCGCGTGTGACCGTTAAGTGCTTCGCTTCGAGTCGACGCCGGTACGGAATGGCACGCCGGCGGACCGGCCGACGGTCACTCTCCGGAGTCGGCGTCCGCGTCGCGCGGGACGACCAAGTCCCCGTCGTCGCGGACGGCCATGCTCAGGACGGGGTCGCCCTCGTAGGCGACCAACCCCTCGCGCCGGGCGACGACGTAACCGTCGTGCTCCGTCTCGACCGTATCGATGCGCTCGCCCTGCGGCGTCACCACGTCGGCGACGGCGTCGCCCGACTCGACGGCATCGCCCGGTTCGACGCGGTGGCGGACGAGGCCGGCCGTCTCCGTCCGCGGGTGGACCGCGCGGCGCACCGGGTAGTCGACGGGGGCGGTCGGGACGCCCGCGCCGGGGTCGTCGACGTCGTCGGGGACGTCCGCCGCGTCGAGCATGCCGAGTTCGACGAGGACGCCGTAGACGCCCGCGACGCCTGCTGCGCGAACGTCCTCCTCGACGACGCTGTGGCCGCCGAGTTCGACGGTGACGGCGGGGACGCCGGCGGCGTTCAGCGCCGCGCCGGCCGTCGAGCGCTGGAGGGCCTGTTCGACGTACTCCGCGGCGGGGTACTCCGTGAGCACCGGAAAGCCGCACGCCGACGCGAGGCGATCCAGTTCGGCGGCCAGTTCCTCGGCCGCCGATTCGTCCCGGCGTTCGCCGTACAGCACCCGGTCGCGGATGACGAACGGCATCGACCCGATTTGGGCGGTGTGGAGGTCGACGAGGGCGTCCGCCGACTCGGCGAACGCCTCGTACAGTCGCTCGTCGATTCGCTCCTGCACGCCCGGCGGGCGCGAGGACGCGGACTCGGGGTCCGGGAAGTAGCGGTTCGGGTCGTCGTCGCCGTAGTAGGACTGCCGCGCGTTGCGGCGGAGACCAGCGGGGTTGACGACGGGCACGCAGACGACGGTGCCCGAGAGGCCCTCCGCGAGGTCCCCGCGCATCGCGTCCTGCGCGACGGCGACGCCCGTCGCCTCGTCGCCGTGAACGCCGCCGGTGAGCCACAGCGTCGGCCCTTCGGACTCGCCCTCGGCGACCACGAGGGGGAGGCGTTCCGTCCCGCCGGTCGGGAGGTCCGTCGCCTCGAACCACCCGCGGACGACCGCTCCGGGTTCGGACTCGACGCTTCCGAGATTCATATCTCGGCGTCACGGTCGGCGGGCAAAAGCGGTCGGGTCGCGGAGAAACGCAGTCAGATCAGCACGCGTTCGAGCGAGACGACCTCGCCCGAATCGGCCTCGGGGTCGCCAACGAGGCGGCCGAGACAGACGGCGGCGTCGTCCGGCGTGACGCAGGCGACGAGCGACCCCCGGTCGGCGTCGTCCGTCTCGAACACGCCGGGCGCGTACACCGGCGCGCCCTCGGCCACCTGCTCGGCCGCGGAGTAGGCGATAGTGACGTGCGGCAGGTGCGAGAGGGCGCGTTCGGCCGGCGCGACCACCTCGCGCAGGACGCTCTCGTCGCCCTCCTCGGCGAACGCGAGGGCGTCCGAGAGGTCGTACAGGCTCTTCAGCGTCGAATCGTCGAAGGGGTCCGTCGCGGTGCGGCGGAGGTGGCCCATGTGCGCGCCCGTGCCGGCCGCGAGGCCGACGTCGTGACAGAGCTTTCTGATATAGGTCCCGCTCTCACAGCGGATGCGGAGCAGCGCCTGTCGGTCCGCCACCTCCAACACGTCGAGGTCGTACACCTCCCGCGAGCGGAGTCGGCGCGAGACGGCGCTCTTTCTGGGCGGCTTCTGGTACACCTCCCCTTCGAACTCGGCGACGACGGCCTCGAGGTCCGAGGGCGCGGACCCGTGCAGTTCCAGCACGGAGACGTACTCCTTCGAGCCTTCGAGGAACACCTGCGCCATGCGGGTGGCGTCGCCGAGGAGCGTCGGGAGACAGCCCGTCACCTTGGGGTCGAGCGTGCCGGCGTGGGCCGCCCGTTCGACGCCCGTCATGTCCCGCACCCACGCGGCGACTTGGTGCGCCGAGGGGCCGGGCGGTTTGTCGAGGTTGACGACGCCGAACGACAGCAACGCCTCAAGCGAGCGGTCGTCGGGGGGGTCGCGGAGGTCAGTCACGGGTCAGAAGTCGTACTCGACGCCCTCGACGGGGAACTTCCCTTCGTCGTCGTCGGGGTCGTAGGCGTCGACGGCGGCTTTCAGAATGTCCGGGACGTCCTCTTGACTCCACCGGGCGGTGTTGAGCGTCACGTCGTAGATGCCGAGGTCGGTGATGTCAATGTTGTAGTACTCCTGATAGCGCAGCGCTTCGCTCTGGGCGCGCGCGTACGTCTCCTCGCGGGCGAGTTCGACCGACTTTCCCTCTCGCTCGGCGATGCGGGTGGCGCGGACGTCCAGCGGTGCGTCCAGCCACAGGCGGACGTCGGCGGCGTCGCCGGCCAACCACCCGGCGAGTCGCGACTCCAACAGTACGTCGTCGCGTTCCAACGCGATAGACCGGAGGCGGCGGTCCAAATCGCGGTCGATCTGTCCGTTCTCCTCGGCGAGTTTGTTGAACTCGACTGCCGTCATCCCCCGTTCGGCGGCGAGTTGGCGAAAGATGTCGCCGCCGGAGATATGGTCGAGGTCGAACGCCTCGGCGAGCGTTTCGGCGGTCGTACTTTTTCCGGCGCCCGGCGGACCGGAGACGGTGAGCAACATAGAGACTCTCGGACGGTCCCGCTAAAAGAGGTTGTCTTTGCCGACGGGTGTGCCGTTCCGTGTCGAACGGATCGAGCGGTGCGGGACGCCCGCCCGCGCGACTACGACGCCGACGGCGAGATGTCGATGTTGAGGCTCTTGCGGATGATCTGGGTGAACCCCATCGAGCAGAGGAAGTACCAGATAATCCACGCCTGCATCGGGCCGAGGACGCCCTCGGTCCACTCGACGCTCCCGACGAGGGGCAGGACGATGTTCCCCATCGTGACGTGCGGGTCGGCGTTGCCGCCGACGCCGATGGCCCAGTACATCCAGAGGAACGCCGGGATGGTGATGAACATGATCCACACCATCGGGCGGAACTGCTCTTTGAACATCCCCAACTGGTCGCCCATCGCCTCCATCTGCTCTTCTTGGATGGCGTCGAGCGCTTCGTCGTCGCCCGCCTCGCGGGCCTCCTTCTGCCGCTTCTGGATGTCCTTCATGCGCTCTTGGTAGGCCCCCATCTTCTCCATGTTCATGAGGTTCGCCTGCAGGAGCGTCGAGTACAGCCCTGTCGCCAGCGCGATGACCATGATGACCGCGTAGAACGGGAGCAGTTCCGTCAGCGGTCCGAGAACGACGTCCATCGCGGAGCCGATGATGTCGCGGAGGGGCTTCCAGCCGTAGGCGGCGAACAGACCGACCGTGACGACGCCCGCCATCTTGTCGTACATCGACCACGAGGAGTCCTCGTCGTCGAGATCGACCGAGGAGGCGGTCGAAGACGAGGACGAGGCCGGGGACGCGGCGGTCGCCGACGCCTCCTCCAGACCGGCGCGCGTCGCCTCGGCGTCGGCGAGTTCGAAGCCCTCGTCGCCGTCGACGAGGACGCCCTTCTCGATGAGCCGACCCCAGTGGCCGCTCGTGATGTCTCCCTTCACGTCGACCCACCTGACCTCGCCGTCGTCGGACCGCGCCAGGACGGTCTCGACGGCGCTCCGCATCTCCGGGTCGGAGGAGACGAGGTCCCGCACCTTCGCTTCGATTCGTGCCATTGCCGAGAGAGTAGTTACTCACCGGTTATCAAGCTTTTACTCTTCGTCTCCGTTCCCGGCCTCGGAGAGACCGGCGCGCTGAGGGGCCGTGCCGGCGTGTGTGGGGTCGCGTCGCGTACCGCTACGCGTCCTCGACGGCGGCCGTCACGTCCTCGAACACCTCGTCCGGGGTCTGCTCGCCGTTCACCTCCGCGAGGACGCCCTCGTCGCGGTAGTGGTCGACGACGGGTTCGGTGTTCTCGTGGTAGACGCTCAGCCGTTCGCGAACCGTCTCCTCGGTGTCGTCCTCCCGTTGGACGAGCGGCGACCCGCACTCGTCGCAGACGCCCTTCTCCTCGGGCGGGGCGAACTCGACGTGGTAGTTCGCGCCGCAGTCCGGGCAGACCCGGCGGCCGGTGAGTCGGTCAACGAGTTCCTCCTCGCTCACGTCGAGATAGACGACGGCGTCGAGGTCGGTTATCTCCGTGAGGTACTCCGCCTGGTCGAGGTTGCGCGGGTAGCCGTCGAGGACGTACCCGTCCGCCTCCTGCAGGGCGGTCTTCACTATCTCGTTGACCACGTCGTCGGGGACGAGTTCGCCCGCGTCCATGTACTCTCGGGGCGTGTCGTACTCGAAGTCCAGGTGGCTGATGTCCATCCCCTTGTTCGCCCGGAGGGCGTCGCCGGTGGTCACGTGTTCGAGGTCGAACTCGTCGGCGAGTCGCTTCGACTGCGTTCCCTTCCCGGCGCCGGGGGCGCCGAGCAGCAGGATGTGCTTACCCATATTCGACCCATCCCGGGCCGTCGGTATAACGTTGAAGAAAGCGTCCGTCCTTTCGCGTTTCCCAGGGTCCCCGAGCGGAGTTCGAACCAACACAGTGAGGGTCCCACGCGAACGAGGACGGACAATGCTGGACGCGACGCGCCCGACCGTCCCCGCCGCGCGGACGAACCTCGAACCGATCCCCCGCCGCCCGTGAACGACGGAGCGGTCGCCCGGCGCGCCGGTTCGGCCGCCGCCGCCGTTCCGGGCCTGCTCCTCCTCGCGGCGCTGGCCGGCCTCGCCTCCCTCGTCGCCGGCGCGGTGCCCGGACTGAACGCGCTCCTCCTCGCGGTGGCGTTCGGGGCCGTCCTCGCCAACGTCGTCGGCGTCCCGGACCGGGCGGCAGCGGGAGTCCGGTACCGCGGCGTCCTCCTCGAAGCCGGCATCGTTCTGCTCGGCGCGCGCGTCGCGTTCGCCGAACTCGTCGCGACCGGTCCCGTCGTGCTCGGACTCGCCGTCGCCGTCGTCGTCTTCGGCGTCGCGTTCGTCGAGTCGCTCGCCCGACGGGTCTTCGACCTCCGACGCAAGACGGCGTCGCTCCTCGCCGCGGGCGCGAGCGTCTGCGGCGTCTCCGCCGCGACGGCCATCGCGGGCACCATCGACGCCGACGGGGAGTCGCTGACGCACGTCGTCGCCGCCATCCTGCTTTTCGACGCGGTGACGCTCCTCGCGTTCCCCGTCGCCGGCGACCTGCTGAACCTCTCTCCGCGTCAGTTCGGCGTCTGGGCCGGCCTGAGCATGTACAGCACCGGTCCGGTCACCGCCGCCGGGTTCGCTCACTCCGCCGCGGCCGGACAGTGGGCGACGGTGACGAAACTGGCGCGGAACTCCCTGCTCGGCGTCGTCGCCCTCTGGTACGCGTTCCGCTACGCCGACCGCTCCACGAAATCAGGCGTGGCATCGCTGCTCGACGGCGTGCCGAACTTCCTCGCCGGGTTCGCGTTCGTCGCTCTCGCCGCGAACGCGGGGCTTCTCTCCCCGGGGATGCTCTCGGCTCTCGAAACGACGAGCGACGTTCTGTTCGCCCTCGCGTTCGCCGGACTCGGACTGGACGTCCGCGTCGCCGCGATGCGCGAGGCCGGCCTCGCGCCGGTGGCGGTGCTGGCCGTGTCGCTCGTCGCCGTCTCCGCCCTCGCCCTGTTCGCCGTGGTAACGCTCCTGTGACGGGTTTCACTCCGTTTTTCTATCGACGGGACGAAGGGGGGATTATGACCAGATTCGACGCCGACGACCCGACGGAGCGACGGAAACTGTTCGCCGATGCGGTCGCCGCTCACCGGGAGCGCGCGAGTCCGTTCTTCACCGTCGAGGTCGACCCGAACCCCGAATCGGACGGCGAGGACGCGCCCGCGCCGTGGGTGCAGTTCGCCGACGGGACGTTCAACGTGGACGTGACCGACGAGGAACTCGAACGCGCGAAGTCGCTGCTCTCGGAGTTCCCCGAGTTCCGCATCGACGGGATGGAGTCGCCCGAGGAGTCCGAGGGGACGAACCTTCGCATCACCGCTCGGTCGGACGCGAACCGCCTCGCGGCGTTCGTCGACCGGACCTTCCGCGAGGTGTACGGCCGCGACGACGACTACCGCGCGTGGGTCGCCGCCGTCTGATCCGTCCCGCTCGAAGTTTCTGCGCGAGAGTGGGCCGGCCGCGGCAGAGTATTTCCCGGCGCGCGACGTACCCCGCCCATGGCATCGATAGACTCCGCCGCCGACGGCGGCGTCACGCCGGACGTGCTACAGTTACGGGGCGAGTCGACGTTCGTCGACGTCGGCGACGTGGACCTGCACGTCGTCACCGCCGGCCCGGAGGACGGCGAACCGGTCGTGCTCCTCCACGGCTTCCCCGAGTTCTGGTACGGCTGGCACGAGTACGTCGAACCCCTCGCCGCCGAGGGGTACCGCGTCGTCGTCCCCGACCAGCGCGGCTACCACCTGAGCGAGAAACCCGAGGCCGTCGCCGCCTACCGCCCGGACGAACTCGCGGGCGACGTGCTCGGACTCCTCGACGCCCTCGACCTCTCGGCGGCGCACCTCGTCGGCCACGACTGGGGCGCGTTCGTCGCGTGGTGGGTGAGCCTCCATCACCCCGAGCGCGTTCGAACGCTCTCGGCGGCGAACGTCCCCCACCCGACGGCGTTCAGGCGGGCGCTCGGAAACGACTGGGAACAGCGGCTCAAGAGCTGGTACGTCCTGTTCTTCCAGCTTCCGAGGATTCCCGAAGCGTTGGCGAGCGTCGGCGACTACCGCGGCGTCTGCGACATGATGCGCCGGACCAGCCAACCGGGGACGTTCAGCGCCGCCGACTTCGACTGCTATCGCGCGGCCTGGTCCCGACCCGACGCGTACCGGTCGATGCTCAACTGGTACCGCGCCATCGCCCGAACGAACCCCCGCCCGCGGACTGAACGCGTCGAGGTGCCGACGCTCGTACTGTGGGGGGCGAAGGACGCCTTCCTCACCCGCTCGCTCGCCTTGGAGAGCGTCGAGTACTGCGACCGGAGCCACCTCGTCGTCCTCGACGACGCGACGCACTGGATTCAACACGAAGAGCCCGTTCGCGTCCGACGGGAACTCACCAACCACTTCGAGTCGCACCCCGAGTGACGGGCCGGCGACCGGCGCTAAGGTCCTCGGGACGGATTCGGCGGTCCGATTGGTCCTCAGGAGGCGTGTGTGAGTCTATATACCACCACCGAGGCGACTTAGCGACTTACTTAACCCCGGAAAGAATACGTTCTGTCGAGGCGGAACCGAGGTCGCGCTTCCGGGACTGGATGACCCCACACGCGATACTACCTCGTTCGCGTCTCCTTCATGAGCCGACCGGTCGCGCCCCGTGCGACCGGCGCTTTTCTCCGCTCCGAGCGGCCGCGCTATCGACGCGCCGCGCGGTCGAAGACGACGTCGAAACGCGCGCCGCCCCAGCGGCTTTCGCCGACGCCGACCCGCCAATCGTGCGCGTCGACGACGGCGGTGACGATGGCCAGACCGAACCCGGTCCCGTCGGCGCTGCCGGTGACGCCGTACTCGAACACCGAGTCGCGGCGGTCCGGCGCGATGCCGGGGCCGTCGTCCGCGACGTAGAAC
This sequence comes from Halogeometricum pallidum JCM 14848, assembly GCF_000337095.1. GTDB lineage: Archaea > Halobacteriota > Halobacteria > Halobacteriales > Haloferacaceae > Halogeometricum > Halogeometricum pallidum. The sequence continues at coordinate 36,921 of NZ_AOIV01000010.1, forward strand.
CCCTCGTCGGTGCCGCCGATTTCGACCGTCGCGTCGTCGCCGGCGTACGCCTTGGCGTTCTCGAAGAGGTTCTCGAAGAGCCGACAGAGCCCCTCCTCGTCGGCGGACACCGTCTCCGGCGGGTCGTCGAACGTCAGCGCTCTGCCCTCGGGACCGGCTATCTCCCACGCCCGTTCGGCCGTCTCCCGGAGCGGAACCGACGTCCGCTCGATGCCGCGGGCGCCCTCGCGTGCGAGCGTCAGCGTCTCGTCGATGCGGTCGTTCATGCGCAGGAGCGACTGGTAGGCGGTGTCGAGGTGGGGGTGCAGGTCGCCCGGGTAGCGCGCGCGGGCGATGTCCAGTTGCGCGAGGGCGGCGCTGAGCGGGTTCCGGAGGTCGTGGGAGACGCTGCTCGCGAAGGCCGTCAGCCGCTCGTTCCGCCGTTCGAGCGACCGCGTCTCCGACCGGTAGTCCGTCACGTCGCGGACGACGACGGCGTAGCCCTCGTCGTCGGGGACGTTCGGCGACATCGAAATCTCGGGGGCGCTCTCGTCCGGTTCCAGCGACGTGACCGCGACGTGGGCGTCGTACGCCTCGCCGCCGGCGTCGCGGGCGACGCACTCGACTTCGATTCGGCCCGACGCGTCGGCCTCTTCGAGGAGCGTGCTCGCCCGGACGTCGGCGTCGAGGACCACGTCCAGGTCGGTTCCGCGAGCGCTCGTCCGGTCGTAGCCGGTGAGTCGGCGAGCGCTCGCGTTCCAAGTGGTCACGTCGCCGTCGGCCTCGAGGAGGACGACCGCGGCGTCGACGGCGCGTTCGATGAGTTTTCGGTAGTCCTCGTCGCTGCTCTCCCCGGTGGCGCTCCCGAACGTCGGGAGGGTCCGCTCGTCGCTCACGGCACTCCTCTCGCGAGCGGGGGTCGTCGGGCGTTGCCGTCGATGAGCGCTGTGCGGGGCCATCGTCTCCGACCGTTCGCCGAAGCGTGGGGGTCCGACGCGCCCGGTCCGCGTCCGAAGGGCATCGAATCGTCCAAACCGAGGAAACATCGTACCGTATATTTTACGGCTGCTCCTGCCCTCTAACGGCACGTTGAAACCCCACGACCTTGTCTCTCCGATATGACCGACCTCGGAAAGGTGGACCGAGCGTTCTTCGACCGTCACGTCTTCTCGAACCTCGGCGCCGACCGCGACGACGTCGCCCTCGGCCCGGCCCACGGCGTCGACTTCGGCCTCCTGAACCTCGACGGCACGGCCGTCGCGATGGCCACGGACCCCGTCTCCGTTCTCCCGGACCTCGGCCTCGCCCGCGCCGGTCGATTCGCCCTCGATTTCGTCCTCGCGGACGTTGCCGTCTCCGGACTCCCGCCGTCGCATCTCGCCATCTCGTTCACGCTCCCGCCCGAGTTCTCCGACGAGGCGTTCGCGGAACTGTGGACCGCGATACACGAGGAGGCCGAGGAGTTGGGCGTCAGCGTCGTCACCGGCCACACCGCCCGCTACGCCGGGTGTTCGTTCCCGTGGGTCGGCGGCGCAACCGCCCTCGCCGTCGGCGACCCCGCTGACGTGATTCGCCCCGACGGCGCTCGCGTCGGCGACGACGTCCTCGTCACGAAGGGGCCGGCCGTCGAGGCGACGGGCCTGCTCACGACGCTGTTCCCCGAGCAGTTCGACCTCCCGCCCGAAGCGCTCTCGGAGGCGCAGTCCCGACTGGACGAGGCCGCCTGCGTCCGGGACGCGATGACCGCCGCGGCCGTCGGCGGCGTCCGCGCGATGCACGACGCCACCGAGTGCGGCCTGTTCGGCGCGTTCAACGAAGTCGCCGACGGCGCGGGCGTCCGTCTCGACCTCTCCACAGAGGGGATTCCGCTCCGCCCGGGCGTCCGCGAGACGTGCGAGTACCTCGGCATCGACCCCTGGGCGGCGACGACGGGCGGGACGCTCGTGCTCGCCGTCGATCCCGACGCGACCGACCGCGTCGTCTCGGCGCTCGAATCCGAGGGGACGCCCGTCGGCGTCGCGGGGACGGTGCGGGAGGGGTCGGGCGTCGTCGTCGACGGCGAGACGGTGCCGCACCCGGACGTCGACCCGTCGTGGGCGGCGTACGAGGAGTTAACGCGGCGCGCGGAGGAGTGAGTGAACCGGACCGACTTCGTGAAGCTCTCCGGCCTCGCGTTCGGACTCATCCTCCTGAGCTTCGTGATTCTTGGCTTCTCGCGCATCGTCCTCCCGTACCGCACCGCGCGGCTGCTGTCGGCCCCGACGACGGCCCTCGCCGCGGTGCTCGTCGCCTACCTGTTCGTCCGCGCGGTGCTCGCGTGGCTTAGCGTCTGGCGCATCGAGCGAACGTGAGCGGGCGCAGCCGTCCGTTCAGAACTCCCCCAACCGCTCGGCGACCCGGTCGAACGCCTCGTCTGCGGCGTCCACCTCGGCGGCGAGGCTGAGGAAGCCGTGGACCATCGCGGGGTAGTGCTGGTGGACGACGCCAACGCCGAGGTCACGGAGTCGCGCGGCGTACCGCGTCCCCTCGTCGCGGAGCGGGTCGAACCCCCCCGTCACGACGCACGCGGGCGGCGTCGCCGCGAGGAGTTCGTCGTCTGCCAGGGCCGGCGCGGCGAACGGGCTGTACCGGTCGACCTGACTCCGGAGGTAGTGGTCGCGGAACCACGCCATGTCGGCGCGCGAGAGCAACGGCCCGTCGGCGTTCTCCTCGTAGGAATCGGTGTCGAACGTCTGCGCGAGGATGGGGTAGAGGAGGAGTTGACCCGTCGGCGTCGGCACCGGATCCATCTCCTCGCCGTCCCCCTCGTCGCCCCCGAGCGACCCGGCGTGCTCGCGCGCCCACTCGTAGGCGGCGACGGCGTCATCCAGCGGTTCCGGGAACGGATGTTCGGGGGCGAGTCGGTAGTCCACGCTGACGACGAGGCGGCCCGATCGGTCGGCGAGGCGCCGGCAGATACCGTCCGCCGAACCGAGGGTGCCGAGGGTCCACCCGCCGCCGTGGTAGAACACGAGAACGCCGCGCGTCTCCGACGGTTCCGGATGGTACGTCCGCACCGGAATCGGCCCGCGCGGCCCCGGTACTGCGAACTCCCGAACCCGTTCGACGGCCGGCGGATCCGTCGCCGCGAACGCCTCGTCCTCGACGGTCCGGGCGCTCTCGACCGACAGCGAGTACCACGGCGGCAACCCCGCTCGCTCGAACGTCTCCACGGCGTCTCGGACCTGCGGGTCTAGCTCGGGCGCGTGGCGCTCCATACCGGAGGGCCGCGGGGCGCGAAGAAAAAACGGCCGGACGGCGGCGAGAGGGGAGGGAAGGTCTTTGCGCCGCGCGGCGAACGGGGGGCCATGGACGACTCACGCGACTCCGCCGACGCGGACCGGCGGACCGCCTCGGCCGACGACCCGCCGACGCGCGCCGACGCCCGCGAACTCGACCGGACCGACCCCTTGGCGGACCTGCGGGACCGGTTTTTCCTGCCCGAGGGCGAGGCGTACATGGACGGCAACTCGCTGGGACTCTGCTCCGCGGACGCGGTGGCGGCCCTCGACCGGGCGGTCGAGCAGTGGAAGACGCTCGCCGTCCGCGGGTGGACGGACGCCGACCCCGAGTGGTTCACCTACGGCGAGCGACTGGGCGACCGACTCGCCTCCCTCGTCGGCGCCTCGGGCGAGGAGGTGGTCGTCGGCAACTCCACGACGGTCAACATCCACACGCTGATCGGGACGTTCCACGACCCCGACCGCGGGGAGAAAATCGTCGTGAACGACCTCGATTTCCCGACGGACCACTACGCCATCCGCGCGCGACTCCGGGCGGCGGGTCGGGACCCCGACGACGCCCTCCGCGTGGTCGAGAGCCGAGACGGTCGCACTATCGAGGAGGCCGACGTCGTCGCCGCACTCGACGACGACGTGGGGACGGTCTTTCTCCCCTCGGTGCTGTACCGGAGCGGCCAACTGATCGATATCGAACGCATCACCGAGGCGGCCCACGACGCGGGTGCGCTGGCCGGGTTCGACCTCGCGCACTCCGTCGGCGTCGTCCCGCACGACCTCTCGGCCGCCGGCGTCGACTTCGCCGTCTGGTGTCACTACAAGTATCTCAACGCCGGACCCGGCGCGCTCGCGGGCCTGTACGTGAACGAACGGCACTTCGGCGTCACGCCGGACCTCGCCGGGTGGTGGGGCCACGAGAAGGAGACGCAGTTCGAGATGCGGCGGACGTACACCCCTGCCGACTCGGCCGGCGCGTTCCAGATAGGGACGCCGCCGATTCTCTCGGCCGCGCCCCTCGACGGCGCCCTCGACGTGACCGAGGACGCCGGCATCGACGCCCTCCGCGAGAAATCGCTGGCGCTCACCGACTTTCTCATCGGCCTCGTCGACGACCGACTCCCCGACTGCGAGGTGGGGACGCCGCGGGAGGCGTCGCGCCGCGGCGGCCACGTCGCCGTCGAACACCCCGAGGCCTACCGGATCTCCGAGGCGCTGAAAGACCGCAGCGTCGTCGTCGATTTCCGGCCGCCGAACGTCGTCCGAATCTGCCCGTCGCCGTACTACGTCGGCTTCGAGGACGTGTACGAGGTGGTCGACCGCCTCGCGGGGATTCTCGCGGACCGAGCGTACGAACGCTACGAGACGCGCGGCGCCGGGGTGACCTGACTACCAGTCGATGACTTCTTTGTCGCGCCAGAAGTAGCCCGACGGCGCCCCGGCCTCGAAGCGCGAGAGCCACACGGGCGTCTCCGCGCCGCGTTCGACCGAGCGGTCGGCCTCCTCGCCGCCCATGTCGGTGCGGACCCATCCCGGACAGACGGAGTTGGCGATGAGGCCCTCGTCGCCGTACTCGCCGTCGAGATACTTCGTGAGACCGTTCAGCCCCGACTTCGAGACGCGATAGGCGGGCGACCCGCCCGACTGCTCTTCGTTCAACGCCCCCATCCCGGAGGAGACGTTGACGATGCGGCCGCCCTCGTCTTGGAGCAGGAGGGGGACGGCGTGCTTGCAGACGAGCATCGGTCCGCGGAGGTTCGTCGACAGCGTGCGGTCGACATCGTCCATCGACTCCGCGACGATGTCTCCCTCGCCGCCGGAGACGGCGGCGTTGTTGACGACGATATCGAGGCGGCCCGCGGCGGAGAACACGTCGTCCGCGGCCTGCGAGACGTCGCCCTCCTGCGTTACGTCCACGAGGAGGTGGGTCCACTCCTCCGGCACGTCGTGGGTGATGCTCCGCGTCGCGGCGAACACCGTCGCTCCCAAGTCGTGCAACCGCTCGGCTATCTCGCGGCCGAGACCGCGGTTCGCGCCCGTCACGAGGGCGACCTGTCCCTCTAGGGAGTCGTACACGTCGGGGTCCGGAACGTCCTCACTCATCGGGTCGGGAGAGGAACCGGCGCCGCAAGGGGGTTGCGTTCTCGGCTCGCGTCACAGGCTCACCCGCGCTGAACGACGCGGAGTTCCTCGAACGCCGCGCCGGTCCAGCGGTAGGCGTTCAGGCGGCCGTCGGGGTGACAGAGCAGGTAGACGTAGCCGGTCCAACTCGCCCGCGCCTCGTCGGTTGGACTCGGATGCGGGTCGCTCTCGGGGTGACTGTGGTAGAAGCCGACGACGTCCAACCCCTCGGCTTCGAGGGCGTCGATGGTCTCGACGGCCGCCGCCGGGTCGAGTTCATACTCGGTCCGCGGGTCGGGGGCGACGTTGGGGACGGGGTCGGCCCTCGAGACGGAGTCGGAGTCGGACGGGCCGGACTCGTCGGACCGACGCCGGCCGGCGAGGACGCCGCACACCTCTCGAGGCGGGTCGGCGGCGGCGCCCCGGCGGGCGTGCCGCAGAACCGCCGCCTCGGCGTCGGCGGCGACGCGGAGTTCCTCCCTACTCGTCTTCGAAGTCACGGCGCATGGCTATCTCGAACCACGGGCACAGGCGGAGTTGCCGGTACCACTGCGGGTGCTCGTGGAGGTGTTCGTAGTCCACCCACAGCAGGCCGGCTATCTCCTCCTCGTCGGGGTCCAGCGTCGCGTCCTCCAAGGTCACCTTGAGGACGGCGCAGACTTCCCACTCCAACCCGGCGTTCTCGTAGTAGCGCTTGTACTCGAATTTGTCCGTCACGCGCAGGTCGCCGTACTGGTCGGGAGCGATGCCCAGTTCCTCTTCGAGGCGCTGCTTCGTCGCGTCGACCTGACTCTGCCCCTGCACCGGGTGGGAGGCGACGGTGCCGTCCCAGCAGGTGTCCCACAGGCGCTTGTTCGGCGCGCGCTGTGCGAGGAGCAGGCGCCCCTCCCCGTCGAAGACGAGGCAGGTGAACGCGCGGTGTCTCGTCCCGTCCCCGGTGTGGGCGTCGAGTCGGTTGACCAGTTCCTGCTCGTTGTCGTCCGCGTCGACGGCGATGACGTCCTGTGCGGCGTTCTTGTGGAGTTCGGCCTCCTCAGCGGCGTCCGCAGCGGGATTCGCCCCCTCGTCCGTGCTCATACCGTGGGCAACGGCGAGGTGGGTCAAGGACTCTTCGATGCGCGGTGACCCGGACGGCGGCTCAGGCGTCGTCGGGCCGACCGGGTCGGGTGGAGTCGACCGGAGAGGGGTCGTACGCCTCGCCGACCGCGAACCGCATCGCGCCGGGGCGCGCGTCGGCCCGCAGGTGCCGCCCCTCGACGAACTCGCCGTCGAGGCTGAACTGCCGCGGGACACTGGCGTCGATTTCGAGGTGGTCCACCTTCTGACGCGTGAGGTGCGAGGCCCCCCGGCGCAGGAATCTGTCCACCGCTCCATCGGTGAGGTAGTTCAGCCCCGGGCGGTTCCTGACGACGACGACGTTCAGCAGACCGTCCTCCATGTTCGCCTGTCGCATCCCCTCGCCGGGGAAACACCGACCGTTGCCGACCAGCAGCATCAGCGCCTCGCCGGTCCAGACGGGGTCGTTCCGCGGACCGGCGCGGACGTCCAACTGCAACCCCTCGAACGTCCGCGTCCGCTGGAGCGTCGAGAGCACGTAGGCGAGGACGCCGAGTCGACGCTTCGCCTCGGGGGAGGTCCGCGCGCTCGCCTCGGCGGTGAGTCCGCAGGCGCAGGAGTTCAAGAACGGACGCGCCGGCGTCTCGCCCAGCGCGTCGGCCGACTCCTCGGCGGTCCAGCGGACGCTCCCGAGGTCCAACCGCCGTCGGCGTCCGTTTTCCAGCACGTCGAAGGCGTGTTCGACGCCGCGGACGGCCACGTTGTCGGCGAAGTCGTTGCCCGTCCCGCAGGGGACGACGCCGAGCGTCGTCTCCCCGAGTCGTCCCTCCCTGTCGACGCCGCGGACGACTTCGTTCAGCGTCCCGTCCCCGCCGGCGGCCGCGACGACGGACGCTCCCTCGCGGGCCGCCTCGCGCGCGAGTTCGAGCGCCTCGTCCTTTCCGTGGCTCTCCCGCACGTCGTAGCCGCGCTCCTCGGCTATCGTCCGCGCGCGGTCGCTCCGTCTGCCGTCGCCGCTCCGCGGATTGAGCACGAGGATTCGGTCGGTCACGGCCGGTGGTCCGGGGCAGAAGAACAAAGTCGTACCGACCCCTCGAACGGATGTGTTCGCCGTCGACCTTCACACCCACTCTCGTTTCTTCCACTGGTCGCCCGGCCGGCCGACGCGTTTCGACCCGGTCGGCCTCTCGCTGTCCACCCTCGCGGCCCGCCTGCGCGGACTGGACGCCGTCGCGGTGACGAACCACGACTACGCCTACACCTCCCAGCGGCGGTTCCCGACGATTCCGGGCATCGAGGTGTCGACGACGATGGGTCACCTCCTCGTCGTCGGTCCCGACCCGCCGAGTCGGACGCGGGCGGGCGAGTTGACGCCGAGCGAGGTGGTCGAGGAGGCGCACGACCGCGGCTGTGCGGCCGTCGTCGCCCACCCCTACCGCAACAGCAGCCTCCGGGACACCGACGCCGACTTCGACGCCGTCGAACTGAACGGTAAGAACCCCGAGCACGTGGTGCAGACGCGCGAACTCGCGGAACGACTCGGTCTACCGCTGACCGGCGGCAGCGACGCGCACTACCCGTTCGAGGTCGGGCGGGCGTACACGCTCGTCGACGCCGACGAACTCACGCCCGCCGCCGTCGCCGACGCGATTCGGGGCGGGGAGACGGAGGCCGTAGTGAATCTCAACCGATTCGAGGAGGAACTCGACCGGGCGTACACCCGCATCCACCACGCGAAGGGGGCGATGGACGGCGGCGGGTTCAGCCCGCAGTAGGCGACGAATCCAGGCGGTGGGAGCGGCAGGCGACGCGGGCGCGAGCACAAGTGCGAACGCGAGCGAGCGCCTATCGCTCGGACCGGACGCTGTCGACGACGCCCCGTAGGTAGCCGACGGTGAACCCGCGCGCTCGATGGCGCCAGTCGTCGTCGCCGACCATCTCGGGGACGTGGTCGGGGATGACGACGCCCTCGTAGCCCACCTCGCGGAGCGTCCGGACCACGTCGGGTGTGTGGAAGTTCCCCTCGTCGACGAACGTCTCGTGGAACGCCGGGACGGTTCCCGCGACGTCGCGGAAGTGGACGAACACGATCTGGTCGCGTTCGCCGAACCGCCGGAGCACCGCCTCCACGTCCTCGCCCATCTGCGAGAAGCAGCCGAGACAGAGCTTCAGCCCGTGGTTGTCGCTCGGGACGAGTTCCATCGCCCGCTCGAAGTTCTCCACGTTCCTGAACAGTCGCGGAATACCCCCGAGCGACTCCAGCACGGGCGGGTCGACCGGGTGGAGGGCGAGGCGGACGCCCGCCTCCTCGGCCACCGGGAGGACAGTTTCGAGGAACCGCTCGTAGTTCTCCCAGAACTCCGCCTCCGTGTAGGCACGGTCGAGGCCGGGAGCGAGTTCGTCCGGATTCTCTATCTCGTCGAGGTCGAACGCCGTCCCGACCGCCCCGCCGCGGAGTTCGACCGGTGCGGTCCGCATCGGGACGACCCCGCGGGGGTTCCACTGGTAGCCGAGAATCGGGACGCCGGCCGACCCGAGGTTCCGGACGAGCGTCGTAATCCGGTCGAGCGCGTCGTCGGCCCCCTCGCGGTCGAACATGACGTCTCCGTACAGCGAGTACGGGAGCGACTGGACGCCGGTGAACCGGAGTCCCTCGCCCTCGATTCTCGCCTTGACCGCTTCGAGTTCCGCCGCCGTCGGAATCGAATCGCGCCCGACGGCGATGGTGTCGGTCCCCTCCCGGTCGTTGAACTCGTCGGGTTCCTCCTCGGTGTCGGCGTGGTCGACGAAGACGTCGGTCGCGCCCAGTTGGCGGATGAACCGCAGGCGGTCGGTCGAGAGGCTTCGGGTCCGGACGCCCACGCGCACGCCCCCGTCGGCACCGTTCGTCAGTTCGTCCGTCATGTCTCCCCGTGACGGGGGCAGTCGCAAATCACTACTGGTGCGGGCCGCCGGTCGCGGGGCGTCGGCGTCGAACTCGACGTTTTTCGCCCGAGCGCTCGACCGCCGGGGGGACCGCTACGGACTCCGACCGAGGCGTTCGTCCAGAATCAGCCGCGTCTTCGTGCTCTTGACCTCGTCGAGTTCGCGCGCCTTCGTGATGAGTTCGTTCACCGCGCGCGTGTCCGCGGCGTCGACGACGAGCACCACGTCCTCCTCGCCCGACACCTGCCAGACGAAGTCCACCTCCTCCCACTCGGCCATCAGTTCCGATATCCTCGTCGTGTCGACTTCCACTTTGACCGACACCTCTATCATCGCCTTGATGTTGCCCGTGCGGGTGGAGATGGTGAACCGTTCGATGACGCCGTCGCTCGTCAGGCGTTCGACCCGGTTCCGGACCGTCCCTTCGGACGTTTCGACCTGTTCGGCTATCTCGGTGTAGGGGGTCCGCGCGTCCCGCCGGAGGATGTCGAGAATCTGCCGGTCCAACTCGTCCATGTCTCCCCTGCCGTCCGCACGGACTTACCGATTACGAAATTCGTAACTCAGCTTCGAAAGCAACATTTATAGACCCGGATTCCGTGTGTTTCTCGTAATGTCGGACGCCTACCTGGCTCTGGAGGACGGCCGCGTCATCGAAGCGCGCGGACGTGCTTCGGGACGTACACGTGGCGAACTGGTGTTCACGACCGCGTACACGGGATACGAAGAGAGTCTCACGGACCCCTCCTACGAGGAGCAGGTTCTCACCTTCTCGTACCCCCTCATCGGAAACTACGGCGTCCGAGAGGAGCGGTTCGAATCCGACCGCATCCACCCGCGCGCCGCCATCGCCCGCGAGTTCACCGACGACGTCGTCGAGTGGTTCGACTCGGAGGACGTGCCCGCCATCGACCACATCGACACCCGCGACCTCGTGACCGCCGTGCGCGAGGAGGGGGCGATGAAGTGCGGCATCGCGGTCGGCGACGACGTGACGCCCGAGGACGCGAAGGAGGAACTCGCAAACTGCAAGGGCATGAGCGAGCACACCGAAATCGGCGCGCAGGTCAGCACCGTCGACCACGAGACGTACGAGGGAGGCGGCGAGACGGACGTCGCTCTCGTCGACTGCGGCGCGAAGATGTCCATCGTCGACTCGCTGAACGAACGCGGCGCAGACGTGCACGTCCTGCCGCACGACATCGACGCCGAGACGATAGAAGCGCTCGACTCCGACGTGCTGTTCATCTCGAACGGCCCGGGCGACCCCGCGAACTTCACGCAGGCCCAGTCGCTCGTCGAGGAGTTCGTCGGCGAGATTCCGCTCGCGGGTATCTGTCTCGGCCAGCAGGTCATCGCGCGCGCCCTCGGCGGCACCACCGAGAAGATGGCCTTCGGCCACCGCGGCGTCAACCAACCCGTCCGCGACCTGAACACGGGCAAGGTCGTCATGACCACCCAGAACCACGGCTACACCGTCGGCAAACCCGGCGACCTGAACGTCACGCAGGTCAACGTCAACGACGACACCGCCGAGGGACTGGAGAACGACGACCTGAACGTCATCACCCGCCAGTACCACCCGGAGGCCCACCCCGGCCCCAACGACTCGCTGGACTTCTTCGACGACGTCCTCGCGATGACCGAGAACGAGACGAAAGCCGTCGTCTCGGACTGAGTAGGCGCGTCGTCTCCCCCATCTGAGACGCCGTCTACCAGGCGGCCCCGCGTTTCCATTTTCGAGGACGTCTTCGCCTCTCCTCACGGACAGTCTCTCACACCAGCGTGCAGACTCGTACACGAGACGTCGGTTTTGGTTCGTGCCACCATCCAACACATTCATGGTAAAACGTGTCGTTTGGAACAGTCGAACCACAGCCATGCACGTCGAATTCGACCACCTGTCCGTTGAGAAGGAGGGGAGAATCGCCCGAATCACCCTCGACCGGACCGAACGGCTGAACGCCTTCCACTACGACGCCGTGCGCGACCTGGACGCCGTCTCCCAGTTGCTGGCCAGCGACCAGAACCTCCGATTGGTCACCATCGAGGGTGCCGGCCGGGCGTTCTGTACCGGCATCGACCTGAAAGACCTCTCGGCCGACGAGATTGACATGAGCTACCACCCCCCGTGGGAGCGAGCGCTGCGTCGCTTCGAGACGATGGAGCCCCTCGTCCTCTGTCTGATTCACGGCTACGCGCTGGGCGGCGGCTTGCAGCTCGCGCTGTCGTGTGACATCCGCGCCTGCACGCCCGACGCGAATCTGGGCCTCCCGGCCATCAACGAGAGTATCATCCCCGGACTCGGGACGTTCCGCCTCCCCCGGTACATCGGCCTCGGGCGGGCGAAGCGGATGGTCATCCTCGGCGAGAACGTCGACGGCGAGGAGGCCGAACGGATCGGCCTCGTCGACCACCTCGTCTCGGAGGACGGAATGCACGAGGAGTTCGAGGAACTGGTCGACCGCTACACGCGGGTCAACTCGCAGGGGGCGCGCCTCTCGAAGCAGGCGATGCTGACCTGTTTCGATCAGGACTTCGACGCCTTCCTCGAGCGCTACCTCGACCTCCAGACGGAGGCGATGACGGGCGAGGACTTCGAGGAAGCGACCAGCGCGTACGCGGAGGACCGAGAGCCAGAGTGGTCGTAGATGGACGGTAAGCCAACGTCGCGGCCGTCGCCGCGGACGAACGCCGCGGCGGGCGTCGAGCACCTCTCGCAGGCCGACCTGCGGGTCGAGACCCACCAGGTCGTGACCGCGGAGGGAACGGTCGACGAGGCGCGCGTCCCCGACCTGGCGGACGCGCAGTTCCGCGACCTCTATCGGTGGCTGGTGCTCCAGCGGACGTTCGACGAACGGGCGACGAAGCTCCAGCGCCGGGGACAGTTGGGAACGTACGCCTCCGGCCGGGGACAGGAGGCGAGCATCGTCGGGAGCGCCTTCGCCCTCGCGGACGACGACTGGATCTTCCCCGCTGGGCGGGAGGCCGCGGCGCTGCTCATGCACGGCGTGTCGATGCGCGACCTCCTGCTGTACTGGCGCGGCGTCGAGGACGCCTCGCGGATGGAGGGGGCGAACGTCTTCGGCGTCGCCATCGCCATCGGGTCGCAGATGCCGATGGTCACCGGGAAGGCGTGGGGTATGCAACTGGCCGGGGACGACGCGGTCGCCGTCGGCTACTTCGGCGACGGGGCGACGTCGACCGGGGCGTTCCACGAGGGGGTCAACTTCGCGGGCGTCCTCGAGGTGCCGGCCGTCTTCTACTGCCAGAACAACCAGTACGCCATCTCCCTCCCGTTCGCGGAGCAGACCGGCGCAGACACGGTGGCCCAGAAGGCGCTCGCGTACGGCGTCGACGGCATTCGGGTCGACGGCAACGACGTTCTCGCCGTCTACAACGCGGTGTCGACGGCTCGGGCGCGCGCCCGCGAGGGGCGCCCCGTCCTCGTCGAGAGCGTCACCTACCGCCGCGGGGCGCACACGACCAGCGACGACCCCACGCGGTACCGAGAGGAGGAGGAAGTCGAGTCGTGGGCGGCGCGTGACCCGCTCGACCGCTACCGCACCTTCCTCGGACACCGCGACCTGCTCGACGGCGTCGACGAAGTGGCCGTCCGCGAGGAGGTCGACGCGATGTTCGACGAGGCGGTCGCGGCCGCAGACGACTACCCCCTCCGCGACGTCGACGAGATTTTCGTCCACCTCTACGAGGAACTGACGCCCGAACTGGCCCGACAGATGGAGTGGTACCGCGACTTCCTTGACGACCATCCGGAGATGGACGAGTACGTCCACCAGCGGGAGCGCGGATGACGATGCCCCGCGAAACCATCGTTCAGGCGGTCAACGACGCGCTCCACACCGAGATGGCGGCGGACGACCGGACGCTCGTCTTCGGCGAGGACGTCGCCCGTTCGGGCGGCGTCTTCCGGGCGACCGACGGTCTGCTGGAGGCGTTCGGCGAGGAACGGGTGCGCGACACGCCGCTGTCGGAGATCGCCATCGTCGGGGCGGCCGTCGGCCTCGCGACCCACGGCTACCGCCCGGTCGTGGAGATCCAGTTCTCCGGTTTCCTCCCGCCGGCGTTCGACCAGCTCGTCTCGAACGCGAGCCGCATCCGCTGGCGAACCCGCGGACGGCTCACCGCGCCGATGGTCGTGCGGACGCCGTACGGGGCGGGCGTCCGGGCGCTCGAACACCACTCCGAGAGCCTCGAAGCGGCGTACGCCCACGTCCCGGGACTGAAGGTCGCGATCCCCTCGACGCCCGCCGACGCCAAGGGGTTGCTCACATCGGCCATCCGCGACCCCGACCCCGTCCTCTTCATGGAACCGAAGCGGGTGTACCGGTCGTTCCGCGAGGAGGTCCCCGACGGCGAACACGCCGTTCCGCTGGGCGAGGCCGCCGTTCGACGGGAGGGCGCCGACGTGACCGTCGTCTCGTGGGGAGCGATGATGCACCCGACGCTGGAAGCCGTCGACGAACTGGGCGTCGACGCCGAGGTAGTCGACCTCCGGTCGATCTCGCCGCTCGACCGCGAGACGCTGCTCGCGTCGGTGAGGAAGACCGGCCGCTGCGTGGTGGTCCACGAGGCGGCGAAGTCGGGCGGGTTCGGCGCCGAGGTCGCCGCGACCGTGGCGGAGGACGCCCTCCTCTACCTCGAAGCGCCGATTCGGCGGGTGACCGGCTTCGACGTCCCCGTCCCACTGCTCTCGATGGAGGATTACTACCCCCCCCAGCCGCCGCGGATCGCGGCCGCTATCGAGGAGACGGCGGAGTTCTGAAGCCGGACGGTCCGCCCTCCCGCGTCGACGGTCGGTCTTCCGCCGTCGGCGAACTACCGACAGCCGTCCCGACGCCCCGCCCGCTACTCGGGGTTCACCAGCGACTCGTCGGTCAGGTCCGCCGCCATCACGAAGTCCGGACCGTCGGCGATTTCGGTGCGCGCCTCCGCGACGTCGCTGACGTGGCGGGGCGTCTCGGGGACTAGCAGGCGGGTCGTGTCGACGCCCCGCGCCCCCGCGTCGCGGGCGACGGCGTCGAGGAGCGACCGACAGGCGGCGCGGTCGTCCCACTCGCCGACGCCGTAGATCGCCACCCGCCCGGCCGACTCCCCGTCCGTCTCGTACTCCCGCGCCCTGAACGCTATCCCGCCGGTCCCGCCGTCGTCGACGACGAACAGGCCGTCCGCGCTCGCCGCCTCCCGGAGCGTCCCGCGGGTGAGTTCCGAGAGCGCCCACGACTCGACCGGCGACATCGCCAGGCCGCGGAGGCGCGACCGGGCGTCGCTGTCGGTCCAGTAGCGCCACGCGGCCGCCGGGTCGTCGTGGACCGGGAGGTCGGGGGCGGCGCCGGCGTCCGGTTCGGGGTGGACGAACCGGAACTCGGCCGCGGGGTCGAAGCCGTTGGCGCGGGCGTGACCCAGCCCCATCACGTTCCAACTGAACACCATCCCCCGGACGACGGTCGCGCCGCGCTCGCGGGCCCACTCGAACCCCGCCCGGCTCAGTTTCGACCCGACGTTCCGGTCGCGAACCCGCGGAGCGACGCGCAGTCCCTGTCCCCACGCCTCGTCGTCGGTGAGCATGACGACCTGGCTGAGGCCGACGGCGGCGTCGCTCCCGTCGCACGCGACGAACGTCCGTCGCCGCTCGTCGTTCGCCCGAACCCACTCCTCGAACACTCGCGGGAGGTAGTCCTCGCGGCCGTGATCGCTCCAGGTGTCGCTGGTGAAGTCGGCGACCGCCGCGGCGTCGTCGAGTCGGGCCTCCCTGATCCGGACCCCGTCGGTCACCCGTCGAACCCCGTCGTCGGCTTCGGTTCGCTTGCTTCGGCGTTCACGGCCGCCGTTCGGGCCGGCGGCGGCTAAACGTTGTGCCGCAGTGGCAAGGGGAGAACGGACCGGAAAAGAGTCGACGGGAAGCGAAGAGAGTCGAAGAAATCGAAACCCTACTCCCAGGGGACCGACCGCTCCTGCAGTTCGCCCGCGAGGTCTCGACCCATCGCGCCGGCCGGGTCCTCGAGATTCGCCAGCGCCCACATGAGTTTCACCTTCGCGGTGCCGGGCAGGGTGTCGCCCGCCTCGACGACGCCCGCTTCGAGGAGGTCACGGCCGGTGTCGTACACCCGGTCGCAGACGCGGCCCTCGATGCACTGCGTCGTCATCGCCACGACGGTACCCGACTCGACCAGTTCTTCGAGGACCGGGATGAACTCCGTGTGGACGTGGCCGAGACCGGTCCCCTCGACGACGAGGCCGTCGAGGTCCCGCCCGCGGAGGAACTCGGCGTAGGCGTCGACGTCCATGCCGGGCGTGAACTTCAGGAGGTCGACGTTCTCGTTCAGGTCCGGGGCGGCGGAGAAGTCGGTCTCGCCGCGGTCGGCGTGGTCGCGGCGGAACGTCACCGTCTCGGACTCGTAGTCCACCTCGCCCAGCGGTTTCGCGCCGACCGTCTCGAAGGCGTCCCGGCGGGAGGTGTGGTTCTTCCGCACGCGCGTGCCCCGGTGGAGCGCGCAGACATCGTCGGACTCGGAGGCGTGCATGCACACCATCACCTCCGCGCAGTCGGCCGTCGCGGCCTCGACGGCGCAGACGGCGTTCATCACGTTGTCCGAGGAGGGGCGGTCCGCCGAGCGCTGACTGCCCGTGAACACGACGGGGACGGGCGTGTCGAGCACGAACGACATCGCCGCCGCGGTGAACTGCATCGTGTCGGTGCCGTGCATGACGACGATTCCGTCCGTGCCGGCCGCTATCTCGTCCTCGATGGCGGACGCGAGGTCGCGCCACACCTCGGGCGTCATGTTCTCGGAGAGAATGTTGGCGACGACGCGCCCGCGGTAGTTCGCCCGACCCGCGAGGTCCGGGACGGCCCGAAGCACGTCCTCGGCGTCGAACTGCGCGGTCACCGCGCCCGTACGGTAGTCGACGGTGGAGGCGATGGTCCCGCCCGTCGAGATGAGCGAGACGGTTGGCAGGTCGTCGTCGAACGCTATCTCGGAGGTGCTCGACTCCGACTGGGCGTCCTCCACGTCGTACACGTCGGTCTCCAGTACGTCCACCTCGGCGTCCGCGCGGTCGACGCCGACGTTGTAGCCGCCGTCGAGTTTGACGACGAGATGCTCCGACGTCGACGACGGCATCAGGACGCCCTCGTTCGTGACGCCCGCGCGGTCGACGCGGACGCGGTCCCCTGGGTTCATACCGCGAGGTACCGCCGGCCCGGACTTGAAATCTCCCTTTCGGCCCGGTCGACCCGGGTCGCTCGAGCGCCCGGCCGCGGGCGGCGCAAGAGCCATGCCCTCGGCGCGCCCACCGACGCACATGCAACGGACCGACGAGCGAGACCCCTCCACCGTCGACGTCCAGTCGGACGCCGACGCCGGCGTCCAGGGGCGACCCGGCGCCGAGCGTTCGCCGAACGCCGCCGGGTCGGCCGGCGGTTCCGATTCCGCCCTGTTCGCCCCGAAGGCCTTCCTCGGTATCCTCGTCGCGTCGTTCGCCGGCGCGGTCCTCGGCGGCGGCATCCCGGTGGTCGGCCTCTTCGGCCGGTTCCTCGGTCTGCTCGCCGTCGGCTTCGCGGTCGGTCTCCTCTCCGGACGCCGTCGGTACCTCGAAGTCGGAGTAGCCGGCGCAGTCGTGTCGGCGCTTCTGCTGGTTCTGAGTACGATGTTCTCCCTCTTCGCGCCGTTCGCCATCGACCTCGTGGCGCGGTACGGACTGGCAATCGCGGGCGTCGGGGCGGGCGCGGGCCTCCTGGCCTCCGTCGTCGGCCACTACTTCGGCCGCGACCTGCGCGACGGTCTGACGCGAGAAATCTGACCGGAACGCGACCCGACGCTTTCGGTCCCGCCGCTACGCCACGGTGCTGCCGGCGACGACCCAGCCCTCGCCCTCCTCGCGGACGAGGAGTCCGCGTTCGGCGAGTCGGTGCACCGCCTCGTCGACGGCTTCGTAGGAGGCGTTGAGTTCGCGGGCGACGCCCTCGATGGTCTGCTCGCCGCGGGCGACGGCCGCGAGCGTCTCCGCGTGAAAGCGGCTGTCGGCGTCGGCGCCGATGCGGTCGGTCAGGCGGTCCAGGACGCTCGTGATGCGGCCGTGCACCCAGCGCTGCGCGAGGGAGAGTTCGTTCTCTAAGTCCCCGAGATGCCCGAGTTCCTGCGCGAGTTCGTCGAGGTCTTGGGCCTCCTCGCGCGGGATGTCGAAGGAGAGATGCGGACAGCGGCCGCTCATATCGAGATTCGGACTCGCGGGGTAGGCGCTCTTCGCCCCGAATCCGTACGGGGAGACGTTCACCTCCAAACGCAGGTTGCGTGTGATGTGGAAGTACTTGCGGCGCTGGTCGTCGGTTCGGCTCTCGATGAGACCGGCTTCCTCCAGTTTCCGCAGGTGGTCGATGACCGCTTTCGGACTCACCCCGAGGTACTCGCTTATCTCGGTGACGTAGCAGGGCTTGTGCGACAGCAACCGGAGGATGCGCCGCCGGTTCTCGTTACCGAGTAGATCTAGCAGTACCGCGGAGTCCATAACCATAGGTAAATCACGGGACGTGATGAGGTTTACTGACTGGTCGACCCCGATTCGGACCTCAGCGTCGCGTTGCCGTGCCGGCCGACGCCCCCTCGTCCGCCCGGTCGAACATCCACGCGGCGAGCGCCACCGACCCGAACGACAACGCGACGGTGATAGCCGCGAGCAGGGCGCCCGCCTCGTAGCGAAGCGGCGGGTAGAAGCCGAAGCCGTAGTCGTACACGTCGTTGACGAGCGCCAACGCCAGCGCCAGCGCCAGCGCCGTCGTCGTCGTCTTCCCGTAGTACGGGATGGCAACCGCCTCGACGAGGAAAAAGAGGTGCGTCAGCATGATGCCCCAGTACTCCCAGAGCAGGTCGGGCGTGAACCCGACGTAGAGGTCCGGCCGGAGGTTGAGCGCGACGGCGGTCCAGACGCCGTACTTCACCAGCCAGACGAACGCCAGCGTGTGGACGACGGCCAGGAGGCCGTTCGTCGGCGCATCGGTCACGCGTTCGCCGACGCGCGGGGCGAGCGTCACGAACGAGAGCGTCGCCAGCGCCAGCGCCGTCGGCGAGTCGCCGAACAGGGGATAGAGCAGGGAGCTGATATCGCGCAGCGACGGGTCGGAGTGGACGTAGAAGCTGACGCCGAGGAGGAACGCCGAGGCGTTGACGAGGAGGAGCCATCCGAGACTCGGCCCGTTACCGAGGTAGTACTGCACCCAGCGGTCGGGGACGGGACGTCTGAGCGTCCGTCGCGAGGAGCCGTCGGCCATCGTCCCCACCCACGACGGGGGGTCGAAAGAAGGTGTCGCGTTCCCCTCTTTCGGACCCCCGTCTGTCGACCCGCACCCGCGACTCGTCCGAACGACCGTGAACGACCGTTCGGGCCAAGCGAAGCCTAATTACCGCTTGCCGCCGTCGCTTCGGACATGCAGGCTGCGCTCGTCATCCTCGACGGCTGGGGGCTCGGAGACCACGACAGACGCGACGCGGTGAAGGCAGCGGACACGCCGAACTTCGACCGCCTCGCGGGCGCCGGCGCGTACGGGACGCTCGACGTGTCGGGGCGAAGGGTCGGCCTCCCCGACGGGCAGATGGGCAACAGCGAGGTGGGTCACCTCAACATCGGCGCGGGCCGCGTCGTCAAGCAGGCGTACACCCGCATCGAGGACGCCATCGCGGACGGCTCCTTCTTCGAGAACGACGCGTTCGAGTCCGCGTTCGACCACGTCGGCGAGACGGGCGGTCGGGTCCACTTCATGGGCCTCGTCAGCGACGGCGGCGTCCACTCCGAGCAGGGGCACCTCCACGCGCTCGTCGAGATGGCGGCGGACAGGGGCGTCGAGGCCGTCACGCACGCGTTCATGGACGGGCGCGACACCGACCCGCACGGCGGCGAGGACTACCTCGCCGAACTCGAAGCCGTCGCCGAGGACCACGGCACGGGCGACGTGGCGACGGTGTCGGGCCGATACTACGCGATGGACAGAGACGAGAACTGGGAGCGCACGCGCCGCGCGTACGACGCCATCGTGAACCGCGAGGCAGAACACGAGGCCGCCTCCGCCGTCGACGCCGTCACCGAGTCGTACGACCGCGGCGACACCGACGAGTTCGTGGAACCGACGCTCATAACGGATGGGCCCGCCCTCCACGACGGCGACGCGGCGATATTCTTCAACTTCCGACCGGACCGCGCGAGACAGCTTTGTCGGATGCTCACGAACACGGAACCCGACTGGGAGTTCGACACGAACGCCCCGGAGATTCGCCTCGCGACGATGACCGAGTACGACGAGACGTTCCCCTTCCCCGTCGCGTTCCCCCCGCACGAACCGCAGGACACCCTCGGCGAGACGCTGTCGAACGCCGGGAAGACCCAACTTCGCCTCGCGGAGTCCGAGAAGTACGCGCACGTGACGTACTTTCTCAACGGCGGCCGCGAGGTGGAGTTCGACGGCGAGAGCCGGAGGATAATCGAGAGCCCCGACGTGCCGACGTACGACCTGAAACCGGCGATGAGCGCCGAAGAACTCACCGACACCGCCATCGAACTCGTCAAGTCCGACGACCCCGACGCGATGGTGCTCAACTACGCCAACCCCGACATGGTCGGGCACACGGGCGTCTTCGACGCCGCCGTCGCGGCCGTCGAAACCGTCGACGCGCAACTCGGCCGCCTGGCCGAGGCCGTTCGGCGGGCGGGCGGGCACCTCCTCGTCACCGCCGACCACGGCAACGCCGACGACATGGGGACGCTCGAATCCCCGCACACCGCGCACACGACCAGTCCCGTGCCGTTCGTCTACCTCACGCCCGACGGCGACGACGGCGGCCGGACCGTCCGCTCCGGCGGGTCGCTCTGCGACATCGCGCCGACGATGCTCGAACTGATGGACGTCGAGCAACCCGAGGCGATGACGGGGCGGTCGCTGCTCGAATAAGCTACCGGCGGTTCGATATCCTCGCTCGCTCTTACGCCGCGTCGCCGTCGTCGACCCGTTCTCCCCGTTCGTCGTACCACTCGTACAGTACCGGCGCCGCCAGCAGCGCCGCGGCGAGGAGGGCGGCGGCGACGAGGCGGACGTCGACGACGCTCCCGAGGTCGCCGGCGGCGAGCGTCTCGGCGGAGGCGCCGGCGAGGACGCCGGCGACGGCCCAGGGCACTTCTCCGACGGCGGTTCCGAGGGCGAAGGCGCCGAGGGGGACCCCCGCCACGCCGGCCCCGACGGAGACCACGTCCGAGGGCGCGGGGACGAGTCGGCTGAGGACGACGCTCCGCACGTCGCCGGTCCGCTCGACGAACGATTCGCCCGCCGCCGCGAGGCGGCCGGTTCGGCCGTAGCGTCGGGCGAACAGATACGGCGGAATCGACGTTAGGACGATGAGGGCGAGGGCGAACGGGAGGCCGGCGACGCCGAACCCGAAGCCGACGACGAGGGCGAGCAGGGTCGTCGGCCACGCGAGGAATGGGCGGACGACGGCGAGGGCGATGGTCGCGGCGACGAGGCGGACCGGGTCGGCGGCGATCCACGCCGCGTGCGAGAGCGCCGCGTCGGGCGAGAGGAGGACCGCGGCGGCGGCGACGACGACGAACGCGAGTCCGACGGCGACGCGCGGACGTTTCATCGCACGCCACTCTCGCACGCGGGGCTATACGCCTTGTGCCACGGGACCGCGAGCGGCGGGGAGGCGGACCGACCGCGGTGCGTTTTTGTCGGTGCGCCGCGCACGTGGGGGCGAACGCCGTGGAAGACGACCGGGAAACGCAGTCCGACCTGTCCGCCTACGCCGCGAGCGACGGCGACGCCGAGTTCGACGGCGGCTCCGGGCGCGGCGACGAAGGGGAACGGGGGCGCACGAACGGCGGTGGAAGGACGGACCGTCCCTCGGAGTCGCGCCCGACGGTCGCGGAGTTGGACCGGAGCGAACGGGTCGAACTCGGCGTCGATTTGCTCGCGCACGTGGAGGCGGACGAACTGTCCGTCGCGGAGGCCGTCGACCGCATCGAGACGGTGACGACGAACCCGACGCTCACGCGCGAGATTCTCGACGCCGCGGAGCTCCGGGGGGTCATCGAACGGGCGGAGGGTCGCATCCTGACCCGCCGCGGCGGGACGTTCGTCCGCTTCGACAGCCAGGTCGTCCGCCGCGAGGGTGAGTTCACCTGTCGGCGCTGCGGCGCCGGCCTCTCGACGGGTCACTTCGTCCGCTTCGAGTCGGGCGAACTCGGGCCGTTCGGCTCCTCGTGCATCGAGAAAGTGCTCGGTCGGTCGTAGCCGCCGGGCCGGATAGGGAGCGTCGGTCAGCGTCCGCGTCGCAGTTCTTCGACGAGTTGCTCGATTAGCTTTCGCTGTTCGCGTATCTCCTCACCCTGTCGTTCGACGGTGGCGCGTAGTTCGGCGAGTTCGTCGGCGACACGCCCGTTCGCGTCGGCCGCGGCCGACTGGAACCCCGACCCCTCGAAGCCGTCGTCGTCGACATCGGCGTCGGCGGAGTCGATGGCTTCGGTTTCGGCCGGTCCGTCGGCGGGTTCCGAGGTGGGGTCGGACGCGGACGGAGACTCCGACACCGACCGCGCCGTCGCCTCGACCTGCTGAGCGACCCCGCCGCCGTTCGCCGCCGATTCTGGGACCGAGTCGGCCGACTCGGTGCGCGTGGCGTTCACCGGTTCCTCGGCGAGTTGGGCCGGGTTGGCGCTCAGCGGTTCGGGGCCGTCGCCGAACGAGACCTCTTTCGCGTCCGCCGCACCCTCCGGCGACGCCGCCTCCTCTTCCGATACGTTCGCGGCTCGGAGTTCCTCCAAGGAGGAGACGCCCCAGTGAGCGAGGAGCGCCGATTCGAGCGTCTCGCGGAGCTGTCGGGCGTCCTCGTTCGGCGTCTTGAACCGCTCCTGCCGGCCGTCGACGGTCATCACGACCGACGTGGCGACGCTGCCGCCCTCGAACTGGAGGTCGGTCACGTCGTCGAAGCGGTACTCCTCGAAGTCCTCGTCCCACAGCGACGCGCCGATGTGTTTGAGGACGCGCCCGCCGGCGACGACCAGGGTGAGTTCGCTGAAGCGGAACAGCCGTTCGACCGCCTCGTCGTCCGCGAGGACGTCGTTCGCCTTCAGGGCGCCTTCGAGGACCGGATGGAGGGCTCGGTCGAGGTGTTTGTTGGAGAGTGCGAACGTCTGTTCGCCGTCGAGGCCGTAGTCGAGCGTGACCTTCGTCTTTCGCCGTCCTTCGGCGACAGAGATTCGTTCGGCCTCGTGCGAGTACTCCTCGACCGTCTCGTCGGAGAGCAGTCCCTCGGACCGGTAGATGAGGGTTCGTGTCGGGGTGGCGTACAGTTCGTCCTCCCCGCCGAGGGCGACGCGGGCGACCACGGGTTCGCCGTCGAGGGCGGACTGGACCATCTGCGGTTGACTCATATCGGGGTATATTCGTCTTAGTTGATAAATCCGCGGGTGGTCAGAGAGCTCATCCGTGTCGGGTGGTGGCACATCTGCCGGTCGGTTCAGATGAGAAGCTTAAAGAACATCATCGGACAACGAAAGAACGAGCCCGGGTGGCTTAGCTGGACATAGCGCCGCACTCATAGGGTTTCTGAGATTCGGTGCGGTATGCCTTGGAAGCCTCCGCCCGCTCCCGAAGAGGCCCGCCGAGCCTCAGACCTGGGACATGCGGAGATCGTGGGTTCGGAGCCCACCCCGGGCACTCCTCGAATTTTACGGATGCAGACCGTACGAATCCGAAGCCACAACATTCGCTCGGCATCTCTTTCAGCAGTCGAGTGTGAGAACGCGTCGCGTCGCCGATTCGCACCTCAGGCCCGCGTTTCGAGGCCGGACTCGGTTCCGGTCGCCGCATCGCCTTCGGAGGACGATATCTCCGGCGACTCGAAGACGGCCGCGCCCGCTATCTCCCGCTGGGTCGTTTCCCCTCCGTCGGGGAGGACCACGTCGAGGGCAGCCAAGAGGGCGAAGCCGAACGCGGCGCCGACGGCGGCGGCGACGACGCCGCCCTTCCCGACTCCCGGGAGCGCGTCTAGTCGGTCCGCCGCCCCGCAGACGTTGAAACCGACGACCAACGCGAGTGTGGCCGGGAGAAAGGCGATCGCGACCGGCAGGATACTCAGGTACGTGACCGCGAGGAGGGCGTTTCGGACTGGTGACCCCGCTCGCATCCCTGGGACCGAATCGGTGAGGGGCATGGTCTCACGTGTATGTATCGGACGGTAAGTATTCTGGCCTGAACGCCGACCGGGGGCGGTCACTCCGAGGTGAGTTCTGCGGGTGACGAGCCAGCGTCGTGCGCGCGAACTTGCACATGTGGTGTGCGGTCAGTCGGGGTCCGTTCCTGAGGGTCACTCCCGGCGAGTCAGCACTGCCGCTGAAACGCCCGCACGGGGGCGCTTTGCTCCGCTGGCCCCGTCCTATTTGTTCGATAGGTTTTGTCTAGCCCTCACGCCGTCGCCGAACTGACGACTACCCCGTCTTAAACGCTATTTAAAGGACATATTAACCACCTCACTAGTATATGACTGTTTGGTTATGAAGACCTTTAGATTTAAGTTAGTGTAGCGTATGGAGACAAGTAGACACGCCACGGCAGGGATGGAATTGGTGGCCGCCCGCAACCGGTCGGTCGCCGGGGGGAAACACGAGAGCCGCCGATCTTCTGTCGTCGGAGTGTGTCCGAGCAAAACCATGAAACTCAAACAACTGTTCACGGACGACTCCGCGGTGTCGCCGGTCATCGGGGTTATCCTGATGGTCGCCATCACCGTCATTCTGGCCGCAGTCATCGGCACGTTCGTCCTGAATCTGGGGGGAAGCGTCTCGCAAACAACGCCGCAGGCATCGTTCGGGTTCGACTACGACACTACTGGCGATGGCAATGTCACCATCACCCACGAAACGGGTGCTTCGATAGATTCTGCCCGACTTGATACGAAAGGGCTCAACAATGAGTCCGGTTCGGACTGGGCAGATGGCTCGAGTACGGTCTCCGCTGGGAGTTCCGTTACGCTCGATAATGGCGCCGACTGGTCCGGTGAGACCGTCCGCGTCGTCTGGAACTCCGAAAACAATGAGAACTCCGCAACGCTGAGCGAGAGTACGGCACCGACTGAGTAATGAAGCTCAAACAGCTCTTTACGGACGATTCCGCGGTATCACCGGTTATTGGGGTCATTCTAATGGTTGCCATTACTGTTATCCTAGCCGCAGTCATCGGCACGTTCGTCCTGAACCTAGGGGGGAGCGTCTCGCAGACGACCCCGCAGGCTAGTTTTGGTTTCGATTTCAACAACAATGACACGGCGGGGGACAGCGTTGTCGTGACTCACGAAACGGGCGCTACGATCCCCGCTACTCAACTCACGTTGAAAGCAAGCGCAAACGTGGACGTAACTGGAGACGGGACGACTGATGAGGCATCACAGTCGGAACAATTCACTGACAGCGACAACTTCGGAGAGAGCGCAGATGTGTCCGCAGGAGACACTCTTACTGCGCTTGCCAATTCTTCAACGCCTCTCAACGGCGAAACCTTCCGCGTCGTCTGGAACTCCGAGACCGGCGAAAGCTCCGCCACGCTCTCCGAGTACACCGCCCCGAGCAACTAACCCGCGAATCCCGTTCTTTATCGACCCGACACCGCCGAGCGACGGCGCCTGTCGATAGCACCGAAGAAACGCCGTAGCGACCGCTCGCGACTCGCTGTTCGAAACGAAAACCCGGGAACGCGCGTTAGACCGGTCGACCGTTGCCGGAGGTGCCGAGCAGGTACGTCCCCGCGGTGAGGACGACGGCGGCCACCGCGAGCCCGTAAATCGAGAGGGCCTCCGCGCCTGAGAACAGACCCGGGAGGAACGCGAGTGTACCGACGACCATCAGCACCAGACCGACGAGCGCTTTCTTGCTACTGAACAGTCCCATGGCTGTCCCTGAGGAGGCGTCGAATATGTGTATTGCGCTTTCGTCTCCCGATTCTAGAATTATTAATTAGTACTGTTCCAGTCGCGTTCGCCCGCTCCGACGGCCACGTCCAGCCAGTTCTCCTCGGGCGGAAGCGGGCAGGCGAACGTCTCGCTGTACGCGCAGAAGGGCGTGTAGGCGAGGTTGAAATCGAGGACGACCGTCTCGCTGTCCGCGAGCGGTTCGTCCGGGTGGAGTTCGATGTACCGTCCGTTCCGGTAGCTCTGCTGGCCGGTCGTCTTGTCGCGGAAGGGGACGAACACCGCCTCGTCGTCCTCGCGTTCCTGCTGGTAGCCGTGCAGTTCGACCGCCTCGCCGCGCAACTCGAAGGAGAAGGTGACGAGGCGGAGATACCGGACTTCGTCGCCCGCCGTCGTCTCCATCGGTACGGGCTCCGGGTCCTCGTGGACGCTCACCGTCGCCTCGACGCGCGCGTCCGGGTTCGGGTCGAAGTAGTCCAGTCCGTCGAAGGCGTCGCGCTCCTCGGGGGGAATCGGCGACTGCGGATGTGACCCGAAGAAATCGTCCTTCTCCTCGCGCTTGCGCCGCAGTTCCTCGGCGTACGACTCGGGGTCGACGTCCGCGGCGTTCTGCTCAGTCATGTCGCCGTCTACGGCGTCGGCCCCGGTACCTCTGACGGTTTTCGACGCGCCCGTTCGCCGGGCGTTCGCGTCCGTAGAGCGCACGAGTCGGTCGGAAGCCGGGGGATCTCGACGCCGGTTACCCGGGGCGACCGACCGCGATAGCGCTCGCTTGGCGGTCTGCGTATCGACGAGTCCGGGAAAATCTGAAGGACGAAAAGAGGGCGGGCGGCGAGAGCTATGCGGTCGCGTGCGGGTCGAGGCGGTTCGTTCAGCCCTCTCCTCGGTCGCGGCTGTGACCGTGCCCGACGACGAGGGCGGCGGCGTTGAGTGCGAGAAGCGACCCGAACACCGCCGCCTGCTCCCCTTGGACGCCGCCGTACAGGAGGGGTAGATAGAGGAAGGGCAGGGCGACCGCTAACCAGAACGCGGCGAACTGGACCGGGTACGTGATCAGTTTCAGTCCGAAGCGGAGGGCGTTCGGAGTCGTCTCCAGCGCTTCGCGGAGACGGACGACGTGCTTGCGTGGGACCGTGGATGACGAGTTCGACATTATCTGTGTCACACCTCACATGTTCGATCGACGGACACTCACATTAACCCGCCAGAGTGTTTGTCTCTGTTCAATATAGTTTAAACGAGACTATTCCAGTAACAGTACTGTTCCAAACTAGCTAAGAACTCACTATGCTGTCTTTGGTGTCTTCTTACTGATTATGATATGAAACAGTCATGTATTGAATAACTTATTTAATACGTTTACTTTATATATAAAATGAATGGTTGGGCGCACGCGTGGTCCGTGACCCCGTACAGTTCGTCGCCGTGACGTCGGCCGGCTTCGACTCCAGAATCCTATCGCTCGCTCCGACCACCCGTTCTCTTCTCCCGGCCGGGGTGTCCGCCGGTGCGAAAGAGGTAATCGCCGGGGGACCGTCGTCGCTGTCGATGCCTACGGTACACGTGGTCGGATGCGGCGGGACGATAGCGAGCGAACCGGCGGCGGACGGGGCGGCCCCGGCGAAGGCGGGCGAGGAACTCGTCGACGCCGTCCCGTCCGTCTCGGAGCACGCGGATCTGCGCGTGACCGACGTGGGGTCGCGTCCGGGGTTCGGCATGGACTTCGCCGTCGTGGCGGCGGCGGCCGATGCGGTTTGCGACGCCGTCGACGACGGGGCGGACGGCGTCGTGGTCACGCAGGGGACGGACACGATTGCGGACACCGCGTACGCGCTTGATATCGCGTGCGACGTTCCCGTTCCCGTCCTCGTCACCGGCTCTCAGCGCCGGTTCGACGAACCCGGCTCCGACGCGCCAGCGAACCTCCTCACGGCGGTGCGGGCCGCGGTCGACGACCGGTTCGCGCCCGGCGCGCACGTCGCCTTCGACGACGAACTCCACGCCGCGCGCGACGCGGTGAAGACGCACACGAACGCCCTCGACACGTTCCAGTCGCCCGGAAAGGGGCCGGTGGCGACGTTCACTCGCGCGACGACCCGCCTCCACCGCGACCCCGCGCGGGCGACCTCGGAGACGTCGCTCCCGGACGGGACGCTCGACCCCGGACGGGACGCCGCCGACTACGCCGACGTCCCCGTCGTCCACTCCGGCACCGGCGTCGACGGGTCGTTCCTCGAACGGGTCCTCGACGGCGCCGACGGCGTCGTCGTGGAAGGGACCGGACTCGGGAACACGACGGGACCGCTGGGCGAGGCCGTCGCGGACGCCGTCGAAGCGGTTCCGGTGGTCGTCTCCTCGCGGTGTCACGCCGGGCCGACCGAGGCGGTGTACGGCACGGCCGGCGGCGGCGTCACGCTCCGCGACCACGGCGTCGCCTACGCGGGCGACCTCTCGACGGCGAAAGCGCGGGTGAAACTCGTCCTCGGCCTGACGGCGGGTCTCTCCCGCGAGACGGTCGAGGCGACGTTCGAGTGACGTTCTCTCACGCGGAGACGGGTCGGGTCAGCGGGTTTTTGTGCCCGTGGGGAGTGGGGCTGAACAAGATGCTGGAGGAGAGTCCCACGCCGAGACGGTCCGTCGATAGCAACCTGTTTATCACCGTCTCCGGCCCGCCCGGGTGCGGGGCGACGACGCTGTGCGAGGGACTTTCGCGGGCGCTCGACTGCGGATACGTCTCCGGAGGGGACATCTTCCGCGAACTCGCCGAGGACCACGAGATGTCGCTGTCGCAACTCATCGCCAAGGCCGACGAGAAGGACGACATCGACCGCGCGTTGGACAGGCGCCTCCGCACCATCGCCGAGCAGTGGGGAACGGCGAACAAGGCGTTCATCCTCGAATCGCGCCTCGCCGGGTGGCTGGCGGGCAACCGCGCGGACCTACGCATCTGGCTCGACGCGCCCGAGGAAATCCGCGTCGACCGAACCCGCGACCGAGAGGAGATGGAGGCGGAGATGCGCGTCCGCGAGGTGAGCGAGGCGGGCCGCTATGAGTCCTACTACGGCATCGACGTCACCGACCAGTCGTTCTACGACCTGCGCATCAACACCGCGCGCTGGAGCCCCGACGCCCTCCTCGAAATCGTCCTCACCGCCGTCGAGGAGTACGAGGCCAACAGCGACGAGGGCGCGTTCCACACGCCCGACGTCGAACTGTAGCAGCGCCTCTTTTCACCCGACGCCGCCTCCGGCCCCGTATGGCAGACCTCAACCCGGTCGCGAAGCGGATTCACAACGTCGCGCCGAAGCCCGTGCGTCTCACTCTCGACGGCGGCGAGTCGGCGGTGTACCGGATGCACAGCACGCAGTTCTTCCAGCGGGAGTTTCAGGCCGAGGGCGAACGCCTCGACGAGGCGGGCGTCGAGTACCGACTCGTCTCCAGCGAGGACGCGGCGTCGGTCCTCCTCGGTCGGAAGGGACCAGACGACGACGGATGGACGATGGTGGGAGAGGTCGTCGAGGCGGCGCGCGCGGCGGAGTAACTTTCCCCTCGGCGAGCGACGACGGCCCGGTACGAGTGGAGCCGGTCGACTAGCTCTCCTCGACCAGTTGCTCGGCGAACGAGGGCGCCGCTATCGTGACGCCCGCGGCGACCGCCGTCCCGACAACCGTGACGACGAGCGGCGGTTCGAGGGTGTAGATACCCACCCAGAGGGCGGCGATGGGAATCCCCGCCGCGGCCGTCTCCCGGAGGCTGAGCAGGTACGACGGACCGACCGCGTACCACGCGACTCCGGCGCCGAGCGACGCGCCGAGCCACTGGCCGGCCTTCCAAAGCTCGCCGGCCGGCGAGGCTGCGCTCGCGACGACCGCCAGGACGCCGAGCGCCGACCCGAGGGCGAACACCCGTATCGGCGCCCGCCCGCCGACCGACGCGGCGATGGCGAAGAGACCCAGTCCGGCGAGAACGCCCACGGCGATGTCGACGAAGAAGTGGACGCCGAGGAAGATGCGCGAGGCGGTGACGAGGGCGACGCCGACGGCGGCCGCCGCCCACCTGCCCGTCCGCGGCCCGACCTCCAGCCGGTACGCTAGTGCGGCGAAAACCGCCGTCGTTCCGAGGGCGTGTCCGCTCGGAAACGCGTACCCGGTCCCGGTCGTGATGCTCTGGAACGACCCGGCGAGGGCCGCCGGGAGCCACGTCGGCACCGTCACCGTCCCGGCCCCCGGAGGGCGGGGGGCGATGAAGAAGTTCTTGAGGAGGTCGATGAGCGAGAACGCCGCGAACGTCACGGCGAGCACGAACGCCCCCGCTCGCGGCGTCTTGACGAGCGACCGCTGCGTCCCGAGAAGGTAGACGAACGTCGCGACGAGCAGGAGGAACCACGGGTCGCCGAACTGCGTGACCAGTCCGGCGATCAGGAGCGTGGCGGACGTCCGGGCGGAGACGAGCCGAAAGATACCGATGCCGCGTTCCGGGACGGCGATGTCGAACGTCACCGCGGACGCGAGGACGACGACGACCGCGAGGGTCGCGATACCCGCGACGAACCACCCGTTCGTTCGGTCCCAGGCCAACTTATCGAGGACCGCGTCTCGATTCGTCACAGGACCTCCCCGCAGGTGTCGTTCGGCCCCGTTCCTCGGCGAGGGGTGCCCGCTGGCGAGGGAGTCGATCGGTCTGTGTGAGAGTGCATGGAGTCGGTGCCTTCGTACGTTCCTCTCTCACTTCAGCCGTTCGGCGAAGCGGTCGCCGGTCGAACGCGGGGCTGTTGCGGCTCCGACGGGTTCCGGGCCGTTCAGTGCAGCGCCCGTCGGAGTCTTGGGAGCTCCCGTCGGAGGCTCTCGCGCTTCAGGAAGAGGAAGCCGACGAAGATGAGCGCGAACCCGGCGACGGTGTGGACGGTCGGCAGTTCGCCGAGGAACAGCCACCCCGTCAGCGCCGCGAACACCGGGGCGACGTAGGAGACGAGGTTTATCTCGATAGGGCCGAGGCGGTCCAACAGAACGAAGTAGACGAGAAAGCCGACGGCGCTGGCGACGACGGAGAGATACCCGAGTGCGAGGAAGGCGTCGGTCGTCCACGAGACGGCCGAGACGGACTCGCCGAGGGCGACGCTCACGACGTGCATCAGGAGAGCGCCGCCGAGCATCGTCCACGCTTCCATCGTCTCGATGGGCAGGTCCGAGTCGATACGACGGGTCAGCACCGACCCGAGGGCGAACGTCGTCGCCGCGCCGAAGATGAGCAGTTTGGCGACGGCGCCGCCGGACAGGAGGTCGTTCGGGTCCGGGTTCGACAGGACGACGACGCCCGCCAGTCCCAACAGCAGGCCGGCGAGGCCGGCGGGCGCGAGGCGTTCGGACGGCAGGAAGGCGCGCGCGAACCCGGTGGTGAGGAGGGGGCTGAGACTGACGATGACCGCGGCGGCGGCGGAGGTGACGGCGGGGTCCGTCTCGCCGATGAACAGCAGAGCGTGGTAGCCCGCCATGATGAGGACGGACCCGACGGCGACGGTGGCCCACTGGTCTCGGCCGCGTGGGAGGGGACTGTCGGTAGCGTAGACGGCGTAACCCAGCATCAACACGCCCGCCACGTCGTAGCGAATCGCCGCGAACAGTACGGGCGTCTCGAGGAAGCCGCCGGGGTCGGCGGGCGTGCCGAGGCCCGCCTTGATGGCCATGAACGACGCCCCCCACGCGGCAGCGAGGAAGACGAACAGCGCGAGGTTTCGATACCGGTTCACACCGCCGGTCTCTCGGCGGCGCCCCTCAACGTTTCGTTCGGGTGCCTACGCTGCCTCTTATCGCCCGTCGGCGTCGCGTCGGAGGTCACGAACCGCCCGGACCACGTCCTGCCGGGCGACGATGCCGACGAGGCGGCCGTCCTCGACCACCGGCAGTCGGTTGATGTCGCGGTCGTCGCCCGACAGGAGGTCCAAGACGGTGTCGAGGTCCGCGTCGGGGCCGACGGTCACCACGTCCGTGGTCATCACCTCGCTGATGGGTCTGTCGGCGTTCTTCGCCAGGTCGACGCCGAGGTCGAGGTCGTCCCACGACACGTCGACGGCGTAGGTGAGCGTCTCCGTGAACGGCGGGAGGCCGACGGGAATCCACAGCGTCCGCTCTTTCGTCTGGAACAGTTCCACGAGGTCGTGTTGCGTGACGATGCCGACGACGGCGCCGCCCTCGTCGACGACGGGGAACCCGTTGAAATCAGCGCGTGCGAGGCGACCCAGCACTTCGCTCACGTCGTCGTCCGGGGCGACCGTCTTCACGTCCGTCGTCATCAACTCCCGAGCAGAGATGTCCATATCCCCCGTACGTGGACGCGGTGCATCTGTCTGTTCCTTTTCGTTCACGGTGCAAATTCGCGTTATATTTATATTTCTGCGTTTGGTAAAGGCGAACATGGCCGTTCACGGCCGTCAATCACTTCGAGACCTGTTCGACGAGTCTCCCACGCCGCACATCGCGCACCCGCCGCGCACACACCACCGCCACTTCTACGTCGCCACCGACGGGTCCTATCGGTCCTCGGGCGACGGCGGACTGGGTGTCGTCATCGAGACGCGCGACGGCGACCGGGTGGCCCGAGTCGCCGTGCCCGACGCGGCGCCGAACAACAACGTCTCCGAGTACCGCGCGCTCCACCTCGGTCTGGACGTTCTCGCGGCCCGCGCGCCGCCGAACGCCCGGGTCGGCGTCCTCATCGACCACGACGCCCTCGCGGCGAACGTCAACACCGAGGTCCTCGCCAAGGCCGACCCGGACTGGCGCCGGACGCGCCGGTCCGCGTCGCCGCCGGCCGGCAGCGAGAACCACTGGCGAGGCATCCGCGCCCGCATCGCCGGGTTCGCCGAACTCCGCGCCGCGCGCATCGACGGCCGGAACAACCCCGCACACCCCCTCGCGAACGCGCCGGACGAGTACGCCCACGTCAACGGGCAGAACGACCGCTGTGTCATGCCGGAACCGCCGTCGACGGCGAACCCCGGCGTCGGAGCCGAGGCCGACGACCCGCAGTTCCCGCCGCCGTCGCGGTTCGAGGGCCACGCAAGCGACTGAGGCGCCCCGGCGAACGCGTCGCGGTCGCTTGTTCCGCGTACCGTCGCTCCCGCGTTCACACTCGTGTTCATCCGCACGTACCTTCCTGTCGTCTCGGGATTCGGTCAGTGACCTGCGGCCTCGAAAAAGATGGAGTCGCTCGCTCGGTTACTCGTTCTGCGCGTCCACGACGGCCACGCCGGCCAGGTTGACGATGTCTTTGACCTCGTCGCCTCGTTGGAGGACGTGGACGGGTTTGCCCATGCCGACGAGCATCGGGCCGATGGCCTCCGCGCCGCCGAGGCGTTGGAGCAGTTTGTAGCCGATGTTGCCCGCTTCGAGGTTCGGGAACACGAGCACGTTCGCGGGGTCGTCCAGGTCGGAGAACTCGTAGGTCCCCTCGAGGATGTCCTCGACGACGGCGGTGTCGGCCTGCATCTCACCGTCGACGGGGAAGTCGACGTTGGCGTCGTCGTGGAGCAGTTTCACGGCGTCGCGGGGCTTGCGCGTCCCCTCGTTCTCGACGCTGCCGAAGTTCGAGTACGACAGCATCGCCGCGCGCGGTTCGATGTTGAACCGGCGGGCCAGTTCGGCCGTGTGCTTCGTTATCTCCGCGAGCACGTCCGAGTCGGGCGCGAGGTTCACCGTCGTGTCGGCGCAGAAGACGACGCGGTTCTTGAACGTCAGCATGTAGACGCCGGCGGCGTACTCGGCGTCGTCGGCCGTACCGACGACCTGAAGCGGCGGTCGGAGCGCCGAGGGGTAGTGGTGCGTCAGGCCCGTCAGCATCGCGTCCGCGTCGTCCTGTTCGACCATCACGCTGGCGAAGTAGTTCGTGTCGCGGCGGACGAGTTCGTGCGCCTCGTTCTTCGTCAGGCCCTTCCGCCGGCGCAGTTCGTACAGGCGGTCGGCGTAGTGGTCCCAGTCGCCGCTCCGCGGGTCGGCCACCTCGGGGTCGAAGTCGAGGCCGAGGTTCTCGGCCGTCCGTCGAATCTCGTCCTCGCCGCCGATGAGGACGGGGTAGGCGATGCCCTGTTCTTGAATCTGGTAGGCGGCCCGGATCATCTTCTCGTCGGTACCCTCCGCGAGGGCGACGCGCTTGGGGTCGGACTTCGCCTTATTGAGGACGACGCGCATCATCTCGCGGGACTTCCCGAGACGGGCTTCGAGCGTCTCCTCGTACTCCTGCGTGTCGAGTTCGCTGCGGGCGGAACCGCTGTCCATCGCCGCCTGCGCGACGGCGGGCGCCACCTCGAACAGCACGCGGGGGTCCAACGGCTTGGGGATGACGTACTCGGGACCGTACTGCAGGGGTTGGTCGCCGTACGCCTTGACGACGGCGTCGGGGACGTCCTTGCGGGCGAGTTCGGCGAGGGCCCTGGCGGCGGCGCGCTTCATCTCCTCGTTTATCTCGCGCGCCCGCACGTCGAGGGCGCCGCGGAAGATGAACGGGAAGCCGAGCACGTTGTTCACCTGATTCGGGTAGTCCGAGCGACCCGTCGCCATGATGACGGTGTCGTCGCGGGCTTCCTTGGCCGCCTCGTAGCCGATTTCGGGGTCGGGGTTGGCCATCGCGAAGAGGACGGGATCCTCGGCCATCGACGCCACCATCTCCTGGTCGACGAGGCCGCCGACGGAGAGACCGACGAACACGTCCGCGCCCTCCATCGCTTCGGCGAGGGTGTCGGCTTCGACGTCGTTGGAGAACTCGGCTTTGAACTCGTTGACGTCGTCGCGGTCGGGTTTGATGACGCCGCTGGAGTCGCACATGACGATGTTCTCTTTTCGCGCACCGAGAGAGACGTAGAAGCGCGCGCTGGCGATTGCGGACGCGCCCGCCCCCGAGAACACGATGTTCAGGTCCTCCAGGTCCTTGCCGACGATATCGGCGGAGTTGAGGAGGGCGGCGCCGGAGATGATGGCGGTGCCGTGCTGGTCGTCGTGGAACACGGGGATATCCATCTCATCGCGCAGGCGCGACTCTATCTCGAAACACTCCGGCGCCTTGATGTCCTCCAAGTTGATGCCGCCGAACGTGGGTTCCATCGCGCTGACGATGTTCACGAACTCGTCGAC
>NZ_AOIV01000011.1 GCF_000337095.1 Halogeometricum pallidum JCM 14848
TTGTTGCGGTATACGGGTTCCATATCCAGCATTGACTCTGCTTCCATCACCAAACCCGAGCGCACGTATCTGCGACGAAAGAGAGCGTATCGGTCAGAGTTCGACCCCGCTCGGGGCCGTAGTTAGGTGGTTGTCGCCCCTTCGCTGGGCTTTCCGCGATTGGCCAACAGGCCGACGATGACCGCGACTACGATGCTCACGCCGATGTGAACGGAGAATGTGAACACGTCATCGACATACGGCACATTGACGTAACTCATTCCGGCGATTGCGACGAATGCCACGCCAAACGTCGCGTAGGCGACGAGTACCGATGTAGCGACTCCGGAGAGGCGGTCAGCGTACGCACTGACAATCCCGCCCGCCAGCACTCCGACGATAACGCCGACGAGAACACCGATGATACCGATTCCGGGAGCCTCGCCGGCCCCCAACAGTTCGATCGTCGCGGCACCGGCCAACAGGAACGTGGTGATCGCGGTAGCCGTTCCGAGTGTGATCGTACGGGCGGTCATACGTGACAGATCACGGCAGAGAGCATAAATTCGCGGAAAGGATGTGTACCAGCGGTTTGTCATGCTGCGTGCATCCGAGAGGGACTAAGAGTGGTCTGTCCGAGTTAGTCTGGCCGGTCCCCAATAGACGACGACAGACACTGCTGTGAACGCGAGGAGTCCGACGAACGCGAGACTCGCCGGATCGGAGTCGAGTATCGGAAACATTCCCTGAGACCAGTTGAACGAGGTGTGGAACAGAAGAGCGGGGAGAAGGCTGGCGTTCGTGTTGTTATACACCCACGTCATGAGCACTGAGAGTAGCGTGATAGAGACCGCGAACCCGATAAACGGATTCTGGTAGTAGATCGTTTCGCTCGGGACGAAAAACAGTGGAACGTGCCAGATCGCCCAGACGAACCCGACAGCGAGACCGCCGCCAAGCGCCGAAAGCCGCTCTTGTAATGGGTCGAGGAGGTAGCCACGCCAGCCGAACTCTTCTTGAACAGGTCCACCGAGAAAGAAGATGACACCGAACGCGATCGGGAGGACGATCGGATCATCCGTCCAGGGAAACGAGAGCGAAGCGCCAGTGGTGATGGCGACGCCAACTGAGATGAAGACGATGGCAGGAGAGAGGAACAGCGCCGGGAGCAACCAGCGTTTCGGGAAGTCGAAGCGAACCGCCCGCCGAGCGAGGTGTCGAGCCCCGGTTGTGCCGTTCGCGTACGTTACGAGAATGAATGCAGCGACGGTCGGGCCAAATGCACCCAACTCGGGGAGAACAGGGATATTCTCAATGAGTCCTTGGGCTACGAGGGCTTTCGGTCCCCAGAACCCCCACGACCAGCCGAACGTTAGTAAGAGGAACGTACCAATCCGTGGTTTGTCACTCTGTTTAGAGTACGCTGGCCGTTGTTTAGCGCTCATACTCCCTGTGAATAGCCAACTCAATTAAAAACTAAGCAACAGTGCTTGCGTATCGTATACCAGCGTTCGCCTCATTACTCAGCGGTGGGAGCGAGCATTCACAACCCGAGGGACCGGCGACCGCTCTGGGTAAATTCTTTCGTCGTCACTGTTCCATGGAGTGAACACAATGACCGGTCAACTCCACCGATGGCATATCGGCTCGACGGTCGCCATCCTCGTTCTTGCCGCCGGTTCGTCACTACTCGGGTTGTTCCGTTCTGGCCATTATCGAGCACGTCCGGAGCTTGTAGAAGCATATCAGGTACAGGACCTTACGATCCTCGTGGTCGGCATTCCTGTCCTCGCTGCCGGGCTCTGGTACTCAGCGCGGGGCTCGCCGCGGGGACGAATCGTCTGGCTCGGTGGGTTAGCATACATGACGTACATGTGGGCTAGCATAGCCATTCAGATCCCGTTCAACGAACTATTTCTCGTCTACGTCGCGCTGTTCGGGCTCTCGCTCTTCGCGCTCGTCGGTGGTGTTGTCTCGACCAACGCGGAGAGAATCCGCCGAACGTTGGAGGGGAATATCAACGTACTACTGTACAGCGGAGCCTTGGCTGTCATTGGACTCGGTCTGGGGTCGCTCTGGCTGTCGGACGTCGTCCCGCCGCTCCTCGACGGGACGACGCCGAGTCTCATCGACGAGTCCGGTCAGCAGGCGATGGCGACCCACGTCATCGATCTCGGCGTCGTGGTACCGTCGATCCTCCTCTCTGCGACGTGGTTGTATCAGGGGCGTACTTGGGGATACGTCTTCGCCGGGATCGAGTTGGTTCTCGGCGGAACGCTCGCGGCGCCAATCGGTGTCATGACAGTAGTGTTTCTAACAGGCGACACCGTTACGGTCAGCCCTCTCGCAGCCGGATTGACGTTTCTACCGATCCTCGTATCCGCGCTACTGGCCGTAACCTACCTCCGCTCGATGGAGCGTCAAACACATCCGTCGGCGGACGACATCCCTCAACGATCCGGCTAACCATCGCCGCGTCTGCTGAGTTCGCACTCCGTGTGTAGTATCCAAGCGGTAAGCTGTCTCTCTGAATTTCAGCGAGACGAACGAGCGAGAACGAACCATCGAATGGGCCATACGACTCCCAACATACCTCGCGAATGCGATGGGAAGCCAGAGAGACGTAAGTGCGATTCGGTGGTGGTGCCCCCAGCGTTCGATTCCGAGTGCAAAGAGAAAGCCGTCGAGTAGCAGAAACACGACCGGTTCGGCATACGCCGTCGCCGCCGGATATCGACGACGCCGGTCAGGGGAAAAGAGACGATGGGAGGGAGGCTCGTGGCCGAAATCGAAATCGCTTCAATCAGCAACTAGACCACAATCCAGAGCGTACTTGCGAGTGCCGTATTCGCGGACGAGGAGATGCCGAACGGTGGAACAAGAGAAAACCGATGAACAACGCTGAACCGAGAACCAACCCGATCTATTGTCGGCTGGTAAAATCAGAGAGGTGACTATGGTTCACTGAACATCTCGGTCGCGTTCTGTCGTTCCACTCGGCCGTTCGTCATCCGTTCCGCGGCGTGGCTCGTCACCTGTTCGGTTCTGCGTGGTCCAGTGTTCGCGGGTCGACCGCCGGACGTACCACGCGACGCCGAGAAATCCGGGGACGGCAACGGCGAGTGCCGCGAGGAGGCGTCCCCAATCGTCGATACCCAGCGGAACCGTCCCGAAGTACTGGTTCAGTGGTGTGTACAGTACCGACAGATGGAGCGCGAACGATGCACTGACAGCACCCGCTAGCCAGCGGTTCGTGAGCGGCGGCGTCCCCCGGGACCAGCGAACCACGTACAGTTTGACGAACTCGAAGACGACGAACCCGGTGAACACCATCGTCATGACGTACGGTGTCACCTCAGGCGCCCCGCGTAGCGTGAGGAACATCACGCCGAGGAGGACGACGGTGGTCGTCAGACCGACGCCGCCCATAAGCGTCGTCATCGGTCGGTCGATGATACCATCAGTGGACGCCCGGGGTTCCCGACGCATCACGTCGCTGGACTCGGCGTCGGCCCCGAGCGCGAGTGCCGGGAGCCCATCGGTTAGCAGGTTTATCCAGAGCAACTGGACAGCGGGGAGGATGAGGTAGCCAAAGAGGGACGCGACGAAAACGAGCAGTACCTCCGCGAGGTTAGCCGACAGGAGGTAAGCGACGAACTTCCACACGTTATCGAAGATGGTGCGTCCGCGTCGGATGGCGTTCTTGATGGTCGCGTAGTTGTCGTCGAGGAGAATGATGTCGCTGGCCTGCTTGGCGACGTCCGTGCCCCGAACGCCCATGGCGATGCCGACGTCGGCGTTCTTGAGTGCGGGTGCGTCGTTGACGCCGTCGCCCGTCATCGCGACCGTCCGCCCATCGTCTTGCAGCGCGCGCAGAATGCGCACCTTGTGACTGGGCGTCGCCCGAGCGTAGATGTCCACGTCTTCGACACGTTCGCGCAGTTCGGCGTCGTCCATCGCATCCAACTCGGGACCGGTCAAGACGTCAGACTCGATGCCGACCTCGCGTCCGATGGCCTGCGCAGTTCGGCGATTGTCGCCCGTGATCATCTTCACGTCGATACCCGCGAGGTGGGTTTCGGTGATCGCGTCTGCGACCTCGGGTCGGGCCGGGTCGATGAGTCCCTGGAGACCGACGAACACCAGGTTCTCCTCGGGGTCGCCACCGTCGTCGGTCGGCTTGTCGGCGAACGCGAGGACGCGCAGTGCGCTGTCAGCGAACATTTCGACCTGCTCTCGAATCCGATTTCGAGTCGCTTCATCCAACTCGGCGACGCCGTCGGCGGTCAAGACGCGTGTCGACCGCTCCAGGACGACTTCGGGAGCGCCCTTGACGCGGACGCGGTCGGCGTGAACGGTCGCCATCCGCTTGCGGTCCGACGAGAAGGGAACTTCGTCCTCGCGGGGAGTGTCGTTCCGGAGCGCGTCGACATCGATACCCGCGTCGATGGCGGCCTGACGCAGGGCCTGCTCGGTCGGTTCGCCGCGCTCGTCATCAGCGTCGTTGCACAGCGCCCCGACTCGGAGCAGGGTTCCGACGCGGTCGTCTTCGGGGTCGAACGCGTCATCGATCACCTCGTCGTGGACCCAGAGGCGAGCAACGCGCATCTCCCCCTCGGTGAGCGTCCCGGTCTTGTCCGTGCAGACGACGTCCACCGAGCCGAGTGATTCGACGGCCGGGAGGGTCCGGACGAGCGCGTTCTCGTCGGCCATCTGCTGGACGCCTAGGGCCAGCGTCAGCGTGACGACTGCCGGCAAGCCCTCAGGGATGGCGGCGACAGCGAGCGAGATGGCTGTCAGTGCCGCAGATAACAGCGCGGTACCGCGAAACACCAGGAAGGGGATCACGAGCGCCGAGAGAACGAGAACGCCGATTCCGATCCGCCGACCAAGCCGGTCCAAGTCGCGCTGGAGCGGCGTCTGGCGCGTCTCGGCCTCCGAGAGTTCGGTCGCGATGGTCCCCATCTCCGTGTCCATGCCGGTCTCGACGACGACCGCTTCGCCCCGGCCGCGAGTGACGGTCGTGCCTCGGTAGACCATGTTCTCGCGTTCGGCCAGCGGCGTCTCACTGTCGAGTTCTTCCGAGGATTTCTCGACGGGAACGCTCTCGCCGGTCAGGGGTGCTTCGTCGACCTGCAGGCTCGCCGACTCTGCGATCCGAGCATCTGCCGGGACCGCGTCACCCTGTTCGAGCACCAGCACGTCTCCGGGAACGACCTCGCTGATATCAACATCCTGTCGCGCTCCGTCCCGGTAGACCATCACGCTCGGGGCGGCCAGTTCCCGAAGTGCCTCGAGACTCCGTTCGGCGCGGTACTCCTGAACGAACCCGAAGATGCCGTTGGCGAGCAGGATAACCGTGATGAGGATAGCGTCGACGACGTGCCCGACGGCGACCGAGAGTACCGCGGCGCCCACGAGGACGAGCACTAGACCGCTGGTGAACTGCGAGACGAGGACCTCGAGAACTCCCCGACCTTCCTCGCTGGTGATCTCGTTAGCGCCGAACTCCTCGAACCGCCGCCGGGCTTCCTCGGTCGAGAGGCCGTCAGCGTCGCTGGCCACGTTCTCGAATACGACATCGAGAGGGTGGTCGTGCCAGGCCATATTACCCAGGCAGGATGATGTTCAGCAACGCGACGACGATGCCAGCTAGACCCATCCGGGCACCGGCCACGATCCAGTTCTGTTCGGAGATGTCGGCGAGGTACGCACCGAACACGAAGAGAATGGCGACGGCGACGCCGATGGAGCCCAACGTGGCCCCGCGCATGCTCAAGAGCGATTCCTCGAAGAGGAACGGAGCCATCGGGAAGACGACCCCGATGACCGGACCGATACCGCTCATCAGCGCGTTCACCTGACGGGCGCCGGCCTTTTGGCGCTGAATCCGTGTCTCGTTGAGGTCGGTCAACATGGCGTGTTCGATACGTTTGAGCTCGGCTCGTTTCTCCGCGCGCTCGATCTCCCAGACGCTCCAGACCCCGGACGTGCCTAGCCCGATCGCGGCACCCATACCGATCTTGAAGACGGTCAGCCCGTCGGGGACGCCCGAGAGATACGAGCCGACAGCGACGCCGACGCTGGTGAGTGCGCCGTCGAAGCCGTTCGAGATGAAATATCGCCGCGAGATGGAGCGGACGTCATCGCGCTCTAGCGCTCTCAGCAGGCGTTTCAGACGGGAGATCATGACGTGCTCAATCCTGCGGCGTTTTGCTTTCTTCGACAATGAACTCCCCGCAGACCACCTCGTCGATAGAATGCACCGTTCCGCCGAGGTCCTCAACGATGTCGTGGACGGCGTCGACTGGAATGGAGTCCCCTTCGATAGTCAGCTTCACGTTTTGAACCTCCTTGTCAGTCTCCATCAAGACGACGTTGATACCGGCAACACCGTCACAGTCGGCGACCGATTCAGCGAACGTGACAACGTCTGGCTCATGCGGTTTCAACAGATCCAGCACGAGCCGCCTCACATTGGCCATTGGTGAGTGATTGCATCACCTAACTGATTAACGTCGGGGTCGCTCTCGCTAATCTGGCCACGGCGTACTACTCTCATCCGCTATCTCTTAGAGTTCGGTGCACCATCCGTAATAGCTACCGACCCCGAAGGACGTTGCTGTGTACCGAGGCCCGCAGATGAGCTGGTGCCTCAACGGACTACCGTTCAACGGCGCAGCCGCTGATTTGACGGAGCGAACGAGAAATATCTCCACTACAGAGGACGTCCGGGTCCGCATTGAGCGCGTCACGCGGGACGCTTTAGAGATCCCCAACAGTGGGGAATTCAAACTACCGCCGATCGCTTCAGTCTGATAGCTACGTATGGTCGACGCGGATTGGAGAAATCCTACGGATTTAACTCCGATGACGTGTTTATTCTCTGTGAGGTATTAGAGTTATGTCACTCCTCGAGGACCGTATTGCGGTCGTCACTGGCGGAAGTTCGGGTATCGGTCGCGGAATCGCGCTTGGATTCGCGGAGCAGGGCGCCAACGCAATCGTCGTTGCCGACGTTCGTGAGGAGCCGAAGGAAGGAGGCCAACCGACTCACGAGGCGATCGAAGAAACGACCGACGCGTCGTCGGTGTTCGTCGACTGTGACGTCACCGATCGGGCGGATCTGGAGAGTGTGATTGAGGCGACCGACGAGTTCGGGGGCGTCGACGTGATGGTGAACAACGCCGGAATCTGGCGCGCCGAGGAGTTCTTTGACGTCACCGAAGACCAGTTCCAGCAGATGATGGATATCAATCTCAAGGGTGCGTACTTCGGATCGCAGATTGCCGGAAAGCGGATGGCAGCTAACGGTGCTGGGTCCATTATTAACATCTCCAGCATTGCAGGATTGTTCGGAAACGGGAACTGGTCGACCTACTCCGCCTCGAAAGGTGGATTGACCATGCTTACCTACTCTCTCGCGCACAAGCTCGGCGAGCACGGCATCCGTGTCAACGCCATCCATCCCGGCGGCATCGAGACGATGATCGGTGGCGAGGCGACGGATCCCGAGGCGGCCGCCGCGCAGGCCGAGCAGTTCACCCAGATGGTCCCGCTTGGCCGATACGGACAACCCGAAGATATCGCCGGCGCCGCCACGTTCCTCGCGAGCGATCTGGCGAGTTATGTTACCGGTGAATCGCTCGTTGTGGACGGCGGGTGGACAAGCTGGCGATAGTCTGTCTTCTAAATCATTCAGGCAAAGGTATGTCTGGATACTTGTTTCAAGGACTCTGCTAAAATACTCATTTGGTGACAGATACAAGAAGTCATACTAAATATAAAGTGTGGGACGAATCACATTCTCCTCTACAGCCTTTGTCCACAGAACGAGATTGGATAGAAGGCACGGCATCTTTCCTGTAGAGAGGGATTCCCTCCCCGACGTGGTTCCGAATCCGTGCAGCGAAAGCATGCTTTCTTTGCGTGAGCCATTCTCTTTGCCCGTCCGGTGCGTTGATCCGTCAAGGGTCGGATAAGAAAGACCGAGAGGACAGGACCCTCTCAGCGGAGGAACAACGTCACGTTGAGGCCGGCTATCCACCTACTGAGATACGATAACCGGACCTTATCGGGAGGAGGGAAGGGGAGGCCGAGGGACCTCGTCGGCACCGGTCATAGTCTGTGCACCCCAGATTACAACGATTACACCCGCAAGTACCAACCAGAGGGCGTAATACGCAGGGTCGGGGACGACGATGATTTCTCCGTGAAATTCACCCATCCGTGTAAGATGATGATACCGAGAACACTGCGTTCGGTATTGTTATAGACCCACGTGAAAGCGAACGAGAGTGCGACAATTCCTGTCATAAACAGCCAGAATTCAGTGGTCGCGAAGCCGACGGAATCGTGTTGGTACGACCCTTCAATAAAGAACAGAGGGAGGTGTCAGAGCGCCCAAACAACGCCTAAAACAGCGCTCGCGCTGAACGCCGACCACTTCAGTTGCGGTCGGTCCAACGCGTATCCTCTCCATCCTAACTCTTCGAGGATCGGTGGAAGAGTCGTGAAGAACAACGCTGGAAGTATCGCGAGGGGATCGACGCTGAATTCGGTTACGCCTTCGCCCCACGTAGGTCCGGTTCCGCCGAGCAGCAGATCCAGGACGCCAGCGAGAACGCTAATACCCAGAGGAACCAGTAGAATCACGACGAACCAGAGAATTCCGAAGCGCTGTGGTTGAGTAACGCGGTTCCAGAAATCGGTCCGGCCACGTTCGTCATAGGTTAGGTACACGAAAGCGATACCAAGGGCTCCAGGGACGGAAAGACCAATGAGGAGCAACGCGAGCCCCGCGGCGCTGTCGAATCTCACACCGAGACCGATCGCTGGGAGCCAGAAGGCCCACGTTCCCGCGACTGCGACCAAGTACACTCACCAACGTCCGATAGCGCCAGAACTGTCTTCTAGTCTCTCGTTCGCACTTACTTGTGGATTCACGGAAGTCATAGCACTCTACGATGCGTCAAGTCACAGCGTAACTTGGTAGGGTGCTCCCCGCTGATAAATAACAGAGATAGTCACTATCAAAATAGATTTGTGTGTACGGATCTGCGGTGTACTTCGGTTGTGTCCTCCCCGCAAGACTATCAGCTATTGCTGGTTTCAATAAAGCCTGTTCACGAACACTTCTATTCCACCTTCTCTTTGAGGTGGCAAGAAAAGCGAACGCGGCGTGGGAGATCTTTATCGCCCCTCGACGATGTAGGTATGGGACACTCCGAACCCACTCCCTCGAAATTGCGGAACAATCCTGATGTGCGAATGCGAGACCCACTCTCGTCAACCATCGATTACCACCGCGATAGAGCACAACGAACTGTCAGAAGAGATCTGTGGCTACATTTTCGAAAGCGGAATCAATTCCCTGTCCTAGGATTCTATGGACGAACTTTCTCCGAAATGATGGCCTACGCTATCAGTGCTCTTTTGTGGGAATTCTCGCCGCTTGCTTATCGTGACGGTTTGGGTGCTATGGATGCACGAGACAATCGCCCACTGACGATGAGGACGGATACAACGAACACGAGAGCAGGAAGCTGAAACGGAAACATCTCGTCTGCCAACCCGAGGAACTCACCGGTCAGGTTCATCAGCGAGTGGATCAGGAGGACGGCGAGAATACTCCGTTCCGTATTGTTGTAAATCCAGACGAAAATCAGCGTGTGCAGGACGATACTCGGCATCCACCACCAGAGTGCCGGGTCGTAGCTGGTGTTCGCGTAGTATCCGGGAAAGAAGACGAACGCCGCGTGCCAGATGGCCCAGGTACCCCCGTTGAGTATTCCAGCGACGACCGGACTGAACCGTTCCTGAAGCCGGTCGAGGTAGTAGCCCCGGAGCCCGATTTCCTCGATTGCAGGAAACAACAGTCCGAGTGCCAGCATGAACCCGAGCGTCGCGGGTTCGGTCAAGATTTCCCAGACGACGCTGATCGGCCGATCCGTGACGCCGAATGCGATTGCTGCCCCAGCCGTGACGAGATTGAAGAGCGGCCAGAATACGAGGATGACGAGCCACCACTTCGCGGAGATTCGCCCGACGTCCACGAGCCGACGACCGAGGTCACAAACGCGCTCGGTACCGCCCGTGAGCCAGCCCATCGTCAGGCCGGCGAGCAGCGGACTCGCGCCACCGACGAGGAATAGGAGGAGATTTGTCCCTTCCCAGACGGAGGTTTCCGAGCCAAAGATGGGGGCCCAGAAAAGATACGCCCATCCGAGATAGAGAACGGGAAACCCCCACGGTGTAATCGACTGTGCGAGCGTTTCCAATCGGTCGGTGGTTGCCATCTCGTGATCGCTCTCCTGTACGGTCTACTGTCACCTGAATAAAAACACGGGTGTCTCTCGTCTAGTAGGATGGCCCCGTCACTGA
Organism: Halogeometricum pallidum JCM 14848; assembly: GCF_000337095.1. GTDB lineage: Archaea > Halobacteriota > Halobacteria > Halobacteriales > Haloferacaceae > Halogeometricum > Halogeometricum pallidum. The sequence goes on from NZ_AOIV01000011.1 coordinate 10,363, forward strand.
TGCTACGCTGTTCGCACCTGCTCTAACAGTTCTCGAATGCGTCAGAGTTCGCAGAGCATCTCGCTGGAGTCGTCGCCGTGGTCGCCGGTGATGTCGACCATTTCTGCGGTGTCCTCACCTTCAGTTGCCTTCGTGAACCATCGGAATGATCTACTGTGTGCCAAACCGATCCGTTCGGTATTGCCGTTTGTTCTCATTCGACTGAAATATCCCTCTCGATTTAAGCTATACTCTATCTAACATTAGGTGGGTGAATAATGTATGAGCCAACTCGAAACCTCGACGAAACCAGTATTCTCCATTCGGGGAGTGACGTTCGACTCCCAGACACTGGCTGGTGTGTTCTTCTTCACACTCGCTGCACAGTTCATGACAGTAATCATGCTCGCGGCGGCGATGGTCCCCGGCTATGACTTCCGCGCGGCTGCCATTAGTGACCTCGGCGTCTTCCCGGAGACGGCACTCCTGTTCAACGTCTCGCTGGTCGTCGTGGGCGTGTGCAATCTCCTCGGTGGGTACTTCCTCTACCGAGCCCACGGGAAGCGCTGGTTGCTGGCCATCTTCGCGCTGGCAGGCATCGGTGCAATCGGTGCTGGCCTCTTCCCGCTCAACACCGGTGGTATCCACGGTCTCGCCGCACTGCTCGCGTTCGTGTTCTTCAACGTGCAGGCCATCGGGAGCGGGACCTACCTCAGAGGGATCATGCGAGCGCTGTCCGTCCTCGTCGGGGCACTTGGCCTCGTCTTCGTCGTTCTGATGGCCCTCGGTGATGCGGGTAACGCTGCGGCGTTCGGCTCCATCGGCCACGGTGGGACCGAGCGAATGATCGTCTACCCCGTGATGCTCTGGATGGTCGCCTTCGGCGGCTACCTGCTCGAAAAGAGCGAGCGTCCCAGCGACGTGCAAGAGCCGGTATGAGTCACCGTAGACTGGCGAGCCAACACGACGGTTGCAGGTTCGGTTTCGCAGTCATTCGATACATGCACCACACTCGAATCAGCCACTGAACAAAGAGATCCCGTGAAACATCAGTACGTCCACTCCGTCGTTGTGGTCACCCTAGTCGTCGCTCTCGTGAGCACGCCGATTGGGACGACAGCAATCCTCGCCGTCTTCTCCTCTGATAGCCTTTCCGGTCAGGTCGAACTGAGCAATCAGACGGCGACCGAGGCGTGGCTTGACGAGACGATGGCCCGCCAACTGGAAGAGTACCACGTCCCGGGCGCGGCCGTGGTCGTCGTCAGCGACGGCGAGGCGGTTCTGACGAAAGGCTACGGGTACGCAGACCTTGCATCCCAGCAGCCTGTCGACGCCGACGAGACCGTTTTTAGCATCGGCTCGACCGGCAAGCTCGTGACGTGGACGGCCGTGATGCAGGGCGTCGAAGACGGGCGACTCGAACTGGATCGTGACATCAACGACTACCTGACCGACTCAACCGTCAGCGTTCCGGACACCTACCCCGAGCCCGTCACACTGGAACACCTCGGCACCCATTCGGCAGGCTTCGAAGACATCTTCTCGGGAATGGTCGCAGATGACTCCAACGAGAAACGACCCATGGAAAACATCCTCGCCGACCACCAGCCAGCACGGGTCAGACCGCCGGGGCAGTTCGTCTCGTACTCGAACTACGGGACTGCCCTAGCCGGCCACGTCCTCGCCGAGCAGTCCGAGGAGAGTTTCACAGGGTTCGTCGACAACCGCATCTTCACGCCGCTGGCGATGGACGATACGACCTACGCCCAGCCGCTTCCGCCCCGGCTGGAGTCACGGCGCGCAATCGGATACACCTACCAGAACGGCGAGTATCAGGCTCACGACCCCGTAGTCTGGACGCTTCCGCCTGAGGGCGGATCGCTTCGCACGACCGCGACCGATATGGGCCAGTTCATGCTTGCCCACCTGAACGGGGGTTCTTACGGCTCTGAACGCATCCTCGAGGCCGAGACAGTCCGCGAGATGCATCGTCGACATTTCACGAAGTCCGAGGAGGTTCCGGAACTCAACGGGATGGCGTACGGATTCATCGAGATGGACCGCAACGACGAGCGCATCGTCGGCCATTGGGGTGATACGCCCCGGTTCAAGAGTCTTCTCGCGCTCTACCCCGAGCACGACACCGGGCTGTTCGTCGTCTACAACAGTCCCGGCGGGGCTCTCGCCCGGTTCGAACTTCTCCAGGCGTTCACGGACCGGTACTACCCACAGTCGGACACGCCGGTCGTGGAGCCACCAACTGGTGCCACTGAACGGGCGCGCGAACTGACCGGTGACTACCGGTCGCTGACCATCTCGGAATCCTCGTGGGAGCGCGTCCTCGGCGTGATGACACGGACGTACACCGTCGGCGTCACCGACGAGGGGTATCTGACGACTTCCTCGTTGGGGGAGGAAACTCGCCGGTGGGTCGAGCGACGACCCGGCGTCTACGAGGAGATCGGAGGGAGCGATATGCTGGTCTTCCAGTTCGGCGAGAACGGGCGCGCGACACATATGTTCCGCCATTCCTTCGGACCGGCCACGTACGAACGCGTCCCATGGTACGAGAGCCTCACCGTACTCCAGTCTGTTCTCGGCGCGGGCGTCGTGGCCTTCCTCTCTGTCTTGCTGCTCTGGCTCGGCGGGCCGGTGTGGCGACGATGGCGAGCGAGTGACGTTCCGAGCGACCGCGAACGGTCAGCCCGATGGCTCCTCGGCGTGGTGAGTCTGCTCTGGCTGACCGTTCTGGTGATATTCTTGTTCGCCTGGATTAATTTCAACGCCGAAGCTGCCTCACCGTCGATAGCACTTCGGACAGGCAAGGTCCTCCGATACCTCGCTCTCGCCGGAACTATCGGGGCCGTCGTCGCGACAGGGTTCGCGTGGCACGAGGACTACTGGAGCCGCCCCGCTCGACTGCATTACTCGATAGTGACGGCACTCGCGCTCCTGTTCGCTTGGCAACTCTCCTTGCTCGGTGTTTTGCCGCTGTAGATCCAAGAAACATGATTCCAGAAGCAACGATCGACCCTCGGAGTATCGAACCATGAGACAGCAGATTCGCGAGCGTGTCGATGCCCACCCTGTCGTGACGTTTTTCCTGCTTACCTATGCTATTTCCTGGATAGCGTGGATCGGTCCCGTCTTGGAACTGTCCGAACCGATCGGAACTCTCGGATTCGTCGTCGGTGGCTACGGCCCGTTCCTCGCAGCCCTCGTCGTCACGTGGCTCGGGAGCGATTCGGTCCGGGCATGGGCACACCAGATCGTCGACTGGCGCGTCGCGCCGCGGTGGTACATCGCTGCTCTCACCATCCCACTTCTGGTCATCGTATTGACGAGCGTCGGCCTCACCGCCGTCGGCAGGTCCGTTGACCCCGGCGTGCTCCCCGGTCGCTTCTCGCTCGTCCTCGTCTCGTTCGTCACTATCGCACTCATCGGTGGTGGGAACGAGGAACCCGGCTGGCGAGGACTCGCACTCCCGAAGCTCCAAGAACAGTACGCGCCCGTGCCAGCGACGGTCATCCTCGGCGTGGTTTGGGCGCTCTGGCACCTCCCGTTGCTGGCAACTGGCACCACCGAGTTTCATGGACTGGCGTCGTTCGTCGAACTCGCTCCGACGACCGCGGTCCGCATCCTGAACATCGTCGGGGTCGCGTTCATTCTGACGTGGATCTACAACGAGACCGGGAGCGTCCTGCTCGCCACCCTCGCACACACCGGGTTCAATACGGCCAACAGCACACTCGTCCCGCTCCCACTCGACGTCATCGGCGCCGGCGACTCCACGACCATTCTCGTGATCACGACGGTCGCTATCTTTCTTCGAGGAGAGAATCCCGCCGTTTACGGCGGGAGTGAATCCGACAATTCCCTCACAGTCCACCGACGGCACTCAGACTGGATATTCAGCGCTAATCCTACTCATTAAGTAGGTTTGTTTACATAGACTATGTATGGCGATTGAGGTCACGCGCACCTACGTTGGTTCCATTCAGAACCACCGGCAGGTCTGCGATAGCCTCGACTCGCTCGGAGACTCCGCCTCCAAAATCTGGAACGTCGCACGATGGACAGCGGACCGAGTCTGGGACGAAATCGGTGAGATTCCCAACGAAGGCCCGCTCAAATCGTATATGAAGAATCAAGCGTGCTGGAAAGACTTGAACGCGCAATCCAGTCAGAAAGTCATCGAAGAACTATCCGACGCTTTCCAGTCATGGTTCGACCTGCGACACAAGTTTGACGAGGCAAATCCACCCGGCTACCGCAAACACGGAGACACAAGACCACGTTCCACGGTCACGTTCAAAGAAGACGGCTTCAAACACGACCCCAAGAACAACAGAGTTCGACTTTCGAAAGGCTCGAACCTCAAGGAGTACTGGTCGGACTTCCTGCTCTGCGAGTACCAAACGCGCCCCGACGTTGACCTCTCAGAAGTCAACTCCGTGCAAAACGTTCGCGCTGTCTGGAACGGCGACGAGTGGGAACTCCACTTCGTCTGCAAAGTCGAACTCGAAGCCAACGACTCCGCGGGCGAAGGTGTTGCTGGCATTGACCTTGGCATCAAGAACATCGCCACAGTCGCATTTCCCGACGAATACGTTCTGTACCCCGGCAACTCGCTCAAACAAGACAAGCACTACTTCAAGCGAGCAGAGTACGATACTGAGGGCGAGAACGGTCCGTCGGAGAAGTCGATGTGGGCACGTCGGAGACTCGCAGACCGCGAAACCCACTTTTACCACACACTGACGGACGCCATCATCACGGAGTGTGTCGAGCGCGGTGTGGGCACACTCGCGGTGAGTTGGCCCGAAGACGTGCGCGAATCTGACTGGGGGAAGACCGGCAACAAGAAACTGCATACGTGGGCGTTTGACCGCATCCACCACTACCTCGAATACAAAGGCGAGATACGTGGCGTCGAAGTACTGAAAGAGAACGAGTGGAACACCTCGAAGACGTGTTCATGGTGTGGTGACGACACGAAGTCGAACCGTGTCGAACGTGGCCTGTACGTTTGTTCGTCGTGCGGGTTAGTCGGGAATGCGGATTGCAACGGGGCGGAGAATATGCGTCAGAAGATAACTCCGAGTCCTCATGGTGAGGATAGGAGTAACGGCTGTGTGGCACAGCCATCGACATACTTGTTCGACCGCGAGAGCGGGACGTTTCGCACGAGAGAACAAGTCGTGTCGTAGACCAGCAAATATCCCAACTGCGGTACGGGAAGCCCCGTCGTNGTGGCACAGCCATCGACATACTTGTTCGACCGCGAGAGCGGGACGTTTCGCACGAGAGAACAAGTCGTGTCGTAGACCAGCAAATATCCCAACTGCGGTACGGGAAGCCCCGTCGTTTACGACGGGGAGGATGTCACGGAGGGGTCACCGAGGAACTCATGCTCCGGTTCGGACTCATGTCCGTGCTCGCGTTCGTCGGGTGGCGCGTTACCGGCCGTCGGACGGACGGCCCACGACCGGTTGTCATGTGGGCTGCAATCTTGGTCTCCGCCATCCTATTCGGCTTAGGTCACCTCCCCGCACTCGCTCAATCGGTTGATCTCACCCCAGCACTGATCGCGCGGACGGTTCTCCTGAACGCGGTCGCAGGAATCCTCTTTGGATGGCTCTACTGGCGACGGAGCCTCGAGGCCGCGATGGTGGCTCACGCCTCTTTTCACGTCCCCCTCGTCGCGCTCTCGCTCGTCCAAGTCGCGGTGGTCTGAGAGAGCGCTCTACGGAGTTCTGATGCGAGGGCACTCGGATTTCACCGGCTTGAAACTGGTCTAGATCGACGCTCTCGAACTGGACAAACTACAACCGCTCTCGTTCCAAGACAGCCGTTGTTGGAAGGGTCGGCCTATGGCGAGTTCGAACGAGGGTCACAAAATCGTTCGCATCGCTTCTCTGCGGCTGAACGATGTCCGGTACGACGAAAACCGGACGGTTGATGACGAGTGCTTTCCCGCCTGAGCGCCGATTGCGAACACGGTTTTTTTGGTGCTACCCGATACCTCCAGCACGCCACGACTCGAACGGGATTGGGTCCGACCCGTCTTTATTGAGTACCGTGCTGAACGTCCTTGCTGAGGTTAGAGAACAGATGAGTTCCTTTCTGGTAACCTACGCAACGGGAGAAGGCCAAACGGCGAAGATCGCAGATCGGATCGCCGCGACTATCGGAGAGCGCGGCCACGAGACGAGCGTTCTTGACGTGCGCGACCGACCAGAATCGTTCACGTTGGAAGGGTACGACGCCGCCATCGTGGGTGCGTCGATCCACGTGGGCAAACACCAAGACGAGGTCCGTGACTTCGTCACCGACAATCGAGAGGCCCTGTCCGAGATGCCGACCGCGTTCTTCCAGGTTTCGCTCTCCTCGGCGAACGAGGAGAAACACGAAGAAGCCGCAGGGTACGTCGAGTCGTTCCTCACTGAGACCGGGTGGCATCCGGATCGAATCGGACAGTTCGGTGGCGCGCTTCGGTTCTCCGTGTACGGGTTTCTCAAACGCCTCATGATGAAGCGAATCGCGAAGGACCTCCTCGTCGAGGATCGGAACCCGACGGGCGACATTGAGTTCACGGACTGGGACGCGGTCGATGCGTTCGCAGCGGATGTCGCCTCGTTTGTCGAAGGCCGTCTCGGCGTCGTGCCGGACACTCTGGAGGACTCGCCGGAATGACCGCGGTGCGATCACCTCGACGCCTCACTCGGCCGTACTTGGTTTCGTCAACGATTACCCTCCTTCTCACGGTTCTCGCGACGGTCGTCGGACTGTTCGTTCCCGAGTTCTACCGAGACGCCGAAGTCCTCCTCCCGCAGTTGTACGGGCAGGATCTGCTGACGCTCGTCGTCGCCGTTCCTGTGCTCGCCGGCGCCCTCTATTACGCATATCGGGGGTCGATCCGCGGCTACATCGTCTGGCTCGGTGTCACCGGCTACCTTCTCTACACGTACGCCTCGTACGCGTTGCTCACGGCGTTTAACGAGCTCTATCTCGTCTACGTCGCACTGTTCGCACTGACGTTGTTCACGCTCATCGGCGGGGTCGCTCGCACCGATCCAACAGACCTGAAGGAAGCACTCGACGGTCATCCGATCCGTGGATACATCGTCTTCCAAGCACTCGTCGCCGGACTCGTGGCACTGATGTGGCTCGCCGAGGTCGGCCCGGCGAGCCTCGCTGGAACGAGACCCCCCAGCATCGCCGAAACGACGCTTCCCGTACCAGTCATCCAGTCACTCGATCTCGGTATCGTCGTCCCGTCGTTCGCCCTTTCGGCGGTCTTCCTCTGGAAGCGGCGAGCGTGGGGTTACGTCTTCACCGCCGTCCTCCTCGTGAAAGGCACCACCCTCGGTCTCGCGGTGCTCGCCATGATTGCATTCATGCTCCAGAGCGGTCAATCCGTCCCTCTCCCCCAGATCGTGCTGTTTGGCGTCCTGAGTCTCATCGGTCTCGGACTCACGATTCGATTCATTCGCGCAATCACCCGCGGGTCCTCCAGAACCCAGACGCATGCCGGAACGGAACTACGAACAGACTAAGCGAGGAGTACTGAGATCGCTCACACCATAAGGCGGGTATAGTGACCTCGTATGCCGTTTCGATCAACGACAATTGGTGTCCGGTCGTCTGGGCACTGTCGGGTACTATCGTTGGGCATGATACTACGATCGTTAATACGAGCGGATTCTCAGTGTGGTTTCGTCGAAGCTGTTGCGGAGGGGCTGACAGCGGAAGAGCGTTCAAGCCGGCGGCGACGGTGATCGTAGATCGAAGCAACGCGATGACGGTGGGTTCGACTGCCCGCAACGCCGCGTTTAATGGTCGTCCGCGTTCACGAACAGCCGAGACGACTTAAATGGAGTTGAGCACGCACGTTCGGGAGCGTCGGTGGGTGACGGTAGCCGGGTACGGTCTCTTCGTCGCTCTGATGGTCGCCGGGTACTACTACAACATCACGTTCGTGCAGTTGGGGCTCATCGACCTCGGCACGCGCCTCGTTGGTATGTCCGAGACTGCCGTCTCGATGTGGATGGCGGCGCTGGCGCTCGTGACGCTCGTTGTCGCAGCCGCGACTGGCATGACGATGGACCGACGCGGGTGGAGCACGAACCTCCGAACGAAGCTCCGACTCCTGTTCGGCGTCGTCTGCGTCCAGTTCGCGCTCACAGTCGTGGCTCCGATGATTCGAACCGTTCCCGCGTTCGGGGCGTGGATCATCTTCGCGTCGATAGGACTCGGCGTCGGATTTCCCGTCTCGTTCTCGCTCGCGATTGACCTCGTTCCCGTGCCGGACCGCGGGTACGTCGCCGCGGGGATCACGGCAATTGCGTACTTTCTAGCGAACGCGATTCCGCTTTCTTGGTCTGTCGACGTCTTCAGCCAGTTGATGGTCGCCGCGATGGCGCCGGGCCTCCTCGTGCTCGGCGTCCTCTCGTTTACCAGCTTCAACCGCCTCGATGCGATACTCGACACTCTCGGGACGCAACACGAGACGTACGGCACTGGGCGGTTCTGTTATGGGGACCCGATTCAAACGCGGAGTCTCGCGTTCGCCGTCCCGGTCGTCTTGATGTTCGGCGTCTTTTTCATCGATAGCCTCGGCTTCCTCCGGATCATCGACACCCCATCGCTCCTTCTGAGTTCCTGGCAATCGACCGATCTCTCGACGCGGCTGTTCATCGCCGTTGCACACGTTATCGGTGCAGTGATGGCCGGCGTCATCTACGCGAACTACTCGCTTTCGCGCGTCTTCCTGTGGACGTTCGCACTGTTCGCGCTCACACACGTCATGTACACGTCCGACCTCCGATTCGCAGCATTGTTCCCGACTATTGCCGGCCAAGAGGCCTCTCCCTTAAATCCCGCTCTGTACGCTATTGCCGTGAGCTTCTACACGACGCTGAACTTCGCACTCTGGCCCGACCTCTCGACGCCCGAGACGATCGGCACCCACTCCGCAATCGGAATCGGCGTCGCCGGATGGCTCGCCACGTTCTCCAGCACCGCACTCGCATTGTACTTCCAAGCGGTCGACCTCACGCTTCTCTCCCACCTGAACGTAGTGCAGGCGCTCTCCCTGCTCCTCTTGTTCGGGCTCGCCGTAGGGCTGTACGCTAGACGGATGATCGAACTCGCTCGCGAGAACGGAGGTGCGAGTGGATGACTCCGACGGAAGCCATCCCGCTCCTCATCGTCGTCCTTCTCATGATCTCCATCGGGGGCAGCGACGTCCAGGAGATGTCGGTGACGTTCCAGGGTGACCACGACATCGAATCGCTCGCGGATGTCCACGTGGTTGCTGGTGGAGCTACTACCGTGCCCGAGAACGCGACCGTCGACGGCAACGTCTACGTGATCGGTGGCACCACAGACATCGACGGGACGGTCGACGGCGACGTGACGCTCCTCGCCGGGAATCTCTCGGTCAATGACGGCGCGACCGTAACCGGAACGTTGCAGACCTATTCGGGGTCTGCTACGGTCAGCTCCGATGCTTCGGTCGGGCAGATCTCGCAATTTGAGCCGCCAACCCGGTCGAGTTCGCCCGCTCAGCGGGTCGTAGGATTCCTCCTGCGGTTCCTCGTTCTCGGCGCGTTCGGGTGGTGGCTCGTCGAACGGCACCCGCTCGTTATCGAAAACGTCGGCGCGGCTATCACCGAGCACGCTCTCGTCAACGCCGTTGTCGGCAGCCTCGGCGCAACGACCCTCCTCGTACTCTTCGTCTATATGGCGTTCACCCTCATTTTGCTCCCGGTCGCGATCGTCGGGCTCATCGTCGAGTTTTTCATCGTTCTCTACGGCCAAGCCGTGTTCGGGTACCTTATCGGGACGCGTCTTCCAATCGAGCGCGATGGAGTAGCGACGCTCGCCGGGATAGCTGCGTTTCTGCTCGTCCTCGAACTCCTCGGATTCGTACCGTACCTCGGCGGGATCGCACAACTGGTCGTCGCAGTCGTCGGGTTCGGCGCCGTCCTGAACACGTACTTCGGTCTTCAGCGGTTCGAGCCCGTCACCATCTCGAGAGGAACCTGAGCATGCACACACCGCTCTATGACCTGAGCGCCCGAGCCCATGCACTACTATCGTCCCGGCGCGACGGAGGTCGCGCCACAAACCATCGAGGGTGACTGAATGCCGCCCCGATCATACGCCACCGCTGTCGCAGACTGGTCGTCCCGAGCGACATTCCTCGGGTACACCGCCCTCACGTACACTATCTCGTGGTCGCTGTGGAGCGTGTGGGCGATTAGCGAGTCCGGGTCAACGCTCACAGGAACGGTCCTGTTCGTTCTCGGCGCGCTCGGACCGTTCGCCGCGAGTACAATCCTCGTTGGGGTCTCCGGTCGGTCACTGAAGGAGTGGCTTCGGGCAATCTTCGAGATTCACGTCTCGCTGCGGTATTACGTACTTTCGCTCACGTTTCCAGTCGCCCTGTTTCTGAGTGCCGCCGTGGTTCACGTCGTCCTCTTCGATGGCGCCGTGACGCCAGACGTGCTCCCCGGCGTTATCGAGTACCCGCTCTTCCTCGGCTTCATCCTCCTGTTCGGCGGCGGTCTGGAAGAACCCGGCTGGCGCGGGTACCTCCTGCCGGCGCTCCAAGAGGCGTACAGTCCGCTCACAGCGGGGCTCCTCGTCGGTATCGCCTGGGCCGGCTGGCACCTCCCGCTGGTAGTCATTCCGGGAACCATCCAGCACACGCTTCCGCTCGGCCTCTATCTGCTCCAGCTCGTCGAACTCTCGATTCTGTTGACGTGGCTCACGAACCGGGTCGAGGGGAGCGTCCTGCCGGCAATGCTTCTGCACGCGGGCGGCAACGCGCTCCTGAACTACTATCCCGTGGGAGGCGTCGCGGGTGCGACGACATCCCTCGGGCTCGGACTTCTCGTCGCGACGCTCACCGCCGGCGTTCTCGCCCTCGTCGTCACCACTGGGACGTCGCTCGGCGCCGACCGTCCGGCTCGATAACGCATTTGTCAGCGGCACGCCGACTTATCGTATGGTAGCGTCGAATACGACCGGGACGATTGGTCGGATATCGAAGCGAGTTGGACGGTACGTCAATCACGATGACGTACTCGTCCGATTCGTCTCTCTTTGGATCATCGTCGCGAGTGTGTTCACGACGGCGTGGATCATCAGCTACCATCTCCTCTCACAAGGGTTGTTACGCGGTGGGAATCCGGGCGTAACCGCGCGGTACGCGGGGAGTATCACTCGGGAATTCCTGTGGCTGTTCGGGTGGAACGCCGGCGTCTCCCTGATCGCTATCGGCGCGAACACGCTCCGGTCGGTGAACACACCGATGGGATACGTCATCGAGGTCGTCCAAGCACCATGGTACGGGGCGGTCTGGGGGACCGGATCGCTCGCCATCGGAGGAGAACGGATAGCGCCGTCGCTGGCTGTGCTCGTCGAACGGAGCGGCCCGATGGAGATCACGGCGTTCATCGCAATCGTGGTCGCGACGCGGGGCGTGATGCTGTGGCATCAGGAGTCTGGACCTCGGTTGAAAGAGGAGTTCGAACGCGTACGATCTCCCAGCGACTGGTCGCTGACGCGCCGAGAGTGGGTGCTCTTGGTCGGCGGGTATCTGCTGCTGGCGGTTTCGTGCTATCGGGAAGCCGTCGCGATAGCACGGGTCGCGGGATAATGGGTGATTGTGTCCCTCTGTTGGCTGGTTCCAGTGGTAGTCCCTTAATGTTCTCCCGACCGATGCTAGGTTACGGCTCCGTGTTCCAGTCCGGACTGACTCGGTAATCGTAAAGGCGGATGCCGGTCGTGACGACGACGAGCAGTACGACCGCCCATGTGATAATCGCGTGCGATCCGTTCAACGTGGCGAGCGTACTCCAGTCGATAGCGTCACCGACGAGGACGACGTCCGGATCGAGCGGAACCTGCCCCGTCGTCGCGTTGTCGGTTCCGTGCATTAGCATGGCTAACAGCACGCTCCCGTTCGATCCGTTGAACACCCACCCGAGGAGCACGGAGAACGCGATAATCCCCACGAAATAGGCGACGATAAGTTCGAGCGGCCAGTCGGCGCGGAATCCGCCAGGGATGAATTGGGGCAGGTGCCAGAGCCCCCAAAATACGCCGACGATGAGAGCCGCGGACAATCCGCCATACCGTTCTTGCAGTTCGGCTTGGACGACTCCGTCGAGAGAAACCGTTTCCTTCGGAAGACGGACGATTTGCATACTTTCGTTTGTCATCATCGTGTTTGGTTTGTGGTGTTTCAGTAGTTGGCGCTACAGGTCTGCGGCGTTGAACCGGTAATACCCAACGAGGAACGGAACGACGAGCCAGAGGACGAGAACGACGATCCCCACCTCCGGGATCAGGAAGAACGGGTCTGGCTCAACGGCAGTCGCTTCGACTCCAACGCTCGTCTGGGCGGGCGCTGCACCGGCAGTCTCTGCGAATCCAGGCAGGAGAGCGACGACCGTTGAGAGATACGCCGAAGACGGGGAAACCTGACTGACGAGGAAAACCCAGTCGGGCATTGTGGATGGAAGACTGAATCCGTTGACTACGTAGACGAGCGCCATCGGGACGACGTCCCAGAGCAACTCGAAGACGACAAAGAATCCGAGTGCGAGTGTGGTCGCACGTGAAGTCGAACCCGTCGTGGCCGAGAGTCCGACCATGATTCCCGCGTAAATCGCCGCAAATCCGAGGGTCACGAGAGCGAATACGAGTGTAACACCAGGGCTGAGTGTCCCGAGCAGTACGGAGCCGAACCCTAATCCAACGAGGAGGCCGATACCGAGACCGAACACGAGAACGCCCGCTCGTCCGGCGACCTTTCCGGTGAAAACGTTCAGCCGGTTGGTCGGCAACGAGAGTAACAGCTTGATACTCCCGAGTTCGCGTTCGCCGGCGAGGGACTTGTAGCAGACCACAATCGCCGCAAGGGGCACGAACAGGCCGGTAAGGCCGACTGTGAAGAAAATGAGCCCGGCGAACGTCGCTCCCGTCGACTCACCAAGCATCTCGGGCACTTGGACGTACGCATACGTCGAAACGAGCGATAAGAGGACGAACACTGTCACGAGCGCCCAGAGCGCGCGTGACTGGACGGCATCTCGGAAGTCTTTCTTCGCAATTACCAGCCACGTCATGCTCTGACCTCCTGCTCGTCCTCAGTGTAGCGGACAAACAGGTCTTCGAGGGAGGACTCGACGACCGAGAAGTCCTGAATCGACGTTACGTGGGCGTCGATAGCTTGCAGAACGGCAAACTTCGAGGCATCATCGACGACGACTCGAATCCGACCGTCATCGATCGAAGCACTCCCGACACCGTCGAGTTCGGTGACTCGCTCGATAGTAGCTTCGTTGAGTTTAGAGACGTATATATACAGGACTTCGCCCGTTTCGGTCGCGTCGCGAAGGCCATCGATAGTATCGACGGCGACGAGTTGGCCGCGATTGATGATCGCCACCCGGTCACAGACCGCCTCGACCTGCTCCATGACGTGGCTGGAGAAGAACACCGTTGTTCCGCGTTCGTTCTCTTCTTGGATGATCTCCCGCATTTCACGGGCTCCGTTCGGATCCAGTCCGGTAGACGGTTCGTCGAGGACGAGCAGGTCGGGGTCGCCAGCGAGCGCCATCGCGAGAACTAGCCGCTGCCGCATCCCTTTCGAATACCCGCCAGCTTTCCGGTCAGCGGCGTCGGCGATGCGAACCCGTTCAAGAAGTTCGTTCACGTCCTCGCTCGAACCTTTCATCTCCAAAACGAACTCCAGGTGTTGCCGGCCAGTCAACCGTTCGTAGACGTGGTAGGCATCCGGGAGAACGCCGGTTTTCCGCCGCACGGCTTCACCCTCTCGCTGAGCGTCGTGGCCGAGAACAGTCACGGTACCTGCTGTCGGACGGACAAAGTCGAGCAGAATGTCGATCGTCGTGGACTTCCCTGCGCCGTTCGGGCCGAGGAACCCGAAGATCTCTCCTTCCTCGACGCGCAAGTCAAGGTCGTTGACGGCGACGACGTCTCCGAACTGTTTAGTCAGACCATCGATATCGATTGCAGCCATCTCTATCGTCCCTCTATCGACCGCTCAGAGAGACGCTGCTCTGCCGCTGTATTCGTGATCACGAGCCTCCACCACCAACGTCGGCCGTTTTCGGAATCGCACCACGAGCGAGGACTTTACGACCGTAGTACGCGACGATGGCAAGAGCGATGGCGGCGTATACGACTAAGTGAACGACGGTCACGATACCGACCGCACGCTCGTTGATCACCCCGTCGATGAGAATCTCGTTGGGAACGAGTGGAATGAGCACGTCCGCCGTGTTAGCCATTGCGTGGAGCACCATCACGATGAGGACGCTCCCGGTGCTGTTGTACGCCCACGCGAGGATGACAGACAGGGTGAGGATTCCACCGACCCACCCGACCTGATTGACGAGGGGGAAACTCGAATGTGGAGTGACTGGTGCGAGAAAGTACGGGAGATGCCAGCCAGCCCAGACGACCCCGATAATGAGACTCGCGTTGAACGCCCCGTACCGTTCGTTGAGCCTAGCTTGAGCGAATCCTCGCCACCCAGGCTCCTCGTTTAGGCCGCCGCTGAGTACGAGGGTGAAGAGGAATAGCCCTACGAAGAGCAACGGTGACGGGAGCGCCCGTCCGAAATCGATGGGACCTCGAACTGCAAAGATACCGACCGCAATTAGCGCCGCCGCGACGAGCGGAAGGCCGAGAGCAACGAACCACCATTTCCATCCCACGCGCCACTTCGTGATTTGGCTCGCCCACTCTCTGACGTCGTCGCCCCGCAGCCACGTCACTACTGCCGCACTTACTGGAGGGCCAAAACTCCCGATATAAATGAGAATTGCCGCGGTCCAACTCGGCTCCATGAATACGGCGGGGGCAGAGATGATCCACGTATACGCGTACGCCCCGATGAAGAACGACGCGACGGGATGTTCATCAATCAACGAGTGGCGGAGCGGGTGCATAGCCGATTCTTCCCCGGAGACCGGATAAATATTGTCATGTGGATTACAATTTGGCAAACAGATTACTCAAACACGTTTAAGTTGATAGATTGGGTCGAAGGCGTGTCAACTCCAACTCTCAGTCTACATCCACTGACAGGGTTGGGTTTCTCATCGCTCCATCACTCGCGTGCTGGTTACTCGCTGTAGAATACTGCTCTCTATGGAATCATACCCAGATTCGTCGGTGAGAGATCTCGCTTGCTCTCTATCGAAGCTCGGTCTTCTGTAGAACCGTAACCGAGAGCTGATGATCGACTGCTAACCTCATCTCCGTATCGTCGAGGATGATCTCGACTGAAGCAGCGAACGGCTCCTCTGCTCTCACAGTGGTGTTCCAGTTTTCTGCTGTCGTGTACTCGAATAGCTCCCAGAGAGGGGTATCGAGGAGGGAGACACCGTGTTGCCAGAAGGCTTCGATAACCACCGGGTGGAACGCAACGACGACGTCGATAGGAAGGGAGACGGTGAACCAACATCTGCGACATTCGTTAATTGAGACTCCCATGGAATGCTCTTCACGCTCTAACTGCTGGATAGTGGTTTCAAGCAGCCCATAGCATTCGGGACAGACGCCTCCTCGTACGAAGAGGTACTTCGCCCAGATACCGTAGCCAAAACTGTCGACGATTTCTTGCGTAGATCGCTCCTGAGCGATACTCTGCGGGAAGAGATCGGAGACGATGGGTGTTACGCACTTTCGGCACTCCACAGTGAACCGACCCTCGGCTGAGTCTGCATTAAGTGCCCGCGCACCACAGTTTGGGCAGGCCCCTTCGACAGCCACAGGACCGAACACGTGAGACGGCTCGTAGAGCCCCGAAAAGAGGGCACGACGAACTTTGTCACCAGCGTACGTGAGCTGATATCCGTCTTCGGTTTCGATGATGAATCTGTCGACAAGCTGTTTGAGATGGTAAGAGAACTGCGACGTGCTCTGGCAACTCACGACGTCGTACAGTTGCGTAAAAGACATCGCGGACGTCTCCGCTTTACCATCGTATTTCCTCTCGGCCAACGCGACGAGAATCTCCAGCCGCTGTTGATTGGCGAGGGCTTCGATGCTCTTGATAACGCTTTCGTCGATATCAGTTGCAGGGTCCTCTGAGTCCATTATCTACGTCGTCTGTCCCGGAAGCCGTGAACGTTTGGAACAGCCGTTTAGGGTCTCTACAGTTAATCTGGGAGTATCGCAGGATTGAGTCGACTGAGATCGAAGTATGTCGCTACAACCGTAACCCAAGGCCACGTTGATCTTCTCTCTTTGTTGTTAGAAGTGTTACTATCGCTCTCACTATTCACGCTTGGCCGTCGTCCATACCGTCGACCATATCCAAGAAGGCCATTTCGGTCACGCGCCCGAGTCGCTCCACGAGAAGTCATATCAGCTGCTGCGACTCATTGCGGCGAATCGTCCATTTGTCGATAGCAACAAGCGAACGGCGCTTATGTCGACCCGAATTTTCTACGCGTTGAATGGCCGTCGCTTTAACTACGACCGGGAGATCAAAGAGATCCTGAAAGCACTCGCGACAGATGAGAGCAGTGTCGATGAGGGCGACGTGATCAACCTCGACAAGCACGAGGAAATCTACGACGAACTCGCAACCGAATGGGACGGAACACTTCGAGAAGGTCGCGGTCGAACTCCGGGAAAAAGCGGACGAGCAGTCCTGCGAGTAGCTGTGTCGCCCTCGATGACATCCGCAGGTTCGAAGATCACGAGAATTAGTTTGTGGCGCGGTCAGCCACGTTGATCCGCTGTTCGCGAGCGGCTTCGACATCCGAGTAGAGTGCCAACGCGTGCTTGATTAAGCGGCGGTCTTCCAGATTCTCCTCCCAGAGCGTAATTACGTCACGGCGTTCGTGAAGTTCGGCACTTGCGAGATCTTGACGCTCCTCCTCAATGATGTCGAGACGTTCGAGTGCAAAATCTCGGTTTTGACGGAGACGAACTGGGGCAATCGTATCGGATTCGCAGGCAGTCCGCGAACTGTGCGAGAACCATTGCTTCGGGAAGCTCAACTGGGAGACTACCGAGGAGGGTGAGCTCACTATCAGGGGCTATGATGATTTCGAGGTGTATGAGGCCCAAGAGAACAGCCTTCCAGACTACGAAGGTGGAATCGTGACCCACGAGTTCCTCCGGACACTCGCCAGCTATCTCGAACCAGATGAGGAATTCGATATTCAGACGGCTGGGTTCACGAAGTGTCGGTTCCCGGTGCTAGCCAAACGGCACGTCGTTCGCAACGATGAGGTCCTCCACGCAGACCTCAGTTCCCACGAGCCGATTAAGCGGTAGTTGTTTTTCATCCCCCAAGAGGGGGTGTGGGGCGATCCAGCATGAGCATCGTCCCGTGAGGTGACTGAAGATGGGACATCGCGCACTCATTGCGTACGAACGTATCGATGGCACGTACACGCTCCACTACTCCCACTGGGGAGCTGCGAACCTCAAACTGAAGCACCGCATCACAGCGGAGACGCCGTTCAGTGGGCGGTTTATACTAAACGTCGTCTTGGTCCGCCATACAACCCAATACGGCGGAATTCTTTTGTAACGATACGCCGTCGATTCACGTATGAGCAAGGGCGACGGGGATTCGGCACTGTTCGCCTCTCTTGAAGAGTCGGCGTGCTCCGACCCGGATGTCAAGTTCGCGGTCGCATTCGGGTCCCAAGTCACCGGAGAGGCGACTCGCGCATCCGATCTCGATATTGCCGTCAAATTTTTCGACGATCTCTCGGACAGCGAACGGTTCGAGAAGCGGTGTTTCCTGTCGGGAGATCTTCAGCAAGAGGAATGGCCCTTCATCGACATCTCGGACATTGAAACGCTTCCTCTTGACATCGCACACGACGCTGTCAACGGGACGTTTGTCTGCGGTAATAAGGACGCGTTTGAGCAGTTCAAGGTGGACATCGAAGCGACATTCGGTGACCAACGTGACGACCTTCGCCGCCAGCAGCGTGCCGTGATCGACCGGATCGCGGAGGATGGACTGCGTGGCTGATACGCGAGTCGTCTCGATCAAACTCGAACATATCGAGCAGTACCACGGCGAACTGATTGAGAAACAGGAGACGCTATCTCGCGACGAATTTTCTCCGGAACACAACTGAACAGCGTGCTGTTGAGCGGATGTTCGAGAACGCTATCCAGGCATGTTCCGACCTCGCCCAACACATCGCAACGCGCGATTTCGGATACGACGGGAGTACCGCTAAGGAAGCGGTTCGCGTTCTGTACCGGGAGGGCGTTATCGAGGAACAGACGATGACGACGCTCGTCGCCGCGGTCGGGTTCAGAAACGTCCTCGCACACGAGTATGGGCATGTCGATGTGGAAGAAGTGTACGAAACGCTTCAGACAGGACTCACGGTGTACGATACATATAGCCGGCAAATCGCATCATGGGTTCGAGACGAGTAGATATACGCAGAAGTTGAGGTTACGGGCTCTGCTGAAATCCTCTGTCGCTGAGAGTTTATTGAGGCCGTGCTGAATAGAAGGCACGTATGTATAACAGGTATCCGAATTAGTCGGCCGGACGAGAATCATGACGACGGCAAAAAGGGGTCGAACCGTCGGGCATCTTGATTCGCCGCCGACCTGCACAGCGAGATTCAGTCGCTCGTGACCTTAGCCGAGGCAGTCCTCGTCTGTTCGCCGATCGGAGGTAGCGCCCGAAGACGACCCACGCGAGTCCGTACAACAGGAACGACCCTGCCCACGGGTCGGCGCCCTCTCCCATCACGTAGGTCGTGAAGGCGATGGCGAACGGCAAGCCGACGGGCAGTGCCGCGACCAGTAACCAAGCGCCGAACCGTGGCGTCGTCGCAACGTCGCTCCGAAGTATCGCGACACCGAAGACGAGTGCTCCGAGAAAAGCAACGAGCCATCCGAGTAGGGTCGGGATAAAAGCTACTCCGGGGCCGTATTCCGCTATCGGGAGCGCCACTGTCGCGATGACCGCACCTACATCGAGACCGCGAAATCCGTCGAATTTCGCGGTGTCCACGTCTTCGACTTCGAGGACGAGAAGATCGTTCGCTGGACGTCCTACGCCGATACGGCTCTGTTCAATGCGGCTACAGAGAGCTGATCGACCGATTCGACTCCAGATCCAGCGTACGGATTCATCACAGTGACTCGATGAAATCGCTCAGGACCCGATTGAACCGGTCGGGCTCTTCAACGGTGATACAGTGCCCGCTCCCCTCGAAGAGTTCGAATCTCGCGTCTGGAATGAGTTCCGCAGCGTACTTGACTGAAGCAACGCTTCGCCATTTCTCATCAGCGCCCGCACAGACGAGAGCGGGGATATCGACACTCCGTAGCAACTCGCGGTAGTCCCGAATGAATGACAGCCCGAAGAGTAAGGCTCCCTGAATCGGCGGTGGCGTCCGGGATCCTTCGTCAAGGATGAGGTTCCGGAGTTCTCGGGTCGGCGGGTCTTTCAGTAACGCCTCGGCCTCCTCGTCAAGAAGGCCAATGGGGTCCTGCTGGATTGCATCGATCGCCCCTTCGAGATCCTCGGTCCCGTACGTCCCGTACTCGTAGTCCCCTCGTTTCACTGGAGACGGCTCCATGTCGATGTCTACGATCGCCCGAAGCCGGTCGGTTCCGAACTGATGGATATACTCCCACGAAATGAGGGCACCCATCGACCACCCCACGAGGACGATTCGGTCGAGATCGAGCTCTTCGAGGACGGTCTGTACGTCGCGGGTGTATTGGCCAAGGGTGTGACCGAGTTCCGATTTCTCCGACCGGCCGTGTCCTCGGAAATCGACGGCGATCGTCCGATACTCGTTCGAGAGCCCCATCAGCTGCGGCTCGAAGTACCGGAGGCCAGCCGTTGCACCATGGAGAAAGACGATCGGTTGCCCCTCACCGTGGTCCTCGTAATAGAGATCGGCTCCGTTGCACTGGATGAGGGGCATATGACTGAGATAGTATGGGAGTTCGGATAGCTGTTCGTATGAACTCACCCTCTGTATCCGTCGCAGAAATGCTGAGAGAGGGCTGAGTAGTCATACCGGTGATGGACTCGACGCAGCGCATCAGCCGTTCTGTCCCCGAGATACGGCTGTATTTTTGTGCAGTCGCCAGATCGCCCCACCCTAGTAGAGTTGGGGGCAGCACCGGGGCGACGCCTTTGTACGCGTAGCTACCGGCGGCGGTGGCTCGCAGACAGTGTGGATAGACCCGAAAGGTTTGCCTCGCTCGCGACAGCCTGCACTCATCTATTGATTGTTGACTGTGACGGGAAATCCATCGTAGCGGTTGGCAAAGCGTTCAACATACAGTTCCAACTGAAGTGAGAGATCAAACGGAATGAGCCGAGCCAAAGCCCTCGGCGCAAAGAGACGATTGCACATCCGACGACATCGGCCCCCGGAGCCACTCAGGTTACCGCACACAGGTGACTGTAACCTCAGGAGCGACTCCGTCGCCGGCGGTCGCCTGGCGCTCAATCTCAGTGCTGACCGACGCGACGGTCGACGCCGAACAGGGGCGGTCGACGAGGAAGTGCAACTCGATCGAGACGCCAGTGGCGGTAAATGAGACAACAGTCGAACCCGCGATGACCCGCTCGACGACGATGCTAGCGGAGTCCAGCCCAACGATTGTCCAGTCGTGGTTCCCGAAGACTCGCACGTCGCGGAGCGTGGTGTTCCGAGCGTCGACGGTCAGCAGCCCGGCCGTGCGTTCGACGCCGACAGCGCCGGGATCGCCGACCGTGTTCGAGATGGTGCTGTCGGCCACAATCACTCCGTCGGCCCGCAGAACCGCGATGCCGGCGATCGAATTCCGGTCAAGCGTGCTTGCGGTCACGGTAGTCCCGTCGGCAGCGATCACTAGAATCCCGACGGCGTTGTCGGAGGCGACGAGTCCCACAGTGACGACGTCGGTGCTGTCGGTGACGAACAGCCCGTCGCCGTGGTTTCGGCTGACGGTCGTCGCCTGGATGGACACGCGGTCGGACCCATTGACGACAATCCCAGCCATCCAACTGGCGTCGACGGTCACGGCGTCGATTGTGACGTCGGTCGCGTTCTGGACCACCAGACCGTCCCCAGCGCTGTCAAGGATCGTGGTCGACATCACACGGACGCGAGAGACGCCATCGATAACGACGCCAGTGACAGCATTCGTCCCGGTGACGTTGACGACCGAGAGGTCAGCGCCGCCGGTCGCTCGGATGCCGCTATCGAACCCCTCGAACGAGAGGTTCGCGATCGTGACGTTCGAGCGGCCGCCGGTGACGACGACCGCCTCGCCGAACTGGTCGGGCGTCGGCATACCGAGGGCCGCGCCGTACGCCCGGGTGCTTTCAGCGACGGTCAACGCGTGGCCCCGGCCGTCGAGAACGACGCTGTCAGCCTCGACGTCCAAGCAGGTGTAGGTATGGCTCACGAGGTCCGCGACGAGGTGGTATCGCCCCTCCTCAGCGATCGTTCGACACGAATCGATCGGAGAACTCGCTCCTGCAGTCACGGGAGCGGAGATTCCTGCGAACTGCGCGGGATCGACAGTCAACTGTACCGACGCAGGCGCCGCGCCCGCGGGAGTGAATTGGACGACGAATACCGTCGCAACGACGAAAGCGACAGACAGGACCTGATTGGGTGTGGGTGACATGGTTGTGTGAGCGACCAATGGGCGCGGTCGTGTTCGCTGGCCGACCAGTGTATCCACTACTCAGCGTGAGTGATCGCCGCGCTCTGGAGACCGAGGAGTGATCGTCCCGACAGTCGGAAACGACCAGCATCGGCCCACTGGCGCTACTACAGAAGAGGTCGCATCAGGCGATAAATGTAATTAGAATAATATTTCTATGAGGTCGACAGTAAGAGGTTCGGTCGACGGGTTATCCGGTCGACAGCCTCCGAACGACCGGGTCACTATCAGATTTGTACCGCGGTTCTCGGCACCCTGAACTTGATCCAGTCCGCTCAACCAGTGTCTATCGGTGGCGAGTGCGCTTACAGAACTGCGAGGAGACGCCTACGACCGTTAGTCGGAGGAGATGGTCATTAAACCGGCCAGCCGACCGAGTACAACCGGACGTTTTCGGTCGGGCGCAGCAAACGCTTTGCCCGTATCGCGCGTGTATATCGCATGTCTCGGAATCGTGTGGGTGAGAACCCGGAGAAGAGTATCGATGAGGGAGCTCCCAAAGAGGGTTCTGGGCTGTCGTTCTCCGAGACGGTGGCGACGGCCATCGCCAGTCTGGCCAGCGAGACACGACTCAGAATCCTGCTGGTGCTCTGGGACGCACAGGATCGGCCGCTGCGGTTCGGCGAACTCCGGAAGCGCGTCGGCGTCGCAGACCCCGGTCAGTTCAGGTACCACCTGCGGAAGCTCGAAGACCAGTTCGTCAGGAACACCGCAGAGGGATACGACATCACGAACGCCGGCGTGAACGTCGTGTGGGCCGTCCGATCCGGGGACCTGACTTGGAGTGGGGACGTCGATCCGTTTCCCATCGACAGCGTCTGCCCAGCCTGTAGCGCGGGACTGTCGCTCCGCTACGAGGAACAGATGTTCTTCGTCATCTGTCCCGACTGCGGCCGGACACACGAGATGGCGCCGTTTCACCCGAGCGGTCTGGTCGGTCGAACTAACCGGGAGATACACGCGGCGTTCGAGCGGGTGAGCCACGGTCAGTTCGAGCTTGGGGCACACGATATCTGTCCCCGGTGTTACGGAACGGGGTCGTTCACGCTCGTCACCGACGAGAACGCCGTCCCGACCGATCTGCGCGAGGAACTGTCGGCAGCCGAACTGGCTGACCTCACCCGCTACGATCTCCAGGAAGGAATCGCGTCGGTCGTCTGGACGTGTTCGCAGTGTGGGCTGTGGATGGAGTTCCCGCTCGCAGTGTTGCTGTGTCACCGGACAGCCGTCGCCGAGTTCTATCGCGATCACGGAGTCGACGTCGACGCAGTCCCGGCGCGGGACCTCCCCAACCACCTTGGCGACGTCGCGATTACTGTGACGGAACTCGATCCCCTCTCAATGCTGGTCACCATGACCAAAGACGACGAGACGCTAACCGTCTCTATCGACGGCGGGTTCGCCGGGGTCGCGACCGAACGAACGCCAGCCGACTACGGTTCTCCAGCGTCCTAACCACGAGTTCAGGATCGTACGCTGGGCCGATACGGTGCGTTCGGGAGGGCCATCGACACCTGTGTGATGTATAGCCGACGGTGCATACAACAGCGAACCGACCGGATAGAGGACAAAAGTGCTGGGGTGTTCGTGTAACGGGCTATCGACGGGCCGTACGACAGGTTCGAAACCACGGAGACGACCGGTGATTTCCAACCCACCCGCATCAGGGTCAACCTTTCACTTTGAGGACTCTGTGCACTTCGTATGAGATGACCTGATAGAATATCGATAGTTCGGTCGTAGCTCTGCACGACACACTGCACGTATCCGGCACATGTCCTCTATTTCACTCACTTACACCCAGAGACCCTTTCAGATTCCCGTCTCAGCGCTAAGTGCGCTAGCCCCGTGTCCGGACCCAGGCGTCCCTGACGCTCCGAGATAGTTCGGACCACTTGACCACAAGGAACCCTCCGAAGATCACCAGAAACCCGGCTAACGTGACCACGGGCAAGTGCTCTCCCAGCCACGCCCACCCGACGATCGTGGCGACGATGGAGACGACGTAGACCACGAGGTTTGCTTGGTGGGGTCCCACCTGGTCGAGCAGCGAGAAGTACGCCACGAAGGCCATCGTGGTGGCGACCACCGCGAGGTAGAGGTACGAGCCGACGAACGTCGAGGCCAGAGTGACTGCCTGTGGTTCGCCCGACAGGATACTCCCGGCGTGGAGTACCGCGCCGCCCAGGGCCAGCAAGAGGACCGTCGTCGTCGCTGCGGGCATATGCGATCCCGCTCTTTCGGATCGCAATTGACCCGAGTGTGACGCCCGTGATGGCCGTCAACACCAGCAGCTTTCTCCGGAAGTCGTCGCTGAACAGCGCCTCGGGAGTGGGGCGAACGACGAGGGCGACCCCCACTAGGCCGATGAGGACGCCGACCAGTGCCCGCCGAGAGAGACGTGGGCCGATGCCGTGGAGTTTAGAAGATATCACCTCAGAAAATCGAGATACTCGCAGAGTTCGACCACGAGGCACAGGCGTTCGGCCTCGCCACGCCCGTCGGATACAATTCGACGACGGGAATCTCCGGCTTGACGCTCGGCGGGGGTTTCGGCTGGCTCTCCCGTCGATACGGTCTGACCGCCGACAATCTCCGCAGGGCGGACGTGGTCACGGCCGACGGTCGTCTCGTCCACGCCAGCGAGGACGAGAACTCCGACCTCTTCTGGGGGCTCCGGGGCGGCGGCAACT
Source organism: Halogeometricum pallidum JCM 14848 (assembly GCF_000337095.1). Lineage (GTDB taxonomy): Archaea > Halobacteriota > Halobacteria > Halobacteriales > Haloferacaceae > Halogeometricum > Halogeometricum pallidum. Next base: position 34,761 of record NZ_AOIV01000011.1, read on the forward strand.
TCGGTGTCGTCACGTCCTTCGAGTTCGACCTCCACGAGGTCGGTCCCGAGGTGCTCTCGGGCCTGCTTGTCCGTCCGTTCGACGATACGGCCGAGGTGATGGCCGCCTACCGCGAGTTCGTCGCCGATGCCCCTGACCAGATCACCGCTTGGATGGTCATCAGGCACGCGCCACCGCTATACCGTTCATTCCGGAGGTGTGGCACGGCGAGAAGGTGCTCGTCATCGCCGTCTATTACGACGGTGCTCTGACCGACGGCGAGACAGCCCTGCAGCCGCTACGGGAGATCGGCAAACCCATCGCCGACGCCATCGGCCCCCACCCGTACGCTGGCTGGCAGCAGGGGTTCGACGGCTTGCTCACCCCCGGGTCACGGAACTACTGGAAGTCCCACAACTTCGCCGAGTTCACCGATGGGATGATCAACACCTTCGTCACGTACGGTGAGTCGCTGCCCACACCGGAGAGTGAGAGTGCCATCGCCTAACTCGGCGGTGCGATCAACGACATACCCGTGGACGCGACGGCGTACCCCCACCGGAACGCGGAGTTCCTCATGAACCTCCACACGCGCTGGACCGATCCGGCCCAAGACGACGAGTGCATCGCCTGGACCCGTGAGCTTCACGAGGCGATGGCTCCTCATGCCACCGGCGGCGTCTACGTCAATTTCATTCCCGAGGAGGCGGGCGAGGAGCGTGCTGCCTACCGCGAGAATTACGACCGGCTCGTGGAACTGAAGCGGAAGTACGACCCGGACAACCTGTTCCACCGGAACCAGAACGTCGCGCCGACAGCCTGACCCAGTCACCGAACTGGTCATCATCGGCCGTCTTATCTGCTGAATACACCCTCTCAGCCTTGTTTAGACGCAGTACAGATGGTCTTCTACTGTCAGTATTAGAACAACGGAATTGGGCCAAGAGGTACTCACAGGCTGGTTTTGTTCTTCCGGCATAGCCACTAAAACAGAGCCAGATTTCGGTACTGCAGTCGAAGTGCCCCACAGAGCATCAGCATCGGTGAGAGTCTATCGGCGCTGTGAGCTGTGCAGCGCTGCGTACAAGCGCTGAACTCACCGATGGATCAACTACTACCCGCAGATTTCGAGCCGACGAATCGTGTCCTCAAACGAGCACAGTACGAAGCCTTCGCGTTTTCAGTTCTCGACGGTGACATCCGCGTTCGCAACGAGAGCCACGAGAACCCAGCAACCCACGAGTACCTCGTTACCGCTGTCGACGGTATTCCGGTCATTTGTGAGTGCCCTGCCGACGCGACGTACGAAGGCCCGTGCAAACACCGGGTCGCTGTCGCGATTCGGCCTCGAATCCTCGAGTTCGTGACGAAAGTGCAGGTCGTGGCAGACGGCGGAACCACAGCTACTGACCACTACGAACCTGCTGAGTCGGATCGGTGTGAGTGCGAGGAACTCAACGACGGATTTCCCTGCTGGAACTGCGTTCGGACTGGTCGAAAAACGCTCCCTGAGACGTAGGTATACACGCGCTGGTCGCGTCACCTTCTGTACAACTGATATCGTATTGAACCGATTGTGTATTCGCTCCTACCTTACTCTGGCTGGTAGGGATCCGTCGCCGTGTCGAGGCGATACACCTCCGTGGCGGCGTCGAAGTCATCGTCGAATGCGTAGAGATATCCGAGGCCTTCAGTCTGCATGTACGCGACAATACAGGCGTCGACGAATGAAAACCGCTCGTACTGCCGGAAGAGTGCCTTCCCAGTCGCGAAGGCGTCGCCAGTCAACGAATCGATGTGAAAGTGGGTGTTCTCTTCGACACGATCCAGAAAGTCGATAGCAGCTTCGTGACCAGCGTGTGTCGTCAGTCCGTTCAGTGTCTCGGCAAGAACGTAGTCAAGAATGACCGCTTCTGGAAGCTCAGCAGCATCAATGCCTTGGAGAATGGGAAGTGCGTCATCATGTGCGCCATCGCGGCGATATGCTGCGGCGAAGAGAACAGATGTATCGACGAGTGCTCGCGGCATTTAGTTGATGTCGACGCCCCACGCATCGTGATCGGTTGTCACGTCGGTTTCTTGGCTGCCGTCGTAGCCGGTGAAGTCGCCAAATGTCCCGCTTCGCTGCTGAACGATTTCGACGCGGAGAGTACCGTCGCTTTCGATGTGCCAGCGGAGCGTATCACCATCGTCAATATCGAGTTCTCGACGAATTCGAGCAGGGATATTCGCTTGATTCCCAGAGACCTTACTTTCGGAGTCGACGCTGTCACTGCTCATATTCCAACTGATGAGACCGCGCTGTATAAACGTAGTGTGCATGCACACTAACGCCTGAGACGAACGATCGTCGTCCGGAGCGACGGGTTGGGAGTTAAACAGAATCACACCAGTACGTCCGCGGTCGTTTTTCTGCCCCCTGAGGGGTGCGGGGTGCAGACAACGTGCCTCGCGGATTACCGATGGCAACGAGCGACATCTACGACAGTGGCTTCGACGAAGACGTATCGACACACGACGACGCATTGGCCACCGGAAGGACGGTGTTCGACCGACTGGTCGGCTCAGACCTATGCTCCTGCGCCGTGTTCGACTACTACGTGACGTTCGAGGAGGGAGATACGACAGTCGCAGGCAAAGCGCGGTGGGGCGACCTCCCAACTGCGGTCCCTGTTGACTCCGACGACGGCCAAGACTTGCTCGAACGTGGCTGGGAGGCGACGAAGCAGGAGTTCGAACACAATCTCGAACGAGTCGAGGAAGCCATCAACGAACTCTCTGACAAGGAGATCATGCGCGATGAGGATCTCGCCCGGCACGCGTTCCACCAGGTCGGCGCCTACGACGGGCCGACAGTGTTCCTGTACAACGAGTACGCGAACGGAATTCGCCACCACGAGCAGTTGGATCGAATCATCGAGGAGAGCAAGGAGCTCTGGATCGTGCCTGCTGACGTCCATTTCTAAGCGATGCCGCTAATCACCAACTGGCGACGCAAGAGCCGGTCGCCGACGCTCGCATATCGGAACACCGAAACCGATGCGCGAGCCATCCTGCATCGATCGCTAGACCTGTACCGGTTAAGTGGTGTGGGACAATTCTCGTCGACGGCTACCCTGTGTGGTCGCGGGGGTACGAGACGAAAGGCTCAACGTCCTTCCATGACGTGTTCCGGCAGCCGTCGGCTTCGGAACTCAGCTGTCCGGCATGCTCGAGCGACGACGTCCTCATCGGCGAGAAGTCAGCAGACGGTTCGAAGGTCCAGCGGTGGTACGACTGGCCCCGACTGTAGGTATGAATTCCTCTCTCACGCATTGTCTACGGCGCCGCACGGTGAGTGGGTGAGGGCCTACTGGGCCCTGTTTTTCGGCCGGGCAGAAGATGGTAGCTCGGTACAGCCGAAGCATCGGAACGCCGCCTGTGAACTTTGAGAACCGGTGTGACCGTAGGCGTGACACGTCTGACTCGTGTCCGCTGGGCGAACCGTACCGAGATTCCCGCTTCGAGGGCTTTGTCCTCGATGCGTCCGGTGAGACGGGCGAACGCCCAGTTGTGGAGACGGCGGTTCATCCATTTCCCGTAGTCGAGATGTTCGCGGATGTACGACAGGTCTTCGAGGACAATAACCGGCGTCTCGAACTGTCGGGCGTACTCAACGGCTTCGCGGGATGTCTTCTCCAACTTGAACATCGAGTGAGCGAGGAAGAGTACGGCTGACTAAGCAAAGTAAAAGACGCACACGGTCTGACGGGGCGTGGACTCGTCATTCAGGGCGAAGACGTTGGATACCGAGGTACGAACGCGATTCCTCCCCGCCGTTCACATCCATATCTCTCTCGACAGGCCTTGAAGACGAGATGACAGAGCGAATGTAGGACACCACCAGCACTCTGGACTGGCTGAAGTCAGGAGGCCTCTACCCCGTATTTATACTCCAGCATCGATATAATACGATTGGTGTTTGATCTGTGACTGCTGGGGGCGAGCTTCTCTCTCTCGTTGTAATCATCCTCGGTCTCGGTGTGGTTGCTCAAATCCTCTCTGACCGACTTGAGATTCCGAGTGTGTTGTTTCTTATTCTAGCCGGGATCGCCGTCGGTCCAGAAGGGCTCGACCTCGTCGGCTTGAAATCATTCGGCGGACCCGAATCACTCTCAGCTGTCGTTGGGCTCTCGGTCGCAATAATCATTTTCGAGGGAGCGTTTCACCTGAAACTCGATAAGCTACGTCAGGCCCCGCGTGAGGCCTTTCGCCTGGTGACGCTCGGGGCAATGTTCACATTCGTTGGAACCGCTGCTGTCGTTCGATTTGCCCTCGATGTCCCATGGTCGTTATCTTTCCTGGTCGGAGCGCTCCTCATCGCAACTGGTCCGACGGTGATTACACCAATTTTGACTGTTATTTCTGTCCGCGACCGAGTCGGAGCCGCGCTCGAGACAGAGGGGATCGTCAACGACGTCACGGCTGCGATTCTCGCCGTTGTTATCTTTGATTTAGCTGTCGCCGGAGGGACCAGCCTTCGGCAGCTTCTCGAGTCTTTTGTGTCCCGACTCGGGATAGGTGTTCTCGTAGGTGTCGTCACAGCAGCAATAATTTGGTACCTTCTCAAGCACGTCGACCTGTCGCCGTCGAATGCGGTTCAGAATGCTCGATTGGTGGTGTTGATCGGCGCGATTGCGACGTTTGGCATTGCTGAAGCGCTCGCATCAGAAGCGGGGATCGCTGCAGTTGCGACTGCCGGTGTCCTCCTCGGAAATGCAGATCTTCCGTACGAAACAGAGATTGAAGCGTTCAAGGGTGATATCACGCTGATTGTCCTCTCGTTCGTGTTCATCTCGCTAGCGACCCTGTTGACCTTCGACGAACTTGCCTCGCTTGGGGTGGGTGGAGTCATCGTTGTCGTGGCTGTGACGCTGTTGATTCGACCGATAGCTGTCGTGATCTGTACTTACGGAACGCGGTTCACGTTCCGTGAACAGCTGTTCATGAGCGCAATCGGGCCGCGTGGAATTATCCCTGCGAGTGTGGCGACGCTCTTCGCACTCGAGCTTCAATCGACGAATCCCCAACAGGCGACGGTTCTCGTCGGGACGGTGTTTCTGGTCATCCTCGCGACGGTCGTGGTCGAAGGTGGCTTTGCCCGACACATCGCACAAGCACTCAACGTACTACCCATGCGAGTCATCATAGTTGGCGCTGGCCGCGTCGGACGCGGCCTCGCCGAACGACTGGAGGACCGAGGCGAAAACGTCGTCATCATCGATACCGATCAGCAAGCCGTTGAAACAGCACGGAGTGCTGGATTCGCTGCCCATCAGGGTGATGGGACTGATACGAGTGTTCTTCAGAGCGCCGGGATCGAGAACGCGAAGATCGTCGCGGCAGCGACGGCCAACGACGACGCGAACCTGCTCATCGCACAACTCACGAACTCGAAATTTGATGTCGAGACAGTCATCGCCCGAGTGAACACGCCGGATAACGTCGAAGCATTCGAGGAGCTCGGTGTCCGCGCGATTTCAGCGAACGATGCGATCGCTCACGAAATGGACAACGCGATCGAGAGGCCTGCACTCTCGGAATGGATGACGGAACTCGGTCGGAGCGGTGACGTCCAAGAAACCGAAGTGACCGCGGATAAGCTGATTGGAAAATCTATCCGCGAACTCGATGAGTACCTCCCGGATGGCGTCTTGATCGCACTCGTCAGTCGTGATGGAGATTCGCAAATTCCCGAACCAGATCTGACGCTTCAGCACGGCGATCACCTAACGTTCGTCGGACGGCGTGACGCCGTTCACAGCGCAATTGAACAGTGCCATCCCCAATGAGTGTAGTGTCTTTAAAAAGGTCGAGAGCCACAAAGACAGCCCCCTCTTATCGAATCCCTCGAGAGCGGACGTACTGACAAACACAACAAAATATGCGACCGCCAGCGCATCAGCGACGAGGGACCGGTTCAGAGGGCTAGCCGAGCCAACGTGTACATCAACCTGTGTGGTTTCGTCATCAGCTAACATCTCCGTCAGTGTCTCGCCGGCGTTCAGCACCAGACAACCGAACTCGTCGGCGCCTGGTTCGCCTGTCTTTTGTCGCATCCAATGGCGACTACTCCGCTGCCCGACAACCTCGCGATGTCGATAAGTGGGCTTCCAATATTGTGACCTCGGGTAGAGATGATATCATTGTGATCATACCTCTAGTCTCTGCAAGAGGGCCTGCCGAACAGACATCGGCGACTCCTCGGGACCTCGTGCCATCACAACCGTCTGACTGACTTCTTCGCCAATGGTCTCTGGGAGAGACCCGAACACGGCTTGAGAGATTGCACCGGACCGGGTCGCACCGACACAGATCGTGTCGTACTCCTCAGCCGCCTCGAGGATCGTTTGTTCGGTATCTTCAGCAACCGCAACCCGAGTTTCGTACGACATATATTCGATTCCAGCGCGTTCGACTAACTCCGAAATCACCGCTTCACCACGCTTGGTGGGAGACACATCCTCGTCACCATCCGTTTCCGGAGACTGTACGTTGAAGAGCGTTAGCGAGGACTCGTCGTCGGCTGCGGCGACGAATTCAGCAGCACGCCGCGCCGCAATAGGCGCGTGGGGTCCCCCACCGGCGAGGACCATAATATCTCCTTCACCGCGTCCATCCTCGGGACCGAGTTTGACGAGCGTCGCATCACACGGCGCGCGTCCGATAACCGGGTCAATCGTCGACCCAAGGATGTGTTCATGCCGGCTTCGAGTACCCTGCCACCCGAGAACGACGTGATCTGCGTTTTCCTCTTCGATGACGTCCAAGATGGCGGGACCAGCATTACGGCCGGCAATCGCTCGTGTCTGGAGCCCGATATCGAGGTCCGCAGCAATATTACGAGCGGTATTCAGTAGTTCCCGTTGGCGTTCGACTCGCTCTTCCTCGAAGGCGAGATCCTGCGAGAGTGAGGTCTGGCGAGGGACTTCGATAACGTTCACAACAATTATCTCCGCATGTACGTCTTCGTGGGCATGTGCGCTGGCTGCAGCCATTCGGAGGAGGTCGCGTTCCGTTTCCGGGTTCGCGACCGGCACAACCACACGGTAACCAACTTCCCTACTTGCCATCGGGGTGGGCTTAGGCGCGATGGCCTCTCCAACGAGGCTCTCGCTCAGTGCTCGGTCACGTGCGTAGAAAAAGTACCACAGTACGCCGAAAACGATGATAACGGACCCAACAGCCTGGACAATGAAGCTCATCTGGACGAGAATCGCCAGACAGGCCACGAATCCTAGAATCGGGACGATGGGATAGAGAACGCTCGGAATTTCGAACGCTGGATTGTATGTCTCCGGATCCGCCCGACGTAACACGACGACAGCAATGTGAACAAGGGCGTACGTTACGAGATACATGAAGCTCGCCACTTCGGCGAGAGTCCCGACTCCGACCCCGACCGCTATCAGAACTAAGGTAACCACGCCGGTCGCCGAAATCGCACGATACGGCGTCCGAAATCTATTGTGAACCTCATTGAGCCAGTTGACGAGAATTCGGTCCCGCCCCATTGCGAAGTTGACGCGAGCGGCCGAGAGGATGCTTGCGTTAGCGCTCGAGACCGTCGCGAGGACGGCGCCGACGATCATTAGCAAGGCACCGAGCGATCCCATGAACTCAGTGGCGACATCGGCGACCGGAATCTGCGAAGTGGCGAGTGCGCCAATCGAGAGCGTCCCGGTCGAGACGTACATCACACCGACATACATCAGCGTCGGTGTCACCACAGCAGCGATCATCGCCAGCGGGAGGTTTCGACTCGGGTTCTTGATCTCCTCCGCACTGGTCGCGATGACCTCGAACCCGATGAACGTCACGTACACCGTCCCGATGGTCGCTGCGACAGCGGGCCAACCGTTGGGATTGAAATTCTGGATGGTCGGTTCACTAACGATCCCTAATCCGAGGAACGCGAGAATGAGACCGACGAGTGTGAGGACGATAACGTTCTGGAGCGCTCCCGTCTCTTTGACCCCGTAGTAGTTCACACCGGTCAACAGTGCGGCCATCACGAGCGCAGCGACGGTTATCCCGAGCTGACCCCATCCGGAGAGGAACCCCACGTACTGTCCGAGCCCGGGGAGGAGATACTGACCGAACCCGATCATATAGAATGCGCTCGCGAACGTCAATCCGGCCCACATCCCCCAGCCGACGATACTCCCGAAGAACGGTCCGAGCGCCCGATTGACGTAGTAGTAACTACCGCCGGCCTTCGGCATCCCCGTCGCGAGTTCGGACAGCGAGAGCGCAGCCAGCAACGAAACTAATCCCCCTGCGAAGAACGAAACCATGCTTGCGGGACCGGCCTGCTCGGCGGCGATACTCGGGAGGACGAAGATCCCCGCGCCGATCATCGTCCCGAGACCGATCGTATAGGCTTCGAGGAAGCCGAGGTCCCGTGCGAGTTCTTGTTCGGAATCGCTCATTTTCTCGTCTCCTTTTCGTCCTCACTCGGGGGATTGGGTAGTGCGATGACGGGGCGATCCGCTTCGGTGATCAGTCGGAGCGACTTGTCCCCTGAGAGAAACTGCACGATGCGCGACCCGCCACGAGGCCGAAAGACGATTGCGCTCGCATCGATACCAGATGCGACATCTAGGATTCCATCGACGACATCTCGCCGATACGCCACTTCGACGTCTGCCCTTGGGAATTTCTCGTGGAACGTGGCGAACGACTTGTCGGCCATACGCTCGGACTGCTCGACCGGTGTTTTGTCCGGGACCCCCTCGCCTTTTTCGATCACGAAGAGGATAGTGACGTGCTCGATATCGTACGGTTCGAGGGCGCGTGCCGTCTCTCGAGCGTCCTCCTCGTTGGCAACTGGTACGACGATCGAATCGGTGAATGCTCGGCTCATCGGTTTACTCTAGTTCGTAGCAACTGATTTCGTCTGATTCACACAGCGGACACACGACTGCATCGGGGTCGAGTGTGTTTCCGCAGCTTCGGCATTCGTACACCGCAGAATCTCGTGTGATGAAACGCCGGACGCGTTTTGTGATCGATGTCATAGGGAGTATTACTGTCCGGTAATTTCGGACTGCAGCCCGCGGAATGCTTCCAGCTCTGCTTCGGTGTTGGTGGTCCGGGAGAGAACGGTGACGATGTCGTCTGACCGAATGACGGTATCTCCGTGGGGAGTGATCTCTTGGTCATCTCGTTCGATTCCGATGACGAGCGTGTCCTCGCCGAGAACGCCTCGACTGCTCGCTTCTTCCAACGAGTGATTCACGATCGGAGCGTCGCTGTTGACGGACATCTCGACGATGTTCGCTTGTCCTGTGAGTGCGATGAAATCGTTCGGAGCGTCAGTTTGTCGGTGTCCGTTCGGATTGAACGGGGTATAGGGACTGAAGAACTCGTCTTCGACGAGGTTTTCGTCTTCGATTTCGATACCGAGTTGTGAGAGCCGTCGAGAGACCCGTTGAAGGTCGTCAGTGTTGTCCCCGACTGCGACAACGTGGAGATTCTGACGCCCAGTCATCAGCGTCCGTACGTTGACGACTCCCGAAATCGCCCGCGCTCTCTGAGCAAGCGCCTCGCGTTCGGGAATCGGTACGTTGCAAATATAGAGGTTCGTGAGTTTTCCTCCCGCTCGCTCGAAGTCGACGTGTGCGGTATAGCCTCGAATTATCCCTTGCTCTTCGAGATTCTGGATCCGATTTCGGACGGTAGCACCAGATACGCTGACGGTATCCGCGATCGCTGCGGCGGTCGTCTTTCGTCCCTTCCGCATGAGTACATACAGGATCCGACGGTCGATTTCGTCGAGTCGATAGTCCGTATCTGAGTAAGGCATGTTCACTCACCGAACCCCGTTTCGGTTATACAAACTAACGTGTGACAGGTTCACTTAATAGTTGCTAGGTTGGGATGGAAATTCGTTTTCCAAATTCACCCATGTTCACAGATGAGATTTAATCCACCCTCATAGTGGAAAAATTTAGACTCATCCAGTTGCAAACACATCCCGATGACCGACGGAGATGCGGAAGAAGTCAGCTGGATCTCAGCGAAAAGATCCAGATACGCCGAACTCTTGGTCCTCTCTTCGATCTGAGATTATCGGGATTCACCTCGCGTTGGTACCTCCTATCGCGTACATCTTCAGACAACTAGGAATCGTGTTTGGAGAGCACCCGTCGTCATCAAAATGGCGTATTGCGTGCAATTGCTTCTTCTCGAGGCGAGACACTCTCCCTCGACTTGATCCTTCTCTAGGAGTTGTGCTGTTGAACGTGTCGGGTGTATCGGACGTGAACTACCCCGCTCTACTCAGCAACGCTTCGCGTTGCTTCCTTGAGAGCGGGGCTTCCTGCTTCTGTGACGCGACTTGCATCCACGACGATGGACGAATTCTCGTCACCATCGGTAGACCCAGCGGTCGCAGTCTCCACAGGCGTTACTTCGGAGTGAACCACTCCTAGTTTCCGTAGTCCCCTATCGAGAACGTTCAGAGCTGCGTTCCAATCCCTACCAAGTTCGAACCCACACGCCGGGCACGAATGCTCTCGAACCCACAACGGCTTCTGAGTCTCCACACCACACGACGCGCACTCCTTGGTCGTTCCACACGGGTCAACCTGCACGACGTGACATCCGTTCTTGTCACCGTGGTGTTCGAGTATAGTGATGAAGTCGCGCCAACCCACTTCAGCCTTGTTCTGCGCGTTCTCCTGAGATTCGAGCATCCCCTTCACGTTGAGGTTTTCGACGAACACGGCGTCGTACTCTCTCGTGTAGAAGTGCGCGAGCTTGTGTTTGAAGTCGCGCTTCTTGTTCGACATCCGATCGTGGACAGCCGCAACGCGACGCCGTTGTCCCTCCCAATTGTTCGACTCGTACTCTTTTCGGGAGAGTGAGTGTTGCTCGCGTTCGAGTCGGTCTCGGGCGTCAGACAAGTTGAGTCGTCCTATCGAACGTCCGTCAGAGTCGTGAATGAAGTTAAGTACCCCGAGGTCAAGCCCCACGGTGTCCTCAGCGTCGACGTCTTCAGCATCCGGTTTCTCGGGTTCTTTGGTCTTGATACAGAACGAGGCGTACCACGCTCCCGTGGGTTCTTTCTTGAGCGTGACTTCTTTGATTTGCTTGTGGTCTGGAAGGTCCCGGTGAAGACGGATGGGAATCTCGCAGGTTTCTTCCTTGAGCTTCTTGAGTATGAGGAGGCCTCGACCGTTCGGACCACTCTTCTTGTCGAGTTCGAAGCCCGATTGCCGGTACGTGAAGCTCCGGTACTCACGCGGTTTCTTCCAGTTTAATGACCCCGCTTTGTAGCCCTTGGCTTTGAGTTTCCCAAGATTCTGGATGTTGTCTCGGATTCGCTCGATGGCCTTCTGGAGGACTGTGGAGTAGACCTGTTTGAGGTCTGGCCACCAGTCTTTGAGCGCGGGGAGTTGGTCTCTGACCATCCAGACGCGCTGGCGGAGCGTTCCTTCGTTTTCAGGTATCTGGTTGAACTCGCGGAGCGCGTGGTTGTAGGTTTGTCGCACGGTGTTTCGCGTCCAGTCCATCGCGCCGCGTTGCTCCGTAGTGGGGAGTAAGCGGAAGCGAGGGCTGTACATCATGCGACGTGCCAACCCGTACGAATTGAGTCGTAATGATATTGATAGGGTATATGTGACTCGTGCGGGCACTGTATCCCCGCCCTACTCGCTCGGCTTCGCCTCGCTCCTTGAGGACGGAGACTTAGCGCCCTCTCTTTCAGCTAATTCGGGGGGAGAATCCTCCGTTCTTTTTCGTCCTGGTGTCCGTTCCCGTCGGTTCACAGCCGGTCTGTTCGGGGACGGACCCGAAGACGAGGCGGCTGAGCAGTCCTCGGACCGCGCCGTCGGCGACGAGGTCATCGTCACCTTGCAATCGGCGATAGTACGAATCTGTCCCTGCGCTGTTCTTCGTATCGAGTCCGTACTCTTGAGTTCGGCGACCGTCGCAGCGAACTCAGAGTACCGTCTCGCTCTCGGAGGTGGTCGATTGGTATCGAACCAGCAGTTCCACGCTGCTCGGGCTTGCGAACGGACTTGGAGCCTCGAAAGGCTGTAGAGCGATCTATAGCAGACCGCCGAGCTTCGAGGTGAGTCCGATGTTCTTCTTCGCCATGATGACCGTTCCGTCGGAACCCCAACCGATTTTCTCCGGCACGGAGCCGAAGACGAACTGGTTGAGTATCCCCTCTCGAGTCGCCCCGACCATGACAATATCGTAGCCGCCGGTCTGCGCGTTGATGGTGTCGACTACGCTGTCTCCCTCGAGTATCTCGGTGTCGACGGAGAGATCGTCGATCTCTGCCGCGGCTTCGTCGAGTATTTTCTGGGCTTCCTTCCGGTCGGTATCACTCGCTCCGGGATCAACGACGTGGACGATGTCGATATGGCTACCGTGTTGGTCGCCGATGTCGTCGGCGAGGCCGGCGGCGAACTTGGAATGTTCTCCGCCCGCGACGGGGAGGAGTATATCGTCGGCTTCGCCGGTGGCGTCGGGACCGATGCGCTCGACGAGCACGTCTGCATCGGCGTCGGTCGCGACGGTATCCACGACGCTGCCGAGTACGATGTCGCGGCGCTGACTCTTGCGCTGACCTTCCCAGCCCATCAGCACCATCTCGCTGTCGTACTGGTCGACGGTGTTGAGGATGGCGTTGGAGACCTTGTGCCCGACGCGGACAGTACCGTTCACGGGCACGTCGGCGTCGTGGGCAACCTTCATCGCCTCGTTCACGACCTCGCGTTCCTCATCGACGTACTTTCGGCCCTCCGACGGCGGCGTCTGCTGGGGGACCGTCACGACGCTCATCACTCTGAGCACCCCGTCGTTCTCCTTCGCGATGTCGATCGCAGTCCGCATCAGCTGCTTGACGTTGTCGGTATGACCGATAGGAACGAGGATTTCGTTCTCAGCGGTCGTCGGCTCGCTCTCTTCGATAACTGTGGGCGTCTCCTCTTCGATCTTCTTTTCCTCTTGCTGGACGGAGTAGCCGTAGTAGATCACGAGGCCGAGGATCATCCAGACCGCCGAGGTGACGAGCGCCACGAGACCGTGGTTGCTGGTCCCAATGCCGATCGCTTCGAGACCTAGCGTATAGATAAGGAACGGCGTGAGCAGGAACTGGAGTACGATGCCGATCAGCGGCGGCCACGGCATGTACGGTATCGTGTAGGTACGGGGCAGGTCGGGGTGCGTCTGACGCATCTTGACGACGGTCCAGTTGACCTGTATGAACAGCAGGATGAACATGATGTCCGCCGCGGCGGCTACCGACTCGATGGGCAGCACCACCGCCATGGCGACGATGAGCGCCGCCGAGATCCAGATGGCGAACGAGGGCGTTTTCTGACGGTCGGAGATACTGCCGAAGATGGCCGGGAGCGCGCGATCCCGACCCATGGCGAACGACACCCGACTCGAGGAGTACACCGTGGCGTTCAGCGCGCTCATGGTCGCCGCGAGACCCGCGAACAGCAGGAGCGGCACGCCGTAGGGGACGAACTGTCCCGCCGCTTGGATGATACCCATCTCGCCGAGGGCGCCCATAATCTCCCATGTGGCGACGTTCTGCTGACCGCCCAGACCCGCCATTGAAATGAGGTTTTGCGTCACATTGATACCGCCGATAGAGGCGAACGCGACGAGAATGTAGATGGGAACGACGACCGCCATCGAGTAGAAAACTGCTTTCGGGATGTTCTTACCTGGGTTGACGACTTCTTCACCGGACTGGACGATGATCTCGTAGCCCTCGAACGCGATGTAAGTGAACCCCATCGCGCCCACGACGCCGAAGAAGCCGTTGGGCATGAACGTGGGGTTGCTCACGAACTTCTGAGCCCAGTTGGGGTTGTTGAGCGTCGCCATGATACCGAAGCCGATGTAGAGACCGAGGACGACCACCTTGATCCCGGTGACGATGATGCCGATGGTCCCTGTTTCCTCGGCACCTCGGTAGTTAATGAATGCGAAGAGGCAGACCATCGCCACGGCGGCGAGTTTCTCCAAGTTGTGGAGTCCAAGGAGTCCCATTCCGAGCAGCGAGAAGTGGCCGCCGCCCGCACCGGGGGCAGGTAAGTATCCGGCGTAGTGAATGAGTTCGATCAGGAACGCACCGAAGGTGACCGCGTAGAGCGAACACGCGACGGCGTGTGCGAACCAACTCATCCACCCTGCGTAGAACCCGTTGGGTGGCATGAGCGCTTCCTTCACCCAAAGATAGCCGCCACCAGCCTCGGGGAACGCTGCACCAAGTTCCGCGTACGACACGGCGGTGAACATCGCGACTATTCCGTTGAGTAGGAAGGCGAGTGTGAGTGCCGGTCCTGCCAGTCCAGCGGCGAAACCGGTCAGTGCGAAAACACCCGCGCCGATCATGGCACCAACGCCGATGAACGTGACGTCCGCTAAACTCATGTCCCGAGACAAGTCGGTGTCGACGTCTCCACCATTATCTGTGGTGGAGCCCCCAGCACCCTCTCTCGAGCCGTTATCTGCCATATTTGGTTCCTTGCACGGACTATTGAAAAATTAATTGGCCGAGGGATAATTGAGGAATAAGTAATCCTAGAACACATATATCGGCAATCGAGAGCACGATCGAACTTTGGGTCCGCGGTAGTCTATTGGTGCGTTTCGAACGAAACCGAACTCAGACGAGCGGAGTCGATGCTCCACAACCTCATCGAGACGACGACCTACCCATTCGAGAGACACGTCGCTTGGTAATCCGTCGAGGAATTTCTCGGCGAAAAGAGCAGTCGGTACGATCTCGTGTTCCTCGGAGCGAGCACCGACAGGAGTCCGGCATCCCGGTTCCTCTCCCGCCCGACCTTCGAACGGGTTCAAGAATGCGACAGCGACCTCGCCATCGTTCATCGCGGGAGCTTTTCCTGACCGACTGCGGTTCTTTTGCGCGCTACACGCCAGAATCCGTACGCCGAAGACCCTTGAACAGCGTGTAGCCGACGAAGGCGAGGAGATACCCTCCGGCGAGCGCGGTGGTCACGACCGACCGTCCGAGTAACGCGACGAGAACCACGAGCAACGGACCGACGACCAAGAGCAAGTCGAACACTCGATCGTCTGCGCCGGTTCGGATTATCTCCCGGACGAGCGGAACGTCTTCTGGTTTCACCGGTACATCCCTCCTCGAATGAACGCCGCTCGGATCAGGACGATGACGGGGATTATCTCGAGCCGGCCGATCCACATGTTGAACAGGAACATCACCTTCGTCACGGTCGGCATCGACGGACCCGTGATTCCCGACGAGAGTCCGACGTTCCCCTGCGCCGACGCCACCTCGAAGACGACGTTTGCGAGCGTGAATCGCTCCGGAAGTGCCGCGAGGAGAACGAACACGCCGAGACCGAGGAAGATGACCCACAAAAACGAGATGATTGCGGCCTCGGTGAACTCCCGATTGGCCTCGGTCTCCGTCATGTCCCGACCGTTCAGTTTGAAGTGACGAATCGCTGAATCGGGATAGAAGACGTCACTGATACGGAACGCGGTGCCCTTCACGAGCGTAAGTGCGCGGACGAGTTTGATCCCTCCCACAGTCGATCCCGCCGCACCACCGACGACCATACCGAGTGAGACGGTGAGTTGCGCTTCGGCGGGCCAGCGCTGACCGAGCGACCCCGCCGTCTGGAAACCCGTACAGGACGCGGCGGAGACGAACTGAAAGACTCCGTACCGGAGTGCCTCGAACGCCGAATCGTACGTATTGTTCGCGAGTAGCATTCCCCACAGCGCGACGGTTCCGAGCGCAAAGAACCCGAACACCCACCGCGTCTGCAAGTCGGCGTAGAGGTTTCGCAACTCCCCGTTGAGCATGAGGTAGTGGATGGGAAAGGCGATGCTCCCCAGAATCATCACGGGCAGGAGCGCGAAATCGATGACAGCGCTGTCGTAGGTGGCGATGCTGTTGTCGGTGATAGAGAATCCGCCGGTCGCCAGTCCCGTCATCGCGTGATTGATGGCGTCCCACAGGGGCATCCCGGCGAGCCAGAGAACGAAGATGGAGACGAACGTGAACAACAGAAATATCCACCAGATAGTCCGTACCGTAGAGACTATACTCGGGTGTATCTTCTCCGAACGGGCCTCCGACTCATAGAGCGTGAGCGACCCGCTTCCCTGCCGTGAGAGAATCGCCGTCGTGAGCACGATGACGCCGACGCCGCCGACCCACTCGGTGAACGACCGCCACCACTGCAGCGTCGCCGGGAGGACCGACTCGTCGTCGGTCATCGTCAGCCCGGTTCCGGAAAATCCGCTCATCGACTCGAAAACTGCGTTCAACGGATTTCGGAATGCTGCTAGCGTCGCCGTGTCGACCGACGGCGGAACGGCGAGAACGGTGGGATCGAGAGACGCCGTCCACGCGATGAAGAGAAACGGAAGCGCTCCGAACAGCGCGACGGAGAACCATCCAGCCGCGGCGATCATCATCCCGTGTAGCTTCCCCGGTTCGGGGGCGTCGGCGAAGTACGTCGAGAGTCCTCGACCGATGAGGAAGGGGAGCACGCCCGCCAACAGTAACGACGGTATCGCCCAGAACTCGCGCCAGATGAGCGGCACGAGAGTCGAGAACAGAACCATCCCCGCGAGGGCTTGTAACATCCTGCCGAGGTCGCGTGCGATGGTCTGTAGGGTCGTGTTCATGATTGGGGATTCAACCACTCAGGATAGTTCTGTGTGATCTTCGTAGTGACCGAATATGTCGGTCACGTCCGGTGTCGCGCCTCGAGCGGAGTAGACCGTAACTATGTCTCCCACGTGGATCACCGTATTTCCTCGCGGGGTAATCGGGCCGTCTGCGTCCTCGCGTGCGATAGCGACGACGAGGGTATCGTCGGGGAGTAAGCCTTCCTCCGCCGCTTCGGAGAGACGTCTGTCGACGATCGGCGCTGACTCGGTGACTTCGATCTCGAACACCTCGGCCTGGTCGCCGACGCGCATGTAGTCGACGATAGTGGGGCGCTGGACTGCACGGAAGAGGTGGTCGGCGATGAGGCGAGAGGGGTTCTCCATCGTGTTGACGCCGATACGGCGGAAGATGTCCATATGCTCGGGGTTGTGGACCACCGAGACGATCGATGGAATGTTGAGTTCCTTAGCGAGCAGCGAGATCATGATATTCGTCGCGTCCTGGTCGGTCGTCGAGATGATCGCATCGGCGCGGTCGGCACCGGCGTCCTGCAGCGTCTCTTTGATGGTCGCGTCGTCGTGGATGACGAGACAGTCGAACTCGCTGGCGACAGCTTCCGCCTTCTCGCGGTCGCGTTCGACGACGACGACCTCGTTTCCCGCGGTACTGGCAATGTGAATGAGCGGCGTCCCGATGTCGCCGGCCCCGACGATGATGAGATACATAGCCTTGGTTTCTGAATCGTTTTTTAAAACCCTGCCGTTTTGCTTATTGCACAGAGATAGGATCCATGATTACGTCTGGAGTAATTCAGTGAGGGAGAGTTAAATAGGAGCGGCGATACCGACGTTGTATGGGAGACGGTTCCGTGGAGCGAGATTGGCCAACACTGAGCGAAGACCTCACCACCCAACTGGATGGCCTAACGGCGCAACAACTCCGTGAAGTCATTGAATACGCCCAGTGGCGACTTCGCGAGATGCACCAACCCGTCTCCAGGCAGATCGAGGCAGGACCCGGCGAAGAAATACTCTCCGTCGAGGATCGACCGGAGTACACGAAAGTCGTGAAACGTGAACCGTGCGGCGATGACTGTCCGGACTGCCCTCACGGTCCCTATCTCTACCATGTCTACGAGGAAATTCACCCAGATAGAGAGTCTTCGCTTCATTGGGTGTTCCTCGGTCGTCTTTACGAACCTCCCTCGAAGAACTCGCCGGACTAACCCGATCGATGCCATCTCGAGAGAACACACTCTCGAACCATCTCCGATAACCAGCAGTACTGAACGAGAGAAGTCAGTGATCAGCCCTACTGGAGGTCACCGCTGAACGCAGCAATCGTCTCTTCCGGAAAGCCGCCGCGTGCGAAGAGGGTAACGAGGTCGTCAGCCCGAATATGGGTGTTTCCCCGCGGTGTGATGATATTTTCGTCACGCTC
Organism: Halogeometricum pallidum JCM 14848; assembly: GCF_000337095.1. Classification (GTDB taxonomy): domain Archaea; phylum Halobacteriota; class Halobacteria; order Halobacteriales; family Haloferacaceae; genus Halogeometricum; species Halogeometricum pallidum. Next base: position 52,867 of record NZ_AOIV01000011.1, read on the forward strand.
CACCGATACGACGAGAACTTTCGGTGCGATGACGCTGCGTTCGTTCGCTTCTTGGAGAGTCATACCTTCGATTTTCGCGTCGTGAGTGACGCTTACTTCGACTACTTCTGCTCCCCCGGATAGAGACATGAAGTCGGCGATAGACTTCCTCCCCCGCCGTCCATCCGGGCCAAAAGTATGATTGGGTCGACACTCTTCGTGTTGGAGCAAGTGTTCGTCCTCGATTTCGAGGCCCAACTGAGAGATGTCTCGGGTGATCCGTGAGAGCTCCTGTGCGTCTTCGCCGACCGTGGTGATGTGGATGTTTCCGGTTCCGCACATGAGTTGTCGAACGCTCACAACACTGGGGATATCCGCAATTTGTTTCGTGATACGCTCTCGAACGCCGATATCGGCAGTGCCGACGACGAGATTAGCCAGTCGTCCTTCCGCCTGCTCGTAATCGATGTGTGCGTGATAGCTGCGGATGACGCCGTCCCCCCTCCAACTGATTGATACGGTTCCTAATCGTTCCTGCGGAGACGCTCGCCTCCTCGGCCACCATCGGGGCGGAGACGTTTCGTGCGTCGCGGGCGAGGTAGTAGAGGATGCGCTTGTCGACTTCGTCCAGTCGGTCGACCATACTGTCTTTTCGTTCACGACACCTGTGACATCCTCCCCACCCTACTCGCGCTTTCGGCGCTCGTTGAGGGTGGGGCTTCCCACGAAGTCGGTCTTCGCTGGTTTGGGAACCTCGGGTTTGTATCCCGTCGTAATACAGGGAGTGCCACGCCCCCGTTATCCCTATCCTCGTTGGATTCGGGAGTACCTGAGTTGTTTTCTGACGGTATCCACAGCGGGCGAACCGACGGAGATACCGTCGAACGACCGAGTGGAACTCCCGATACAGTCTCATTACATCGGGCGGATGGACCGCCTCGGTTGTATCACAGACGGGCTGTACCTCGGTGAATCTACCGATGACGGCGCTGTATCTCCACCCTGCTCGCTCCCTGCGGTCGCTCGCTGAGGATGGGGTCTTAGCGCCTGTTCAGCCAGATAACTGGACCGTCGTCGTAGAGTTGACCGATAGCCGCCGCAACTTGGACGTACACTCTCGCTCTGACGGGACGTTCGATGAGGACGAGTATCTGAGACAGGTCCTCGTCGATCTCCTCAAGTTCGGGAATCTACTTCCGTTTCTTCTCCGGCATCGATGTGTAAACTCGTGAGAAGTCGTGTTGAAAGAGTTCGGTGAAAGTCTCTTTCTATTTCGGATACTGTCATGGGGAATAGAAAGCGATGGCTTTTCACTCGCACCACCGGCAGGGGTAATCGAATGTACATCATCGTCGTCGGGGCGGGGAACATTGGTACCCCTCTCATCGAAATCGCAACGCGGGGCGGTAACGAGGTCGTCGTTATCGAACGCGACGAGGTGAAAGCCGAATCCGCCGCCAGCAATTTTGACTGTTTGGTTATCAACGACGACGCAACTGCGATGGGCACGCTTGAAGAGGCGGGCGCCGACCGCGCGGACGCGCTCATCTCGACCACCGATCAAGACGCGACGAACGTCATGGTCTGTTTGCTCGGCCAGGAACTGGAGATTCCGTCCATTGTCTCGGTCGTCCACGATGCAGAGCACATGGACCTCTTCCGACGAATCGGCGTCAATACGATGGAGAACCCCTCCCGACTCATCGCCGATCACCTCTACAGGGCAGTGAGGCGCCCCTCCATCATCGACTACATGCGCATCGGCGAACGGGCGGAGGTGTTCGAGATAATAGTTGACGAGGAGGCGTCCATCGTCGGGAAGACTATCGAAGAAGCGGCGTCAGAGGGGTTGCTGGGCGACGAAATGCTCATCGTCGCCGTCGAACGCGAGGATTCGAAGAATCCGATCACGCCCCGCGGGAACACGCGAGTGGAGGCCGGCGACCTCCTGACGGTGTACTCCGCCGAGGGTGCGACCCCGGACGTGACCGACGTCTTCGGCCACTTCGAGGATCACGAATGAGACGGCCGGACCGTCCCGACGAACCGTCGAACGGAGAAATATGAGACGACCGACCGTAGACGGATGGTCCGCGGATCTGGCGACGATCTCCCGCGACATCGGGTCGCTCCTCGCGATGGAATCGGCGCTCATGGGGTTCTCGGTGCTCGTCGCACTCCTCTTCGGCGAGTGGTACCCCGCGGCGGGGTTCCTTCTCGCGGGCGTGATCACCGCATCCGTCGGTCTTTCCGCCCGGCTGCGGTTCGAGGACGCGCCGGCCCCGCAGATGAAACACGGGATGATCATCGCCGCGGCAGGCTGGTTCTCCGTCGCCGTCTTTGGATCGATTCCGTTGATATTGGCCGCGCACCTGACGCCGCCGTCAGTGATGGCGACGTACGTCCCCGCCGACGTCGACACGACGGGGTGGGAGGCGATCGCAGTCGGTAGCACGACGACGGTTTCGAGCCTCGCGTACTTCCAGAACCCGCTGCACGCCCTGTTCGAGAGCATGAGCGGGTGGACAGGGAGCGGCCTGACGATGGCGATTCACGAACCATCGCTACCGCGTTCAATGCAGTGGTGGCGGTCGCTCATCCAGTACGTGGGGGGCGTCGGGGTGATCGTTCTCACGGTGTCGATTTTAGCGCGACCGGGCAGCGGGAGCTACGCGCTCTACCGCAGCGAAGCCCGCGAAGAGCGGATCCATCCGAGCGTTATCTCGACCGTCCGGACGGTGTGGAAGATTCTCCTCCTGTACACGGGGGTCTCGATACTCCTGCTTTTCGTTGCCATCTGGGCGAGCGACTACGGAAAGACGCTTCCGCTGTGGGAGGTCGGCTGGCAGGCGCTCAATCACGCGATGACCGGACTCACGACGGGCGGGTTCTCGGTCACCGACAACTCGATCGCGACGTACGACTCGCCGCTCATCGAGACGGCCCTGTTGCCGATCATGACGCTCGGTGCGATCGCCTTTACCGTCCACTACGGCGTGCTGTGGAACGACGAGGTCGACCTCCTGTACGAAGACCTCCAGACGCGCTGGCTGTTCGTCCTGCTCGCGATCGGTATCACTGTGCTGTCGGTACAGAACTTCGTCGCGACCCCGACGGAAGCGGACGCCTTCGTCGGAGACTGGTTCGGTCTCGCGGCGCTCTTCGGCGAACGCCACGTCGTCGTGTTCCGCGATTCGCTGTTTCAGTGGGTGAGCGCGCTGACGTGTACCGGATTCCAGTCGGCGCCGATCAACCGGTGGAGTTCGGGTGGCAAACTGATCGTCTCTGTGGCGATGACTCTCGGCGGCGCCGCCGGGAGCACCGTGGGAGGGATCAAGATCATCAGAGGATACACCATCAGTCGAGGCATCCGCTGGCAGTTCGCGCGCGTGTTCCTGCCGGCGAACGCGGTGGTAAACCTCGATATCGGCGACCGGCACCTCGACCGCGAGGAGATGGAACGGGAGTTCAGCGAGGCGGCGATCATCTCGCTGCTCTGGATATTCCTATTGATCGCTAGTAGCATCGTTCTCGTGAACCTCGCGGGACCGGAGTACGGCTACGCTGACGCCCTCTTCGAAATCGCCAGCGCGCAAGGCAACGTCGGACTCTCGTCGGGTATCACTGGTCCGTCGATGCATCCGTTCGCCGAAGCGATGTTCCTATTCAACATGTGGATCGGCCGCTTGGAGATCATTCCTGTGCTGGCGTTCATTCGGTCGATCCTCTACGGACTCGATCCGTGATTGATTATGGAAGAATCAAGCTGACGCCAGCGGCGAGAAGTCCGTAAGCAGCTAGTCGCCCACCGACCACACACCCTCTTCGACGAGTCACGGTTCCAAGCCATGCTCCAAAGACGAAGAGAGGTGTCACTCCAAGAACGAGAGCAATTACCGTCGCGAGAGCAGGAGAGAGCAACACCCCCTGGAAAGTGAACGAGGGCCATCGTAGACAACTGACTGAGAGCGGCCACGACTTCCGCTCGTCTTGCTTCCTCAGTGGTTCGTTGGATCTCTTGGAAACTCATGAACCCTGCCAGCGTATCATCTCGGTTGCGGCGCTCGCGTTCATCACGTTCTTCGGCTTCTCGGCGATCGCCGCCAGCGCCGGCGAAATCATCGAACCGCGGAAGGCGGTTCCGAAGGCGATCGCGGTCAGTATGATCACCGTGACCGTACTGTACACGTTCGTCATCATCGCGATGGTGAACGCGCCGGTTTCTGACAGCGTTCTGCAGGTGGGTGAGCTTGCTCGTCGAGACGACCCGGCTCGTGACGCTCGGCGCGAGTTCGGCCACCGCCGACCTCCTCACACGGCTCGGCAAGACCGGTCGGACGATCACAGGAGCGGATCCCGAGGATCTCCTCAAGCGGATCCGAACGGGGATTACCGAGGGCGAGCTCCCGGAATCGGACGGCTTTGACCCGGCGATCTCGGAGTTAGGGCCCCTCGTTGCGAACGCCAATCGGTTCGGAACCCATGACTAATGGAGGGCGGTTATCGGAGTGGCCACCAATCAAGATCGTCGCAACGAACTGGCCCACTAGGGTGACCGTCGTGGTCGACTGCGATCCGAAGAGAGGTGCGAGTGGGATGGTTATTTTCGACGACACGTAGGGAGAAGTATATACGCGTGGGTCGCCTCTATATTTCTGAGGGGCACCCCCCACATCCCCCACCCCCGATACGCCCCTCACTCTTCCTGTTGGCTAATTCTGCAGTAGATTTTAACCCGAGTCGCGGCAGCGATTACTCAGCACTCATTCAGGAGTAGGGTCATATTCTACTGTCTCGTGTCGCCAGCATCTGGCCATCGTGTTCTAGGCAATAGTCAGTGCTAAGGAGTACTTACTCCCGGTCCCGGTAGCGAGTATCGGAAAGCGACTGAGCCTCTGCTCCGCCGGATTCACTCACGAAACTGGATTCAACACCGTGGTCGAACCCCCGTGAGTTACACAGCTGTTGAAATGCTCTTTTTTTTGCGCCGTGAGAGGTGCGGCGCATTCTGGTCTGACAGAAAGCGTCGTGGTGAATTCAATGGCAACCAGTGACTCATCGGCCTCCTTCGAGGAGACCGACACGCGACACGACGAGATGCACAGTACGATCGAAGCATGGATCGATGACCTCGTTGACGATATCGATGCGGCGCAGGCCAGCGACGAGTTCCAAGAGTGGTTAGACGTCCAGAGTCGCTTCCACGACTATTCGCACCGAAATACGCTGCTCATCAAACGCCAGTGTCCTCAGGCAACGAAGGTCGCCGGCTACAACACGTGGCGGAACGACTTCGATCGGCACGTCCAAGAAGGCGAACAAGCGATCTGGATTTGGGCGCCGATCATCACCAAGCGATGTCCCGAGTGTGAGAACTCGCCCAGCTACCACGAGAATACTGATTGTGAGTACGACGAGACACCATCCGAAGAGTGGTCGAAAGGCCTCGTCGGATTCAAACCAGCACCAGTCTTCGACGTCTCCCAGACTGAGGGGGAACCGCTTCCCGAACTGGAGACCGCAGCGTTTGGCGATACTGAGGACCTGGTGCCAGCGCTCACAAGGGCAGCTGATGAGCTCGGTGTGACGGTCCGCATCGTCGACGCTGACGAGTGGGAATACGGCGACGCGAAAGGCGTCTGCAAGCAGCGAAGTTTCCACGATCTCACACCAGTCGTTGAGGTGAAAGCCCGTCCGAACCAAGCGGACCTTGCGGTCACGCTAATTCACGAGTACGCTCATACACTGCTTCATTTCGACCTTGATGACAAGGACAAACGGTCGAAACGTGAGGTCGAAGCTGAGGCCATCGCGTACATCGTCGGTCGGTATTTCGGACTCGATACAAGCGGGTCTGCATTCTATCTTGCCGCGTGGCAGGAAGATAACTCTCAAGAGATCCAAGATCGTCTCGGGTGGATCAGTTCGACCGCTCAAAGGATCATCGAAGCAGTAGCCGAGGGGTGAAATATAGATATAAAAACAAATTAGGCCCCACTAATTCTATTTTCTCGGGTTGTATTTGTATGTCTAACGAGAATGGATATATTTTCGGGATATAGATAATACTCAATGTATATTCAAGATGACGCTCAGTTAAAAATCCGAAAGAAGTTACAGAGATAGCGGACGGCTTCGGTTCTCTCAGCGTTAGCTCACGGATCGATACACACGTCCACCTCTCATAGCAACTATTCCCTTGAGTTCTCCTCCTCGACAGACATCTCAGCAGAGAGGCTTTGAGGAGACTAGTCGAGCGAACCGTCCGTCTCTGTCGCCCATTCGAGTAGCGGTTCGAGACGCCTGCGGACTTCGTGACCATTCTCTGTCAGCGCATACTCTACACGCGGTGGAATCTCATTATACTGCGTGCGTGAGATTAGTTCCGCTTCCTCGAACTCGTCCAACCGTTTTGAGATAGTTGAGGTACTCGCACTCGTAAGGTGAGCTTCGATTTCGGCGAAACGAAGGAAGTCGTGAGCACCGATGATGCTCACCAATTGCATCGCGTACTTCCGACTGAGCGTATCGATTACGCCCGTTAGCGGACAGTAGCACGTCCCGTCTACGTCGCACGTCGGCTCCGGTGAGGAAGTAGCGTCTGCCATTACTTTGAGGCCTCCAACCTACTCCATAGCTTTGGACTTCACAGTATAATAACTTCGTGTTGCAAACCATAGACAAACATGACGAATCTGCACTCGTATGACCTCGTGATTCTCGGCGGTGGCGCAGCGGCCTTCGCGGCTATCACGGAGGCCGACCGGCGGGGCCTCTCAACCGCGATGGTGAACACTGGACTGCCACTCGGCGGGACGTGCGTGAACGTCGGCTGTGTGCCGAGCAAGCACCTCCTCGAAGTAGCGAAAACGGCCTACGAGCCGCCGCACAACCCCTTCGACGCGGTCGAATACGACGATGACCAGCCCACCACGGACTGGGCTGCGGCCATCGACGAAAAGGACGAGATAGTCGCATCGCTGCGCGAACAGAACTACGTCGACGTGGCGGAACACTTCGACACGGACGTCTACGAGGGATACGGCCGCTTCGTCGATGATGCGACCATCGGAGTCGTTGAGGGCGCCGACGCCGGCACGACGATTACCGGAGAGAAAGCGCTCGTCGCGACCGGTAGTTCTCCGGATATCGCACCTATCCACGGCATCGACGCGGTGAGTTACGAAACCAGTGAGAGCATCCTCGACCGCCGCGACCTCCCTGAGAGCGTCGTGATGATTGGTGCCGGATACGTCGCGATGGAGTGGGGCCAGATCCTCCACCGCATGGGAGCGGACGTGACGATACTCCAACGGTCGAGCCACGTCTTGTCCAGTATGGAGGGGCTGCTCGGACGCGAACTCCGGCGGTGCTTCGAGGTAGAGGGAATCGCTGTCGAGACGGACGTGGACGTCCAGCGCGTCTCCGAGGGCAGCGAGACGGAAGAGGGTGTCACTGTTGAGGCCGCCGTCGACGGTATTTCGCGGACGTTTGCGACCAGCGACCTCTTCGTGGCCACTGGCGTCAGCCCGAACACCGACGATATCGGACTAGACGAAATCGGCGTCGAGACCGAGGTGTCGGGCGCAGTCGTCGTTGACGATGAGTTCCGGACGGCGAACCCCGACGTGTACGCCGCGGGCGACTGCATCGGAGAACCGATGCTGGAGACCGTCGCCGCCAAGGAGGGCAACCACGCAGTGAGGAACGCGTTCGGAGAGAAGAGCGCGACCGTCGACTACCACGTCGTCCCGAAGGTGGTGTTCACGAGCCCGGAGGTGGCCGCCGTCGGGACGACGGAACTCGAGTACATGGACGAACACGGAATCTGCACGTGCCGGACGGTGGAGATGGAGGATGTCCCGAAGGCGAAGGCCGTTGAAGACACTCGTGGGTTAGTGCAGGTCGTCAAACACCACGAGACCGACGAGATCGTCGGCGTCCACATGGTCGGGCCGCGGGCCGCCGACATAATTCCCGAGGCGACGCTGGCAGTCAAATTCGGTCTCGCCGTCGACACGTGAACGGTGGATGACTCGGCGTGTCGGGCCATCAGGTATCGCTCGTTACGACCGCTAGGCGCCCGCAGCCCCGGACTGTCCCTCAGAATCAACAGTCCGGTATTTATCAGATATGTTATTATACTATAGTGATGTTTGTTACCTGATGGCACTAACCGCGGGACAGGATCTGTACGCCTCAGTCGGCGAGGAGGGACTCAATCGGTTCGTTCGGCATCTGTTCCGTCAGCGTCCCTCTCTGTTCACCTTCGCAACGCCGGGCATCGCCGCGTACGCGGACGAGTTTCTCGATCCAGCGGTTCCGCTGTCGGGCGCACAGGTCGCGCGGAGCCAGCCCCGCGTCAGCGAACTGTCGAGGATTCCCGTGCTCGGGACAGACGGCCCCGTCGAACTGGAGTACTGCGTGCAGCTGACGGCTTTCGAGTTCGACTTCCATCCCGGCGACGAGTTCGAGCTCCCCGTGGGCGGAGAGCTGGAGGCACAGCAGTTCGGCGTGCACGCGGCGTTCGCCGTGGGGCTCGGCTGTCCAAAGGATGCTGCCCCAGATTTCAGACGACGGATCCGTGACCGGTCGATCTTCGAGGGAAATGTCCTGAGTGTCCTCCAGTCCCGAGGAGTCGAAACGCCCCCCGGTCAACGGTCGGTCGACCGCGGGGAGGCCATGGACGGATTGACGGGCGGACGCCCGCTCGCTGACGGCGGCCGAGCGTCGGGGTCGGCGTCGGTAGCGCGGTTCGGCTTCTTCCCCGCCGGACCGGGGCGGGACCGGTTCGGCGGCGGCGACCAGCGAGTCCTCGCCCCGCCGGACGTGGAGTTGATCAGGAAGCCGGACGTCACGATGCACCGCTTCGAGCTGCACGCGTTCCTCGTCGGCGGCGTCGACATCGGAACCGACGGGGACGAGGACGGAAACGGGGACGCGTTCGCGTTCGAACTTGACCACCTCGAACTCGGCGGGGGAGACGACGGCTCGGCGATCGATCTTCCGACCGGCCTGAAGAACAGCATCGAGTGCTACGTCGACCTCTACGTCAGGCACGTCGTCCTGCCGAGCGTCTCGGAGATGATCCAGAGCACCGTCGCGAGCGTCCTCGACAACGACCTCCTGAAGACGGAGCTCACGCCGGAGGATCCGACGGCCCGCTTCCCGGAGACGGATGCGATTCCCGACAACCCGAACCTCGCGGACGACCGGCTCGAAGTGTATGTCGACCTCGACATCACGGGAGACGGGCAGTGAGCCAGCTGACCGTCGCCGTCTCGGAGGACGGCCTGAACGAACAGCTGCAGGCTGTCCAGGAGAACGTCGCCGTCGAGATCGAGGGGACGTTCGGGGAGGGCGGGTTCGAGGTGGCGTACGAACTGGGCGTCAGACTGGAGGAGGGGACCGTCGAACTTCGGCCCGACCGGTTCGACCTGGACGAACTCGATGTCGTCTACGACCCGGTGCGCTTCGAGGTCCGGTTCGATATCCCGGAGCTGTGTACCCCGTCCGTCTGCATCCCCGGCTTCCTGGGCCTCGGCGAGACGTGCCTCCCCCAGATATGCTTGTTCGAGACCGACCCCGACCTCTCGTTCGTCCTGGACCTCGGTGGCATCGTAGAGTCGGAGGTGTCGGCACTGCTGGCGGCGCACGTCGAGTTCTTCGAGAACCCCGACCGGACGCCCGGGATGACCGACCTCGACGCGTACGACGACGACGTGCTGGACGCGTGGCACGTCGTGATCGAGCCGGTCACGTTCGACATCGACATCGTGGACTTGGCGGACACGGTCGGGAACGCTCTGGAAAAGCGACTGGGCGACGAGATCCAGTCCCTCATCGACGCGATCCCGGGCGCCTCGCAGGTGATTTCGGCCGCAGCCGTCTTCGACTTCCTCCGCGACACCTTCGACATCTTCGACGACCTCCAAGAGGCGATCCACGACGAGTTCGAGACGGGAGCCAGCCTCGGCGGGACGATCCTCTTCGAGCTGGCCGAGCAGTTCGCCCGCACGAAGCCCATCACCATCCCGACGCCGTTCCCCGCCGCGGAGGACGACCCCGAGACGGCGGCGGAGGAGGGTCGGGACGTCGTACTCGTGCCAGTGCTCCTCCCGCTGGAGCGCCCGCGGGTGGAGGTGACCGACGAGGAACTGATCGTTGGCCTGGACGTGGGGGTGGAACAGTGACGCTACGAGCCAACCGGCACGTCCTAGCAGCGACCCGTGTAGACAGCGGTGCGCTGACTCAGGTCGGCGTCGTGCTCCACCGGTTCGACGAACCCGGGACGTACCAGTGCCGGGTCTTTCGCGGCGAACGGCTCGCGGGCCGCTGCTTCGTCGTCGTCGACCCCGACGCCGGGGCCTCGGACGCGACCGTCGACCTCGCCGAGGTCGGACACGACGGCTCCACGCCGTCGACGGGCGCCATCGAGGCGGACGACCCGACGTACCGCGTTCACCCGAACGGGGTCGTCATCTTCCACGTCTCGCGCGGTCCGGGTAGTTACCACGTGGTCGCCAGCCGACCACGGGACGGCGGCGAGGGGTTCGAGACGGTGTTCGACAGCACCAGCCTCGGCACCGACGACGTCTTCCTCGCCCGACCGGTACGACCGGGCCGCTACACGGTGACGAACGCTCACTCGAACGCGGAGGGCGAACTGGTGGTGACCCGTCCCGAGGAAGGTGACCTCTTCACGCCGCGAGTGCCGGTGTCCGCGACGATCGGTGGTGCTGTCGACCCCGAACGCGTCGAGACGGTCGCCGCGCAGGGCGTCGCGTACCGCGTCGAGCGCCGCGCTCGCGTCGTCGTCGAACACGAGGCGGACCTCGAGTCCGACCGCGAGGACGAGAACCGGGAGCCAGTACGACCCCGTCCTCGGCCTCGTCCCGGCCGATCAATCGTCGGACGGCGGCCGTCCGACGACCGCTTCACGCTCGTCCACCCCGAGATCGGGGAGCGTTCGGACGCGATCCCGGTGGACGTGATCGAGTCGATCGGCGAGGCGAACGCTGGGGGGCTGGCGAGCGTGGGCGTCAGGTCGGTGGCCGACCTCGCCCGGATGAACCCTGCATCCGTCGCGCGTGCGATCGACGCGAGCCCCGAGCGGGCGAGCCGGCTCGTCGAGACGGCCCGGCTCGTGACGCTCGGCGCGAGTTCGACCACCGCCGACCTTCTCACACGGCTCGGCGAGACCGGTCGGACGATCGCGGGAGCGGATCCCGAGAATCTCCTCAAGCGGATCCGAACGGGGATTGCCGAGGGCGAGCTCCCGGAATCGGACGGCTTCGACCCGGCGATCTCGGAGTTGGGACCTCTCGTCGCGAACGCTAATCGGTTCGGAGTCCATGACTAATGGAGGGCGGTTATCAGAGTGGCCGCCAATCAGGATCGTCGCGACGAACTGGCCCGCTATCGTAATCAAGCTCGACTGCGATCCGAAGATAGGTGGAGGCGAGACAGTTAGACACGCCGACGTCCCCCGATTCGCCGATAGGTTTAGCCAACGATAGAGTCGAGAAGTTAACCAACAACGGGTAGGCGCGACGTCCCTGACGACCCGGAAGCCCGACGTGAGGAGCTACCTCCCCAAACGGAATCGAGTCTCACGACTACCTGAGCGACTGGCAGAGAATCAACGACGTGAGCGAAGGATCGAAGCCATCGTGCGAACGTTGATTGCCTCGGCAGTTCACATAGGATCATGGCCGAGTTTCCAGACGAACGACAGCTCGTACTACGGGCGCGCTCTCAGTTGGATCAGTGGACGAAACATGCCCGAATGGAGGCGTACGCTGAGCTGTTCGAAGGTGACGATCCCGTCCTCTCCCGGGATGAGGTTCGATTGCTCGATGCGCTCGACTCCGAACTGGAGCGAGAGGGTGGCGATGGTGTCTGGGGGACCGATCAGTACGGAATCCACACGGCTGGGACCTCAAGTTCGGATACTTCTCCCGGAGTAGTCTGCGTGTACCACCCACAGATCACCAAAGACTCCGTCCTTCGTGGGGCCGACGATCTCGACGACGAAACCGAAGAACGACTCAACGCTGCACTCTGGAGGTACAGTGAGCGCGTCGCGACACTCATCGAAAGAGAACTCGACGAGTTCATCCGTCACACACAGGGTTAGGCCCCAACCGGCACCCACGAGGTGCTGCTCGGGACCGACGGGCTGTTCGCGAACTTCTGGCGGGTGCAACCGGAGATATCGCGTCACTGTCCCGGGAGTTCCTCGAACGCGCTCTCCGTCGGCAGGCGGTCGTCGACCTCGCGGACGGAGAACCCGAGGAACGGTCGGGCTGAGCAGACACTCGAACGGGGCCACGACGTGGCCGTTCGGACCAATCACCCGAGCGGGTCCCGTTCGACGGCGGCTGGCTGACCGTCATTGGCGTCTCTACGCGGAGACGGTCCGAAAGAAACTATCTGCTCCGCCGACGACTCGTGAACCGGGACCGGGAACACTCATGTCGTCGGCCACCGCGCTCGGAACGACGCCGAAGTTTCTCGTCTTGGTAGCGCTGTTGCTGGTCGTCGCGCGAGCTCTCGGGAGCGTGACCGAGCGCCTCGGACTCACCCGCGTCGTCGGCGAACTCGGGACCGGATTCGTCCTCGGTCCCTCGGTGTTCAGTCGTCTCCTCCCTTCGATGTACGACCCGCTGGCCCCGGCGGTCGCGTCCACGTTGTTGAGCGACCTCTCGCTGCTCGGGCTGGTGTTACTCTTGACACTGGCCGGCCTCGAGACCGACGTCGAACTCGTTCGGTCGTACGCCCGCGACGTGATCACCATCGGCTCCGTCGGCGTCGCCGTCCCGTTTGCGTTCGGGCTCGCGTTCGGGTTGGTTATTCCGGCGTTTCTCCTGACCGATACGACGCCTCGACTGGTATTCGCACTCTTTCTCGCGACGTCGCTGTGTATCTCCGCGATTCCTGTGATCGTCCGCATCCTCATCGACCTCGAGGCGTTCGACAGCACGTTCGGCCAGCGGACGGTGGCGACGGCGATGTACACCGACGTGGTCGGGTGGCTTCTGCTGAGCGTCGTGGTCGGGGTCGCCCGCGTCGGCCGGCTCGACCTTCGGGCGGTCGGTGCCGTACTGCTCACGCTCCTGAGCGTCCTACTCGGAGCGGTCTTCCTGGGTCAGCGCGTCGTCGACGCGGCCCTCGCGCATCTCGACGAAGCCGACGTTCGGAGCCACCTCGTCGTCGTGGTCGCCGCAGCGGTCGGGGGGAGCGCACTCACGTACGCCGCCGGCATCGAACCGGCGCTGGGCGCGTTCGCGGTCGGACTGTTGTTCGCCCGAGCCGGCGGCATCCCCGAGCGGGCACGGGCGGCGCTCGAACGGGTGACGTTGGGAGTGTTCGCGCCCCTGTTCTTCGGCGTCGCCGGCCTGAACGCCGACCTGGGCCTGCTGTTCGATCCGACGGTCGCTGTCGTCGGCACGGCGACGTTCGTCATCGCGACGGTCGGAAAGATCGGCGGCGTGTACCTCGCGGCCTCGTGGCTCGGGTACGACGGACCGGAGGCGGTCGGGATGGGAATCGGACTGAACGCCCGTGGAGCCATCGAAATCGTCGTCGCGACGGTCGGGTTGGAGTTGGGAATACTGAGCACTCGGATGTACACGGTCGTCATCGCCGTGGCGGTCCTGACGTCGGCGATGACGCCTCCGTTGCTCCGGCGAGTGCTCCGGGGAATCCCGGGCGACTCGACTCCCCGGCGGGCGCCTGAATCGGTCGAATAGGTCGCGATCCGGGTGGTTCACGGGGATGCAACGCAGAGCGCTGGCTAGGTCGTCCGGTCGGCCGCCGTCGAACGAGCTATCCGGGATACAGAACTCGGAACTCACGCCCCGAGCCAGTCGTTGTCGCTGACTTCGTAACCGCTCTTCTGACAGAACTTCCGGCCCCGTTGACGGACCGCTCGGGAGCTCGGTCGCTCACCCGTCGACCGCATCTGTTCGACGATCCAGTCGGTCACCACCGCCACTCCCTCGTCGTCGTCGTCCGGGGTGATGTCCTCGAGCGCCCGGAACGTCCGCTCGTAGGCTTCGTACTGATCGCCTCGGTCATCGTCGCGCAGGCCCTCTTTCGACTCGGCCTCGCTGATACGCTGCATCGCAGTGTCGATAGACATAGCCCACGATAGGACGCGAAGCGATGTAAAGAAGAGGTGTCCCCAATCGGAATGCGAAGGTGCGACCACGGCCCGGAGCACACGGTTCCGTGAGTCGTCGTCGGAGCATCACGAGCCGTGGTCGCTGCGCTGGGAACGGACGCCGGAGCTCCGACTCACGATGAACAGAAGTCATTACAGGAATATACTTGTAACGAGATACTCGTTTCTAAGGCGGTGTGTTTAACAGGGTGACAACAACGGCGAGTCGGTCGGGGTTTCCAACCAATGCGAGGCTGGAGTGCCACGGTCGAGCGACGGTCAATCGATGTCTCGCCGCGGGTCAGAGCCCAAGCCAACCGGAAACCGCTACAGCACGCGTCAACTTCCCACCGATCTCGGACACTTGTTGTGATAAAACGGGTGAGAAACTCCACGGGTTTTCACCGCCCAGCACCACGTAGCACTGTGGAGTACGAGATTGAGGGCGGTGAATCTATCAGTATGGCCGTTGTGCGCGCGGTGAGCGTAGTCGAAGGTCGCAACCCGTCCTCCCTCCGAACGCTGACGGAGGTCGTCGATCCGGATGCGTTAGATGCGTTGTGTGCCCCGCACTACGGCGGAGTAGCTCGAACGGGTGGACGCGTCTCGTTCGTCTACAGCGGTTGCCACGTCACGGTTGACAACGGCGAGTATCTCACTGTTCAACCGCTCGAAGACCGCCTCTACGACGAATCCGATCCGGGGCCTACCGACGGACGGGTGAGCCGATGACCGCGTCTCTGCGGTTCACTGCTTGGGATCGTGAACGGTCAACAACCCTTGAGCCATGAGTCGCCGGGCGATTACGACGAGGCCGTTTCCGAACCCTTCGCCGAAAATCGCTTGTTCCTCTTTGCTGCCGGGCATGATCGAACTCACGAGGATCGTCGACCGGTCTGTCAGAAGAAGTCGGCCGATGGCCGTCTCGCTTTCAGTAGCGTGCTCGCCGTGTAACCACTCTAAGCCAGAGATGAACGTCGTGGCGTCCGGTACTGCCGTTTGAATCTGGTCTTGCAGCGACTCCGTCAGCGCCCCGATGAGAAGGTCGACTCCGTTGCCAACGTCGTTAAGGCTGGCAACGAGATCCTTCGTCAAGAGTGACTCGTCGCCGACGACCAGAACGATCTCCTCGGACGCCCCCTTGACGAGCAGATTCGTGCGATTTTCTATCCCGTCTCGCCCGGACATCGCCCAGACCTGCTGGACGGGCGTCTCGTCGTCTTCGTCGACGATTTCGATCGTATCCAACGCATCGTGGAGTCGCTCAACGCGGGCCTCGTACTGGTCGCGCAGGGTCTCCGTCGCCTCATCGAGCGGAACAGCCCGGAACTGCTGTGGGCTCGAATGTTGAATCTCGACCAAGCCCTGCGCCTCCAGCACCCGAATCGCATCGTACACCCGCGTTCGGGGAACCTTCGTCGTCTCGCTCAACTGCTTTGCCGTTCCCGTGCGGAGGCGAGACAAGCCGACGAAGCAGCGCGCCTCGTATTCTTTCAAGCCGAGTTGTTGGAGGACTTCGATCGCTTCGTCCAAACTGTCAGTAGTATTCATGTGTCCCAACCTCACGGGGTATTCCCCAATGATTGTCTGGTAATTCACCCCCGGCACGGATAGGTATTGTCACTCAAGTCATGACGGGAATCGCCGGGAGGACGTGATACGACCCTCTGATGGTCCGACGTCGGTGTCCAACCGACGCCTCTACTCTTCTGTGATAGCTATACTGACAGCCGAGTGCTACACTGCGTGCCGCCTCGGCCACGGGAACGGGTCGTAGAGTTCTCCGCGAGTGCAGACGGCGAAATCGCCCATCCGGTCCGATCCGCGGTCGGAGACCGCGGTCTGGGTCGAGGGGGCCACGGATAGTCCGGTCGTGGTTCTCAGGGTATTCTTCACGTGGGAACTCGGTACGAACGACGCGGACTCACGGCGAGACGGACTCCGTCTCTCGTCCTCTGAGACGTTCGATGTAGTCGCCTCAGACGTGCTTTCCGGCCACCGGTCTGTCAGCGGGGAGTGAGTCCAGTATCGCCTCAACCCGATTGTTGGGCTGATACCGGACGATTCCGCTTTCGCGATCGTATTCGACGACACCCTGTTCCGCTAACTTCGGCAGTGAGATGTGGGAGAGATGGATTGCGAGTTGTTCTCGGTCCATACTTCGGTCATCGGACTGCAGTTCGTCGCCGTGCATCCGATCTACGAGGTCGCCGATTACCGTCTTACCAGCGGTCTCGTGCCGTAACTGCTGAATGAGTCGTCGCCGATAACGATCAGCGACGAGTTGCAGACAGTCGTCGAGGTCTTGTCCCCTCATAGTAGACGTATCGACTACTCGTCTGATAAACAGATAACCTCTTCACGCCAGGATGCTTTTTTTATTATGTGAGTTACAGGCCGATCAGGAGATGGCCGAGGACGGTGTCGGTAGAACCGGTTCCGCACTCCGAGAGCGGTCGACTTCCTACGCCAGCGGTGAACCCGAAGGCTGCCGGCGTTCGGTTCCTCACCGAACGGAGTCGAGTGGATGGGTATCTGTCGAGGAGTACGCCCTCTTCGCGCGATTCCGGTAACGGTCCTTCGAAGACTCCGACCACCTTCTTCGGAATCGTCAAGCGATGCTCCCGAGGTCCCATACGTACTCTTTTTCGATGGTGATCCAGTGTGTCGTGGGTTCGCGTTCCGGATCGAAGACCGTCACTTCGGTTGGAGAGTCCTCGTCGTCGAACGCCCAACAGAGCGTGAAATCGGGAAGCTCTGCGGAGCGGGATTCGCGGTCGTTCGTAGACATGTATTTAGTAGACGCAGATGGTCGATTCGGGCCCGCGCTGGACGTCGACCGCAGCAGATTTCGTCCTCTGACTCGCTCGTTCCTCGAATCGAGTACGAAGGTACTCGAACTCGACCCTCTTCAAGGAGCAACGTTTTCATCACACGCGTTGTACTGATTACCCGAGTGAATCTCTCCGATACTGCGCGGCGTGCGCGTCCGCCGACAACGGGGTTCGGGTAAGGGAGACCCGGAGGGGGCGTTCACCCGGTTACTCAAAACAGAATCTCATTTGGAAATCCAGCGCTACTATCACCGTGTCAGTCCTACATGGCAGTAGTGAGATGAGTGAGCTGTCCCCTAGCTCTGTCGCATCAGAGCTGAAATCTACTAGTACAGATATCGACGCAGTGCTCGAACGGATCGAGGCATGCGTTGCGGATATCAGCCACGGGTTCGAACGGTGGGACGACCCCTACGCTCGTGGACCGGGCCTCTACTTCGTCGTCGAACGTGATTCCATGGCCGAGTTCGCGGCTCCGATGGGGACGAACCGCTGGCCAGTCGAGGACTGTAGGAGTGTCTTCGCCGAAACCGACGTGTTCCTTGAAACCGCACAGAAGGTCGCGTTGTCGTGCGACGGTGCAGTCGTCGTTCGCAACGACGGTACAATCAGAGAGGAGATGGTCCGAGTAAAGCAACTCTCTGCGGACGAATATCGGCGGATTAACGACCTTCCCTATGCAGAGTGGATGGGTACCCGTCACATGAGTGCACTGGAGACCTCGGTCCGCGAAGAGGTGATCGCTGCGGTCACACTCAGCGAGGAGAACGGACGGGTAACGGTCTTCATCGACGGCGCGTTCGAGGATTCCCCGGCGGCATTCCGGGTGACGGACTGACCAACCGGCGTGAGCACACTCGCGTCCGCTACCGCGTTCCTCGTACTTGCGCCCTTCATCGTTTTCCGTAACCTCCCTTCGAACGTCTCCGGCGTGCTCTGCTTCCGCTTCTGCGGATTCCGCTTCGTTTTCGGTCGCACTGACGGGGGTTACGTCACCGTCGAGAGTCTCACTATCGACGAGTGCGGTCTCGACGGGCGTACCACCCGATCTGGGTCTGTCGAACTTCACTCTTGAGCACCCGCCGTCGATTGAGACACGTTCGAAGGATGTCGTCCTCGTGGAACTCGCTCTCGATAGCCTCCTCGGCGTTCGTCTCGGTTTCGACGAAGCGACCGCGTCCTTTGTCGTACCCGGGACGAACGCCGACGAACGTCCACACAGTTATCCGAATCGGGCGCCTATCTCGACAACGATGACAGACGAGAACGTAAACGACGACCAGCAAGAGCAGTCGGAGCGGAAGCGAGAAGACGTGCGCGACCGCACCCGCGAAGACCGCGCGATGGGCGGTGACCCCGAGGGGCGGCTCAGTGGTCTCGACGACGCACTCGAATCCCAGACCTATCCGATCACGACGGATGAACTGGTTGAGGCGTACGGCGACTACGAGATCGAAGCCCAAAGCGGGACGAAATCACTCGAAGAAGTGCTCGCTCCGACCGATAACCAAACGTACGACTCCGCCGACGATGTCCGAAGCCGGGTGCTGGGACTGATACACCGATAACCGTTGTCGTCTCGGTCCTCTCTCGACACTCGCCGATTGCCGCGTTTAGGAGTCCTTACTCCCGAACGGGGGCGTTCTTCCCATTCGATTCGCCGTCCTTGACCGCCTTGGCCTGTTGTTCCAACTCTTCGACATTCATCTCAGCTGCTTCCTCTATTTCGCCGAGGATCTGCTTGATGTCGTCGAGTCCGATCAGTTCGCGCGTCTCCTCGTCGAACTGCAGACTGTCCAACCGCTGCCCGTCGGTCGCGACGTCGCTCCCCGTGAGGTGTTTGCCGTAGCGTCCGACCAGCGAGGTGAGTTCCTGCGGGAGGACGAACGTCGTCGATTCCCCTCGACCGATGGCTTCGAGCGTGTCCATCCCTTTGTCGATGATCGCGCGTTCGCCCATCGACTCCGCGGACTTGGCTCTCAGAACGGTCGAAATCGCGTCACCCTGTGCCTCGAGGATCTGGCTCTGTTTTTCGCCCTGCGCGCGGATAATGTTCGACTGCTTGTCCCCTTCCGCTTGTTCGACTGCGCTCCGGCGCTCCCCCTGCGCTTCGAGGATCGTGGCCCGTCGTCTCCGCTCCGCGCCGGTCTGCTGTTCCATCGCGTGTTGGACCTCCTGGCTGGGATTGACCTCTCGGACTTCGACGGACTCGACGCGAATTCCCCATTCATCGGTCGGTTCGTCGAGTTCCCTCCGGATACGGGCGTTTATTTCTTGGCGTTTGTTCAGCGTGTCGTCGAGTTCCATGTCGCCGAGGACCGCTCGGAGCGTGGTTTGGGCGAGGTTCGAGACGGCCGTTTTGTAGTCTTCGACCTCCAAGAACGCCTTCTTCGCATCCATCACGCGGAGATAGACGACGGCGTCCGCCGTCACGGGCGAGTTGTCCCGCGTGATCGCTTCTTGTCGGGGGACGTCCATCGTCTGCGTCCGCATGTCGAACGTGTACGTGCGCGACACGAACGGGGGGATGAAGTTGATGCCCGGTTCGAGCAGGCCGCGGTACTCGCCGAACACCGTGAGCGCCTGCTTGTCGTAGGCGTCGACGAACCGCACCATCTGCCAGACCGTTACCACCGCCAGCACCAGTACGAGCAGCCCACCTATCGTGAGTCCGAGAGCGGGAACCTGTAGCGAAACTAAATCGTACATCTGCTTCAGATTCGCTCCACAACTGTATGAAGAGTCGACGTTTTCACGCGGGCCGAGTTTTTGATTATATGAGAGACACAGCTGACGGCGTTCGAATCGATCCGACCGGAACACGAATTCCGTCGGCGCTCCGAACGCCCCCGACTCGCGGCTTTTCAGTCACCCCGTGTGTAATCCGTCGACCTCCTCAGAACGAGACGTCGGCTTCGTCCGTGGGTTCTAACGCCGCTTCGAAGGAGTTCCCGCCGCGGTCGTCGTAGAACTTGCGTCCGATGTACTCGTCGTTGACGTTCCCGATGATGGTCGTGAACAACTCGTCGGCCGACGCGTACGTCTCCTGTCCGACGGAGCCGATGATCGTGGAGATAGTCTCGGTTTCCTGTGCGTCGGGGGCGTCGATTTCGACCGCTCCGACCTGTCTGATGACCGACTCGTGATCAATCGGAAACGTGAGTTCGTCTTCGAGAGAGGCGAGTACGTTGCTTATCTTCATAGGATGGCTAAACTACCGTCCTCCTGTCACTTCAAGTGGTCTCATTTTGATGGATCCCATCTGTTTTGATTAACCGAGTTACCGGGCCTCAACGTCGCTGGCGGTGACGTTATTCACCGAACGTCGCATGTGGCCGTTGCCGGCCGATCAGCCAAAGCGCCGTGGCTTGGCGCAGGGCGGCAATGCCGAACGAGGGTCGTGAGGAAGAGGCCAACAAAATAGTGATCCGAACGGTGACGCCCCGGACGCCGGTGGGGCGGATAGCTACGTATTACTCTCCGCCGTCGGACTGGATGTCCGACGAGGTTCGACTCGCCTCGCCCGTCTCACCGCCGTCGGCCTGCGGCGAGTTGTGCGGTGCTGGCGTCCCGGCGGACGCGCGTCCCATCCAGCGGTCGACGTTCTCCGCGACGTAGGTGTGGCCACCCCATCCCACGGCGACGCCGACGCCGATTGCGACGGCCGCGGCGAGTCCCCACGCTAACGCGTTGGCGAAGACGAACAGGATGCCGACGTCGACGCCCATCGTGTCGAGTCCGATCACGATCGCGGTGAAGTAGAGGAACATCCGCGTGCCTCTCGCGAACCACGAGGTGTATCCGGTACGGGTGGCCGTCCGGGTCCGCATGATGGCGTCGCCGATGAAGTCCGCGACGACGAATCCGAGGACGATCACCAACAGTCCGGCGACGAACGCCGGAAGATACGAGACCGCCGTCGAGATCCACTCCGACAGCAGCGAAATCGCGAGCACGTTCGCGGCGGCGAGAATCGCCAGCGCGTAGACGAACAACTTCGCGAGCGTCCCGAACGCGTTCGAGACGGCGTCTTCGGTTCCTCCGAGGATGCGTCCGATCGGCGTTTCGAGTACCATCCGGTCGATCTCGACCCGGTCCGCTACTCTCCGAACCACCTTGGCGGCCGCGACGCCGAGGACCCAGCCGATCAGGAGAACGAGGAGGGCCCCGACCAGACGGGGGAGAAACGAGACGATCTCCGCAACCGTCTCCTCGAGGAACGCGGGAACATTTATCTGTAGTACATGCGGTTGTAGCATAACTCGGATGTCACCCGTCAGCATCATGAACGGACGACATTTTCACATCTCTCGGATTTTCCATTATGTGGGTTACATGCTGAGCGCAGAAGCGTTCACCGGCGTAGTTTACTCACCTTCCCGAGCGAGATAGAGAAAAATTTCGTCTCAGCGGGTCTTCTCGTTGGTTCTTCGCCAGCACGGTATACGGGGCTCAGGGCCGCGTCGACAGACGGTACCCGTGCCGGAAGTCGAGTACTCGTCCGTCCGTCGGCACCGACCGGATCAGCCGCCGAGCCACCAACCGTAGAGCGGTGCCTGCTCATCCGCGTCCGAACGCTTCTTCGATTGGCCGTAGGTCTTCCCCTTGAGGAGTTGGCGCTCAACCGCGTTCGCCGCAAGTCGAAGGGCGTGCGTGGCACCGAACCCCTCCCCGTCGGCCGTGAAGTATCCGCGGTCGGTGACCAGTCGAATCCGTGCCAACACCAGCGGTACACCCCGGCTTCGTTCCTTGTGCTCCTGCAGTTGAATGCTGGCTTTGATCACGCTCATCTCTCCGTACTTCGAGGTCATCTCCTCGATCAGCGCGGAGACGTCGTCGTAGTCCATCCCCTCCAGTAAGTCGAGTCCGAACACCTGGACGGCGTTCCGGTCCTCGCGCTCCCAGGTGAGCGCCTCGATGACATCTGTTTTCGTGATGATACCGACCGGCTCATCCGAGTCGTCGGCCGTGACGACGAGCGAGGAGATCTCACGATCGAACATCGTCTCGACGACCTCGTCGAGCGGTGCGTTCCGCTCGATTGTCACGACTGCATCGGACATCAGGTTCCGTATCGGCAGGTCGAGCATCCGGTCGGCGTCGCCCTCGCGCGCGCCGAACCCACCACGGTTCTGTCGCCCGCCACCGCGGCGACCGGAACCACCCGACGACCCGCCCTGACTCTTATTGCCGCCTCGCGTCGTGAACTCGATGACGTCGTACAGACTCAACATGCCGACGAGAGCGTTCCCGTCGACGACCGGGAGATGGGCGATACCGGCCTCTCGAAGCGTATTGAGCGCTTTTCCGATCGTGGTTTCCGGGGTTGCGCTGACCAGTTCTGCCGTGTAGGCGTCGTCGACAGTCGCCGCGTCGAGGAACGGACGGACCGCCTCGAGGACGGCATCGGCGGTCACGACGCCGACGACACGGTCATCGTCGAGCACGGGGAGCGTCTTGGCGTCGCTTCCGATCATGAGCCGCGCGACCTCACGGACGTCCTCGGTGCGGTCGACAGTCGGGACGTGCTGTACCTGTGAGCCGACCTTCGCAGACGGCTGGTTGGACGAGGACGCCAGCTGTCGGCGACTGACGACGCCGCGATACTCGTCGCCGTCTGTTACGACGACGGCATCGAGTTCTTGATTTTC
Source organism: Halogeometricum pallidum JCM 14848 (assembly GCF_000337095.1). Classification (GTDB taxonomy): domain Archaea; phylum Halobacteriota; class Halobacteria; order Halobacteriales; family Haloferacaceae; genus Halogeometricum; species Halogeometricum pallidum. The sequence goes on from NZ_AOIV01000011.1 coordinate 75,498, forward strand.
GAATGCCCCCGTGACCTTCGAGAGCGGTGTGCCGATGTCGAACTCGGTGAATTTCGGTGAGAGGATTTCAGAAATATCCATGGGTAACCCTCTAGTGTGAGGGACGCAGGCCGGTTATGCCTGTCCCTCCCCCGATTGTAGAGGGAGAGACGCGCGAAGCGATGATTTCGCGATGTACTATCACTAACATACATTCAATGTCGGTACTGATTCGTTCTTCAACTGTGTTTCCGCTGCGTGCAAAAGATGTCTATCACACTTTGCTTTGTAGTGAACAACGGTTTTCTATATCGGCGTCGGACCGAGAGAGGAGAGAACCATCACCGCTACGGGCGACGACAGCGAGGCAACCGTTGATCGACTCGTCGAACTGGTCGAGAACGATTTCGAGTTGAGCGACGAAGAGTCGTAGTCCGGTTCGTCGAAGTCGGATGTAGCCCAGTTCTTCCGTAGATGCTTTCGTACTGATGGTAGACGGTCGTTCCCGAAACTATGTCACTATGGCAATTCTTCGACTTGTCCGATGTTTCACAGACCCGGATTACTGCATTACGACTCTATTACCCCATGTTTAGAATTATAATTTGCCAATCTATAGTCAAATATTCGCTCATTTTTCTCATCACCTGTACCACTACTGCCTAGCATTCATTTCTGGCTCCAATTGATGGCTCTATACTGACTAGATGACTCCATCCCACCATTGTTGTAGATAACTCACAGATAACATCTATCCCCTGAAGCTGTGCTATTTCGGTTCCGTCGAGGGTTCACCCGCGAACGCAAACCTCTTTACGGCAGTTTACCTTGTAATTGTGTTCAGCGTACTCTCGCTCAGCGTCAAGATGCCGTCCGCGTCGCAATAGCGGATATTGACGACGGGAGGGCTCATTCTCTCGTCAACCGAGACTGGCGAGGCACATATCGATACGTGGGACGAATAAATCTCCCGCCCGAGCTGTGTCGATTGCGCTATCTAGGCGCTGCGGGAATCCGAGGAGTGGGACTCACATCTGCGATAAACTGGGATCCATTATCGATGCGCTCGCGGTGTCGGCGGCGGGTTTCGGAACCGAACTAGTGGTCGGACGAGCTTTCATCCGACCCTCTGGCGAAAGCCGCTGACGAGACGGAGTCGGCTACACTCCCTCGACGACGTCAATCTCGTGTGACGGTGCGCCGACGACGGCGAGATCGTGGGCTCCGATGGTCGTCTCACCGAGCACCAAAGTTCCGTTACCGGGGTCGATTTCGATGGGATCCGGTTTGAAGTTCATAACCCAGGTGTAGCCGTCACGTTCGGTGATCCGAACGAACTCGGGGAGGCGTTCGCCGAACGGAACGTCGGCCCGTTCGAGGAGAGACGTCGTGATCGCATCGGCGAGTTCCGCTTCCGGCCAGACGCCGGCGTACGTGACGTGTCCGTTCCCGCAGTCGTTTCTGACGATAGCCGGTTCGCGTTCTGCGACACCCGTTTCGTGCCGACCGACGACGGTCGCGTCGTCGGCGGTGAGCCACTCTCCCCACGTTCTGTACTCGTAGCTCTCGCCGTCGTAACTGACTCGCGTCTCCAAGCCGGGTGCCAGACTCTCGTGTTGCTCGACGCGAGCACCCAGCGGTTCCGCCAACGGACCGGGGGCGAGTTCGTCTCTCAGTTTGTGATACTCGTCTTTCATCGCGGTCCGAATCGTCAAAAGCAGTTCACCCCCGTCGGAAACGTACTCGGTCAAGCGCTCTGCGAGTCCCCGATCGAGGAGGTGCAGCGACGGTGCGACGACCGCGGCGTAGTCGCTCAACTTCCCGCTCGTGGACACGAGATCCACAGTCACGCCCCGGGAACGAAGCGCCCGATAGTACGTCCGAAGGTGCGCGAAGTAGTCGAACTCCGGCGTATGAGGTTCGGTTTCGAGCGCCCAGAGACTCTCGTAGTCGACGAGCATCGCCACGTCCCCGGACGGGGCACCGAGATCGGGCAGTTTCTCGAAGTCCCGGGCGGTGTCCGTCGCCTCCGGGAGGCCCCGGTCTGGTGACCCGTCGTAGTTATTCAACCCGCCCCAGTACTGCTCCTGTCCGAAGCGGCACCGTCGCCAGCGGAAATACGAGACGACGTCGCAACCGTGCGCGACCGCTTGGTGGGACCACAATCGCACCATCCCGTCGGCGGGTTCCGCCGAATACGGAAACGCCCGGATGTCTCCGGACTGGCTCTCCATCACCCAGAACGGCCCCTCGCTCACACCGCGATAGAGCGCGTGATTCATACCGACCATATCGGGGTCTCCGACCCGCTGGTAGTCGGACCCGGCATCCGACGCAGGGTCCGGCGTATCCGACGTTCGCTGGCTAAAGAGCGTGGGATAGCAGTCCCAGCTCGCGAAGTCCAAATCCTCGCTCACCGAGAAGGCGTCGATATCCGAGAAGTCGGACATGAAATTGTGGGTGATGAACCAATCGGGGTTCGCCTCACGTAGAATCTCCGTCTGAAGTCGGTTGTATTCGACGACGCTATCGGACGCGAACCGATCGTAATCTAACAGGCGCGACGGGTGGTGTTGGTCTTGTGCTGGCGTCGGCCCCGGAACGTCAATCTCGGCGAAGGAGCTGTACTCCTGGCTCCAGAACGCGTTTCCCCACGCCTCGTTGAGAGTCTCTATCGAGCCGTACTTCTCCCGGAGCCACGTTCGGAATGCCGAAGCGCAGTCGTCACAGTAGCAACGCGTCGTATCGTGACAGCCAAATTCGTTGTCGGTCTGCCATCCGGCGACGGATTCGTTCTCGGCGAAGTTGCCCACCATCTCCGCTATGATTCGCCGACTTTCCCGCCGGTACTCCGGCGAATTAAAGCAGTAGTGCCGGCGGCTTCCGAACTCGCGGGGCGTGCCGTCCCGCTCTTCTTGGCGGATACCAGGGTACTCGTCGACGAGCCATTTCGGCGGCGTCGCCGTGGGCGTACAGAGCACCGCCTGCATCCCGTGGTCGCCGACGAGATCGACGGCCTCTTTCAGCCACTCGAACTCGTAGGTCCCGGGTTCGGGTTCCATCCGGTTCCAGGAGAACTCGGCCATGCGGACGTACTCGATTCCCGCCTCTGCCATCCTCTCGATGTCGGTTTCCCACCGCTGACGGTCCCAGTGTTCGGGAAAGTAGCAGACTCCGGTATTCATCGCTCTCTCGAACGTGAGGGAGGGTAGTAAATCCCACACATTTTTTCGAGCGAATCGGCGACTCTCTGTCGAGCTATCGAATCAGCCGTACAGCCGCCGCAGTAGAGAATTTGATGGGGGACCGGACCGTTACTCCGCGTCGGTGATCCGCGTCTTAGTGAAGTACGTGCGACCGGTGGACGGCACTCGCTTCGTTCCGGTCACCTCGAACGACGCAGTCGTGACGATGTCACTCGCTGAGTGCCCGACTCGGAGCTGGTACGGGCCCTCTTCGACGGTGAGGTCGAAGTTCCGGTCGTGGTAGGCGAGTTGCGACGCGTCGATCTCGAAACTGACGCGGCGGGCGTCGCCCGCGTCGAGCGATACCCGCTCGAATCCGACGAGTTCTTGGACCGGACGGGCCTGACTCGGATTCTCGGCGCGGACGTACAGTTGGACGACGTCGTGGCCCGCCCGCTCACCGGCGTTCTCGACGGTAACCGCGGCGGTTATCGTCCCGGCCGGTGGAATCTCGTCGTCGGACAACGCGAGGTCACCGTACTCGAAGTCGGTGTAACTCAGGCCGTGGCCGAAGGGGTAGAGCGGGTCGCTGTCCACGTAGACGTGGTCTTCGTTCGCGGAGTTGGGTTTTCGGCTGTAGTGGACCGGAATCTGCCCCACGGTTCGCGGGATGGAGACGGGGAGGTGGCCGCCGGGGTTGTGTTCGCCGAACAGCGTCGCGGCGATGCCTTCGCCGCCGCGTTCGCCGGGAAGCCACGCCTGCACGACGGCGGGAACCGCCTCCGAAATCGCCTCGATAGAGTGCGGTTTGCCGCTCACGACGACGACGACGAGCGGTGTTCCCGTCTGGTCGACGCGTTCGACGAGTTCCTGCTGGACGCCGGGGAGGTCGAGGTCGACCACGTCGCACCCCTCTCCGCTGGTGGGAACGGTCGACCGGTTCTCCTGCTCTTTGTCCATGTCAGACAGGTCGACGGCGGACCGAGCACCGACGAACGCCACTGCGACGTCCGCCTCTGCGGCCGCCGACGCGGCCGCGTCGAACCCGCCCGTGCCGGGTCCCGTCATCGTACAGCCCTGCTCGTGGGACACCTCGAATCCGAACTCGTCGCCGCGGGACCGGATGGCGTCGAGAGGCGTTGTCGCGTCGAGTTCCACTTCTTCCTCGGGGTAATGGGCGGCGTAGGCGTAGTCACCCATCAGTTCCTGCCCGTCGTCGGCCTTCGGGCCGATAACCGCGACGGAGTCGGTTTCGCTCCCGGCGAGGGGCAAGAGGTCCCCTTCGTTCTTCAGGAGCGTCATCGACTCGCGGGCGGCCCGCGTCGTGAGTTCGTCCGCCGCGTCGGTGCCGAACGGTTCGGACGCGGCGTCCGGGTCAACCGTCGGGTCGTCGAACAGACCCTTCCGCACCTTCGCGCGGAGGACGCGTCGAACGGCGTGGTCGACCGTCTCCTCGGAGAGGTGGCCGGACTCCACGCCCTTCACGAGAGAGTCGCCGTAACAGTCCGTGTACGGGAGCTCAACGTCGATACCGGCTTCGAGGGCCATCGCGCCCGCCTCCTCCTCGTCGGCGGCGACGCCGTGCTCGCTCCGGAGGAATTCGACGCTGTAGTAGTCCGAGACGACCGTTCCGTCGAAGCCCCACTCCCCGCGGAGGACGTCGGTCAGCAACCACTCGTCGCTGGCGCAGGGGATGCCGTCGATGTCGTGGTAGGCGTTCATCACGGATTCGGCATCGGACGTTCTGACGGCCGCCTCGAAGGGGAACAGATGCGTCTCGCGGAGTTCGCGCCGACCGAGATTGACCGAACTGCGGTTCTTTCCGCCCTCGCCGACGCTGTGGCCGGCGAAGTGTTTGAGCGTCGCGGAGATGCCGTCGCCGTCGCCTTGAAGGCCGTCGACGTACCCGCACGCCATCGAGGCGACCAAGTACGGGTCTTCGCCGAACGTCTCCTCGACACGGCCCCACCGGAGGTCACGCGCCACGTCGAGGACGGGAGAGAGCGCGTGTGCGGTGCCGATGGCCTCCAACTGGGTTCGGATGGTGCCGGTGATTTCTTCGACGAGACTCGGGTCCCACGTGCTCGCGAGTCCGATGGACTGCGGGAACGTCGTCCCTTCCGGGCCCATGTACCCGCTTAGACACTCCTCGTGAGGTATCGCCGGAATCCCGAGACGAGTCTCCTCTCGGAGGTACGTCTGGAGTTCGTTCGTGACTCGGGCCGCCTCGGTCGGCGGGAGGCTCCCCTCGCCGCCGATTCGCGTCAAGTGGCCGATGCCGTCGGAGAGGTGTTCCTCGACGGCATTCTCGTCGAGATTCCCGTCCCCGTCGAGGAGTTTGTCCGCGTTTACCGACCCCAGTTGCGCCGCTTTCTCCGTCAGCGCCATCCGGTCCAGCAGTTCTTCGACGCGCCGTTCGACGGACACTCCGTCGATTTCGCTACCTGAACGTTTTCGCATCAACGAACGTGTTATATCTGGCCTATCTTAACCGTTCGGACGCGAACGCCCACCAACTGGTCGAAATTTCGCCGGTGACGGGCGTTCACCAGAGCTCGTATCTGAGAACGGGCCGGAAATAATATCGACGACAGTCTATGTCGAAACTATCCTGATACGCCGTAGGAGCCTGTTCGAGTAGTCGAATGCGGCGCGTACAGTCCGAGAACGCATAGTTCTGAAATAGAGAACCAAACCACGCGGCCGAATCTAGAACTCGCTTAATTCGTTCGGGATACGTTACGATCCTAAGATTGTAATGACAAGTCCAGTGTTTGTTTGTAGTTCCGAACAGGCGGCCTCAGTGGCGGAGTAACTGGGACGCGAAGGTACGACTGCAACGATGCCCTAGAGACCGTGTAGGCCGTTGTCGTTCTGAGGAGCAGTCCGGCACTCCGGTGTGAACAGAAACGGAGGCACCGAAGTCGAACGGATGAACCTCCGTCCTCGTTTGACAAGTTGGTTCTCTATTACAGAACACTTCCGGACAGATGGAACGGCATGAGACTCCGTCCTCTATACGGGAGATGCGGCCTCGTCGAGGAATTCGGCGGGTCGCAGTATCGGAACGTTGGAGAACCGACGGACCGAGACACTCACTGTTCGATATTCGGCCGGGATACGCCCGTTACCCTGTCAATCGGCTCCCCTCGGGAGGAAGTAGCCGCAGGATTCGCACACAAACTCGTCGTCGGAAAGCGATTCGTGGGTAGCGAGGTTCTGGTCGCAGTCGGGACAACGCATACGAGTGCAACGCTGTTCGTCGTTTACATAAACATACTACGACAACCGTCGAAATAGAGATGCACACGTCGGGTTGTGAACCCACTCTCGAGAAAAATGCATAGAGGTGGAACAGTTATCCGTCTACCGAGGCGGATTCTATCGGTCGCAAACAGATGATCCAGCGTCGACTGCCGTACTACGGCAGTCATACCACTACGCGCGGCGGTCGACGAGAAGAAGGCGTCTCTCCCCTCAAAGTTCACGGAACCTTCCGTTCGACTGCCGCGGTAAGCTACTCCGTCTCGCAGGCGTGTCGAACCCCGCGTCACGATTCCCCGAACCAAATTTATTTATGCCGAGACGGAGAAATATCATCAATGTCCGTAAACTTCGACAACAAGCGCAACGTCGGCGTCCTCTTCGCGCTACTCGCCGCAACCGTCGTCGCCGCGGGTGCCGGTATCCTCTGGCTCCGCGGCAGCGGAGAACCGCTCATCGTAGAGGTGGGATACACGCTCTTGGTGCTTCTTGGGGCGCTGGCGGTCTACGACCGGTTTCTCGTCCAGTAGACGTCCCGCGCCGAACTCTATCTCGAACGATTATTATAAGAAACCCGCATCGGTACAGTAACTCACCCTCGAAGTAACCATGGTCACGAACGAACTATACACAGGCTGGTCGACGGTCCCGGGCTCCGAGACCCGCCAGATGATACGGGACGCGTCCGAAGAGATGGGCGGACTGGTACGCAGTACACTCGGCCCGTTGGGGCTGGACAAGATGGTCGTCCGACGGATGCCGGACGACGAACTCCGCTGGTTCGTCAGCAACGACGGCAGCGCCATCGTAGAGGAGTTCGAGGGGGAGACGAGCCACCCCGTCGCACAATGGTTCATCCGCGCCGTAGAGGACCACGAAGCCGACTACGGCGACGGGGCGACGACGTTCGTCCTGCTGGCATCGGAGCTGTCGTCTACGGCCATGGACCTAATCGACGACGGCGTCCACCCGAACGACGTGATAGAGGGGTTCTCCATCGGCGCTCAGCGGACGATAGAGCGATGGAACGAGATGGCGATGCCGCTGACGAACGCGACCGGAACGCTCGACCGAGACCGATTGCGCGCCATCGCGATGACGGGGATGACGAACGGCCGCGAGACGTCGTGGCCACTCGGCGAGTTCGCCGATACGGTGGTGGAGGCGGTGATGCGTGTCTCCGACCCGGCCACTCGTAGCATCCGACTCGACCACGCGAAGACGGTCGCCGTCCCCGGCGGGAGTGTCGGGGATTCGATGCTCCTCGACGGAGTCGTCCTCCCGGGAGAAGTCGTCGTCGGCGAGCATCTCCTCCCGACGACGGGGCCGGTGCTGCTCGTAGACGCGAGTCTCAAACCTCGCGACCTCTCCGCGGACGTGAACGTCACAGTCGAGAATGACGCCGACGCGGAACGGGTGGCGAACGGCCGCAGAGACAGCGAGGAGATCGCCGCAGCCATCGCGGCCACGGGCGCAGTCGCCGTCGTCGCGACGGGAGACGCCGACATGGCCGTCGCGAAGGAGCTGGCTCGCCGCGGGACCGTCCTCCTCCGGAACGTCAAACACACGGACTTCGAGTACATCAAACAGGCCACCGGTGCTACGCATCGAGGTCCGATTCGTCCGGACACCCGAATCGACCCCGAAATCCTCGGTCACGCGACCGTACGATTCCGTGACACGGGCCGCGACGACGACTGGATCGCCTTCGAGCCACAGGCACGCGCCGGTGTACCAGCCGTCACCCTCGTGGTTCGAGGCGGGACGCAGGCGGTTGCAGAGGAGGCCGAGCGTCGTATCAGAGACAGCAAGAACGCGCTCCGAGCGTGCGTCATCACGCCGAAAGCGCTCCCGGCCGGGGGAGCCGCAGAGATATCTGCGGCGCACGCGGTCAGATCGATAGCGCCGCGATTCGACGGTCGAGAACAACTCGCGGTGGAGGCGTTCGCCGACGTTCTCGAATCCATCCCGCGGACGTTGGCCGCGAACGCCGGACTGGACTCGCTCGCGGCGGTGGCTGATCTGCGCGCCCGGTACGAGGCGGGCCACCACCGGGCCGCAGTTTCGAGTGACGGAACGCTCATCGACGACGTGACCGCCGACGGCGGCGGCATCGATCCCTACCAGATCCGGGTGTCGGGACTGATTCGAGCCGTCGAGTTCGTCACGAACCTCGTCAGAATCGACAGCGTCCTCGTAGACGAACGCGAACCGTCGGTCGACCGAGTGCTTGAGGAACCGAAGGTGAGTCCCGAGGAGATGTTCGACGGTTAGAGAAGCTGTGTCGCGACGACTGCGACCAGCGTCACCGGAAGAACCGAGAGGACGCTCGCTCTCTTGTCGATGCCGTAGAGTTCGCTCACGACGGGGAGCAACAGGAACCCGACGAGTATCCAGACGCCCGCCATCATCGTCCCGACGACTCGCATCTGGGTCGTGTTCACCACCGCGCTGTGGGACTGTACGACCTCGGCGACCGGTTCGGCGCCCGCGACGACGGTCTCCGGCGACGGGATAGTGACCGCAAGCGCCGCCGCGATCGCCACTACCGGAACGAAAAGGACCATCAGGTAGCCTCCGACCTTGAACATCGACCGCTCCATCGCCGTCTCCTCGGAGAGGTGGCCCGCGATGGCTCCGGCGACGCCGAAGTACAGAAAGCAGACGAAGCCGACGAAGAACAGCCCATACAGCAGGTTGATTCCGAGCGCCAACTGCCAGCCGCTGAAGACGTACCCCTTCGACATCGCGAACGGTTCCGAGAGGTACTCGAAGACGCCTCTCACGACGCCGAGAAGCAGCAGTCCGAGAAGCGGCGGCGTCCACCCGTATCGTTCGACCGTCTCGACGAAGTCGCCGATGTTCCGAGCGTGCGTCAGTTCGTGTCCGAGTCGACGCCACGACCGGTCGGTCGCGACGACCGACGTCTCAGATGCGTACGGCCCCGCGTTGGGTTCCGCGTCAGTCTCGTGTTCCGTTGCGTGGTCTACTGTCATGGGTGTGAAGGTGGAATTCCGACCGAGTTCGAGCCCTGTTCTCGCCGCGCGGGATTCCTGCGACCGTCGTCGTGGCGATCAATCGCCCGCTCCGGTTGCCGACTCCGTCTGCGCTTCGGGGGTCGACCGTTGGTCCAGACTGAGATTCTCTCCGGTCTCTGGGTCGAACACGTGGACGTACTCCGTGTCGAACGTCAGGTACACCGGGTCGTCACTGTTCTCGTACCGTTGCGGGATCGATTCCGGCTCGATGAACACCTTATACTCCTCCTCATCGCCTTGCTCGTCCTCGCCGATGTCGATGCTGTTGCCGATGACGCTCGTGACGTCGATGTTACTTTCCAGCTCGAAGTACAGCAGGTCGTTGCTTCCGAGCGGTTCGATGATGTCGACGAACGCTCTGACGGACTCTTCCACCGACGTCTCGTGGACGTGGATGTGCTCGGGTCGGACGCCCAAGAGGAACTGGTCGGCGTCGCTTCGCGCGGCTATCGACTCGGCCTGGCGTTCGGAGATCGGAAGGTCGATGTCCCCGACGAACCGGGGTCGGTCGCCGGATCGGTCCAACTTCGAGACGAACATGTTCATCGACGGGCTCCCGATGAACTGCGCGACGAACGTGTTCTTCGGTCGGTTGTACACTTCGCGGGGCGACCCGACCTGTTGGAGCGTCCCGGTGTCCAGGATTGCGATGCGGTCCGACATCGTCATCGCCTCCTCTTGGTCGTGCGTCACGTAGATGGTCGTCGTCTCGAACGTCTGCTGGAGGCGTTGAAGTTCCGTCCGCATGTGTTTGCGGAGTTTCGCGTCGAGGTTCGACAGCGGTTCGTCGAACAGGAACACGGCGGGGTCACGGACGATGGCCCGCCCCGTCGCGACGCGCTGACGCTGCCCGCCGGAGAGATGCTTCGGCTTCTGGTCAAGCAGTTCTTCGATACCCATGAGTTCGGCCGCCTCCCTGACGCGTTCGTTTATCTCCTCGGCCGGGAGGTCGGTCGACCGCTTGAGGCCGAACGCCATGTTGTCGCGCACCGACAGGTGCGGGTAGAGCGCGTAGTTCTGAAACACCATCGCGATGTCGCGTTTACGCGGCGGGAGTCGGTTCACCGGGGTGTCGCCGATGCGTATCTCACCCTCGGTTATCTCTTCGAGGCCGGCGAGCATCCGAAGCAGCGTCGATTTGCCGGACCCGCTCGGTCCGACGAGTGTCAGGAACTCCCCATCGTGGATGTCGAGGTTGAAGTTGTCGACCGCGAGAATGTCAGCCTCGTATCGCTTCGTCACGCTGTCGAACTGAATCCGACTCATAGTTAACGAACGTTTCCATCGTAACTATTTATTATTTTTGTTGGTAAGAGCGGGACGAGAGCCGAAATTAGCCAGTATCTGGGAACAGTCGTCAGGTCTTGACTGCTCCCTCCGCGAGTCCGTTGATGATGTACTTCTGGAGGAAAAAGAGGATGATAAAGAGGGGGAGGGTCGCGCCGAGAGCGCCGGCCATCAGCAGGTCCCACTGGAGGGAGTACTGGCCGATCCACGAACTGAGTCCCGGTGGGAGCGTCGTCTTCGCGTCGTCGTTGATGAGGATGAGCGCCATCACGAACTCGTTCCACGCGAAGATCCACGCGAAGATGGCAGTGGTCGCTATCGCCGGCGACGAGAGAGGGACGATGACGCGGACGACCGCGCCGATGCGCGTGCTTCCGTCTATCATCGCCGCCTCCTCCAACGCCTCGGGGAGGTTCTCGTAGAAACCCCGGAGCATCCAGATAGAGAACGGCAGCACGAAGGCGACGTACGCTATCGTGAGGCCGATGAGACTGTTGAACAGGCCGATATCGCGGAAGATGAGGAACAGCGGTACCGCCACCAGGATGAGCGGGAACATCTGCGTCAACAGCAGGAACGTCGCCACCGCCTTCCGACCCTTGAACCGGAGTCGGCCGATGCTGTACGCGCCGAACGTACAGACGATGATGCTGAGCACCGTCGAGCTCACCGTGACGATGACGCTGTTACCGAACCAGGTGATGAAGTTCGTCTCGTACAGCATGCGGCGGTAGGCGTCGAGGCTCGCACCGTCCAGCCACACGCCCGGGTTCTCGATGAACGTGTCGAACGCGACCTGGTTCAGCGAGACGACGATCATCCAGAGCACCGGCATCAGCACCACGAATACCAACGACCACAGCACCGCGTGGAAGCCGAGCGCTTTCGCCCACGTTACGACCTTCGGGGACATCTCGAAGCCGAACAGTTCCTCGGTGTCTCGCGTTTTGCTTGCCATGTTACTTCCCTCCGACTTCGTCCTCGTAGAGACGAAGATAGACCATTCCGTAGCCGAGCATGATGACGAGCATCACGACGGCTATCGCCGCCGCGACGCCGAAGTTGTTCTGTATGAACGCCTGCCGGTAGATGTACACCGGAAGCACCATCGAGGAGTTTCCGGGGCCGCCGCTCGTCATGACGAAGACGAGCGTGAAGTGGTTGAGCGTCCACAGACTCATCAGGAGCGTCGTTACGATGCCGATGGGCTGAAGAAACGGGAGCGTGATGTGTCGGAACAGGTCCAATCGGGTCGAACCGTCCACCTTCGCTGCCTCGTAGAGGTCTTGGGGGATACCCTTCATCGCCGCGAGGAAGGTTATCATGAAGAACGGGAAGTTCCGCCAGACGTACGCCATCGTCACGGAGAACAGCGCGTACCGCGACCGACCGAGCCACGCGACTCCTTGGATACCGAACACTTCGAGGAGGCCGTTGAACATCCCGAGTTCGTAGTTGAAGAGCAGCGTCCAGTTCAGCGCGACGGCGATGAACGGAATCGTCCACGGGAGCAACAGGAGCGTCGTCGCGATAGAGCGCCCCTTGAAGTCGCGATTCAGCAGGATGGCGAACCCGAGTCCCACCATCGCCATCAGGACAACCGCCGTGAACGACCAGACGAACGTGTTCTTCATGACCACCCAGAAGTCCGGGAGTGCGAACACGCGGGCGTAGTTCTCGAGCCCTATGAAGACGTCCTCCTCGAGTCCGCCGTACTCGTAGAAGCTCAGTGCGATACCCCGGAGAATGGGGACGACGCTGATGAGCGCCAGCGCCGCCAGCGTTGGCAGCAAGAACAGCCAACCCCAGAGACTCTCCTTCGAGAGCCAGTATTGGTACTCCTCCGGAATCGTGATTCCACCTGTTGCCGAGGTACTTCTTGACATACTTTGTGTAGTGAACTGACGTATAGGTATTCTATCTGTGGGGATTACCGTCGGAACGACGGACCGTTCCGTGAATCACCGGAGACCCGGAGCGGGAGTGGCTTACTCATAGGGATTGTAGATTTTCGGGACGCCGTCGCCCGTGATCCACGGTTGGACCTCGTCCGGTGCGTCGTCCAGCGACGGTTCCTCGGGGGTCTCCAGTTCGTAGTCGATGTAGTCCGCGCTGTTGATAGCCGACCGGGCCTTGTCGGCCATGCCGCGAATCGCCTTCTTCGGGTCCGTCTCGGAGCCGATCATCCCGGATATAGCGGTCGAGTACCCCGTCGTGCTGCCCTCGACGGAGCCCAGGAACGGGGCGACGCGTCCGGCGCCGGTGACGCCGTAGCGGACCGCGTTCGGTGCCTGTTCGAGGCGGGCGTCGAGCCACGAGTCGGGAATCTCCGTCGGATTGTCGGTGAACAGTTCCATCTCCTCTTGTCCGCTTCGAACCGGTAGGAAGTTCGGTGCAGAGACGGGGAAGTACTTGTTCAACTGGTCGGGTTGCGTCATGTAGTCCAGGAAGCCGAGCGAAATCTTGTCGTCGATGTTGTGGCGGGTAACGTTCTCCTTGAACGTCGTCATGCAACTGCCGCCCATGAAGGACTGCCGTTTGCCGTTCGGTCCCTTCGGCATCGGCGTCAGTTCCGTGGCTTCCGCCAGTTCCTCGTTGCCGTCGACGACGCCCTCTTGGGGGTCGATGAGGCTCCGGGCCAAGTCCGTCGGGAGGTGGGCGATGGCCGTCCGCTTCGCGCGGTAGAGTTCTTCGCCGGACGTGCTGTCGATACCGCCCCACCCGCCGGGCGCGATGTCCCACTGCTCACGGAGACTCAGCGTCCAGAGGTGGGCGAAAAGCGACGCCGGGCTGTCTATCTCGACGCTGAACTGGTCGTCAGAGTAGCCGTAGAACGACCCGCCGGACTGGTGCGTTATCGCGGTCTGGTTCTGACCGGTCGGGAAGTCCGTCGCTCCCGGCGTCGTGAATCCGGACGCATCCGTGTTCTCGGAGACGGCCTGTCCGGTCTCGACGAGTTCGGCCCACGTCTCGGGTGGCTTAGAGACGCCGGCTTCTTCGAGGAGGTTCATGTTGACGTGGCTCGTTCGAAGCTCCATGAACCACGGCATCCCCCAGAAGTCCCCGTCGAACTGACCCCACTTCGAGATCGTATCGTACCAGTCGTCGTACTCGTTGAACAGTTCGGTGTTGGGCCGCGCCGCGCCGCGGTTACCGAAGTCCGCCGCGTGTTCGCACGCCATCTCGGAGACGTTCGGCATCGAACGGCCTTCGATGGAGGCGCTCCACTCCTGGAACACCTGGTCCCAGACGACGACTTCGGTGGTGACGTTGATGTTCTCGTCCGCGGCGTCCTCGTAACCCTTCGCCGCGTCCTTGATGGCTTTCGTCTCCGCGGGGATGTACCCCCGCATCGTCCACCACAGGAAGTCCTGTTCGCCGTTGCCGTCGGTGCCGCCGTCGCCGCTACCACTATTACTACTACATCCGGCGAGGGCAGTCGCGCCCGCCGCACTGGCCGCGGCGGCAGTCTCCATGAACTTTCGGCGCGAGTACTCGCCCGACTGGTCATCGGACTGGTCGTTCGGTTCGCCGGTCGGTTGCGATGCTGGTGCGTCCGTACCGTCCACTGTCGACGCCATATAGTATCTGTAAGAAAGGACTATTATATATCTACCGGGGTACAGATTGACCGGCGTTCTAACCGGTCTCGACGAGCAGTTCCGATTTGAACGCCGTCGCTTCTCCCGTAATCCGCGCCTCGAACGCCGCGAAAGCCGGAATTTCGAGATACGGTAGGAGAGTTCCCACCCCTCTCCACACCGACCCAACTCTTCTTGGACGTCGACGACTGCGACGGCCGCGAGGGTAACGATGCCTTTCACGCCGTCGTCCCGTTGGATGACGCGGATGGGTTTGTTCATGCCGACGAGCATCGGACCGACCGCTTCTACATCACCGAACTGTTAGAGCAGTCTGTAGCCGACGTTACCCGCCTCTAAATTCGGGAACACGAGGACGTTGGCGGGGGCGTCCCTTCCGAGAACTCGTACGTGTCTGCGAGAATGCCTTCGACGACGGCCGCGTCGGCCGTGTCGCCGTCGATGGGGACAGTCTCTAGGTTGTCGCGCAACGCGCGCCGCCTCGCGGAGTGTGCGCGTCCCCTCGTTGTCGACGGTGAACTGTCGCGCCAACCCGGAAGAACACATTTATTCATAATGAAGCGCTGGCTTCTGTCGGTAGTAATATTCCGATTGGTACAATGAGGTAAACCGGACTGAGCCCCCCATTAACAGGACGTTCTATGAAAATCACGCGCATAGCGTTGTAAGGCGACACGCCTGAACCTATCTCTGATTGGCGATGATCCACTCGCGAAATCACCCCAATAACTATATCTATGTGATTGATAAATATAAAATATATAAGAGTAGAGTCGTTCTAACTAATCAGAAGCTATATCGTACGTAATTTATGGGAACAAGAACAAAATACCGTGTCTCCTGAAGCCAACTCCTGAACGAACGTTCTGACAGGGGCATCGCAGCCAAGTAACCCACCGCAGCGAGCGTGAACAGCGCGTGTCGGTACGGTGGATCGAGAGTGACGCGGGGCGAGATAGCTGAAAGAGCCCAGGTCGAGCGAAGTCGAGTCGTGAACGTATACAAGACGCTGAATACAGAGCTTGGGCTGCCGGTCAACTCGGTTACTCCGCAGTCGCTCATCCCGCAGCCATCTTCTGAGTTGGCGGTTGAGAATGCTGTCGGCGATGAGCACGCGAACTCGCCGAGCCGACATACGATTCGGCTATCGCGAACGGACGTCATCCAGCAGGATTGCCGGCGCTTGTGTCTACATTGCTTCCCAAGCGTACGGGCGAGGACTCAGACAAACTGGCATCGCGGAGGTCGCTGGAACAACTGCAGCGGCGACACTTCGTGCCCGGCGTGACGAACTCTTGGCACTCGTACTTTCGAGGATGTCCTCTTCACCTGAGGGTCGCGATTGGAGCCTTGGCAGATGTGCAACAGCAGCGCTATCGTGACACAGTAGCTCTGAGACCCACAGTCTTAGTATACCTACTTATATAGACACTATACACAGAAGCTGTTCCGGCGTTCGAACGTATACTATTCGCGGTTGATCTTCCCCGATAGAGCTCTCGTAGTCTCTACGTATACTTACTATAAAAACAGCTATATCAGTAGGGCTGATAGTGGTATTACCGAAATGCCTACGAAAGAGCTTCCCGAGAGTGCACCGGGAAAATATGTCCCCTATCATCCGAATCCGTACTACTCACCGGAGCCGCTCCCAGTAGAGCCGAAGCTCGAACTCTCCGAACAGACACACGATCTGATGGCCGATGCAGCGTACCAAATCGGTCGTGTCGACGGTATCAGCTCGACGGTTGAGTTCTCCGCAGTTCTCTACACCTCTCTCATACGCATCGAGGCCGTCGAGTCAGCACGTCTCGAAGGAGCGGACGTCGCGTATCAAGACGTCGAAGCGTACCACACAAAGCATCCTGCAGGCGGGGCTGACACGACAATCGAGAAAGACCTGAAGGAGGCCCTCAACTACGAGACTGCACTCACACACGGACTCGAAAAAGTCGAGAGCGGAGCGTCGATAACAGTCTCACTGATCAAAGAACTCCATTCGATGCTGCTCGAGGATGTCCGTAACGAGGGTGACGTCGTCGGTGACTTCCGCGACCATATGGTTCATCTCACGAGCCCACAGCCAGGACAGCGTCCGTTCGTCCCACCGACTCCGAAGGGACTCACCGGGCTCATGCACTCACTTGAGTCGTACATTCAGATGGGTGGGCAGTATCATCCGCTCGTCGACGCCGCTATCATCCATTATTTCTTTGAGACGGTGCACCCCTTCTCGGATGGAAACGGTCGACTCGGTCGATTACTCATCATTCTGTATTTGGCGAGCGAGGGGTACCTCGAAAGTCCGTATATCTACCCGAGCGCGTACTTCAATCGTTACAAGGTCGAGTACGTCGAGCGGATGCGGGCGGTGAGTGAGGGTGGTGCGTGGGACGAGTGGCTCACGTTCTTCCTCGAAGGACTCCGAAGTCAAGCAGAGACGTCGTACGACCGGACGCACCGACTCCGCAATCTCCAAGCACGCTACGAGACAGAGTACCCGGGCAGCACGAATACGGACGCGTTCGCTCGGCAGTTACTCCGGTATCCGTATTTTACGGCACCAAACCTCGTGGAGTATCTGGACGTCTCACGCCGGACCGCCTACAAGGTCGTCGACGATCTTGAATCGGATGGCCTCATCGAGGAAGTGACCGGGAAAGAACGCGGGAAGGAGTACAAAGCAGTCGAGGTGTTCGATATTCTGGAGTAGGCGGCAGTGCCTCGGTTTGATTTAATTGTGGATTTTTCCAAGTGTCGAATCAGATGCACACCTCCCGAGGTTGAAATACAATGACGAAGGAAGCCATCCGCGAGTGGTGATTAACCACTACGCTAATTTAGAGGAACTGCGACCACGTGGCGAAGCGATTCGTGTTCCCTACATCGCACCCAGCATCGGTGAGAGTCTATCGGCGTTGTGCGCCGTGCAGCGCCGCGTACAAGCGCTGGACTCACCGATGGATCACTATTTCGGGCGGACTGAGCGCCGTCACCGTCCGCAAATACTCGCGGCCTCAGATAATCGAGTTAGCACTCGAAGCTGGTCGCTGCACGCGCTTAGCGCTCGTAGACGTGAACACGAAGCACGTGCCCACCACATCCGCACTGTTCGACGTAGGACCACTCGACCAGTTCGCCAAACTCCTCGCCGAGGATAGGCCCGAGATACTCCTCTGGACGGCCGTGCGCGCCGTGGGTGACGAGGTTCACGTGATAGCCCGGAGCAGTATGTTCGACCGCTTCTATCGCACCAGCGACGATGGCGTCGCGTCGGTCCCCGTGAACGGGTTTCTCCAAGTTCGCCGACCACGAGTTGTGGTGAACGCGGTCGGTGACGGGTTCGACGTCGGAGCGGGTGTGGTCACTCATCTCCGTCCTCCGGGTCGAACAGGTCAGGGTTCGCCGGACCCTCGGCACGGAGCACGGCCAGTGCACCCTTCCGCGCGACCCGCGAGAGCGCGTGGTCGACCAGCTTGTAGTCGCCGGGCACGGGGAACCGCGCCGTCACGACCGCCGCGCTGCCGGGCAGGACGGGCGTCGTCTGGACGTAGCGGTGCGGTTCCGAGGCGAGCGACCCCTGCGGGTACACCTCGTCCCAGACGCCGCCGATGGCGTGGAAGCTGCTGAACTGGTTCGGGCCGCCCACCGCGTAGTAGATGCGCACCGTCTCGTCGGTCCGCACGCGCATCTCGTCGTACCCTTGCGGTCCGATGGCGTACTTCTCGCCGTTGATGAGAACGTACGTGGGGTCTTCGGCGGCCATGGTCTCGAAGTCAAACTCGTGGTGGCCCTCGTCGCCGGCGGCGCCGTTCGTGTACACCTCCATCTGCCCGAGGTAGAACTCCCGGTCGACCGCCGGGAGGCCCTCCTCGGGTTCGACGAGGATGAGACCGAACATGCCCGACGAGATGTGGTAGTCGACGTTCGCCACCGCGCAGTGGTAGACAAACGCGCCGGGGTAGGTCACCTTGAACCGCAGGCGCTTCTCCTCACCGGGATTGACCGTCGTCGCCTCCGCGCCGCCGCCCGGACCGCGGCAGGCGTGGAAGTCGACGTTGTGCGCCATCGCGCTGCTCTCGTGGTTCCGAATCGTCACCTCGACCGTATCACCGACGCGCGTTCGGATGAAAGGACCCGGAACCTGACCGTTGAAGGTCATATACTGGAAGGTGACGTCGGGTTCGATCTCGGCGACGGCCTCGCGCGTCTCCAGTTCGACGGGGACGGTCGCGGGTTTCGAACGGGTGATCGGCTTCGGGATATCGCGCGGGTCCGCGGCGACGCGGTCGACGTCGACGGGTTTGGCGGCGGCGAGCGACGGTTCGAAGCCGACGTTGAGCGGTTCCGCGACCTGCACGTCGTCTAACGGTGCTCCGACGGTACAGCCCGCGAGCGCTCCGGCGGTTCCGACGGCCATCCCCTGTAACACGCGGCGACGAGTAGTAGTGTACGTCATGTTCCTTCGACAGTTCATCCTTAGAGTATATCGACGATATAAGCGAGACCCGTTTCTCGGGGGAAGAGAATCATGTGTTTTGATTAATCTATTCGGCTGATTATTTCTGACCATGGCCACCAGTACGACGAATCCGACCATCGCGTGCAGCCGACGAGACGTTCTCCGGGCCGGAGTCGGAACAGCGGTCGGCGCCGCGGCCGCAGGCGCGGTCGCTCGCCCGGTCGCAGCGACGGACGGCGCGAGCGAGTTCGACGCGTGGTTCGAGAACGTCTCGAACTACGAGGAGATCACAGACGAACGCGGCGCGTCGACGGTCACGGTGTCGGTCGGGGCGTCGGGGAACGGGGGCGACTTCGCGTTCGAACCGGCGGCGGTGCGCGTCGACCCCGGAACGACCGTCGTCTGGGAGTGGACCGGCGGCGGCGGCGTTCACAACGTGGCCGCCACGGACGGGGCCTACGAGAGCGACCTGCTGTCGGAGGCCGGTACGACGTTCGAACGGACGTTCGAGGAGAACGGAGTCAGTCTCTACTCGTGTCTCCCGCACGAGGCGATGGGGATGAAAGGCGCGGTCGTCATCGGTAGCGCTCCCGCGGGCGACGAACTCCGTGAGGTCGATTACGGCGACTGGTTCGACGGCGTAGAGAACTTCAGCGGAACGGTCGACAAGCGGGGAGAGCAGGTAGTTCGTATCGCGGTCGGTGCCGCAGGCAACGGCGGCAACTTCGCGTTCGAGCCCGCAGCGGTGCGCGTCGACCCCGGGACGACAGTCGTCTGGGAGTGGACCGGGAAAGGCGATGCGCACAGTCTCGCGGCGGCGGACGGGAGCTTCGACGCCGAGCTAGTTGAGACGGCGGGAGCGACCTATGCGCTGCAATTCGGCGGGGTGGGCGTCAGTAAGTACATCTGTCCGTCGCACGCTGCGGAGGCGATGCGCGGGGCCGTCGTCGTCGGCGACCCGATGGCGGGTGTGATCGACGTGCCGATGACGGCTGCAGTCACGGGCGTCGGCGTTCTCGGCGCGGCGCTCTCACCGCTGGCGTTCGGCGCGTTCCTCGCGCTTCACGGAACCAACGACGAACCGTCCGACGACGTAGCGGACGCAGGTCGGTAACAGCCGATTGCACGACGAGTTCTCTCTGAGGACGACGATTAAGCGCGAGCAGCTTTCTATTGGGTTTGGGGCGCTCGAAGGCATTACTCGCATTCACGGACAGAATCCATTCCACACAACGGAGAATCAATTCATCAACCGGACGACCCGCATCATTCGTGCCAACGTGGCTATCGCTGGTGGGCGCGGCAGCAAACGGAATCGTTTCGAGCCTCTCAGGTTCTTTCCTCTAGGGCCGTCATCGACAGAACCTGAACGGTATCCGGGTCGACCGGCCGAAACAGTCGATCGTCACCGTCACCGATGTTCCCGAGCGTCACCCACTCAGTCGTCCCTGTGGCGCCGCACTGGATACACCGACCGGTGAGTCGTGCTTCGACGGAATCCGAACGGACGCCGAGTTCCGAAAATCCCTCCGCGAGAAAGTCGGTTACCTCGCAGTCGCAGAACTCGGTGCCAGTGAACCGCCACAGATCGCTGATACCGAGTTCGCGGGTTCCGTTGACACTCAACCACGCACCTCGGTCAACGAGACGGAGAGACGTACTCACAGGCGGTGTTGGTGCGTCTCACTACTGCCAGTGTCGGCAGTCGCAACATTGACCGTTATCTTGTGTACGCTCCGGTACGTCCCAACAATACCGTGACGTTCGCAAACGAATATTGCGCGACCTTCGAGTCGGCACTCGACATGCTCGCTCGGATGTACGACGTTGACACTGAGGCAGATGTTATCTTCTATGGCTTCTGGGCGCTACCCCCGTGTCACGGCTACCGAAAGCCCTCAACGTCACTCTTAGTAGGAAAAACGGAATCAAAGAAGTCAATAGTGGATATATATTCGGCACAATAGGAAATAAAATTCGACAGATTGTCGTAAAGTTCATCTCCAAACCTAGTCGGTCGAGTGTCGTATTCTCCCGAAATCAGCCCGTAATGACTTTTTGTCGAGCAACTCTCGTATCGTGTTGACTAGAGACATATTTGAGACATACAACTGTATCTTGTCTGATTTGGTCACGTTATCTAGGATTTTTACGTACACCTCGTCGATTTCGACCGGTCAACGAGCTTGATACCCACAGGTGGGGCTATCTGGTCGCCCGGAACTTCTGTCCCTCGATGACCTGCCGACAGGTGGTGCTGCGATGCGGAACAGATTCGGCGTGCCGACCGTCGATATAACTAACTGAGCCGCTGGTCCGAGGCCCCGTGCAGGCAGGCGGTAGTAGATGGTGCCCCCGAGTAGACTCACTCCGAGATGTTGAGACAGACGTTCTTTAGTTGGGTGTAGTTGTGGATGGCTTGTGTTCCGTTCTCCCGACCGATGCCGCTGTCTTTGTAGCCGCCGAAGGGTGTCTCGTTGCCACCAGCGAACCACTCGTTGACGTAGATCTGGCCGGCGTCGACGTCGCGCGCGAAGCGGTGGGCTCTGCCCATGTCGGTGGTGATGACGCCGGCGACGAGCCCGTAGTCCACGTCGTTGGACCGCTGGATGGCTTCGGCTTCGTCGTCGAAGGTGCTCACGGTCAGCACCGGCCCGAAGACCTCTTCTTGGAGGATCCGTGCGTCCTGCGGGACGTCCGCGAACACGGTCGGTTCGACGTAATACCCCTCGCGGTCGAGCACCGCTCCTCCGGTGAGCGGTTCGCCCAACTCCTCACGGCCGACCTCGAGGTACTCCGCAACCGTATCGAGGTGGGTCGCCGAGACGAGCGGGCCGACATCGTGGTCGTCGATGCCCGGGCCAATGGAGAGCGCCTCGACGGCGCTGACGAGTTTGTCGAGATAGGCGTCGTGTACCTCGCTTTGAACGATGACGCGGGAGGACGCCGAGCAGACCTGGCCGGAGTTCGTCGCGAAGATGCCTTTGATCGTCTCGTCGACGGCGACGTCGAGGTCGGCGTCGTCGTAGATGACCAGCGGGCTCTTGCCCCCGAGTTCGAGGTGGGGTTCGGTGAGGTTCCCGATGGCGGCCTTCCCAACCTCGCGGCCGGTCGCGCTCGACCCGGTGAACGTCACACTCCCGATGTCTGGGTGCCCCGAGAGCGCCGACCCCGCGGGAACGCCCTCACCGGGAACGACGTTGACCGCGGCCGGTGGAACGCCGTTCTCGTGGAGAAGTTTCGTGAGTTCGAGCGCCCCGACCGGCGTCTCCTCGGCCGGCTTGACCACCGCCGCGTTCCCGGCCGCGAGCGCCGGAGCGACGCTCCTCGCGAAGAGGTAGGCCGGGACGTTCCACGGGACGATATGGCCGGTGACACCGAGGGGTTCCCGAATCGTGTAGTCGACGTGACCGTCGTCGAGCGGGATGCTCTCGCCCTCGATTTTGTCGGCCAGGCCACCGTAGTACTCGAAGTGGCGCGCGCAGCGCTCCACCTGCCCGACAGCCTCGGAGAGCGGCTTTCCGTTCTCGAGGGTCTCGATGCGGGCGAGTCGGTCCTTCTCGTCCCGGATGGCTCGGGCAACGTCGTTCAGGATCTCACATCGCCGGGCGGGAGTGTACCCGTACCAGGTCTCGAAGCCATCCCAGGCGACGTCGACGGCCTCGTTCACGTCGGCCTCGGTGCCCGCGGCGACCGTCGTCAACGAGTCACCTGTCGCCGGGTCGTGGACGGTGAGCGTCTCGCCGGACGACGCCGCACGCTCGGTGCCGTCGATCAACACCCCGTACTCATCAGCAATTGCTGGTAGATCTGTCTGCATCGTATCTCAACAATACACGTAGACGCTCATAATAGTTCTTGTCAATATCGGCGTGGAGGTCACCATCTACTACCGGACCGGCTCACCGAGAGCAACGCGCAGTTCGTCGAATCTACGGCACGGATCGCCCACGAACTGAACCGCCCCGTGGCAAGCACCGAGTCGACACCAAATGCTCGCTTGGCTCCTGTTGTCGGCTCGTGTCCGTCACGATGAGCTCCGACGGCAGACTGTTGAGATCGCTCGCTACGGAGAGAACCGACGCTGGGTGTGCCAAGCCACCGATTCACCGGTAGTTCACTCGACTCCGACGATAGTTACCGGGACTGGTGAATCGAGCGCCACCGACTGGGTAACACTCCCGAAGAGCGCTTTGCCAGTGGGTGAGCGTTTCCGTCCGCACACTACGATCTCGTCCGCGCTCATCTCGGTCGCCAGATTCACGATCGACTCCGCGACTGGAACGTACAGTTCGGTCTGTTTGACCGTGATGCCAGCAGCAGAGAGGATGTCCACTGCTTCGATGATGCCCGGGCTCTCCTCGTCGAAGCTGTCATCACCTGTATCATCGCGGTAGGCGTGAGCAACCGTCACGGTGACCTCGTCTGTCTCTCCGGGGAGCCCTAAGACGTACCGGGCTTGAGCGGCCGCCCGGTCGGTTTCGTCGTCTACCGGGAGGAGTATCTGATACATAGCATGAAATACGATACCTCGCGTCGATAAATACGTTCCCCCGGACTGCAGTCAGAAACGTCAACCGACCACAGCCAGGGATGTCTTCCACGTCGTGTGGGGTAGCCGGTCGTAGGCGAGTGGATACCGAAGGAGCACCGAGGACGACACCGAAAGAGAGGACCCATAATTCGGTGTCCAGAGACCGCAACACCTACAATCGGGACGGGAATAATCGTAACGTATGCATGCAGTTCGCATAGCTGGTGCTGGCTCAACAGCGTTCAGTGCGTCTCCCGAACGAACCGGGCGCGACCTCTTTGGGGAGGCAGCCCGTATCGCCATCGAAGATTCAGGCGTCCCGAGGGCGGATATCGACCGCCTCTGTTACGGGAACTTCGCCGGAACGGTCACCGAACGGCAGGGACACCAAGGACCACTGATGGCAGAGGCCGCGGGCGTGACCGCACCAGCGACACGGTACGAGAGTGCGTGTGCGTCGGGCGGCGTCGCACTCCGGAGTGGGGTCGAGGCGGTCCGGTCGGGAGCGGTCGACGTCGTCCTCGTCGGCGGGATGGAGCGGATGCACAACGTTACGACGGAGCGAGCGACCGAGGGACTGGCGATGGCGGCAGACGACCTCTACGAGAGTCGTGCCGGCGTGACGTTCCCCGGTGCGTACGCGCTCATGGCACGCGCGTACTTCGAGGAGTTCGGCGGGACGCGAGCGGACCTCGCCGCGGTCGCGGTGAAGAACCACCGCAACGCCCTCGGGAACGAGAACGCCCAGTTCCAACGAGAGATATCCACGACCGACGTCCTCGAAGCGCCCACCGTCGCCGACCCACTCGGACTGTACGACGCCTGTCCGATCACCGACGGGGCAAGTGCGTGTGTCTTGGTCAGCGAGGAATACGCGGAGAACCACGACCTGAACGCCTCAGTCTCGGTCACGGGGTCCGGACAGGGCACCGACTCGCTCGCCTTGCAAAACCGAGAGTCGCTCACGCGGACCCCTGCGACGGAGCGAGCGGCGATGGTCGCCTACGACGACGCCGGGGTTGCCCCAGCGGACGTCGACCTGCTCGAAGTCCATGACTGCTTCACTATCGCCGAAGTATTGGCACTCGAAGGGTTGGGGCTGTACGACCCCGGCGACGCTATCGACGCCGCGACGTCCGGTGAAACGACGCGAGACGGCGATCTTCCGGTCAATCTCTCGGGTGGGCTGAAGGCGAAAGGCCACCCGGTCGGGGCGACCGGCGTGAGCCAGGTCGTCGAGCTGACGAAGCTCCTCCGCGGCGACCACGTCAACAGTAGCGCGGTCCCCGACGCCTCCGTCGCCGTCGCCCACAACGCCGGTGGAACCGTCGCGAGTGCGACTGTCCACGTCCTCGAGGTGCGTTCCTGATGCGAGAACCGAGAGAAGAAGGCTACGACGACCTGCTCGACGCGCTCGAATCCGACACTGGCTACTACCTCTCCTGTCCGGCAGGCCACGGGTCGCTCCCGCCTCGACAGGTGTGTCCACGCTGTGGCGACGAGCTATCGGAAGAGACACTGCCAGCCACGGGAGCGGTCGTCACGTTCACCGAGGTAGCGGTACCGACCCCGGCGTTCGCCGGCAAGACACCCGTCGTACTCATCGCCGACTTCGGACCCGTCCGGCTCACCGGAGAACTCCTGGACGGCTCGGACATACTCGAAGTCGGGAGCGAAGTGGTACCGACCGTCGCGTCGTCTCCGGGCGGTGACCGTCACGTCGGCTTTCGGCTCGCGTCCGAACGCTGACCCCGGCTTCGTTCACTGTACCGTTACGCTCCGTGCCGTTCCGTACGTCTCGGTTCTTGAACGGTCCCGATAGCACTATATTGTCCTATTCTCGCATTGTGAGTATGCAACGCACTTTCGATGAGGCGACACCGACCGTCGCGGAGTCGGCCTTCGTCTCGGAGCAGTCGTACCTGATCGGCGACGTCGTAGTGGGTGACCGTGCGAGCCTCTGGCCGTTCACGTGTCTTCGGGGAGACGGTGGTTCCACGGTCGTCGGCAGGGAGACGAACGTCCAGGAGTTCACCATGCTCCACGGCGCGATCCTCGGCGACGAGGTCACCGTCGGTCACAACGCCGTCGTCGACTACGCGACCGTAGAGGACCACTCCCTCGTCGGTATGGGGAGCCGTGTCCTCCGGGACGCGACGGTCGAATCCGACTGCATCGTCGCCGCCGGTGCGGTGGTTCTACAGGACCAGACCATCCCCGAAGGGCACCTCGCCTACGGCGCGCCGGCCGAGACGAAACCGCTCACGGACGGCCAACGTGACGAGATTGACCGCGTCCACCAGCACTACGTCGACCTCGGACGTCAGTACAGAGCAGCCGGTCGGTTCGAGTGACCGGAGAGTCCGCTTAACCGACTGCGGCTTTCGACCGGACCGTCTCGACGAATCCGCCACGTTAACCCCGATATTTTATATCTATTGCTGTAGCAACCTAGAGACGCGCAACCATGACAGACGGCACCCACGAAGAGCCATCCATCGTCCACGAACCGACCCAGGAGTTCGTCGAGTCGACGAACGTCTACGAGTTCATGCAGACGTACGACATCGACGACTACGACGAGCTCATCCGTCGAACCACCGAGGAGGTCGACGGCATCGAAGCGTCGGGCGTTGAGTGGTTCTGGGACACCATGCCGGAGTACCTCGGCATCGACTTCTACGAGCCGTACGAGACGGTCCGTGACGACACCGACGGCCCCCAGTTCACCGAGTGGTACCCGGGTGGTGAACTCAACCTCGCACACAACGTAGTGGACCGCCACGCTGCCGCCGACGCCGAGACGAGAAACTCCGTCGCGTGTCTCTTCGAGGGCGAACCCGGCGACGTCAGGGAGGTGACGTACCACGAACTTTCTCGACAGTCGAACAAGGTTGCGAACTATCTCGAATCAGTCGGCGTCGAGACCGGTGACACCGTGGGGATGTACATGCCGATGGTCCCCGAAGTCATCGCGATTCTGTACGGCTGTTTCAAAGTCGGCGCAATCGCGGTCCCGATATTCTCCGGGTTCGGTGTCGAGGCGACGGCCACGCGGATCGAAGACTCGGAGTGCTCGGTGCTCTTCACGGGTGACGGCTTCTACCGGCGCGGCAAGTCACTCACGCTCAAAGAAGCGGCCGACGACGCCATCGACGAAGCGGGCTACGTCGAGCACACGGTCGTCTACGACCGCCTCGGCGACGACGCCGAGGTCCCGATGGGAGAGCGTGACGAGTGGTGGGACGACGCGGTCGAGGACCACGACGACGAGTACGACACCAAATCGCTGCCCTCCTCACAGGAGTCGATGCTGCTGTACTCCTCGGGGACCACGGGCAAACCGAAAGGCATCGTCCACACTCACGCCGGCGTACAGCTACAGTGTGCCAAGGAGATCTACTTCGGTTTTGACCACAAACCCTCGGACCGCTTCTTCTGGGTCTCGGACATCGGCTGGATGATGGGGCCGTGGACACTGATCGGCAACCACACCTTCGGTGGAACTGTGTTCATGTACGAGGGGGCGCCCGACCATCCCCAGCCGGATCGGTTCTGGGAGATGATCGATCGGCACTCGCTCTCGACGTTCGGTATCTCCCCCACGGCCATCAGAGCGCTGCGCAAACACGGCGACGAGTGGGTCGAGGAACACGACCTCTCCTCGCTACGCCTGCTCGGGTCGACCGGCGAACCGTGGGACCCCGAATCGTGGCAGTGGTTCTACGAGCACGTCGGGGGAAGCGAGGCACCGATCATGAACATCTCCGGCGGCACCGAAATCTGCGGCTGTTTCCTCATGCCGATGCCGACCCAGCCACTGAAGCCGTGTAGCCTGGGCGGGCCGGGCCTCGGGATGGACATAGACATCGTGGACGACTCCGGGAACTCCATCGCCGACACGCACGAACGCGGCTTCCTCGTCGCACGTGACTCCTGCCCGTCGATGACTAAGAGCCTCTGGAGCGGCGACGAGCGCTACTTAGAGGAGTACTGGTCGACGTTCACCGACCCGCCGTTGTGGAACCACGGCGACTGGGCGCAGAAGGACGAGGACGGCTTCTGGTTCCTCCACGGCCGCGCGGACGACGCGCTGAACGTCGCCGGCCGGAAGGTCGGCCCCGCGGAGATAGAGGGCGTTCTCACCGAACACGAGAGGGTGAATCAGGCCGCGGCCGTCGGCGTCCCTGACGACACCACCGGCACCGCCGTCGTGACGTACGTCGTCCTCGAAGACGGCTACGAGGGAAGCGATGACCTCCGAGCCGAACTGTCGACGCTCGTCGGCGAGGAGCACGGCAAACCGTTCCGCCCGCGTGAGATCCTTTTTGTCCCCGAGTTCCCGAAGACCCAGTCCGGCAAGGTGATTCGACGGGCCATCTCGTCGATCTATCAGGGCGAGGAGCTGGGCGATATGTCGAGCATCGAGAACCCCGAGTCACTCGACGAGATCGAAGCGGCGTCGTAACCAGTCTGCATCGCGTGCGTTGGTGTTTTTGTGTTTTCGCGGGGCGTGTCGGCCCGATCCAACTGGGTGTGAAATCGAAAAGAACGTGGAGTGGACGAGTCGAACGAATCGAATCAGTCGACTTCGTTCCGGCGGTCAGTCCGAGCGTTCGGCGTAGGGGGTGACGCCAGCGGCGTCCATCTGGTCGTGGAACCGCTGCCGTCGGGCCTCCCGTTCCTCGGTCGACATCCGGTCGTTGGTCCAGATCTGGCCGCTGGTGTCCTGGTGGACCTCGCAACTGTCGACCTCGTCGAGCGACTCGACGCGCTCGCGCACCTCGTCGTTGATGTCGAGGAAGTACGTACACCGCTGTGAGGTCAGGAGGAGCGTCACCTCCACGTCGCGGCCGTCGACCGCGATAGACTCGACGAGACCGAGGTCGAGGATGCTGATCGGATTATCGCTCATACAGCTACAGGGGTCGAGCACCTCGTCCAGTTGCGCCTTGACCTCCGTCTTGCGCTCGTCGTCGAACTCCGTGCTCGGCGTGACGTGCGTAGCCTCTTCCGTCCGCGCGTAGGGGTCGGTGTGTGCAGACATGGTTAGTCGTCGGATGCGAGAGCCGCGTCGGCCTCGTACGTCGACCACGGCTCGGCGGGGAAGTCGCCGCTCTCTTCGCGCTCCGTGCGGAGTTGGTCCCACTTGTCGCCCTTGATGTCCTTCTTGATCTGCTCGGGGTCTTTGTCGAGAAGCCGAAGCGCGTTCTTGCCGAGGATCTTCTCTTTCATCTCCCGGGTGACTTCGGGGTAGTCGTAGTCTTCGATGAGGTCCTCGGGCATCTCGAAGTTCCAGATGCCGTCGATGGGTGGCTGGGGGTGCAGCGCCGTCGCACCGCCGGCGTAGACGATGCGGTCCGGGCCGGCCCAGTAGAGCATCTCACCGAGCGCTTTCGCGAACTTCCGCGGGCGGGTGTTGACGAGACAGGCGGTGTTCTCGAGGTTGGCGTAGACGTTGTCGTGGCTCGCCATCGCGAGCACCGTCTCCTCGACGAACGAGAAGCCCGCGTGGATGATCTCGAAGTTGACGTCGGGGAACGAGTTGGCCGCGTCCTCGACGTCGTCGGGCTTGAAGTAGCGAACGGGCGCCGTCGCGAACGGGATGAACTTGTGGATGGCCAGCGTGTCAACCTCGGAGTCGGCGACTCGCTGGAGGAGGGGCCAGACGGCCTCCTCGGTCAGCTGGAGCGAGAGGTCGTTGCCGTTCTGGTAGCGCGCGGGATAGAACTTGATGCCCTCGACCCCGTCTTTCGCGGCGAACTCCTCTATCTGGTCGCCCGCGTCGTCTTCGAGAGGGTTGATGTCGACGTACATC
The DNA here is from genome assembly GCF_000337095.1 of Halogeometricum pallidum JCM 14848. Classification (GTDB taxonomy): domain Archaea; phylum Halobacteriota; class Halobacteria; order Halobacteriales; family Haloferacaceae; genus Halogeometricum; species Halogeometricum pallidum. The sequence continues at coordinate 104,667 of NZ_AOIV01000011.1, forward strand.
GATACGCGCTCGGGGTTCTGCTCCATGAACTCGAAACCCTTCTCACGGGAGACGTAGCCGTCGTGAAAGTAGTCGTCGAGCGGCAGCGAGTGGTAGACCGAGTAGTCGATCTGACTCTCCAGGAAGAGGAGCCGAGCGAGCTCTTCGGGCTGATGGTTGCGGTAGAAGACCTCTTCGGACGGCACGTAGCCGTCGGGGAGGAGCTTCGCACCGAGTTCGTACGTCTCGTCGTCCCAGATCTGCGCGTGCGGGTGTTTGTGATTCTCCGGCGTGTGGTTGAAGCAGTGTGACACGGAGTCCACTACGAGTGAGCCACTGTCTAACATCTCGTGGTGTAGGTCAGGTTAACCATTATTAAACATTTGGGTGTCGGCGGCGGTTCGCGTGTCGAGAGTGATCGCCAGACATTCACAGAGTCATCAAATCGGAGTCGGTCGACACACGACACTTGAGCCAGCGTGCGGAACTGAGCGGAGAGTGGAAACCGGGGCCGGAGCGCGAGAAACACTTAATTGAGCGGCAGTAGCACCCTAGCCTGTCATGTCCGAGCGATTGCAAGGGAAGACAGCACTGGTCACCGGTGGCTCCTCCGGCAACGGACGGGCCATCGCTCGACGGTTCGCCGAGGAGGGTGCGCGCATCACCGTCGCCGACGTCCGCGAAGACCCACGGATGGGCGGTGAACCCACACACGAACTCATCGAGAGCGAGGGTGGAGACGCACAGTTCGTCCACTGCGACGTCAGTTCGGTCGAGGACCTCCACGCGGCGGTCGACGCCACCGTCGAGGCGTTCGGTTCGCTGGACGTGATGGTCAACAACGCCGGGGTCGAGCGTCAAATGCCCCTGGGAGACGTCACGGAGGAGGACTACGAGTGGCTCATGGACATCAACCTCAAGGGCGTGTTCTTCGGGAGTCAGGCGGCCATCGAAGCGATGCGCGACCAAGACGACGGTGGCAGCATCATCAACATGTCCTCGATTGGCGGCATCCGCGGCTTGGAAAACTCCTCTCTGTACTGCACCTCGAAAGGCGGGGTGACGAACCTGACCCGAGAGTTGGCCGTCGAACACGGCGAGCACAGCGTCCGCGTCAACGCCCTCAATCCGGGGTTCATCGAGACGGCGATGACGATGGAGGACGGCGACACGGCCGGCGGCATCCTCGATCAGACGCCGCTGGGGCGCGCAGGCCAACCCGAGGAGGTTGCGGACGCGGCGCTGTTTCTCGCGAGCGACGAGTCGTCCTTCGTCACGGGGCACAACCTCGTCATGGACGGCGGCTTCACTGCCTGAATCGGACGGGGTGAGCACCGCTTCTTGTTTCGTGCCCACGGCGACTGTGTGTATACTCCACCCAGAGGGGACCCCTCTTGACGGTCGACGTCGGCGATCGCTCGACCGAGACGATCGACATCGACGAGATGAACGAGACGTTCATCGGTGGGCACGGCGTCGCGACCAGAGGACTGTGTCAAGCGATCACGTCGATGCCGCCGCGAGCGCCGACTGACCGGCCGCTCCGTCTTTTAGAGTCGTTCCGCGGTCAGTGCTCAGTGAACCACCGTCGTCGGGCACTCGGAGCGACGGACGACCTGTTCGGCCACGCTCCCGAGGAGGACGCGTGCGACACCCGTCCGGCCGTGGCTTCCCATCACGATTTGATCGACGTCGCGTTCGTCTGCACAGTCGAGAATCTCTTCTGCGGGTTTCCCCTCACTGACGACTGTCGTCACGGAGACGCCGTCGTCCAGCAATTCTGTGGCCTCTGACAATAGTTCCTCGGCGTCCTCGGTTGCCTTCTGGTACCAGCCTTCCAACCGCCTTCGGCCGCCACGGTTGGGGTCGGTGATGGATTCGCTGTAATCGATGACGTGGACGAGCACGAACGCGTCGTCGCTGTGGGTCGAAAGGGCGTACTCGAGCGCGTGCTGTGCCTGTGGTGAATCGTCTAGTGCGACCAATGTGCGTCCCATACTATGAGATACAGTACCGTGGGGCATGAATGTACGGGTCGCACGGCGGGTGTAGAGACAAAAAAGAACGCAGAGAAGAGTCGCTCTACTTCACCACGTCGATCTTCTCGCGGTCGATCGACAGGGCGACCGCCGCGACGACCACGAGGCCCAGGATTATCTCCTGGACGAACGAGTCGATGCCGAGCAGGTTCATGCCGTTGTTCAGGACTGCGATAACGAGCACCCCCAGGATGGTCCGGTGGGGCCCGCCGACGCCGCCGGTCAGCGCCGTCCCGCCCATGACGATGGCGGCGATGCTGGGTAGCAAGAGCCCGCTCCCGATGTTCGGGGAGGCCGACGAGATGCGCAGCGTCAGCAGGACGCCGGCGATGCCACAGAGCAGCCCCGACAGCACGAAGGGGTAGATCTTGTAGCGGTCGACCTTCGCGCCGGCTAACTCGACGACGCGTTCGTTCTCGCCCAGCGCGAAGCAGTACCGGCCGAACTTCGTCCGGAAGGCCAGCACGATGGTGCCCACGTAGATGAGCAGCCCCCAGAGCACGAGGTTGGGGATGCCGAGGACGTCCCCGGTCGAGATGGTGCGGATGGCGGGGTTCCGGAAGGTGATGGTCGAGCCGCCGGTGATGATCTTCCCGACTCCGGCCATCACCGAGAGCGTCCCGAGTGTGACCAGGAACGAGGGCACCTTGAGCTTCGTGAAGACGATGCCGTTGAACAGGCCGGCGAGCATCCCGACGCCGATGGCGAGCGGGATGGCCAGCAGGCCCAGACCGAACTGTGAGATCAGGACGACGGTTACGACGCCCGTCAGCAGCACGACCGACTCGACCGAGAGGTCGATGCTCTGCTGGAGGATGGGAAAGGTCCCCGCCAGCGCCACCAGCAGCAGCGTAACCGCGTTCTTCGCGACGTTGTCGAGCAGGTTGCCCTCGGTGAAGAAGCGCTCCGTCGTGAACGTGAAGGTGATCATCAGCCCGAACAGCATGACGAACGGGCCGAGATCCTGTATCCAGTCGTGGAGGGTGCGCTGCTCTCGTTGAGCGGTTATCCATTCGCTTAAATTACTTGTACTCATTGTTAGATCATCTCCTGTATCAGGTCTTCTTCGGTCGGTTTGTTGCCCGGCGAGGCGTCGAAGGGCTCGCCGACGAACTCGCCTTTCGCCATCACAGCGATGCGGTTGGACATGCCGATGACCTCGGGCAGTTCGTCGCCGATGAAGACGATCGAGACGCCCTGGTCGGTCAGCTCACGGCAGAGACGGTACACCTCCTCTTTGGCACCGACGTCGATGCCCCGAGTCACGTTGTCCATCACGAGCACCGGGGTCTCTTGAGCCAGCCAGCGGGCGATGACGACCTTCTGCTGGTTCCCGCCGCTCAGGCCGTGCACCAGCGCGTTGGGCCCCGGTGTCTTGATCGACAACTCCTCGATGGCGTCGAGGGTCGCCTCCTCCTCCGCGTCTAGGTCGAGCAGCGGCATGTTGCCGTTCATGTCCCGAACCATCGCCAAGGAGGTGTTGACCAACACCGACTGGTAGAGTAGCAAGCCCTCGGACTTCCGATCTTTCGGAATGTAGCCGACGCCCGCGTCGACCATATCGGAGACCGTCGGGCTCTGCAATGTGGTGCCGTCGACGGATATCGAGCCCTGCATCGTGTCGAGGTCGCCCGCAAGTAGGCGGCCAAACCGCTGCTTGCCCGAGCCCTCGACGCCGACGATGCCGAATATCTCCCCCTCACGGAGTGAGAAGGATATCGGGCCGACCGTGTCTTCGTGGACCACCTCGTCGACGGTCATCGTCGTCTCGCCGAGGTCGGCCTCGCGCTGTTGGTCGGGGACTCGGTAGTACTCGTCGGCGGTCTCCCGGCCGACCATCGCCTGCTGCAGCGACTCCGTGGTTGCTTCGGCCACGGTGGTGTCGTCGACGCGCTCCCCGTCCTTGAGGACATAGATCCGGTCGGATATCTGCAACACCTCGTCGAGTTCGTGGGAGACGAAGACGAACGTTGCCCGGTCTCGCAGGTCGTTCACGAGGTCGAAGAGGATCTTCCGGCCGCTCTCCTCGAGTCCGGCCGTCGGCTCGTCGAGCAGGATGACGGGGTTCTCGGACTTCTGGGAGACGTGGAACGCCTTCGCGATCTCGAGCATCTGGCGCTCGTTGAACGTGTAGTTGCGCACGCGTTCGTCCACGTCGATGTTGATTCCCAGGTCGTCGACGAAGGCCTGGGCCTCCTCGCGCATCTGTTCTTTCTTGAGGACCCCAAACTGCTCCATCTCTCGCCCGAGATAGAGATTCTCGTACCCCCGCATGGTCGTGATGACGTCCTGTTCCTGGTGGACGAGCGAGACGCCGTAGTTCGCCGCTTCACGCGGATTCGTGAACGTGACCGCTTCCCCGTCGACGTACAGTTGGCCCTCGTCGGCCTCCAACACGCCGGTCAGGATGTTCAGCAGCGTGCTCTTGCCCGCGCCGTTCTCTCCGACTAGCCCGATGACCTCGCCGTGGTCGACTGCCAGCGACACGTCTTTGAGAGCCTGCACGTGGCGAAACGACTTCGAGATACCCTCGACACGGAAGCTGTGGTCGTTCCCGCCAGCCGGGTTGGCTTGGTCCGCGTTCATCTCCTCTGTGTATGTCTCTGATGCCATGGGGGTGTGTGATGAGAGTTACTTGAGCGGGTTCGATTGGAACTGATCGCTGTACAGTTGGGTCGTTTCCTCCTGGGTGGCGTCGTCGGTGTAGACGCCCGGCAGGCCGTAACCGTTTGGCTTGTCCCCCTCCTTCCAGTCGAGGACCTGCTTCATGTCCTCGAGGCTCATAGGTTGCATGTCGATCTGGGGGTCCCAGGCGTCCTCGCCGGATTCCACGACGGACATCTTCTTCCAGTCGTAGGGCGTCTCGCCCGAGAAGATAGCCTCGTTGTAGTCGGCGGCGTCGACGACCGGGAGCCGGTCGATGGTGCCAGTCCAGTCGTCGGGATTCTTCACACAGACCGGCGCGTTGAACGACATCATCTTCTCTGCGGGGCTGAGCGTGTGCCCGTTGATGTAGTCGTGGCACTTCGCGACCGACCAGCCGGCCTGCCACGGGCCCATTCCCGAGACGGTGCCGGTCATCCGATCCTCGGCGATGGCCGCAAGTCCGGGCTCGCTGGCGTCGATGCCGACGACGGGCACGTCGATGTCGTTCTCCTCGAGGATCGTGAGCCCACCCAGCGCGACGGCGTCGTTCTGGCCGAAGAAGCCGCCGATGTCGTCGCCGAACTGGGAAATTTTGTCACTCATGACACTGCGGGCGTCCGAGCGGATCCAGTTGCCCGGCTGGCGTTCCCCCGCCATCTCGATGTCGGGATACTCCTGCATCGCCAGGTCGACACCCTTGTTCCGGCCGATGTTCGGGGCCGTGCCTCGGTTCCCTTCGATGTGGACGAACGTCCCACTGCCACCCATCGACTCGAACAGCATCTTCGCGGCGCTGTAAGCGTGGTTGACGAAGTGGGGTGTAAAGAACGTCACGTACTCCTTGCCGGCGTCCTGCGGGACGTACCAGTCGGCGATGGTGACCGCAAGCACACCTGGAGTGCCCGACTCCACCAGCGTCTCCGCGAGCGTGATTGCGGCGGCGTTAGTGTAAGTCTGCCCGGCGATGAAGTCCGCGTTGTTCGACACTGCCGTGTCGAACTGCTGTTGCTGTGTTTGGACCTCGCCGTTGTTCGTCTGGACGTTCGTCTTGTAGCCGAAGGCCTCGCAAGCCTCGAGGTAACCCTTCTCCCAGCTGAGCCAGTAGGAGTTCTGTCGGTTGGCGATGGATCCCATCGAGGTCAACGAGCCGTCAGACCCGCCTGAGCTGCCCGAGGACGTCGACGACCCGCCGTCGCTCGACGACCCGTCACCACTCGAGCCACCGTCGCCCGAGCCACCGACACATCCCGCTAGACCACCCAGTGCGATTGCGGACCCACCAACGGCGGTTTTTTTTATGAACCGGCGCCTTGACTGGTTACTGCTATCTCGTGCCATGTTTGCGTCACTGTGAGTTCGTGAGTCCTCCGATATATAGTTTATGATTGTTCATGCGATACGTATCCTCAGTCGTCACTCTCGCCGGGGAGTTTCCTGCGGGCGGGTCGCGCGTCGGGTTTCGTCAGTACATCACTTTGCCCGCCGAGACGTTGAGGTCCTGCCCGGTCATCCGGTCGGCGTCGGGGGAGCAGAGGAACGCGACCGTGTTCGCGACGTCCTCTCTGTCGACCAGTTCGTTCCGAGGGCTCTGACTCTCGGCGTCCGACCGGACCGCCTCGTAGGACCGGCCCGCCGCCTGCGCCTTCTCCTCGAAGACTCGCTGGATACGGGGACCGTCGACCGACCCCGGACAGATCGCATTGACGTTGATATCGTGGTCGCCGACCTCGGCCGCGAGCGTCCTCGTGAATCCGATGAGCCCCATCTTCGAGGCCGCGTACGGTGTCCGCTGTGTGAGCGGCCGCTTCCCTGTCACCGAGGCGATGTTGACAATCCGGCCGTACGACTGTGCTTTCATCGATGGAAGCAGCGTCCGACAGGTGTAGAACACCCCCCGGAGGTTCACATCGAGGGTATCGTCCCACTCTTCCGAGTCGATGGACTCGCACGGCGCAGTCGGTCCCGCGATGCCGGCGTTGTTGACGAGGTACTCCACGCTGCCGAACTCTTCGAGTGCGGTATCGACCGTCGATTCGACGGACTCGAGGTCGGTAACGTCGGTCTCTATCGCGCAGGCACGCTGGTTCTCGGCGTCAACGAGTTCGACGGTCTCCTGCATCTCGTCGGGATCGAGGTCGGCGACGACGATGTCGGCCCCGCGCCGTGCCAGTTCGACGCAGATGGCTTGGCCGATACCACGGCCGCCACCGGTAACTAGGGCTGTGCTATCTTTCTGCATACACTCATATCCCGAACCATGATTGATAAGCATTAGGGTTCTACCGGGGTCAGCCCCTCACACGCGCACCTCCGTACTCCCGATCGGAAGCGGAGTAGAACCGAGTCGCGCCACGAAACAGTCGTCCCAGATGCGCCCCCCGGAAGAATTAACACGATGAAATGGGTGGGTTGGGGTATGCCGTACAGTGGCTACGAAGATTACTTCGACCGAAAGCTCATCATCTCCGTCGCGACGACCGGTGGACACCACGGAAAGGAGGCGAACCCGAACCTCCCGACCCAGCCCGTCGAAGTGGCACAGGACGTTGCCGCCTGCGAGGAGGCAGGGGCGTCTATCGTCCACCTCCACGCCCGCGACGAACACGGTGAGAAGACGAAGTCGGTTGCCAGGTACCAAGAACTCATGGACGCGATCGACGAGTACTGCGATGACATCATCGTCAACTTCACCACAGGCGGTGGTGGTATCTACCCGCGGGAAGAGCGCATCGCGCCGGTGCTCGAGACGGACCCACGCCCGGAGGTGGCAACCGTCGACTTGGGCCCCATCAACTTCGGCCAGACGCGGACAGCAGAGAACACGCGCGAACAGAACGAGGAGTACGCCGAGCGGATGCGTGAGGCCGGCGTCAAACCCGAACTCGAACTGTTCAACCCGGGCCACATCCCGGAGGCGGAACATCTCATCGACGAGGGCCTGCTGGAGGAACCCTACTGGGCGACGGTCATCTTCGGGATGCAAAACGGGATGCCGCCCGGCCCCCGGAACTTGGAGGCCTTCGTCGACAACTTGCCCGACCCCGTCGAGTGGCAGTGCCTCGCAGTCGGTAAACACCAACTCCCGATGACGACCGCGGCCATCACGATGGGGGGCCACGTCCGCGTCGGGATGGAAGACAACGTCTACTACCGGAAGGGTGAACTCGCCGAGAGCAACGCACAACTCGTCCGCCGGACCGCTCACATCGCGGACGAACTCGAACGGCCTGTCGCGTCCCCTGCGGAGACCCGTGAGATGCTCGGGCTCTGAATCCTGGAAGCTCCGCGAAACCCCGGAGCAGCGGTCGACGCTTCCACGATATTCGGGAGGCGCGAATCGCATCGTAACCGCCAACACGTGCCGAATTCTCTAAATCCTCTGCCCAGTTTGGCTGGCTTGCCCTCTAAATTGAGAAGAATCTCAACCTCGAACGCCCAGTTCTGTGGCTTCTGGCAGCCGTCGGCACTCTGATACTCGATCGTCGCCCGAAATCGTTTGTGCAGAGGCGAATTTTATATACCATGCGTCAGTTTGACACACCTATACGGATTTCATGTCAGGAATTGCATCGGGGAATTATCTGGCGATTTGGGACACGCGAATTTTATATACTGGCTCCGGTATGTGTAACGTATGAACACGAACAAAGGCGGTCGGCAGTTGCAGACCACGATGACCTCACTCGAGGTCATAGAGAAGTTGCGCGAGTTAGACGGCGCTCGAGTGACGGAGCTTGCGGAGGTACTCGACCTCTCACCGAGCACTGTTCACGCACACCTCTCGACCCTCGCCGGCGCGGATTACGTCGTCAAGTCGGGGGACATCTACCACCTCAGCCTCCAGTTCCTCGGACTGGCGGACTACGTTCGCAACAGGCGAAACGCCTACAGAACCGCCGAATCGTACACCGACCAGCTCGCACGGAAGACGGAGTGTCGGGCCGTCTTCGCCGTCGAGGAAAACGGACGGGGTGTCTACATGTACACTTACTCCGGGAAACACGCCGTCTGGAAGTACTCCACCGTTGGCAAGCGGTTTCATCTTCACCAGACCGCCGCCGGAAAAGCCATCCTCTCCCGTCTCCCCGAAGAACGAGTCATCGCCATCATCGAGGAGTGGGGACTCCCGGCGAGCACGGAGAACACCGTTACCGACCGCTCTGACCTGCTCGAGGAACTGGAAGTCATCAAAGACCAAGGCGTCTCGTTCAATCACGAGGAACAACTTGAGGGCGTAAAGGCCGTTGGCGTCCCCGTGGACGGCTCTGACGGTCGTGTCGCCGGTGCCTTCAGCGTCGCCAGTCCCGCGAATCGGATGACCGAAGATCGGTTCGAAGAGGAGATCCCGCAGATCCTCCTCGGCGTCGCCAACGAGTTCGAACTCGAGAACTCGATGTCCTGACGTCGACGCTACGCATCTGCTGGTATCTTCACAGTCCTACTATTGTAATGGTATTCGCGACCTGAATTGCACCTCCGGATCCGACGGTGTTACATTCTTAGTACTGTAATTCTAAAATCCACTCACTGACGACCGAGGCTTCGGGCCGACTAACGACTGTACCGTTCTCCTTCCAGGTGTCCCTTATCGGCCAACTGCCGAACTCACGGCGTATTGACTCACCAATCGTTACCCAACTCAGACCTCATCAAATATATTAGATTGGACAGTACTCGTTTTGGTACTCATCGCTAAGACCGAGGGACGTATGTGAGTGGTGCCCAATATCACATAGTCCGCAAGGTCCATGCCGGTCGACGGGTGAAATTGCGGTGCGCCGTCCGGTACAACAATCAGGTCCTCTTGGAACTGTTCGATGAGTGAGGAGGCGAGGTGTTTCGCGTATTCGGCGGACGAATTTGTTGTACTGTGCGCGTATCGATCGCTATTTTGGCCGTATAATGAGGAAATAGTCTAACGTCTGGTGTTTTAATACTTTAATTTCTTCTCACTCCGTGTCAGTTTCTGCGACAATACGTCGTTGTAAATACCATCTCGATCCCGTTTCTCTCATCGACCGGTAACAGCCCAGAAGAGGCTAAGACACGTCGTAACGGTTTTCGAGAGGTATCGAGAAATTATATGTCCACGCGAGAGTATCACACCAGACGTCAGTCGATAGTGAGCGGAATCCATCTAATTTATTTTGTTCGATTTAGGAGATGAAAACCTAGTCGTTCGGATCCTAACCGCCAATCACAGCCCGTTCAAACGATCGATGTGGACCCAATTAAGCGGTTGTAGATGATTTTTGGCATACCGTGCCGCTCGACTGATTCGGTTTGGTGACGCCGTTTTTCGGTGGTCGCAGCTTTAGTGAATCGCCATACAGCGTGTGGTTCCACTTTAACTAGGCAGTGCCGGAGGTTCGATCTTGTCAGTTATCTGTGTTGGTCTCGTGCAGGGAGCTACTCCACAAGAGTTCGTACTGGTCTCCCGATTGCGTCTTCAGCGTGACCGGTTTACCGCGGCTGACGTCCAAACTCGCTTCGACGGGAAGTGACTCGTCGTCACCGGGTGCTATTAGCAGACCCTCACGAAACGTGAACTCCTCTCCGTCCTCGTCGACGATGACGGCCCCAGAGAGGTCCCACTCTCGGTCGCTGGTATTCCGGAGGACCAGGTACTTTCGGTCCCGGCGCCTTCTGACTTCCTCTATGACGATGTCCTGCCAGCGCGCTGGTTCCGGGTCGGGGTCCGTGTCTTCTGGCTCTGGTACCGGTTCCGGTTCTGGTTCGGGCTTCGGTTTGCGGAACCACCGGTACAGTCGAATCGTACCGACCAGGACGACCAACGAGAGGACGAGAGACCAGAGCAAGCTGTCGGTGAACGAGAAGAAGAAGAAGATGGTGAGAAACAGGAGCGCAATGAACGCGAGCAGGCCCTTGACTATGAGGACGATCAAACTGGTCACGTCTCGTCCGACGTTCCCGAGGAAGCCACTCCTTCCCCGTCGTTCTTGACCCCCGTTCGGTTCGTTACTTCGACTCATCGGTCCGGTATCTCCTGGCTGTCACGGTTTCTCTCCTTCTCGTTCTGACGAGCGCCCGGAGGATTTCCCCGGGTACGAGCAGCCGTCTGAACGTATTCTATCTACGTGTCATATCGTGATAAGCGTTTGTACCTCTTGTGTGGGAGACGAAGCGACGGTCATCGGTTGGTGGCGGCGAATTTGACGAGAAGCCACGAGGCAGTCTCGTTCACGCGGTCCAGCGCGAGTACGACGCGGAGGATATCGCGTTCAGCCTCGTCTCTCTCGTCCTCTTCGTTCCACACCTCGACGAGTTGTTCGACCGCTCGCTGGTACCGTTTGAGGCTCTCCGGAGTCGCCTCATCTCGGAGTTCTCCACCGAGTTCGGACGCTAACCCGACCAGTTCTCCGACGGTCTGGAAGTACTCCTCCGGTTCGAGGAACGGTTTCTCTTCGATTCGTTCGAGTATCGTTTTCGCGATATCGCTCGCGGCTTCGCTCTCGAACTCGTCGCTTACCACCTCGAACGCTCGGACGGACTCTTCGAGCGACCGGTCGACGACGTAGTCTTCGAGCTTGGATATCTTCGCTGCGTCTTCGGTCGCCTGCGTCTGTAGCTCCTCGACGTTCGTTTCGAGACTGTCGATTCGCTTCTCGAGTTCCTCCGGGACGGAGGAGTCTCCACCACCGGAGACGCGGTGCGGGTTGTCGAAGTCGAAGACGTGGCGGACCAACGCGGCGTAGACCACGTCGTTCGAGTAGACGAGCGGTCTGTACTCCTGCTTCGTCGGCCGCCACGACCCGTCGAGGCGTTCGAACGCGCCGAGGAAGACGTCCGCGTCGTCGCGCGTCGGAAGCGCGTCTCTCGCGGTACGATACTCGCGAGCGAGTTCGCTCAGTATCGGGTCGTCCGGTTCGAGTGGCCCGTCCGCGTCCGGGTCGACGTCGTTCGTCAGTTTCGGGACGAGTTTCTGCACCCCTTCGACTACGTCCTCGCCCGCCGCGTAGTACCGACAGACGACTGTCGGTGTCTCGACGATGCGGTTGAACTCGCACTCCTCGGAGACGGCCTTCCCGAGGTCGGGTGTTGGGACCTGTTCGGTCTCCGTCTCGTCGTACCGGAGGTGGACGTGAACGACGGTGTCGTCGTCGTTCGGTGCCGTGAACTCTTGGCGGAGGGTGTCCTCGACGACGAGGAGGCGCCCCTCGCCGTCGACTGCGACGCCGGGTTGGACCGTGACTTCGAGTTCGACTTCGTCGTCACCGTCACGACCACTTCGCTCGCGGACCTGCGTAGCGTCTAACCCTTCGATGATTCCGACACCGGTAACGAATCGAGCCATCGTGTCGAAACGCGCACGATGAAACTGTTGTTCGTCCCGCATGTCGCGCGGTGTCATCAGTTTCCCGTAGAAGTAGCGGTTGCGTTCGAGTGACGGAAAGTCTCCCCGACTCGCCAACCGCTCTCGCTCGGTATTAGCGCTCATTCGATGGATAACGTACGACCTCTCACCGTATCAAGATATCCCCGAAACGTCAGAAACTGTCCGCGTGCTCCCACAGCATCGAGTCGACGCCGAGGCTGGACCGGTCGACGACGAACTCTCGCGTCGCGAGCGCGGTGTTGAGTCCGAGATACGAGTGCCCCCCTAGCCGAATCCACGGTGTCAGTCTCGCGACACGGCCGACGGCGTGAATCGGCGTCTCCGTCTCGACGAGTCGTTCGAGCGCGATGACCTCCTCGTCGGTGACGCTCGGGCCGACGAGGACGACGAACCCGGCGGGCGAGTTCACGAGCCGTCTGTACGGCTCTCGGGCGGGCGAGTCGGGAGCTATCGGGTCGAGATCGGCGTGTTCCCAGAGGGCGACCGCCCTCGCCAGTTCCGCGGCGACCTCTGCGGGCGTCGGGTCCTCGTCTGCCGTCTCCTCGCCGCCGCCCGGACCGTCCGAATCGCCGTCCGAACCGTCGTGCTCGTCGTTCTCCTCGACGGAGTCGTCGGATTCGTCGACGACCGCACTCGACCCCGCGTTCGCGTCCAAGTAGAGACGGAGCATCGAGAGCAGTCCGGTCGGCGTCCCGCGACGCTCGAACAGCGACGGTGCGTTCACGACGAACGCTCGTCGGACCGAGTCGGGCCACGTCTCGTCCGTCTTGATACCGATCCACCGGCCAAGCCATGAGAGCGACTCCGAGGGGACGCCCTCCCGGTCCAGATACCTCGTCAGCGTGTCGACGTTGCGTTCGATGCTCTCGAAGTCGCTCTCGGGTATCGACAGGTACCGTTCGAGGAACCCTGCGCTCTTCTCGTCCGCGCGGTATATCGACGGCAAGTAGCGAAGGTACGACTCGCGCGGGAAGAACGCTCGGAGTTCGCGGACGCGTGGTGAGGCGTACTCGCTCCCGACCAACTCTAACTCTACCCACAGATACCGCCCGGTCGCATCGACGAGTGAATCACGCGGGTTCGGACCCGGTGTCTGTTTCCACGAGACCGCACGCTCGGCGGCCGCGTCCAGCCACTGCCGGGCCTGCGTGCGGAGCAGACCCACCCGTTGCGGTGACGCGGCGGCGATCGCCGCCAGTCGGTCTGCGTCGTAACCGATGAGCTGTGACGACCACGCGACGCCCGCGTTGCGAAGTCTCCGGGCGTACGTCGGCCCGATTCCGGGAACCGACTCGATGGGTACGTCGCCAACGTCGTCGTCGTCGGTCGCGCCGTACCGGAGTCGAACCTGTGAACTCGATTCGACCGTGCCGACGCCGACTCGCTCTTCGCCCACGTCCAGCGTCACGCGGTGCCATCGAACGCCCGAGATGCCCGAATCGAACCGCGTGACCAAGCGGGCGTCGAACCGTCCGGTCGACTCGTTTCGGCGGTTTCGTCCCGCCTCGACGACGAGCGCGACGTTCTCGGTATCGTCGTCGACGACGTAGTAGGCACCCGCTCGACTCGTGGACGTCTGTACCGCGAGGAGCCCCGTCGGGCGCAGGGGAAGCGAGTCGGCGGTGACGGCGACCGTCTCGTCGAACGCCTCCGAGAGGTGGTATCGACGGACCGCACCGACCTCTGTCTCGTCGACCGCACCGACGACGACGAGCGTTCTGTCGTCTTCGCCGGCCTGTACGACCAGCCGGCTCGCGTCGAGCGTCAGACGCTCAGTGTCCACGTGTACGTCGGGACGCGGCGCGACCCTCTCACCACCGTCGTCACCTCGACCGACAGCGAACACGCGGACGCGCCACGGGTCACCGTCCGCGCCGTCTTCGCTCTCGTCGCCTCCGGCGTCTAGCACGGCGAGGACACCGTCACCACCGACCGCGAGGTCGCGAGGCGCGGTCAGACCGTCGACGACCACCGTCGGCGCGACTCGGCCGGCCGGATCGATCTGCAGTACGGTGCCCTCTCCGCGTCCCTCGCCGCCGTCGAGGAGGTAGATCCTCCGGTTCGATGCGGCGAGTGCGACCGTCTCAGCGGACGCAACGCCGTCGAGTTCGCGAGCGAGGCCGGTCCGCCGTGGGACGGCGAACAACCGACCACCCGTTCGTCCCTCGTCCGCGCTCTCGCCCGTCGCGATATACATCGTCCCCTCGTGGAGACACAGTGCTCGCGGGTAGGCGAACCCGTCCGCGACGCCGTCGCCGTCGAAGTCTCGGTAGTGACGGACGTCTCTCGTCCCGGTGTCGTACCGCCGTATCGTCCCGTCACCGGTGAGGACGTACAGTCTCTCACAGGGGTCGAGTGCGATGTCGACCGTGCCGTCCGAACCCGCCTCGTGGACCACGGTCGGAACGCCGAACGTGCGCTGGATGACGACGCCGTCGTCGACGAGCGCGTTCGTCCCTCGCCACGCGTTCCACGCCTCCGGCGTCGTCGTCCCGACGAAAGCGGCCGGCATTAGGGGTTTACCCCCGCCGTCTCCGAGCGGAACTGGACCGAGACGTCGTGTGCGACGGGCCTGACGAGCGCAGACTCGTCGATGAGGACGTTTCCCTCTTCGTCGACGCCCTCGTGCCCGTCGGCGTGGACCGACACGTCGATGACCCAGTCGACGCCCGACACCTCTTTGACCACGCCGTAGAGTTCCGATTTGTAAACAGACCGGCCGAACGGCCAGCCCGTCCCCTCGAACCCGTGTTGCGGGTCGAGGAACGCATCGAGTGCCGCCTCGATAGCGCGGGACCGTCCCGCTATCGAGTAGCCGGGGACGATTCGCGCGTCGACGGTGACACCGATATCGACGTAGCGGGGCGCCGAGACCTCGACACGGTCCGTGAGCAGGCGGTGTTTTTCGAGGTGTCGTTCGACCGCCGTCAGGACGCCGCGACTCGGTTCGGGGTCCACCGAGTTCGGGAGCGTGCTGTACGGCAGGACGGTAACTCGCGTTACGTCGGACCCGTCGGGACCGACGCTGGGGAGGACGCGCGCCGCCGCCCGTGAGACGCGAATCCCTGGCGTGTGCTCCGCCAGATATCGGTAGTCGTCGACGGTCACCGCTCGGTACGGCGTGCGGAGGTCACGTTGAAGTCGGGCGACCGCGGCGTCGATTGATTCGGCGTCGCTCGCGCCCGTCGCGGACCCGACCGGCGTCACTGTCGCTCGCGTTCGCCACGGTGCGTCGGCCGTGCGCTCGTCCGCCGCTCCTTCGTCGGGGGCGAACGCCCACACCGCCGTTTGCGGGACGTTACCCTTGGCGCCGCCGCCGTGAATCGAGGTTTCGGCGAGCACGCGTCGACCGACCGGCGGAACTGCGCCACGGACGTTGTCGCCGAACCGAACTTCGCCACGTTCGCCGTCGAGCACGTAGTGGGTGTCGTCGGGTCCGGAGGCGTCGAAGTCGACGACTTCGGTCCACCGGTCGCGTCGTTCGCCGTCTCCCCGTCCGGCGACGAGGGCGATTTCGGCCGAGAGCACCGGCGACTCCGAGAACACGTACGTCTGGTTCGGGAATGCGGTCGTCTCGACACCGCCGTCGGGTCGTCGGAGGACGGTCTCTGTCCGCGTGAACCGGTTCCGCGCTTCGACTGCGTTCACCTCGATACGGTCGATTCGCGGCGGAATCTCGTACCCCGGCGTCGAGACGCGACACCGGAGACCGACGAGCGACCGCGCTTCGTCCGCGACGACGGAGTCGGGCCGCCTCGAAGTTGGGGGGACCACCCCCGTGGTCGATTCGGCCCGTTTGACGGTCCCGCCGGACTGCCCTGCGGTCGATTCAGTCGGTCGGTCGCCGGCTTCATCTCGGCCGTCCGAGCGACCGGCGGCACGGCGCGGCCGCCAGTCTCCTGGTGACCACTCCTGCGGTCGGCGTACCGTGATGCGCCCACCGCGGTAGAACCGCATCGTCTCGTCGCGTACGACTTCGAGCGGTCGCCATCGGCCGCCGTCGTCCGCGGTAGCGTAGTACTCCCACACGAGTTCGACAGAGGGTTCGAAGAACGTCTCGTCGACTTCGTGCGCGGACACCGGCGGGAGGTCCGCTTCGTACAGCCTGACCGAGAGGTCGAGTTTCGTCGCGTTGGCGAACGGGTCGGAAGTGAATCCGAGCGTGAGCGTGCTTCCTCGCTCGGCGACCGGTCCGAACGCGAGGTAGTGCACGCCGCCGGCGCGATTGGATTCGAGTTGGTCCGCCGTCCCCTCTCGGTGAGCGCTCTCGATTGCTGCGAGGTCCGCGACGCTCAACGTCACCGGTTCGGTGGTCTCGAAGACGACCGGTTCGCCGGTGTCGTCGGTGGCGACGAGTCGTTCTCCCGCGGGAATCGTCATCCCGTCGAGCGCGCTTGGGAGGGCGTCGCCGCCCGGGCCGTGGAGTCGCAGTTCCACCGACGCCGGCGTCGGCGGCGACGGACGGACGCCGAGCAACCAGAGATACTTCAGGACGTGACGCTCCGTCACTTGGTCGAGTCTATACCGCGCAGCTTCGGCGACCCACGCGAGGGTCTCGAGGATCGTGATACCCGGGTCGTGGGCGTTGTGGTCGGTCCACTCCGGCGCGTGGACGGGGATACGCTTTCGAGCGTCCGCGAGGATGTCGGTGTAGCCGCGGTCGTCCAGTTCGGGAACGTCGACACCCATCAGAACCCACCCGTAGCGGTCACGTCGTGCGTCCCGCTGAACGCCAGTACGTCGGACGCGACCGTCGGAAGCGGTTCGCCCTCGGTCACCGTCACGTCGCGTTCGCTCCCGCGGTACGTCACCGACAGCCGTTCGACGTGGTCGACGCCGTCGACGTGCTCTAACATCGCGTACAGTTCCGAGAGCGAGGGTAATTCGCCGAACCACCAGCCGGTCCCGCCCGGCCCGCCGGTAAGGGGGTTGAGGAAGGCGTTGAGACTCTCGGTCACGCGACGTTCGAGCGTCGAAACGCTCGTGGCGCCGACGCCGACGACGTCGGCCTCGACAGAGACTGTGACGAAGTTCGGTCCCCGGACGAGCAGTCGTTCGCGACCGGGCGTCAGGAGCGACGCCGGGACGTGCTGGTGCAGTGCGTCACGGACCTGTCGACGGAGTTCGCGGGACGGCACCGGCTTCCTGTCTCTGGAGTCGGGGACGACGACCAGCGTGACCCACCCCGGCGTCAGTTCTCCCGAGGGGCCCAGTCCGGAGAGACACTTCGCGCGCGCCACCCGCGGGGAACTCGCCTCGGTGATTCGTTCGAGGTCCGCGGCCGAGACGACCCGACCGCGGTCCCGAATCGCGCCCGGTGCACGGTCGATTACCTCCGCGTTCGACTCCTCGTCGGAACCGCCGTCGGCGGGGACCCAGTTGGTGACCGACTCGACGAGGGGAATCGCGCTCGTCAGTCCCGTGACCGCACCGGCGGAGACGTTGCCGGCGGCACCACCACCGGTACGGTACGTCATGCGGACGTTCTCGCGGCCTCGCGGCGGGATGCGTCCGGCGGTGCCGTCGCCGAACTGAATCTCTCCGGCGACGGCGTCGAGCGTGTAGTGACGGTCGGTCGCGGTCGAATCGAGGAGAGTCGGGACGTGCGTCCACCGCACCCAGAACTCGCGGACCGCGCCGTCCGGACCGGTGACGGACTCGACGTCGTCCGAACGAGACGCCGCGACGTCTTCTTGTCTCCCCACCGAGAGTGCGGCGAACTCGTCGACCCAGACCGTTCCCTCGAGGACGGGCGACGTGCTGGCCGCGAACGTCTGTCCCTCCGACCCATCGCTCGACCCGAGCACCTCGCGGCGAATCGTCCGCACGTCGCGGGCCCACCCGGTGTTCGAGTAGATACCCCCGAGCGTCGGTGGGGCGGTCGTTCGACCCGCCGTTCGGTCTCCCGCGACGAGTCGCTCACCCGTCCGTTCCGGGACGACGGCGTCCCCTTCGGTGACGGACGCGTCGCGAGCGAGTCGCTCGTCTCGGCGCACGAGTAGCGGGTCGTCCGAGACGGCGAACTCGTCGCGCGCGAACCGCGCGCGGAGCCAGTGGAGTTCGGTTCCGAACCGTTCGCTCGGAACGGTGGCGTCCTCGAACAGCAGACGGACCGTTCCGCGTTCGGTCAGGCCGACCGTTCGGTCGGTCGCGTCCACGACGGTCCACTCGTCGCGTCTCGGGTCCACACACCGCTCCCAGCGGAGTCGTGGGCGGAATTCGGCGGGGTACTCGCGCGTGCCGCTGTCGAACAGGACGCTGATCGGTCCGTCGGTGAGCGGTCCGTCGAACCCGAGATACACCGTCTGGGCCTTGTCCGGGACCCCCGAGAACGGCCGTATCGGTTCCCCACCCTCGCCCAGGCTGGTTCTGTACCGTAGGTTGTTGTGCGTGACGACGTGCGAGACCGGTGTGCGGGCGTTGTACGTGATCCTGAGGTCGCCGTACTTCGGTGGCGATCCGGTCGTCTTCGTCACGATAGTTCGCTCTGTCGTCTCCGTCTCCGACCCCGCTTCAGTCGTCTCCTCCAACTGCGTGTACGTCGTCCGGACGTACGCTCCCTCGACGAGACGGGCGCGAATCCAGTACCCTTCGCGGCCGACGACGCTCGTCGACGCGAAGTCGTTCGGAACCGTGAAGCTGACAGTCCCCTCCGTCTTCAACGCCGAGGTTCCGTCCGTGACTCCGGGGAGGCGCGTCCACCCGACGCCGTCCCAGTACTCCCACGAGAGACGCGGTATCTCGCCGCGGATACCCCGGTCGTCGGTGTCGTCGTCGTCGGCGTACGTGAATCCGAGCGTCACTCGCTCTCCACGCTTCGTGAACGCCTCGCTGGAGGCGATGTAGAATGTGTCCTGTGGGGTCGGTCCGAACGGATGAAACGACTCGCCCGCTTCGATAGCGAGCGGCGAGACACCGGACAGGAGCGTGTCGGGCCGGATGCCGCCGCTGAACGCGGTTCCGCGAGTCAGCACGCGAAACGAGGGATCCGAGACCGAAACCGAGAACAGGTCCTGGAGGAGTTCGCCGTCGGGGAACCGACCGCGGATCCACTTGCTCTCGACGCCGGCCACCGCCGTCGGCGTCGGTTCGCCCCCGACGGTGAAGTCGAGCGTCACCGTGGACGGGCGGCCGCCCGCGGCCGAGCGGTCGGCGGGAGCGTCGAGCGACCGGAGTTCTTCGACGGCCACGGACCGGTCCCCGTCCGTCGCGTCTCTCGGGAGTAACCCGTCGACGACGACACCTTCCGTTCGCGGCGACCGGTCGGCGAACCACTCACGAACTGCCGCAGCGACGGCCGTGAGGCTGGCCTGTCCGTCGGCGGTGCCCGTCTCTCGGACCTCGTACTTTGGTCGGCGGTCGGCGACGCGCGTCGCGAGACGTCTCGCGGCCGCCCGGACGGAGTGGCGACGGTCTCGCTCGCTCGTTCGCGAGTCGAGCGGATGCCAGTCCTCCCGTTCGTTCCCGTCTGCGTCCGTTTCGACGCCGTAGTACTCCCACGTGAGACAGTCGCGGAACAGTTCCGGCGGCGACTGCGTCGTGAACAGGAGTCGAAGGAGAGAACCGGGCGCCACCGTCAACAGGTCGTCGTCGCCGAGGTAGAGGGCGTGTTCCTGTCGGTTCTCGCCGCTGAACAGCGAGAGTTCGCGCGGCGGTCCGGCGGCGTCGTTCTGAGACCCTGCTGGCGTATGGTTGTAGATTGCGTCGGTCCGAGGCGCGACGCTGAATACGCGTCCGAGTCGCGCCGGTGTCGCCTCGAACGCGTCGCTCTCATCCACCTCGAACGTTCGTTCACCGCCGTCGAGTCCGGTTGCGACGATCCGCGTCTCCGCCGGTATCGGGACGTTCGTGCTCGCTGACGGTGTGACGGCGACGGAGACGGCGACGCGAGATGGCGACGGCGGAGCGCGCTCGAATCCGAGGGTATCGATGAACGCCGCGCGGTGTTTCTCGACGAGTCTGTCGGCGCGCTCGGCGACGTCACCCGCGAGCGCCGCGTGGAGACGCAGTAACGCCGTTCCGAAGTCCGCTTCGGCGGCTTCCCACTCCGGGACGTAGTACGGTGCCCGTTCGAGCGATTGGCTGAGGATGTCGGTTTCGTCGCGTCCGTCGATGGTAGGTTCTGTCGGCACGTCTCCTCCTCACTCCTCGAGGTAGAACGGGTAAACCAGGTTTCGACGCGCGTTGCTGCTCCGAATCCGGTACGCTATCTCGACGAGGAGTCGCCCGGCGTCGAGGTCCGCCGTCGACGTGTCGACTCGCTCGACGTCGATTCGGGGTTCCCAGCGGGCGAGTGCCTCTTCGACGCTCGAAGAGATGAGCGTTCGAGTCGTCGTGTCCACGACGGCGAACGCGTAGTCGTGGATGTCGCACCCGAAGTCGGGTCGCATCACGCGCTCACCTTTCGCCGTCCCGAGGATGATCCGAATCGACTGCTCGATGTCCGTCTCGTCCGCCGCAGCCACGATGGTGCTTCGGCTGTCCGTCCGTACGGGGAAGTTCCACCCGGTTCCGAGAAACGTTCGCGTCATTGTTGGTGTTGTCCTGTTTCGTTCGTCTGCGATGGCGCTGTGTCGTCACCCGATCATTACCGTCGAGCAGCCGACCGCAATCGTGTTCGGCGGCCCGGCTTCGGTGACGACGTCGCCCTGTCTGGCGGCTGGGAGGCCGTTGATGAGTACGGTCGCACTACCCGCCGCGACCGGACCGCCGACGTGCGGGACCGTACCGGTCACGAGGGGGCAGACGTGAACGTCCGCCACCGCGCGCCACGCCGGGAGTCCACCGATGAGTACCGTCGGGCTCCCGACACCAACGAGGGGCGTTCCATGGGCCGTCTGGTCGGTCACGCGGGCCGCGGGGGGCACCTCAGACACCTCCGAGCGTTCGGGTCAATTTATCATCACCATCCCGCCTTTGAGCGTGAGGACGCCTCCCGCCCGGACGGTGACGTTGCCGTCACCGGAGAGTTCCATCATCGGTGCGGAGAGTCTGAGCGTCCCGCCCGCCGATACCTCGACGGTGCTCGTGACCGCGTCGAGGACGACGCTGTTCGCTCCGGTCTTGTCGGTGACGGTGACCGCCTCGCTGCCGGGAGTGTCGTCCAGCGCGACCGTGTGGCCGCCGTTCGTTGCCAGTGTGATCGAACTGGCACCGTCGCTGTCGTCCAGGACGAGCGTGTGACCGCCGGCCGTCGTGAGTTCGAGCCGCGACTTCCCGTCGGTGTCGTCGAAGACGAGTTCGTGCCCGCTTCGCGACCGGACCAGACGCACGTCGTTCGACTCGCTCGCGTTGTCCTCGGGTGGTTTGTCCTTTCCGTTCCAGAGCGCTCCGAGGACGTACGGGTAGTGAATGTCGCCGTTCTCGAAGGCGACCAGCACCTCGTCGTCGACTTCGGGGAGAAAGTACGTCCCCCGTTCGGACCCGGCCATCGGGACGGCGAGTCGCGCCCAGTAGCTCTCGTCTTCGGCGTCTCGCCACGGGTACGTCACCTTCACACGACCGAGTTTCTCGGGGTCGACGTTGTCCGTGACGACGGCGGCCCACACGCCCCGAATACCCGTCCGCTCCTCTCGGTCGTCGTCACCGAACCGTTCTCGCGAGCTCATAGTGACCGCTCTGTCACCTCGAACGTGGTGGAGTATCCCGAATCAGACACACGATGTATAGAACCCTTAACATAATAAACGTTCGTGAACATATCGATGTTCTCTAACCTTATCGTCTCACCAGCCCGAACCTCCGGGAGTCCGACCGACTCACCGCTCCCGCTGACGGTCCGGTTTCGGAGTCGGTCGAGTGCCGCCACAGCCTCGCGATCCGCTTCCTCTTTCGAGGCGACGGGGAGTCGGAAGACGCGCGTCGCGTCGCCGCCGGCGGGGTTCTCGGCCGTACCGACGATTTCGCGTTTGTTTGCCGGGTCCCAGTGTCGAACTTCGACGGTTCCCACCTGCGTTTCGTCGGCGAACTCGGGCGTGAACGCTCCGATCGACTGTCCGTACTGGAGTGTGACGACGGGGTCGGCGTCGTACGGCGGTGGTCGAAACGCGAGTGCGCCGTTCCGAGAGAACAACTCGAAGCCGTTTCGGTCGGCGAGTCGGACGAGGAACCGGTAGTCGCTCTCGCTTTCTTGGAACAGTTTTCGGTGGACGACGTTCGTCGACTCGACGGTCACCTCCGCGAACTCGTACGCGGAGACCACGTCCGAGACCACGTCGCTATCGGTCGTCTCGTCCCACGAACGCGACCGCGTCTCGTGCGTCATCGCGAACGACCGGTCGTACCCATTCACCTCGACTGCCGGCGGGCCGTCGGTCGAGAAGGCCGGTCGGACGGAACTGACACGACCGTCGAACATCGGTTCCAGACGGTCCGCGTAGCCGATCGAAACGAGGAGTCCGCTCCCGACCGCGATCTGGTTCCAGTCGACTCCGGCGAGTGCCCCGGTAGCGGGGTCGAACGGTGCGCCGAGCACGAACGAACACCGGTCCGCACCGTCGACGATCGTATCGACTTCGAGTTCGGTCACCAGTCCGTCGGCCTCCGTGTACGTCGTCTCGCCGACCTGCACCTCGAAGCGCGGCGCATAGAGGCCGTCGTACTTCCCTTCGAGTTCGGCGAAGTCCGTCGGCATCTACGGCTCCCGCGGGGGGATGACGAGCACCGTCCCCACTCGCAGTTTCTTCGGGTCCTCTATGCCGTTGGCGTTGGCGATGCGCCGCCACTCCGTCGGGTCGCCGTACTCCTCGCCCGAGATGGCCCAGAGCGTATCGCCCTGGACCACGGTCCGCGTCCGCGTCTGGTCTGTCGTTTCTTCCGCCCCGCCGCCCTTCTGTTCGTCACGGCCCAACTGGAGGCCGGTGAAAGAGATGCCGACGCTCGCACGGACCGGCGTGCCGTCCGGCAGGAACATGGTGAACGTCTTGTCGGCGCTCATCAGATGGCCAACGAACCCGAACGTCCCCCAGATAAACCGACAGCTCGGGGGTGCGTGTCGCTCTTCGCTCTTCGTCAACAGTGCGTCGAGTTTGTTGGTGTACTCCTCGCGTACGTCCAGTCGCCTCTCGTACGTATCGAACAGGAGCGTCATCGAGAGCGTCTCCGGTTTCCCGCCCGCGAACTGCGGGTCCGCGGTCGTTCGCCCGGCGGTGTTCTGCTGTCTGTAGTTGACGTCGGTGACCAGTTTGTACTCCGCCGGGTTGAACGTGACCGTGACCGTCTTCGCGTCGTCGACGCGCTTGTTCTTGTCGAGAATCTCGATTCGCGCTTTCGTGAGTTCCGTGCTCGTCGCGCGGTCGGACGCCATCTCAGAGCCCCCTCCGTTGGCGCTCGATACGGTACTTCCGCTCTAACTGACCGTACAATCGGTCGACGAGTCGATTGACCTCGTGTCGGTTCATCGCGTCGAGTGTCGCGGCCGAGAACGGGGGGGTCCGCGACTCGGATTCGGGCGTCAACGACGCCCCGTCGGGTGGCGTCGCCCGCGACGTCCGAACCGGGCGATGGCTCGTCGGGTCGGCTGTCGTCGCGGCGGAAGCGGACGTCTCCGACGACGAATCTCGTGAGCGACTGGTGTCTGTCACGCGATAGGTGAGCGGTTCGTCTCGGGTCGCAGACGAGGTGACGGACTCGCTCGAACCGTTCGATAGTCGACCGGAGGAGGCGGTCCGGAACGACCCGAGACTGGCCACCTCGTCTCGCCGACGTCCAGTCTTCGACTGCACCCACTCCGAGACGGTGCCGTGACCACGACCCACGACGGGACGAACGGTCGTCGTCGAAGCCTCGTCCCGCGTCTCGACGGCCTCACCGAGTGAGGTTCCACGGTGACGCCGAAGTGCCGTCAGAGCGCCGGCGGGAGACGAGAGCCGATTCGGCTCTCGGACTCCAGAACGGGTGGTATCGAACGAGGTGACGGCCGGTCGTCGGGACTTCAGAACCGTCAGACCGGGGTGCTGCACGTAGAAGAGAGCCTCAAATCCTCCTCTCCACCGGTCGGCGAGACGCTCCGGAGTCTCACGGACGCTCGGAGCCGAACGACGGTCGACCCCCCGCCCGAGCGGCGTGACCTCGTGTAGCGACTGTCGTCTTCGGGATGCGGTCCTCCCGCGTTCGTCGTCACCGCTGCCAGCGTGACCGCTCTCGGCCGGTCGGCGGACATGCTCGAAGACGAGGGAGCGAGGGAAGAGCGGCGGGGGCCGCCCGAGATTGCTGTGATCGGCCGAAGTCGGGCGTTCGCCGTACCGTCTCTCCGTCGTGTTCGTACGTCGTCTGCCGACGAGCGGCGGTCGCGTGTGAACGAGCAGACTCCCCGGCGAAGGCGGGTCGTCGGCCGTAGCGTAACGCTCGTCGCTCTGTCGTCGAAGCGCCTGTGAGGCCCCTCGTCGGAGAGACGGCTGGGCGACGACGGCCGGGCGAACCGTCGCCATCCGTGGAGCGACTCGGAGTTTCGTCTCTCTCCACGTCCGGTCGACAAACGGAGTCGAAGGCCGAGTGGAGTCGAGGCCATCGCTGCGAGCGTCGTTACGCTCTGAACCGAGTCGAGAGACGCCGGTTCCGACGAGTACGGTCGTCGCTGTCGGTGGACGGCGAACGTCGGCGGAGTGATGCTCACCGTCAAGGACGACGCGCGTGTTCTCCCCCCGTCGTTCTCGTATCCGTTCGACTCTCGTTTCCCGGTTGTGCCTCGTCTCTCGGACGCGCCTCTCGCGTATCTCGCGCGTCTCGTGGAAGACGGCGAGGACGAGATAAGACAGGTCGATAGCGGTCAGTTGGTCGGGAGAGTCGGCGAGCGACCGTCTGGTCGAGAGGCCCTCGAACGGCGAGAGGAGACCGGCTATCTTCGGAGAACGACCAGGCATCCCCGGAGCGAGCGTCGTCCGTAGCCGAGTCAGTGCGAGCGCGTTCGAAGAGAGGGGTATCTCGACCCCGTCGACGACGTGTATCACGGTACCACCACGGAGACAGCCGAATGCGGCTCCTGACGCACAGACGTCAGGAAAAGGTATAACGGTTTCTCCCCCGAAGTCGGTACGGGCGGACGTGACGAGAGCTGAGCGACGTCCGACAGCAGTTGCTGAACCGCAGTCACGAGTTTAGACGCGAACCCCTTCAGGGTCGAAACGAGTCCGTCGAATCCGAACTTCGCGACGACGAGAGCACCGCCGACGATCCCCGCGAGACCGACCGCCACTTCGGCCGCACCGATAGCCAGGGTTACCCCGAACAGCGTGACGACGCGTTCGAGGACGGCCCGTCGCGTGCGCACCACCATCGTCGCGTCGGCGCGTTCGCCCTGCCTGAGTTCGGCGATTCGGAGCCGGTCGCCCACGCCGGTTGCTGGGTCTGTCCCTCGGCGACACCGGCACCAAGTGCGAGCACGACCGACCGACAAGACGGGAAGCGCGACTCTCCACTTGGAGTCCCTCGCCATCGTATCTGATTCGTCACGTGTCGCGATGGCGGTTTTGCCGAGATATCCGGACGGTGCAGGATGTACGGAAGTGTTCGTGGCAGACCGCAGAGACGAGCATCGTCACTCCTCCGTGTGGTGGATGATGCCGTCCTCGTCGACGGTCAGGCGACGGAGTCGTGAGCCCGGCGGACGCCGTATCACCCAGCGGCCCTTCTGGTTCTGATACGGTCTGTCGTAGCCTGCGCGGAGGAGTTCGTTCCACGTGTTCGCGTCCTCGATAGCTCGACCCTCCCAAACGGGGTGTTCGGACTCCTGCGCGTCCTGGAGCAACAGCGCATCGGACACCAGATCGTATATCGTGTCGTACTGCTGGTTCGCTGCCTCTTCGACCCGACTCTCACTCGGGACCGGTTCGGACTCTCCGCGACGCATGCCATTGGTCAGCGGACCGCACCCCTCCTCGGCGTGCAGCCACTCGGCTCGAATCGCCTCCGAGGTCCGTTCGACGGCAGACTGACGGAGGGTTTCGAACGCTCTGGAGATGTTGCTGATGGCCTCTTTGGCGATTGTCTCTGCATCGTCTCTGTTGCCGCCGTGGTACACCGTGACTGCCCGTCCGATCGTCTCGGATATCTCGGCGTCGCGCATCTGCGCTTCGAACCTGGCCGACAGTCGGTTGTCGACGGGGTCTTTCCGTTTGGCCGCACCCTTGTAGATCAGGAGTGTCGTCATCCCGTCGTCGAACTTGCGAAGCGTCTTACGACTTCGTTCCGAGAACCCGACTGCGAATCGGAGATTACGAGCGGTCGCGAACGGGATGATGTGCTCGGACTGCGTGTGGTGTATCTCCGGGCCAGCAGTTCTCCCCGGTGGCTGGTCTCCGTGAACCGCGATCTTGCCGATATCGGGCGCGCTAACTCCCGGCATCTCACAGAGTCCCTCCTCGAAGAGGTCGAACAGGCGCCCGAGTACGTACGCGAGCGATTTCTCGGCCGTCTCAGTTTCCTTGTCGGCCGACTCGAATCCGTCACCCCCTTTCGACCCGCGGAGTTCGTCTGCCGCCTCTTCGGCCTCCTTCTTCGTGAGTCCGAGTCGCTTCTCTGCCTCTGCGAGTAACGTCCGGGCCTCCGTTTGCGTCTCGGCGGTTCGAGGCGCTTTGACGTCCGTCTTCCCACCTTCTGCCTGCTTCAGACGAGTCTGCCAGTCGCGTATCTTCGCCGCGACGAGGCCCTCCTGGCTCGCGACGACGACAGTCGGCTTCTGGCCCTCGATTCGGATGAAGAGCCGGTGTGTCTCACCCGCTCCGGTGAACGTCACCGTCTCACCGACTTCCGAGTCGCCCGCGGTCGGTTTTCCGGCAGCGGCGGCGTCGTCCTTCGTCCTGTCGAGTCCGATCGCACCCAACACTGACTCCACTTCCTTCACCGCCTTGTCGACGAGCCATCCGAGCGCTTTGTCCACTATCCCCCGGACACCGCTAACGATCTCCAGGATCTTCTCGCCGATGTCGTCGATACCGAGTTGTTTCGCGAGGAATCCGATGGCGATGGGGATGATGTTGGCCAGGCCCTCCTCTAGCTTCTTCGCGCCGGGTTCGATGTCGCCGCGGGCGATGCTCACGAGTGCGGTCACGTAGTCGTTGACGACCGAGAGGATGTCGCGCATGTACTCGATGGCGGACGTGACGGCGTTGAAGAACGCCTTGAACGTGTTGATGACAGCCATGACGCCGGTCGGGTCGACCAGACTCAGCAACCACGTCGCGGCGCGCTCGATCACCCGCTCCATAATCCACTCTTGGGCCATCTCCAGCACCGTGTCCCAGAGGCCGCTGATCTGTGACTCGATGTACTCCCAAATCGCGGCGACGCCGCGTTCCTGTACGTCCTTCACGAAGTTCCAGATACCGGTCACCCGGTCGATAGCGCCGCGGATACGCTCGACGTTCTCCTCGCCGATACGCTCTCCCAACAGCTCCCAGAGTCGGTCGACGCTGATACCGAGCACATCGAGTGCGAACCCGAGCACGGATTCGAGAGAGGTGATATCCGGTGACTCTATTCCCGCGTCGCGAAGCCCCCGGAAGAGCCAGTCGACGAGGCCCTCGCCGAGATAGACGAGTGCGTTGTCGAAGAAGTTCACGAACCCCTGCTTCTGTCTCTTATACACATCTCTGAGCGNCCATCAGAGATGTGTATAAGAGACAGGCCGATGGGGTCGCGTTTCACGTCGTCTATCGCCCGCATCACGTTGGCGACGATACTCTCGAGCAGTTCGGTCGGGAACTGCATCGCCGCGAGGACGAGGAAGAATATCTCGCGGAGGACGACGTTGACGAACCCGAACAGCCGAGAGACCGGCTTTTTGAACCGAGCGACTATCGCGAGGACGGTGTCGAACGGCTTGGCGAGTGCCTCTATCGTGACGAGGTCCCACACCTCGGTGAAGAGACCGCGGATGAACTTCCACGTGATACCCAGCCGTTCGATCGCCCCCTCAATGCGCGCGCCTGCCTCCGCGACGACGCCCGACTCTGCCAGTTGCTGATAGATTTCGCGCCCGCCCGGGAGGAGCGTGATGAACCCGCGAATGAGGTTCTCTGCGGTCCTGGGGACTGTCTCTCCGGTGAACGGATTCTGCCCGAGGATGACCGTGAGGAGGTCGAACCCGGGCAACTCCGAGTCGACGTGTTCGCTCAACCACCCGAGGAGAGCGTCCTTGATACGCGAGAACACCTCGGAGGCGACGGTCCACGCGAACGCTCCGACTTCGCTCACGAAGTCGAAGACCTTCGTCGCCAGCGACCGGAGGTTGTCCGTGAGGTTCAGGATGTTCCGTGGTTGGATGGCTTCCCACGCGCTCGCGAACAGGCCTCCGAGCTTCTTGAGAAGTCCTTTGAACGTCTCTATCTGCGTAGCCACCCACTCTGCGGTCTCCTCGACGGTCTCCCGTTCGCGCATCTGCTGAAGGTGTTCCTCCTTCCCGATGTAGAGCAGGAAGTCTTCGAGAATCTCGGTCGGCGTCGCTTTCACCTCTTCGTCGCGAAGCGGGTCGTAACCGAGAACCTTCTTGACCAGCGACCAGAGTCCGCTGTCGCTCAGGAATCCCTCGGCGACACCTATCGCCGCCTCTTTGAGCAGTTCCATGACCTTGTCGAGCGCGCTCCCGACGAACGCCTTCAGTTCGAGGTACATCGGCCGGAACTTGTCGATGAGGATACCGAATATCTCCGACGGCTCCAGGAGACTCACCTCGTCCCACGCCTCCTCTAAGATGTTCCAGATTCGACTGAGCGAGAGGTCGGGTACGTTCTCTTCGAGCCACTCGAACGCGTCGTCGACGATACCGCGTTCCGAGAGCGCGTCGTAGACGTCGGCACCGAACGGCATCAGTTCGACGACCCCTTCGAACAGGTTCCGCGCGTTGAAATCGACGTCTTCGTCCGTGACGGGGTTGTAGCCGACGAGTACGGTCGCGAGTGTGTATCCCGGGACGCGCCGCGCGATGTCCTCCGCGTCGATACCGGGGAGGTCGTCGAGGCTCAATCGCTGGACGTGCGGGACGGAAACGCCCGCATCCGCGTCCTGTTGGACAACGTGCGTCGCCTCGTGCGCCATGAGTTCGAGGTCGTACGCCGACTCGCCGCGCCCGAGGAAGATGTGATTCCGGTGCGTGAAGGCGCGAGCGTGGAGACTCCGGGCGGCCGTCGTCGCCGCCGGATCGGTGTGGACGCGCACTCCGTCGAGTGTCGTTCCGAGCCTCGGCTCGATGCGGGCGCGAACGCTCCGTGGGACGGGGTGGCCGACGCCGGCCCGACGAATCGTCGCGGCGGTCTTCGGCGTCACCGGTGCGGCCGCCGACCGCTCTCCCGTGAGTCGCGCCTGAACCGGTTCCGCTTCCTCCTCGTCCTCCGCCTCGACGACCTGCCGCGCGGTCTCGTCGCCGCGTCTGCTCACCGGAAGCGTCGAGACGACTGGCGCGGGTCGGTTCGCGGTGACTGCCGCCGCGACGGCGTCCGCTTCACGCTCGTACTGGTCGGTCGGTCGGCTCACCCGTAACTTCGGGAAGACGGCGAGGGAGTCCGACGTCGAGACGGGATTTACGGCGGGTTGGGTCGCGGATACCGGTCGCTCCGCTCGTTCACCTGACGCTGTGGTCGGTTCCGGGGACTCGTCCTCGCGTTCGTCTTCCACTCTGGACTCGCTCGGTTCGTCGCTCTCACGGGCGGCCGACTCGGTGGCCGAGTCAGATGCTCGCGCTCTCGGCGGTGATGGCCCGCGCGTCTCGGCACTCGACGTCACCGTCGGAACCGGCGGCTGCCCCGGTCGAACCGCGTCGAATCGACCGCGCCGGTGGAGCGACTGGACCGCTTGGTTGCCTGCGGTACGTTGCAGGCGGAGGAGCGTAGACGCGCGTACGCCCTCGCTGGAGCGGTCACCCTCGTCGCGACCGGCCGTCTCAGAGCGTCGGCGGGTGGGCGACCCGTCGGTCGTCGATGTTCGAAGCCTCCGCTGGTCCCCCGCGACCGACTCTCGGTGGCTTCGTTCGGCGTTCATGGCTACTCACGTGAGGTCGTCTTCGTAGTCGGCGAACGTCTCGGGGGCGACCAGGGTCCCCGACTTCTGGAGTTCTCGGCGAACCGCTCTGACGACGTGCGGCATCCGCACGTCTTCGCCCGCCTCCGCGGCGACGAACGCCGCCGTCAGCGCCGCGTTCTTGATGCTACCGCCGGTCAACTCCAACCTCGACAGGAACTCGACGTCCAACTCGTGGACGGGCGTCGCCTCGGGGAACACGCCGCTCCAAATCGCCGCGCGCGCCGCCTCGTCCGGGCGCGGGAACTCGACGCTCAGGTGGATTCTTCGAGTAAAGGCCTCGTCGATGTTGCGCTTGAAGTTGGTCGTGAGGATGACCACCCCATCGTAGGTTTCGACGCGCTGAAGCAAGTAGTTCACCTCGACGTTCGCGTACCGGTCGTGTGCGTCTTTGACCTCTGAGCGCTTGCCGAACAGCGCGTCTGCCTCGTCGAACAGCAGCACGGCGTCGCCCTTGCCCGCCTCGTCGAAGACGCGGGCGAGGTTCTTCTCCGTCTCGCCGATGTACTTGCTGACGACCGACGAGAGGTCGATACGGTAGAGGTCGAGTCCCGCCTCACGGGCGACGATGCTCGCCGCCATCGTCTTTCCGGTCCCGGACGGACCACTGAAGAGCGCCACGAGACCGTTACCCGTCGCATATCGATCGGCGAACCCCCAGTCGTCGTACACGGTTCCGCGGTGCGCGACGTGCGCGGCCACCTCGCGGAGTTGCGTCATCCGCTCGTCCGGGAGGACGATGTCGTCCCAGCCGTACGGTTGCGGGACCGACTCCGCGAGGTCCGAGAGCGAGCCGCCCGCTTGTCGCCGGCAGGCGTCATACAGCGCCGAGACGGTCGGATTCGCGGCGTCTGTCGACTGGCGAGCCGTCTCGACGGCGTCGCGGATCCCACCGGGAGTAAGGCGGAACTTCGATGCGAGTGCGTCGACGTCCGTCTCGTCGACGTCGGTCTCACCGAGGGCCGACCGCCAGAGTCGACGGCGCGTCTCGGCGTTCGGAACGGAGAGCGGGAGCGCGACGAAGACGTGATTCGACGGCGGTGACCGCGGTTGCCAGTCGGCCTCACCCGAGAGAACGACCGGGCCGACGTAGTCGTCGACGGCGGTCACGAGTCGTTCCCGTCCGTCGACCGGTAGCGAGTCGAGGCCCCGAATCGAGAGCACGGCGTCTTGGAGGACGGCTTCCCGTCTGACCCGGTCGAGTACCGCAGTGATCTCCGGAGCATCGCCCGTCACTCGCGCCGCTTCCACGGCGAGGAGCGACCGGTCGTGAGAGCGAGCGACGGCCGTCGCCACCGTGTGTCTGCCGGACCCGCGGGGACCCCAGACGTAGGCCATCGGCGGACGAGGGTCGGTCGTTGCGCCGTCGCCGTCGGGGTTGTGACGATTCGGACTCACCGAGAGCAGTCGAGCGATCGCGTCCCGCGAGTCATCGGTGAGACCGAGTGTCCGAACGAGATCGGCGTGATCGACGCCCGTCTCGTCGGGGTCGAAGCGTTCGACGACACCGTCGAGAGCCGCGTCAACGTCGTCACTGCCGAGGAGGTAATCGACGATTCGTTCGTCGACGGTCACCGGACGCGAGAGGAGCGAGGCGGCATCTCGGTCGTGGAGGCGAAGGAGTCGGTTGCGAACGAGCGGTCGTCCGTGCGCGAACGGTCGCCTGACAGCCGTCGGGTCCTCACCGTCCGACGACAGGAGCGTACAGACGAGGCCGACGGTGGGTCGCTTCGCGGTCACGTCGTCGTGGAGATACGAGTACAGCGTCTCGTACCTCTGGCCGAACGCCGGTGCGAGTGCGACCAAGAGCGCGTCGACGTCGGTCCGCGAGAGGTCGAACCGGTCCGCGAGACGCGGGAGTCTGAGTTCCGTTCCCGCTTCGACCGTCAGTCTCGCTCTCGTCGCTATCGCGTCTGCACGCGCGGCGGCGGCGACGAGGAGTTCCGCGTCTCCCGCGGTATCGTGACCGTCCCCACTAGAGCGACCCCGTTCGGCCACGTCCGCCGGAAACAGCGAATCGGCCGTCTCGTCGGAGACGTACAGCCCCCTGAACTCGTCGACCGTACCGTCGTGAGACGCCCACCACGCTTCCAGGTGATACCGGAGAAGCAGGTCGAGTCGGCCGAGTTCGTCGCGGAGGTGGTCGACGCTGTCGGTGTACGGGGCCGCACCGGCGAGATTGGAACCCGACTGACTGTCAGTCATCTGTGGTCACGTCGAGGGGAGTCCCTCGACTCTCTTGATACCGGCGTGGGTGAACTCGAGCGTCTCGAACGCGACGGCCGACTGCTCTGCGTTGAACTCGGGGCCGGTCCACTTCACCGGGTAGGCGTCGAGGAACGACCACCCCCAGACGCGGTTGCCGGGTGCGTCCTGCAGATACACGTCGACTCGTTCCCGTCTGACGACGCCGTGCGTCGTGGCCCAGATCCAGTCCCAGAAGTCGACGTAGTCGGTTAGGCCGCGTTTCAACACGAGGTTCTGGTGTCCAAAGCGGGCCGGGAGTTTGTGCGTGTTGGTGTTTCGGCCGCCCTCCTCGACCTCTTCGGGTTGCATCTCCATCGACAGACCGCCGACGCTGGAGAACCCGCCGACGACGACGCCGCCTATCTCGACGACGAACCGATGGGCGAGGAACGGGTCCGTCCGCTCGTCGTCCGCCATCAGAGATCACCCAGGTCGAGCGATTTTCCCGTGAGACTGTCCGACGACGGCCCGAACGGCGTCGGCGTCAAACTCCCTCTCTCCACGCCGGAGTCGGCGTTCATCCGCTCGTTGATGCGGCTTATCTCCTCGCACCACCGACGGCGCTCCCAGTGGGGAAGGTCGAGGACGTCGTCGTGCGACCAGTGGAAGTGGTACGCGACGAACGAGAGTTCCTCGTACAACTGGTCGAGCGGATAACGCGTCATGGTTACGGATTTCCCGACGGCGAGGCGGTGCTCACCTCCTCGTCGTCGAAGGGGTCGTCCGGCGCGCCCGATTCGTTCGTGTCTACCGACGCCGGTCCGGCGTGGAGTTCGACTTCGTGTTCCTCACCGCACGACGGACAGACGGCGTCGGCAACGTCCGCGCCGCGGGTGTTTATCCGGACGTAGAGTTCCTGCAGGTAGTCGAGGTCCGAGACGAAGAGGTTCTCGACGACGTTCGGCGTCACGTCGTCGATACCGCCGAGTCTGGTGACGACGCGCGACAAGAGGATGATCGTCAGATACGACTCGTTCGACCGGACTCGTGGGTCCTTCAGCGGGAGAATCTCGTCGGCCGCCGTCGCGAGTCGCATGACGCCGTCGCGGTGGAGCGTCCCATCGTCGTCGACGTATCCGCCCGGCAACGTGAACTCGAACTCGGTCTGGAGCATCCCGCTCATGCGGTTCGCTCCATACCTTCGTGGACGATTTCAATCGATTCGATGGCGACGTTGTTCTCGGTCGCGTTGAGGTCAGGGGCGTCGTACTGCCGCGGCCACGCGTTCGTGAACTCGTACCGCGGGCCGGCGTTGCCCTCCTCGTCGAGGACGACGACGGCGATGTTACGCCGCGCGTCGTCGACCTGTCCGTCCGTCACCCCCTTGCGCCATTCGAATAACTCCATCGAGTCGGTGACGCCCGTTTGGAGCGTGAGATTTCCGTAGGCGGTACGCCCGGCGAGTTTCCGGTTCGTCGCGGAGTCGTCGCCGTTTCGGTACTCGACCAGTTCCGTCTGTACCTCGGGGATGGTCGCCTGGCTGAATCCGGCCTGCGTGATTCCGTCGATCTCGAGGAGGAACCGGAAGTTTCGGTACGGTCCGTGTCTGTCTGGCATGCGTAATTACTCCTGTGTTCGGTGGTCGCTGTCGTGTGCTGTGCGTCCGTCGTCTCGGTCGGTCGGTGTCGGCCGCTGGCGGGGACGAGAGTTTGCGGACATCAGTTACCGGCGTCTCCCGTCCACTGCGCGATTCTGATGATGACGAACTCGGCGGGCTTCACCGGCGCGACGCCGACGAGAACTTTTAGACGGCCGTTGTCGATGTCGTCCTGTGTCATCGTCGTCCGGTCGCACTTGACGAAGAACGCCTCTTCCGGCGTCGTTCCTTGGAGTGCGCCATCGCGCCACGTCGTCGTGAGAAAGCCGCTGATGCTCTGTCTGACGCGCGCCCACAACGCTTCGTCGTTCGGCTCGAAGACGACGTGTTGGGTGCCCTCGTCCAGCGACTCCTCGATGTAGAGCAAGAGTCGTCGGACGTTGACGTAGCGGTGGGCGGCGTCGCTGGACGACGTTCGCGCGCCCCAGACGCGGATGCCGCGTCCGGGGAAACTCCGGATGCAGTTGACGCCCTTCGGATTGAGCACGTCTTGGTCAGCCTTCGAGACGGCCTTCTGGAGGCCGAGCGTACCGCGGACGACTTCGTTCGCGGGCGCTTTGTAGACACCGCGTTCGGTGTCGGTTCGGGCGTAGATTCCGGCGACGTGTCCACCCGGCGGGACCAGCGTCTCCGCGTTCGTCGCCGGGTCAGCCACTCGAATCCACGGGTAGTAGAACGCCGCGTTCTTCGAATCAACCGGGGGTCGGAGTTTCGACGGTCGTTCGGCGCGTTCCGGCGCTTGGATGACCGCGAATCGGTCCCCCATTTTCTCGCAGTGGTCGACGACTTCGTTCGTCAGGTTGGCGACGGTCACTTCGTCCGGCGCGTTGACGATAGAGATGTCGTCGACTTCCTCGAACGCGGCGAGACCGGTCCGTTCGCCGGCCGTCTCTCGACCCTTGTAGTCCGACAACTGCGCTGGTCCGGCGGACCCGCCGTCGAGTCGGGCGACGACCGGAGCGTCGGGCGTGCCCGTCGCCGGGCGACCGTCGCCGAGACGGCGTAGCGTCACGAGGTTCGACGAACCGTTTATCACCTTCTCGTAGTAGTTACTGTGGTTCTCGTTCGTCGAGAGGTTGTCGTACACCTCTTCGACCGCCGGGTCGGGGACGGCGTCGTGTTCGGGGTCGGCACCGTGTTCGAACGCCACCTCGGCGTCGGCGTCGCTCCAGTAGCGGACGGTGAGTCGGAACGGGGCGTCGTCGCCGCCCGCCTGCACGCCCGTCACGTTGCCGACGACGAGGGCGACGTTGTTCCCCCACTGACCGGGCCCGACCGCCGTCGCTTCGGCGACCGGAGCGCCCTCTTCGGAGGGTACCGTCTCGGCTGGTTCGTCGTCGCGGGCGAGGTTTCCGACGAGGCGAACGACGACCTGTCCGTCGTCGAGTGCCGCGGTAATCGTCGCCTGTTTCGGACCGTCGTCGCCCGGAGTGAACCGGGCCGAGAGGTCCATGGCGTCACCCGGTGCCAGCGTCGTCGTCTCCCCCTCGCCGAAGTCGGTGGTTACCACGAACTCGTCGTCTTCCGTGTCCTGACCCGCCGCGACCGAGACGTCGTCCTCGGCGACGGTGACCGCGGCGTCACCGGTGTTTCGCAGCGTGACCGTCTGCGTCGCCGTCTCCTCGGCCTCGACCGACCCGAAGTCGACTCGCCACGGAGACGCGTCGAGTAGGCCGTCGCGGGCGGCACCCTCGAGTCGGACCGAGAGCGGTTCGTCGCCCGCATCGACTTCGAGCGTCGCGTTCTTCGCACCCGCGCTCTCGGGTTCGAACGTCACCGTGAGTTCCGTCGACTCACCCGGCGGCAACGTCGTCTCGCCTTCGAACTCGGCAGTGGGAACGAACTCGGCGTCCTCGGTGTTCGTGCCGCCGGTGACTGACAGGTCCGCCGTGCTGAGGACGAGTTCTGTCCCGCCGACGTTCGTCACGGCGAGCGTCTCCGCCGCCGTCTCGCCGACGGGGACGAGTCCGAGTCCGAGTCTTCCGACGGTGCTCAACGTTCCAGGTGGGGGGTCTCCGCCCGCGCGGAGCGTGAACGCCGCCATCTTCGCGTTCTTCGGCGTCACGCGGGCGACGTAACAGCGCTTCCCACCGTTCCGGAAGAACCCCTCGACGGCGTAAGCGAAGTACTTCGTCTGGAGCGCACCGCCCTTCCGGTAGAGGTCGAACCCCCCGTACGTTCGCTCGAACTCGGCGAAACTGTCGATGAGTCGAGGCTCCGTCGGCCCTCGTTCCGTCTCACCCAAGAAGCCGGCTGTGCTCGTACTCACTCCTTCGATGGGTCGGGAACCGATCTGTACCTCCTCTACGTACACGCCCGGCGCCAGATACTCGGGCATCTAGCACACGCTCCCGAACGGGTCGGCGTTCATACGAGCAAGACGAGAGTGAGCGATATAACCTTATCTATCAATCATGTTGTTTACTACTAGTTCGAGCGAGACTTGTCCCCCCTCCGCGACGGTTACTTCGGTCGGGTCAGACGCGTCGTCGAGGGTTGGATGCGTCGCCGTCGCGACGAGTGGGTCGCCGCCTGGTGCGACGATTCGACGCCCGTCGTGTTCGACGACATCGTTCGGACCGAGGTCGGGGAGAGCGACGACGAACTCACCTCTGTCGTCCGCTCGGCCGGCCGAGTCGACGCCGGAGAGAGTGACGACTGCGTCGGCGAGGGGGTCACCAGTCTCGGTCACCACTCGTCCGCGGACGAGCGTCACCCACGGGTCGAACGGGTACGCTGGTGACGGCGTGAGAGGAACTTCGACGACGGGGTGAAGCGGGTCCAGCGCCGCGACCGTGACCGTCTCGGACGCGGGGAGATAACGGTCGTCTCCCGAGATGACGACGGTCCGTTGTTCGGGTTTTTCGTTCAGGTCGAAGAACAGATAGTGGCCGCCGACCGAGAAGACGGGCTGAACCCGCGTTTCGGAGAGTTC
Organism: Halogeometricum pallidum JCM 14848; assembly: GCF_000337095.1. Classification (GTDB taxonomy): domain Archaea; phylum Halobacteriota; class Halobacteria; order Halobacteriales; family Haloferacaceae; genus Halogeometricum; species Halogeometricum pallidum. The sequence continues at coordinate 141,476 of NZ_AOIV01000011.1, forward strand.
GACGTCGACACGGCCGAGCGGAGGGTTCCCACTGTAGGAGTCTGTCAGACGGACGGCCACCGATAGCTGCACCGTCGACGTGTTCAGGCGTTCGACGAAGCGCTCATTCGTCGGCATCGCGGCCCTCCAAGAGGTGCTTGTCGACCTGTTGGCTGACGACACGCTGTGCCTCGGGTGCCGTCTCGGACTCGACGAAGACGGGACCGACGACGCACACGACGGAGGGCTGGAACGGAACGTCGGTGAACGTGTTCCATACCTCGAACGCGTCGTTGGTGGACTGTGAGTCGAACACGACGCGGAGTTCTCGGTCGTCGGCGAGGGACGCTCGTAAGTTCGACCCCGTAACGACGCTGTTGTCGGCCAATACCTGTACCGCACGTCCGAGCACCCGCTGCTGTTCGAGCGAACGCGCCGTCTCGTCGCTCCCGCCGTCACTCGGATGCGCCGTCAACAGGTAGTGTAAATCCAGCGCGAGCGAACCCGGTTTCGGACGACTGTCCGCCGTCCCGGCGTGGTCGCGGTTCCGGAGGTACGGGTTGACCTCGGTCCGATAGAGAAACAGCGTGAGTCGTGGTGTCCCGTCCGTTCCGGTCGCGCCGGGTGACGTGAGAGCGACGTCACTCTCGACGACCAAGTCCCGCATCTGGCCCCGGAGGAGTTCGACGAGCGTCTCGCTCGCGTCGGCGACTGCGGTGTACGCGCCCACTGCCTACCACCACCGATCCGACGTAGAGTCTATCCGCCCAATCACGCCTTCCATCTTCGACGGCGACGGATATAAGTGTGCCTCGAATGACGGGAGCGGATCGTGTGAGGAATCGGGAGGGATTACAGAATTACACTTGTAACTGTAACTCTAAACATCCGAAATAATAGTAAATTATCTAACTCATATACGAGCTTGGCAATAAGTGTCACGGGTTCCGGAACAGGACACGAGACCTGTGGAGAGATGCGAGAGAGATAACATGGATTAGACGATTATTCGGATGGTACTGTCTTGATGAGGACGAACAGCTAGTGATCGATGCTGGTCGGAGACCCACTCAAAGAATGTTTGGACACAGCTACGTGAATGTGGCAGCACGAACGGACTGTTCCGCCGTGTTAGGGGACGCCCGTCGGGGCGTTCGCCGTTCGTCGCCATGCTATCGGGTTGTCGCTCAGGGAAACAGAGCAGTTCTCCGATTGATCGGCGTGGATGTCTCGGTTCAAGCGATATTTCAGTGGGTTCATCGACTGGCCAACCGCGTTTCGGACTCGCCTTCGTTCACGAGATCAAAGTTCTCGCGTGGCCAACCAGAGCGCCGCAAAGGACCGTCCGAGCAGATTTGCGAGCGCCACTCCAATCTAACTCGACGACCTACTCGTTCCTCCAAACCGGGTCATCCAGACAGTTCCAGATTGGGCTATCTTGCGGATTTTCAGATCTTTTTCGATTCTTACCGCGTGTCAGGGGGCTTCATCGTGTGAGTTCCGACTGCCCGACGCCAACCCATATGCATCCTTGAATCCAAGAATCATTGACTCACTGATTCTTGTCCTGCTTTGCGAGTTCGCGAGTCTTCTCTCCAATACGTCGCGGTAGAAGTGGTTGTTCTGGATCACGTCAAACACCAGATAGCGAGCGTCTGCTCGACAACCCCGATCCCAGACGCAGTCACTGTAAGCATCCCAGAAACTCTTACTGTGCTGTTTACAGCGGTAAGAAAGCCGAAGCTCTCGGACAGTAGAGACTGACTTCAGAAGCCGTATCGGGCTCTTAGGGATGTTAAATCGTCTGTTGTGGAAGAACAACTACCAACTGCTCAATCTTCTCCTCCGACTAACAGCCACCTCATAGAACACGCGTATCGTCCACAGATATCACTCCACAGACTCATCGACAGCGCACTTCTTACACAATTCTCGCCCTTCGTAACTATCTCAAGAGGTGGTGTTTCCACAGTTTCGGAAGTTGGAAATATGTAGTCCGATTTATTCTCAAATCTACCCTATCTGGATCTAACTACGAGTGATAAACGCTCTTTGTCTATAGTGTAATCCTATTCTCGAGAGACCGGGGAAAATATCCCGAGTTTGATGGTGTAACCGCTCTGAATGGGAAACAGGCGAGCGATCACGGCTCAGTCAGGTGGTCTACGCGTACAGGGAACCAATTCGATGCACTCCCCGGCAGTTACCACTGGCGCATCCTCCATCTTCTCACCGACGGCAGCCTTCAGAAAGAAGTCGGTGAGTCGTCAGATACTGTGCAGAAGTACCGCGAACACGAATGAGGAACGACCGCACGCAAGAGTCCCTCCGATTCGACCATCTCGCTGCTACGTCGGAGTGAGACGAATATGTTCGGCACACGGACTACGAGTTGGGACCGAGAACTGTCTGGTATGACCGTTCACTCTCGCGACTCGGTCGAACCGGTGACTGACCACAGCCACGACAACTCTTGGTCGGCGAATCTGGAGAAACCAGTCCACGCGGACGACCGAGAGTTGGTACTCCTCCAAGCAGAGACGGCTATCGAGAAAACCGTTCCAGGAAATCACGTCAACCTCGTCACGCACGGAGACCACGGCCACCCGAAGACGTACCTGTTCGGACATCTCGACGCGGCTTACGGCGACGACATCGACGTCGAGTACGTCCGACAATGTGGTTGTGGTGGCCACGTCACCCGCGTCCACGTTCGATAGCAGAACGCAATCGGTGGCGTTGTCGGCTGAGCGAACTCGCCGATTAACCGACGAAGTGGATTCGTACGGTTGAGAGTCGCCACTACGCGAAACCGCTCGGCGAATGGGTTTGACGAAACGCAGTGTTCAGACACGAACTCATCGATACAGGGCGCTAATCCGTATACGAGCATTCACGGCCTGACGAGCGTACTACCCCCGACACTCGGTCGCTCGCGTCCCCCTCGACGACGCTTCCACCGGACCGACGTATCGGAGATGGCTCGGGTCGAAATCAGTCGTCGTTGAGTACCCCCTCCGCGACAGCCATATCGTCGACGGTCGGATCCTCCTCGGACTGTCGGAGCACGAACCGCTTGCGTACGAGGTCCGAAGCGTAGATTATCGTCCCTACGATGATCAGCGTATCACCGGGAAGGCGGACCCAGAAGAGCGTCTGAACGAGCGGTCGGTTGTAGAAGGCGAGGCTTCTGCCGACGGCGTAGCTCTCGGTGAACACTGCTTCTAGCTGAAGAAAGTCGACCGGGAGGACGGAAACGAACACCATGAGCGCGAGCCCGATATTCCAACACCAGAAGGCTGCACGGAGCCAGGACCCGTCCCAGCGGCTCGGTTCGATGGATATCTGTAACATGTAGGTGACCATCCCGAGCGCGAGGAATCCGAACGCGCCGAACATCGCCGCGTGGGCGTGACCAACCGTGAGGTACGTCCCGTGTTCGTAGTAGTTGATGAGCGGGAGGTTGATGAAGAACCCGAGCACGCCCGCGCCGACGAAGTTCCAGACGCCGCTGGCGATGATGAACATGAACGGCAGCCGATAGGGGAAGCTCCCGCTCTCGTTCATCGTCCGGTACTGACCCAGTGCCTCGTAGAGGAGAAACACCAGTGGAATGAGTTCCAGCGTCGAGAAGACGCTCCCGATAGGCACCCACATGTCCGGCATTCCGACCCACCAGTAGTGTAGCTCCATATCGAATGCTGATCCTCGGATTCATTGAATCTCGTCTCCGAACACGTTCCCCGAACTGCCGAATCGGCGATCAACTCGCGGACACGAGAAGGTCGTCCGGTCGGGTGCCCAACGTTTGACTCTGTGAGTACGTCGTTTGAGCGCGTCGAACCGGACAAAAAACTAACGACTGTTCCAGGACGGGTATACTCGGAGGAGGGTGTACCCGTCACCCTCACGTTGATTCATACGATGGGCTCCGGAATCCGAGTCGAGGTGGAAATCAGTGACGCGTCGGTCTGTCGTATCGTCGAGGAGTCGCGCGGCCTCTCACCGATCACCTCCGTGACGCGGTCGGCGACCCCGAACGGGGACGCCGTGACCGTGGAGTTCACCGCCGGCGCGGGCGCCGATATCGGCCGTGGAGACGAGGTATTCAGCTACGACGACCGGTCGGTGTACCGGTTCAGCGAGGATGCCGACTCGGCGTCGAACTGCGCGTGCACCCTCGTGGAGGGCGAGGGCTGTCCGGTCCACCACCTCCAAGCCGACGGGGGCGTACTCACCGTCGCGTTCTTCGCCCCCGACATCGACGCCGTCCGGCGGATCGTCACCGAACTCAAGGAGTCGTTCGACGGCGTCTCGCTCCGCCAACTCACCCGGTCGAAGCGGATCGACGACGGCACCGACCCCGTGTTCGTCGACCGGGCGGAACTCACCGACCGACAGCGGGAGGTGCTCGACACCGCCCACCGGATGGGCTATTTCACCCACCCGAAGGGGGCGAACGCGACCGACGTGTCCGAGGCGCTCGGAATCAACTGCTCGACGTTCGCCGAACACCTCTCGGCCGCACAGTCGAAGCTCCTCAACGCCGTACTCGAAGCCTGAATCGAACCTGCGTCGGAGGTTGTAGCCCACTGACCGAGTTCGATACCTACCCCAAGTGAAGGACGATAAAGCGGTGAAAACGACCCGGGATCACTCGACCACGACGACGCCCTTCATCCCCATCGCCTCGTGCGGTTCGCAGACGTACTCGAACGCTCCGCTCCGCTCGAACGCGTGCTCGAAGGAGTAGCCCTCCTCGGCCGAGAGGTCGCTCTCGAAGCTGCCGCCTTCGGCGACGACGTTGTGACTGCCGCCCCTTCCAGTCCACTTCCAGACGACGGTCGTCCCGGGGGAGACGCGAACCGCTGGCGGGTCGAACGCGTAGGCGCCGCCGTTGCCCTCGGCGCCGACGTCAACCGTCACTCGCTCCGCCCCGGTCGCGTCGGCGACGCCGCCGAAGTTACTCACGTCGTCCATCCACTCGCGCACGTTCGACGACGGACCGGCATCGGACGCCGGTCCGTCGGCCCCCGTCGTTCCGCTCTCGCTCGGGTCGCCCCCGCCGTTCGTCTCGTCCGACCCGCCCTCGGGCCGGTCGGTCGCCTCGGGCGCGCCGCCGGTACATCCGGCCGCTCCCCCCGCGACCGCCGCGGCCGTCGCTCGGAGGACCGTGCGCCGCGTCGTCGGGAAGTCGTCCAGTGTCATCACGTTCGACAGTATCCCGCTCGCCGCCTCGGCGGTTTCCCCGAACAGGTTCGGCCCGCTCTCTGACCGATGCGCGGAGTCATCGCTCGGACTCGAACAGTGCGAGAGCCGTCCGCACCGCGTCAGGATCGGTCTCCCCGCCCGCGAGCGTCGATTCGGGGGCGGCGAGCACCCCGTCGACGACGGCCGCCGCCATCTCCTCGACGACGCGCCGTTGCTCGGACGCGAGTCCCCCGCGTGCCTCGAGACGGGAGAGCGCGGTCCGTAGTTCGCGTCGCCTGACGGCCGCGCCGCGGGCGCGAATCAGACGGCGTGCCGCCTCCGCGTTCGGTTCGTCGGCGTCCGCGTCTCTCTCACCGGCGTCAACGGCGGACTCACGCGCGGATGGTTCGGTATCGGTCATCGGCTCAGTCGGCGGAGGACGCGTCCCGCGCGGCTAACGACTGCTCGGGACGCGGACCGTCGTACCCCTCGGGGACGTACTCGGAGAACGGGTCCGACGCGAGCGGATCCCCGGTGTACGCGAACGCGCGCGACCGGCTTCCCCCGCGGCGGTTCCGGGACTCGCAGGCGCCGCACTTGCCGCGGAGGGCGTCTCGGTCCCGCAACGAGCGGAACAGGTCGGCCGGGTAGCGGTCCACGACGCTTCGGTCCCCGACGGGTCCGGCCGTCCCCGGGAGGAAGCCGGACGGGCACACGTCGCCGACGCGGCTGACGAACGGTCGCCGGTCGGTGTCGACGGCGCGCGGATTCATTCGTTCCCTCCCGCACGGTTCGCGTCGCGCGGCGCAATCGCCTCGCGTCCTCTCGGTCGGTCGTGAACGACGGTCGCCATGGTCGTCGTTCGAGCCGCCGGCGGGGAAAGCGAACCGCCGAACGTGTTCGGGACAACCGTCTGTAGGCCCGAGGCCCGATTCGACGGTATGGACGCGTTGACGAGACTCGTCGAAGAGACGGCCGCACCGACCGACCGACCGCGGGAACGACTGGACGCGCGGGAACTGCCGCCGCCGCAGCCGCTTCGTAACACGCTCGAACGACTGGCCGAGTTGGACGACGACGTCGTCCTCGTGCAGACGAACGACCGCGCGCCGAAGCATCTGTACCCGAAACTGGATGACCGGGGGTACGCGTACGAGACCGTCGACGCCGACGACTTCGTCGCCACGGTCATCTGGCGCGACGACGCGGAGACGGCGTGACCGGCGCGTCCGGACCCCGGAGGCGACTCGGCCTACGCGCGCGTTATCGACACGCGCCACTCGTCGGGGGCCTCGCGGGTCGCCTCGTAGGCGAACCCCCGGCGTTCGAGGACGCCGTAGAGCGGTTTCGGCTCGAAGCCGTTGACGAGGACGAGACGCTCGTCCTCGCCGAGGGCGTCGAGCGCGGTCGTAATCTCGCCGAACGGTTCGCCGTCCATCGTTCGAACGTCCAGTTCGCGCGTCTCGCCGCCGCTTCGTTCGGACTCCATGGACCACGCCTTTCCGCCGGGTTCCCATACCCGTTCTGCCGATGGTGTTCGCCGTTCCCCCCGCGAACCCGACTGACGAACATGTTCGGGAGAACTATTCAGTCGCGGGGCCGAATACGTTCTACCGAAACCGATGCCACGAGCGAACCTCACCCTGACGATTCCCGAGGGCGTCTGGATCGGCGACGTGACGCGGGCGCATCCCGACGCCGGCGTGCGGATACTGGCGGCGCTCACCGGCGACGACGCCGGGGTGGGGCTCGCGGAGATCACCGCGGCCGACCTGGAGGATATCGTCGCCGACGTGCGAGGCAGCGACTCGGTAGTCGAACTCGACGTCCTCCAGCGGTACGAGGACACGGTGCTCGTCCAGTTCGAGACGACGATGCCGCTGCTGCTGTTCCCCGTGCAGGACTCGGGCGTCCCGTTGACGATGCCGTTCACCATCCGAAACGGGCGGGCGGAGTGGGAACTCACGGCCCCGCAGCGTCGTCTCTCGGAACTCGGCACGCAGTTGGACGAGTTCGGCATCCCGTTCACGGTCAACGAGATCAGACAGGAGATCGAACCCGAGCAACTGCTGACCGATCGACAGCTTCGGCTCGTGCGCGCCGCCGTCGAGAACGGCTACTACGACACGCCCCGCAAGTGCTCGCTCACCGAACTCGCAGACCGAGTCGACCTGGCGAAGTCGACGTGCAGCGAGACGCTCCACCGCGCCGAGGAGACGGTTATGAAGCGATTCTTAGCGGAACTGGAGGAGACGGGATCCGAGTCGTCGCTCCCCTGAGGCTTCGAATCTGTCGGACGCGCCGCCTCAGTATCGCTCGGACGACCACGCCATCGCACTTCACCTGAATAGCCATGCCAGATTCATTCGCACCCGACGCACCGGACACCCAGGGCGTGTTGGACGCGCTCGACGACCCCGACTGTCGAACCATCATCGAACGAATCGACGGACCGATGACGGCGACCGAAATCTCCGACGCGTGCGATATCCCGCTCTCGACGACCTACAAGAAACTCGCCCTCCTCACCGAGACCGGCCTCCTCGACAGGCGAGCGAGACCGAGAGCCGACGGGCGGCACGTCGCGCGCTTCGTCCTCGCGTTCGGGGAGGTCCGGATCGGTCTCGATGAGACCCGATCAGTGAACGCGGTCGTCGACCGCTGGGAGCGGTCGCCAGCAGACCGCCCGTCGGACCCGTGGTCCGAAGCGGGCGAGGAGACGTGACCGCGGAGCAGACGAGCGCTCGGCGGAACACGTTCGCCGTCCGTCTCGAAGTCCGGGCCTGACGATACTCCGGGAGAGCGCCGCTCACTCACGACTACCGAGCGCTTCGGTGACGGAGACGCGCGCTTACTCCGTCGACTCCCGTTCGACGGCGCCGTCCGACCGCTCCTCGCCGCCGGTCCCTCTGGCCGCCTCCGGGAGCAGCACCGCGAACAGCGACGCCGAACCGTGGGTTCGGATCACCGACAGCAGGTTCGCGACGAAGACGACGAACCCGAGGAGGGCGAGTGTCCCGCCGAACGACGACGCGAGTCGCGGGAGCGCGACGAACTCGGTGAGGCCGAGCACCGCGAACCCGCCGAGAAGCGCCGCGAAGTCCACCGCCGCGAGCCGGTCGTCGTAGAGGTCGTCGATAGCGGGGACGTCACCGAGACCGAGCAGGTCGCTGTACCGGTGCACCCAGACGATGAACGGCACGACGTGGTACAGCGTCCCGAAGACGACGAAGCCGACGACGCCGAACAGCAGGAGATAGGTGGACGACGGCGCGCCGAACAGCGCCGCCGGCGAGAGGGGGTCCGCGACCCAGACGGGGGCCGTCAGCGCCGCCCACGCGAGCATCGCGGCGGCGGCGACGGCGTACCGGGAGAGCATCGGCGTCCACTCGACGGTCGCGCCGACGAGTCGGCGGGCGAGGACGACGCCGAACGCGACCACGCCCGCGACGACCAACAGCGCGCCGAGGCGGCCGACGGACGGGGCGTCGAACAGTCGACCGAGCGCCAACGCGACGACGCCGACGGGGTACCCGACCTCCTCGACCCGTCTGAGCGGGAAGTCGACGCCGCGGAGATCCGACTGCGTGAACATCGTTCCGAGTTGGTACAGCGCCCCGAACACCGTCGTCAGGACGACGCCGAACACCGCCAGCGTCGCGTGCGCGGCGTGGAGTCCGGACCGGGTGATCGGGATTCCGCCGAGCACCGGCCGCGTGAAGCCGACGGCGAGCGTCAATCCGAACGCGGTCACGACGGCGAGGTACCCGAGCGCGAGGGCGAAATGCCGCTCCGTCACGTCCCACGGGCGGGCGGCGAGGAGCGTCCGGCCGACGTTGTAGACGAACAGCCAGAAGCCGAGCAGCAGCAGGCCGCCGAACGGCGAAAGCCACCCGTAGAATCCGCCGAGCAGGCAGATGACGAACCCGAGCAGTCCCGGTGCGACGAGCAGGAGTTGGAGTCTCGATAACCGCTCGGAGTGGAGCGCCGTCCCCGACCAGACGGGGACGAACTGCGTCATCGCGCCCATGATGGTGACGCACACCCACCCGACCAAGAGGAGGTGGACGTGCGCCAACTCCCGTTGCCCGGGGAGCGCGCCGAGCGAGCCGAGCACGCCGACGAGGCCGCCGCCGAGCAGGAAGCAGAGCCCGACGACGAAGTGTCCGAGCGGGACGGCCATCGGCGGCTGGCTGTCGACTTCGATGGACGAGGGAATCGCGGCCATGCGGGAGGCGAAGGGCGCCATCCCCCTCGCTCTACGTCCGAACACGTTCGGGCGAACCCTGACTCCCGCTCGGACGAACGTCGAGGTGATGGAGCCTCAGAGACGGCGACCGACGGAATCGAGCGGTTCTCCGAGTACGAACCGGCCGGACGCGTCCGCGTCGACGGGGGGGCGAGGACGGTGACGGAACGAGCGCACCTCCCGGATCTCGACGGGACGCCGCACGCGAACGTGTTCCCCGAATCGGAGCCGAAGACGGTGCGGCTGACGCTCGACGCGGGCGAGGGGGTCGCGCCGCACCGCCATCCCGGCCGGAGCGTCGTGCTGTACGTGCTCGACGGGTCGATCGAACTCGGTCTCGACGACGAGACGCACTCGCTCGGACGCGGCGATATCGTCCGATTCGACGGCGACCGCGAGATTGCGCCGCTCGCGAACGAGGCGAGCACGGCCCTCGTCGTGCTTGCTCCGACGGCGGACGAGGGGTGAACGACGGCGAGACGCCCCTCCCCGCTCGAAGTCGAGAATTCTGACAGGGGGACAGCCTCGGAAACGCCCGCGGCCGAACGGGTTCGGGGGAAACGCTTCCTCGCCGAGCGGAGACGTACTCACCGTATGGCAGCAACCACGCTCGATCTGAGAGACGTTCCGCCGGCCGAACGACATCCGAAGATACGCGACGCGTTCGCGGCGTTGGAGAGCGGCGAGACGCTCGAACTCGTCAACGACCACGACCCGAAACCGCTGTTCTACGAGATGCGGGCGGAAGTCGACTCGTTCGACGCCGACGGCTACGAGATGGAACGGCGCGGTCCGACCGAGTTCGTCGCGTCGCTCCCGAAGCACGCCCGCCCCGAGTGACGGCGCGTTGGGCGAACGTGTTCGGCGTCGCACCTACCGACCGCCGGAGCGAACGACTCGGTATGGTGGGTTTCCCCTCCCCGTTCGGCGGCGACGACGACGAACTGTTCGACGGGCGCGACGAGTTCGTCCCCGAGCACCTCCCGGACCCCGGACCGTTTCTGCGCGACTCCGACGTGCTCGCGGGCGAGGCGCACGTCGCGTTCCACGAGGTGACCCGCGATATCTTCGAGGAGCGGTCCGTCTACGACGCGACGTTCGGGTACAACCTCGCGCGACTCAACCTCGACGCGCGACACCCGGACGCGGGCTACCGCTACGCGGAACAGTCGGGGGAGGGTTCGGACGGTCCGATACTCCGGGCCGAGTTCACGCCGACGACGGCCTTCTGCCCCCAGAGCGGGACGCTCACACTCGGTTCGTTCCGGGCGTGGAACGGCCTCTCGGACCGCCACGGATACGACCTCGTCCGGGTCCGACTCCACCCGATGCACCACGACGCCGAGTCGATAAACGAGCGACTGGCGGCGGTCGAAGACGAGTACCGGGAGACCGGCGACCTCGCGAACGCCGGTGGGGGACGTGCCGAATCGCTCGCGACGCGACCCGCTACCGGCGGCGAACCGGACGCGGGACCCGATTCGCCGTTCTGACGCGCTCCGCCCGGCGGCGCTCGCGACCGCTCCCGGTCGCGGCGACGGCGCCATCGGCGCCGGCTACTCGGCGTCTCTCGGCGCCGGGGAGAACGCGTCGGCGTCCACCGAGACCGCGCAGAGGACGCACCCGTTCGCGAGTATCTCGGTGCGAATCTCCCCGCCGACGGCGACGACGGCGTCGCACTCGGGGCAGTCGAAGGTGAACTGTCGGGGCACGGCTCTCTCCGGGGGTAAATTCCGGGTGGAGGCCCCTGACTGCCGACCCCGTATCCTATGGGTGCTGAAATATTCACCGAGCGATACCGACACCTCCGCCGGTCGTTGCTCGGCGGGTTCAGGAGCCGAGACGTTTCGACCGGGGCGCAGCGAGACGCTCGGGAACCGCTCTCGGCGGGCGGCGGCGGTCTCTCGGAGACGGCGCACGTCGCGGGCGACGAACAGGCGAACGAGCGAGTCGTCCGTCGCCGCCGGCGGGTGATCCGGTCGCCGTCCGTCGTTCCGTCCCGGAATCGAACGCCGCAGGTTCGCGCCCCCACATAAACCCCCCTCATTCTGTGGTGTCCCGAATACCCGCCCCGGGGCGAAACTCGAATACGGGACAGTGATCACTCACAGAGATCAGCGCCCGACGGGACCGGCTCCTCGCAAGCGTCGGCGAGCGAGGGGCCGCCGAGGGCGCAAGCGGAGCGAAGGGACCCGGCGGGGGTCGGAGAGACCGGCGAACGCCGCGGGGGCTACCGGCGTCTACACCGGGTTCGGGGGGAGATGCCGTGCGGCGTGAGACGGCCATCGTCGTCCTCCTCCTCGTGGCCGTGCTGCTGCCGATGTGGTTCGTCGCCCTGCACGGCGAACCGCCGAGCGAGGAGGTGGAGATCGACCGGAGCGTGACGGAGATGCGACCGCTGCAGGAACTCGTCAACACGCCGAACAAACTCGCCCCGAGTCAGGTCGGCGTCATCGTCTGGGTGGCGCTGTTCGGTCTCCTCGGTATCCTCACCGCGGTCCACCGGTTCATGGACTCGGCGGTGCGGCCGGACGGCCCGAGCGATGCCGAAGACACCGTCGTTGCCGACGGCGGCACGGTCGGGTTGCCGTGGTTCCGGACCGACGACCGGTGGGTCGTCGAGTACCACGACGCGTCGGACGCGGCGGAGGGAATCGTGGCGATGGGCGGACTGACCGTCCTCGCCATCGTCTTTGCCGCGCTGTTCACCGGCGAGTACCTCACGCTCGCCCGCACCCAGTACTTCGGCGTCTACGCGGCCGGGATGTTCGTCTCGCTGGCGCTGCTCACAGTCGCCTACTACGCGTGGTTCCTGCCGCACGTCGAAGTCGCCGAACGGAGGGACCACGGATGACGCGAGAGCCCCGAGCGGCCGGCGGGCGTCGGGACGACGACACCGACGACTGCGACGGCCACTGTTCGGAGTGCCCGGGCGGCGGGGAACCGCACCATCCGAGCATCTTCTCCGACGACCGGGGGGCGATGGCGCGTCGGGACTACGCGAAACTCCTCGCGACCGTCGGCGGACTGACGGCCGTCGGGAGCCTCGCCGCGCCGTTGGCTGGACTGACGCGCGTGTTCGAGCGGTCCTACACCGGTCCCGTCTACTCGGACGGCGTCTACCTCGTCGACGGCGAGGGCGAACGCGTCGCCGAGTCCGCGCTGGCGAAGGGTGAGAAGACGACCGTCTTTCCCGAACCCCGTCCGGGAATCGCGAAGGCGCCGACGCTGCTCGTCAGGCGCCCCGAAGACGCGTACGCCGGCGCGACGAACTTAGAGTACACCGTCGGCGGCTACGCCGCGTACTCGAAAGTGTGCACGCACGCCGGGTGCATGGTGTCGAACGAGGAGGGCGAGATACTCGTCTGCCCGTGCCACTTCGGGAAGTTCGACCCCGTCGACGGGGCGAGCGTCGTCGGGGGGCCGCCGCCGCGGGCGCTCCCGCAACTCCCCGTCACGCTCTCCAGCGACGGATATCTCATGGCGACGGGCGACTTCGAGGGGCCCATCGGCCCGGGGGGCGAGTGATGTCCCGCGCCGACCGACTGGCGGACCGAGCGGACGACGCCGGCCGCCGCGCGTACGACTGGCTCGACCGCCGGTTCGACCTCGACGGCGGCCGGTCGTTCCTCGGGAAGGCGTTCCCCGCCGAGGATTCGTTCCTCCTCGGCGAGGTGGCGCTGTTCTGCTTCGTGGTGCTCGCCCTGACGGGGATGTTCCTCGGGATGTTCTTCGAGCCGTCGACGAGCGACGTGGAGTACGAGGGCAGCGTCGCGGCGTTCCAAGGGCAGGAGGTGCCCGAGGCGTTCGCCAGCGTGCTCCACATCACCTACGACATCCCGTTCGGCATGTTCATCCGGCGGATGCACCACTGGGCGGCGCACCTCTTCGTCGCCTCCATCGGACTGCACATGCTCCGGGTGTTCTTCACGGGGGCGTACCGCAATCCCCGCGAGGCGAACTGGGTCGTCGGAACCGGACTCGCCGGGTTGGCGATGGGCGCGGCGTACACGGGGTACGCCCTCCCGTTCGACGAGTTCGCCGCGACGGCGACCGGAATCGGATACAACCTGGCCACGTCCGTCCCGTTCGCCGGCGACGTGCTCGGAAAGGTGGTCTTCGGCGGCGAGTTCCCGTCGAGCGCGACCATCCCGCGGCTGTACTTCCTCCACGTCCTCGTCATCCCCGTCGCCATCGCCGGCCTGCTGGCGATACACATGGCGATACTGGTCCGCCAGAAGCACACCGAGGCGCCCCGCGACGACGACGTGGTCGGCCCGTCGCCCCCGCGGTCGAACCGGGTTACCGACGGCGACGCGGTCGGCGACGGCGGCGCCGCGGGGACGGTGGACAGAGACGACGACAGCGTCGTCGTCGGACTGCCGGCGTTCCCGAATCAGGCGGCGGTCAGCGTCGTCGTCTTCTTCCTGACGCTGGCGACGCTCGCGGTGCTGGGCGGGTTCCTCCCCGTTCACAACATCGCCGAGTACGGGCCAAACAACCCCGCTGGGACGCCCGAACTCATCATGCCAGACTGGTTCCTGATGTGGGTGTACGGCTTCCTGAAGCTTCTCCCCTCGTGGATGAGCTTCACGGTCCCGGTCGCGGGCGTCCACGTCTCGACCGAGTTCATCGGGGGCATCGTGCTCCCGACGCTCGTCTTCGGGGCCGTCGCCGTCTGGCCGTTCGTCGACTACCGGGCGGACCCGGTCCACTTCACCGCCAACCCGCTCGACCGACCGCGGCAGACCGCAGTCGGCGTCGCGGCGATCCAGTTCATCATGATCGCCTCCATCGCGGGGATGAACAACCTGCTCTCGCGGGCCCTCGGCGTCGAAACCGGCGTCGTCAACCCGGTCCTCACCGCCGCGCTGGTCGCGGTTCCGGCGGTCTCCGGGTATCTCACGTACCGCCTGCTGGACGGCGGAGAGGGGGCCGACGGGTCGGGAGGCGACGCGTCCGACAGCGGCGACGACGCCGACGACGGGAGGACCGACGACGACCGCTCGGAGACGGACGCCGCGGAGGTGAGCGACCGGTGACGCACACCGGAAGCCCCGACGCGGACGCGGATGCGAACGCGAACGCGGGGGTGGCGCTGCCCGCGCGGACGTACCGACGCCTCGACCGTGCGAGCAAACTCATCGGCGTGGCTCTCGTCGCCGTCGGTCTCGAAACGGGCGGCGACACGCTCGCCGGAATCGCGCTCGGTCTGCTCGGCGCGGCGATCGCACTGACGACGGTAGTTCTACAGAGACAATGACTCGAAACGATTCACGCGACCGGACGACCGACGCATCGACGGACGAACGAACCGACGGAGGAGCGGGCGGTCCCGACGTGGGGGACCCGCCGGGGAACCCGTCCTCGGCCCGCCTCTCCCGGCGCGGATTCCTCGAAGGCGTCGGCCTCGCGTCCATCCTCGGCATCGGGGGCGCGTCGGCGACGGGCGAGACGCTGTTCTCGATGGACGGGCTGCGACCCGTCGACGATCCGATCGGCGAGTATCCGTATCGGGAGTGGGAGGACCTCTACCGAGAGGAGTGGGACTGGGACTCGGTCGCCCGGTCGACGCACAGCGTCAACTGCACCGGAAGCTGCTCGTGGAACGTCTACGTGAAGAACGGGCAGGTGTGGCGCGAGGAGCAGGCGGGCGATTACCCTCGGTTCGACGAATCGGTGCCGGACCCGAACCCCCGCGGCTGTCAGAAAGGGGCGTGCTACACCGACTACGTCAACGCCGACGAGCGCATCAAACACCCGCTGAAGCGCGTCGGCGAACGCGGGGAGGGGAAGTGGCAGCGGATCTCGTGGGACGAAGCGCTCACCGAAATCGCCGAACACGTCGTCGGCGAGGTGCAGGCCGGACGGTACGACGCCATCAGCGGCTTCACGCCGATTCCGGCGATGAGTCCGGTCTCGTTCGCCAGCGGGTCGCGGCTCATCAACCTGCTCGGCGGCGTCAGCCACTCCTTCTACGACTGGTACTCCGACCTCCCGCCGGGACAGCCCATCACGTGGGGAACGCAGACGGACAACGCCGAGAGCGCCGACTGGTACAACGCCGACTACATCATCGCGTGGGGGTCGAACATCAACGTCACGCGCATCCCGGACGCGAAGTACTTCCTCGAAGCGGGGTACAACGGGACGAAGCGCGTGGGCGTGTTCACCGACTACTCGCAGACGGCCATCCACACCGACGAGTGGTTGAGCCCCGAACCCGGCGCCGACACCGCCCTCGCCCTCGGGATGGCGCAGACCATCGTCTCTGAGGACCTGTACGACGAGGCGCACCTGAAAGAGCAGACCGACATGCCGCTTCTCGTCCGGCAGGACACCGGGAAGTTCCTCCGCGCGAGCGACGTGCCGTCGGTCGACACCGACGCCGACCGCCCCGAGTGGATGCTCCTCATGCTCGACTCGGAGGGGTCCCTCCGCGAGGCGCCGGGGTCGCTCGGCGAGCGAGACGGGCAGAAGGACTACTCGAAGAGCATCGAACTCGACTTCGATCCCAGACTCGGCGCCGAGACGACGGTGCAGACCACGGATGGGAGCGTCGAGGTTCGGACGGTCTGGAACGAACTCCGCGACGAACTCTCCCGGTACGACCCGGAGACGGTCCACGAGATGACGGGGGTCGGTCGCGAGACGTACCAGCGGGTCGCCCGCGAGTTCGCGGAGGTGGACCGCGCGAAGATCATCCAGGGCAAGGGCGTCAACGACTGGTACCACAACGACCTCGGCAACCGCGCCATCCAGTTGCTCGTCACGCTGACGGGCAATCTCGGGAGACAGGGAACCGGTCTCGACCACTACGTCGGCCAGGAGAAGATCTGGACGCATCACGGCTGGCAGACGCTCTCGTTCCCGACCGGGAAGGTCCGAGGCGTACCGACGACGCTGTGGACGTACTACCACGCGGGCATCCTCGACAACACCGACCCCGACACGGCGGCGAAGATACGGGAGTCGATCGACAGGGGATGGATGCCGGTCTACCCGGCGGAGCGCGAGGACGGCTCTCGACCCGACCCGTCGACGATGTTCGTCTGGCGCGGCAACTACTTCAACCAGGCGAAGGGGAACGTCGCCGTCGAGGAGGAGTTGTGGCCGAAACTCGACCTCGTGGTGGACATCAACTTCCGGATGGACTCGACGGCGATGTACTCGGACATCGTCCTGCCGACGGCGAGTCACTACGAGAAGCACGACCTGTCGATGACGGACATGCACAGCTACGTCCACCCGTTCACGCCCGCGGTCGAACCGCTGGGGGAGTCGAAGACCGACTGGCAGATATTCCGCGAACTCGCGGCGAAGATACAGGAGGTGGCGACCGACCGAGACGTCGAACCGATTCCCGACCGTCAGTTCGACCGCGAGATAGACCTCCGGTCGATCCACGACGACTACGTCCGCGACTGGGCGTCCGACGAGAGAGGGGCGCTGGCCGAGGACCGCGCGGCGTGTGAGTACATCCTCGACCACTCCGAGGAGTCGAATCCCGAGGGAACGGACGAGCGAATCACGTTCGCCGACACGGTCGAACAGCCGCGGCGACTGCTCGAAGCGGGCGACCACTGGACCTCCGATATCGAGGAGGGCGAGGCGTACATGCCGTGGAAGGACTTCGTGCAGGAGAAGAACCCGTGGCCGACGGTGACGGGGCGACAGCAGTACTACGTCGACCACGACTGGTTCCTCGAACTCGGCGAGCAGTTGCCGACGCACAAGGAGGGGCCGACGAAGACGGGTGGAGACTACCCGATGGAGTACAACACGCCGCACGGCCGGTGGTCCATCCACTCGACGTGGCGCGACAACGAGAAACTGCTGCGCCTCCAGCGCGGGGAACCGGTCGTCTACCTCCACCCCGAGGACGCCGCCGAACGCGGCATCGAGGACGGGGACGCCGTGGAGGTGTTCAACGACCTCGCAGAGGTAGAACTGCAGGCGAAACTCTACCCGAGCAGTCAGCGCGGAACGGCGCGGATGTACTTCGCGTGGGAGCGGTTCCAGTTCCCCACCGACTCGCACTTCAACTCGCTCGTGCCGATGTACATGAAGCCGACCCAGTTGGTCCA
The DNA here is from genome assembly GCF_000337095.1 of Halogeometricum pallidum JCM 14848. Taxonomy (GTDB): domain Archaea; phylum Halobacteriota; class Halobacteria; order Halobacteriales; family Haloferacaceae; genus Halogeometricum; species Halogeometricum pallidum. The sequence continues at coordinate 158,981 of NZ_AOIV01000011.1, forward strand.
GTACCCCGAGGACACCGGCGAACACCTCTACTTCTTCCCCAACTACTGGGGGCCGACCGGGGTCAACAGCGACGTCCGCGTCGACGTGCGGAAGAAAGGGGGTGACGGCGGATGAGCGGTCGCGAGACCGACGCGGGGACCGAGACGGGGGCGTCGACGCCGACGCCCGACGACGGCGTCGACCTCGCGGAGGGCGTCGACCACCAGGTGGCGATGGTGATGGACCTGAACAAGTGCATCGGCTGTCAGACGTGCACGGTCGCGTGCAAGTCGCTGTGGACCGAGGGCGGCGGCCGCGACTACATGTACTGGAACAACGTCGAGACGAGGCCCGGCGAGGGCTACCCCCGCGACTGGGAGAACTCCGGCGGGGGCTGGAAGTCGGGCGAGCACTCCGAGCGTCGACCCGGCGAGATACCGGCACAGGAGGATTACGGCGACGCGTGGGAGTTCAACCACGGGGAGGTGATGTACGACGGGAGCGACCAACCCCTCCGGCCGCAGTCGGACCCCGAGTGGGGGCCGAACTGGGACGAGGACCGCGGCGACGGCGAGTACCCCAACTCCTATTACTTCTACCTCCCGCGCATCTGCAACCACTGCACGCACCCCTCCTGCGTCGAGGCGTGCCCGCGAAAGGCCATCTACAAGCGCGAGGAGGACGGCATCGTCCTCATCGACCAAGAGCGGTGTCGCGGCTACCGCTACTGCGTCGAGGGCTGTCCGTACAAGAAGGTGTACTACAACGCGACGAAGAAGACCTCCGAGAAGTGCATCTTCTGCTACCCGCGCATCGAGGGCGAAGGGCCGGACGGCGAGACGTTCGCGCCGGCCTGCGCCGAGGACTGCCCGCCGCAACTCCGGTTGGTGGGCTTTCTCGACGACGAACAGGGACCGATTCACAAGCTCGTGAACGAGTACGAGGTGGCCCTCCCGCTTCACCCCGAGTACCGGACGCAACCGAACGTCTACTACATCCCCCCGTTCGCGCCGCCGCAGCACTCCGAGGACGGCGAGACGGTGGACGTAGAGCGCATCCCGCGAAACTACTTGGAGAAGCTGTTCGGCGAACGCGTCCACGACGCCCTCGACACCATCGAACGGGAGCGCGATAAGGTGGACCGCGGCGGGTCGAGTGAACTGCTCGATCTGCTCACCGACACGAACCCGGCGCGGAAGTACCGGTTGGAGGTGTTTGACGATGATTGAGCACAGCGAAATCTCGTCAAGCTCGGGAGAGATCCGCTCTCCCGGTGTTCGACTGATGCGAGCAGTGCGAGCGAAGTCGAGTTCGCCGGCGCCTGCGCCGGAGGTGTTCGGCTGATGCGTGACCGAAAGGGGTGGACCGTCGCCGCGTGGGCCGCCGTCGCCGCCTGTTTCGTCCTCGCGGCGGCCGTCGTCGGCCCCGCGACGGTGTCGGCGCGACCGGCGAACCAGATTCCCGTCGAATCGGTGTCTGTCGCGGACGACCCGCAGCGACCGACCGGCGAGGCGTGGGACACGGCGCCGCCCGTCGAAGTGCCGCTGACGAGCGCGCCGAGCGGGCTCCCGAACGCGAGCGACACGTCCGTCGAGACGGTCCGCGTGCAGTCGGTGCGGACCGACGAGCGGTTTTTCCTCCGCCTCTCGTGGGCGGACGACACGGCCGACCGCAACGCGTCCGGCCCCCGCGAGTTCGCCGACGCGGCGGCGGTCCAAGTGCCGGTGAACACCAGCGCCCGACCGCCCATCTCGATGGGCAGCACCCGCAACCCGGTGAACGTCTGGTACTGGCACGCCGGCGGGGAGTCGGAGGAACTCCTCGCGGGCGGGCCCGGCACGACCACCGCCTTCGAGTCCGCGTCGGTCGAGACGTCGACGGCGTACGACGACGGTCGGTGGACGGTCGTCCTCTCGCGGAACGTCTCGACCGCCGCAGCCAACCGAACGACGCTCGCCGTCGACCGCGACGTCGACGTGGCGTTCGCCGTCTGGAACGGCGCGAACGCGGAGCGCTCGGGTCGGAAGGCGGTCAGCGAGTGGCACCACTTCGCGCTCGGACCCGGCCCGCGGGGACCGCCGTACGAGTCCATCCTGTGGACCATCGCCGGCCTCGCCATCGTCGGGACGACGCTGGTCACGATACAGGCGGTGCGGAGGAACTGAGATGAACGAGATGAACGCGAACGCAGACGACGACGCGACGGTCGAACCGAACGACGAGACGACTCCGAACTCCGAGACGACTCCGCGCGCCGACGACGCCCTCGACGCGGGACGGGTGGACCGGGAGGCGGCCGCTCGGGGCGGCCTCTACGCGCTCTCGGCGACGCTGTTGGACGAACCCGACGAGTCGCTGTACGCCAGGCTCGCGGCCGGCGACGTCCACGAGACGTGCCGCGAACTGGTCGACGCCTGCGGTCTGGCGGTCGAGCCCCCGGACCTGACCGTCGACGAGGACCGCGAGACGCTGTGCGCGCGGTTCAACGACCTGTTCACCGTCGGGTACGCCGAGTACGCCGACCGGACAGACGGGTCGCTCGATACCGAGGGACCGCCGGTGTCGCTGTACGGGTCGGCGTACCGGCCGGACGCGTCGTGGAACGACGTGAACCTCGACTTGGCGCGGGCGTACGAGTACTTCGGGCTGACGGTCGACCAGTCGGCCCGCGACAACCACGATTTCCTCCCCTACCAGTTGGAGTTCACGGGCTACCTCGCGCGGCGCGAGGCGGACGCCTCCCCGGACGCCGGCCGGGCGAGGCTCGACTTCCACGACCGACACCTCCGCGTCGTCGCCGACGGGTTCGCGGAGCGGATGGCCGGGGAGAGAGGAACGGGGCCGTACGGCGAACTCGCCGACTTTCTCGCGCGGTTCGTCGCCGCCGACCAGTCGGCCCTCGCCGAGCGGTTCGAGGGGGGTGACGGCCCGTGAGCGGTCGGCGCGTCGCGGAGACGCTCGACGACGGATCGAGCGCGGTGCGCGCTTTCCTCTCGGGAGGTTCGTCGCGTCCCGTCCGCCCCCTCGCGGGAGCGCTCGCGCTCGTTCCCCTCGTCGGGACGGTGCTGTACCGCGTCGTCCACAACGCGCCCGGGTCGCCGCCAGCGTCCCTCGGGAACCTCGCCGCGCTCGCGCTGCCGTTCGCGGCCGCGGGACCGGCGCTGGCGGCGCTGCTCCTCGCCTCGACGGCGGAGAAACCGGCGGCGCGGGTCGGTCTCGCCTTCGCCGGCGGGTTCGGACTCCTCGCGCTCGCCGCATCGAGCGCGTGGTACCCGGCGGCGGTCGGCGTCGCTTTCGGCGGGGCGCTCCTCGCCGGGTCCGTCGGCGTTCGGGCACGGCGGAGCGGCGTCGCGGGGCTTCGGTATCCGGTCGTCGCCACCCTGCTCGTCGTCGGTATCACCGCGTCGTTGGCGGCCGTCGCGGGCGTCACATCCGCGACGCTCCGTCCCCTCGGGTCCGACGCGGCGCTCGTCGGCGTGGGACTCGCGCCGGTACTCCTCGGAACGGACCGGACGAGCCTCCTCGCGGGCGTCGTCGCCGCCGTCTGCACGTTCTCCGTCGCGACCGGCCTCCCCTACGTCGCCGGGGCGACGCTGCTCGTCGGCGGCGGTGTCGTCGGCGCGCCGATATCGCTCGTCGTCCTCGCCGTCGGCGGCGGCGTCGCCGCCGTCGTCTCCGCGCTCCGCCGGGGGCGGCTCGACGGCGCGTGCGGGGCCGGACTACTGCTCGCCGCCGGCGTCCCGGCGACGGTCCCGCGTGCGCTCGGCGTAGTCGTCGCCCTCGCACTGCTGCTCGACGCTTCGGGGGGTGAGGCGTCGTGAGGGACGAAGAGGAGGCGACCGACGGGCCGCCGGACCCCCAGCTACACCCGGAGAACAGCCCGGGTTTTGGCGACGACCCGGCGGGGCTCGAAGACATCGAGGTGGACCGCGACGTGACCATCGGCGAGGCGTCGCTGGACGAGTTAGGCGCGAGCGACACCGAGCCGGTCGAGTCCGACGCCGTCGCCGACCTCCTGGCGGCACTCGGGGACGAGAGCGTCGTGGAGCGACGCCGCGCCGCGCTGGCGCTCGCCGAGCGCGAACGCTCGGACGCCGTCGTCGACGGACTGCGCCGGGCCGCGACGGCCGACTCCGACGCCGAAGTCCGGCAGTTCGCCGTCGAATCGCTCGCCAAACACGGCGGTTCGGTCGCCGCGGAGACGGCGCGCGGGCGGGCCGAGAGCGACCCGAACCCGTGGGTGCGGGCCGAGGCCGTCGTCGCGTTGGACCGCCTCGACCGACGCGCCCACGAGGACCGACTCGCGGCCGCGCTGACCGACGACCACCACGCCGTTCGCCGGAACGCCATCATCTCGCTGTTCAAACTCCGCGGCGAGGACTCTCTGCCGCACCTGTTGGAACTGACCGACGACCCGAGCGAACGGGTCCGCGAGTGGGCGGCCCACCTCCTCGGCGGCGTCGACGACGACCGCGCCCGGAATCGACTGGACCGACTCGCCGAGGAGGACGAGAGCGACATCGTCCGCGAGACGGCCGGCCGCGCCGAATCGGTCGACCCGGGGAGCTTCCGCCGCCAGTTCAGCGGCGCACTGGACGAGACCGACCGCACCCTCCCCGGCGAGGACGACCTGAACCGGACGCCGGACCTCTGAGCATCCACCATGACCGACGAGACACCGCGAACGACCGACCGCGACGCACCGGAATCGAGAGACGAACCGCGAGACGAGCGACGAACGGACACACGGCGGGCTGCCGACGGACTCGAAGACCGAGTCGAGGCCGCACTGCGCGCCGTCAGAGACCCGGAGGCGAACGTCAACGTGTTCGAGGCCGGGTTGATCGAGTCCCTCGACGTGAACGGAGACGAGGTGACCGTCGGAGCGGCCGTGGCGGAGTTCGACCCGCAGAGCGCACAGGAGGTGATGCGGGCGATACTGCGGGCGGTCCGGGACGTTCCCGGCGTCGAGAACGCCCACGTCGAACCGATGGCCCCGTCGTCCGCCGACGGGACCGCGGGCGTGCACGGGTTTGACACCGTCATCGCCGTCGCCAGCGCGAAGGGCGGCGTCGGGAAGTCGACCGTCGCGACCGGACTCGCCTGCGCGCTCGCGGCCGACCGCGCGACGGGCCTGTTCGACGCCGATATCCACGGTCCGAACGTTCCGACGATGCTCGACGTCGACGGGCCGGTCCATTCCGCCGACGACGGGAGTCCGCTTCCGGTCGTCGCCCCGGGGGGCGACGCCAACCTCGACGTGATGAGCGTCGGACTGATGGAGACCGGCGCGCCCCTCGCGTGGCGCGGCGCGATGGCGCACGACGCGTTGACCGAACTGTACGAGGACACCGCCTGGCGCGCCGACGACACGCTCGTCCTCGACCTGCCGCCGGGGACCGGCGACGCGGTTCTCACCACGTTGCAGGAGGTGCCGGTCGACGGCGTCGTCGTCGTCACGACGCCGTTCCCCGCGAGCCTCGAAGACACGGCGCGGAGCGTCGAACTGTTCCGCGACAACGACGTGCCGGTGCTCGGCGCCGTCGTCAACATGGGTTCGTTCGACTGCCCCTCCTGCGGCGACGAACACGAACTGTTCCCCGACGGATCGCCGGCGGAGACGCTGTCGGCCCCGCTGTTGGCCGAACTCCCCTTCTCGACCGAGTACCAGCGGACGCCGGTTCCGGGGGACTCGCGCGGTCCGATGGGCGAACTCACCGACGCCGTCGCGGATGCGGCGGAGGCGCCGTGGGACCCGGAGATTCCGCCGTCGACGCTCGACATCCGGGGCGACCCGCCCGAACGACGGCGGGAACGCGTCGCTGAACGGTTCGCGTCGCTCGACGGCGGCGCCGAGTTCTCGCTCGTCAGCGACCGCGACCCCTCCCCGGTCCGCGAGTTCCTCGCCGACCTCGCCGACGGGGATTCCGCAGCGTTCGACGATTTCTCGGTCGAACGTCGCACCCCCCGAGACTGGGTGCTCTCGGTGACGGTGCCGTGAGCGCGGCGGCGTCCACGGCGGGCGTACTCGAGACCGGGCGTTCTCCCACCTTTCGACGTTGAGACGGGACACGGTATCAGCGGTGCCCCCTCGATTGCACCACGGCGCTCACAGTCGCCTCACTCCGGACGTCTCCGTCTCGGTCGCCGGGGTTCGCAACTTCTAACGTTCACCGCCGGGTGGAGCGCCTGGCGAGCCATCCCACGAGTACGAGAACGGGGGCGCCGATGACGAGTACGACCGCCAGGAGTCCCCAGTCGGTGATGCCGAGCGGAACGGTCCCGAAATACTCGTTTAGCGGCGCGTAGAGGACGGCGAGTTGAAGTATCAGCGACGTTGCCACGGCGGCGGTGAGCCAGGTGTTCGTCAGTATAGAGGCTCCCTTCGTCCATCGGATGACGTACAGTTTGACGAACTCGAATACGACGAGTCCGGTAAACACCATCGTCATGGCGTACGGGGTGACCGTCGGCGAACCGTCGAGCGTGTAGAACATCAATCCGAGTAGTAGGATCGTCGCGGTCAGTCCAGTTCCCCCGACGAGACTCAACATCTCGGCGTCGACGATTCCGCTCGCCTGCTCTCTGGGTCGCCGTTCCATCACGTCGCCACCCGGGTCGGTCCCGAGAGCCAACGCGGGCAAGCCGTCGGTGAGTAGATTGATCCACAGCAACTGGACCGCCGGGAGGATGAGGTATCCGAACAGCGAAGCGACGAAGACGATGGCCACCTCCGCGACGTTGGCGCTGAGCAGATAGGCGACGAACTTCCAGATGTTGTCGAAGATGATGCGCCCCCGTTTGATCGCGGCGCGGATCGAGGCATAGTTGTCGTTCAGGAGGACGATATCACTCGCTTGCTTGGCGACGTCAGTACCGCGAACGCCCATCGCGATGCCGACGTCGGCGTTCTTCAGCGCCGGCGCGTCGTTGACGCCGTCGCCGGTCATCGCCACCGTAGAGCCGTTCGCTTGGAGCGCTTCGAGGATCCGGACTTTGTGGGCGGGTTCGGCCCGCGCAAACACGTTGATATCCGTGACACGTTCGCGGAGCGTCCGCTCGTCGAGTTCCTCGATCTCCTGACCCGTCACCACGGTCGACCCGATGCCGACTTGAGAGGCTATCGCTCTCGCCGTGATCGCGTTGTCACCGGTGATCATCTTCACGTCGATTCCCGCCCGGTGCGTCTCTGCGATAGCGTCGAAGACCTCCCGGCGCGGCGGGTCGAGCAGCCCCTGAAGTCCGACGAACACCAGATTCTCTTCGGGTCCGCTCTCGTCGCTCCGATTTTTGTACGCGAACCCGAGCACTCGAAGCGCATCCCCCGCGAACGATTCGGTCTGTGCTTCGATGCGCGTTCGCCGCTCTGCATCCAGTTCGACCGGGCCGTCCGGTCCGAGGACGCGCGTCGAGCGTTCGAGGATGACGCTCGGAGCCCCTTTCACGTAGACGACGTCGTCGTGAACCGTCGCCATGCGTTTGCGCTCGGCGGAGAACGAGATCTCATCTCGCCTTGGGCGAACCGCGCGACGACGCTCGGCGTCGACCCCGCGGTCGGCCGCGGCCGTGACGAGCGCTCTCTCGGTCGGGTCGCCGTCTTCGGCGGTTGCGTCGTTGCAGACGACACCGATGTCGAACAACAGGTCACGGCGGTCCTCAACCCCCTCTGTAGCGCTGGATATCTCCGCCCCGTCTTTGTCGGTTGTACCGTCGACCGTTCTCGTCTCCTCGACCGGTATTTCTTCGTCGTACACCCACGCGGTCCGGACGCGCATCTTTCCCTCCGTCAACGTCCCGGTCTTGTCCGTACAGATGACGTCGACCGCGCCGAGAGCTTCGACTGCCGGTAGCGTACGAACGAGAACGTTCTCCTTGGCCATGCGTCGGACGCCCAGCGCTAGCGTCAGTGTGACGACGGCCGGAAGTCCCTCGGGAACGGCCGCTACTGCCAGTGAGACGGCGGTCAATCCTGCTTGGATGAGTCCCTGCCCCCTGAGGAGGAGGAAGACGACGACGAGAGCCGAGAGCGCCACGACGCCGATTCCGAGGCGTCGGCCGAGCCGATCTAGGTCACGCTGGAGCGGGGTGCGCGAGTCTTCCGCATCGATTAGCGCCGTCGCGATTTCACCGACTTCGGTCTCCATGCCGGTCTCAACGATGACGGCGACGGCGCGCCCGCGGGTAACGCTCGTCCCCTTGTATATCATGTTCGCGCGTTCGGCGAGCGGCGTCCCCGCGTCTACCCGGCCCGTCGTTTTCTCGACGGGGACGCTCTCGCCCGTCAGCGCAGCCTCGTCGACTTCGAGACTGTTCGCCTCGACGAGTCGGGCGTCGGCGGGGACTACGTCTCCTTGCTCCAAGAGGACGATATCGCCGGGGACGAGCGCTGTGGAGTCGACATCTCGTTCCGTCCCGTTCCGGCGGACCGTGACTTCCGGCGTCGACATCTCGCGGAGCGCTTCGAGGCTCTGCTCCGCCCTGTACTCCTGAACGAATCCGAACACTCCGTTCAGAAGCAGAATAATCCCGATGAGGACGGCGTCGACTACGTGTCCGATGGCGAAGGAGAGGGCGGCTGCGACGAGTAACACCCAGATGAGCACACTGGAGAACTGCGCGAGGAGAATCCGCAGCGGTCCCCGGCCCTGATCACCGGTAATCTCGTTGAGTCCCACCGCGTCGCGGCGTTCGTCAGCGGTCGGTGCGCTCAATCCTTCCGGCCCCGTGTCCAACTCGTCGTAGACCTCGTCGAGAGAGGGGGTGTACCAGTTCATTCTCGACCAACGTACTGGACGCGCGGCTGCTCTGAGCGCAGGGGAACGAAGACCGGCCTACCGACCGATGAGTCGTCGGAATGCACGTATCCGAACTACAACCGGGAGACATACAGTCGTTGCCCCGCGACGACCGGCCGGCGGCGAGTATCTCGTGCAGGTCGAGGGGTTCCACAGAGAGGCTCTCGCGACGCGACCGGTCCCGGAGTACCTGCGTACTCGACGGCGAAAGCCGGTGTCGTGAACTTCACCCGCGAACTCGTCGTCGACGACGCTAGTGAGGTCGTCCGTATCGACAGCCCCTGTCCGGGATTCGTCGAGACGCCCATGACGGATGACTAGCTGGATCAAGAGCAGTTCTACGAGTTCGTCCGCGGGGAGCCGATGAGTCGAGCGACGCAACCCGGTGAGGTCAGCGGAGTCGCGATGGTCCTCGCTTCGGACGAAGCCTCCTACATCGGGGGCGCGAACGTTCCCGTCGACGGCGAATGGACGCTCACTAACCGACGATGTCAGAGTACGAGCGGCCAGACGAACAGGAACGCTCCGAGCACCATGACGGTCGATATCAGGACCATGAGGAGGTCGAGCGGGACACCGGCTCGAAGCATGTGCTCCCGGCGGACGTTTTCGGTCCCGAACGCGATGGCGTTCGGCGGTGTCGCGACCGGGAGCGCGAACCCGAAGGACGCGGCGACTGCGCCCGTGACCGCGAGAAACACCGACGCCGCCTCCGGCGTCGAACCGAGCACGTCGGCGTAGCGAGGCCCGATGGTGATGAGAACGGGCGCGAAGATTGCGACGACGGCCGTGTTCGAGGCCAGTTCGCTCAAGAGGACAGTGACTGCAACGACAGCGAGCACGACGATGAGGATGGACTCACCGACCAGTGCGCCGAAGGTCGTATCGGCGAGCCACCGGGTTGCGTCGGTCACGGCCAGTCCGTCCGCGAGAGCGAGTCCACCGCCGAGGAGGATGAGCGTACCCCAGTCGATATTCATCACGTCGTTCCACTCTAGGCACTCGCTCGCGAGCAGTACGGGGACCGCCGCGAGGCCGACGAGGGCGTAAAACAAGACGCCCTGGTGGGGAGCGCCGACGATGCTCCCCGCGCCGCCGAACAGCGTATCGAACCACACCGATGGAAGTACGCCTTCGAAGAGAAAGTCGAGTCCGCCGAGAATCCAGAGTCCTGCGGTGACCACGGTGACGACGACGGTTCGTCGCCCGGCAGCGTCGATGGGACCCATCTCTTCGAGCGTGTGTGCAGCGTGACGCCGTGCACGCGTCGCGTCGACCGGTTCCGGTGGGAATAGTATAATCCGTCGGCCCGAAACCTCGATTACGATCGCCGACGGCCGAAGATTCGTTCGGTCAGATCGGGAGGACCGACTTCTGACTACTCTCGAGCGCGCGTATGTCGCAGTACAGAGTGATTTCCACCCCGAAGACGAGCCCTCTCCTCGCTATCGCTTCCGTCGTGCCGCTAGCGGTTTCCAATCCGTACATCTCCCATCCCCCTAATCGTTTGTAGAGGTAGTCCGTCTACCGAGCAATACTCTTCGCCGCGACCTGCCGAGCGAGTGTTTTGAAACATGGTACTCAGTCGGTGGAGGGTGCGGCCGCAGCGTCGGTCTCTTCGGCGCGCGAGGAGCGGACGAACCCCTGTGCGTACGCGCCGAGGAACATCCNTCAGTCGGTGGAGGGTGCGGCCGCAGCGTCGGTCTCTTCGGCGCGCGAGGAGCGGACGAACCCCTGTGCGTACGCGCCGAGGAACATCCCGAGAATCGCCCACAGGATGGTAACGTTGCCGAGGCCGACGCTCGCGTAGGCGGCCCCGGGACAGATGCCCGAGAGCCCCCACCCGACGCCGAAGATCGCTCCGCCGATGGGGACGTTCTTGTCGAACGTCTTCAGCCGGCGAGTGTACCCACGACCGGTCAGTGGCGCCCGGTCGAGGAAGTTCGTCGCGCCGAAGATGGTCACCCCGGAGACGACGGCGGCCCCGCCCATCACGAACAGCAGGCCGAAGTCCTCGAACTGCAGGAAGTCGAGGACGATTTCGGGTTTCGCCATCCCGCTGAGTCCGAGGCCGAACCCGAACACGAGTCCGCCCAGGAGGATCACGAGGGTGAACGGGAGTCCGCGCCCGTCGGTGTCGGCGCTCATGGCAACACCCCCAGCGCAGCGACGATCTGCGCCGTGCCGATGGCGAACGCCATGAACGTCGCGACGTTCACCAGCGACGTCTCCGAGAGCGACCCGACCCCGCAGACGCCGTGCCCGGAGGTACAGCCCTTCCCGACGCGCGTCCCGACGCCGACGAGGAAGCCCCCGCCGAGCAGTCGCCACCACTGCACGTCGGTCGTCCAGCCGAACTCGCCGAACGCGAGCGCGTAGACGGCGGCTCCACCGACGATGCCCAGCGTGAACACGACGCGCCAGTCGCGCGAGGCGAGGTACTTCGCCCGGTTGAACCGGGGCACATCCGAGACGTACGACAGCGTCGATTCGAGGAACGTGCTCGCGCCCGCGATGATGCCCGTTCCGAGGTANGCCCGGTTGAACCGGGGCACATCCGAGACGTACGACAGCGTCGATTCGAGGAACGTGCTCGCGCCCGCGATGATGCCCGTTCCGAGGTAGATTACGGCGACGCCGAGGCCGATGAGCAGTCCACCGGCAGCGTACTGAGCGACGCCCCGCGGGAACAGATCGGCGAATGCGACCAGCGGGAGTGTAGTTATGTCCATTAGTTTAGTTCGATAGTTCCGTTCTCAGTCACTCGTCATCGCGTCGCTGCTGGCGGCGCAGTTGTTCGGTCCCAGTTCGAGTTCGAACGCCTCCTCGTCGTCGGTGTCCTGCCGACCGAGGTTCGTCGCGATGATCTCCTCGTAGTTCGAGGGGCGCGGCGGCATGTCCGAGAGGATGAACTCGACGAACCCCTCGCGCTCCATCGACAGCGCGTCCATGCGTTCCGTCAGGTCGCCGAGTCGCGCAGCGTAGGTGCCGTCTTCGCGCGGCGTCGNGAACCCCTCGCGCTCCATCGACAGCGCGTCCATGCGTTCCGTCAGGTCGCCGAGTCGCGCAGCGTAGGTGCCGTCTTCGCGCGGCGTCGCCGCATCACTGAAGTGCGCCGGCGCGACCAATACGTCCTCGTCCAGCGGGGTGAGCTTCGACTGGAGGGTGTCGTACAGTTCGCCCGCCGCCGCACGGGCCTCCTCGTCGTCGGCACCTTCGAGGTCGGGCCGGGCGACGCTCTCGGTGAACAGTCCGTCGCCGGTCAGGAGCACGGCGTCGTCGACGAGGTAGGAGGTCATCCCGGAGGTGTGTCCGGGCGTGTGGAGCACGTCGATATCGACCGCACCGACCGAGAGCGTATCGCCGTCGGCGACCGTCTCGTAGTCGGTGTCGTACTCGACGCCGCGCTCGACCGCCGATTCGGGGAGGACGACCCGTGCGCCCGTCTCGGCTGCGAGTTCGCGGACGCCGCTGACGTGGTCGGCGTGGACGTGCGTGTCGATCGCGTACTCGATGTCCGCGCCCATCATCCGCGCGTCCTGCACGTAATCGTTGACGAACGCCCGAAGCGGATCAACCACAACGGCTTCGCCGTCACTGACGACCATGTACGCCAGACAACCGCTGGAGGGGCGCTGGTACTGCGCGATCACCGCTTCGGTATCGGCGTCGAGTTCGCGGTACTCGTAGACCCGCGCCCAGCCCTTCATACCGCCTTCGAGGTTCACGGCGTTCACTCCCGCCTCCAACAGTTGGTCGGCGACGTACTCGCTGGAGCCGCCCTTCGCACAGACGACGATGGTCGGATCGCCCTCCGGGATGCGTTCGAGCTGCTCGTCGACACCGTCGAGGAGTTCGAAGTAGGGGACGTTGACGACATCGACGCTGTCGCCGTCAATACCCCACTCCTCGAACTCGCTTTCGGCGCGTACGTCGAGGATGCTGACGCGCTCGCCGTCGTCGATGCGCCGTTTGACCTCTTCGGGTGCGATCGAGTCCACTTCCGCGTTCGATTCTGAATCGTCCATCTGTACCTCTCGCTACCGTATCCTGCCATATAAGAGTGTGTATAGTATTTCTAAGGTTGTGCAATACCGATAGGCCGTAAACGTACCCCATGGCGCGTATAATGAATATAAGATGGGGATCGTCCGGGACCCAGTATCGGTAGTGTGGACTTGTCCCAATAACCGACACACTTTTTAGTACCACGGCGGTATTGGATAATACGCCCAATACAGAACGGGCAAACCAACAATGAGTACGGAATACACTGTTACCGAGACGCTCGACGTGCAAGGCGAATCCTGTCCGATGCCGGTCGTGAAGACGAAGGGGGCCACTGACGACCTGAGCGAGGGCGAGGTGCTAGCGGTGCTCGCCACCGACTCCGGAAGTATGAGCGACATCGCCGGGTGGGCGGAGACGACCGACGGCGTCGAACTCCTCGAGCAGGAAGAGGACGGAGACGTGTTCAAACACTACGTGCGCAAGACGGAGTGAACATGAGTACGAATACATCGGACACCTCGGATACTCGGGAAGCCGTCGAAGCGACCGACGTATCCGAAAACCCATCCGCGTCGGAACTGGCCGCGGAGGTCGAGGCGCTACGCGAAGAGCTCGCGGACTTGAAAGCTGACGTCGACGACGACGGGACCTCTATGGTCATCGTGTCGACGAAGGGAACGCTGGACATGGCGTACCCGCCGCTCATCCTCGCCTCGACGGCCGCCGCCTTCGGCTGGGACGTCACCGTGTTCCACACGTTTTGGGGGTTGGACATCCTCCACGAGGAGAAGTCGAAGAACCTCAAACTCTCGGCGGTCGGTAACCCGAGCATGCCGATGCCGAACGCCGTCGCGTCGCTGCCCGGGATGGACTCGATGGCGACGAAGATGATGAACAAGAAGATCGCCGACAACGGGACGGCGACCATCGAGGAACTCATCGAGGTGTCGCTCGACCAGGGCGTCGACCTGCAGGCCTGTCAGATGACCATCGACCTGATGGACTACGACGAGGAGGACTTCTACGACGGCGTCACGACCGGCGTCGGCGCCGCGACGGCGCTCCAGCGCATGGCTGACGCCGACGTGCAACTCCTCGTCTGAGCACCGTTCATCGAACACACGCGAGATCAACACCTACACTCCAACCCATGAGTTACACGACGCAGAAACAGATAGACGGACAGTTCGACGACGTCGTCGAACGGACGATCAGCGCACTCGAAGACGAAGGCTTCGGCGTCCTCTGTGACGTCGACGTGCAAGCGACGTTCGCGGAGAAACTGGACGAGGAGTTCCGTCAGTACCGGATCCTCGGTGCGTGCAACCCGCAACTGGCCTTTCAGGGACTCGAAGAAGAGATCGAACTCGGGGCGCTGCTCCCGTGCAACGTCGTCGTCTACGAAGGAGACGACGGGACGGTCGTGGTGAGTGCGGTCGACCCCGGTCAACTCGTCGGAATAGCCGGCAATTCCGACCTCGATTCGATCGCGGAGGACGTCTCGGAGCGGTTCGAGCGCGTGCTCGACTCGCTATGAGTGAGACGACGAACAGGTCGGTCACGACGAACGGAGAACTGGACGCCGCTACGCCACACCTAATGGGAACCCACCCATTGATTTCGTAATTCACGATATGAGCGATTCCACCTCGAACACGGCCGAAGAGGAACACTCCGGCCCCGCGAGAGACGGGTACGACTGCGACGAGTCGTTCGACGCAGTGAGCGAGGAGGCCCGAACGATGGGTCGGGGGTTCTTCGAGGAGTCGAGCGCACCCGGGTCAGCGATGGCACACCTCTATCGGGGAGAGATTCACCGAATGACGCTGTGGCGCGAGCGTCTCGACCGCACCTCCAACTGGGCGGTGACGCTCATCGCGGCCATCCTCACCTACGCGTTCTCCAGCGCGAACCGCCCGCACTACGTCATCCTCGTCGGCGTCGTGATGGTGGCGGTGTTCCTCGTCATCGAAGCCCGTCGATACCGGGGCTACGACATGTGGCGCTCTCGGGTTCGAATACTCCAGCGGAACGTGTTCGCGTACTCGCTGGACCCCTCGCAGGGTATCGAAGACCCGGACTGGCGGCCCCGCCTCTCGCGTGACTACCGCGAACCCCGCGTGAAGATATCCTACGAGGAGGCCATCGCGCACCGGCTCCGCCGGGTGTATCTCCCACTGTTCACCGTGCTCCTCGGCGCGTGGCTCTTCCGCGTCCTCGTCACGGCCGACGCCGGGAGCACGTGGCCCGTAAGCGCGTCGGTCGGTGCGGTGTCCGGAACGGTCGCCACCGGCCTCGTCGGCGTGTTCTACGCGGTGCTCGTCGGGATCACGTTCCGTCCACGCGTCTGGCAGGCCACTGGCGAACTTCGGCGGAACGACATCGGTGCGTGGGACGATATCGAGTGAGAGACTCAGTCCTTTCGCGGCACAGTCCGCGACACTGAGCGTCGAGAAGTGGTTGAACGGCGGGTCTCTCCGTCTCGCGTCGCTCGCACGTAGTCCAGATAGATTGACCGCAACATCCGTTACTGATTTGCTGCAAACTGAAAACATCTCATCGAGCTACGGTCACAGAGCACTGCCGAGGTAGCCGATAGACGGCCCGTCGTTCCGCTCCAAGAAACGGTGGCGTCCGAAGCGGAAACATCGTAGGCATCGATGCCAACGATCTCAACTGCTGGAATCGAAACGAGTCGGGCTAACGGGCCATATACGTCAAATCAGCCGAAGCGGTTCCGAATGCTGCCTACTTGTTGTACGTATCGGGGAGCCGCACCACTCCGTGGAAGTTGAATACGTCGCCGACGACGTCACCGATCCGATCGAAGCTGGGCGAAACTGCAGTCGCAGGCAGATAGAAATTCGTGTTCTCCTTCTCGCTAGCGTCCGCGTCGAACTTGGTCAGTTCACTCATTGCAACTACTGCTTACGGCTGTTTCTCCTTAGCCGCTAGCGCGTACAGTTACGGGCTATTTAGTATGCAAGAATTCGTATAATTGTTACTGATGGACCAATGGGCCAACGGCCGCTTTGGCCAGCAGACCTGGGGTGGGACCCCCCGGTGCGGTGGTCGATACGGTTCCGGTTAGTTCGTTCGTGAACAACCCCGTATCGAGGGTCCGTGATCCACGTCCGTCATACGAGTTAGCACACCACCATGGCATATATCGATTGATGCGTCATATGCCACCCCTTTATCTCAGTCTCCGTTCGTTTCTCTGTCGCCTCGTGGTGCCCCTCCACCAGGATGATACTCAATTGACTGGCCGTTCCGGAGTCACGAAACGACCATCCGACGACAACATACCCCCTAATAGAAAAATTTAAGATACCAGTATATATACACATTAGTACTCACAGAAATATGTATAGAAAGACACGCAGATGCCGAGAAACTGGAGGTAGCGTGGCTGTGAAAGAGACTCACAAGCGCAGGGTCTACCGCCGAGAGGCGAGGGCGTCACACCAATGTCAATAACAGCCAAAATCCACATCAAGCACGACCGACTCGCGCTCGTTCCGACGCTACGTTCCCTCGACAACATAAAAATCAGAGTCATCTCCCAAGGAACGACCAACCCCGGGACGACCGTCTTTCCCTTTTTGGTCGAATGCGACGACCGAGAGTCACTCGAGAGGGCACTGGACGACGACCCGACGGTCGCGAGCTACAAACTCGTTGACTGGGAAGATGGAAGCGGCATCTACTACATCGAGCACGCCAGCGGAACGAAACTGATCAGCGCCGTCGTAACGGACGTCAACGGCTTCTTGGCCCACACGGAGACGAAGGGCAATGGCTGGCTGGTCCGGCTCCTCCTCCCCGATAAAGAGGCGCTCAACTCGGTGTGGCAGTACGCCCGCGAGAACGATATTTCGCTCGAGATAATAGAGATCTACGGAAACGAGAGTGCGGACGGCGAAAGTTCGTACGGACTCACCCCCGAACAGCGGACCGCTCTCCAAACCGCCTACGAGAAGGGGCACTTTCAGGAACCGCGGGACATCTCGCTGACCGAAGTCGCAGAGGAGATGGGGCTGTCGTCGACGGCGATGAGCGGTCGACTCCGACGCGGGATGCGGAACCTCATCGCCGCGACGATCGCCGATCCGAAAGACGAAGATTGATCCGCCCGCGCCTGAAGAGGTCCCCGGAACGCAGGGCGTTCTGGTGGGCGGACGAGACGCGACCTGGGACTGTAGAACGGGTTGACGGATTCATTCTGACGCTCGAGGACCAAGTATTCTCCTTGCTCTTCGTAAACGACTAGCTCAGAGGGGAGCGAGAACCACCAACTGATTGGACTCGATCCGCGCCGCTTTCCTCGACTCTACGCACGATACGCCGGAAACAGGACAACAGCGCATCGACGGCTGAGACGAGCGACCGTTCCTTCGTCGCGTACCGAACTCTGATTGCTGCGACCTGAGAACGACGGTGGCCGCAGGCTCTCGCGGTGTTGTAATCTATCCGTCACCTTCTGCCCCTACGAACGAAGGACGCGCGAGGGGCATCTCCGCGTCACTCCTCGACCGTCCGCGCGGTCGGTGACTCCCGAGGTTCCCATCAGGCGATCTACGATGGGAGGGGGCCGACTCCACCGGTATCTCTCGACGCCACGCCCGGTCAACATGATCGTTGAGTGATGTGGGTTTCCCGGAGGGAACATAAAGGATAGACGTGTTCAACACCGTCTTTTATCTAGGTTTACCCTGTTGGATTGAATGCTATGACAGAGGATACCGACCACCCCAACCATCCGGGTGTCGACCAGTCAGACCGCGTACTGCCACGGAACCTTCGCCAGAGCGGCGATCCGGGTATTCAGATGCTCGTCTCGACTCGAGTGCGGAAATCCCCGTTCTTCGATAAGTCGTTCAACGAGGAGGGCGCCTGGCGCTGTACCGTGTACAACCGAACGTACCACCCGCGCGGCCTCGTCGAGCCCGAAGATGGCGGTGCGATGGCCGAGTACGAAGCACTAACCGAGAAGGTCACCCTGTGGGACGTTGCCGTCGAGCGTCAGATTCGCGTGAAGGGGCCGGACGCCGAAGCGCTCACCGATTACGTCATCACGCGTGACGCCACCGAAATTGACACGATGAAGGGCAAGTACGTCATCCTCTGCAACGAGGACGGCGGCGTCCTCAACGACCCGATCCTTCTCCGTGTCGAGGACGACGAGTTCTGGTTCTCGATTTCGGACTCCACGCTCATGCAGTGGCTGCAGGGCGTCAACGTCGGGAAGGACTTCGACGTCGAGATCGACGAGATCGACGTCGCCCCGATGCAGATTCAGGGCCCACTCTCCGAGGACGTGATGATCGACGTCGTCGGCGAGGAAGTCAGCGAGATTCCCTACTACGGTCTGATGGAAGCCGAAATCAACGGCGCCGAGGTGCTGGTGAGTCAGACCGGGTTCTCGGGCGAGAAAGGCTTCGAGATATACGTCAAGGACGCGATGGAGAACGCCGAACGCGTCTGGGACCCGGTGCTCGACACCGTCAAAGAGCACGGTGGGATGCAGATCGCCCCGGGTCACCACCGCCGCATCGCGGCCGGGATCCTCTCGTGGGGTCAGGACATGGACCACGAGACCTCGCCGTTCCAAGTGAACCTGGGTTACCAAGTTCCCGACGACAAGGAGGGTGACTACATCGGCAAGGAGGCGCTCGAGCGCCAGAAAGAACAGATCGAGAGCGGCGAGTACCCGTTCAACCTCAAGATGGTCGGCCTCAAGATGGCCGGCGAGCCGATCCGCGACTACGCACCGGACTTCTGGATCGTCTCCGACCCCGACACGGACGAGGAGTGCGGCTACATGACGTCGCCGTGGTGGAACCCCGAACTCGAGACGAACATCGGACTCGGGTTCGTCCCCGCGGAGAAACTCCAGAACGAGACCGGAGCGGAACTCAACGACGAAATCTACGAGGAGGACCTCGACATCGAGTTCGAGGTGCACCTCCCCGAGGAGTACGCCGAAGACGGAGAAGACTCCGTCTACGCCACGGTCGCCGAGGTTCCGTTCAAGGAGTCCGTCAACCCGAGCGCCCGCGAGCAGGCGAAGCTCAGCGCGAAGCAGAAAGCCAGCGACGACTGATCGACTGAGTCGAACCGTCGATTCCGGCCGTCCATTTTCTTCTTTTTTGAGACCGTGAGCCGCGGGACTCGTCGCACTCGGTGCGTCTATCGTCAGGTCCCGATCGGCGGGAAACGGCATCGGAAACAGGGCGTCGCTCTCGCTCGGCATACGTTTGTCGAGCGTGGCCACTCGGCAGATATGGGAGACGGCTTCGCAATCGTCGACCCCGACGAGGTGACCACGGTCCGCACGTACGAGAGTCAGGAGGAGGTGCTCGTGGCGATGACCGCCGACGAAATTGAGAGCGAGAGCGACCCGCACGCCGTCCCGGCGGGCGGCGTCGTCCGGGTCGGCGACGACGTCGTCAGGAACCGCTGTAACCGCACCGGCGAGTGGACGCAGGTCTGACTCGCGTTCGGCGCACGCCGGTGGGTTCCGTCGAGGACTTCGGCGCCTCCGCTGTCGCCGACCTCGCGATCGATGCTGCGGCGCTCAGTCGTACAGCGGGTGCCGCGCCGCGAGGTCGTCGACGCGGTCGCTCACGTCGGCGACGGTGTCCTCCGTCGGTGACTCGACGATCTCGGAGACGATGTCGGCCACCTCTCGGCAGGCGTCCTCGTCGAACCCGCGGGTCGTCAGGGCCGGCGTCCCCGCCCGGATTCCCGACGGGTTGAACGCCGACCGCGTCTCTCCGGGGACGGTGTTCGCGTTCAAGACGATCCCTGCCTCCTCCAGCGCGGACTCGACTTCCTTCCCCGTCGTGTCGGGATGCGACGGTCGGAGGTCCGCGAGGACGAGGTGATTGTCGGTGCCGCCGGAGACCAGACTGAGCCCGCGTTCCTGCAGTCGTTCGCCGAACGCCTTCGCGTTGTCGACGGTCTGTTGAGCGTACCGTTCGAACGCCGGATCCAACGCCTCGCCGAATCCGACGGCCTTGCCGGCGACGTTGTGCATTGCCGGTCCCCCCTGGGTGCCGGGGAAGACGGTCTTGTCGACGGCGTCGGCGTGCTCCTCGGAGGTCATGATGATCCCGCCGCGGCCGGAACGAATGGTCTTGTGCGTCGACCCCGTCACGAAGTCGGCGACGCCCACCGGGGACTCGTGCACGCCGGCGGCGACGAGCCCGGTGATGTGCGCGATGTCCGCGAGGTGGTACGCCCCGACGGCTTCGGCGGCCGCCTGGACCCGCTCGAAGTCGACTTCGCGGGGGTACGCCGAGTACCCCGAGACGATTACGTCCGGGTCGAACGACTCGGCGGTCTCTCGAAGCCCCTCGTAGTCGACGTATCCCGTCTCGGGGTCGACCTCGTACTGCTCGACTTCGTACACCTGACCGGCGAAGTTCGCGGGATGGCCGTGGCTCAGATGGCCGCCGTGCGTCAGGTCGAGCGAGAGAATCTTGTCGCCCGGGTCCAGCACGGCCAAGTAGACGGCCATGTTCGCCTGCGACCCGGAGTGAGGTTGGACGTTCACGTGCTCGGCGCCCCACAACTCCTTCGCGCGGTCGATCGCCAACTGCTCGATGCCGTCGGCGACCTCGCAACCGCCGTAGTAGCGCTCACCCGGATACCCCTCGGCGTAGTTGTTAGTTAGCTCGGAGCTCTGCGCTTTCATCACGGCTTCCGAGACGTGGTTCTCGCTGGCGATCATCGCCAGCGTGTCGTTCTGTCTGGCTCGTTCCTGTTCGAGCAGTTCGGCGGCGGTCGAATCCGTCTCGCGGACGGTGTCGTACGACATGCGTAGGTCTCGGAACCGGGTCCTAATAGTCTGCCCGCCGACATGACGTGACGGACAGTCGACCGGTCGTGTTTGAACCGCGCGAACGAAGAGGAAACACAGTCGTCGACGGTGGCCTGTCACTCCGCGGTTCGAGGGCGCGAGGAGCGCTACCGTTCGAGGCGTTCGAGCCGCCAGGACTCGAGGTCCGCCGTCTGATTGAACGCGTAGATGTGGACGCCGCGGATGTTGTACGCCTCGTTGGGAACGTAGGGTGCGAGACCATCGATCAGCTTGTCCGGCTTGTACGTTCCCCGGGAGCCGATGAGCTGGCGGATGAACCCGAAAATTCCGGTCGTCTTCTTCAGGAACTGGATCGAGTCACCGACGCCGACCTTCTGTGATATCTCGAGCAATCGCTTGTATTTCATCACGCCCGGGATGCCGACCGCGACCGGGAGGTCGACCCCGCGGTCGCGTACCTCCGAGATCCACTCGAGCACCGTCTCGGGGTCGTAGCAGAGCTGCGTGACGATGTAGGTCGCGTAGGGTTCCTTGCGCGCCATCGACTCCCAGAGCGTCTCGTCGTCCAAGAAGGCGTGGCCCTCGGGGTACCCCGTGATACCGACCTCCTCGAACTCGTACTCGGTCCGGTCGAGCGCCGTGAGGAGGTCGTACGCCGACTCGAACTCGCCGGCCGGTTCCTCGCGGTCGCCGCCGGGAACGAAGATGTCCGTAACGCCCGCCTCGGTGAGCCGGCGGGCGATCTCCTCCAGATGCTCCTGGTCCTCCACGTAACGGGCGGCGACGTGCGGAACGGCCTCGTACCCCCGTTCGACCGCCATCTCGGTTTTCTCGACGGTGCGGTCGATGCCGAGTTGGGGGGACGTGGTGATGGCGATCGTCGCTCCCTCCGGAAGATGGGTTATCTCCTCGTCGAAGCTCTCGAACGGCATGAGTTCGAAGCGGGTGTTCCCGAGGAGGGTCTCAACGTTGTCTATGTCGTCGATCGTTTTCGACTCGGATTGCAAAGACATTGCTTGTGCCAAGGATTCGTATGGAATTACTTCCCTTTGAGGGTGACTCACAGCACCCATTTAAGTTACACCGACAACGCCGAGCGAGTGAGCGTGCGAGTTCGGGGCGTCGGGGCACAAACCGCAGTCGGTCTCGACCGAGGCCAAGGCCGGCCTACGCGCTCCCCGTGCTCCGGCGGATTCGCTCGGCGACGTCGTCGTGCGATAGCTCCTGTTTTCCCCCCGGGAGCCGTCTGGGGACGAAGTCGAGCAGGTTCAGTTGCCGCAGGAGCTCCCGCGCGTCCTCCTGTTCGAGGTCGAGTCGCCGTGCAAACCCGTACAGGGTCACCGAGGTGACGACCGCGTCGACTACGTCCGGGATCTGAACTCTGTTCGGCAGTCCGATACCGTCGGTGACGAGTTTCTCTGCGCCGACCGTATCGGGGGACGGTTCGGGAGACGGCTCGGGCGTCGGTTCGGACGGAGAATCGTCCTCCGATTCTCGTCGTTCGTCGGGGTCCGTCTCTGACGAGTCGGCGTCCGCGCCGTGCGCTGTGGACGAATCAGTGTCGGGCTTCCGGCCGCTTGGCTCGCCGGCATCGGGTTTTTCGAGCCGAGGCTCCTCGCTCTCCGGCTCCCGGGTCTGGGGGGCCGTGTCGTAGGAGGTCGGGGTGTGAACACCGGCCTCGATCATGTAGCGCCTGACAGTCTCAGAGGAGACGTCCATCTCGATTAGCCGGGTCATCTCCGTGAACGTCTCACAGCGCTCGTAGAGCTGCTCTAGGTAGTCGATATCCTCGTACGGCGGGACCGACTCGTCCCGAACCGCCGCGAGCCCCTCGGTCACGGACGACGACGGCGTCGGTTCCCCACCGGCGCACCCGGCCGTCTCAGGTCGGTCTCCGTCCGTCTCGTCGCCACCGTCGAACGCCTCGACGCCGTTCTCGGTCGGCTTCTCGTCACCATCCGAACCCTCCCCCGCCGCTAACAGAGCCTCGTCCGTGTCGGCGTCGTCCGCCGTGGTCACCTCCGAAGCATCGCTCGGCGCTCCGATAACGACCTCTACGGTGAGCACGAGTTCGCCGTCGTCGGTGCTCGACGCCCCCCGAACTTCGGCGTTGACGGACGCTTCGGACCGCTCCATGACGTCGATGAGGTGCGATGCGGAGAACGAAACCTCGACGCCACCCTCGTCGTTGACCGACGCTGACTCGGCGACGAGCGTCGGTTCGCGTCCAGTGTCCGAGCCGGGAACTGCAGCCGAAACGGTGATCATCGCCCGAACCGCCTGGTTATCGTCCGTCGTCACCTCGACCGCTCGTACTGACCCTCCTTCCGACTCGTACTGCTCGACAATTTGAGAGAGGAGGTCGAAGCAGGTTCCGAGTGACATGCGTTGCTAGGTCGTAACACACTATCAAGCATAATCGTACGTGGGGAATAGCTCACCCTTTTAATAGCTCGTCTAAGGAGAGAATCTCGCCGCGTATCGCGGGAGCGAATCCGACACTACTCGTGGACCCACTGACGCCCCTCAGGCAGTTCCATACTAATTCGCTCGCTTCGGTCAGCGTTGCTTCCATCGGAGATTAGCGACAGGTCGGGAGGACCGAGGCTCACCCGGGTCTACATCCGGAGAAGACGAGTTCAGACACGGCACGAAGAACGACAGGATTCGCCTCTCGAAAGGTCGAAACCCGAGAGAACACTGGTCGAACATCGTCACTGCGAAATCAAAACTCGACCAGACGTAGATGGAGAGAACGTCCGCCGAGTCCGAGCCATCGATGACGAAACCACCGGCATCGACCTCGTCATCTCGAACCGCGCCGTTATCTCCCGCCTCGCGGACCACGAGTTGTATCCGAGGAGCGCGCTGAGACCGCAGAACGGAACTTCGTCACGGAGATTACGGAGTACAACCTCCCCTCGATACACCTTCCGGTCGAGGAAGCGCGTCATCCGAGTCTCCCCTTCGGAACCCTCGCCCGTGAGAGTGTAGAGGACGTCAACGGTCCACGCCGTTGACCTCGCGTTGTGTTCGGACCGCAGCGGCGTTCTCCGCGACGTCGTGAGCGCGAACGATGTCCGCTCCTCGCTCGGCCGCTATCGTCGTGGTCGCTATCGTCGGTGGGAGCCGCTCGGTGGAACTGCAGTCGACGCGCTCGAACATGGACTTTCGCGAATGGCCGACCAGAACGGGGCACCCGAGAGCGCGTAGCTCCCCCAACCGATCGATCAGCTCGAAACATTCTGCGGCGGATTTCCCGAAGCCTAACCCGGGGTCGACGATGATCTGATCGCGACTAAGTCCCGCCTTTTCGGCGAGCAACACTCGTTCGTTGAGCTCTCGGGTGACGTCTTCGACGACATCGTCGTACGCTACGGTCTGGTTCGGATTCACGGGGGCGTCGACGCTGTGCGTGATGATGATCGGCGCGTCGTGATCGGCGGCGACGAACCGCATGCCCGGATCCGCCAGCCCGGAGACGTCGTTGATCATGTCCGCACCCGCATCTAAGGCAGCGTCTGCGACGGCGGCCCGCCTCGTATCGACGGAGATTGGCACCTCCACGTCCGAAATACGCTCGATGACCGGGACGACGCGTTCGATTTCCTCTTCGACGGTGATTGGCTCGGCCCCGGGTCGAGTGCTCTCGCCGCCAACATCGACGATGTCTGCACCCGAAGAAACCATATCGTGGACTCGCCGAACAGCGTCTTCGACGCCGGTGTACCGACCGCCGTCGTAGAAACTGTCCGGAGTCGCGTTCAGAATGCCCATGACTGCCGTATCGGCGTCCCACGGGCGTCCGTCCGCCCCTTCTCCACCGTCGATGACTTCTCTCAACCGGTCCGACGTATGTGAAAGCCCCAGATCGCCGCTACGCACCTCGTCGGCCAGACGCTCGTACTGGGCGGTGGTTCCGGACAGGACGGTGGGGACGTGTCTGCCGGGAGAATCGGTCTTCGGGAGGACGCACGTTCCACCGATCCGTTTCATCAGCCGCTGTAGATACTCCGCTTGTTCGTCATACAGCCAGGTCTTGAACGTGTGCGTAGTGATGTCTCCGGTGAACTCCTCGGAGAGAGACGCCCCTGTGAGAACGGAGCGTGCAGCGTCGAGCGTCTCCACCCGCTTCGGGATCTGAAGCCGCGTCCAGCGATTGCGCGCTTCGGCGACGACGTACAGCGAACCCGTGATTAACACGCAATCGTCCTCGTCCGCCGCGTCGAGTGCCCGCTCGACAGCCGTCTGAACTGTTCGGTCCCGTGCGGTTTCGGCCGAACGCGACGCGAACGCGTCCGAGAGTGCGTCGAAGGAGGCGGCCCGACTTACGTCCGGCCGACAGAAGCGAATCACGTCCGCTTCGGGAAGTGCTTCTGCCATCTCTGCGTGGTCTTTTTCCTTCATAGCTCCGAAGACGAGGTGCGCCTCGTCGAACTCGTATCGGTCGAGGAGATCCGCGACGGTTCGACACGCGGCCGGGTTGTGGGCACCATCGAGGACCACGAGCGGGTCAGTAGACATTATCTCGAACCGACCCGGCCAGTGAGTGCTGCGAAGACCGCGCTCGATAACCGGAGTACCGACGTCCGATACCCGCCGGGCGAGAGTCGCCGCGACTCCGGCATTCGTCGCTTGGTGCTTGCCGAGCAACGGAAGGTTCGCGGTGACGTCCCAGTCTGAGCCGGCGATGGAGACGGACGATTCGATCCGCGAGGACATCTCCCCCTCTCGAGCGACGACATCAGCGTCCGTCTCGCCCACTGTGACAACCTCCGTTTCCGATCGGATCGCTTCGAGCGCTTCACCGTCCGCACTAGTCACGAGTGGTTTCCCATCCGGTGCGACCTGTGCCTTGTCTCGAGCGATTTCCTGAACGGTCTCACCGAGGATGTCGGTGTGCTCCAGACTCACGCTCGTGACCGCACTCGCCACCGGGTCTACCACGCTCGTCGCATCGTACCGACCTCCGATACCCACCTCTAGAACCGCCACGTCGACATCTTCGTTTCCGAAGTACTGGAGTGCGAGTACGGTGAGCACCTCGAAGTACGTGGGACAGTCGCCTTCGTCGCGTAGACGAGAGATAGCCGGTTTGATCTCCTCGACGAACGACTCGACGCGGTCTTTCGGTACTTTCCGCCCGTTGATCCGAACGCGTTCGCGGACGTCGTTCAGGTCTGGCGAGGTGTAGAGTCCGACGTCCAGACCCGCCTCTCGAAGTATGCGTTCGAGCATCACCGCCGTGCTTCCTTTTCCGTTCGACCCCGCTATCTGGACGTGGTCGACCCGTTCGTGAGGATCATCGAGAGCAGACAGCATTCTGGCGGTTGTCTCCGTTCCGAGTTTCGGACTGGAGCAGTCCAGATTTTCTAGATAGTCGACCGCCTCGTGGTACTCCATACCAAATAGGGATGCTGTCCCTGTATTAATTTGTTGCCACCCTGTTAGCTGGATGAAAGCATACCGGAAGACGCCGCGACGAAACCGTTCACTCGACGCCCAATCGCCTCTAACTCACTCCACAATGACGCGATGTACTTCGTATCTCACCATCCTGTCTACGGATAGTCTCGCCGGCACGAGGTCGCTTTCCGCTTCCTTAGCATACGACGCCAGAGTTTGGGATTTCCGTCAGGGCGGTCGATTCGACGACGAACCTGCGACCGCCGCCGAATACGTGCGGAGTGCGTGAATCGGTTCGGGGCACGTCGTCCGGGCGATCGGCCGTCTGTCGCACCGCTACGAAGGGTGCGTCGCACTGTCCGGCATCTCGTATGTATCAGCTCCGTTATGTACTGTGGCTACGAAGCACAACGTATTCCAGTTCTAGCAGGAGAAACAAGGTTAATTACCGGAGAAGCAGAAATCTGGCTTGAATGCCCAACATTGAGACTCGGAGGTCCGTGTCGATGGACCACGATCCGCTGCACGGTGAGCGTACGGATTCCCCCTCCGACAGATCGATCCCTCGGAGGAGTGAAACGGATGATAGCGGTTGTCGGAGGGACCCGGTATGAGTCGTGAGTGGACCGAGATAACCGTCATCGGGGAGGACGACACTGGCCTCATCGCCGAAGTAACCTCCTTCCTGTTCAAGCGCAACGTCAATATCCTCGACATCGACCAAGCCGTCCGAGAGGGTACGTTCCGGATGATGATGCAGGTCGATACGTCGGAGATGGTCACTGCTCAACCGAAGTTCCGAGAGGACCTCGAAGACCTCGGCGACGACTTCGGAGTCGAGATGCAGATAGAGTTCCCCTCCGACAGTCAGAACCAGTCTATCGCTGTACTCGTTACCAAGGAGAGCCACTGTCTCGAAAGGCTGCTCGAGGCCCAGAACAACGGTGAACTCGGTGCGGATATCGAGGTGGTTATCGGTAATCACGACCATCTTCAACCGCTCGCGGAGGAGTACGACGTTCCCTTCCACGACGTCGGCGACGAAAAAGGGACTCCCGACGAAGAGAGACTGCTCGACCTGCTCGGCGAATACGGCGTCGACGTGATCGCGCTGGCGCGCTTTATCCGCATTCTCTCGCCCGAGGTCGTCTTCCGCTATGAGACCCAGATAATCAACGTTCACCCGAGCCTGCTCCCCGCGTTCCCCGGCGCCGCCGCGTACAGACAGGCTCTCGAAGAGGGTGCTCGTATCGCCGGTGTCACCGCCCATTACGTGACGACGGACCTCGACCAAGGGCCGATCATCACGCAACGCGCGTTCAACGTCCCGTCGAACGCCACGGAGGAAGATATGAAGCGGCTCGGGCAACCGCTCGAAGCCGAGGCGCTCCTCGAGGCGATCAAGCTCCATCTGAACGACGAACTCTCCGTACAGTTCGGCCGGACGGAGTTAGAAAACCCCGACGAGACCGACGCGCAACTCGGCGCTCCCGACGAACTCAACCGGATCATCCCAGACGGACCGACCGATGGTTTCGACAAGGCGACCATCGACTTAGACGAGACGGCGACCGCGGACGACTGATTCCACGTACCGTAGAGCCACTTCATCAGTTCGGTCGCGACGGTGAGCGCTCCTCTCGCGCGTCCGCCACGCTCGAGTTCTCGTGTTCGTGGTTGATTCCATCGCAGTGTTCTTCGGCCAGTTCGCGGTACGCACACGGAGCCGAGGACGGACACCGGCGCCGACTTTGCATCCGGCGCCGGAGACGGCATCAACTCGACCGACGCGGCCGCCGTAGAGAGCCCCAGACTCGCTCAGTTCGAGGGTGACGAACTCGAACCACGCGGCCGGCGAGGCGCTCGCGGGCGGTGCGAACGAACGCTCGGATTCGTTCCGGTTCGGAGACTCACGTGCGCTGAAACCGGCACGCGAAGTCCCGCGCTCGGCTCGTCACCCCTGAGACGGTCTCCCGCGACGCGGCCGTATGCGCTGCCGACGAATCCGGAGTCACGGTCGAGATTTCGGGAAGGGTGGAGACACGTCGATACCGCCGCTTAGGTGCCACCTTTCGGTTCGTGACCGGTGACCGACGTGCGACCGCCGCTCTGTCGAAACATCACACATCCGTCAGTTTGTGGTTGGTCGTCCGCTGCAGCCGCGAATGAGATGTTCACAAGTAACGAATCAGGGCGATATCGGTGATAGAGGCACTCTACTAACCGGTCTGTGGCAAGAGGTTGTAGAGGGCACCGGTGTATTTAACATACTGACGGAAAGAACCGGCTGTAATAGAGATGAATGCCACAGACGTTCCTGCTGAATCGACGACTGTCATTATCGGTGCGGGCGCCGTCGGGTGCAGCGTCGCGTACCACCTGACGGAACTCGGTGCCGAAGACGTCACCGTCGTTGACCAGGGCCCGCTTCCCGTCACCGGCGGGTCGTCGGTTCACGCACCGGGGATCATGTTTCAGACGTCGCCATCGAAGATACAGACGAAGGCTGCCCACTACACCAGTCAATTTCTCTCGGACATCGGCACGTACGACGAGGTCGGTGGCATCGAGACCGCGCGCAGCGAGGAACGTATGGACTTCCTCAAACGCCGCTTCGAGTGGGCAACCTCCTACGGACTGCCCGAACCCGAACTCCTCTCACCGGAGGAGGTCGGTGAGCGTCTCCCGTTGGTGAACGAGGACGAAATTCTCGGAGGCTACTACTCTCCGACCGACGGCCGGGTTGACGGTATCGAGACGCTTCAATGGTACATCGAGAACACGCCGGCAAACTTCGTCGGCGACACGGAGGTGACAGACCTGGAAGTGACGAACGGCGAGATAACGTCGGTCGTCACCGATAAGGGGCGTATCGATTGCGATCGCTGCGTGATTGCGACGAACAACTGGGGGTACCAAACCGGCCAGCTCGCCGGGCTCGATCTCCCCATCGCGCCGGTCGAACACCAGTACGTCGTCACCGAACCGATGGAAGAGCTCTCCGGTGCCGACTCGGCCGTCGGCGACAACACGGCCGGGCTCGACGTCCCCGGCGACCGCGCCATACAGGAGTACATGAGCGAGGGACCCAACCGACCCGTGGGCCGCGATCAGGATCACTCGCTGTACTTCCGAACCCACGGCGACGCGCTCGGCATGGGATCGTACAATCACGAGTCGCTGTCAGTCGATCCGGAGATGATGGGTCGAAACAGCGAGGACCGCCAAGCGTCGGTTCGCGGGTTCACGAAGGAGCACTGGGAGCGTCCGACCCACCCGAACCGGGACAAATCCGCGAAGCAGGCGTTCGACGAACTGCTCCCGGCCAGCGCGGACAAAGAGTACGCCGTCACCGAGAACGGAATCTTCGTGTTCACGCCGGACGGGATGCCCGCCGTCGGCCCGACGGCGCAGGTGGACGGGCTCTGGACCGCCCTCGCCATCTGGTGGACCCACTCCGCCGGCTACGGTCGAATCGTCGCCGAGTGGATGGAGAACGGCGTCCCGCGGCTTCCGTCGGGACCGGTCGACACCGGCGGCATCCACGTCCGACGCTTCGAGCCCCACGCCGGCGAGAAGGACTTCTTCGTCGACCGCGGCGCGAAGCGCTACGAACAAGTGTACAGCATCGTCGAACCGCGCTGGCAGCCCGACGACCATCGCGGGCTGCGGACCAGTCCGTTCTACGAGCAGCAGCGAGACCTCGGCGCGGAGTTCGTCCAGAGCGGCGGCTGGGAGTCCGCGCAGTACTACGAGTCCAACGCCGACCTCGTCGACCAGTACGAGGACCGCATCCCCGAGCAGGACGGCTGGGGGGGAATCAACCGCTCGCCGATCGAGGGCGCCGAGCACATCCACACCCGCGAGCACGTGTCGATGTTCGACATGACCACCTTCAGCTCGATCATGGTCTCGGGCGAGGGGAGCGGCGAGTTCCTCCAGCGGGTGTGTAGCAACGACATGGATATCGAGGAAGGCAAAGTGCGCTACTCGCTCCTGCTGAACGAGGGCGGTGGCATCCTCGCCGACGTCACCGTCGTCCGCCTCGCTGAGGACGAGTACATGGTGACGACCGGCGGCGGCAACTCCCCGCGAATCCACGGCTCGTGGCTGGAGGAGCACGCTCCAGAGACGGTTTCCGTCCACGTCGAGGAGGGCGCGAAGTCCACGATCGGCCTCTGGGGCCCGAAGTCCCGCCTCCTGCTCCAGCGCTGTACCGACGCCGACGTCACGAACGACGGCTTCCCGTATTTCAGCGCGAAGCAGATGTACGTCGGCGAGGTACCGGTGATCGCCCTGCGCGT
The DNA here is from genome assembly GCF_000337095.1 of Halogeometricum pallidum JCM 14848. GTDB lineage: Archaea > Halobacteriota > Halobacteria > Halobacteriales > Haloferacaceae > Halogeometricum > Halogeometricum pallidum. The sequence goes on from NZ_AOIV01000011.1 coordinate 189,305, forward strand.
TTCGTACGTCGGCGAACTCGGCTGGGAGCTGTGGACGCCCAGCGAGTACGGCCGGCGCCTCTGGGAGACGCTGTGGGAGGCAGGTCAGGACCTCGACGTGCGGCCGATGGGCGGCGGCGCCCTCGAGTCGATGCGCCTCGAGAAGGGGTTCCGCCTCTGGGGGACCGACATCGACACCGACTCCAACCCGTTCGAGGCCGGCCTCCCGTTCGCCGTCGACATGGAGACCGACTTCATCGGCAAGGAGGCCCTCGAAGCCGCGAAGGACGAGGGAATCGACTCACGCATCACTCCCGTCACGCTCGATGACTCGACCGACATCGCCCTGAGCGGACGACCGGTACTGAAGAACGGCGAGGCAATCGGCTACGTACAGGCCGGCGACTACGGATACACGATCGGCGAGTCGATTGCGTACACGTACGTTCCGAGCCAGTGGGCGGAGGCCGGAACGGACGTGCAGATTCGGTGCGAGGGCGAACTGTACGACGCAACCGTGCGCGAGGAACCGCTGTTCGACCCCGGCCGGGAGAAGATCATCCGGTAACTCAGGTTCCGGCCGTCACCCCGCCGACCCAGAACCACCCCTTCATTCACGAGCGATCCACACTTACGAACGATCCATCCCCACCTTACCTACTAATCATGACCGACGACGACACGGACGGGCTCCCCGTCCAATACGTAGATATCGAACGAGCCTCCGAACGCCTCGACGACGACACCGTCGTAAAGCACACGCCGGTCGAGCGGAGCACCTCGCTCGGCGAGTTCGTCGACGCGGAGGTGTATCTGAAGATGGAACACCTCCAGTGGACCGGCTCGTTCAAGACCCGAGGAGCGTACAACAAGATCAGTCAGGACGTCGACCGCGGCGTCGATAGCTTCATCGCGGCGAGTGCCGGCAACCACGCCCAGGGCGTCGCGTTGGCGGCGACCAAGTGCGGGGCGAAGTCGACAGTGTATATGCCGGAGAACGCCCCACAGACGAAGGTTGACGCGACGCGCGGCTACGGCGCCACCGTCGAACTGGTCGGAAAGGACTTCCAAGATACCATGGAGCGGGCCCAAGCGGCCGTCGAGGGGACCGACGCAGAGTTCGTCCACGCCTACGACGACACGGACATCATCGCCGGCCAGGGGACGCTCGGCGCCGAGATGTATCACGACTGCCCCGACGTCGATACCGTGATCGTCCCCATCGGCGGCGGCGGACTGATATCCGGCGTCTCCACGGCGATCAAACATCTCTCCCCGGATACGCGCGTCGTCGGCGTGCAGGCGACCGGGGCCGAGACGGTCCACGAGAGCTTAGACAAGGGAATCCCGGTGACGCTCGATGAGGTCGACACCATCGCGGACGGCATCGCGACCGGCGGTATCTCGCGAACGACGCTCGATATCATCCAGCGCAACGTCGACGAGGTGGTCACCGTCTCGGACACCGAAATCGCCCGCGCCATCCTCATCCTCCTCGAACGGGCCAAACAGGTCGTTGAGGGAGCGGGCGCCGCGTCGGTCGCGGCGCTTCTGAGCGACAAACTGGACGTGACGGGCGAGACGGTGATGCCGTTGCTCTGCGGCGGGAACTTGGACATGACGCAGTTACAGACGGTGTTGGTCCACGCGCTCACGGAGCGCCGACAGCTCCTCCAGCTCAGGGTGCACATCGACGATCAGCCGGGGAAGATGGAGGAGATATCCGGCCACATCGCCACCCACGGGGCGAACATCCGCAACGTCCGCCACGACCGGTCCATCCAGGATCTCGAAGTCGGCGAAGCGTACCTCGTGTTCGACGTCGAGACCAGCGGCGTAGAGCACGCGGCGTCGATCATCGACTCGCTCGAGGAGGCTGGCTACCCCGTCGCCGACGTGACGAAAGCCCGGTAAGGAACCCCTCGGCGGGAGTCACACCACCGCGACCGGCGCGACATCGGATGCGAAACGGACGTGTGGTGCGAACAGCCAGCGGCGAGGTTTCGACTACGCCGGGGCGGACGAGACCGACGCGATCGTAACCGGGTCGGCTTACTCAGGGTCGGCTCGCGTTTCCGGGAAACGACAGACGAAGCGGTCCGCAGTGTGCGGCCGTACTCATCCTCTCACATCGAGTCTCAGAATATCATCCGACAACCGAATCGGGATCAGCGAGAAATCGTCCTGCTCCGCCCGTCATCCACAACTAGACACTATTACAAACTGTACGTAAAGGTTTATCAGTCTCCGTTCGTTTCTTCAGTGTGAGGTTGTGTATCATGCGACATCACGACCAGACGAGGCGCTGGACGACTCGACCGCTACAACTTGGAGGATAATGAACATGAGATCAAACGACAGACTGCACCGTGCTCGACCAGTAAACTACCGAGAGGAATCCCATGCCAGACGATGACCAAGCGACGGGGGAGCTGTCCGAGGGGTTACAAGTAGAGCTGTTCCACCCGGACTCCGACCGAGCCCCCGGCGACACTAACATCGAAAAGTTCGGCTTCGACGTTCATCCGGTCGTATTCCCGGTTTCGCTGGTGGTCATCGCCGCGTTCGTCGCAGCGACCATTCTCCTTGGCGACCAGGCGTCCGAGGTCTACGGCGCGGTGTTCACATTTATCAACACGAACTTCGGCTGGTTCTACATCTTAGCGGTAAACCTGTTCATCGTCACCATCCTCTACTTCGCCTTCAGTAAGTACGGCACCATCCGCATCGGTGGCGTCAAGGCGGAGAAGGAGTTCAGCGACTTTGCGTGGATGGCGATGCTGTTCAGCGCCGGGATGGGAATCGGCTTGATGTTCTTCAGCGTCGCCGAACCGATGTGGCACTTCGGCAGCGGAGCCTCCGAGTTCATGGTCGTCCCACCCGCGTTCACGGCGGACGGCGGGACGTCCGGGGCTGCCACCGCCGCGATGGCTCAGACGTTCTTCCACTGGGGGTTCCACCCCTGGGCCATCTACGGCCTAGTCGGACTCGGACTCGCCTTCTTCTCGTTCAACCGCGGCCTGCCGCTGACGTTCCGGTCGATCTTCTGGCCGCTGCTCGGGGACCGAATCTACGGGTGGCCGGGTCACATGATCGACCTGGTGACCGTGTTCGCGACGCTGTTCGGCCTCTCGACCTCGCTCGGCCTGGGGGTCGCACAGATCAACACGGGGCTCTCGTACGTCGGCGGCGACATCCTCGGCCTCGTGAGCATTCCGACCGGGACGATCCCGCAGGTGATACTCATCGCCGCGATCACCGCGATCGCGACGGCCTCCGTCGCGGCCGGCCTCGAGAACGGCGTCAAGCGGCTGAGCACGGCGAACCTCTACCTGATGCTCACCATGCTCGTGTTCCTCTTCGTCATCGGGCCGACGCTGTACATCCTCGGGACGCTCTCGGGCGGACTCGGCGCCTTCCTCGGCAACCTCTTCCAACTGAGCTTCTTCACCGGCATCGTCGGCGGAGGTGCGGAGCTCGGCGGGTACACCGTCCAGGGGTGGATGGGGAGCTGGACCGTCTTCTACTGGGGCTGGTGGATCGCGTGGTCGCCGTTCGTCGGCATGTTCATCGCGCGGATTTCGAAGGGCCGCACCGTCCGGGAGTTCGTCCTGGGCGTGCTGTTCCTGCCCGCGCTGTTCTCGTTCGTCTGGCTCGCCACCTTCGGCGGCTCGGCCCTGTGGGTCGAACTCACGGGCGGCGGCGGCATCGCGACCGCCGTCGCCGAGCAGGGTCAGACCATCGCGATGTTCGCCATGCTGAACCAGTTCCCGCTGGGCGCCCTCTCCGGGCTCCTGGCGACGTTGCTCGTCGTCACGTTCTTCGTCACGTCCTCCGACTCGGGGTCGCTGGTTGTCGACCACCTGACCTCCGGCGGGAAGCACGACGTGCCGAAGGTTCAGCGTATCTTCTGGGCCGTCACCGAGGGCGCCGTCGCGGCCACCCTGCTCATCGGAGGAGGCCTGGGCGCACTGCAGACCGCCGTCATCACGACGGGGCTCCCGTTCGCGGTCATCCTCGTCCTAATGTGTTACACGGTGTACCTCGGGCTCGACAACGAGTACGAGATACTCCGTTCCGAACAGTTCGCCGACCGAATCGACCATCTGACCGCCGAAGGGGACGTGGACGTCGTCACCAACGATAGCGAACTCGTTACCGAGGTGAGAAGTTCCGACGCGGAAGGAAGCGACTGACTCGACGCCGCCCGTCCCCGTCCTCGTCCTCAGCACCAATTCGGACTGACGCCGCCACGTTCCGGTTTTTGTGGTCTGTCCGGCCCGGAATGCATCGAGAGTTGTTCAGAACACGTCGGGAGTCCAGCCGCTGTCTCGAACCGACTCGCGGAATCGCTCGTGGTCCGTCGACGATAGCTCGCCGACAGACTCGTGCGTCGTCGTCGCAGTCGCTGTCTCGACGCCCCGCATCGCCTCGCACATGTGCGTTGCAGTAATCTCGACGACGACCCCCTCGGCTTCGAGTTCGTCGGCCAGACCCGTCGCAACACCGCTCGTCAACGCTTCCTGTGTGGTGAGCCGCCGCGACCGCCACCGGACGTAACGGACGAGCTTCGAGAGTCCGACCATCGACTCCCCGGGTTTGTACGCGACGTGTGCGGCCCCGTAGAAGGGGAGCAAGTGGTGCTCGCACATGCTGTACACCGGGATTCCCGTCTTGATGACGAGTCCGTCGGTCTCCGACTCGAAGGTTCGCATGGTCGGCTTCGCCGCCTCGCGCCGGCCCTCGGTGAGCGTCTCGAACATCGCCGGCACGCGGCGCGTCCACGTGTCGGAGACGCCGCGCGCGTCGGGGTCGCGGCCGACCGCCTCGAGCAGCAGTCGCGCGCCCTCGCGCGCCTTCTCGTGGTCGAACTCCTCCGCTTCGGTCGAACCGGTCGATCCGGTCACCTCGGCCGCCCCGGTGGCCTCGGTTGTCGGAGTCGCCTCCTCTGACTCGGTCACGCCGGTCGGGACCGTCGGTGACGTACCGTTTCCGGCGTCGTAGCCGCTGTCGCGCTGCTTATCGTGCGAATCCATTACTCCGTATTAGGTTGTCTGCGTGCAAAAAAGTACGGTCCGAAAGGGGTCGCCCTACTCGGTCGTCGCGATAGCCTCGATTTCGACCGCCGCACCTTTCGGTACGGCACCGGCCTCGACGGCGCTGCGCGCCGGCGGGTCCTCGTCAAAGTACTCGCTGTAGGCCTCGTTGAACGCGTCGAAGTCGTCGATATCGTCGAGGAACACCGTCGTCTTGAGTACGTCGTTCAGCGAAAGTCCCTCGGACTCGAGGATGGCCGCGACGTTGTCGAGACACTGCTCGGTCTGTCGGCCCACGGACTCCTCGTCGAGCAGTTCTCCGTCCGTCGTCAGCGGAAGCTGACCGGCCGTGATGAGTATGTCGCCGTTCGTCGTCGCCTGACTGTACGCTCCGACCGCCGCCGGTGCGTCGTCGGTGCTGATGGTTCGCTTCACGTGAGACCGTACCGACCGGGATCGCCTTAAATCCCGGCCGCGGGGCCGACGGTCGCCACATCGTGACAGCTTCCGTATCGGTCGTGGATCCGCCAGCGACGACCGGATCCGTAGGAGGGAGAGCGAGTGACGGAGGGCGACGGAGGGCGCCGACGGCGAGTCGAGAGGAACCGCCTCAGGCGCTCGCAATCGACGAGCAGAAGTTCTCGACGATGCGCTTGCCCGCGTCGGTGAGGATGCTCTCGGGGTGGAACTGGACGCCGAGATGCGGCCGGTCGACGTGGCGCACGCCCATCACGACGCCCTGTTCGTCGTTCGTGTACGCCGTCTTGACGAGGTCGGCGGGTAGGTCGCCGTCCTCGACTGCCAGCGAGTGGTAGCGCCCCACCTCGAACGGGTCGTCGACGCCGTCGTACAGCGCCGACCCGTCGTGGCGGATCTCGGAGGGTTTTCCGTGGACGACCTCGGGGGCGTGGACGACCGACGCCCCGTTGGCGGCACACAGTGCCTGGTGGCCGAGACAGACCCCCAGCGTGGGGTACTCGAGGTCGCGGAACACGGGGACGGAGACGCCGGCGTCGGCGGGGGTCCCCGGGCCGGGCGAGACGACGATCCCGTCGGGGTCGAGGTCCGAGATCCCGGCGGCGTCGATCGCGTCGTTGCGCCTGACGACGACGTCGTCGAACTCGCCGACGTACTGGACGAGGTTGTACGCGAACGAGTCGTAGTTGTCGACGATGAGTATCATCTCACCGGACCTCCTCCAGTGTGTCCGCGGCGGACTCGACGGCGAACGACCCCTGCTCGCCGAGTGCCTCGTCGACGGCGTCGACGAGCGCTTGGGCCTTGTCCAGCGTCTCTTCGTACTCCGCGGCCGGGTCGGAGTCGTGGACGACGCCGGCGCCGACGCGCAGGCGGTACTCGCCGCCGTGGCGGACGAGCGTCCGGATCGTGATGTTCAGCGTCGCCCGGTCGTCGAAGCCGAACACGCCGATGCTCCCCGTGTAGGGACCCCGGCGGGTTTCCTCCACCTCGTCGATGATCCCCATCGTCCGGGGCTTGGGCGCGCCGGTGATCGTCCCGCCCGGGAACACGGCCGCGACGGCGTCGGCGACGCTCACGCCCTCGCGGCGACGGCCCTCCACGAGCGAGACGAGGTGCATCACCTTCGAGTAGCGGTCGACCCGGCGGTACTCGGTGACGTCAACGCTGCCGTACTCGCTGACCTTCCCGAGGTCGTTGCGCTCGAGGTCGACCAACATCGCGTGCTCGGCGCGTTCCTTGTCGTCGCTCGTGAGGTCGCGCTCCAGTTCGGCGTCGGCCTCGGGGGTGTCGGCGCGCGGTCGCGTGCCCGCGATGGGCTCCGTCAACAGACGATCGCCCTCGACGTCTAACAGCAGTTCGGGGCTGGCGCTGACGAGATCGACCCCCGGGAACTCGAGCAGCCCGGAGTACGGCGCCGGGTTCACGCGTCGCACAGCGTCGTACGTCTCGACGGGGTGGACGGCGGCGGGGGCGACCAGTCGGTGCGAGACGTTCGCCTGAAAGGTGTCGCCGTCGCGGATATACTCCTTCACCCGGCGCACCCGGTCGGCGAACGCCGACTCGCCGCACTCGCTCTCGAACGTCGCCTGTCGGTTCGCGACCGGCGGGGAGCCGACGGCCGGGTCCCCGTGGAGCGCGGATTCGGCCAACTCGGTCGCCATTTCCACGCCGGCCTCGTAGGCTGCCGCGGGCGACTCGTGCTCGTCGACGACGGGACAGGCGGTCACTCGGAGTCGCACGTCGCCCTCGGTCGGCGCCTCCCAGGCGGCGACGCGGTCGAACACGCCGAGTTGGAGCCGCGGGAGCCCGTCCGGGGCCGTCGTCGCCGGCAGGTCCTCCAATTCCCGGGCGACATCGTAGGAGAGCCAGCCAAACGCGCCGCAGGGGTACGGAACCTCGCAGTCCCCGCGGACGAGTTCCTCGCGGTCGAGCAGCGAGTCGATCGCGCCGACGGTCGGACTCTCCCCGTCCGGCGAGGCCGCGTCGGCGGCCACTTGTAGGCGCTCGACCGGGTCGACCGCGAAGTATCCCCAGCCGGACTGCCCGCCGGTCGTCTCGAGGAACGTTCCACCCGTATTGCCGTCGCGGGCTCGGCGGTAGGCCTCGAAGGGGTCCGAGACGGTGACTCTCACCTCGACCGGGACCCGGGCCCCGGGCGGAGCCGAGGCTGCGGTCCCGACGAACGATGCGCACTCCGTGACGACTGATGGCTGGCTCATGTGAGACGAGGACTTCAGGGGGACCGCCGGTCGATCCCAATCGTTACTCGGACCGAGGCGCTCGTCCTCAAAAAAACCTTCCGCGTTGGCGCCTCCTGCCGGAGTTCCCTGGGTCGGCGGCGCGTCGTCCCCGGACAGACCGGTCAGGGGAGGCTTCAACGGGTGGAACATACCCCACGATGGCTTATTACGATGGGTGAAAAGGTTGGGAGAGAGAGCCCGTGCGCGACGTTCACTGGCACATCGGCGCGCCCCCGCCGCAGGAATGTGGGACGCAAGCGGCGCGGCGCATCCGGACCGGGGCCGGGCCGAACGTCGACGACGGCGCCACCACCGACCATGACAACGATTATCGACGGAAACGAGATTGCGGACCGGATAAGAGCAGACGTATCGAACTGTGCGGCGCAACTCGCCGACGAAGGTGTGACTCCAGGACTCGCGACGGTGCTGATGAGCGACGACGGAGCCAGCGAGACCTACGTGTCGATGAAACAGCGGGCCTGCGAGGAGACCGGAATCGAAGGGATTCACCAGGTGATCGACCCCGAGGCCTCGGCCGAGACCCTGCTCCAACAGATCGACGACTTCAACGACGACCCCAGTGTACACGGCATCCTCGTTCAGATGCCGGTGCCAGACCACGTCGACTCGCAGGTCGTGCTGGAACGCATTGATCCGATGAAAGACGTCGACGGGTTCCATCCCGAAAACGTCGGCCGCACTGTCACCGGGAACGCCCGGTACAAACCGTGTACGCCCCTCGGAATTCAAAAACTCCTCGAAGCCGCCGACGTCGAGACCGAAGGGAAGGACGCGGTCGTCGTCGGCCGGTCCAACATCGTGGGGAAGCCGATGGCAAACCTTCTCATCCAGAAGGCACCGTGGGGCAACGCCACGACGACGGTTTGTCACTCTCGCACCGACGATCTCGCAGCGAAGACTCGAACGGCCGACATCGTGATCGCCGCGGCTGGCGTCCCCGAGATGATCACCGGCGACATGCTCTCGGAGGACTGTACGGTCATCGACGTCGGCGTCAACAGAGTCGACGCAGACAACGAGAAGGGGTACGAACTCGTCGGCGACGTAGAGTTTGAGAGCGCGAGCGAGAAAGCGGACGCCATCACCCCCGTTCCCGGTGGTGTCGGCCCCATGACTATCGCGATGCTGATGTACAACACAGTCAAGGCGGCGAGCCTGCAGTCGGGTGTGGACGTTGACCTCCCCTGAATAGAGGCATTCAGGCATCCTCGAGGCGTCCGAGAGTCGGCGACGGCCTGTCACGTCACGTCAAACTGGTTCGTGCTCCGAGGGACGATACCAACTCCACCTCGAACGCCGGATCTACCTCGCCCACTGCGCACGCTGACGACCGACTCCGCCTGCACCTTTTTGGTCGCTATTCCTCGATAGGATGATCGACTAACAGTTGTTCGGGCGCCTCGACAAATTGTCATGTCGAGTTTTGCGACTGATAGGTACCGCTAATTTCCATCCCGTCTCAGTCAGTGTGAGACTCGCGTCGGGAATCTGAGGCAATCTTGTATTTCAGTTTAGCCGCTTATTATAATAACAAGGGACTGTCAAGTGTATTTGGTTTTACGCTCTCAGTCGGGCTCAGCGGTCCGTGCTCGTACAGCCACAAACGAGACACGGCAATCCTCGCAAAGACAGCTAAATGATATTACGAGTTGTTGACTCGGCGCGTCGTCCGCAGATACCGCGGAGAAGTTTCTCTCGCGGTGTATCGTCGACTAGGGCGGCGCGTACAGTCGGTGGGACCACATCCTTGACCAGCCTGGTTGAAGTTGTCTGGCGAGAGGAATGATTTGTTTCGACGGGGAACAAGGTGTTCTCATTTCGAAGAGCTTCGGGTTCGAGAATCGCGTTTCGAGTGACTGCGTAGACCTTGTTCGGTCGCCTGCTGAACTCTGTAAGCAGCAGAACAGGGAACTGGTCGGAGAACGCTTGATTCGCGATAGAGGAGAGCGAACCGGATTTCGGTTGGTGACTGCCTCTACCGTTCGGAAGGGTTACGAAACTATGGGTGTAACACCCACGGTATTCGGTCGACGCTGAGAATCCGCGAACAGGCCGTAACCCGCCGTCTATTTTTCATTGCACCTCGCGACTCGTGAACTCGATTTGCACTCTTGTGCGCGGGGGCGCAGCCTATCTTTAATTATTTATTATCCTATGTATCGCGGGGAGACGGTCTAGCTAACCCCTCCTCGGCACTGTACAGTGAGGGAGTGAACGGGTCGAAGAGTCGTGCGTCACTGCGGCCCTGCGGATTCCGAGACACCGGAACGGCTTCGCCGTTCTAGGGATATCCGTCAGGGCGTTCGTCGTCCGCTTTCACGCGACCAAGTGTTCACTCGGGAGAATAGCTCGATTCCTCGCTGAATGAGGTGTCGAACGCTCTCACCGAGTAGTTTTTCAGTGACTTCAGTAGTTTTCCGACAGATTCTCGGACCCGCCGGCGCTTGCGAGAGCTCCGTCTCGTGCGGCCGATCAGAACGCCTCGCGTTCGGGTGACGGCGCGGCCGTCGCGGGTCGCCGGCGACGAGACCGCTGTCAAGATCACCGGCAGGTAGTCTTGGTTGTACGCTGCAATAGTAAAGATACAACGCTGATTCTCGACGTGCAGTTGTTCGAACGATATGGGGTTGGTTCGGCGGCCGCGTTCCTTCACCGCGTCGTCGAGAAACGCGATTTCGAGGAGACGGTTTCTCGTCGGTCGGTTCGGCTATAGGACTGTAGTCTCTCGGTTAAGTCTAAGCGGCCGGGCTGATTGTACCGACCGAACCCCCATCGAAACGTGGTTTCATACGTTTAAGCTGAGTGTTGATGTTCCCATAGTTCACGGGTGGGCAGTCGGTCGAATATCCGCAGTAGTATTGTGGCTTTATTTCATTATTGTAGATTCTCAACGACCGCACCGAGCCACAACGGACGAACACCAGCCGAGGAGGTTAACAGGCAGTGTCCAAACATCTATTACCTATCGCGGGGTAGCGATTCAACCAGTAATGAGCGCCACTCTCGCTTCGGGACCGCAGCATAGCTTGGTGCAACGCTGCATCGACCTACGTTGCCGCTGGCACGCAGGTATCGACTGATGCCGTCCTCGCCGAGCATCCTTGATTCGTCCTCCGTTCTGCTCGTCGGGACGAATGAATGGCTCACCCAGTTCGCCACAACGCTCGAATCACGAACGGACGCGACTGTACAGCGAGCGAGAACTAAATCGAAGGCGGTCGGTATCGTCCAGAAGGGGACCGTGGACTGTCTCATCACCGAGTACGCGCTCGGAGAGACGACCGGACTCGACCTGTTGAGGGAGATCCGCGCCGAAACCACCGCGCTCCCCGTGATCGTTGGTACCGCGTCCGGAAGCGAAGCGATCGCTAGTGAGGCTATCGAGGCCGGAGTAACTGATTACGTCGCACTGACGGACTCGGCCGAACAGACAGGAGCGGAGCTGTTGGATCGAACCGAGCGGGCGGTTCGGTCCGCACAGCGGACGACTGCACAGCGGGAGCGGGCCAGACAGTTCGACGCCATCTTCAGCGATTCGCGGACGGCGACCTGGGTGCTCGATCCGAATGGCTCGCTCGCTCGCGTGAACCAGACCGCACGGGAGATGATCGACGAAGACGTCGAAACGGTCATCGGCGAACCGTTCTGGACGCTTCCGTGGTGGTCACAGTCGGAGGCGACGGAGACGGACGTTCACCAAATCGTAGAGAACGCACTCGACGGTACGTTCGGAAACGTCGTCATCCCACAACCACCTCACGTCGAGGACCCGCGCGTCATCGATCTCTCTGTACGCCCCGTCGAGAACGAACGCGGCGATCTGGTTTCGATACTCATCGAGGGAGTCGATATCACCGAGCGGGTGGCGCTCGAACGAAGTCTCCGTCGATCGGAGGAGCTTCATCGCGTCACGCTCAACAACATGACCGATACCGTCCTCATGACGGACGAACACGGCGAGTACACCTACGTCTGTCCCAACGTACACTTCATTTTCGGCTACACGGTCGAAGAGATCCGAGAGCTCGGTACGATCGACGCCCTCCTTGGAGAGGACCTCTTCGACCGCGACGAACTCGCAGCAGAAGGCGTCCTCAAAAACATCGAGACGACGGCGATCGACAAAGCCGGGCGAGAACACACGCTGTTGGTCAACGTTCGAGAAGTGTCGATTCAGGACGGAACACTGCTGTTCAGCTGTCGAGAGATCACGAAACGCAAGCAACGCGAGGAAGCGCTGGCGACGCTCCACGAAACTGCCCGGGATTTCCTCTACGCCGAAACCCACCAAGAGATCGCACAACACGTCGTCGACGACACACCCGGTGTTCTCAATCTCGATGCGAGTGCCGTCTATCTCTTCGATGCCGACGCCAACGAACTCCGACCTGCGGCGCACTCCGCGACGATGAAGGAACTGAACGGTCCGCTCCCGACCGTGCACGTCAACGGCGAAACCCTCCCGAGTTACAGTTTCGTCGAGGACGAGGCGCTGTTCTTCGACGACGTCCACGACGCAGACCGGCTCGAGAACCGAGCGACGGACCTCCGAAGTGGGACCTATATTCCCCTCGGCGATCACGGTGTGTTCTTTGCGGGCTCGGATCAGATCGGTGCCTTCGACGACGTGACTCGTGAACTGGCCGATCTCCTCGCGGCAACGGCTGAAGCGGCCCTCGACCGCGTCACTCGCGAGTCACGACTCCGCGAGCAAGACCGCACACTGCAGCAACAGAACGAACAGCTCACCGCGTTGAACCGCATCAACGAGACGATTCGCGAGATCGACCAAGCGCTCGTCCAGGCGGAAACACGAGAAGAGATCGACCGTGCCGTCTGTGAGTTGTTGACCGCCGACGACCGATTCAGGTTCGCCTGGATCGGGACGATCGACCCGACGACCGACACCGTCGACCCGCGGGCCTGGGCCGGCACTGAACGGGGATATCTGGATAGCCAGTCGTTCGCCGTCGCTCCGTCGGATACGGAGCCGGCCGGGCAAGCCGCCGCGACCGGTGAGGTGACGACGGTGCCGAACGTCGCCGCCGGTCTCCGCGACGAACCGTGGCGAAAGGACGCCCTCGCCCGTGACTACCTCTCGGTGTTGAGTATCCCGCTCGTGTACAACGACCTGACGCACGGTGTGCTGACGGTCTACGCACCGACACAGGGTGCGTTCGATGACACCGGAGGGGTCGTCCTGGCCGAACTCGGGGAGACCATCGCCTCCGCACTCAGCGCGATCGAACGGAAGAACGCGCTTCTCACGACGTCAGTGACGCGCGTCGAGTTCTCCGTCGACGACCCCACGTTCGTCCTCTCGCGTCTCGCACGGGACGCAGCGTGTACGCTCTCATATCAGGGAGGGGTTCAGCAGTCGACGGAGGGGAGTTACGTGTTCATAACCGTCGAAGACGCATCGCCGACGGATGTCGCCGAAGCGGCATCTCGGCTCGTCGCGATCGACGACGTCCAGCAGATCAGCGCGGACGGCGAAGGCGGCGTCTTGCGGTTGCGACTCACGCAACCGTTTTTGGCCTTAGAACTCGCCGATCACGGTGCCGTCTTTCGAGAAGCGACTGCCGGTCCGACCGCCACGACGCTCGTCATCGATATCCCGGATAGTATCGACGTCCGAACGATTACACGCCTCGTCCGAGAGACGTTCTCCACCGTCGAACTCCGCTCGAAGCAAACGCTCGATCAGTCGATAGAGCGCGACCTCTACGCGACGTTCCTCGAGAAGTTGACCGAGCGACAACTAGAGGTGATCCAGACGGCCTACTATAGCGGGTTCTTCGAATCGCCGCGCGAACGTACGGGCGAAGAGGTCGCGGAGACACTCGGAATCTCCCCGCCCGCGTTCTACAAGCATGCTCGCACCGTCCAGCGGAAACTGTTCGAGACGCTCTTCGAGAAGAACAACCTCTCCGTCACGGTTCCCGCCGAGTAGGTTGAATAACTAACCCCCCTATTCGAAAGCGGTTTGATAATCAACCACCGAATATTCCCTAATACACTTATTACATCTATGCAGAGTGCCCCGGATTCCCCCGTCGGCGCTCACGAACTCACTATGAGAGACGTTAACCCCAAATCGGGCGAGGAAACGGCATACGAGTGCTTCCAGTGTGGCAATATCATCATCAAAGAGCACAGCCCCGGACGATGTCCCGACTGTAGCGGACCGATGCGAAATCGGCAGACACCGCTCGAATAACCATGGCATCCCACACCGAGGTTACGCACGACGAGTCAGGCGAACCGACGACGGACTCGGCTGAGCCCGAATCGGCGCTCGAAACGGCTCGTCGACAACTGTACCACGCCGCTACTCATCTCGATATCGACCCCAGTGTCGTTGAGCGACTCAAATATCCGAAGAAGGTCCACGAGGTGACGGTCCCCATTAGACGGGACGACGGAACCGTTGAGGTGTTCACGGGCTACCGAGCCCAACACGATAGCGTCAGAGGCCCCTTCAAGGGCGGACTCCGATATCACCCCGACGTAACGAGAGACGAATGCGTCGGACTCGGGATGTGGATGACCTGGAAATGTGCGGTCATGGACCTTCCGTTCGGTGGTGCCAAGGGAGGTATCGCGGTCAATCCGAAGGAACTGAGTCCGGGCGAGAAAGAACGCCTCACCCGGCGGTTCACACAGGAGATACGCGACGTTATCGGGCCCAATCAAGATATCCCGGCTCCGGATATGGGAACGGATCCCCAGACGATGGCGTGGTTGATGGACGCCTACTCGATGCAGGAAGGGGAAACGATACCGGGCGTCGTCACCGGCAAGCCGCCGGTCATCGGCGGCAGTAAAGGTCGCGAAGAGGCCCCCGGGCGGAGCGTCGCGACCATCACGCAGTTGGTTTGCGAGTACTACGATCGGCAACTCGAGGAAACGACGGTTGCGGTCCAAGGATACGGAAGCGTCGGTGCTAATGCCGCTCGACTCCTCGATGAATGGGGAGCGACGATCGTTGCGATTAGTGACGTGAACGGCGCCATGTACGATCCAGCGGGTATCGATACGGCTGCCGTTCCGTCTCACGACGAAGAACCGGAAGCCGTCACGACGTACGCAGATGACGTTATCTCGAACGAGGAGTTGCTTACACTCGACGTTGACGTCCTTATCCCCGCGGCACTCGGGAACGTGATCACCGAAGAGAACGCAGAAGCCATCGCTGCGGATTTCGTCGTCGAAGGTGCCAACGGACCGATGACGTCAGCGGCTGATTCGATCCTTACGGACGGAGATATCGCTGTGATTCCAGATATTCTCGCCAACGCTGGCGGAGTCACAGTGAGTTACTTCGAGTGGCTTCAAGATATCAATCGGCGAGCGTGGTCGCTCGAACGGGTGAACGACGAACTCGAAGCGGAGATGCAGACCGCCTGGGAGTCGGTTAGAACGGAATTTGAGCGGCGCGACGTGACATGGCGTGATGCGGCGTACATCGTTGCGCTCTCTCGCATCTCGGAAGCGCACGAGGCTCGGGGATTGTGGCCATAACGGACTGTCTGCTTCCCCCCTGAGCCGACGTTCGAAGGCCGGATTCGCGGGAGCGCTGAAAAGTATAGTACTGAACTTTTATTGCAATTCTCCGGCGGATACTCAGCCGACTGCCTACCCGTGAACTCTGGAAACGGTAACTCTCAGTTTGGGTGTGTGAAACCACGCTTCACGAGGTTCGGTCGATATAGTCGATCCGGCGATTACTCCTAATCGGGATAATGAAGCCCGTTACCCGAAGGTGTCGGTCAAAAGCATAGTCTCTGAACAATCGCGTTTCTCAGCGGCGCCGTAAAGGAATACAGTCGCCAGACCGGTTCCGTGTCGCTTAAAATCGGTACATCGAGGAGTAACGCTGTATCGCGTTTATTGCACGTTATAACCAATACCACTCGCCGTTGATCTCGACAGCAGTTTCATCGACCGCAACCCGCTTCGACCGCGCCGTCACCAGAACGCGAGGCGTTCCGGTCGGCCGCACGAGAGTTTGCTCCCGTGAACGAAGGCGGGTCGGAAACGCTGTCAGTCGGTCGGTGAACCCATTGGAAGATCGCCTGGTAGGAGCGATTTCCGCCGATCAGATGCGGAATCGACTCTGGCCACGTGGGGTGTGCGCATCACCCTCTCAGTATCGTCATGCCGAGAGATCGACCCCCTTGAGCCGTCGTGCGTTAATTGCGACGATGACCGTCGACAGCGACATGAACACCGCACCGATAGCGGGTGACAGGAGGATGCCGACCGGCGCTAGCACCCCCGCGGCGAGGGGGAGGGCGAAGACGTTGTACCCCGTCGCCCACACGAGGTTCTCCTGCATCTTCCGATAGCTCGCCTTCGAAAGTTTGACCAGCCGAATGACGTCGAGCGGGTTGTTCTCGACGAGAATGATATCGCCCGACTCGATGGCGACGTCCGTCCCGGACCCGATGGCGATGCCGACGTCCGCGCGAGTCAGCGCAGGCGCGTCGTTGACGCCGTCGCCGACCATCGCGACCAGTTTGCCCTCCGACTGCAGCCGTTCGACCTTTGTATCCTTTTCTTCTGGTAAGACCTCCGCGAAGTACTGATCGATACCCAGTTCCCCGGCGACGGCCTTCGCGACGTCCTCGGAGTCCCCGGTCAGCATCGCTACTTCGATACCCATCTCGTGGAGCGCTTCGATAGTCCGGCGACTCTCCTCGCGGACGACGTCGGCGAGGGCGAACGCGGCCACGACCTCAGACTCGTCGTGAATCAGATAGATGACCGTCTGCGCGTTCGAGCCCGCTTGGTCGGCGAACGAGGCTATCGCTTCGGACCGTTCGACGCCGAGCTTTTCGATAAGGTTGGGACCGCCGAGGTGGACCGTCTCGCTGTCTCGCGGGTCGCTCCGCTCCCCGCTCGACCGTTCCGAGACGCGAGGCAGTTCCCCGTCGACGGTGGCTCTGACGCCGAGGCCGCGAAGGTTCTCGAAATCGGAGACCTTCGCCCGCCGAATTCCTCGTTCGTCGGCGGCATCTCGGATGGCGCGAGCGATCATGTGTTCGGAGTCGCCCTCCACGCCGGCGGCCACCGCGAACGCTTGCGTCTCGTCCCACTCACCCGCCGTTTCGACCCCGACGATGCCCTGTTCGCCCTTCGTGAGCGTACCGGTTTTGTCGAACATCACCGTGTCGAGGTTACGGGCCTCCTCCATGGCGATGCGGTCCCGAATCAGTATCCCGTTCTGTGCGGCGGTGGAGGTGTTGATGGCGACGACGAGGGGGACGGCGAGGCCGAGCGCGTGGGGGCAGGCGATGACGAGGACGGTGACGACCCGTTCGAGGACGGCGATTTCGAATCCGACGGCGGCGACCCACGCCACGGCTGTGAGAGCGGCGACGGCGAGAGCGACGTAGAACAGCCACCCTGCCGCCCGGTCAGCCAGGAGTTGGGTGCGGGACTTCGACTTCTGTGCCTCGTCGACGAGGCGCATGATCCCCGCCAGCGTCGTCTCGTCGCCGGTCTTCGTCACGCGGACGCGGAGGCTGCCGTCCTGATTCACGGTCCCGGCGACGACTTCCACCCCGGGTTCCTTGTCGACGGGCTTCGATTCGCCCGTTATCATCGACTCGTCCACCGACGAATCCCCCTCGACGACTTCGCCGTCGGCGGGGACGCTGGCGCCCGGACGGACGAGGACGACGTCGCCCTCCGAGAGGTCGGTTACTGGCACCTCCTCGGTATCCCCGCCCTCGGTCACTCGCTCGGCGGTGTCGGGCATGAGTTTCGCCAGTTCGTCGAGCGCTCCGGATGCCTGCCTGACCGAGCGCATCTCCATCCAGTGGCCCAACAGCATGATGTCGATGAGCGTGACGAGTTCCCAGAAGAACGGCGTCGTGCCTTCGAGGAACAGGCTCGCGACGGAGTAGACGAACGCCACCGTGATGGCTAAGGAGATAAGCATCATCATCCCCGGTTCGCGGTTCGTCAGTTCAGTACGGGCCATCGAGAGGAATGGCAGACCGCCGTACGCGAAGACGACGACGGAGAGGACAGGAGTTATCCAGACGCTGCCGGGGAACGTCGGCGCGGTGTACCCGACCACGCCTTGGATGAACTCGCTGAAGAAGATGACGGGAATCGAGAGCACCAGCGACACCCAGAACCGACGCCGGAACATCTGTTCGTGGCCGGTGTGATCGGTGTGCGCCGTGTGGTTCCCGTGGTCCCCGTCGTGACTTCCGCCGCGGCCTTCGTGGTCGTCTCTCTGTTCGTGTGGTTCGCGACCGGTCTCGGTCTCTGCGTGATGAACGTGGTCGGCCGTCGTCGGGTGGTCGTGTCCCCGTTCGCCACCGCGGGAATGGTCGTGAGACGAGTGATCGTCCGTCGCAGCCGTTGTCCCTTCCGCGGGTTTCCCGTGGTCGGATGAGCGTACGCTGGGGTCCGCGGTCGCTTTTGCTGACTCTCGTGTGTCGGTACTCGAGTCTAGCTGACAGATCCGACAGCACTGTATCCTCCCAGCCCTAGCCTGAGGGGCACGCTCCGCCGATGATTCCTCCCGCGACCCGTCGTAATTTGAATGCTCCATCGTTTAATTGTCGACGTAGTTATACATGGTTCTGTTCCATACCGGACGTGAGTCGTCCCTTCTACGATTCGAGTCCAGAGGACGGTCGGTGCGGTCGGACGCCCATCCCGGTCGCTCCGCTCAGGCGGTGGCCGAGTACCCGGCGTCCCTGACGGCGGCGGCGAGGGCGTCGACATCGGCGTCACCGGCGACGCTCGCGGTCTCACGTTCGCGGTCGACGGTCGCGTCTGTTACGCCGTCTACGCCTCGAAGCGCGTCCTCAACGGTCTGCTCGCAGTATTTACACATCATCCCCTTCGACGCTTATGGTTGTCGTCATACGATATCACGTACGCGAGCGGCTCTTATGCGGGTTTCTCTTTCGATTAGTTGGTTCGGTGGTCGATATCCCTTCGCTAGCAAGATTGGACGCTGACTTCGCCTGTGGCAGTTCGATGACGGCTGCTGTGGGACAGGATGCCTGCCCGTCCCCATCTGCCGAATGGTTTCTTGAGCGTTCGTCGTTCCCTCAGCCGAGTAGGTACCGCGTCCACGGATATCGGTCGATGAGCGGCTGTCCGTTCACCTCGTACTGTTCGAGCTTCGCGTCGAGACCCAGAATGCGGCCCGCGCCGAAGGCGGCGACGGCGAGGAACACGAGCATGTACGCGAAGTCGCCGTTGATATATCCGTGTGCGATATCCCAGTTTCCGAAGTAGAACATGAGCATCATGAACGCTCCCCAGAACGCGGCCAGTCGAGTCAACGCGCCGACGAGGAGTCCGAGTCCGATGAGTATCTCTCCCCAAGGAACGGCGACGTTCACGAATTCGACGAACCAGGGGGTCTCCCCCATCGCAACGAAGAGACCGGCGAGCGGGCTTCCGGTGTTCGGGACTGCGCCCGTCAGGTAACCGCCCGCGCTGAAACTCCCGGAGAGGACCTTGTCGAGTCCGCTCTGAAAGAAAGCGATACCCATCATCAGGCGGAGCGCGAGAATGAACCACACGCTCAGCGTGTGGAGTCTCCCACTGGCCGTGAATCCGCCGACGGTACTTTCCAGTCGTACTTCTTGTGACGTCATGGTACGAGCTATTTTCTCGGAAGACGTTAAATCTACCACACTTCTTGTGGTATCGATAGGTTCCCGTGCGGCTCCAACCGGAAAATCGAGGCGGCTCTGGTCTCTTCTCGGTCGTCGGATTCCCTCCAGCCTTCGTCGCATCGCGCTCCCTCGAAAAGACTCATTTATATGTTCACCACTTTCGATACGGGGGCAGGTAATCGTCGGTTTCTCTCGCATATACACCCGATTCTCACACATCAAGTCAGCGATGTGAAGCGCCGGCCTTGGTAGGAAAAGAAATCGAGTATAGAAACATGCAGCTCGTGTGTATGTTACGACCTTACTACTGTAATACCGAAGCAAAGTGAGTATAAAAACGATCTCTCGAGCATTCTATTTCGAAGCAGAGCGGAGTAGAAAAGAACGCATCGAAGGGCGCAGAGAAATCTGGTATTTTCCCGTGTGAGAGTCTACCCGTCCGGAACGAACCCGAACAGCGTCCTCTCAATGAGCGCACCGTGTCGATCGGTCTGCATCTCATCGTGTTGGTTCACCGGTGCCAAGGCTTTCATCCTCGCTCAGTCGGGCGTACTCGATCACCCCGCGACCGGCGTACGACGCAATCTTTATCCCGCTATCGGGTCAATATTGTATAGAATGTCCTATACTATGCAGAAAAGCGCCGGCGGGGAGTTCGACGCCGTCGTCGAGACGACTATCGAATCGCTCGAAGGCGAAGAGTTCGGCGTGCTGTGCGACATCGACGTGCAGCAGACGCTCGAGAAGAAGCTCAACGAGGACTTCCGAAGGTACCGCATCCTCGGTGCGTGCAATCCCGCACTGGCGCACCGCTCCCTCCAAGAGGAGATCGAGTTGGGAGCCCTCCTGCCCTGTAACGTCATCGTCTACGAGGACAACGACGGCGGAGTCACCGTGAGCGCCGTCGACCCCGAGCAGTTGGTCGGCATAGCTGACAACTCCGCGCTCGATTCCGTCGCCGAAGAGGTACACGAACGGTTCGAACGAGTCTTGGACGCCGTGGAAGCGGCGGCGAGGGACTGATAATGGCGGATCCGAGCGGGCGCGACTGGACGACTATCCTCCTCGTCGTCCTCGCCGTCCTCGTTCTCTGGCCCGTGCTCATGATGCTGGGCTTCGGTGGGATGGGGATGGGATACGGCGGGATGATGGGCGGGTCCTACGGGGGCAGCACTGGCTTCGGATGGGTCGGGCTCGGAATCCAGTTGCTGTTCCTGCTCGCCATCCTAGGCGGCGGCTACTTCGTCGTTCGCCGTCTCCTCGACCAACGCGAGTCGAACGACGCAGCGTTGGAAGAACTCCGCCACGCGTACGCCCGCGGTGACCTCTCGGACGAGGAGTTCGAGACGCGACGGGCCAAGCTTCGGTCCGACGAGTGAGGCGTGACGATTGCGTCATTTCGACCTCGGGACCACGGTCGAGCTCGCCGGGTTCAACACGACCGCCGACCGCACTATCGAGCGGCTTCCGACCGCGGTCCGCGAGGCCGCCCCCGGGCACGAGGAGTTAGAAGAACGAAACGAAGAGATAGGTTCATCGCCCGACACCGGTGAGTTCCGTCCAGCGTACCGGCCACCCATTTCAGTGTTCTTTATCGCAGTTCTCGCTAGACGCTCACGACGGATCGCTGGCTCTAGTGAGGACAAAATCAGCGTCGCTCTCACTTTGGATTGTGGATTCCAGCGGCGCTCGGATTCACTATTCGTAGCCAGAAAGGGCATGAATTCACCTCCCGTATGAATGAGTACAACCATGGATCGCTGGGAATACGCGCTTCTTACGATACTCGGCTTGGCGGTGGTTGGCGTCGGGGTTGTGACTACCAATCAACCACTCGCACAGTTCTTCGTCGAGAGTACGAAACAGGCGGCGACCACGACGGTCTCTATGGCGTGGATCACGTGGTGGGCGCTGGTCATCGGGTTCGCCATCGCCGGCGGCGTCGAGGCGTGGACCTCCGACGAACAGATCGCCGACCTCATGGCCGGTCATGGCCCGCGCGAACTGGGCGCCGGCACCTTCTTCGGATTCGTCTCCTCGTCGTGTTCTTACAGCGCCATCGCCACGGCGAAGAACCTCTTCAAGAAGGGCGCCTCCGCGGCCGCCTCGCTCGGGGCGTTCATGTTCGCCTCGACGAACCTCGTCATCGAGATCGGCGCCGTCATCTGGATCCTGCTCGGCTGGCAGTTCCTGGTTGCGGACCTCGTCGGCGGCCTCATACTCATCGTCCTGATGGCGCTCGGCCTCACCTACCTCGTCCCCGACCACATCGTCGAAACCGCCCGTGAGAACGTGACCGACGACGAGCAGACCGCTCAGGACCCGGTCTGCGGGATGGAGGTGAACCCCGATGAGACCGAGCACTCGACCGAGCACGACGGAACCACGTACTACTTCTGCTCGCAGTCGTGCAAGGAGAGCTTCGATCCGAGCGAGGCCGAAACTTCGATCTCGGAACAGGCCACCTCGCGGCAGGGGTGGAAAGCGCTGGCCGACAAGCAGTGGTCCGAGTGGGGGATGCTGTGGGACGAGATCGCCATCGGATTCGTCTTCGCCGGCCTCATCGCCGGCTTCATCCCGCAGTCGGTCTGGACGAGCATCTTCTCTAGCGGTTCCTCCGGCACCCCCGTCTACATCCTCTGGACGGCCGCGCTCGGTGCCGTCATCGGGATCGCCACGTTCGTCTGCTCGGTCGGAAACGTCCCCTTCGGGACGGTGCTCTGGACGAGGGGGCTTCCCTTCGGATCGGTGCTGTCGTACATCTACGCCGACCTGATCGTGCCGCCGATCATGGACGCCTACCGAGAGTACTACGGGACGACGTTCGCTGCTATCCTCTCCGCGATGATCTTCGTCGCCGCCGTCGTCGTCGGGGTCGTCGTCCACTTCCTCTTTTTCGCCCTGGGCTGGATCCCGGATCCATCGACCGCGCAGGTGGCCGAGGTGAAGATCGAGATGAACTACAAACTCGTACTGAACGTCCTCGCGACGGCGTTGTTCCTCGGCCTCTACTGGCTCCACCGCCAAGACTCGATGGGCAGTGACGGAGACGGTCACGCTCATACCGCCGATTAATCCTCCCCCTCGACAGGGTATATGTATGGTACGGTCCCTTTCGTTGAGCGAGCGACTATCCGCTCTGAACGACCGGTTCGATCGAAACCCGCAAAGAGCGACATCTACCGTTGCGTGCAGTTCGCGGCTGATAACATGGTACTCGAGAATCTTCACCGAACCGAACGCCGGAGTCTCGTCAGCGGAATCACCCGCGAGATCGAACGAACGAATCGGCTCGATTCCTCGACCAACCTCCTACGGGGGACGCTAACGTGAATTTCCCGTATGCCGTACTCGGTCTGATCGTGCTGGGTGGGACGATCACCGACCTCCTGTGGACCACGCTCTGGGTCGAAGGGGGCGCGGGGCCCCTCACAGATCGGCTGATGGGCGGCATCTGGAGCGGGCTCCGTCGGACCGCAGACCGTCATTCGCGGCGTCTCACCCTGGCGGGGCCGCTGATTCTCGTCGTCAGCCTCTCCACGTGGATCGCGCTGCTGTGGTTCGGGTGGACGCTCCTCTTCGCTAGCGCGGCGAACGCCGTAATCGAAGTCAACGGACCGACGACCGTCACGTGGGTCGAGAAATTCTACTTCACCGGTTACTCGCTGTTTACGCTCGGAAACGGCGGATTCGCCCCGGGCGGGGGCATCTGGAAAATCGCCACCGTGCTCATGACGGCCAGCGGGATGCTGTTCATCACGCTCATCGTCACGTACGTCCTCTCCATCCTCGGCGTGGTCACGCAGAAACAGCAGTTCGCCAGCAACGTCAGCGGACTCGGAACGTACAGCGAAGCCTTCGTCGAAGCCGGGTGGAACGGGCGCGAACTCGACGGGTTCGACCTCCCGATCGAGACGATCACGACCGAACTCAATCAGTTGACCGTGAACCACATGGCCTACCCTATCCTCCACTACTTCTACACGCAGCGACGGCAGTACTCCGCCGTCGTCAGCGTCGCCATCCTCGACGACTCGCTCACGCTACTGCGATTCGGTGTCCCGCAAGAACACCGTCCGAGCAGCGCGATTCTCAAGAACGCGCGTTCGAGCGTCGAGAACTACCTGGAGATGGTCAGCGACACGTTCGCGCAGTCGGACGGCACCCCGCCCGAACCGGACTTGAACAGACTCCGCGAGAACGGAATTCCGACGACGTCCGAGGAGGACTTCACCGATGCGCTGGAGGAACTGAAGATGCGTCGGCGAAAGCTACACGGACTGACCGACGCCGACGCCCGATACTGGCCACGACCCGAGGACGAATGACGAGGTGGTGTAGACTGTTCGTATTTCTTCTCCCTGCAGGACGGACCCGAAATACCTATTCGGCGGCGGAAACTACCCGTTAGTATAACCTCCACAATATGATGCAATACTACTCGCACGAACTGTGGAGCTAGTCGATTCGAGCCTCGCGGTCCGACCAGCAAACACTCACCACGGCCGCGAAGAGCGGAATCGGCGATGAACTCGAAAACGATGAAATCCGACAACTCTCACGCGCGCGGAGACGGTACCGCAGGCGGCGACCAATCGCGGCGTCTCTCTCGCCGGACGCTCCTTCACTCGGCACAGTTAGCCGCGGTCGGTGCGCTCGCGGGATGCGCCGGCGAACTCCCCGACGTCGGTTCGAGCGGTCGCGAAGTCACGCCACGGTCGACAGTTACCGACGACCCGAATGAGTCGGTCACTCTCACCGCAGCCCCCGGGGTGGAATCCGAGGCTATCGATTCGTCCGCGACGTGGGCGTACGACGGCCAGACTCCGGGACCGGAACTCCGTGTTCGAGAAGGCGACGTGCTCGGGGTCAAAGTCGCCAACGACCTCTCCGAAGAAACGACCGTCCACTGGCACGGCGTCCCCGTCCCGAATCCCGTCGACGGCGTTCCGGGCGTGACGCAGGAGCCGATTTCGCCCGGCGAGACGTTTGACTACAAGTTCCGTGCGGAACCCGCGGGGACGTACTTCTACCACAGCCACGTCGGACTACAACTCGACCGCGGGTTGCTCGGTCCGCTCATCGTCGAGGAACGCGACCCGCACGTCGAGTACGACCGCGACGTCGTCGTCGTGTTCGACGACTACCTCGCCGGCGAACCGCGGCTTCCCGCGGACACCGGAACAGGCGGCGGGATGGGAGGCGGCATGGGCGGCGGGATGATGGGCGACGTTCGCCCGCCGTACGAGGGCCATCTCGTCAACGGCCGACTCCCGAGCGACCCGACGCGGTTCGAGGTGACCGAGGGCGAGCGGGTTCGGTTCCGGTTCGTGAACGCCGCCAGCGCGACCGTGTACGGCGTTCGGATGGCCGGTCACGAGATGACGATCACGCACGCCGACGGGCGTCCGGTCGAACCCGTCGACGCGGACTCGTTCGCCTTCGGTGCGGGTGAGCGATACGACGCCGTGGTCGAAGCGACCAACCCCGGCACGTGGGTCCTGCAGGCGGACGCCCTCGACGGGAACGAACCGCCGGCGAGAGCGGTTCTCGCGTACGACGGCATCGACGAATCGTCGACCCCGGCGTCGCCGTCGTCACCCACGACCCGACTCGGTTACGGCGACCTGCACGCCGTCTCGTCACTCGACGGAATCGGCGGGAGCCCGGACCGAACCTTCGACTTGACTCTGTCCCAGGGCAGTGGAGCGTACGTGTGGACCATCGACGGGCAGGCGTACCCGGACGCGGACCCCCTCCAGATCCGTCCGGACGAACACGTTCGAATCCGGATGACGAATCGGAGTCCGGTCGTCCATCCGATGCACCTCCACGGACACTTCTTCCGCGTCGGCGACGCCGTCAAGGACACCGTCCTCGTGCCGGGGCACATGGGACAGGTGACGATAGACTTCCACGCGGACAACCCCGGTCGGTGGCTGTTCCACTGCCACAACCTCTACCACCTCGACGCGGGGATGGCGCGCGTCCTCAGATACGTCGAGTGAACCGGGCGGCCCGCTTCTACTACCGCAGTCTCTCTCGGGGTCTGCAGACGGTGTAACCGAGGTATGTCTCCACGAGATAACGAAAATCCGCATACGAACGAAACGATGAGCGGGTTAGTCGGCCGCCTGTGCCTGCGAACTGCTGCTATCGTCGCCGCCCATCTCGGAGGGGTCGCTCATCCCCTCCTTAACGCCGTACTTCACGAGTGCAACGTTGACGGGCCAGGCGACGAGGAACCCGATGGACAGCGAGAACACCAGCGCCATCCAAAACAGTATTTGGCCCATGTGGGCTTGGCTGGCGAGCAGAAGATCGGTCCCGATGGCGAAAATCTCCATGATCGTGATCGAGGGCGTCTCGCTCAGAAGCGCATCCCACGTCGCCTCTGTGAACCCGACGCCGTCCTGCATGAGCGGACCGATCGTGAGCGCGTAGCCGAAGAGATACGCGAATCCGAAGGTGACCGCCGCGACCCACCCGATGCTGAGTGCGAGGATGCCTTGTGCGAGCGTGATCCCGACAATCTCACCTGCGCCACATCCCGAGTAGCAGTGGGCAGTCGAGCGGAGGCCGCGGCGCCCCACCGAGTCGTGCGGGATCTGCGTGCGTCCGGAGTACCAGTAGATAGCGAGGCCGAACGGACCCGAATAGAGGACGACGAACGTCCAGACGGCCTTCATCATCGACGGGAGCGCTTGGTTCCGATTCCGAAGGTCCCACCAGAGCGTCCCGACGGACGCGACGACGAAGAGCGTCCAGACGCCCAGCACGGTGGGGCTAGAGAGGATCGGTTTCAAGACCTGACGGATCGGTGCGAACGCGTGTTCGATCTGCTTGGCGAGTTGTTGAAGTGGCATGTATCGTTGTGGCGTTGTCGGCGACGGCACGTACTGGAGTTTCGAGCGTGCTGTGTTGTTCGGAATCCGCTTCACCGCCCAATTTTCACGGAAAGCATTAGACCGTTGTGGCCCCTTTCTCTCTAACACCGCAGATGGGTTGTTTCTCCACCTTCTCGAGTTCGTTGTAGATGAACGAGCTGCCTCAGAAGAGACGGTTGGGACGTCCTATGAATGCTTTCGAAGGTTCTCTACACTGTAGACACATCAGTGGAGATAACGTCTGAACCGGCGTACGACTAATCGAGGAGAAAGACCATGACGACCATGAGAATCGGACGTTGGCTGCTCGCAATGCTCGCAATCGTCGGACTCGCGTTCGCTGCGCCCGTGGTCAGCGCACACGGCACCGACACGACTGCTGACGACGCGCCCCCGTACGACGAGACCGCTAACGACTGGGCGGCCTGGATGGAGGCGCACATGACCGAGCACATGGGCCCTGGTAGCGTCGAATGGATGGAGTCGCACATGGGTGTGACCGTCGACGAGATGGCCCAGGACATGGCTGACGACGACTACGACGGCGGAATGTACGGGCAGGGTCACTGCTGACGGACCCTGACCGTACCGAACGCACCGAACGAACACTGAGACGCACCATCCGACTCACGATCATGACCCGATGCACTACGCAGTTCGGATTCCTCACACCGCTGGAGGCCTCGATAGCACGGCGAATCATCAACGTTCAACCGAACAGCCGCCTCCTACTCGCCGACGATGGCGTACCCAACTACTTTGATAGCTGATGCTGAAGTATATCTCTAGATGGGACAGCCATTTCCCGACCACGAATGATGAAACAGTATCGATTGACCAGACACCACAGTGTGAAGTGCGAGATTGACCGATAAATCACGTGATACAATGAGAAAGAACACAGCGACACGGACCGTTATCCGCTTCGCAATCGTCATCGCGGTCGCAACGACGCTCACGTCAGGTATGGTTGGCGCCGTAGCGGGCGCAGAACATCAAAGCGGGGAGACAGAGAACGTCGAGGTTTGCCACGTTCCTGCAGGGAACCCCAGCAATGCGCAATTGGTTACAGTTTCCGAGCGGGGATGGGAGAACGGCCACTCGAACCACGGAAATGATATCCGCATAGACGAGCATCGCTCGCACCATCCGGACCACCACCATAGCGCGGAAACGATGTGTGAGCACCACGGGGAGCACGTCGCATAGGTACCCCGCTTTGCGAGAAACCGAGTGCCAGGAACCGAGCACAGCGATGTATGCCGAGAGTTACCGTACGTTCTACGAACCATGGTTCGGTGCGACATCTGTGATTCAGCGTGTGAAAGCGACGACGGGGTGCGAGAGTTCGTCTGCGAGCGCTGCGGGATCTCGTGCCACTGGCATTGTCCGGAGGAATACGACACCGATGTCTGCCCGAAGTGCGTCAGCGAGCCGGTGATTGGAGCGATCGAGTTTTAGTCGCTTCGTGTCACGCCTACACCGGGGATAGCCCGATGGCGGAGTATATGGACGGTCAGACGGCGAAATGCGTTTTTGACTCGAGCCCGTAGCGCAGATATGTCTACGACCATCGAGCGTCCCGACATCGACGAGGCCTGTGTGTACTGCGGGTCGCGTATCTTCGACCACGACCCGATCTGTGTGCGCGACTGTACCGACGACTGCGGGTCACCGACGTACTTCTGCAACTTCGCGTGTCTCTCGACCTACGTGGACGAAAACGGCTTAATGACGGGCGACGCGTGCGAGTGGTCGCCCGACGAAAACGACTGCTGCTGAGTGGACTCATCTCGGTGAATATACGGAACGACGTGTCCGCTGTCCATCTCTGTCGGGGGCCTTACTAGAGCGGTACCGGCAGCCGCCCAACTTTATGCACTCCGTCGACGAATCTATCTAGTGGTTCATCATGTCTACTGAGCGCACGTCCGACGGCCCACTCCGCATCGTCCTGATCGTCCTGGCGGTAATCGTCCTGTTCCCGCTATTGATGATGATGCTCGCGATGCCGATGATGGGGATGATGGGCTGGTGGTGGGGCGGTCGGATGGCCGGAGGCCTCTCGTCGCTGTGGGGCATCGAGATGATGCTCGTCTGGCTCGTCGTCCTCGTCGGCATCGGCTACCTCCTCTATCGCGGCCTCGTCGGCGGTTTCGGGTCGTCGCTGACCGGCGATAGGGCACTCGAAGAGCTCCGAGTAGCGTACGCTCGCGGTGATCTCTCCGAGGAAGAGTTCGAGGAACGTCGCGCGAATCTCCGCCGCGAGGAGTCGCGGTAAGTCGCAGACGGGTCGCAAAAGAACAGCGGCGAAAATTCCGACGCGCTCGGCGCCGAGACGACAACTCTCTCAACTCCGGCACGAACACCAGCATGCTCGATGGCGTACCTTCCCGGAGCTAAATCGCGGCTCCGATAGACAGACGTTGCGGCGGTTGAGACGACGCCAGTGACGCTTCGTCGTCGGCACGGCGAACTGCAGGTGGTGATAGAAGAGCTCTGTCCGTTGTCTGTGTTCAGCCAGGCGGAGAGTTCTCAAAGCGGGCGGGTGTGACGTACTTAGAGGGGCACCCTACGCAGAGGAAGTCGTCCTCATCACCGTCCTTGCGGCAGGGACGAGTCTCGCCCTGAATCGAGTGAGAGGTTGATGGCGACAGTCTCGACTGAGAGGCGCTGACAGTTGCTGGGAACGCGGTACGCACGCGCCCCGTATCCAACACAGCCTCGGCAAATGATCAGCGACTGAAGATTGTAATAGAGCCACGTGAGTGTCTTCCTCGTCTCTGGTTGGGGCGCGTTATTTTTTGGCGATATCGGCCCAGACCAGTCGGTGATCCGAGGCCGTTTGGATCTCATCCGGGAGACCGCGTTTCCTCGCGTTGGGGTTCGGCCAGACTACCGACGACGAGCGTAACGAGAAGTCCGGTGAGGGAACACCCAATCAACCTGTGATCCATCGCCGAAAACGGCCGTCGCTTCGGGGTTCCCGAGCCGTGCTCCACCGGGGCTCGTGGGCAGTCTCCGCGTGTTGAAATCCTCGTTTTCGATGAAGTACGTCGTCGCCGGATCGAGTGGACGATCGGTCTTCGGTCCAGCGTTCATATCGCCCATCAGGACATACGAGGCGTCCTCGTCCAGCCCTCCGTGGACTCCGCTGTCATCGTAGATATACCCGGCATCGTCGACGTAATCCGCGAAGAAGCGAATCTCATCGTGGTTCCAGCGGCCGTTGAAGTTGTTCGGGCCATCGAGCCACCATCAACGGTCTCGTTGACTACAAAACCGTGACACTCAGGGAGGCGTTCATCGGAGTCTCACGTCTTTGAGCGCGAGAAGGTTGCCACCGAGCGCGCGTTTCCGCTGTATGGACGAACTGCTTCGGACCCGGTCGTTGGTCAAGAGGCTATGCGCGGGTTTCCGCTGTATAGCGTGAGCGCTAGCTAGTGCAAGACGCAGTATGGATCAATCATATTAGATCGTCCTTTAACTTGAGGGGTTGTTTAAACACTATAATAATAAATCTTTCTGAGCTAGTACTAGCTTCGAGATAGGTTGTCGAGTTCGTCTTTACGACGTTTACAGCGGAAACACGCGCTGACTCTCGACCACTACAGCGGAAACGTGCGCTCGCATCTGCGTGCATTTCCGCTGTATAACCCCCTGAGATGGCCTAATTGCGTTGTTTATAGGCTTTTTCATCGGAAACTCGCTTGCGAACCTTTATGCTGGGCCGGAATCACGCCGGGTGTATGAGTGGGGGCACGAACTACTTCGACTCGGTCGGATCTATCTTCTCAAACAAAGATCTCCTCCGAATCGAGACAGTTCCAGAATCCGATGACCGAATCATCGGTCGAGGCGACCAGCTATCTGAATTGGCGAGCGAACTTGGATCGGCTATCGAGGGTCAAAAACCGAACAACGTGTTCATCTTCGGCAAACCCGGCGTCGGGAAGTCGATGTGCGCGAAGTTCCTCGGGCGACAACTCGTTGAGCGGGGCGCTGCCAACGGCGTCAGCATCGGAGTTGCTTACGTAGACTGTATGCAGAACTCTTCGGAGACGCAGGTCGTCGTCCGGGCGGGCGAACTCGTCAACGACCCCGATGAGACTGACATCACCTTCCCTTCGGGAGGGGTTTCACGGTCACGCCTCTACGACCGACTCTGGAACGCCTTTGACCAGTTCTACGACGTGGGCGTCATCATCCTCGACGAAATCGACAAGCTAGATTCCCCGAACGAGACACTGGGAACGCTCTCACGGGCCGGAGAATCCGAGAAACTCTCTGATTGTCACCTTGGAGTCGTCGGCATCAGCAACAAGGCTCGCTTCGAGAATCGACTGACCTCAGAGGTGCGGTCGAGCCTCACCCAGAACGAACTGGTGTTCCCACCTTACAACATCAACGAACTGTTCAACATACTCAAGGCCCGCCGCGATGCGTTCAATCCTGACGTACTCCCCAGTGACGCACGGGCACTTGACGATATTTTCGCGACCGCCGCCAAGTTCGCCGCACAGGAGTACGGTGACGCGCGTCAGGCTATCGATATTCTCCGGAAGACTGGTGAGATAGCCGAACGTGAAGGTGCGGACGTACTGACCACCTCCCACGTCGAACGCGCCCTCGACAAAGCAGAGGAGGACAAACTCGTCAAGATGATGCAGACGCAACCGGTGCAGTCCCAATACGTGATGCAGTCGGTCGCACTCACTACCGACGATGCCGACCCGGGCGAGGACGTGAAGTCACACGACGTTTACTCCAAGTACGAGCAAATCACTCAGTACGAGGATACGAATACGCTTTCGTGGCGACGTGTGCGCGACTTGCTCGACGAACTCGAAGACCTCGACGTGCTCGACCAGCGGCGCAAGGGTGCTGGGAAGGGGAAAGGGACGTACCGCTCCATCTATCTCGCGGATTCCCCGGAAACCGTTCTCCGTGCCTGTGAATCTGTCACCGACGGTGGGTGAGCCAAGCGCACATTTCCGCTGTATAGCCCGCCCGAGAACGCTCGTGTGACTCAGATGCTGTCGACGGTATCGTAGACGACGCGATACCCCGTCTCCATTCGTTCTTTCGTATTGAGGAGGATCTCTCGCGCGCGAACGTATCTCGACTTTGATTTGGTCTCGGTCTTCAGTCGGGGCTGAAAGACGGCGCTTTTACTGGAAATGGTGGTGTGGTGGCTGGCGATACTGGTCTCGGCAGTTCGTCGTCCCGAGTGAAAGTTGTTCTACTCACGATAGGAAATTAACAACGGGTGAACGGAATCTCGCTTCACGCCAGGTAACCGATCGGGAATGTCTGACGGATGTCAGACCCCACTATTTCCACTAATACGGTTACATGACGAGAACCGGCGGCTACACCCATCCACTCTCCCCCCACCATTTCCAGTAAAACTAGCGACGAAGGTCTCCCGAACTCTCTCGTTATTTTCTTTCACTAGAACCAACCCCAACCGCAACCGTTCTCTAGCTCTCCTGCGGACTAGCTCGAACGCTATTGATATAAACTTTCCCCAAATTTAGAGTTCTCGCTCACGAGGTGGGTCTCTTTCGTGGTGCTTTACTGGAAATAGTGGGGAGGGGGTGTCCCACCGTTCTCAGTAACCGACCCCCTCCGCCGTCTGTCGGTTCGTATTCAAGCCGAGTATACTGGAAACGATGGTGTCTATAGTGTATATAAAGAACCGTTTACTGGAAATACTGGAACCCCATGGTTCGTTCTTTCGGAACCAACCACCTGGAGTCACCGCGAATTACTGGAAACGATGGGGTGGTTCGATCATTCGTGATCTGATGGCTTTACTGGAAATAGTGGGGTGAAGTTGTTCATCGAGAGTTGGATTATGGGATGTCTTTGCGATACCTCTCTCGACGCTCACCGATTAGACTGGAAGCGGTGGGGTCGATATCAATTAGTGGAAATCACACCCTACAGTGGTTATACTGGAAATAGCGGAAACGGTGGTCGAAACAGTTATCATTCCAGCCTGAATCAGTCGAGCACAATATGACTCCCCGATTCCAGCCCGACGATACGCTGTACAAACGTCGGAATACGCTCAAAGTCGAGTATGTACCAGACGACATCGTCGGGCGGGACAACGAAATCGAGGAGTACGAAGCGGCCCTACAGCCGATCATCAACGGCGAATACCCCGACAACATCTTCATCTACGGGAAAACCGGCGTCGGAAAGACCGCCGTGACGAACTTCCTGCTGAACGAACTTCTAGAATCGGCGGAACATTTCGAGGTCGACCTCTCTGTCATCTCGCTCAACTGCGACGGTCTCAGCACGAGCTACCAGGCCGCGATTAGCCTGGTGAACAATCTTCGAGAACCCGAACACCACATCGCCGAAACCGGCCATCCCCAATCCAAAGTCTATCGTCTGCTCTGGGACGAACTCAACAAGCTCTCTGGGACCGTGATCATCGTTCTCGACGAGATCGACCATATTACGGACGACACGTTCCTCTACCAGATCTCTCGTGCAGACAACAACGGATACATCGACAACATTCAACTCGGCCTCATCGGAATCAGCAACGATTCGACGTTCCGAGAACAACTCGACGCGAAGGTTCAATCGTCTCTGTGTGAGACCGAGATTTCGTTCCCGCCGTACGGCACGGAAGAGCTTCAAAAAGTCCTCGAACAGCGGGCAGAGATCGCGTTTCACCAGAGGGCGCTCGAAGCGGGCGTGATCCCGCTGTGTGCGGCCCTCGGTCGCCAGGATGGTGGTGACGCCCGACGAGCGATTACGCTCCTTCGGAAGGCTGGCGATCTCGCACGTACGGAAAACGCGAATTCGGTTACGACCGACCACGTCGAACGTGCCCAGGAGAAACTCGAGGCGCAGCAGAGCATGGACATCATGCGCGACCTCACCGAACACGAGCAACTCACACTCTACGCGCTGACCACGCTCGCTGCAGAGAATGCGACACCGGCTCGGTCACGAATCGTCTACCAGCGCTACAAAGAACTCTGCGAGTTTCAAGGTCGGGATCCGCGTACCGCTCGGCGGATGCGCAGTTTCCTCTCTGATTTCGAGATTCTCAATCTAACGCTCTCGTACATGGAGCACCGTGGTCAGGACGGTGGAACGTACCGTGAACACGAACTCAACCGCGATATCGCGACGGTCGTCGACGCGCTACAGACGATCATCAGCGAATTCGGTGCCCACCAAAGCATCATCGAGTACCTTCCCGACTCCGGCGAGGAGTTCACTGCGATGTAGCGATCCGGACTGAGGGATGGGCCGTTGTTGTCGGTGAGGGAGTCTCTGTCAGAACAGACATCCGGAGTCGTGCAACAACCACGACTGAAATGGTGTCCTGTGAACGCTTGGATTGAAACGTGGCATATCCTGCCGTGTCATTGTAAAGATATCAACCCGGCATACACAACCACTCTACGACAAACAAGATTAAACGAGCCCTCGAAGCGCCTTTGGAGGCATATTTTGGTTCAAATAGAAGCGAACTAGCTTCGAAACACCATTACAACGTTCAAACGAGCGTAATCCACTATTCAACCACGAGATATCTCTCCTCTTGATATCTATCTGTAGGCTTTGACCGGGTACATAGAACCGGTTCTACGGACGCATCTACGCTCTCGTCGGAGTGCTTATTAGCTCCGATGAAAACCGTGACGTATGCCTCGTAGTGACGACGCGGTTCTCCGACTGTCAGATAGGTCCAACCACAGCGTATCGCTCGGAGGGACTGTACGATGAAGGCTATCGCTGTCGAACGAGGGAGTTCCCGACCGACGCTTCTCGATGTTTCTGAACCGGACCCCGATGCGGGAGAGGCCCTCCTCCGAACACTCCGCGTCGGCATCGACGGCACCGATCACGAGGTCGTTCGCGGCAACCACGGGGGCTACCCGGTGGGAGACGACTATCAGATTCTCGGTCACGAGGCCGTCGCGGCCGTCGAAGATCCGAACGGCACCGGTTTGGAATCGGGACAGCTCGTCGTGCCGACGGTCCGCCGTCCGTCCACTGAGACGGAGAGTAACGAATACTTCGAGCGCGGCGAACCGGATATGGCCCCCGACGGCGCCTACGTCGAACGTGGAATCGTCGGCGCGCACGGTTACATGTCGGAGTTCTTCGTGAGTCCGCCCGAGTTTCTCGTCCCCGTTCCCGATTCGTACGCGGAACACGGGTTTCTCGTCGAACCGATCTCGAACTCCGAGAAGGCGTTCGAGCACGCGTTCGCCGCCCGGTCCGCGTTCGAGTGGACGCCCGAGAGCGCTCTCGTCCTCGGCAACGGACCGCTCGGGTTGCTCACGCTCGCCATGCTGGAGACGGACTCCTCGCCGTTCGAACGGAACTACTGTCTCGGCCGGCGGGACAGGCCCGACCCCTCCATCGACATCATCGAGCGACTCGGCAGTACCTACGTCGACTCCCGCGAGACGCCCGTTGACGGGGTGGCCGAGGCGTTCGAGCCGATGGATTTCGTCTACGAGGCGACGGGCTACGCCAAGCACGCCTTCCAGACCGTCGACGCCCTCGCGCCGAACGGCGTCGGCGCCCTCCTCGGCATCCCGAACGACTGGGCGTTCGAGGTGGACGGTGGACGACTCCACCGCGAACTCGTCTTGGAGAACAAGGCGCTGTTCGGCAGCGTCAACTCCAACGTCGGGCAGTACGAGGCCGCGAGGGACCGACTCGCCGAACTCCCCGACTGGTTCCTCGACGCGTTCGTCACCGGCGTCTACGCGCCCGACGAGGCCGAATCGGCCTTCGAGGCGAGCGACGACGCGATAAAGACGGTCATCGAGTTCGACACGCCGTGACCGTCCGCGAGGCGCTGCGCGGGATGGACGAAGGGAGCTACTTCAAGGCGTTCTACTTCCTCTACTTCGCCGCCTGGAGCGGGTTCGTCGTGTTCCGCAACGCATACTTCGAGGACCTCGGCATGACCGGCGCCGAGATGGGGACCATCGGATTCCTGCTCCGCACGGCGGGCATTCTTGCGCTTCCCGCGTGGGGACTGCTCGGTGACCGATACGGCGCACAGAAGACGATTCTGCTCGCCAGCGTCGTCGCTTCGGGTGCGCTCGGAGCGATCTATCCGCGTGCCGCGTCGGTGTTTCCCCTCCTCGCTCTCGTCTCCGTCGCGTTCGCCGCGTTCCGCGCGCCGGTCAAGCCCGTCGCCAACGCGATGGTGCTCTCGACGGGTGTGCCGTACGGGACCGTCCGCGCCTACGGGAGCATCGCGTTCGGCGTCGCCGCCCTCGGACTCGGCCTCGCCAGTTCCCGCGTCGGCACCGTCGTCGTCTTCTACGGCTTCGGCGTCGGGATGGCCGTTCTCGCTGCGATCCTCCTGCGTATCCCCGTTGAGAACCGCCCGCCGACGGAGAGCGTCGGTCTCCGCGCAGTCTCGCTCGTGCGGAATCGGAACTTCGCCGCGTTGGTGGTCGCTGCCTTTCTCATGGGCGCGATGTTCCCGGCGGGGAGCGCATACCTCTCCGTTCTCGTGCGGAGCCTCGGGGGAACCGACGCGGTAACCGGCCTCTCCGTCGCCGCGAAGACGGCCGGCGAGGCCGTCGTCTTCCTCTACGCCGCGCGCTTCGCGACGACGTACCGCCGCCTGCTCGTCGTCGGGGCGGGGTGTCACGTCCTCACGTTCGCGTTCTACGCTACCGCGCCCCCGCCGGCGTTCGTCGTTGGCGCGCAACTGTTCCTCGGCGTTGGATACGCCGCGTTCATGCTCGCGGCGGTGAATCTCGCGGCCGAACTTGCTCCCGTCTCGCTCGGATCGACGGCGCAGACGTTCCTCACCGGATTCGGCTTCGCCGCCGGGGCCGCGCTGGGCGAACTCGCCTCGGGTCGTCTGTTGGACCTCGTCGGCGTCCAGTCGATGTACCAGTACGTCGCCGCCGTCGGTCTGGTCGTCGTCGCGGTGACCGGACTGGTCGACGGGTCGCTCGGAACCGGACCGTTACTACCGGCGGACGACTGACTCGCCGGCGTCACTCTCGCCGCGCCGTCCGGGGGGACCACTCCGCGTCCTCGTCTAGCGGATAGGTCGGCCGCGGCACGTGCTCGTACGGCAGGTCCGCGAGTCGCTGGTTCGTCTCGCCGGGTGTCAGCGCGAACAGTCGACGCGCGGCGACGCCTTTCCACGCCGGGCTGAGGTAGCCGCTCTTCACCGCGATTACGGCTCGTTCCGTCGGGTCGACGCCCAGTCGCCGGACGAACTCGGGATCCCGATGGGCGTTCGTCCGCCGGTCCGCGACGACGACGTCCGCGCCGTCCAGCGATACGAGGACCGTCCGTGCGCCGTCGGCGTCGAGAAACCGAACGGGGACGCCGGCGACTTCCAGCGGCGTTCCGCCGGGGTACTCCTGGCCCAAGGAGAGGTTTACCTCCGTCCCCTCGCCCGCCTCGCGGCACGTCTCGTAGCTCTCGGCGTCGGCGACGACGGCGACGAACGGTCTCCCGAGGTCCTCGCGGGCCAGCATCGCCGACAGCAGGTTCGTCGTGTTCTCGCCGGCGCCCGCGCCGGGGATGTCGCCCGTGTCGGCGACGACGACGGGCCGGCCGTCCGTCGCGGCGGCCGCCTCCAACGCCCCCTCGGGGTCGTACGCCTCCGTCGTGAAGCCGAACTCCGCGCGGCGGTCCCAGAACGCATCGGCGAGTTCGGCCGCCGTTCCCTCGACGACGGATCGCGCCCCGGCGTCGCCGGTAACGAGAGCGTGGCACCCCGCGTGCGGCGAGTCGGCCCACGGGAACCCGAGGAAGTAGTTCGCGTCGTACACCCCGTCTCGCTCGTCGGCGTTCTCCAGCGACTCGACGAGCGTTCGCATCGGTTCGGCCTCGGTCTCGGACTGTTCGCCCGCGAGGAGCATCGGAAGCGGTTCCCACCCCAGGGTAAGCGAAGCGTCGCCGTTGAGGGCGTCGAGAAGCAGGGTCGCGGCGCGAACGCCCGTCTCGGCGACGTCGGTGTGCGGCGCGGTGCGGTAGCCCGCGACGCCGTCGAGCGATTCGACCATCCGCTCGGTCACCGTCGCGTGCATGTCCAAGGCGGCGGTCATCGGCGTGTCCGGGCCGACGGCGTCGCGGACCGCGGCGAGCAAGTCGCCCTCCGGGTCGGGTTCATCCGCGACGAACATCGAACCGTGCAAGTCGAGGCAGACGCCGTCGACGGATTCGCCCGCCAGGCGGTCCAGCAGCTCCTCTCTCAGCCACTGGTACGTCTCGGGTTCGACCGCGGGGCCGGGAAGCGCGCTGGCGCCAGCGGTCGGGTACACCTCGACGCCCGCGTCGTCTAACGCCTCGACGATACCGCCGATGGACCGCCCGACGTGGTCAGTCTCCAGTACCCCGTCGCCGACGGCGGTGGCGAACGCATCGATGTCTGTCGTTCCCGCCGCGAACGTGTTCGTCTCGTGGCTCATCGCGCCGACTGCGACCTTCATGAGGACACCTATGCGAGGAGTCCTCATGAATCGTCCCCTGACGGTAGTCTCTCGACGACCGGTCGGCCGACCGAGTGACCGAACGAGCGCCGAGGAGCTACAGACCGAGCGCGCGTCGACCCATCGTCGACCGGCGGAGGAGGTAGGCGAACGCGACGGGCGGGAGCAGGACCGCGGTCAGGTAGAGGTACCGCGTCGGCCCCCACTCGAACCCGTAGTCGGCGAGGGCGGCGAGGTCGAAGTAGATCATCGGGAGGAGGGCGATACCGAACGGCAGCCACAGGAACGCGGCTACCCGCCCTAACCCGATGGCGAGGAGTCCGGGCGTACCGCCGAGGACGACGAACAGGAGGAAGTAGACGGCGCTCGCGAGCGCGATGCGGCGGTACCACGGCGAGGGGACCGGCGGAATCGGCTCGGCGTCGACGCCGAGGAGTTCGACGGCGTCCGGGTCGTTGGTCTCCTCGAACTCGGTGCGTCGGCGGACGAGATAGACCGCACCGACAACGACGTTCACGACGGGGACGGCGAGACCGACGAGCCAGAACCGCAGCGACGGATTCCAGTGGGTGTGTCCGCGCACGTGCTCGGCGTCGAGGTAGAACGACGCTGGACAACCGACGAGCGCAACGAGGACTAGCGGTCCCGAGAGGACCGTGCCGACCGCGCCGGTCGAAATCACCCCCGAAACGAGGTTGACGAGGACGAGACTCGCCCAGAAGGCGAGTCCCCCGACGACCCCGTACACCCACTGCCCGGACGGGACCGTGTTCCGGAGCGCGCTCTCGCGGCGGAGACAGTAGGCGGCCCCCGCGGCGGCGTTGGCGAGCCAGATGACCGAGACGAGCAGCCACGGACCGATGGCGGGGTTCCACGGAACGTCGTCCCGGATGCGACGCCAGTCGAGGGCGACGAATATCGGGAGCAGGAACCAGAGGACGAACAGGAGTCCGCGGAGACCGAGGCCGACTTCGGATGTCGACAGCAGTGCGACGAGGTCGGTCGACCGACCTAAAAGGAGATAGAGGGCCCAGACGAGCGACGTCGCCGCGACGCCGTACCACCATCGTGCGTTCATGCCAGTCGGATAAGGGGGAGGGAGATAAAATACCCCGTGAAAGCGAAGGAAACGCCCGTCGCGGTCAGTGTGGCCAGGGGCGACTCGGCCAGAAGTACGACAGCAGCGTCAGGAGGAACAGTAGAACCGTCCCCAATTTCAGGACGATTCCCGCGCCGAACTCCCGCCTCACGAACGCGAGGTAGCCGATGGCGAGGGTGACGAAGCCGAAGACGATAACGCCGGTCCAGACCGGCTCGTTGAGTCCCGCGGTACCGATTTTGAGCGGGACGATCGCCAGGGTGGCAGGAGATATCATCCCTTCGACCCCGTGAGGGCGATGCCCTCCATGAACGTCTTCTGCGCGAGCAGGTAGGCGGTGATGACCGGAAGCGCGGCGATGATGGCCGCGGCCATCAGCTGTCCCCACTGCGAGCTGTACTGACCGGTGAGGCCGGCGAGACCGACCTGTAAGGGATACATGGCGCTGTCCGAGAGAATGATGAGCGGCCAGAGGAACGCCCCCCAGATGAACGTGAAGGTGAACACGGCCAGCGAAGAGAGCGCCGGCTTCGCCATGGGAAGCATGATGCGGGTGTATATCTGCAGGGTGCTACAGCCGTCCATCCGTGCCGCCTCCAGGTAGGAGTCCGGCACCGAGAGGAAGAACTGCCGCATCATGAACACCCCGAACGGGTTGGCGATGTAGAGGAACATCACCGCCCAGTAGGTGTTGACGAGCTTGAACTGCGACATCTCGATGTACAGTGGGACGACGATGGCCTGCGGCGGCACGATGAGCGTCCCGACGACGAGGAGGTAGACGAACCGCTGTCCCTTGAAGTCGCCCTTCGCAAGGGCGTACCCTGCGAGACTGTCCAAGAGGAGCGTGAAGAAGACCACGCCCGCGGAGAGGAGCAGGCTGTTGAATATCCACCGGTCGAGCGGGTTCTGCATCCAGATGTTGACGTAGTTCATCACCGTCGGCTCGGCCGGGATGATCTGCGCCATCGTACTGAATATCTTCTCTTCGGGCTTCAGCGACGTCAACAAGGCGTACGCGAACGGGATGATGGCGAGTGCGCTCGCGACGATCAAGATACCGTGGGCGAGTGCCTTGACGACGTACTGACCGGTGCCGGTCGCGCGGCCCGTCCCCGTCCGATCCTCGCCGCTGAGGTCGAGGTCAGTACTCAACGTCGGTCCCCCACGTGCGCTGCTGCAGGATGCTCAATCCGAACACGATCACCAGGAGTACGACCGCCATCGCGCTGGCGTAGCCGTAGTTGAACCGCCCGAAGCCCTGCTCCCAGAAGTAGTACATCAGCGTGTACGTCGCGTGCACCGGGCCGCCGTTCGTCATGACGTACACCTGCGTGTACACGCGGAACGAGAATATCATCGTGACGATGATGACGAAGAACGCCGTCGGTTTGAGGAGCGGCAGGGTGATGTACCGGAAGCGCTGCCAGCGGTTCGCGCCGTCGATGATGGCGGCCTCGTAGTAGTGGTCCGGTATTCCGCCGAGGCCGGCGAGAAAGATGACCATGTTGAACCCGATGTGTTTCCAGATGCTCATCGCGGTGACGGCGGGCATCGCGAGGGCGCGGTTCCCGAGCCAATCGAACGTCGGGAGGCCGAGCGACGCGAGAGAGATGTTCAGAATGCCGTTCGTCGGGCTGTATATCCACGTCCAGATGAGCGAGACGACGACCCACGAGGTAACGACCGGCAGGAAGATGGCTGCCGAGTAGAACCGCGTTCCTCTGAGCTTCATGTTGAGCAGCAGCGCTAATCCGAGCGCGATAGGCACGTCGAACAGCAACAGCATCGCGGCGTAGAAGACGGTGTTCTGCAGCGACTTCCAGAACACCTTGTCGTGGAGCAACTGCACGTAGTTATCGAGTCCGATGAACGGATGCGTCTGTGCGAGCGGCGCCCACTCGTGCAAGCTCACGTAGAACGCCCCGAGGAACGGAACGATCATGATGAGTCCGAACAGCAGCACCTTCGGGACGACGATGAAGTACCACGCCGGGTTCGTCTGCGCGTCTACGAGGCCGGCATTTGTCAGCCATTCTGACAATTGCTTCGGAATCTCCCGCACTGATTGCGTGCTCATGATGGTTCGAGCGGGTTAGAGGACACTCTTTATTTCCTTCGCGGCGTCGTCGAGCGCCTTCTGCGGCTCGGTCCCCGTCCAGAGTGCCTGCGCCGAGGTGTGGACTGCGGACCACATCGTGCTGACCTCCGGGTGGTCCGGGAAGGCGATGGTGTTCTCCATCTCCTGCTCGATCGTCTTGAGCTTCGGGTGCTCCTCGATGTAGTTGTTGAAGTAGTCGGTCTCGTACGCCGCTTTGAGTCCGGGGAAGCCGCCGACGGCGTCGACTACTTTCTTCTGCGTCTCCTCCGACGCGATGTATTCGAGGAACCGGAGACCGGCCTCTTTGTTGGCCCCGCCCCGGGCCGGGGCGGTGTAGTACACCCCTGCGCTCCACGTGTGGCTGGTGTCGATCTGCGGTCCGCTCGGGTGGGGAACGTACTGCCAGTCGATGCCGGAGTCCTCCATCCGGCCGTAGTCCCAGGACCCGGCGTAGTACATCGGGATGTTCTTCGATTCGAACTGCGCGCCCGCCGTCGTCGCGCCGCCGCCGGTGAACGTCTGTATCTTCCCGTCCATCGCCAGCGGTTGGAGGAATTCGGCCGCTTCGAGCGCAGCCTTGTTGTTGATGATGGCCTTCGTGCCGTCGTCGTTGATGTAGCCGCCGCCGTTCGAGAGCACGAAGCCGTCGAATCCCTCTCCGGCCGGCATCCCGTACCCCGCGTCGTGCTCCTTCGCCAGCGTGGTGACCCACGACTTCCATTCCTCCCAGGAGGGGCGCTTCATCGGGTCGGGCACCTCCAACCCGGCGTCTTTGAACATCGTCTTGTTGATTGCGAGCGCCCGGCAGTCGGCGTACCACGGGATGCTGTACAGCGACCCGTTCGACATCGCGTTGCGCTTCGCGCCGGCGACGTAGTCGTCGGCGTTGAACCCCTCCTTTTCGAGGTCGAGGATGACCTCCTGCGACGCGTAGCGCGGCACCCATAGCACGGACAGGGCGGTCGCGTCGGGCGCGTTACCGCCCTGGAGCGCGGAGGTGAACTTAGCCGTGAAGTTCTCGAACGGGAACGTCTGCCAGTTGATGGACGTCCCCGTCATCTTCTTGAACTCGGCCGCCTGTTGCTCGCGGACCGGTTGGAGCGAGGGGTCGTTCCACGCCCAGTTCGTCATCGAATCCGGGAGGTCGCTCGACGAGTTGCTGGATCCGTCGCTTTGCGTCGAGTCGCCTCCCGAACTGCTCCCTTCCGTGGAGTCCCCGCCGCCGGATCCGCTACTGCACCCTGCGAGACCGGCGATACCGGCCGATCCAACCGCTCCGAGGAGCGTCCGCCTATTGACTCTAGTCATACGTTCACATGACCTATTTCAGAGTACATAATATTTTTGTATATCATCAAAAATCATAACAGTCTCCCAGTTTCCGCGACTCCGTCCACGACTCGCGGCGGCTCGCGTCGGGTCTCAGACGCTCTGTTGGTCCAGCGCCATCTCCTTCGGCGCGGTCCGGTTCTTGATGGCAGTCCCCGTCTTGCCGTCGAAGAGGTGGATTTTGTCCTCGGGGAATTCGATGTGAACGGTCGTTCCCTCCTCGATGAGCACGTCCCCGTCGACGCTCACGGTGTAGGTCGTGCCGTCGCCGAGGTTGAAGTAGACGTAGCTCACCTCGCCGAGCGGTTCCACCACCTGCACCGTCACCGGGAACGACGACGCCGTCTCCTCGACGACGACGCCGATATCCTCCGGTCGGATGCCGAGGGTGAGTCGGTCGCTCGCGCCGGCGTCCGCTATCAGCGACTGCGTCTCCGGGCTCAGCGGGTACGTGAACCGGTCGTGGACGAGTTCTTCCGTGTCGCTCCGCATCGAGACGTCGATGAAGTTCATCGAGGGAGAGCCGATGAACCCCGCGACGAACTCGTTTGCCGGCTCGTGGTAGCACTCGAGCGGCGTCCCTATCTGCTGGAGTCTCCCGTCGTTCAGGATGGCGACCCGGTCGCCCATCGTCATCGCCTCCGTCTGGTCGTGAGTGACGTAGATGGTCGTGACGCCGAGGCGCTGCTGGAGCTCCTGTAGTTCGGTCCGCATCGTCGTCCGGAGCTTCGCGTCGAGATTCGAGAGCGGTTCGTCCATCAGGAACACCTCGGGCTCGCGGACGATGGACCGACCGAGGGCGACGCGCTGTTGCTGCCCACCGGAGAGTTCGCCGGGGTGCTTCTCCAATAGCTCCTCGATGCCCATCATCTCGGCCGTGTCCTGCACCCGCTCGTTTATCTCGTCCTTCGGGAGGTCGGTCCCCATCCGGAGGCCGAACGACATGTTCTCCCGCGCCGTCATGTGGGGATACAGCGCGTAGTTCTGGAACACCATCGCCATGTCCCGATTGGTCGCGCTCTGGTTCGTGATGTCGTCGTCGTTGAGTAGGATAGTGCCGCTCGTCGGCAGTTCGAGGCCGGCGATACAGCGCAGCGTGGTCGACTTCCCGCACCCGGACGGGCCGACGAACACGATGAACTCGCCGTCTTTGACGTCGATATTGAGGTCGTCCACCGCGACGATGACGTTGTCGCTGTCCGAGAACTCCTTCCGGAGGTCGCGGATATCTAACTTACCCATGGGAACTCACTACGTGCCGAATCGGGATAGTACATAATAAATTCACAGGGCGACTTCGAAACCTGACGGACCGTCTCGGAGTTACTCGAACGTCACCCTCCGGTTCGACTCCGCCGCCTCGCGCGCCCCGAGCGTCAGCGCCAGCGTCTCCGTCGCGTCCGCGAAGTCCGACCGGACGTCGCCGCCCGACGCGCCGCCGGCCGCCGCGCGGAGGAACGACTCGAACTCCCGGCGGTACCAGTCGCCGTCGCCCTCGAACGACACCGTCTCGCGGTCGACGGTGCCCGAGAGGGAGTGCGAGAAGTAGTCGAGTTCGAGGAAGGCGTCCTCCGCGGCGATTCGCACCTCGAAGCGCGATTCGGGGGACGCACACGTCGAGGAGACGTGGGAGACGGCGCCCGAGTCGTGGTCCATCGTCACCGACGTCGAGTCCTGAAAGTCGACGCCGTCTTCGAGTAGCCCGTCCGTTCCGCTCCCCGTCGCCGCCCGCACGTCGCCCGCGAGGTATCGGTGCAGGTCGTAGACGTGCGTCGACTGTTCGACTATCTGGCCCCCGGACCGCGCGCGTTCGCGCCACCACGGCGTCTCCGGTAGCGACACCCAGTAGGTGCTGTCGACGTGTCCGACGCCGCGGCCGTCGAGCAGTTCCAGCGCCCGTTCGGTTATCCGCGCGTAGCGGCAGACGTAGCCCGCCTGCGCGAGGACTCCCGCCTCCTCGACGCCGCGACCCGTCTCGCGCACGGCCTCGACGTCGAGTCCGAGCGGTTTCTCCACGAAGAGGTCGACGCCCTCCTCTGCCGCCGCGCGTTCGTACTCGCCGTGGGCGAACGGCGGCACAGCGACGACGACGGCGTCGACCGACTCCGATTCGAGGAGTTCGACGCCGTCCGCGTACGTCGTCGCCCCCCGCGGATCCGCCGCCGCCGCCGCCCGCGATTCGTCCACGTCGGCGACGGCGGCCAGTTCGACGTCCACCGCCTCGTCGTCGAGGCCGGTCAATCCGCCGTCGACGGCGGCGTCCAGCGTCTCCAAGTGAACGGAGGCGATACCTCCCGCACCGATGAATCCGACCGAGAGCGTCACGGGTTCTCACTCTCCATCGCACCGTGTTAAGCGTACTTGCCCGCGGGGGTTCGACCGCCGTTCCGGTCCGACGGCCACGCGAAGCTATAACACGGACCGGCGGCGAAGCGGTACGCATGCGGTTCGCACTCAATCAGATGGGATTCCCCGCGGAGGGGCTCGAATCGAACGCGGAACTGCTCGCCGAGGCCGGATACGACGGCATCGAACCGAATCTGACCGCTGACGGCCCACTGTGGGACGACGG
Source organism: Halogeometricum pallidum JCM 14848 (assembly GCF_000337095.1). Classification (GTDB taxonomy): domain Archaea; phylum Halobacteriota; class Halobacteria; order Halobacteriales; family Haloferacaceae; genus Halogeometricum; species Halogeometricum pallidum. Next base: position 234,174 of record NZ_AOIV01000011.1, read on the forward strand.
CGCCGTCGACGCCTTCGCCGACCTGACCGACGAACTCGGGTTAGACGTGCCCGCGGTGTCGACGACGCTCCACTGGGACCGACCGCTGTCGAGTCCCGACGAGGAGACGCGCGCGGCCGGCGTCGAGGCGGGTGAACGGATGATCGCCGTCGCGGACGCACTCGACGCCGGAGCCATCCTCGTCGTCCCCGCCGTCGTGGACGAGGGGACGCCCTACGACGAGGCGTACGACCGCGCTCTCGACTCGGTCCGCGAACTCGCCGCCGTCGGCGCCGAGGCCGGCGTCACCGTCTGCGTGGAGAACGTCTGGAACGACTTTCTCCTCTCGCCGCTGGAGTTCGCCGAGTTCGTCGACGAGGCGGCGGAGGCGGGCCCGGTCGGAGCGTACTTCGACGTCGGCAACGTCCGGCGGTTCGGCCGCCCCGAGCAGTGGATTCGTATCCTCGGCGACCGAATCGAACGCATTCACGTGAAGGACTACCGGACCGACGTCGACACGATAGACGCCTTCACCTACCCGTTGGAGGGCGACGTCGACTGGGACGCAGTCGCGGGCGCTCTCGGGGATATCGACTACGACGGGTGGGTGACCGCGGAGGTGCCGCCGTACCGGACCGCCCCCGAACGGATGCCGCCGCGCGTCCGGTCGGACCTCGCGCATCTGTTTTCGTAACCTGAACCGTCGGCACAACGTTTAATATCGACTTCTCTGAGTCACATGTGTATGCATCTCACAGCAGTAGTCGCGCATCCCGACGACGCCGATATCTTCTGCGGGGGGACGCTGGCCAAGCACGCCGCCCGCGGTGACGACGTCACCGTCCTGTACATGACCCGCGGCGAGTACGGCGGGTTCGACACCACGGAGGAGGAAATCGCGACCGTACGCGAGGAGGAGGCGATAGCCGCCGCCGAGACGTTGGGCGCCGAAGCGACGTTCCTCGACTTCGAGGACGGCCGTATCACCTACTCGTTGGAGAACCGCCTCGAACTCGTCGACGCCCTCCGCGAACTCCGACCGGACGTCGTCCTCACGCACTTCCGCGACGACATGCACCCGGACCACCGGACCACCTCCCGACTGGTGACCGACGCCTACTACATGTGCTCGCTTCCCCTGTTGGAGACGGACGCGGACCCGTGGGAACCGGAGAACGTCTACTACTTCGGCAAGCCCACCTCGTCGTTCGAGCCCGAGACGTACATCGACGTCACGGACTACCAATCCACCAAGGAGGACGCCGTCTTGGAGCACGAGTCGCAGGTGGAGTGGTTGGAGGAACACGGCGGCATCGACGCCGAGTTCGACGGACTCGTGGAGGGTATGCGCGCGGAGGCGCGCGTCCTCGGTCGGACCCGCGGCGTGACGTTCGCCGAGGGGTTCGTCCCTCTCCACAAGAGCGCGGACGACTACCTCGGCTGAACGACCGACGGTCCCGACTTTTCGACGCCGCCGCTTCCGTAGGAATTCACCTCCTGATGAGTGAATTCTGATGCTTGTAAATGACTCGCAAGGCATTACATACATAAAAACGTAATGCGATACAGGTGAAACGAGGGGAGGGGGTCGTGAACGGCGGAGCGACGGCAGGACGGCGGCGACGTATCGAGTTCGAGAAACGGAGAATCTTCGAGTGCGATTCCTCGGTGAATTTATCAGTGGCGTCGCGTAATTGTCACGGTATGACAAGGCGCAACGGTTCGGTCGAAAACGCGAGCGCCCTCGGGGACGCGTTCAGCGCACGCGCTGGCGTGTTCTCGGATAAGGCGCTGCTCGACGTCGGGTACGTGCCCGGCTCCGAACGCATCGTCGCCCGAAACGAGGAGATTCGCCGCCTCGCCACCGCGCTCAACCCCGCCGTTGAGGGCGAGGCGCCGAGTAACGCCTTCCTCTACGGCAAAACCGGGACCGGCAAGTCGCTGTGCGCGCGCTACGCGACGCGGCGCATCGTCGAGGCGTCGGCGGAGACGGGCGTCGACGTGGGGCGCGTCGTCGTCGACTGCTCGCAGGACGACACGGAGACGCGGGCGGTCCGGGCGACGGTCCGCGGTCTGAACGACCCCGCCGTCACGGGTATCGCGGTTCCGGAGACGGGGCTGGGCCGGTCGCGCTACTACGACCTCCTCTGGGAGGTGCTGGACGCCCGATTCGACGTCGCGTTCGTCGTCCTCGACGAGGTGGACTGCCTCGACGGGACGGACTTCCTGATGCAGTTGTCCCGCGCCGCCGAGGCGAAGAAACTCGACCGCTGTTCGGTCGGCGTCGTCGGCGTCAGCAACAAGGTGCGGTACCGCGATCGACTCGAAGAGCGCGTCAAGAGCAGCTTACAGGAGCGCGAGATAGTGTTCACGCCGTACGACCGCGAGGCACTCAGCGAGATACTCCGCAGCCGGTTGGCGGCGTTCGACGACGGCGCTCTCGAAGCCGACGTGGTCGTCGAGTGCGCGTCGCTGGCGGCCGAGGAACACGGCGACGCCCGGAAGGCCATCAACCTCCTCCGGCACAGCGGCGAACTCGCGGCCAGCGAGGGAGCCGACCGGATCGCCGTCGACCACGTCCGCCGAGCGAAGAGCGTCGCCGAACGCGACCGGATGCGCGAACTCATCGACGGCGGGACGATACAGCAGAAGGCGACCCTGCTGGCGATAACGTCGCTCGCCCTCGTCGAGAAGACGCGGACGTTCAAGACGTCCGAGGTGTACGCCGCTTACGAGGACATCTGCGCGGAGTCCGGACTGGAGACGCTCTCGAAGCGCCGGGTCCACGACCTGCTCCGCGAGTGGGAGTTCCTCGACGTACTGGAGATAACGCGGACGGGCGGCGGCCGCGCCCGCGGGAGCTACCTCCAGCACCACCTCCTCGAGGACCCCTCGGTCATCCGGTCGGCGTTCGACGGGAGCGAGCGATTCGCCGGCGTCGGTTTCACCGCGGGATCGACGACCACGACGTGGTCGAACATCTAACCCGGCGGCTGATGTTTGCCGCTGGGTAAGGTTTAATACCGATAGTTCCGCACGATACGGGTGATGCAACGAATTGGGTTAGTGGGAAGTGGTTTCATGGCCACGACTCACGCTAACAGTTACCAAGAGATATCGGACGCCGAGGTGGTGGCCGTCGCCTCCCTCGACGAGAACCGAGAGGTGTTCGCGGCCGAACACGCTCCGGGAGCGGAGGTGTACGCCGACGCGGAGGAGATGATGGACGACGCCGACGTCACGGCCGTCGACGTCTGCACGCCGACGCCGACGCACCGTCCCCTCGTGGAGGCGGCGGCCGAACGCGGACTCGACGCGTTCTGCGAGAAACCGCTCGCCCGGACGGCGGCGGACGCCGACGCCATCGTCGACGCCGTCGAGAACGCCGGTATCACGTTCATGACCGGACACGTCCTGCGCTACTTCCCCGAGTACGCCGAGGCGAAACGCCGCATCGACGCGGGCGAGATAGGGACGCCGGGGACGCTCAGCACCGAACGGCTCTCCTCGCCGCCGCGGTACGGAAGCGACTCGTGGTTCGGCGACAAGGACAAGAGCGGAGGCGTCCTCCTCGACATGGCCATTCACGACTTCGATTACCTCCGCTGGGTCGTCGGCGAGGTCGAACGCGTGTTCGCCCGCACCACCGAGTGGGACGACGGTCACCTGAACCAGCACTCCTCGGTTCTCCTCCGCTTCGAGGACGGCGCGACGGGCAACGTCGAGGCTTCGTGGGGTTACCCAGAGGGGTCGCCGTTCGTGACGAGTTACGAACTCGCGGGCGACGAGGGTCTGTTGGAGTTCGACGCTCGCGACGAGAACGCCGTCCGCGTCTCCGGCGGCGCGGAGGGGACGAAGGCGCCCGCGAGTCCCCTCGCGAAGAGCCCCTACACCCGCGAACTCGAACACTTCGTGGAGTGCGTCGAGACGGGGCGCGACCCGGACATCACGCCGAACGACGCGCGCGAAGCCGTCAGAATCGCGCTGGCGGCCATCGAGTCCGCGGAGCGCGGAGAACCCGTCTCGCCCGCGGAGGTGGGAACGTGACGGTCCGAATCGGCATCTGTTCGACCGCGCACCTCCACGCCGACTCCTACGCCGCCGCCCTCTCGGAACATCCGGACGCCGAAGTCGTCGGGGTCACCGACGTCGGCGAACGCGTCGCCGACGCCCGCGCGAAGGCCGAAGAGTACGGCGTCGAATTCCTCGAACCGGACGAACTGTTGGCCGCCGCCGACGGCATCGTCGTCTGCTCGACGAACGCCGACCACCTCGCCTGGGTCGAACGCGCCGCGGACGCCGGCGTCGACGTCCTCTGCGAGAAACCGCTGGCGCCGTCCGTGTCGGAGGCGAGAGCCATCGCCGAGGCCGGCCGCGAGGCGGGGATCCACGTCGGCGTGGCGATGCCCCTGCGGTTCAGCCAACCCGTTCGGAACGCGAAGACGGCGATGGAGGACGGTCTGCTCGGCGATCTGCGCTTCCTCAGCGGGACGAACCGCGGGCAGATGCCCGGCAGTTGGTTCGTCGAGGAGGCCGAATCCGGCGGCGGTGCGGTGACGGACCACTCGGTGCACCTCGTCGATGTCGTTCGCTGGATTACCGGTGAGGAGATCGAGGAGGTGTACGCCGAGACGGCCACGCGCTTCCACGACGTCGACGTCGAGGACGTCAACTTCCTGTCGATGCAACTCACCGACGGGACGGAGTTCGTCCTCGACGGGTCGTGGAGCAAGCCCGACGAGTGGGACTTCTGGGGCGACGCGACGCTCCGCCTCGTCGGTACCGAGGGCGTCGTCTCCGTCGACTGCTTCGACCAGAAGATTAAGCAGACGCGCGACACCGAGGAACCGGGCATCCGGTCGATATACTGGGGGTCGAACCCCGACGAGGGCCTCGTGACCGACTTCGTCGAGGCCGTCGCGGGGGACCGACCGCCGCTGAAGACGGCCGCGGACGCCGTCAACGACGTGCTCGTCGTAGAGGCGGCGTACGAATCCGTCGAGCGGACCGCGCCCGTCGCCGTCGAGATGAATGAACCCACCGCCTCGACGAACTGAGCCGAGTCAATCGGAAGCAGAGTCGGGGGAGCGACGAGACGGACGAAACCCGTCGGATCAGCGGTCGACGTCGACGGGTTCGCCCCGTTCGACCGACTCGTACGCTGCCTCGATGACCGCAGCGGTGCGGACGGCGTCGTCCACCGTCGCCGCCGCCGCCAACGTCGATTCGCCGCGTATCGCCGCGACGAAGTCCCGTAAGAGGGCGTTGTTCGGGTCGGCGCCCCAGTAGATAGACTCGGTGTGCCGTCCGTGTCCGGTGTCGCTGACGTGGTCGTACCGGTAACCGAAGCAGTCGGCCGCCAGCGTCTCTTCCGTGCCGACGAGTTCGACGTCGGCGTCGCCCCAGAAGGAGTTCTTCTGCGGGGTGCTCCACGACCCGTCCATGATGAACGAGGCGCCGTTCGAGAGCGTCATCGACAGCAGGTTCACGTCCTCGACCGGGATATCGTAGAACCGTGTGGTCGTCTCGGCGTACACCTCCTCGATCTCCTCGCCGGTGATCCACCGCACGATATCGACGATGTGGTCGGTGTGGTCGGCGACGGCGCCGCCGCCGGCCTGTTCGGGGTCGACGAACCACCCGCCGGGCATCCGGCCGCGGTTGACGCCGGAGACGGCGATAAGTTCGCCGACGGCGCCCGCCTCGTACTGCTCTTTGAGCCGCCGCATCGGACGACTGTAGCGGATGGGCATCGCCATCCCCGCGACGACGTCGCTCTCCGCGCAGCGGTCGCGAATCTCCCGCGCCGTCGCTAGCGACGTGGCGAGCGGTTTCTCGCAGAGGAAGGCGACGTCGTTGCGGAGGGCGAGGTCTACCAACGCCTTGTGGGCGGCGTTCGTCGAGCAGATGACGACGCCGTCGGCGGCGTCCATCAGTTCTTGGTGGGACATCGCCGCCGCGCCGACACTGTTCGCTTGCTTCCGCACGCGCTCCCGCGATTCGCCCGAGATTCCGACGAGGTTCGCGTCCGGGAGTTCCGAGAGGAGGGCGGCGTACACCTCCGCGTTGACGTGATCAGTCGAGCAGATTCCGACGTCGACGGTCACCGAGACCCCTCCTCTGTGAGCGTGACGGGTCGACCCTCCGCCACGGACCGCCGCACCGCGACCACGGCCCGCGAGGGGCCTTCGGGGTCGACGGCCGACGGCGGTCGCTCCTCGCCCTCGATTCGCTCGAGGAACGCGCGTAGCGCACCGCCCCGACAGTCGTCCCCAGGGGGGGCGACCTGCCCGTGATCGCCTCCGTTTCGGAGCGCGGTCAAGGTGTCGTGTTCGTCGAAGTGGAGGCGGCCCTGGTTCCCGCTGTACTCGACGTCGACGCGCGGTTCGGGGGTCCACTCGTCGCTCCACGTCGTCTCGATGGTCGCCCGCCCTCCCTCGCGGAACGCGAACATCGCGTGGACGTGGTCGTACCGGCCGCCGGACCTCGCCCGCGCGAACACGCGTTCGACGGCGCCGAACGTCCACTCCAGCACGTCGGCGTCGTGGGCGAGGACCGCACAGAGGGCGTCGACCGGATCCGCAGCGGCCGAGATGCCCGCGTAGGAACTGTTCCACCCGGCGCCGTCGAACGGCGCGGTGCGCTTGATTCGCGCGACGCCGATACTTCCGATGGCACCCGCGTCGACGTCCGTGCGGAGGCGGTCGTACAGGCGGGAAAAGCGGTGCGGAGAGTAGGCCGTCAGCCAACCTTCCCCGTCGGAGGCGAGCGAGACGAGTCCGTCGAACGCGTCGCCATCGAGGGCGAACGGCGGGTCGCAACGGGCCGGAACGCCGGCGTCGAGGGCCTCGCGCAGGGCGTCGCCGTGGACCGCGCCGGGCCCGCAGACGTCGACGCCGTCGGCGTCCGTCTCCCGGAGGGCGTCCGAGACCGACTCGTACCGCGGCGCGCCGATTCCATCGGCGCACGCCTCGGAGACGCCGACGAGGCCGGCGATCGCCGCGTCGTCGAACCGGTCGTACCGCTCGACGTGGGCTCGCACCGCCGTCTCGGGTCCGACCGCGACGATTTGTCGCATGCGCCAGCGTACCACATCGCATCTGATAAGTATTGTGACCCGTCCACGCCGCCGTCGGCCGTTTCGACCGCCTTCGGGTCGACGGGTTACGGGCTGTCGAGTAGTTCCCGGACGCGGTCCGAACTCCGGGTCAGCGTCGCTTCGGGGTCAATCGTCAGGCCGTTCTCGTGTATCAGCCACGCCGCGTCGGCGTCTGCGGCCGCGTGGGCGCACGCCCGGAGGTCCACGACGCCCTCCCCGAGGTCGACGTGGAGCGTTTTCTCGTCGCCGGGCACCGTGTCGGTGAGGTGGACCAAGGAAATGCGGTCGGCGTAGCGGTCGAGGTACGCCGTCGGATTGGCGCCGCCGTGGCGGGCGAGTCCGACGTCGAACTCCAAACCCAGTCGGTCGTCGGTGCGCGCGGCGAAGACGTCGTACGCCGTCCCGAACTCGCCCCGCATCTCGGCGAACTCGTAGGCGTGGTTGTGGTAGTGGGCCTCGAAGCCGTCGTCTGCGAGTCGGTCGGCGAGCGTCGTCAGTTCCTCGGCCGTTTCCTCGACGGCCGACTCGGAGGCGAACCCCTCCTCGCCGTAGGTGGGGACGACGATTCGCTCGCAGCCTATCGCGTCGTACGCCTCGACGGTCGCCTCGTAGTCGTCCTGTAGGTCGCCGAGGGGGACGTGCGCGCCGACGGGTTCGAGACCCGTCGATTCGAGGGCGTCGGCGACGGCGTCGGGCGACTCCCCGCCCAACCCGGCGAACTCGACGCCTTCGTACGCCGTCTCGGCGACCCGGTCGAGTATCTCGGTCAGCGGTTCTCCGATCTCTCTGAGCGTGTACAGCTGAATCGCCGGTCGGACCATCGTCCGTGCGTCGTCGGCCGCCTACATAGCCGTTCCGCCGCGTGCGGGGGTGGCGACTCGGAGTCGCCCCATCTCCTGGAGAGAAACCACTAAGCCCGCCCCCGTGTTCTTCACGTACGACGGATGGAAGAGATTCACACGGATGCGGCACCCGACAGCATCGGCCCCTTCTCGCAGGGAATCAGGGACGGCGGACGGATCTTCGTCTCCGGACAGGGTCCCGTCGACCCCGACTCCGGCGAGGTGGTGAGCGACGACGTCGGCGAACAGACCGCGCGGACGCTCGAAAACGTCGCCGCCGTGCTCGAAGCCGGCGGGAGTTCGCTCGACAGCGTGGTGAAGACGACGGTGTTCCTCACGGATATGTCGAACTACGACGCGGTGAACGAGGTGTACGCCGAGTACGTGAGCGACCCGTACCCGGCGCGAAGCGCCGTCGAAGTCGCGGACCTGCCCATCGATATCGGCGTCGAGATAGAGGTTATCGCGTCGGTCGAGGACTGACCCGATTCGGCGCGACGACCTATTCCAGCGCGGTCCGCACCCGCTCGGTCACGTACGCGGCCTCCTCGTCGGTGAGACACATCGGGTTTATCGTGAACGCGCCGTCCGACAGGTCGTCTGACCCGACGAAGATACGCGGGTTCTCGGTCCTGAGCGACCCGACGAGTTCGACGGCGTCGGTGCCGGCCGCCCCGGGGTCGATTTCGACGTGTACCTCCGGGGCGACCATCAGTTTCCCGCCGGGTTCCCGCCGCGTCGTTACGCCCGGTATCCCGTCGAGTCCCTCCTCCACGATATCGAGTCTGGCGTCCCACTCGGCGTCCAGTTCGTCCTGGTCCTCCTCGACGAACGCCTCTAACGCCGCGATGAGGCCGACGAGTTCCTCTTTTCCCACTTTCAGCGGTCGACCGATGCCCTGCCGGGGGACGCCCGCTAACGACGCCTTGTCGAACAGTTCGGTCGGCGGTTCCCAGACGGACTCGGCGACGTGCATATCGAGGTGTTGTAGGGCGGCCGAGCGAACGTATTCCCGTTTGCCCGCCAGGATACCGGTCGTCTGCGGGCCGCGGATGGCCTTCCCGCCGCTGAAGACGACCACGTCCGCGCCGGCGTCGACGAACGCGGAGAGGTTCTCGCGCGGCGGCACTTCGGCGGCAGCGTCGACGATGACCGGAACGTCGTGGTCGTGGGCGATCTCCACGACTTCTTCGAGAGGCGGCATGCTGAACGCCTTCTCCATGTAGCCGACAGCGACGGTGTCCTCGGTGATGGCGTCGGCAATCTCCCACGGTTCGGTGCTGTTCGACCCCGTGCCGAGATAGTTGTCGTTATTCCCCACATCGACGATTTTCGCGCCCGCCGCGCGGAATGCGTGGTCGTACCCGTTGCGGTGGGTCCGCGGCATCACTATCTCGTTCGGAATTCCCTCCGTTTCGGGCAGTCGCGCCATCGTCCCCAAGTCGTCGCCGGCGATGGCGGCGGCGGCGGCGAGCGTCATACAGGCGGCTGCGCCGCTTCCGACGTATCCTGCCTCCGCGCCCGTTACCTCCGAGATGAGTTCGCCCGCCCGGACCTGCAGATCAGAGAGGCGGACGAACGATTCCGCGGCGCGACTCATCGCCTCGACGGCCTCGGGCCGGATGAGGCTCCCGCCGATTCGCGTCTTCGTGCCCGCCGCATTGACGACGCGCGGCACGCCTAACTCCTCGTAGATGGTGTCTTCTTGCATGTCAAGTCTACGTGTGCTTGCGCGCCCGCGAGTTATGAAACTCGTGGTGTCCGTCGCCGTACTCGCTCCGTTCGCCACTTGACACGGCCCGCTAACAGGTTCGCCTCAGCGTTCGATTCCACGTACTTCACCGTCGGCGTAACCGCGTTGGCGGACGAGAGACTGCCGTTCTTCGGTCTCGTACTCGTCTCACATATGGTGCTTCGTTGGTCGTATCGGTAACTGCCATGACGGAGTCGGGCTGAACAACCTGTGAGCTAAATCGGATCGAGCGGGCTTACAACGTACGTTCAACGGATGCAACGGTTTGTCAACGTCCATACTCCGCTAATTGGAACTTCAGGAACTCCCTGTTAGTATAGCAAGTGGTAGTTTATATTGACCTTTAGAGAGATAGAGGACACTGGTACTGTGCATCTCGGATGAATACTGAACCGCCCTGTGAGTATCGTGGATTCAGTGATTCAGAGACTCAATGAATTATTGATCTCCATCCCGTTTTGCGAGTTCGCGGATTTTCTCTTTCGTTTCCTCTTCATGTTCACTGAATGCCACCTCAAAGACGCCGCGGTAAAAGTGCTTGTTCTTCTCCAGCGTGATGTCTTCGCGCTTTAACTGCTTTTTCAGTCGCGTAAACGTGATCTCTATGTCCTCGCTCTGTTCTGGTTCGACGTATATCGTGGCTGAATCCCAGTCCTCGCGAATATTTAGCGGTTCGTCGTCTGATTCTTCTGCTTCATTCGCGGATGATTCCGTTGTTGTCGTGGATGCGGCTCTCTGCTTGGTGGACTGTTTCTCAGCGGCCGTTCCAGTATCACGATCTTCCGCTTCTGATTGCGCCGACGCCTCTGTAGTCTCCTTCTCGCTGTCCGCGTCCTCACCGCTCTCTTCGTCTGAGGGGTCCTCGAATCGCTCGTCCATTCCTCGAGGCATCTTACGCCTCCACCTGCGTTTTGTCGAATGCTCGTTCCATCGTCTCTGCAATCTCTAAGAAGAGTTCACGCTCTACTTGTTGGTCGTTCGGGTCCTCCCACTCGAAGATGTCCCGTCCGTTGTCCCACGCGCGCTGGATTGCCACTCGCATCGGGAGTTTGAAAATCGGAGCCATCGATGCGAACGACTCGTCGAACGCGCTGAGGAACTTTTTCGACTGGCCGTCGTCTCGGTACATGTTCGCCAGTAGTCCGACGATTGCAATCTCGATCTGCTGGTTGTCCTCGATCGACTCCAACTGGTCCCACAGATCGTCCAGCGCATCTCGTGACGTTGCTTGAGTCTGCGCAGCCAAGAAGACGTTCTGGGCCGCGATGAACGCCGCGTCCGTCAGAACAGAGAGGTCTGGGGGGCAGTCGATTAAGATGAAATCGTAGTCGTATCCGTCATCAACCATCTCTTCGAGGGCGAGTTTCAGCGAAAGACGGGCGCTCGCATCGTCCATCCAATCTCGCGCAAGACCCATGTCTTTGTGACTTGGAACCAGATCGAAGTTCAGATGGTCGTACTCACCGGCCTCGATCACGATCTCTGAGAGACCCGTCTCGTGTGTGCGCGGATTGTCGACGAGAACGTCGAGGAGGTTTGCGTCATCGGTGACGAGCGTGTTCGGAAGTTCGTTCTTCGGACTCGATGGATTCGTGTCGTCACCCGGACCCAATCCGAGTCCCTTCGTCATGTCGGCTTGCGGGTCCATATCGATCGCGAGTACCTTGTGACCCCGCGTCGCTAACGCCCCTGCGCTGTTGAGTGTCGCTGTCGTCTTCCCGGTCCCGCCTTTCTGGTTGCCGAAAGCGATTGTTGGAATACCAGTCGATGGTATGACGCCCCATCCACGCGGTGATTCATCCATATTCCAATCATTGAATCAGTGATTCATAAATCTACGTCAGACAAATAGCTATCCGAGTTGGCACTACCCTACGTATTCTGGTACTCTGCTGGCCGTTCTCCGATGATTAGGGGGATACCTAGCGATATTTCAATGAGTTCTTGATTCAGTGATTCATCGATTCAGTGATCCAGCAACTCCCTGAATCCGAAAGTCGCTTCATCACTGATTCTATGATTCCTTCTCCCATACTCAATGAGTCTATGATTCTGTGATTTAGTGATTCCCTGAATCTAAAACTCATGCTATCACTGATTCCATGATATCTCATCCCATACTCAATGAGTCTGTGATTCACCGATTCAATGAATCGGTGACTCAGTGGGGGCCAGCACTCTAACACTGAGACCACATCTTTGAATCAATGAATTACTGAATCGGTACTTCATAGATTTGGGTGCTTTCTCCGCCCAAAGGAGGGGAGCGCCGTTCTAATCAGAACCGGCGACCAACGACGACATTACACGGATTTATCGATCTACGGCTGATTATCAGTGGTATGAGCGAAGCGACGGACGTCGACCTCGATTTCGTTCGACTTGGCGAAACGGGTATTCAGACCAGCGAACTCCAGTTCGGGACGTGGCGGTTCGGCAAGGAAACTGAAGAGGGCAACGTCGAGATAGACGAAGAGCGCGCCCACGAACTATTGGACACCTACGACGAAGCGGGTGGACGCTACATCGACACCGCCGACGTGTACGGTGGCGGCGACAGCGAACGATGGATCGGCGACTGGCTAACCGACCGCGACCGGGAGCGGTACACCATCGCCTCGAAGATTTACTGGCAGATCCGCGACGGCGATCCGAACAGTCGCGGCACGAACCGCAAGAACATTCGCCACCGCATAGACGCTCTGCTCGACCGACTCGACACCGACTACGTCGACGTGCTCTACATCCACCGATGGGACGACCAGACTCCGACTCGCGAAATGATGAAGACGCTGAACGGACTCGTCGAGGATGGGACGGTTCACTACCTGGGCGCGTCGACGCTCCGACCGAACGCGTGGAAGGTAGCGAAGGCGAACGAGATCGCTCGCGAGAACGGATGGGAGCCCTTCACCGTCTCGCAGCCGCGATACAACCTCGTCGACCGTGAGATAGAGGGCGACTACTTGGAAATGACGCGGTCGTACGGGATGGCAGTGTGTCCGTGGAGTCCGCTCGGCCAGGGTTTCCTGACGGGCAAATACTCGCGCGAAGACGGTCTTACGGGTGAGTCGCGCGCTGCGGAGTCGAGCCAATTCGAGGACGCCTACCTCACGGATGAGAACTTCCAAGTCCACGATGAACTCGACGCCGTGGCCGACGAAGTAGGCGCAACCCCGGCACAAACCGCTCTCGCGTGGCTGATGCATCGTGACGGCGTCTCCGCGCCCATCGTCGGAGCACGTACCATCGAACAGCTCGAAGAAAATCTCGCGGCAGCGACCGTGGATCTCTCGAACGAGCAAGTGGACCGGCTGACTGAAGCGAAAGGTGGACCGTACGCCGGCCTGTAGCTAATCCGCCCGTAGGATTCTCACTCGACCCTCTCTGAACAGAGCTATTTTCCTCGGTTCCCGGGGTTCGTTGCGATATCGGCCCAGACGAGTCGATGATCCGAGGCGGCGTTGACGTCCTCCAAGAGGCCGTTCTTCGTCGTGGCCTCGCTCGGCCAAACGACCGACGAGTCCCGAAGTGAGAGATCGGGAGAGGGGAGGACGTAGTCGATCAGTTCGACGACGCCCTCAACGTCACCACCGAAGCGCGTTCCGGTGGGAAGACCGTGCTGGTACCCGCCCGGACTCGTGGGGAGACGGTCAGTGTTGAAGTCGTCGTTGTCGACGAAGAACTTCTGAGCCGGCTGGAGTGGACGCGCGTCCCGATTTCGACCCGGACCCGCATTCATATCGCCCATCAGGACGTACGAGGCGTCGTCGTCGAGCCCCCCGTGCTCGCCGTCGTCGTCGTAGATGTACTCCTCGCCGGCGACGTAGTCCGCGAAGAACCGAACCTCGTCGTGGTTCCACTTCCCGTTGAAATTGTTCACGCCGTCGAACCCGGGCGGCGTCGGGTGCGCGAACAGACCGTGGACCGTCCCCCCTTTGACCCGAAACGGGACGTCGACGTGCGTCTTCGACGAGAGCCGATAGACGTCGAGTTCGTCCTCGGTGAGGTAGAGCGCCGTTTCGTCGTCCTCGGGGTCTGTGACGACGCCTTCCTCGCCCTTCACCGGAATGAGGTTATCGGGCATATCGGCCCACTCGAACGTCTGGAAGGAACGGATCTCCGACTCTGCGATCGGGTACGTGCTCGCGACCGCGAACGCGTAGTGTCCGGGATACTCGCCGAACCCGAACGCGTCGCCGGGCAGCGCACCGGCGTTCCCGTCTTTGTTGAAGTCGTAGTCCTCGTCGGGAAGGACGCCCGTGTTGCTGGTCGGCTGATACGTGTGTTCGTAGTCGATGCCGTCGAGGTCGTCCCGTTGGGGGACGCTGAGATAGTGCTCGACGAACGCGTCGATGTTCGCCGTGTCGGTGTGTTCGCCTTCTTGGAGATTATTCGTGAGTTCGTTGACGACGAGGACGTCCGGTTGAGCCTCTTGAACGACTCGAGCCGCCGCTTCGGCCTGCCGGTCACCTCGCTCTTGAACCTGCTCCGTCTCCAGTTCGATCACGTTAAAGGCCGCGTAGCGTACCCCGCGACGCCGGTCTCGATTTTGCGATCGCTGTCGACCGCTCACAGTACCGGTCACCCCGGCGGCCGCCGCCGTGCCGCCTATCGTCTTAAGTAACGCTCGCCTGGTCTGAAATAACGACATCGATTGTGTCAATACAACGAATTCACATTAACCCCTGTTGCACGTATGGGTGATATTTTTGATTTCAAACCCGAATATTGCGATCGGCGATTCGTAGCAGCGGTTCGGACGACAGTATCCGTTTTCCGTCATCAGTCCGTGGCATAGCCTGTAACCGAATTCTTTCGCAAGGACCGGTCATAGCACTAATCATGCGAATTACTGTCATCGGAGCAACCGGGCACGTCGGTACCCACCTGGTGCCGCGACTGGTGCGGGCCGGCCACGAAGTCGTCGCAGTCAGTCGGGGAGAGCGGGACCCCTATTGGGACGACGGCGCGTGGGCCGACGTCGAGTCGGTCGAACTCGACCGCGAAGCCGCCGAGGAACGCGGCGAGTTCGGCGAGGCGATCGTCNGGACGCCGTCATCGACCTGATCTGCTTCGAACCGGAGAGCGCCGAAGCGCTCGTCTCATCGCTGCGCGGGGAGGTCCAACATCTGTTGCACTGTGGGACGGTCTGGGTCCACGGCCCGAGCGACGTCGTCCCCACGACCGAGGACGCCCCCCGCACGCGCCGGCCGCTCGGCGAGTACGGACGAAAGAAAGCCGAAATCGAGGCATACCTGCTCGATGAGGCGCGGCGAAACGACTTCCCGGCGACCGTCCTCCACCCCGGACACATCGTAGGTCCCNGGAGCCCCTCAATCCGGCGGGCAACTTCGACACCGAGGTGTTCTCGCGACTCGCGCGGGGTGACGAAGTCGCGCTCCCCAACTTCGGGCTTGAAACCGTCCATCACGTCCACGCCGACGACGTGGCACAAGGCTTCCAGCGTGCGCTCGAAAATTGGTCGGCGTCCGTCGGCGAGAGCTTCCACGTCGTCTCGCCGCGGGCGCTCACCCTCCGCGGCTACGCCGAGGCCGTCGCCGGGTGGTTCGGACAGGACGCCGACCTCACGTACCTGCCGTTCAACGAGTGGGCCGACCGCCCCGAATACGACGATACGGACGTCGAGGCGACCGAGGAACACATCCGCTACAGCCCGAACGCGAGTATCGAGAAAGCCCGCGAGCGACTCGGATACGAACCACGGTACACCTCGCTCGAAGCGGTCCGCGAAGCGGTCGAGGCGCTGGTCGAGGCCGGCGAAATCGACTCGAGCGAATAGCACATCCGCATCGGAGGGCCCTCATCGAGGGGTGGGTCCGGAATCGTGGGAGTTCCCAGGTTCGACGACTCGAATTTCGGGTTGAGGCAGTACGGCCCGCGCCGAAACCACGTACGGTAGGGATTCGAGTCCCGACATCGTTAGAGATGTCAGTTAATTCATGATATGACCTCACCGCCCGGTACACCTCTATTGCCAACTTCAAGTCCACTTTCAGTGGATTGTACCTCTACTTGAGCTAATTTACAAGTAAAAATACACGAGTGACACTCAGATATAGATTCGTGAGCGATTACGGGTAGTGTTTAACGAGATGTGAGCAGGGGCAGGCAGCAATACGACTGTTAGTACAGTCTGAGCGTCGTGGGGGACCGTTTTCTCACAACGGTCTCAAAGCAGGGCACAGAAGAGATTGAGACGGTCCCAATTCGTCAGTCGCCTGAGTCTGCGTCGGTTCCGCGGACGCTGGTCACCGCACCACTCGCACTGATGATGACATCGACGTCGCCCCGTGCTGCCTTGTCGTCAATGCGGTCTACAAACTGCTCGGACGTCAGCAACTCATACTCGTTTTGAGGCCCTTGTAGAGCGTTCACTTCACTGAGCACGAGTGCAACCTTCGCGAACGCAAGATTCCGTCGCATTGTTCGCTACTCCTGTAGTGTTTCTTGCTTCAGGTCATCGTTTGCCTCAACTGCCACCCCGGGGGACGCCGTTTCAAACTGTTCCTGATACGAGCGAATATCCTCCCGGATCTCTGCGACACGTTCTTCGAGCGTTGCCGGGTCAACTTCTGATAGTATTCGGCGTGCCTGTTCGAATGCGGCGGACTCCGCCGAGCGCCGGTAGACCGTCGCACTCTGGTCAGGGTTGGTGGTTTCCTCGACGAAGTCAACTCTGTGAGGCGTTCCAACTGCTCCCTCGTCCGTCAAAGCCGCCCAGCAAATTGCCGCGGACCGTGAGCCGACGAAACTGTCGTCACCGTCGCCTGCGATACCGGCCTCAAGTACCTCTCTGGTGGCCTGTACGAGGACCTCGACAAATCGACATTCTATCTGTTGAATCAAGTAGAGCCGGGAAGATTCAGGCGAACGTGGACGGTTCCTTGATACTACCCCCATATTTGCTCCACTCAGCTCAGACCACGGATGTAATCTATATCGAATCTAGTTGCGTCCGTAGATCAGCGATAAGATCTTCTGCATCTTCGATTCCAGTCGAAATACGGATGAGAGTGTCAGAAATCCCCATCTCACTACGAACCTGTTCGCTGACTTCGGCATGAGTCATCGTTTCTGCGTGTGCGATGAGCGATTCGACACCGCCAAGACTGGCAGTGAGTGCGAAATGATTGAGCCCTTCCAGAACATGCTTCACAGCATCCCGATCGCCATCAAGTTCGAAAGAGAGCATTCCACCATGGCCCGACATTTGGGACGTCGCTAACTCATGCTGGGGGTGGGAGGGAAGGCCCGGATAATGGACCGACGACACAGATTCGTGCTGTTCAAGAAATTCAGCCAAAGCCTGCGCATTCCGCTCGTGAGTCTCCATCCGCTGAGGGAGCGTTTTCATCCCGCGCGTGACCAAATACGAATCGTGCGGAGATTGAATCGCACCCGTTCCGTATTTTTGAACATGATGGAATCGGTCGTGGAGATCGGCATCGTCAGTGACGATTGCACCGCCGACGACGTCACTATGCCCATTTACGTACTTTGTCGTACTGTGAACGACTACATCAGCCCCGAGCGACAACGGCTGTTGGAAGTAGGGGCTCATGAACGTATTGTCCACTGCGAGCACAGCGTCTGACTCTGCTGTTGCCTCTGCTATCGTTTCAATATCACAGAGCTTCATCAGAGGGTTCGTCGGACTTTCTACCCAAATCAGCGCAGTTTCGTCACGAACTGCACTGACAAGATCATCGGGAGACGCTGGATCAAGATAATCGATGTCGATATCGAATTCGGTGAGAAGATCTCCGAACAGGTTTCGTGTCCCTCCATAGAGTGAATTAAGAGTTACAACGTGGTCGCCCGGGCGTAGCAACGCCCAGCCAACAGTTGCGATCGCGGCCATCCCGGACGAGAGTGCCAGTCCGTTTTCAGCCTGCTCAAGCGTTGCAATCCGCTGAGCTAGCTCATCGCGTGTCGGATTACGGTTGCGTGAGTAGACGAACTCATTCCTCGGTGATTCGATTTCGTCGCGGACGAACGTCGATGAGTGATGAATTGGCGGGATAAGATCACCGAACTCCGCATTTTGTTTTGACTTAGACCGGTCGCCATGGACTGCTTTGGTCGAAAACGACGCCTCAGTCAAATCTGCATCGTGTTCTTCAGTCATTGGATGGCAAATGTGTGAGTGTCACACAACGTCTTCTTTCCTCCTCTGTGACTATATATGGCCTTTTCTCAACATAAAGGGAAGGCTTCCCCCCGCCTCAGTCGGAAGCTATCGCTCTGTGGTAAGTAGAGATGAAGCAACTATCGTTCAGTACAGAGGATGCACCTATCGTTCAGTACACCGGGGATAGTGGGTGCTGGGTAGTCGACTATCCTCAAGCAGCATTTTATGACTTGAATATTATCTTCAAATCGAATTGATGGATTCGTTATTCTAACACCGTATCCGACAACCACGATAGATACCTATCAAACAACGAGTACGCCAGCAGATCGACGATGACGGCCTCCAAAACAAGGTGACGATGGATCTGTCACCACAACTCGGTGGGTTAATCTGATTGCAAAATCACCGTAAGGACAGATGGCGACGTACAGAGACATTCGGGATTTGGGGCTTCTCGCCTTGTTGTGGGGGACCATCTTTCCGGCCACGGAAATCGGGCTCTCGACGTTCCCTCCGCTGCTGCTGATGGCACTGCGGTTCGACGTGGCCAGTCTCGTCATGATTGGGTATATCGTCCTTCAAGGTGTGGACTGGTGGCCACGCTCGCGAGGTGACGTGCTGGCAATCGTCGCTGGTAGCGTGCTGTGGACAGTAATCGGTAACGGAATCTGGTATATCGGCCAGGACTTGACCACGAGCATCTTCTCGGGCGTCATGAGTAGCCTCGTACCGGTGTTGACAGCCGGGTTCGCATGGGTGCTGCTTCCCACCGAGCGCCTTCGCCCCCTCTCGATTGCGGGCTTGGGCATCGGATTCGTCGGCGTCGTAATTATGCTGATTCCTTCGGGAACGGTTACGTTGACCGGGGGTTTATTGGGTAAGGCAATCCTGCTGGGAGGAGCGAGTAGCGTCGCGCTGTCAAGTGTACTGATTCGATACGCCGACTTCTCGCTCTCTAGTATCGCGCAAACGGCGTGGTCAGCGGCCCTCGGTGCTGTCCTCTTGCATGGTCTGAGCCTGCTCCTCGGCGAAGCATGGAGTGGCGAAGTCGAAGTGCCACTGTCTGCGGGCGCAGCAGTAGTGTATCTCGGTGTCCTCTCGACGGTCGCCGCATATCTGCTCTACTTTTCGCTACTCCAGCGTCGCTCCTCGTTCGAGGTAACACTCATGATGTACCTAGCCCCTGTCGTGGCCGCGACAGCTGGGTGGCTGCTATTTGGTGAGCCAATTACGCTCCCCATGGTCGTAGGGTTCTTTCTCGTCGTTGTCGGATTTTTACTGATGAAACGTCGAGAAATTCGGACAGAACTCACCCGGTACGGGATCGCCAGCTGACGGTGCCTCTGTAACTATCAGTAGATTAATGTTTGCTAAGAGTGCCTTTGGAGACTGACCGCCAACACAGAGAAACGCCTGCTCGCTGACCCTGCGGCCGCCTGTTCATCGCCCTCACCTAGGAAAGAGTAGTTAAGACTACTCGTCGAGGATCGACTAGCGGTCTCACCGCGCTCTGAAGCGTCGATGTGTGAGTACGCCTCCTTCGTCACGGAGAGGCTAGAGTGCCGAAGGATGTCGGACGCCAGCCCCCGGTCTTTCCGGAACAAGGCATCCCCGAGGCCACGACGGGCGTCGTGTAGCTTCGGTGCTTCACCGTTGACGTCCACACCGGCATCCTCAGCAATTCGTGCGAGAACCCGACGAGCGCCATGAGTCGTAATCGCCGGTGGAGCAATCTCGAACTCGTGGAGAACTTCGTCGACATCGGCGTCACCGAGGAGTGCGTCCGCGTCGTCGCGAGCGTCACGGATCGCCGCGTACTTCGACGGCGCGTGTCCGGTCGGGAACACCGGCCACTCGTCGGTCGGTGGGTTCTGCACGCGCTTCCACTGCCGCATCGCCTCGCGAGCCTGTTCGAGCACGGACACGTCCTCCCACGACTGGGATTTGCCCCAGACGCGGAACGTCCACGAGTCCGTATCGACGCGTTCCCACGTGAGTCCCTGTCGGCCCGAGCGGTCGTCGCCGCTCACGCGGAAGACCTCCGCTCCTCGGACGCCCGTGTACGCGAGGACGTGGATGAACGCGCGGTCTTGGACGGCCTGTGTAGCGCCGAGACCGTCCGCTTCGATTGCTTCGTACGCGCGGTCGTTCGTATACTCGACGAGTTTCTGGCGAACGTCGGGCGTCCAGAACTGCTGGGTCCGGTCTTCGTCGTCGCGGGGCAAGGGCTCACGAGCGCGATCTGTGAGCGCCGGATTCTGCGAGAGGACGCCGTCGCGAACACAGTAGCCGAGAAAGCCGCTGACGACGTTATAGTACATCTGTGCCGTCGATGCCGCGATTCCGTCCGCCTCAACGCGCTGGTTGAGTCGGTCGGCATACCGGCGAAGNCTGACGACGTTATAGTACATCTGTGCCGTCGATGCCGCGATTCCGTCCGCCTCAACGCGCTGGTTGAGTCGGTCGGCATACCGGCGAAGAATCTGCTCGCCATCGTTCTCGAAGGAGTTGAAGGTCTCGAGGTCGCGACGCTGAAGCCAGTCGGTGAACTGGTCGAGGACGGTTTCGGCGGTTTGGCGGTACTGGTCGGAGTCACCGCTGGANGTCTCGAGGTCGCGACGCTGAAGCCAGTCGGTGAACTGGTCGAGGACGGTTTCGGCGGTTTGGCGGTACTGGTCGGAGTCACCGCTGGATCGGAGGTAGCGGTCAGCAGCCTGCGAGATGTCCGAGTCTTCGGCAGTCACGTGTTCCTCTGTGATTCTCGAGTGGCGTTTTGCGGGTTGTAACCCCTGGATTTCGTGGATGACATCGGATAGGATGAGGGTACAGCGTCGACCCCCTTAGTTCTACGTTCGTGTACTGGGCTACACGTAAGTGAAACTTCCGCGTTACGATTTGCTACAGAAAGAGCTTTTACCCGCTGAATTCAGCAATTGATTGCCTCAGTGCGAAATAATAAATCATATAGTGCTATACAAAGATATGGCGATGAGTTGCCCCACAACCTCGGAGGATAATTTGATGCGTGCCTTTTAAATCATCAGAGTATTATGTACAATCAATATATCACAACTATATATTCCCGTCAACAGCGTCACTCGTTACAATCATCGAATGAACTGAATCGTTAATCCCTAGCTCGTGGCACTTTTTGCCTCCGGGAGAACAATAGAAGAGAGAATCAGTATAGTTGTAGCGTTCTTAGAAGAGCTCAAACGAAAAGAGATTGTGAGTTCTAAAACTTGTCCTATATCTTATACTATCATGGCCGCTTCTTTCGTCTGTATCTACGGTAGAGAAACTTGCACGGAGTATTCTTAACCTGCTGATTGCGCACCTTCTCGAGTGTTATTTCAATTTATTGACATTCGTAATTGGGATACCCTCGTCCCAAATGGGTTAGTCAGATCGAGGGGCAGAGGACTCCCATTGCCGATTTTGCTTTGTAAAGTCCATGTAGGCCTCTTCGTCCAATTCCACGGTATCTGTCGGCTTGATGGTAGGACGGCGACCGGATCCGGGTCACGCCTTTATTAGGGCGGAGGAACGACAGCGGGGGTATGTCTCGGATTATAGTCACTGGTGGCTTCGGACGATCCGGTCGCTGGATCGTCGACCGACTCGCAACTGACGGCCACGACATCATGTGTATGGATCAAACAACTGCTGACGTGGACCACCCTGCAATTGATGCCCGACAGGTCGATCTGACCGAGAAGGGCGACGTGTTCGACTTATTCCACGAGTTTGACCCTGACGACGTGGTTCACTGGGGGGCAATCCCCGACCCGCTCGGCCACGCCGGCGGGCACGTCTTCGAGAACAACCTCATGGGCGCGTATAACGTACTCGACGCCGCTGGTCGCGTCGGCGCGGACGTCGTGGCGGCGTCTTCCGAGAGCGCGTACGGCTTCGCATTCGCCGACGAGACGCCGCTCCCGGACTATCTACCGATCGACGAAACCCACCCGATGCGACCAGAAGACCCCTACGGTACTGCCAAGGTCGCGGCAGAAGAGGTCGCCGAGATGGTCGCGCGACGGGACGGGATCGGTATCGTCTCGATTCGACCATCCTGGATTCAGTATCCCGGCGAGTACCTCTGCCGGGACCGCGACCCGAGCGAGGAAGGCGACGGCAACATCTGGTGCTACGTCGACATCCGCGACATCGTCGATAGCGTCGTCGCGGCCATCGACGCCGACATTGATGGCCACGAACCGCTCAACATCGCGGCTGCCAACAACTACGCCGACATGCCGACACGCGACGTGGTCGAGAACTGGTTCGGCAAACTGCCCGAACAGTGTGACATCGGGGGCGAGCAGGCGGCACTCTCGACGGCCAAAGCACAGGAGATGCTCGACTGGGAACCGACCTACTCCTGGCGCGAGGCCGCCGACGAAGATGTGGCGGGGGCGACGATTTTCTGAGCTGACTCGTACTTCGTCGTCTCAAGCGCCTCAGTAGGCAGTTTTTGGTTGAGCATAGACACCAAAACCACCAAACTGCTCACTTCTCAAACTGGCTTAACTTGACAGTGCCATGCTGTCAACCACGGTGTCGACTCACGAGGCCATGTACAATAGTACTCGGACCGTTGCCGACGACCTCGTGGCGACCGTCGAGAATCGGGATCCCGAGCATCGAGTCGACTGATGATCGTTATGCATATGACTCTCGAAGGTGTCTCGGGGGATCTGGATCTCAAACTATTAGTAATGGGGGTTGGACACTATTGACATGGCCGAGTACGAGCCAACTTGGCAGTCATTAGACCAGCATGCCGTTCCGGAGTGGTATCACGACGAGAAACTGGGTATCTTCATCCACTGGGGCATCTATTCGGCCCCAGCGTGGGCACCCACCGATGCCGAGATCGGCGGTGAGAACGCCTCACCGTACGCCGAGTGGTATCCCTACTACATGCACGAGGAGGGATCTCCCACCAAAGAGTATCATGAAGAGACCTACGGTGAGGCGTTCGAGTACATCGATTTCCTCGACGACTGGGACGCCAAGAACTGGGACCCCGACGAGTGGGCGTCGTTTTTCGACGACGTAGGCGCAGGCTACGTCGTCCTGACTGGCGAACATCACGACGGGTTCCCCCTGTGGGACAGCCACTATACGAAGTACAACGCCGCTGAGATGGGTCCGGAACGCGACCTCGTCGGTGACCTTGCCGATGCGGTCCGCGAGTATGGCCTGCGCTTTGCCGCATCCTACCACGCCAACTACAACTACTACCAGCCTGGCTTCGATGGGCAGTTCGGCCATCCCGACTACGAGAAGGGCGGTCCGGCCGAGGAGCGCGGCGGCCCGGGTTCGGAGTACGTGGACTTCATGAACGCCAAGCACCGTGAACTGATCCGCAAGTACGATCCCGACCTGCTGTGGTTCGACGTCCCCAAGGCCGACGGCGAACACGCTCACGCACAGGAACTGATCGCGGACTACTACAACCGCGCCGAAGAACGCGGACAGGATGNGTTCGACGTCCCCAAGGCCGACGGCGAACACGCTCACGCACAGGAACTGATCGCGGACTACTACAACCGCGCCGAAGAACGCGGACAGGATGTCGTCGTCAACGACCGTGCTTCGACCGATGCCATCGGCCCCACCATCGACATCGAGGGGAACCGCCGCGACAACGACGAGTACCACGGCGACTTCGTCACACCGGAGTACACCTCCTTCGATGAGATCCAGGACCGCAAGTGGGAGTGCTGTCGTGGCATCGGCCACTCCTTCGGCTACAACGCGGTTGAGGACGCGGAGGACCATCTCTCGGCCGAAGAACTCATCCACTCGTTCGTCGACATCGTCTCGAAGAACGGTAATCTCCTCATCAACGTTGGCCCGCGCGCTGACGGGACCATTCCGGACCTCCAGCGGACGCCGCTGGCCGGACTGGGGTCGTGGCTGGACGTAAACGGCGACGCCATTTTCGCCTCCCGACCATGGGCCGTCGCCGAGGACGACGCCAGTAGTATCGATGTACGCTACACCCACCGCGACGGCGACCTCTACGCCACCGCGTTCGATTGGCCTGGCGACGACCTAGAACTGTCGGTCCCAGCTCACGTCGACCTCGACACCGTGCCCGGTGCGGAGTTGCTGACCGGCGGCGGCCCACAACAGTGTCAGACTGCCCTCAATGGCGACGTGCTGACGGTGTCGCTCCCGGCAGAACCGGACCACGACCACGCCTACACCCTTCGCCTCATCGGCGTCGATAATCCGCGCGCACAGTAGTTCGATCCGCGCGACGAAATCACCTACAGCAGATCGTCCGACCACACGGGGTCGATCGGAGCTTCCAGCCGTTCGATATCCTCATCTGAGAGGTCGATATCCAGCGCACCCACAGTCTCGTCAAGCTGGTCGACCGATTTCGGGCCGACAATGGGCGCGGTGACCACGTCTTTGTGCAACAGCCACGCGATGCTCACCTGAACCGGCGAGACGTCCTGCTCGTCGGCGATCTCTCGGACTGCGTCCAGCACCGCCCACTGGTCGTCGTCGAACTCCTCGGCGGGCGTGACACCCTCTTCAGCCATTCGCGACCCTTCCGGTGGCTCGTCGTCTCGTTCATACTTCCCGGTGAGGAAGCCACGGTACAGCGGCGACCACGGGACAACACCGATTCCCTGATCCGCACAGACCGGCACGACGTTCTCTTCCTCGTGGCGGCGGACGAGGCTGTACTCTGGTTGCATACTGACGAACCGCTCGTAGTGCTCGACGTCGCTGGTCTGCAGCGCCTTCATGAACTGCCAGCCGGCCATCGAACTCGCGCCGACGTACCGGACCAGTCCCTCATCGACAAGATGATCCAGCGCCGACAGCGTTTCCTCGATGGGCGTCTGGTCGTCCCAGCGGTGTATCTGGTAGAGGTCTATGTAGTCGGTCCCAAGTCGGTCGAGGCTCGCGTGGGCCTGATCGAGGATGTGCTTTCGCGAGAGTCCCTGTCCGTTCGGACCCGTGTGCATCTGGCCGTACACCTTCGTCGCGACGACGAGTTCGTCGCGCTCGTACTCCTCGATGGCGTTGCCGACAATCCGCTCGCTGTCGCCCGTCGAGTAGATATTTGCCGTGTCGATGAAGTTGATTCCGTGTTCGATCGCCCGCTCGATTACCGGCTGACTGTCTTCCTCGTCAACTGTCCAGTCGTCCTGATAGGTCGGCCGCCAACCGCTGCCGAAGTTCATCGTCCCCAGACAGAGGCGCGAGACCTCCAGTCCGGTCGCTCCGAGTGTCGTGTACTCCATTGTCTGGCTCACACATAGAGTTCGACGGGAGGGGCCATAAAACGGCCGGAGCGGTGCCCGTTTCAGGCCACGCGATCATGGATTGCGACAGCGTCGGCGACAGTTTCGTCGGGATCTCCCTGCGGGACGTACTCCAGCCCGACGGTGCCCTCGTAGCCGATCTCGGTAATGGTTCTGAAGATCGTCGTCCAGTCGAGTTCATCCGGCCCGAGTTCGGAGCGTCCCGGGACACCGGCGACGTGGTACATTCCGATTCGATCGTGGTACTCGCGGATGCGAGCGAGGATATCGCCTTCTGTGATCTGCTGGTGGTACACGTCGTAGAGGAGTTGGACGTGCTCGTGGTCGACGGCATCGACGATCTCGATCCCGCGGTCAGTCGTCGTGAGGAAGTATCCCGGATGGTCGACGCGGACGTTCAGCGGTTCGACGACCAGCGTCACGTCGGCGGCAGCGGCGGCTGGCGCGGCCGTGCGCAACACGTCGACGATGGCGCGCTGCTGGATCGCCTCGTCGACGCACTGTTGGTCCGGCCCGACCGTGACGACGACGTTATCGACGTACTCGCCGACGCACTCACACGTCTCGATGATCGTGTCGATGGCCGCATTGTGGCAGTCTGGATCGGTCATCGCCGGTCCCTCGTGACCTGTGTTCCCTGCTGCCTCACCTGCAGCGGTGCTGACCCACTTGACGTCCTGCTCGTTACAGGCCGCGGCGAGCGCGTCGGCGTCGGTCTCGCGCCAGTGGAGGAAGCCGATACTGTCGGCCCCTGCGCTGGCGACGCGCGCTGGGAACGCTGTCGGGTCGTCGTCGGGGAACACTGCCCACTTCGTCACGTGAATGCCGAACATACGAACGGCTTCGAGGGGCGATGACTTTACCCTTGACTTTGTCAGGATGCTGCTGCACAGCGAAGCAAATCCCGTTAGGACGGTTGCAGACTGTCAGAACGCAAGCTACTTTGTGTGCGGTGATGACTATCCACACATGTCGGAATACAAGCCGACATGGGAGTCGTTAGACTCGCATGCGCTACCGAACTGGTTCCGTGACGCAAAGCTAGGTATCTTCATCCACTGGGGCGTCTACTCCGTCCCGGCGTGGGCCCCTCCAGATGCCGAAATCGGCGGTGAGAGCGCCTCACCGTACGCCGAGTGGTACCCCTACTACATGTACGAGGAGAACTCACCGACCAAGGACTACCACGAGGAGACCTACGGCACCGACGTCGAGTACGCCGACTTCATTGACGACTTTACCGCCGAGAACTGGGATCCCGACAAGTGGGCGTCGCTCTTCGACGACGTGGGCGCGGGCTACGTCGTCCTGACTGGCGAACATCACGACGGGTTCCCCTTGTGGGACAGCCACTATACGAAGTACAACGCCGCCGGAATGGGCCCGAAACGCGACCTCGTCGGTGACCTTGCCGATGCCGTCCGCGAGTACGGCCTGCGCTTTGCCGCATCCTACCACGCCAACTACAACTACTATCAGCCCGGTTTCGACGGGCAGTTCGGCCATCCCGACTACGAGAAGGGCGGCCCAGTCGAAGAGCGCGGCGGCCCGGGTTCGGAGTACGTGGACTTCATGAACGCCAAGCACCGCGAACTGATCCGCAAGTACGACCCAGACCTCCTGTGGTTCGACGTCCCCAAGGCCGACGGCGAACACGCTCACGCACAGGAACTGATCGCGGACTACTACAACCGCGCCGAAGAACGCGGACAGGATGNGTTCGACGTCCCCAAGGCCGACGGCGAACACGCTCACGCACAGGAACTGATCGCGGACTACTACAACCGCGCCGAAGAACGCGGACAGGATGTCGCCGTCAACGACCGTGCTTCGACCGATGCCATCGGCCCTACCATCGATATCGAGAACCGTGAGATAGAGGACACGCACGGCGATTTCATCACGCCCGAGTATGTGACGTTCGACGAGATTCGCGACGAGCCATGGGAAGGCAACCGCGGAATCGGTCACTCCTTCGGCTACAACGCGGTTGAGGACGTGGAGGACCATCTCTCGGCCAAAGAACTCATCCACTCGTTCGTCGACATCGTCTCGAAGAACGGCAACCTTCTCCTCAACGTCGGGCCGAGAGCCGACGGGACGATTCCGGACATCCAGCGCGAACGCCTCGAAGCGCTTGGTGCGTGGCTGGACGTGAACGGCGACGCCATCTTCGCCTCCCGACCGTGGGCCATCGCTGAAGACGACGACAGTGAGGTGGAGGTCCGCTACACCCACCGTGATGGCGACCTCTACGTCACTGCACTCAACTGGCCAGGTGACAAACTCACGCTGTCGGTTCCAGCCTACGTCGATCTCGACGCCGCGCCCGACGCGGAGTTGCTGACCGGCGACGGCGGTGAATCACTCACTGTCGGTCACGAGGCTGATCGACTCTTGCTCGAACTACCGGACAAACCGCCCCACGAACACGCGTCTGTGGTCCGGCTGGCAGACGTAGAAAATCCGCGATAATACGGTCGCAGGACAGTCCCTCCCGTCGTCGAACATTTTCGAAGCGCTTCACTGTCCGGCGCGAGTGATGATGAACGGCCGCTGTCGGCTTCGAGAGCAATCCGAACGCTTCGCCGACTTTGTCGGCAACCTATTCGAGCATCGATGGAGCAGCGAACGCGCCGTCATGAAGATCAGTGGCGTTAGTTCTTCGACGACGCGGAGGTCTTCCGCTTGCGTGCCACTTCGACCAGTGCCGCGGAGGCATAGAAGCGGTCCAAGTGCATCTGTCCGGAATGCGCATCACGCCGACAGTCGGGACCGATCGTCGAGAGGGCCGTGATGAGGCCCGCCCAATTGGTCTTGACAACGGGCGGGGGGCGAACGCCGCGGATCGTACTCGCAGTGAGGGTCGTCCGATCTCGTCTGGCGGGATCGGATCGGTGTCCCGCATCTGCTCGACGACCCCTATCGCCGGGAATGGCGTCTTACCACAGGCGTCAGTGATATCGAGCTCGGACACGCTCAGGGTTTCGACTCTCATATCGTCAGTCGTCGCTCTGACCCGCTGCGAACGACGAGGTATTCTGGAACTCGTCGGCTTCGGCTTCCGCGGCCTCCGGCGGTTGGCGGTTCTTGATCGCTTCGCCTGTGTGTCCGTCAAAGACGTGGATTCGATCCTGCGGGAACACTACGTCGATCTGGCTGTCTTCCTTGATGTACTCCTCGCCGTCGACGCTTGCGGTGCAGGTCTGGTCCCCGACCGTGAAGTAGACGAACGACTCGTCGCCGAGCGGTTCAACAACGTCGACAGTCACTGTCAGTGCGTTCTCGTCGTTAGTACCGGCGATGCGGATGTCCTCTGGTCGGATGCCGAGTGTCAGGTCGTCTGTACTGTTCGCGATGGTGTCTGCAGTCGCCGGTTTGAGATGGTACTCAAACTCGTCGTGGACCAGCGCTCCGGCGTCTCGATCCTGTTTCACCTCGAAGAAATTCATCGACGGTGAGCCGATGAAGCCCGCGACGAAGCGGTTGGCTGGAAGGTGATAGCACTCCAGCGGTGTCCCAATCTGCTGGAGTTTGCCGCCGTCGAGGACGGCGATGCGGTCGCCCATCGTCATCGCCTCCGTCTGGTCGTGCGTGACGTAGATGGTCGTCACGCCGAGGTCCGACTGAAGGTTCTGGAGTTCGGTCCGCATCGTCGTTCGCAGTTTCGCGTCGAGGTTCGATAGCGGCTCGTCCATTAGGAACAATTCGGGATCGCGGACGATCGCCCGTCCCAACGCGACCCGCTGTTGCTGGCCGCCCGAGAGTTCGCCCGGCTTCTTCTCTAACAGTTCCTCGATGCCCATCATCGACGCCGTCTGTTCGATGCGCTCCTCGATCTCGTCGCTCTCCATGTCCGTCCCCATCTTGAGACCGAATCCCATGTTTTTCCGGGAGGACATGTGGGGGTACAGCGCGTAGTTCTGGAACACCATCGCGATGTCGCGGTCGCGCGATCGCTGGTGGGTGATGTCCCTGCCGCTGAGGGTAATCGTCCCCTCGGTCACGGATTCGAGGCCGGCGGTACACCGAAGTGTGGTCGACTTCCCGCAGCCCGAAGGGCCAACGAGGACCAGAAACTCGCCGTCCTCAATTTCGATCGAGACATCGTCGACGGCGACGATTTCCGTTTCGGAGTCATTATTGAACCGTTTGGTCAGGTTCTGAATTACAAGGTCGCCCATAATTTGAGTCTCACAGTAGTCGATGATAAATCTTGTTCCTTGCTATCTGTTCTCATCTCCAGAGAGTGTCCAGATTCGGTCCATGAAGGGGATTGGTTCGTCCGCGTCGTCGACGTCGACACCCTCGCGCTTGAACTGGGCAGTAAATCGTTCCCACTCTTCGACCGCCTCGTCGCCGTCGACCTCGTCGAGGTAGGCGTCGAGGTCTTCGACTTCAAGGATACAGACCGCCAGATCGTCGCGGACGTACAGTTCGAACGCCGTGACGCCGCCGCGGCGCATCGCGTCGGAGACGCCCTCGGGCACGTCTTCGTGAGCTTCGAGGTACTCATCCTTGTGTTCGGGGTCGATACGTTGGATATACACTGCTCGCTCCGTATCCGAGGACATACTTACGGTAATGTGTGAGGCGATAATGAAGGTTGTGTCAGTCGGAGGCGAGCGCGCTGGACTACGTCTCGTGGATCCGCTCGAACGTCCGGTGGGAGAGGTACGAGTAGTCACGTGCCGAGAGGAACGAAGCTTCTTCGAACCACGAGAGACAGTCTTCGTAGCTCGCCCAGTCGTCCATCCACGGGAAATCAGAGCCGAGCATGAGCCGTTCGGGACCGAACCACTCGACGAGGTTGCTGACGTAACCGTGGAGGGCAGCGTAGGGCCACGCTTCGTCGGCCGACCGCGGGAGCGAACTCACCTTGACGGCGACATTGTCGTGTTCGGCAACAGCCTCGAAGTCAGTCCACGGCGCTTCGTCGGGCGCGGTCGTCTCGTCGGGGAACGCCATGTGATCGACGACGAGTTGCACGTCGGGATGGGATTCGGCGATATCCGCGACCATTGACAGTTGCTCTGCCTTCGGGAAGACGAAGACGGCCGTATCGAGCGCTGCGGCTTCCGCCCAGACCGGCTCGAGCGCGTCGTCTGTAATCCAGTTTGCCGTCCGATTCAGCTGGCTCGGATACTCCGCGTACTCCAGACAGGCGTGCATCCGAACACCAAGTAGTCGCTCGTGACCGACGACGCGGCGCAGGTCAGCCCGCACCGCCTCAGGATCGTCCTGAAAGAAGTCCATCAGCCCGACGCCCCACAGGCGGTCAGGGAATGCCTCGATGGCCCGCATCGTGTACTCGTTGGCCCGCATCCCGCGTCCGTATAGCGGTGTCGTCACGATGACGCTCTCGTCGACGTTGGCGGCGTCCATGTCGGTGATCAGATCGCGAGCGGTGTAGGGCCCCTCCCACGCCGGCGGCAGAATTTCGGCCTGCCATGGCAGTTCATTCGTGTTCGCGCCCCATGCGTGCGTGTGCGTGTCGATGAATCGCATCGGCTTATTCCAGATTGCCGCCGCCGCTCACTCGGAGGATCGCCCCGACGACGTAGGACGCTTTGTCGCTGGCGAGGTACATTACCGCGTTCGCCAGATCCTCGGGTTGACCCATGCGACCGATGGGGCGGGCTTCGCCCCACTCACGAAGGATGTCGTCGGGCGTTCGCTCGGGGTCGTCTTCGGCTGCCATCTCTGCCTCGTAGTGCACCTGATAGGTCTCGGTGAGGTCCGTCGAGATAGCGTTCATGCGGATGCCGTGCTCGGCGAGTTCGTGGGCCATTCGCCACGTCAGCCCGTTGATCGAGGTCTTCGAGATGCCGTACAGGCCGCGCCGACCCGCCCGACGGTCGCCGGTCTGGCTTGTGTGGTTGACGATCGATCCAGCGATGTCTTCCTCGATCATGTGGGCCGCGACGAGCTTCGAGGCGTAGTACTGCGCGCGGACGTTCACATCCATCGCGAAGTCCCAGTCTTCGAGCGAAGCGTTGACGAGCGACGCTTCACGGGGCCAGACCGCTGCGTTGTTAACCAGCAGATCGATCTCGCTGAAGGCGTCGATGGCCGTCTTGACGAGGGCCTCGATGTCGTCGGGGTTGCCCATGTCTGCCGTGACACCAATCACGTCACCTTCACTGCGGTCGTCGAGGTCTTCGGCGACTGCTGTCACGTCCGCTTCGGTTCGAGAGTTGACGACGATATTCGCGCCCGCGTCGGCCAGTCCCTCGGCGATGCCGCGACCAATTCCTTTCGTCGAGCCGGTGACGATCGCCGATTCACCGCTGTAGTCGTAGCTTGCATGGCCGACCATAACGAGTAGATGATCAGGGTGCTCGATCAAGAATCCACCGGTGCAGGCGGTCGAGGACCCCAGCAGCTACGCTGCGCTGTCTCGACCGGGATACCCCTCACGCTCAATTCGCTCGCCGATCGACCGGAGCGTCTGGACGTCCTCGGGGTCGAGGCTTCCGTCGGGAAGTGGGCCAACATTCAACAGGAGGTTGTACCCCTCGGAGCGCGTCGTTTCGAGTTTGCGCCAGACTTCCTCGGCGTCGCGGTGCATCCCCTCGGCCGCCTTCGCATAGCCCCACGAGGTCGAGACCTGTTGCTGAGTCTCACCACCCTCGCCGCCGTAGCCCCACTGGCCGGCCATTTCCTCCCGATGGGCCTCACCAGGGATCATCGTTGTGCAGACCTCCCCCAGCACGTCGGCCTCGCCAGTCTCGTGTTCCGGCGTTACGAAGTCCTCGGTTCCCGTGACGCCCTCTTTGTAGCTGATCAGCGTCTGGGGCTGACAGTCCCATATCGTCTCGTACAGCGATTCGAGTCGGAAGGCCTCAGCGAACCGTTCAGGGTCTTTCTGGGGGAGATAGGACGGATCGAGCCAGATGCCCGCAATAGGGCCGTACTCCGTGAGCAGTTCCTCGACCTGCGATTCGAGATAGTCGAGATAGATGTCAAGATCGTGACCCGAGTCGGCGTAACAGCCGGGTTGCTCCTCGTAAGCCGGCCGCACCGGGTCACCCCACTCCTCACGGTTGGGTGCGTGGGGGTGGTGCCAGTCGTAGCCATGCGAGTAGTACAGAAAAAGGCCCAGTCCGGCGTCCTGACAGGCCTCGGTGAGTTCGGCGACGAGATCCCGACTGGCCGGCGCTTCCGTGGATTTGTACGTCGTGTACTCGCTGTCGAACAGGCAAAAGCCCTCGTGGTGGCGTGCGGTGAACGTCACGTAGTTCATTCCGCAATCCTGTGCGAACTCGACGATCGTCTCGGCGTCAAACCCCTCGGCGGTGAAGTGGTGCTGCAGTTGTGCGTAGTCGGCTGGCTCGATGCGTTTGTGATACTGCACCCACTCGTGGTTACCAAGGAGCGAGTAGAGCCCGTAGTGGAGAAAGAGTCCATAGTCGGCGTCGTCGAACCACTCGCGGGCAGCCTGTCGGGGGTTGTCGTCATATCGCTGTTCGTAGCCGTCGAGGTAGCTCGGAGCTGTCGATGTCACGGTTCGAAAATGTGGTGCGATACCAATAGTCATTCCGGTTTTTCACGTCCGAACAACAGGTGACGCGAACGGAAAACCGCTGGCAGTCGCGGCCGGTTCGATCGAAGGGGTCGACGACGGTACTATCCTTTCGTCGTCCCCATCGAGATGCCCCGCATGAACTGCCGCTGGAAGAGCAGGAAGAAGATGACGGTCGGGGTGACTGCAATGACGATCCCCGCGGCGAGTTGCGCCCAGTCACCGGAGTACTGGCCCTGAAACGCCATCAGGCCGGCCGGGAGCGTCCGAAGGGTGTCGTCGGTGATGAAGATGATCGCGTAGAGGAACTCGTTCCAGAGGAAGACGAACTGGTAGATCGCAACCGCCGCCAGCGCCGGCATCGACAGGGGCAGGTAGACCCGAAAGAAAACTTGGAGTTCATTACAGCCGTCCATCCGCGCGGCTTCGGCATACGTGTCCGGGATCGTGACGAAGAACTGGCGTAGCAGGAATACCGAGAACGGCAACCCGAACGCGATGTACGCGAAGATCAAGCTGTAGTAGGTGTTCAGCAGGTTCAGCGCGTTCATGATGGTGTACAGCGGCACCAGTAGCACCTGTGGAGGGATCATGAACCCCGCGAGGAAGAAGACGAGCATGAAGTTGTCGGCTGGGAAATCGAACTGGACCAGCGCGTAGGCTGCTAGACTCGACAGCAACAGGATAAACACAAGGCTGATCCCGACGACGATGACGCTGTTCAGGAAGTACTGTCCGAACCCGCCAGTTGTCCAAGCGTTGGCGTAGTTTTCGAACTGGAATTCCGCGGGCAGCGCCAGCGGGTTGGTGAAGATCTCGGTTCGGGACTTGACGCTGGTCACGAGTAACAATCCGATCGGGACGAGAAAGATCCCTGTCACGACGAACGCCATCAGGCCCGAGAGCTTCTCGACCAGTTCGGACCCGATTTCTCTGACCGGGATCCCGTAGTCCGATTCGGTACTCATGGGTTCGCACCTCCCGCCTCGCGGTCACCGAGGCGCATGTTGAGTAGCGACAGCAAGAGCACGATCACGAATAGCAGGACGCTGATCGCCGCCGCGCGTCCGAAGTTCGACTGGAGGAACGCGTTCTTGTAGATCCACGTGACCATCACCTCGCTGGCGTGACCGGGACCCCCTCGGGTCATGACCCAGACATACACGAAGGAGTTGAACGAACCGATGATCGTGTAGATCGAAATGAAGATTGCGACCGGCTTCAGTAACGGGAGCGTGATATACCGGAACCGCTGGATCGGGCCGGCACCGTCGATTCGCGCCGCCTCCAGCAGGCTCTCGTCAATGCTGTCGAGGCCAGCGAGCCAGAGTATGACCCGGAAGCCGGTCCACTGCCACGTTGCGACAATGATGATCGCGTACAGCGCTTGGCTCTCGCTGCCGATCCACAGCGGACTCCAGTCGGAACCGAGCGCCTTGATGACGGTGTTCAGCACGCCGTAGGAGGGGTTGTACATGTACCCCCAGACCATCGAGACAGCGACCGACATCAGCGTCATCGGAAGTAGGTACGTGACTTGGAAGAACTGCCGCCAGCGGTCCGAAAAGCGGTAGATCACGAGCGCCAGCACCAGCCCGACACCCGCCTGCAGCACGAGGCTCCAGAACGCGATTTCGATGTTGTGCCACAGCGAGGTGTACACGATGTCGCTGGTGAAAGCCCTAACGAAGTTTTCGATCCCGTTGAACGACATATCGCCGAGTCCCGACCACTGGAAGACACTCAGCCCGAAGATGCCCAGTGCCGGAATGACCAGGAACGGGAGGTAAATTAGGAGCGCGGGCAGGAGGAAGAGCCAGTGTGGCCGTTCCTCGAAAACGCTCTTGGTTATAGCGACCGCTGACGAGGCGACTGCCCGCAGATTGCTCCCCTGTTTTTGGGTACTCATGCTATCTCAGAGGTTCGAGAGGGCATCCTGGTTCGTCTTCTGGACGTCCTGCAACAGCGACTCGGGATCGCCGCCGGTAAACAGTTCTTGCCCGGCCGACAGCAGCGCTTCGGTCGTCTCTGGGAGGAATGCCACGTCGAACACCATCCCGACTGCGTCCGAGGACTGCAGTTGATCGACCGTGTTGGTGAGCGTCTGCTGGGTGGCGTTCATGTCGATCTCCTCGTACACGTCGGTCCGGGTCACCGGAGAGCCGGAGATCTCGAAGAACCGTTTCTGTGCGTCGAAACTGCCGAAGAAGCTGGCGAAATCCTTGACGTTGCTCAGGTGTTCGTCGCCGCGTTCGGCGGCCTGCGCGCTGATAGCGACCGTGGAGTTGGGCACGACACTCATCCGTTCGTTCGCGCTGTTTTCGTAGGAGTCCGGGAACGCCGGCCACCACATGTAGTCCATCGCGTCGGGAACACCACCGAATTCCTCGGGGGCCTGCGTAGAGATCTGTTCGGTGACCCACGTGCCCTGATGCCAAAAGGCAGCTTGGTCGCTGAAGAACAGCGCTGCGGCCTCGTTGTTGTTCAGAGAGTTAATGTCTCGGTTGAAGTAGCCGTCCTCGTACAACTGTTTCAACCGCGAGAGCGCCGTCACGAACGGTTTGTCAGTGAGCGACGCGTCGTTGATGCCAAACGCCGCGTTGTAGTAGTGGTCGACACCGGCAGCCTTGATCATGAACGCCGAGATCCAGTGGCCAATCGTCCATCTGTTCCGGTTCCCACATTCGACCGCCGTGTAGCCAGCGTCCGTAATTGTCGAACAGATATCGAGGAAGTTGCTCCAAGTGAGGTCCGTCGCGTGCTGGAGCCGGTCCGTATTGACGCCAGCATCGTTGAGGACGTTCTTATTGTACCAGATCGGGATGGCGGCGACATCGTATGGGACACCGTAGGTCGATCCGTCCTCGGAGCGCCACGAGAGGAGGTCCCCTTCTTCGTATTTGGTCCCACGGAGCGCGTCCGAGATGATGTTGCTCTGCTGGTCCTCACTCAGGACGCCGTCAAGCGGAATGACGTTCCCGTTCTGGACGTACCGACCCAGTCGGTTCGGGCCGGGCCAGATGTAGAAAATGTCCGGTGCCTCGCTCGTTCCGAGCGCGTTCGAAATGGCGGACTTGTAGGGAGTGTTCTCATATTTAGTCTGTTCAACCGGAACACCCGTCTCCTCCTCGAACATGCTTTCGAGTTCAGCCGCGGCCTCCTTGGAGGTCCCCTGTACGGCCAGGTTCCACCACGAGATCGCGTCCTGATCGCCGTTACCGCTGTTACCGCCGTCACCGGATGACGTTCCATCAACCGATCCATCACCTGTTCCACCACCTGATCCACCGTCACTCCCGCCGCCGGCACATCCTGCAAGGCCGATCAGACCTGCAGCACCGATTGTTCTAAGGGCTCGCCGTCGTTCTTCATCAATCATAACCATAATCCGATTCGGAAGGGGGTATAATGAATGTTTCCCACGAACAGACGAAAATCGATGCGTTGACCGAACTGGGTACGTGTTTACACCGCGAGTCGTGTGACTATTATCGAACCAAATACCTGAGAGCAAACTCCGTGTCTGTCGTTGGCCACAGGCATGCGGTGATTGTTGTGAAACACAGATATTTATTACCGTGCTATCAGTCACGGCGTGTATGGTACCGGAGATTACCAGAATCGAGTCAGCCGAGTTCGCATATCCGATCGAAGATGTTGGCACAGACCACCACGGGTTCAACCTCGTCTACGAGCCGGGGGCAGTGACCGAGCGCAAACTGTTCGCTCTCAAGATCCATACGGACGAGGGGGTCACCGGCGAGTATGTCGGTGGCAACTCGCCCGCCGCGGCCCAGATCAACACGTTCGCGAACTACCTCATCGGAAAAAATCCGCTCGAACGCGAGCAACACTGGAGCGAGATCAAGCGTGCACTGCGCAAGTACGATCGAATGGGCATGGGTCCGATCGACATCGCGCTGTGGGACTTCGCCGGCAAGTACTACGACGCGCCGATTCACGAACTACTCGGGACGTACCGTACCGAGTTCCCTGCGTACGCCTCGACGTATCACGGGGACGAGAACGGCGGCCTCGATTCGGCTGAGGCGTTCGCCGAATTCGCCGAGGAATGTCGCGACATGGGCTATCAGGCGTTCAAGATCCACGGCTGGGGCGGCAGCGAGGGTTCACGTGACCTCGGCCGCGAACTCGAGACGGCGCTGTTGCTCGGGGAGCGCGTCGGCGATGACATGGACTTGATGCATGACCCGGCCTGTGAACTGGAGACGTTCGCCGATGCGCTCAAACTCGGTCGTGCCCTCGACGAAGCGGGCTTCTTCTGGTACGAGGACCCCTACCGCGACGGCGGCGTCTCCCAGCACGCCCACAAGAAGCTCCGACAGGCGCTCGACACCCCGATCCTTCAGACCGAACACGTGCGCGGACTGGAGCAGGCAACGGATTTCATCGCCAACGAGGCCACCGACTTCCTCCGGGCCGATCCCGAGTACGACGCGGGGATCACCGGCGCGATGAAGCGCGCGAAGGTCGCCGAAGGCTTCGGTCTCGACGTGGAATTCCACGCTCCCGGCCCCGCACAGCGCCAGTGCATCGCCGCGATCCGCAACACGAACTACTACGAACTGGCACTCGTCCACCCAGACTGCCCGAACACGCAGCCGCCGGTCTACGAGGGCGACTACTCGGACATGATAGACACTATTGATGAGAACGGGATGGTGGAGGTCCCTGAGGGGCCGGGCCTTGGCGTCGAGTACGACTGGGACTACATCGAGGACCACAAGACCGGCAGCGTCCACATCTACGAGTAATGTAATCTGGCTTTGATTTTTCGTGTCCGCTTCAGCTGTCGTCTACGCGCCTCACCACGACGTGATTTCGATGTCCCGCAGCGGCCGATCTAGTGGGATGTCGACCTGCCCACTGGTGTAGTGCGATATATAGAACCCAATGATGATCTCCAGCGAGCGCAGCGCTTCCCGGCCCGTTGAGGCGTTTTGCTCCTCGCCATCAAGCACCGATTGGACGTGACGCGCAGCGTTGGCGAACGCGCCCCGATAGTCGTCGTCCCACGTCCAGGCACCCTCGATGCCGGGGAGTGTCTCCTCGATGTGTTCGCCGTCCTCGAGCCGCCAGTAGCGCCACTCGCCGTCATCGTTGTTCATGTACAGTTTTCCTTCGCTCCCGATGAACTGCAGCGTCATCGACGAATCGTCGCGCGGAATGGTACAGTCGATGGTCGCGAATGTTCCGTTATCCAGCAGCGCGAAGCCGCCGCCAGCCGAATCGTCGACCTCGCGGTCGGCATCGAGCGATTCGACGGCCTCGTTCTCACCGGAGATGTACCCGCTGACCCGTTCGGCCCTGGTATCGAGAAGATAAACAAGCGTGTCCAGCAGATGCGTGGAGTTGCGCAGCAGTTCCATCCTGAACTGCGTCGAGACGGAGTGAACCTCGCCGAGCAGGTCATCCTGCTGAAGGTGGGCGTGGAGCTTTCGAAGTTTATCGGTAAACCGAAACGAGTGGTTGATGACGAGTTCCGTCGCCGTCTCATCACATACTTCGATCATCGACTCCGCGTCCGAGACCGAGGAGGCGATCGGTTTCTCACACCAGATGACATCCGGGGCCGCGTCCGACCGCGCGGCGTCGACCACGTGATCGTGATGCAGGAGCGACGGCGTACAGACGGAGACGACGTCGAGGTTTTCGGCCGCGAGCATCGCCTCATGACCGACATACTGCCCGTCTGTCGGGATGTTCCACGCCTCACCGAACGTTCTGAGTTTTTTTTCGTCGATGTCGGCGACCGCGACTAGTTCTATGTCAGCAGTCGCGTCGTAGCCACCAGCGTGACTGGCACGGATCTTCTCGGACCCGATTGCGTCGGCATCGTGCATGCCGAGAATACCCATACCTGCAATACCGCCACTACCGATGATCCCCGCGCGATAGGTCATTGTTAACTCGGTTAGAAGAGTTTCACACCGGGTGTAATCAATGTTGTGTCTGTACCGGATGCAGTGACAACCGGCGAGAATAGCTGTTTCAGCGGCTCATACTCCAAGATATTCGGGAAGGGACGGTAAACCGAGAGGGGTAGTATACCGTTTCCGGTCGTCAGAGGGAAGTGAAACGTACAGGACCTCGGTCTCGTCAAGGCGGAATAGCCCACCTCGCGACCGGACGGTTTACCATAGCTGGAGAGGGGTTTATTATGAGTGGGAAGAACGGGACAACTATGGCAGATGAAACGGATCCGACGATGGTCAAGACGGCGCGGACGACGTTCCGGATCTTGGAGACCATCAAGGCCAAGGATGAGGTCACACTGACTGAACTGACAAACGAGTTCACACTCTCGAAGAGCAGTATCCATAACTACCTGAAGACGCTCGAACACGACGGGTACGTCGTCAGAGAGGGCAACACGTATCGTGTCGGACTGCGCCTACTCGACCTTGGGGGCTACGCTCGATACAAAGAGCCAATATACCAGTCGGCCAAAGAAGAGGTGACGAAACTGGCCGAGGAAACCGGCGAGATGACAAATCTACTCGTTGAGGAGCACGGTCGTGGCATCTATCTCCACCGAGCGAACGGCGAGCAAGCGGTCACGTCCGACTCCTACATCGGTCACCGAGTCTACCTCCACAACACCGCACTTGGGCAGGCGATCCTCGCACACCTCCCGAACGAGCGGGTCGATGAAATCATCGACAGACACGGACTGCCCAAGACGACCGAGAACACCATCACAGACCGCGACGAACTCTTCGACCAGTTAGAACGTGTCCGAGAGGAGGGTGTCGCCTTCGATGACGAGGCACGTCTCGTCGGTCTCCGCTGTGTCGCCAAACCGATCGTCAACAAGGAAGGGGAGATCGAAGGTGCGATTAGTATTTCTGGACCAACGAGTCGGTTTCAGGACGAACACTATCAGACAGTGCTCCCGAAGAAACTCGAAAGCGCTGCGAATGTCATCGAACTCAACATCAACTACACCTAAACGGATACACTGACTCGACCTGTTGACAGTCGCGATTCGTGCATCTGACGTGCTCTGCGAACCGGGAAACGACCGAATAGCGCGACCTAGTGATCTCACCACGTTCCGACGAGGGGACGTGAACATCGCCACTTGGAGAAGAAAGGAACGGAAAGCGCAGACAGATTCTGTCAGTGTCGGTCCTGAGGATCACTCAGTGACGGCACGCAAGACGAGTCAGAGTCGGCCCCCGATCCGCAACCATTCACCAATACTGGATGAGAAACAGATAATGACTAAGAATCCACTATTACTCATTGTTAATTAAGTATTTCGAGAGATGAGTCCAGAAATAGTAAACACTGGGGCAGCAACTCGAGAAACGCATCTATATCCGGGTTTCGAGACACAGAGGTACAATACTACCTAATTATTGTATGATAGTTATAAAAACCGAGAAAAATGGACAGGTTTTGGCTAACTGTATCGAGTAGAGAAGACGAGTAGTACTGTAGGTTGATTTAGGATAGCTGCCAGCTCGTAAAGTTGTGATGCAGCATGTATACATATTACTGGAAACGACGAAGCCAAGCGTGCACTCTGCAGCGACCTAACGATGTCTAACTCGGCCCTGAACGTTTATAATCTAATCTCGGAGTGGATGAGAAGTGATCGATTTTTTCCATCGGTCCATCAAGATCTCGCTTTAGTTGTTCACAGACCCCAGGAAAATAGGTTGTAGATGGCTTCTTTGAGGCCATGTTCGAATGGTCAAAGAGATGAGGATTTCGAGACGAGTCTCTTCGGGGCGCTCGATTCGGGACCAAGACTAGAAGACAGCCGATCGCAGATACGACACGAAAGCCTTACTGACAAATTGGCGTGACTGATGTCTATACATTACAACAATAGGTCTGTAATGTAAATGATGCTTCGCATCTAACCCTCTGTTACTACTCTGTCTGAGTCGTAATTGCGGGTTTGTCTGCCAACGTCGTCATGAGGTCATGTAGTTACACCGAGAGGATGCACACTGGGACACTCTCTAGTTACTTGACTTCGCAACTTATGCTGGTGTAGCGCGTAGAGAGACGCGAAGATCGGATGCTTCCACTCACGTCGTTTCTGTCTTGTACCGCACCAATTGGCGAGTTAGAGCGCTTCTCAACTCGGCAGAAGTACCACGCTAAGACCTACATCACCGGTCTTGTTGCGGCCAGCAACAAGACTGTGGACGGTATCTCTAGGCACGTGCTTCCAGCCAAGAACGAACGCGCTCTCAACAACTTCCTCACCGAGCACGACTGGAACGAAGATTAACTGAACAAAGAGCAGCTGGAACTTCTCCAGCAAGCCGACGACACTCGCTGGTCCAGTGAAGGTGTCGTCATCATCGACGACACCTTCACGCACAAAACAGGCACAAAAATCCCCAACGTGAAGCAATTCTACGACCACATCGTCCCGGGCTAAATTTGGGGACAGAACCTCATCTATGCACTTTACGCTGACGAGAAAACCGGTTTCAACCGAGGATTCACTTCGAGATTTTAGATCTCCGCGCGGCTTTCCTGTGCTTGGTGGCGACTGCTCGTTATTGTTCTGTAGAACAGAACGATACTTCTTGTACAATCAGCCGATCGGAAACATTACAGTGCTAGTTATGTAATTACAGATGGAAGAGCTGATCTCTGTAGAAACGGCTTCCGGAAGCACTCCGTGGGACACTGATTCCGCTGAGTTCGGTCCCGATCCGAGTGACGGAGCTGATATCACTCGCGTGCTCGCTCTCCTGCGAAATACTGTTCTGTAGAGTAAGATCATTCGACGAGATTACTAGTGGAGTGTTTCTGCTTAGAGAACTGTTTGCAAGTGCTCGTATGGTCTCTAAGACCACTACGAATCAGAAAGGGTATTTCTGCGCAAGCGAACGCGCCGGGGGGTAAGTCTTTGTTTCTATCGCACTATCATCGTCGACGTCTCGACTCCGACTGATGCTGGCACGTTCCGTCCCTTACTACAGCGGAGTCCTATACCGACTTGATATATATTCATTCTTCAAGAGATACCTTCATTCTCTATTTTTGTAGCTCTAGATTTGAATCGAACATCTGTACTAACGTATGAATTTATATTCTTTCGCTTAGTTCTGTATACTGCATCTATACTACATTACACTTCTATAACTACGTATCTATGACCCGTATGTCCTCGAAATGTATATCAAATGGGGATGAAGTATACTTAGAAGAGAAATATACGAAATTTGAGTCAAACGGATGGCCGTGTACCACTGCGGCGTCGGATGGTCCTCACTCTGCGGGTTTCAACCACTCTCGGAGGGTGTCCTCGTTGAGGACGACGAACTGCTCTGCTCGGTCTCGGATCCGGCTCTCCCAGCGGACGGTGACAAGGAGGTGGGTCGAACTCGCCGGCACCTTCGCTCCGGTCGCCTCCTCAGAGACGAGCGAACGCCGAGTGACCTCTGGTCGGAGACGGCGGTCCTCGATACCACAGGTCCGAACCTGCTGAGAGCGATACGAGGATGGGCCCGTACGAGTGTAAGTGCTCGGCAAAACTAGCGACAAACGATCCTTCGGACCGGTACTTTCACACTTTGTGTGACGTCCGCCTCGT
Organism: Halogeometricum pallidum JCM 14848; assembly: GCF_000337095.1. GTDB lineage: Archaea > Halobacteriota > Halobacteria > Halobacteriales > Haloferacaceae > Halogeometricum > Halogeometricum pallidum. The sequence goes on from NZ_AOIV01000011.1 coordinate 276,417, forward strand.
CGGCACATCGGACCAACTGCAACCCGTTTCGGCTCGTCCCAGTCCCGTCACTACGTGGGGGTGCGTTAGAAGTTCTTGTGTCGGGCCGGAGACGATGTTTCGGACACCGAGCAGTCCTTCTACGTGTGTCGAGTTATGCATCTTCCAAAGCGTTTTGCCGTCGTCATCCCATACGGCGAGGAACCTGCGGCGAGTCGAGACGGCGACGACCTCGGTGCGTCCGTTCTCGTCGGAGTCTGTAGCCACTGCTTGGTCCGGCCACTTCTGCATGTGTCCGTGTCATAGGTACTCCGCATCTGAGTCCGATAGGTAGGATTGCTGTTTGAGTTACACTTTGACCGCGGGCTGCTTGGCCCACTCGTCGTTGAGGAATGCGACTTACACGTCGAGTACGATCGCGATGTCGTCGTGTTCGACGACTACTCCCCAGTGAACCTCGTCTCCTATCCGAGGGAGGAACGAACGGAGGCATGGGTGGCGGGATGATAGACGCCGTACATCCCTACGATGGTAACCTCGTCGAAGCAAACTTGAGATCCGTTCGTCATCACGCTCTTAACCAACTCGCAGGTCCTCTCCCGGTCTTGTTGGTTAAAATCGCTCGGTACTGTTTCAGCTTAAAACTACTTCATCAATCACCTCAATATACACTCTCTAAATGCAGAATTTATTTATTCCCTTCTACTGACCTCGTTGATAGCCGATCTCACGGCACCCACCGAAGACGCAAACGAAGAACTCGCCATGTCACAGGACAGCACCACGTCCAAGATCTCTGAGAATCGTACTGACAGTCAATCTCCGGCTACGAGCACGGTTTCGAGACAAGCAGTTCTCACTGTCGCGCTGTTGAGCCTGTTTGCCGTCTCCCCCGTCGCAGCGCAAACCGGCGCCGTTTGTAGCGCCGAGAAGCTTCCGAGCATGATTGAGGGATTCTTCCAGCTGACTACCGGGCTCGGCATCGTCGGACTTGCTGTGGTCTGGCAGGCAGACTCACTCATTGAAATGTTCACCCTCAATTCGGAGCAGAAGAAGGGGCTCAAGCGCCACAAGCGCTCGGCGATGAAGTCTGCCGTCATTCTCCTCGTCCTCGGCCCGCTGTACACGGTCGCCGGATCGATGATGAGTCTTCCACTGGCTGACTGCGTTAATCTCACTCCCTGGTAGGCNATGCAACACCGAGAACTCTCCGTGCTCATGGCCGCCCTATTCGTGACGAGCCTCGCTACGGGCCTCGTCACAGCTACCCCACCACGACCGGGGACGGAAGACAATGGGCTCTCCGAGAACGAATCCGCGACGCTATGGTCTCGTGACACGGACAACTACACCAGCCAAGAAGCGTACCGCCAACGCTACGGTGACGAGCGAACTGCCATTCACCAGCTCGCAAACGGCAGCGATATCACGTTCAAGCGGCCGCCCGCGACCGCCGCGACGTGGACTCGGAACGACTTCGAGGACCTCGAAGCCGGTGGCTCGGACATGTCCGTACACCCGCCTCATGCGTCGCTCGAGGACGGGGTATTCATTGAGGACGCCCACGCGACCGTATTCGCGGTTCAACCATCGACCCATGGCCATCTCGAATCCGGCGAAACCCCACTCTACATCGCACCGAATGGAACGATACGCGGGTTCGTCGATTATCGCGTCCGCCTTCCAAACGAGGGCTCTTCCGATAATCGAACTGTCGAGTGGTCGCTCGCGGAACACGGGATCAAAGAGGTTCGACTGCAGAAAGACGGAGAGACCATCGCGAGGATGGATGGGTCGCACACACCAGTGCTCGACTATCAGATCGACGACGACTGGAGTGCAACTCTCTCCCTCGAAGCCGAGATCCATGTCCGACTGAAGAAGACGATACAGACTGACGGGACCAACGGAACCGATGTCGAGGTCGTCTACCGAGAGGAGGCACGAAACGTCTCCGACTCGATCGACGTCGAGATTTACGACCTCTCCGCATACCCCTACGACGCTGAGTATCCCAACGGTGATGCTGGTGTCGCCATCTTCCAGTCCCGCCCGTGGCAAGGGTATACTCTCTCCGAGGACGGAAATGCGAGTGTGCGTGGTGTCTGGCGGTTCTACACCGCTCGCAACACCAACTGGGATACGCTCGTCAGATCGAATCGGACCGACAGCGCCGAAGTCGAATCCGATGCAATCCCCGTGTACGTCCACGCGTATCCGTCTCGAATCGGACCGCGTGCTGAACCTGTTCGGGACGGCCCGGAGATAATCGACACGTGGGGGACAGAACGACCCTCTCCAAAGAGGACCATCGGCGAGAACGTCACCGTCGAAATCGTCAATCAGTCTTACGAGACGACGTACGGTGTTGCTGTCCGTGCCGCCAGCGTCGACAGAGAGGCGCTTCACGTCGCCGGCATCGTTCGCGGCGTGAACGCGTCTATTGCCGAACCCGACGGCGGGTCTGGACGGCAGCTTCGGCGCAGTAACCTCACAGTAGAGGTTCTTCAGCAGAATCAATCGCAGGCGACGGTCCGAATCGAACTGCGTGATAACGAAACAGGCGCACCGGTCGTCCTTAATGACGACACTCGTCGGTATCTGATCGGGGAGAGCACCCGTAACGGCTATATCACCGTCGCCGATCAGGAGGTCGAGACCAACGCCTCTGGCGTCGCCATCGTAACGATCACTGATCCCGGTATCTACACGGCCCGCTATCATCCGGGCTCGTGGCTCGGACATAACCCGGCCTACGTGAGTGACACGGCGACCGCCCGGTGGCATCCACTCGGATCTATCGACGGCTGGTTCGCCCTCGTCTTTGAGGCCGGCTGGCAGTTCATCCCCTTCTTCGTGGTGTTCTATGCGGGACGCCGTCTCCTCCGAATGCTCGGTCCAGCAGACATCTTCCAATGAAACCCATGACCAGAAACAATTCACACATCAGTCGTAGAAACGCCCTCCGAACAGTCGCAGGTGCGACGCTCGTAAGCGTAGCTGGCTGTCTGAACGACGGTGGAAACTCCGGAACGTCCGGTAGCGAGACAACCGCCTCAGACAGTGAGGAGCCGCTCAAGCGAGTCACCGTCGAAGGGACGGCACTCGTCGTTGAGCTCTCGGCAGAAGCCGATATCGACCAAGTCAACCTCATCCAGCCGAACGGAGAGCTGTTCGGGAAGCGTGACGTGGCTGCAGGGGCCCAGCAGGTCTCGTTCGAGATCGGAACTGCGTACGAACCGGGAGAGTACCGCGTGGTCGCTCTGAAAGGTGAGGAAACAGTCGCAGAAAGTACAACGGATATCGAACCGGAGATCCGGATTCTGGACGTTGGACTCTATCGAAACAACCCCGACAAGCCGTGGGATGAAGTCTACGGTGAGAGTCAAACTAACTCGAAAAAGAACGGAGAGGCATTCGTTACTGTTCAGAATACTGGAAGCGGACCCGATGCGACCGTTGAACTCCGGTTTACTGGAGATGTGCCTAATCCTATCGAAAATCCTCGTGGAAGAGGGATCTATGAAACAGACAGCGTTGTGGTCCCAGCAGGTGAGACAGTAGACCTCTTCAGTGATTCATTCCCGTTCGGTTCAGAAATCGGAGACGAGGGTATGGGCTGTTCGACTGACGGAAACAGTGGACAATTCACGGTCGTATTGGAAACTCAAGTCACTGGCCAGGAAGTCGCGAAATCGCACAACGTAGAGTATACTGGCTCTGACGGAATGCAAAACTGCGAAATCACGATCAGCGAGGCCTGATCATGGTTGATCTTATTGACGTTGTCTTAGAGGGATTCAAAGACGTCGTTGACTGGATTATCGGCCTCTTCATGGATGGCCTAACGACGGGATACAACGCTCTCACCGAGGAAATGTTTGGGACTCCCACCCCGCAGACGAATGGTGTATTCATCTTTGGGGAACCGACGAACGCACCTTGGTCAACGATTCAGGATGCACTCGTCGGTGGCGAGATCATGCTCATCGCGTTGCT
>NZ_AOIV01000012.1 GCF_000337095.1 Halogeometricum pallidum JCM 14848
CTCAATGCGTGGACCTGGACGAAGAGCATCTATCGGTACGCGAAGCGTCCGCAGACTACGTTCAGTGCTCCAGAGGAAGCGGACGGGAACACGAACGAGACCGAGCGGAACGAGGGTGGGCTCGCGAACTACACGCCGTTCAAACCGGACGAGCGAACGCAGGACCTCACGAACGTCAAGCGAGCGTGGCCCGGTGCTGGAGCGATCCAACGGGCAGACGGAACGATGGAAGCCTTCATCGAGATCGACCCTGGGAATATGGATTTCGCCATGTCCGAGGACTGGGCGCAGCTCCAAGAAGCGGGCGAGGAGTTCGCCAACAAGGAACTGGACTCGAAGATCAAGCTCCACGCGACAACCCGGTCATTCCCAGTAGAACAGATTACAGAGACGATCGAAGAGCGGCTTAACGACGAAGACGTCACGCAGAACCCGATCTTCCGAGAACTTCTCGAGGAGTACCGCGAGACACGCCCCAAGGAGATGCGTGACCGAGGTATCCAGCAGGTGCGATACTACCTTGGTGTCGAGGTCTCCCCGCTAGAGGTCTACGACCGATTCCGAGACGAAGGGACGCCCGCCGAAAAACTGACCCAGTTCCCCGTTATCGGGTTTCTGTTCAACCCCTTCGTAACGCGGCGTGAGGACCTGACGGATGTTGAACGCAGGGCTCAGATGTTCGAGAAACTCGATAGCCGTGTCAATGACGTTCGTGCCGAATTTATCCAGCAAGCGTCCGGGTGGTCTGCTCGCCGGCTCAGTACGGTCGAACTGTTCGTCCTGAACATGGACTTCTGGAACGGGCGAGAGCACGACGCCGAGGAGGCCGAACACGTCGTTCGCGAACAACCGATCATCGGTCGCTCACGCCGGGAGGATGAGGTCAATGCGTAACGTCATCCTGCAGGCCAGTGGTGGTATCCTCGGTCAGCTCATAGAGTGGCTTCTGAACCCCATGTCGCCCGAAGGAGCGGCGATTTACGCCATACTGGTTGTTACCCTCGGGGCCAGTGGCAAACGTCTCTGGGACCGCCACACCGCCGACAACGAACCGGAGGTTGACTTCTCGGACGTTCTCGATAAGCAAACGTTCGAAGAGGGTCACGCCGAGGGCCAGCTCCTTGACGAGATCTCCGAGTCCCACAAGACGGTGACCGCGCCGGCAGCTATCGAGTGGGAGACACGGGCGGCTCACGTCGGCGAGCAGTGGACGACGACACTGTACATCGCTGACTACGCCGACTACCCGAACGACGGCTATCTGAGCGACCTCTTCGAGTTGACCGACGTNCTGTACATCGCTGACTACGCCGACTACCCGAACGACGGCTATCTGAGCGACCTCTTCGAGTTGACCGACGTCGAGTTCGACCTTACAGCGCACATCACGCCCAAGAATCAGCAGCGGGCGCGGAACGAACTGCAGGACATCGCTGACGACCTCCAAGTCGACGCCGATTTGGAACAGAGCGTCCGCAGTGCGTACCTCCAAGAGCGAGCGAACGAGGCCGCTGCGACCTACAAAGCCGTCGAAAGCGGCGCGAACGTCTTCGACCAAGGGATGTTCGTCACGGTTCGTGCCGATGACAAGGACGACCTCAGGGATTCCGTCCA
>NZ_AOIV01000013.1 GCF_000337095.1 Halogeometricum pallidum JCM 14848
GGCAGAACGGATTCGACGTGTGAACTAATCCAGTGTTGATCGCTTGTTCTGTTGAGTTACATCTTGAACGCCTCTGCAAAATCTCTTTGAACTGGCATCGATCATAACGCACGCTGTACTGGTTGTCAGTCATCGCAGAGTGGTGTGAAGTAGAACGTACGAAGCGAACGAAAACACAGTTCAACAGTTTGTTATAAGAGAGGTTAGTCGTCGGTGAGTTGAGGATAAGCTACTTTCCAGAGATGTCTGTTGGGGTCAGCAAAGTAACCGGAATAGCCGCCCCAGAAGACTTCCTGCGCTGGTTTCACGACACGCCCGCCGGCAGCTTCTGCCTCGTCAAGTACCGCGTCTACCTCCTCTTTGGTCGATACGTTGTGGGCGATAGTGATTCCAGCGAAACCGCTGCTGTCCGCAGTGACGGTGGCGTCTTCGGCGAGCGATTTTCTTGGGTAGAGTGAGAGCCACGTCCCCTCGAGTGGAAAGAAGGCGACGTCGCTGTCATCTTCCCGCTCTTGCATCGGCAATCCGAGACCATCTCGGTAGAACCGGATGGATTCGTCAAGGTTCGAGACACCGAGTGTTACGAGTGTAATCCGTGGATCCATAGTGAATAGAGGCGTACCGTAACGATAAGCCGTTCCGCTGTACTGACCGAAATCGGAGCAAGGCGTATCACCCATTGGGATTTCAACAGAGCCATTTACGGGTCACCCAACCCACTGACTACAGGAGGTTTAACCAACGCTGACTGAGATAGCAGACCTCAACGTTGGTTAATACACCCTGTCAATTCGGAGTTCGCCAGACTGCTTGACGCAGAACCTATCTGGGTCGTCGGTTGCTGGTTGTGGGCGCTTGAGTGTCCGAGACCCTACTGAAGAGGACAGTCAGCGTACTCTCACTCAGAGCGGCGGCCGACTAACCGGTCCCACAACGATGGTGTCGCTGTCTCAGAATCGTTTTCGCTTGCAGCCCCAGTATGCGTGTCCTCGGTTTCCCCGGTCGTTCGATCACGGGCGGCGCGTTCCTCTGTGAGCTGTTCAAGCTCTGCTTCGAGGGTGTCGACACGCTCGTTTTTCTGTTCGAGCCGTGCCTCGAGTTCGTCGACACGCTCGGTTAACAGCCGGTTTTTCTCGACCAGATACGCGTGGGTGCGGTCCGATTCGTCGCCATCAGCATCGAAAGTGGCGCCTCCTGAGCTGGTGCTCGATGAGGTGCTGTCGTCGCCAGCATCTGGATCGTAGAATTCTGAGGTGGTCGTAATCGCTCGCTCAATGGTCTTCTCACCGTACGTTGACCCATCGGCGTAGTGGACCTCGTCCCACTTCGCCCGGAGGAGTCCTGGCCGGCGAAAGAGCTGATCCATCTGCGCTCGGTCACCACCGGTCCAGAACGCCAGCAGACAGCAGAGTGCCATGTCGGCTTCGGACTGGCTGTCGTAGCCGCCCGTGTTGCCGTTCCAGAGTCGCTCGAACTTCTCGCCGTTTGACGCGCTTCGAGCTTTCTTCAACAGGTCCTTATCGTCGAGATCGATCCCGACGTCGACATCGGCAACACCAGGCGTTTCTGACTGGACGGAACCAGCGTCACGCTGCCCAGCGTCGGATGCTCCATCGCCATCGGTCTGTTGGACGTACTCGCGATGAATCGCCACGAGCGCGTCCTGTCGGCGTGCCACGCGAGTAGGTGTGTCGTCGACGTGGTCGCCGGTGACGGTGAAAAATCGAGCGGTGTCATAGAGTTCGATGCTCCCACGACGATTCCGGCCGTCCGGCAGGTCTCCCGTGATGAGCACGTGGTAACCGGTCCCGGACGGCGACACCTCCGTGTAGGAGTCTAGCCGTTCGATGATGTCTAACGCCGCGTTGGCGACATCTTCGCTATCGGGATCTCGGCAGTCATCCAAGTCCACCCCGACGATGGGATCATCGTCCGTAAAGACGAACCCGATACCGTCGGCGTTTGCTGTGTCGGTATACGCAAGTGCGGTCTCGAAGCTTCCCCACGTCTCCGGATCCGTCGACGACGCAAACTCTCCTGTCCCGGGNCCGTCGGCGTTTGCTGTGTCGGTATACGCAAGTGCGGTCTCGAAGCTTCCCCACGTCTCCGGATCCGTCGACGACGCAAACTCTCCTGTCCCGGGTGTCACTGGAATCTTCGTTGGTTTGCCGTCTCGCTTTTCTTCTCGCCAGCAGACCCACTGCTCGCGCTCTCGAAGAGCCGCTGGAATGACATCGTGATTCTCGATTCGTCTCTCACTCATTGGTTTCATCACCTCGCATGGCTCGCACTGCTTTCGAGCCCGAATAGACATCACTCCGCTTCGCTGTTCGATCCAATCCCTTGGTCCCAACGGGGACCCCCCGTTCTATACTAGTTGGTTTTTGGGTAGAACACCCCGATGAATTAGAGAAAAACCGCCAGACGCAGTGGTGTTCCACCCACCGCCATGCTACTGTTCGTGTTCCACCCATCGTCGTCGTGGGTGGAACACGGTTGCGTCCCCTGATTTGTGCATGGACGGCAACACTGCTTGACTCCCTCTCTGTTTGATGGGTAAAACAGTGCGCTCTACTGTGATTTTCTGTCTGCAGGCAGTTTGGATCCCTCCACCCCATCTCTATGACCCCGTCTCCTGCCGTGGTGCAAAGCAGAAGCCACTGTAGCAGCGTACGAGTTCCCCGTCACGTCTCTCTCGAACCGTCTCGAACTCAATGTGATCGCCGAGTTTCCGCGAGAACCAACTCTTGTTGACTGGATCAACATCATGTTCTGCTGCCCAGTCCGTGTACACGGCATAGACCTCATCCTTCGGAAGGGCTGTCTCGCCGTCTTCGATCAGATATGTGTCGACGAACGAAGCAAACGATATATCAGTCTTCTCTGCAGACACCTCTCTTCCTGTTTCGACTGGTTGCGCAGCTGGTTCGTCGTCTCTTTGTTCGCATTCTGGGTCAGCCGATACCGAGTGAATAGTGTCGTCTACGAGCGTCGAGAGTGGTTTCGTGACGCCGTCTTCATATACAATCGATTCACCGTCATCGCGAAGGATCACGATACCGTACGTTGACCGCTGATATTCAGGTACGGGTAATTCATTCGCAGGGACGAATGGTTTCTTGATACGTACCCAGTCTGCCTCGAACTCCACTTTTGTGTCGTAGATATGCTGCTCACCGTGCTCATACACCACGTACTCACCGGCTGCATGGTCGTAGCTGTAGATGGCAGGGATGCGGTCTTTCGATGCATCCGCGAGCGAGGAGAGACGGGGGTACTCGGTCTCGTCACCATCTTTCAGCACGAGTTGGTCATCCTCGCGCGTCCAGACAGTTCGTCTTGTATCAGTCTCACCAGCCGCAGGTCTGACAGCCGTTACGCCACCTTGTTCGGTCGCACCACCGTTGAAGGTGATATGCCGGTCGTGGGTATAGAACCGGGTTTCGCCGTTTGCGAGCTGCTGAACCGGCGGCGATAGAATCTGCTCGACCCGTTCAGCCCAGTAGGTCTCTGTCTCACCGGGACGGACGACGAACAGTGGGACGTGTTCAGCGTCCTGCGCTTTTCTGAGATTCGTGAGCACCTTCACCGGATTCTCTGGTGTCGTCGTTTCGGCCTCGATAGCGAATATTTCGTCAAGATCGGGATGCGTCGCTTTCGCATCTGGCTGTTCGTTGCCATCCTGTGTGAGGATCGTAACACGGAATCCGAGTGTCGTGAGTGCAGCCTCAGTCTCGAGTAACGCCGCATCGTGTGCCTCACTTCCGGCCGCTCTCGTGTCACCAGTATCCGGCGCTGCCGCCGTCTCTCCAACATCTGTCAGTCGAACCACGAGTTCGTCGGCGGCTGTATCAAGGTCCACATCAAGCAGCCGCGATCGCTTACGGATGTCCGCGAGCACATCGTACTCCGGTGGGTCGCTATCTATTCCTTCGAAGTACGACCGGAGTTCAGCGTCGACGTCTTCGACTGACACCCACCCATTTTCATCGCGAACACCATCGCGGAGCTGGATGATCCGAATCGTCTTTGCGAGCGCCTGATCGAGGTCCTGGCTCGGTGTGCCGAGAATCTCCTGTATTGCTTCTGGGGACTGTTCCGAAGACGCACCTCCCTGTTCAAGCACGCCGAACTCGTCGCTTGCTCGCTTGTGAATAGTCGACAGCGAGGTCTTGAAGCGTTTCTCTTCCTGATCGTCAAGTGGGTGATCGCTCTCAGGATGGCCGGGGGGAATCGGCAGCGGTTCCAGACTGAACGGGTACGGTCCCGTTTCACCGAACGTCGGGCTCGGCAGACTCGCAACCCATTCGCCACGAGGCAAGGACCGAATCCGGTTAGCGAAGTCGGCAGCATCCATCTCTTCG
>NZ_AOIV01000014.1 GCF_000337095.1 Halogeometricum pallidum JCM 14848
CTGCGCTTCGGCTCGAGCAGTTACTGGCGCAGGCTGAACAGAGCCGCGAGTCCGATAGTGAGATCGACGCCGAGCTGGCAGCACTCGGCGAAAAAGTTGACGCGGACGACCTCGAACGAGCTGTCGAAGAAGCACGTGAGAAAACCTCCGATCAAGTGTAGGGATCGGATGCGTAAGGATTTCTGAAGATGAGCTGTCTTGCTACGACAGTCCTCTCGACATCGTGTGAGTGAATGGCACTGCCGCCACATATTGAAAGCAACAGCGGTACTCGGTGTCGGTATGGAGTGCCCAGCGTGTGGTGGCCCAGTAACGATGGAAGTGGGGCCGGATCAGCCGCTCTCAGCATCAGTGACGGATGCACTACTCGCTGCCGACGAAGCCGAGCAGATCATCGTCGCCCGAAATTGCTGGGCGTGTGGCTGGACTGAGGACCGGTCAGTGGTCATCGATTCGATCGAGACAACCGAGGGTGATGCCGACGCTGTCGAGCGAGCCGCGCTTCTCGATGATATTATGAGTGAGGCCACGGCAATCGACAGTCTCGCGACGCTCGAAGATGCTCTCGTAGAGATTCGCCGTCAGCGCAGTCTTGAGACTGCTGCGTCTAGCTCGCCTAAGGACGTCGACGGTGACTAGGTGTTCCTCATGACCGATACCGACGCTCGCTACGACGTTCGTGAACAGACAGGGAATCCAGCCCACGCGTCGGTCGCCGACGTAATCGCACTCGTCCTTGAACGAGCACAGAATTCGCGTGAAGATCACCAAGACGCTCATTTCGATGAGACCATGGCTACTGTCGTCGACCGATATGGTGCGGATGCTGTCCGAACTGTCATCCATCGTGTACTCGTTGAGCACTATCCGTTTCGAACAGCCACGGTCGATCTCAATATGCGCAACATCGATGGTGTACGGATCGGCACGACGGCCGGCTGGTTCCTTGAGGAGCTGAACGTGGAACCAGACAGCTGAGACATCCCACCAGAAAGCCCTCGGCCGCTCGGCATCCCGCGACCACGCGAGACTGTGTCTCGCTTGCTCCCGTTCGCTTCGCTCACGGGAACCTCGCTGCGCTCCTCGTGCCTGTGGTGCTTGCGGGGTCGGGGGACGACCGAGACGCCCTCGCCCTTTCTGAGCCCACCAGGATATCGGCTGTGTCACTGAGCGTCGAGCCCGGTTGAACAGGTTCTTTGTTACGGCACGCCCCGCTCGCCGCTTCCGCCTGTCGGTGAGCAAGCTCACCGGCGTCCCGCTCACTCCGTTCGCGGGACCTCCGCGTCGCTCGCGACTGACCATTCCGGGCTGCCTGCCTGCAGTAGCGGGCGGGCTGCCGGGCTAAAATGAATGTGCCCTCGACGCCAGCGGGTATCCCCGTCGGTTGCGCCCCTCGCGGACTTTCGCGTTCCAGCGCTTTGTGCCGCCTGCGCTGCCGCGCACCACACGGCGGCGCGCGTGCTCGGCGACAGTCGCGCTGGACACGGACCCGCAGATCGGACCGGACACGAGCGGGCATATCCCGCTGGACGCTCGCTTCGGGCGGGTCGCTGGAAGACTCACTCCGTTCGTCTTCCAAGCCTCACCTCGCTGTGCTCGGTGAGACGGCGCGCGGTGCTGGTTGAGCGTCTCTCTTCTAAGCGCTCTCGCTCGCGCCCACAGGGCGCTCACGAAGACGCGAGCGAGAGCGCGTAGATGGATCTGTCGGTCGGTGTAGTACGAAGAACCGCGATGGTGGAGCATCGCGGCGTCGGGCGCGTGAGCGCCTTCAGGAACCTGTGAGTTCCAATGGCAAGTAAGAACGTCACCAGCCAAGTAGTTTCGGTCGATGAACAGGCATTCGAGAACGCGGACGAAGCGGCGGTCGACGAAGACGGCTTCGAGGTCGTCGATGAGACGCCGAAGTTCCAGGCGACGGTGCAGATGGAGACGCAGGCAAAAGTGGATGCAAACCATCCGGACGGAATAGTCGACAGTAGTGACGAGCGAATCTACGGTGCGACCCTCGAACAGGAAGAGCGCATTCGGGCGCGAGAGGCTGAATTGGAGCGTATCAGTGCCAAAGCCGAACTGGGCACGCAAGACGGTCGAGAGAAGCGGACGCGAGAGGTCGCTGCGAAGCGGAGTGCCGAGCGGCGTAGGGAGTTCCAGAAGCGGGCGGCGAGCGTGGATCAGTGGGCTGACCCGGGTCGAGATGATCCTCGTGCAGAACTTTCGCAGGAGCAGTTGGCAGCGGTGAACACACAGTCGATGCGGCTGG
>NZ_AOIV01000015.1 GCF_000337095.1 Halogeometricum pallidum JCM 14848
TTGAAGGTCAAATCGAGGTACTCTGGGATAGTGACTCGCCAGCCATCGCTCAAGTTGGCCTCATCGCGGACGAGAGCGGGCAAACCAAGGTGACGATTTGGGAGAAATCGAATGCCCCGTGGATCGAAGAAGGCGAACAGGTGCGCATCCACGGAGCGGCGAGAAATTGGTACGAAGGACGCGTCTCACTGGCCGTTACTGGGTGGTCGACCCTTCATTTCCCGGAGCGCGGTCGCTGGTGGGAATAGCCAGTCGTCGCAGCCCTCTTTTTTGCTACGTGCCGGACCGACCCAGACCCCACCGCCCCACCCTCCGCTCCGTGCTCGTTCCGTGAGACTCGCATTCGCTCGTCTCACGTGCCCTCGTTCGCGATGCTCACGAGGACTCCGCTGCGCGCGCAGCCACGACCTCCGGAGCAGTTTTTCTGGCACCGCGATGGGTGCCGGCGCAAGCAGACCGGCGAGATTGGAGCGATGAAGCCGTTTGACCGTGCGATGACGAAAGCGCTGGAGAACGCACGATTCGATCCGACGAGTGGGGAAGCAGTCTGAATTGAGGAGGACTACTGCTCTCCACCACTCGCGATGGAACGGGCCGAAGTCCTCGACGACTACTTTACCGACATCACGGTTGTCGAGGAAGACATCGACGAAGCCACCGGGTGGCAGCGAATCGACGACCTGCCAGGGCTGTGGGAGCAAGCATTTGAGGAAGTATAGTCGAATAGAGCATGTCTCAGATGTCTGTACAAGGCGGGCGCGGAGAGAGTCGACGGCTGACTCAGGTGTGAAGTTGCTGCGGTGGCGAGCGTCACTGCAACGACCATCCGGTCGCATCGAGATACAGGAGAAGCAGCTAACCTGATCGTCGCCGCTATAGAGGGAAGAATAGTTTCCTTAGGAAATTATTTGCAGTTACAGTACGTAGCATCCAGTATGACCGAAACGTGGGATGACATCAACGAGCAGGTCAAAGCGGACTGGAAAGACGACACCACGCCATTCGAGCGGGTGTACGAAATCATCGAGCAGACTCACGACGGACAATCGGCAGCCGAGATTGCCGACCGTGCTCTTGTCAGCGAGCCGACGGCCCGGCGTCACTGCAAGTCACTCGTGAACACAGGTTTCGCCGAGACGGAACCAGACGGTCAAACGACATTGTATCGTCGCAATAGCGACCGGGTTCTGATGTCCCGGATCCGGGAACTCCGCGAGGAGACGAATCGGACAGAGCTGCTTGAGGGCATCAAGGAGATGAAAGCCGAGGTTCGTCGCTACGAGAATCGCTACGACGTAGTGTCACCCGAGGAGCTCGCCCAGCAACTCGACGCCGACGAAACGGAGGGATGGGACGATCTCACTGCGTGGCGGACGACGCGACAGAATCTCGCGGTCGCCCAAGCAGCACTCGCCTACGACGAGGCCAGTCACCAGCTCGCTGTATGAGTGAGGACGACCGAGCCGGTGAGTTCGGCTCCATCTATCTTCCAGCCCTCCAGCGGATTCGCAATCTCTGGCTCGAACTCGAACCGTTAGTTGAGGAAACGTTGTACGATAACGTCGTCGCACCCACAGAACTGCAGATCAGCCTCACTGACGGGCTTGGAGATGCCGACACAACGCGACTCGATATCCAGTGGAGCGAGCTGGGGATGTACTCGTTCCATTACGTCGATAGCGAAGACCGCAACTGGCGATTCGACCGCCACCCGAATACGCACTCACCAGAAATTCATTTTCATCCGCCATCCGACGCGGCCGCTGTGGCGGCCGAACCATCCTGTATCGACGTAACTGAGGTGTCACTCGTGACCCGGGCGGTCCACGCAATGTGGCGGGCAGCGTACGAAAACAACGACATTGAGCATCTGAATAGCGCATCAAACCCACTATAACCCAAGGGAACGTACTTGGCGCCATTACTGTGCATACGAACTGCAGTTCTCTGCTTGTTCATGATGTGTGATTTGTTCGCATGACTCCACTCATGGGAGAGGGGTTCAGTCAAGCCACTCACAGAGCATCAGCATCGGTGAGAGTCTATCGGCGCTGTGAGCCGTGCAGCGCTGCGTACAAGCGCTGGACTCACCGATGGAGCAACTCCCACCCACAGAGTTCGACTTTGGCGCTAGCGCCGTGACGGTCTGGTTTGCGCGACCTATCGTCGGTTTGTTTATCACTGGACCAGGGGCGACTCCGATAATCGAACACGGGGCGGCGTTCCTCCGGATCGTCGCCCCGACGTGGGTCATCATGGCCTCGTACCATATGATGAACGGGGCGTTCTACGGGTCCGGATCGACCCATATGGCGATGGGTATTGGCGTGACGACGCTGTGGGGAGTCCGCGCACTTACTGTAGTCCTACTCATACTCGTGTTCAGTTTCGGTGCAGCAGGTGCGTGGTACGCTATCGCGCTTTCTAACGTTACAGCAGCCATTGCGGGGGCGATTTTCTTCTTCCACGGACGGTGGCTGCAGGACGTTCTCGCGGACGAATCGGTGGAGGAAACAGCACGCGACGTAGATTCTGGAGCCTATGACTGATTGACTGGCTTCCGTGCTGCTCCCTCTGGAGATCTGAGGAATTTCACACTAACTAGTACTTATTGCATACTGTGGACATACTTCATATGTGTACGACGAAATCCTCATTCCGACAGACGGAAGCGGTGGGATGAAGCGCGTGGCTGAGCATGCGCTGACACTCGCAGAATTATGCGATGCTACTGTTCATGTGTTGTACGTCGTCGATGACACGGCCTATGCGTCAATTCCTGATGACACTCGCGAACGGGCTCGAGAAGCGCTCGAAGGGGATGGTAAGAGTGCGACGGAAGCGATCGCCGAGCGTGCGTTCGACAGAGATCTCGCCGTCACCCGCGAAATCCGGTGGGGAGATCCAGCAGTCGCAATCATCGCCTATGCAGTCGAAAACGACATCGACATGATTATCATGGGAACTCGCGGAAAAACCGGATTCGAGCGGTATCTACTGGGAAGCGTCGCCGAAAAAGTTGTACGCGTCTCACCAGTCCCCGTCGTCACAGTCCATGCTGGTGACCGTGAAGCACTGCTCACAGAACTTGACGAGCTGATTGGGACGTAAACTCCTCGTCGACTGTCTCACTCACAATCTCGACAAGGCACTCTGAACGTTAGATATAGAGAAGTAGTTCACAGTCGCTGCGCTATCCAGTGTTGATAGAACAGCCGTGCCGAGTAGAGGTCGGATGTAGATTCACCGGGCCAAACCACTGATTCCGTGAAATCACTGAATTGAGGTGGGCTATCCCGTAGTTTTTGATGGTTTGGTGACAATCAAATTTATTATAGCTACGAGGATAGTGTCCCGGATTGAGGAGTTCTTCGAGGAACAGACAGACGATAACCTTCCCGTCTCACCGACTGATCTGATACGAGACGCCTATCGTTGGATGACGAAAGTGGTCATCCTTTGATTTCGACCGCCCCTCGCGAGCATAGTAGTGCTTCACTTCCACCATGAGTCGGTGAGGCGGGGAACCGCCTCTCGAACTCGGCGCGGACCTAATGTGATGGTGTGGTAGTATCCGCGGAAATTCTCGCCCTGTGAATCATCGTCGCTCTGGACCACTTGAGGGTGCTGGGGAATTTTCGGAGCTGATGGAACTGACCGAGTACTGTATGTCGAGACGACGTCGACGACCCCGCTCAACAACATGGAGGAGTAGTAGTCTACTTGATTCGGTCGACAGTTATCTGACCGTCGTAGCCGACGAATACTTCGCAATTTCCGCAGGTGAACCTGAGCGACGAACGTCCATCGGTCGCGAGCGATGCGACGGCATCAAGATCAATTTGCTGTCGGAGTGGTGGGAGCGAGAGCGGATCGCATCCGAGTTCGGCTGCAATTCGCCAGACGAGAGTCGCGACGAACTCGTCAGGATCGTCAATGGTAGTGCCGTCGGCGGTCGGCTCAACGGCCGGATACACTGCCCTCGTTTGGTGGCACTCTATGCTCCCTTCATCCTGAACCCCCTCAGACATATGATTGTCAAGTTGCAGTTCGTCGATATGAGTGTCTCTGTGAATTCCGCGTCTCGGGAGTTCGGAATTTAGAAGAGTCGTCTTCGCTCTACCATGCCGGATGGTAGTGGTTGCCCGTCTGTAGGGATATGGCAAAACGATTCATTCGATCCCGTCCGAAGCATGATCGGCTACTGGAGCTCCGGGAGCGACTCGAAAGCGGTGAGATCGAGATAAAGGTGCCGTTTGGCCGTGTGGTGACGAAGGCGCTTGAGAACGCCCGATTTGACCCGATGAGTGAAGAGGCTGTGTGGATCGAGGAGGTTACTGCTCCCAACGCTCGCGATGGGGCGTGCCGAGATCCTTGAAGACTACTTCACGGACATCATAATCGGCAAGGAAGACATCGACGAAGTCACCGGATGGCAGCGAATTGACGACCTCCCGGGGTTGTGAGAACAGGTACTCAGTCAGACGTGATGGCGAGTACTCAACACGCCACCCATCTGTCTGAGGTTTTCTTAGCGCTGTGAGCGGTGCAGCGCTCAGACTGAGCGCCTACCTATCCATGAACCGATTGTTACTCGAAGAGCTCAGCCCAACGAATCGCGTCCTCAAACGTGCTCAATACGAAGCGTTCGAGTTTTCGCTCCTCAACTGCGACGTTCAAGTTCGTAACGAGAACCATCAGAATCCGATAAACCACGAATACCGCGTCACAATCGTCAGTGACGTCCCAGCGGCCTGTGAATGCCCCGCAGATAGAGCCTACGACACTCCCTGTAAACATCGTGTCACCGTCGCGATTCGACCACGTATTCTTGACCTCGTGACGAAAGTGCAAGCCGCAACAGACGGCGGGACCACAGCCGACGAGCAGTATGACAGCACTGAGTTAGACCACTGTGCGTGTGACAAACTCAGTAAGGAGTTCCCCTGCTGGAACTGTGTTCGGACCGGTCAGAAGAAAGTTCCCGAGAAGTAGATACCAGCAAGTCCGTTAGAATATTCCTTGTAACTGGTCTCTTGATGTACCAGTTACTCAGTAGGGCAGGTGTATTGAGCATGTTTTCTCGGCTCGCGTGTCGCAATCCCGGGTCGCAGTATATCGGTCGGTGTGACCGGTGTCGGGTTGGGCAAGACGAACATTACGATGAAGTACAGGGATCGTTCGATACGGGGTATTTCTTGTCGGAGTTAGTACGTATCTCGGCATCTATATTCTCTGGGAACCTAATTATAGTACGTTATAGACATGTCAGCCACGACAACTACGGAAAATCTAGAAACCGTGAAGGGGCTCTACGAATCGTTCGCCGAGGGTGATATCGAGGCCATACGAGATATCATGAATCCCGATGTAGTGTTACACGAACCGAAGGGGATTACCGGCGGAGGGACGCACCGCGGATTCGACGACATCGTCGAGAACATCTTTTCCAAGTTAGGAACTGAGTGGGTGGACGTTTCGGTTGTCCCAGAGCGATACGTTGCAGACGACGACACTGTCGTCGTACTCCACACCTGGAGTGGTACCTATAGCAAGACAGGGAAGTCAGTCGAATACCCGAACGTACATGTCTTGGATTTCGAGGACGGAAAGGTCGTTCAGTGGACGTCGTACGCTGACACCGCATTGTTTAACGCCGCGCTCGAAAATTAGCCTGTACGAACAATACTCTCAAAAAAAGCAACAGTATTACAGAGTACCTCTTTAATGCCTCTGGAAGCGTATCTACTGCTAGTCAACCGACGTAGCTGCCTGAGTGTTGTTGCGGAGGAGAGCACGTGTGGGGTTCGACAAGAGAGTTGAAACCAATGCCCACTTTTGAGCACACAGTCGAGATTGCAGCGCCCATCGAACGCGTCTTCGCCTTCGATTCTAACCCCGAGAATTGGTCTCGGACGATGGCCAGCCTTCGAGACCTCGAAATCGTCGAAGAAACTGACGAGGGGACTCGCATGCATGCCACGTACAAACTGCTCGGCATCTCATTGGATACCGAGATGCAGATGACTATCGTTGAGCCGAACGCACACATCGCGATTACAACCGAGAGTCCTGGCATGAAGGGTGAAGTACACAACTACTTCTCGGAGACCGACTCTGGAACGAAGGTCGTCCTCCAGGCCGACTACGAGTTCGGCGATTCGCTCCGTAACCGCCTGCTCGAACCCGTGGCCACGCGCTATAACAACCGTCAGTTCAAGAACCATCTCCAGAACACCAAGGACGTCATCGAAGCGGAGATGGCCGCCGAGATAGCGAGCCCAGCCTGACCGGCTTCGTTCGCTCGATACTCATTCGGCCCGGCTCGTCTGTCCGGGCTCGATTCTATCCGATAAGCGAATTCGTAACCGAAGGTTTGTGAGAACATCTTGGCGTAGTCTGCCCTGACTACCCTCGAACTGGAGATGATTTCATGCGATATACCTGCCCTGTACTGAGCGACCGCCAATCAAGAACTAGTAGCATCTGAGAGGTTCAGCAGAGTCACACCAGCACGTCTGCGGTAGTTTTTCTGCCCCCTAAGGGGTGCGGGGTGCAGATAACGTGCCTCGCTGAGTACCGATGGCAACGAGCGACATCTATGACAGTGGCTTCGACGAAGACGTACCGACTGACAACACGACAGCGTGCCCGGAGTGCAATGGACGAGTCAGAACGAACACAGCAGAGACAGCCTGTGAAGACTGCGGACTCGTGATTGAGGAGCAACAAATCGACCACGGACTGGAATGGCGGACGTTCGACGACGATGAATCCTCCAGCAAACGAACGGGGGCACCACTCACTGTGGCACGTCACGACCGCGGTCTCTCAACCGAAATCGGACGCTGGCGAGATGCGAGTGGAAACAAGATTTCAGCACGAAAACGCCGGCAGCTCGGCCGACTACGACGAGAACAGCGCCGAGGTCGCTGGCGGTCGAAAAGCGAGCGGAATCTCGCGCACGGCTTGGGCGAAGTTCGTCGGATCGCAAGCGCGCTGGGACTCTCAGAGACAGTTCGTGATCAGGCTTGCCAGCTCTTCAGGAGTGCCAAGCACGAGGATCTCCTGCTTGGTCGGTCGATCGAAGCGATCGCCGCAGCGAGCGTGTATGGCGCGTGTCGGTGCAACGACTCGAGAGTGACGCGGGGCGAGATCGCTGAAAGAGCCCAGGTCGAGCGAAGTCGAGTCGTGAACGCCTACAAGACGCTGAATACAGAGCTGGGGCTGCCAGCCAACCCGGTTACACCGCAGTCGCTCATCCCGCGGCTCGCTTCGGAGCTAGTAGTCGAGGATGCTGTTCGGCGGCGAGCACTCGAACTCGCAGAACTGGCGCACAGTTCGACAATCGCGAACGGGCGTCAGCCAGCAGGGGTCGCTGGCGCTTGTCTCTACATCGCTTCTCAAGAATATGGGCAGGGGCTCAGACAAACAGACATTACGGAGGTAGCTGGAACAACTGCAGCAACGCTTCGTTCTCGACGTGACGAACTCTCTACGGCAATCGACTCGGAGGTCTCAGCGTAGAGGCTGATGTCCATGATGGATCTCTTAACCAACAATAGCGGTATCTTAGTGTTTGTTGGTTAAGACCACGCGTATTGCTCAGGAAGAGATGACTAATCGAGGAGCAATTGAAATCAGCTTCCACAGTGTGTAGTGAGCTATTTTTGTGGGGCCAAATGACTGAGCCCCTCAGGGCTTCGTGATTCAATGTCTGAGCAACCATCAACAGATCCGTTTGAGGAGTGTGAGCTAAGTCCCGACGCGATTCTCGGTACTCGCACTTTTGAGGATGTCCTCTTCACAGACGAGACGGAAACACCGGTGAATGTACTGACCGGCGAGACACCTGAATATTTGCGAGCGACCGCCGACGGAGCTCTATCCTTCGCCGCAGGAATCGACAGTGAGACACCGCACATTGCGCTCCCTGCAATCAGTCGAAGCGCAGGTCGAAACAAGAAGCAAGCCGTACACAGCGGCTGCTTTCTTCCATTTCAAGGCGACTGGGTCACTCGAACGACATCGTGCCTACCACGCCGCCTACAACTCAGAGACATTCTCAGTTGAGTTCGAGGCCGATTACGAGAGCGGAGACCTGACAATCAGCGTCGAGGAGGAGGACTGCCAGTCGGAGTTCGAGAACGCCTAGCCAACGTCGTCAGTACTATTTTTTGAGCGCCGGCGATGGGTGCCGGCGCACTAGGTAGTGATGCGGTCCAAGTCGGGTGCGTCGGCAGAGAAAGTGAAAACCGATGCACATGGTCATATACGCACTGGTAGAGGTATCGACGCGAGACGACGCAGTAGCAACCGGCAAAGCAGTGTTCGATCGGCTAGTTGGAGCCGACCCGCACGCTGACGCCGTATTCGACTACTACGTCACGTTCGATCAAGAAGACACGACAGTAGCACGGAAAGCTCGCTGGGGGGACCTCCCGGTTGCAGCGCACGTCGACTCTGAAGGTGGACAGAAACTCTTAGAGCGCGGTTGGGATGCAACGAAGAATGAGTTCCAACGAAGCCTCAACCGAGTACGGGAGGCACTCGACGAACTCTCCGACGAGGAGATCATGCGTGATGAGGATCTCGCCCGGCACGCCTTCGATCAAGTTGGCGCCTCCGACGGCCCCTCGATTTTCCTATACGACGAACACGGGTGCGGGATTCGGCACCGAGAGCAACTGGATCGCATCGTCGACGAGAGCGACGACGAGAGCGACGACCTCTGGATCGTTCCGGCTGACGTCCACTTCTGACAAATGTTATTGACCTACCGATTAGGATTTGAGCTATTATAGTTCAAACTATTATAGTCTGTCTCCTAACTTCGGAGCACATATGTATCTCCTACGACGACGGGGGGTATGGACCAGTTCGTCAATCGTATCGATGAGCTCGATCGGTTGCAGACCCTCTATGAGAGTGGCGCTGCAGAACTCGCGATAATTTATGGGCGCCGTCAGATCGGGAAGAGCGAACTCGTCCGCCAGTCGATTGTTGACCGCGACGATGCCGTATACTATCAGGCAGTCCAAGGAACAGCAACGACACAGCTTAGGCGATTCGTCGAGGCAGCAGCGACGACCTATCCCGACATCACAACCGTCAAAGAGGAATGGGAACCGCTCTTAACGTACCTCACCGACAGAGATGCCATCATCGTCATCGACGAATTCCCGTACCTTATCGAATCGAACGAGGGACTTCCCTCGGTCATTCAACACCTGTGGGATACAGCCATCGACGAGAGCCAAGCGACGCTCGTACTCACAGGCTCCGCAATCGGCATGATTCATACCCACGTTCTCGATGGCGGTGCGCCACTCTACGGCCGGGTGTCCCAGACACCGAATGGTCGCCTCGAACTCACCCAGTTGCCGTTTCGCTCCATCCAAGAGTTCGTGCCGACCTACGATCCTGAAGAGCGGGTGTTCGTCTATGGCGTCTTCGGCGGCACACCCCGATATCTCAGTCCTCTCAATCCATCACAGTGCCTCGGAGAGAACATTACTCGGCTGCTGTGTGATCCGGATGGCCCGCTCCATGACGAACCCGAGACCGTCCTCCAGATGGAGCTCAACGAGGTAGACACGTATTTCTCTGTGCTGGAGTCGATGGCCAGCGGGAACCGCAGTCGAAACGAGATCGCTCAGGGAGCTGGCATCGAGAGTACCAACACATCGTACTACTTCGACCGGCTGGAAACGCTCCAGATCATCGAAAAACACCATCCGGCACTCGCAGATCCGACGCGCAGCAAGCGGACTCGGTACCAGATTCGGGACCCTGTCTTCCGGTTTTACTTCCGGTATCTCTACGGCCGCGCGGGACAGTACGAACTCTACGGCGAGAACGCCTACGCAGATCTCATCGAACCGGAACTTCCCGACTTCGTCAGCGAAACGTTCGAATCGCTCTGTCATCAGGCAGTGCCGGCGCTCTATGCAGACTACCAGCTCACACAGGTACCAAGCCAGTGGTGGCACAAGGGCAGGGAGGTAGACGTCGTCGCACCAACCGACGGGTCGACGCTGATCGCTGGCGAAGCGAAGTTCACCAACACCCCCCTCGGTTATGATGTGCTTTCGGATCTCGAAGACGACGTGGAGCACATCGACTGGACGCCCACTACAGGTGGTGAGCCGAGGTATGAATTCGCCTTGTTCAGCCGCTCTGGGTTCAAACGTTCTGTCGAGGAAGCTGCAGACGAACGTAACAACCTTCGTCTCTTCGATTTGTCCGATATCGTTGCCATGCTCGAGAGTAGAGCCGACCAGTAACGTCGGACGGTAACAGTTGAGAATGGTTTTTAGACCTCTGAAAGGGAGGTCAGGTACCGATAATCAGAAATCTCGATTGAGCGGTACGCAACGCTCAAAGAGACAAGTGGCCTCGAAATGACTCCAGCGCAGTCGGAATCTCACTCAAGGATTTCAGCTCGAAGACGCCCGTGAAAACATAGAAACGCTCTGGGAGTATATCCATGAATTCGTTGCAGAGACGTATCGAATCCAGCCAGCAGATCTACACGAAGAGTGATTCTTTTAGCTGTGGCACAGAATGGTGAAACCATAGTATGGGCCCAAACGCCGAGCAGAGAGCGGGAAAATCTGAGATACATATCGATCCCGACCGTCTGGCACAACGGCTCAACGCGATTGACCAGTGGATCGAGCATGTCCGTTCAACCCCTGCGCCGCAATGGGGAGCCGAACTAAACGAGTTGATTAATTTACAGATCAGTAGCGCGGAGGCGCTCTCCGGAACTCGAGAGGAGGGATCCCCACAATTCGACCAATTCGATCCAGATGCAATCCGTGCAGCAGGGCGAACGACTGGCTGAGTATCGGTATCGCTGTTGGGTTCTCGAACGTTAGCTGTAACTTCTTACTGCACGTTCAACGACCGCATCAAGCGCTCAACGGACGAACGCCGGCTGAAGAGGTTAACTAGACAGTGCCGGTTTTTGAATGAGTTCACCGCGATTTTGAACGGGAGGAATTGTACAACCGTTAAGTTCCGATGCGAAAAACAACTGGAGACTATGGTATACGAAAATCTTGACAAAGAGCTCATCAACGCGTTTCTCGGGAATGGTCGGGTGAGTCTGCGTAGTCTTTCTGAGGAATTGGATGTCTCGGTGACAATGGTCTCGAATCACATCAACGATCTCGAAGACGAGGGAGTGATTACCGGGTATACGCCGATTCTGACGAGGCCGGCGTCCCGGAGCTCGTTGATGTGATGGCGGACCTGTTCTCAGTGCGGTCGATGCCGTCTTTGAGGTACTCGTAGACCTCGGTCGCGGTCAGGGCCCCTCGGATAGAATGTCGAGAATCATCGCTTGCACCGGTTTGTAGATAGCGTCCGAAACCCAAGTGTCGCGCACCGCAATGTCGTCGAGATGGGGGTCAGTATCAGAATCACTCATACGGGAACTGAGCGTGAGCACGTGGGAAAGGTAGCAGGACACGAGTCAGGCAGGCGTCTATCGAGGACCAATTCCAGAATAAACCCAATAGCGAGAGCTCTAGATGGTTTGTTTTCAGTCTTTAATATATGTCTTTCAGATCTCTTTGGTCGTGTACTCGGGGTTAATTCATCGTACGATGACCACCCGGACTGTCTGTTCGGCACCACGACTATATAGGATGAGTATAGGGTTGTGAACCATGGAAGTACGCAGGAAGACCCTCGCAAAGTTGCTCGTGGTAGCGTTTATCTTCAATTTAGTCGTGATGGGTGCGGGGGCATACTTCGCCTACCAACAGTCGCCCGAGCGTCCGGAGCGCATCGTCGGTCCCGAGGGCGAGGTGATTACAACGAACGAACAGATCGTTGAGGGGAAGGCTGTGTTCCAGCAGAACGGCCTGATGAATCACGGGTCGATACTCGGAAACGGCGCGTACTTCGGCCCTGATTACACGGCCGACGCACAGGAGCGGTTAGTATCGAATATGCGCGAGTACGTCGCCCGGGAACGCTACGACACGCCGTACGCAGAGCTCCCCGAACCAGAGCAAGCGGCCGTAAACTCGGTCGTTTCTCGCCAACTCCAAGAAGGTGACCTCGGGACCACCATCCAACTCACCGCCGCAGAGGCATACGCCTACGAACAGGTGCAGCAAGCCTACGTCGAGCGGTACTACGGCGGTGCAGCCGAACACGGCGTCCCCCAACAGTTCATCGAAACACGTACGGACGCCCGGCGGTTCGCGGACTTCGCTCTCTGGACCGCGCTATTCTCGTCGATTGACCGCCCGAACAGCGACGTCTCGTGGACGAACGAGTGGCCGTACAACCCCGGTGCCGGAAACACGCCTTCGACATCCGCAATGACGTGGAGCGTCGTCGCAATGGTACTCCTCGTCGGCGGGGGCGGCGCCGGCATCTGGCTGTACAACGCCGCCGAACTCCCCGAACCCGACGCTGACGGCGTCGACGTCCCCCACCCCAACGAGATCGACCTCTTTCCGAGTCAGTTCGCCGCGATTCGCTTCGTCCCGGTAGCAGCTGCGCTGTTCGTCATCCAGACGCTTCTCGGGGGGTTGATGGCCCACTACTACATCGAACGCGAGGGGTTCTACGGCATTGCGGAAGCCCTTGGTATCGACGCGATGGCGACCCTGCCCTTCGCAATCACGAAAGCCTGGCACATCGACCTCGCAATCCTCTGGATCGCCACCCTCTGGCTCGGCGTTGGCCTCTTCCTCCCACCGTTGCTCACCGGACACGAGCCGAACAACCAGAAACGGTACATCCACGTCCTGTTGGGCGCACTGGTCGTCGTCGTCGGCGGCGGATTACTGGGTATCTGGCTCGGCGCTCAGGGCTACATCGACGGTGCGCTCTGGTGGATTCTCGGCAACGAGGGTCTGGAGTACTTGGAGGTCGGGCGCCTCTGGCAGGTCGGTCTGCTCGCCGGGTTCATTTTCTGGGCGGCCCTTGTCGCTCGGGGCTTCAAACCCTTGCTCGACCGAGAAGAGCCCTACGGGCTCGCCCACATGATTCTCTATGCGGGCGGATCTATCGCGCTGTTGTTCTCCGCGAGCATGCTGTATACGCCCCAGACCACGATGCCGGTGACGGAGTTCTGGCGGTGGTGGGTCGTCCACATGTGGGTTGAGGGCGCCTTCGAATTCTTCGTCGTCGCCATCATCGGCATCTCGCTCGTCTCCATGAACCTCCTCACTCGGCGCAGTGCCGAAAAAGCCGTTATGTTCGAGGCGCTGTTCGTCATGGGTGCGGGCGTCATCGGTGTTAGCCACCACTATTGGTGGGTCGGTATGCCCGGTTACTGGATCCCCATCGGCAGCGTCTTCTCCACGCTGGAGTTCATCCCGCTGGTCTTCATCCTCTACGAAGCCCTCGGTGAGTACCGCGCGATGATGGGGGCGGGCAAGGACTTCCCGTATCGGCTGGCGTTCATGTTCATCATCGCCAGTGGGTTCTGGAACTTCGTCGGCGGGGGCGTGCTCGGGTTCTTCATCAATCTCCCGCTCGTGAACTACTACGAGCACGGCACGTTCCTCACGGTCGGCCACGCCCACGGCGCGATGTTCGGTGCGTTCGGCTTCCTCGCGCTCGGCATGGCAGTCTACGCCCTCCAATTCACTACCAAAGCCGGAAAGTGGGATCCGACGAACCTCAAGCGCGCGTTCTGGGTATTGAACGCCGGGCTCGCGTGGATGGTCTTCATTGGTGACGTCCCCGTCGGCTTCCTCCAACTAGAGACGGTCTTCANCCGGGCTCGCGTGGATGGTCTTCATTGGTGACGTCCCCGTCGGCTTCCTCCAACTAGAGACGGTCTTCACGGAGAACTACGACGCCGGCCGCTCACTCGCATTCTACAACCGTGACATCGTCCAGTGGCTGTTCTGGGCGCGCCTGCCGGGCGACATCCTCATCATCGTGGGTGCGGGCATGTTCGCCTACGACGTCCTGAAGAAACGGTTCGTCCGCCGCGAGGAACCCGACACCGTCGCTGACGGAACGATCATTTCTCGGCGTATCTTCGCCGAAGACGACGATTAACGCCTACAGTCACTCAAATCTCTCCGATACCGGCGTTGTTGAAATTCTCTTTACGGCGTTCGATTTCGTCTGCCGGATCGTTTCACCCGGGGTGATCGTGCGCGATACGAAGTGCACTGTTTCTGAAAAGTAGAGAAGGGGTTTAACGACGCCAAATTCACTCACCTTGAATTAAGTCAATGGATATCCCCACCGCTGAGCAGTACGTTCATCTCAATTCACCACGAACATTTTCTCATGCCTGTCAACGTTCTCGTCGCCTTCGACGGGTCCCCACTTTCCGAGCGCGCGCTCACATACGCTATCGAGACCTTCCCGGATGTGCCATCTCCTCGATTTACGTTATTAACCCTCTTGACTCGGTTATCGATGTGGAGGTTGGCGGCCTACCAGTCGCCGAAACCTGGTACGAGGATGCGGAAAAAGAAGCAACCAGAATCCACACGACAGCCACGGATCTCGCGGCGGAACGGAACACCACACTTGTTACCGTCACGGAAGTCGGGAACCCGGCACGAACGATCTTGGAATACGCTGACAACCACGACGTCGATCAGATCGTTATGGGCAGTCACGGCCGCTCAGGAATCGACCGTGCACTCCTTGGGAGCGTTGCCGAGACAGTCACCCGTCGAGCACGGATCCCGGTGACGATCATCAGCTGAGTCATTCGGACAAGAAGGACAGGAGGGGAGTCCACAGTATGGAGGACCCGCTTCGTATGCAGTCAGATGGGGACACAATGACAGACCTACAATACAAAACCACAATGCAGCCGATGGAGAGATCGCGTGACCGTTACTGAATCATCTCCGCTATCGACATGTGTTGTCCAGATCGAACGACAAGGCGGTCGCGGTGAGGCTGGAGCGCGAGCCCTCGAACGACACCTCAGAGACACACCCGGCGTCCACGACGTCGACGCCTCGTTCCGAACGGGAAGCGTTCGAATCACCTACGACGAGAGCGTCACCTCAGAGGAACAACTTCGAGAAGTGGTCCAAGGCCGTGCCATCTCGGTCCGGAACGAATCCGATGCGACAACTGACGAGGTGACCACCCGCTCGGATCTCAGGCGGGAGGCAGTGTTTGTCGGTCTGACGCTGCTCGGCATGGTAACCGGTCTCGTAACGGGGTGGCTCAACGGACCGCCACTTCTCATGTGGGCCGGCTACGGCGTCGCGTACGCCTTCGGTGGGTGGTACGGACTCAAAGGGGCTATCGAGACGCTTCGCCACCGTGCCGTGGATATCGACCTGCTGATGATTGTCGCCGCGCTCGGTGCCCTCTCGATTGGGGCACCGTTCGAGGGCGCGATGCTCCTCTTCCTGTTCTCGCTGTCGAACACGCTCCAACACTACGCTATCGGCCGTTCACGCCGCGCCATCAAGTCCCTCATCGAGATGCGGCCGGACGAAGCGCAGGTCCTGCGTGACGACGGGGAGGTCACGGTTCCCATCGACGAAGTCGCCGTTGGCGACGTGCTCGTCGTTCGTCCCGGTGACAAGATACCGCTCGACGGCATCGTCACGTCCGGCGAGGGAACGGTCGATCAGGCCTCGCTCACCGGCGAGTCCGTACCTGTACCGAAGGAGCCCGGCGACGAGGTGTTCGGCGGCACGATCAACGAGAGTGGGAGCCTCGAGATCGAAGTTACGCGGCAGGCCCACGAATCGGCGATCAGCCGCCTCATCACCATGGTCGAAGAGGCCCAGAGCGAGAAGGCCCCGACACAGCGGCTCATCGACCGCCTCGAACAGCCGTACGTCCTCGGCGTGTTCGCGCTCACAATCGCAGCGATCGCAATTCCGGTCGCGCTCGGCAACGAGTTCACTGGGACGTTCTACCGCGCGATGACGCTCATGGTCGCCGCCTCGCCGTGTGCAGTCATCATCTCGACGCCCGCGGCAGTCCTCTCGGCAATCGCCTCCGGCGGCAGGCAGGGCGTGCTGTTCAAGGGCGGCGAACACGTCGAGACCGCAGCGAAGATCGACGCGGTCGCGTTCGACAAGACCGGTACGCTCACCCAGGGCGACACGCAGTTGACCGACGTGTGCGTCCGTGACGGGACGGCAGACCAGACACTGACCGAGGACGGGCTGCTCTCCATTGTGGCCGCAGTACAGGCCCGCTCGGAACACCACCTCGCTCGTGCGACCGTGACGGCGGCAGAAGCACAATCACTCGACGTCGCAGACGCGG
The DNA here is from genome assembly GCF_000337095.1 of Halogeometricum pallidum JCM 14848. GTDB lineage: Archaea > Halobacteriota > Halobacteria > Halobacteriales > Haloferacaceae > Halogeometricum > Halogeometricum pallidum. The sequence goes on from NZ_AOIV01000015.1 coordinate 16,243, forward strand.
AGCGGTTTCAGTCGGTCGCCGGGAAAGGGGTCAGAGCAAACGTCGATGGCATGACGACGCACATCGGGAATCGCAGTTACTTCCAGACCGTTCTCGGAGACGCGGCGATCGACGGTCTCGAACTAGGCCTTGACCGCCTCCAGATGTTAGAGGCAGAGGGAAAAACGAGCGTCCTCGTCGCCCGAGAGCGTCACGGCGAAGTCTGCGTGTTGGGGTGGCTCGCCTTCACCGACACCGTTCGCCCTAACGCGGCCGAGATGATCGACGACCTCCGCTCGCTGGGCGTGGAGCACATCGTCATGCTGACGGGCGACAACAAGCGCGTCGCACAGCGTATCGCCGATGACGTCGGTATCGACGAAGTCCAGGCGGAACTGCTACCGGAAGAGAAAGTGGCGACGATCGAAGACTTGGTCGAGCGACATGAGAACGTGACGATGGTCGGCGACGGCGTCAACGACGCGCCAGCACTCGCCACAGCAACTCTCGGTATCGCCATGGGCGGTGCGGGAACCGACGTCGCGCTTGACACTGCCGACGTGGTACTGATGGGCGATGATCTCAGCAAGATTCCCTACGTGCTCGGCCTCGGACGTAAGACCCGTCGAACGCTCACCATCAATCTCGCCATCGCCTTCGGCGCGATTGCACTCATGGTCGGCACGATCCTCCTCTGGGGGATCCCCCTCCCGCTCGCAGTGGTCGGTCACGAGGGCTCGACAGTTCTCGTCTCGCTGAACGGCCTTCGGTTGCTCGGCTTTCGCGGGTGAGCACGTTACAGAGGGTGAGGGCCATGGTCAATACAGAGGACGAGTGATCCGTCGATAACAACCGTGCACGACGGACAGAAATTATGGAGACGTATGACGACGACTGAGTGAGGCGCGGACGAATAGCCAGCCATCAACTGGTAGATGAGGTAATGGCTCCCGCTAGGTTCAGCCACGAGAAAATCGAAGACCGTATGCACCGAGATGGCTAGCCTCAAACTACTGCGACCTCGTCGGCCTTGATCTCCGCTGATACGAACTCTGTGTTACTGATTACGTCCCTTGCTAATCCGTTTCAACTATTGAGAGTGTGTTTGGCGAGCGACAATTACCGACTAGTCTACTATCGGCGAACGCGTCCTCTACCTATTGTGCTTCTTGACTTGGCCCGATCATAATCGAACGTAGAATGAATATCATTCCAATCGAAACGAGTCCCGCTTGAACGACTGCCGCTGAGAGAAGCGACGTATTGAGGACGCTGTAGATGAGGCCTTCACAGATTGCACCGACACCGATAAAGATGAACCCGATGGAGACGTAGACCATCGGATACATCCTGCTTCGCTGGTAGGCATAAAAGGCGAGATAGGCGACTGCGAGGCTGAGGATCAGTACAAACAGCTTCACGAGCACGATTGGGAGACTGATCATGTGCTGTCTCTGAAGTTCTCCCAGAGGGCGCGGAAGTTGTCGGCCAGTTCGTCACGTTTCTCGACGGACAACTCGAAATTCCCCTCCGTGATGGAGACGTGAAACGCCTCGAGCGTCGTCTCGAAGCGCTGTTTGTGTTCTCCACCGGACCCAATCGTCGAGTGGACCTTAATCAGGTCGTGCTCTTGCAGTGTCGAGATGCGACGATAGATCGTCGCTAGCGACGCATCACAGATTTCACTGAGGTCTTTCGCCGTTCGCGGGTGTTCGTCGGCAGCTAGCAAGATTTCCCGTGAGTAGTCGTCGGCGAAGACGCGGAAGAGGACCGTCGATTGGTTGGTCTCTCCTGGTGCCATACGAGACGTTGCGAGCACGTCATCATAGGAGCGACGGTTCGCACTAGGAGTCGTCGTCCGTCTACCCATTCCCGGATCGAGATAGGTAACCGTACGTAGAGAGGCTTTTCCACGAACAAGCAAAAGGCCACCTCGCTTTACATCCTGAGAGCAGGAACAACAGTTCAGAATGAATCCGCTCTCGAAGCGGCACCTCAAAGCGGCGGTGGCGAGCGTCGGTTCGTTCGTGCTCTTTGGGGTAGTCACCGGCCTCGTTCCCAATCCGATCTACGTTCGGATGGTCCCACGAACGGTACTGGACTACTTGTTTCTCACACTCACAGCCGCGTTCATCGGCTTCTACGTACTACAACGAACGTCCATTCAGCGCGATGATGAGAAGACGGCAACGGCGGGTACCGTACTTGGATTTCTCGCGTTCGGCTGTCCGACCTGTAACGTCCTTCTGCTAAGCCTGTTCGGTAGTTCGGCTTTGCTGACGTACTTCGACCCGCTGCGGCCACTACTCGGCGGCGTGAGCGTCGTCCTCTTCGTCGCACTTCTTTACGTTCGCTCTCGCCCTCTATCCTCCTGTGAATCGTGCGGTGCTGGATCAGAAACTCATACGGAGAACACCCCATGACGACGGCGGCCACAGAACCAACCGAAGATACGAGTTCGATGACCCGATGGTCGCTTCTCGCGGTCGGAGGGGCTGTGAGTCTCTGCTGTCTCTTCGCGACTCCGGCAACGATGAGCGCCGTCGGAACGTCCGCCGCAGGGGGGTCGACGGTAGCGCCGACGGATGGACTCGTTCAGATTCTTGTCTCCATGGCGGCCGTCGGAGTACTCGGACTCGCAGTCCGTCTTCGGACTGGACTACGGTCTTTCTCGAAGTAGCTCGAACAGACGTTCTCGACCTCTCGAAAAAGGACGCGATTACTGCTCAACGCCGCTGTCGGGAACGACTGTACAGTAACGCGGATCTCCGACTCGGGCGAGGTATCCGACGAGGAGTAACAGTCCACCTACTCGCAGGAGGTTTCCGTGAAACGGAAGCAGTGCGAGCGCACCAGCGAATCCCAAGAAACCGAGTATCCCCGCTCCACAGCTTGCACAACCCGCCGCGAGGAATCCCGGAACCGCACTCGAGAGACCGCCCGATTCAGCAACACCGACGCGCTTGACTCGATTCGCGACGTTTGTAATCGCGATACCGGTCAGCATCGCGTACGAAACGATCAGACCGAGACCGACCGGTCCAGCGGTCGCGTACGAATTCGCCGTCAACTCGACGATGGCGTCGTCAAGATATCCGATATTCGCGCTGACCATCTGAACCGAGTACTCCGGAAAGGAACTCAGAACGAGAAGGACGTAACTGATCATGGCACCCCCGACGCACAGAACCAGCCGGGTCCACGTAGTGAGTGGGAACCCCAGAGCGGCGAGGAACCGTTCGGCGTGACGTTCCAGAGACGGCGAATTCATGTGTTTTGTACTCGCGTAATCGCCTCGTCGAATCGCTCGTAGGGTTGCGCTCCGATGATCTTCCCCGCTGCGTCCGCATCTCGGTTGTAGAGAACGAACGCCGGTGTCGCTTGAATCCCGAACTGCGATGCCTGATCCATATCCCGAGCTATCGACTGCTTGATGTCGGGCCGGTGTTGGCTCGCACACGATTCAACCGCACTCGCGTCGATTCCGTCGATATTGGAGGCGATATCGAACAGGTTCTCTTTAGAAATCCACTCCGAGTTCCCACGCTCCTGTTTCTCGAATAATGTCGAGTGCCACCGCCAGTACGCTTGCGGCGAGCTGTTCCGTACCTGCCGCCAGACGCACCGATCCAGCACCGCGGCGGTCATCGACGACGATCCGAGATACGGGAACTCGATGAACACGACGCGGACGGTCCCTGACCGAACGTGGTTTTCGATGAGTTTCGGGAACGCGTTTCGTTCGAAGCGACGGCAGAACGGGCACTGGTAGTCGCTCCAATAGTACATGTCGATCGGCGCATCCAACGAACCCATGATCGCATGGCCCTGTAGATCGACTCCGAGGCCGGTCGTTTCGGAACTGACGTGAACTGGTGCCGTTCTCGAAACAGTCTGATCTGACTCGAGTGTGGAAGCGCCGTAGACGATACCGCTCCCGGCGACAACTGAACCGACCCCCGCGACCATGGCCCGCCGTCTCGTGAGCGAGTCGGGGAGGTCCATACGGCGTACTATAGGCAACTCGGTTAAGTCGTGTGCGGCGATGTGCTGAGCCTGCAAAAAAGTCGAAGTGCAGTAGTTCGACTGTTGCGACGTACTTGCTGGCTCGGAGAAACGTCAATCCTCTTCACACGGGTAACTGGGCCTCACGAGCCTTCGATACCTCAACGGATCTGAACTCCTATCGTCAAGCGAGTACCAGTCACACCGCTCTCATCTGATGCTCCGACCGGCTACCCGACAGCGCGATCGTTTCACATACAGGTCGGTTTCCGGTTCGTCAGGCAGCGTTCGGAGTGTTGTCGCGCATCTCGGCAGGGTTACTCATCCCCTCTTTGACACCGTATTTCACGAGTAGGACGTTGACCGGCCACGCGACGAGGAAGCCGATGGAGAGTGAGAACGCGAGGGCAGTCCAGAACAGGATCTCGCCCATGTGCGTCTGGCTGGCGAGCAGCAGTTCGGTGCCGATGGCGAAGACCTCCATAACGGTGATTGAGGGCGTCTCGCTCAGCAGTGCGTCCCACGTCGCTTCCTTGAATCCGACACCGTCCTGCATCAGTGGGCCGATGGTAAGTGCGTATCCGAAAAGGTACGCGAAGCCGAACGTAACGGCGGCGACCCACCCGACGGTGAGCGCAAGGATCCCTTGCGCGAGCGTGATTCCGACGACCTCCCCGGCACCACACCCTGAGTAGCAGTGACTGGTTGAACGGAACCCACGCCGCCAGACCGAGTCGTTGGGGATCTGTGTTCGTCCAGAGTACCAGTAAATGGCGAGGCCGAACGGTCCCGAGTAAAAGACGCAGAGTGTCCAGACCCCTTTCATCATGGAGCCGAGTACCTGATTGTTCGTCCGGAGATCCCACCAGAGGACGCCGACTGAGACGAGGACGATTAGCCCCCATACGCCGGCGACGAGCGGATCAGAGAGGAAGGGGACGAGTACCTCCCGAGCCGGTTCGAAGAACCGCTCAATCGTCGTGATTAGTCCTTCAGATGATTGCATCGGTAGACCGACGTCAAGCCCATTAGTCTCCAACATTCTCAATGAATTATTGGAGAGCCAGTATTAACTGAATTCTGGCTTCGATTCTTAGGTGCGAATTTAAATGGACTTTTGCGTGTCTCTAATGTCGCAGTCGATGTACGGATGTTCAAGAGGTTATCTAAACAGTGACGACTCGGAGGATGTATCCCGGATCTGAAATAATTTCTATCCGTGGCGTTCGGGGTGACTGTCTATCGAGTGCCTGATGTGGGGAGACCAACTTTCGTGGAGCGTAGTGTCGAACTATTCGCCGCTGACAGGTACCTCCCAGAGGAGGATGGCCGCCGCCCCGACGACGAGAACGACGCCACCGACGCCCAGTGCGAACAGCGGAGAGACGGCGTCAGATANNNNTCGCCATCGCGCTCAGAACGGTGGCGCGACCGAGCGTCTCCACGCGGTCGTTGATGTACTGTCCGGCGAACGAACGGGTGACGTCCGAGACCCCCCGAATCAGGAGGAACGTCGGAAGAGCGAGCACCGGCAGGAGATACATCCCGATCAGCGCGCCACCGACGGCGAACGGGAGGACGAGAAACCACGTTCGCAGTCCGATCGCTTCCCTGATCGCCCCCGTGTAGTAGTTGAGNAGCGCGCCACCGACGGCGAACGGGAGGACGAGAAACCACGTTCGCAGTCCGATCGCTTCCCTGATCGCCCCCGTGTAGTAGTTGAGCACCGCACCGACGAGACTGTACGCCGCATAGAACCACCCCAACAGGGCTTCGACCTGCGATTTTTGGATTCCGAGGTCGAGAACGACGGTCTCGAAAATCGGCTGGAGGAAGACGAATACGAGGTACGTGACCGCGGCGTACAGAACGTAGTAGTAGAGTAAGAACGACCGCAAACGACGGCGTGCGAGGACTTAGTCCACAGGAGTTGATTCGTCCGATCCTTCGTCCGTACCGGATTACAGAATAGCGGCGACACGAGGGGCAGGGAACCGCTCTGCCAGGTCGTTTGTCTACTGTTCCCAATCGGGATTTATGCATCGTGAAAGCGCAGACGTAGGCATGTCTTCGGACCGTTGGTCGTCCCGTCTCGGCTTTCTGCTCGCGACGACCGGGGCTGCAGTCGGACTCGGGAACATCTGGCGGTTCTCGGCCGTCGTCGGTGCGAACGGCGGCGGCGCGTATCTCGTTCCGTACCTCCTCGCCGCGTTTCTCTGTGCCGTTCCATTGCTTATTTTAGAACTCACCGTCGGCCGCTCTCTTCGGACGGACGTCGTGTCCGCGTTCAGTTCGGTCAGACCCGAGTACGCGGCGTTGGGTTGGCTCGTCACGGGGAGCGTACTTCTCATCCTGAGTTACTATCTCGTGCTCACGGGCTGGGTGCTCGGGTTTCTCGTCTCGTGGCTAGGAGGTGCTCAAACCACGTTCTCGGCGTTCACCGGTAGTTGGCACCCGGTCGGGTACTTTGTCGTCGTGACCGTCCTGACCGGTGGTATCACGTCGCTGGGCGTCCGGGACGGTATCGAACGGATGGCGCGGGTCGTTATGCCCACCGTCTTCGCGATACTCGTCGCCCTCGCGCTCTATGCGGCGACCCTCGTCAAATGGACCCGAGCCATCGCGTTCCTTTTCACACCGAACTTCTCGGTCCTAGGCGATCCCGGTCTGTGGAGCGCAGCGTTCGGACAGGTGTTCTTCTCACTCTCGGTCGGACAGGGAATCATGCTCACGTACGGGAGTTACGTCGACGAGGAGACCGACCTGCTCCGGTCGTCGTTGCTGGTCACGGTCGCGGATATCTTCGCGGCGTTGCTCGCTGGCCTCGTGATCTTCCCCATCGTGTTCAGCTTCGGCCTCCAACCGACGCTCGGCACCGAACTCGCGTTCACGACGCTTCCGACGGCGTTCGCCGCGATGCCGTTCGGCCGAGTCGTCGCCGTCGCGTTCTTCGGACTGCTGTTCTTCGCCGCGCTCTCGTCGGCGGTCTCGCTGCTCGAAGTCGGCGTTGCGGCCGTCACGAACACGACGCGGTTCTCCCGCTCACGGGCGACTTGGTACCTCACTGCGGGCGTCTTCGCGCTCGGGCTCCTGTCCGCACTGAGCTACAGTCCGGTTCGGTTCGCGGTCGCCGGTAGACCGGTCTTAGATCTCGTCGACGAGTCCGTCGGAACGTACGCGCTTCCGATTTCGGCGGTCATCATCACGTTTATCTTCGTCTGGACGACCGAGATCGACGGCGTTCGCGCCGAACTGGGACGGCTGTATCCGCTCGTTCGGTACGTGACTCCAGCCCTCCTCATCACGGTCACTCTGGCGAAGGCTCTCGGTATCGCTCGGCCCGCTTGGCGATTACTCGTGGACGCGACACGGACGAGTCCGTTCGGGTTCGCAGTCGCGACTGCCGCGTTCGTGACTCTCGGAATCGGCGGCTGGTATCTCAGAGGGCGACTCCGGTAGATGGGTCGACGGGTGCAGTGAACTCTGAAGCGACCCTGACGATCGGTCGGACGAAAAACGGACAGTAGTTCTTTCAATTCGCCGGTCGATGCGTCGCTATGCGTGCTCGAACACTCGGATACGCCGCGGGGGCCGGCATCGCGACGTTCCTCGTCGTGTTCGTCGCGGTGTCTGAGGTTCTCCTTCCGTACGTCGAGTTCTCAGTTCTCGTCGGCATACCCGCGGGCCTCGTGGCGGGTGCCTTCGCGGCCGCCTTCGTTCTCACCCAGACCGGACAGAAAGCTAGTTCTACGCGCCGCGGTCTCGCTCGCGCACTCGGCGCGTTCGGCGTCGTCCTCTTGGTCGCGTTCGCCCTCGCGTTGGTGCTTCAGTTGAGCGCCACGATTTCGATCGTGGTCGCGACCATTGTCGGCCTTCTCGCAGGTGTCGGCGCGTTCGTGCGGAATCGAAGGTAGTCCACCGTTACCGTCTCCAATGCCGCCACAACTTCGACTGCCGCCGAGACCCTCTCCGCGTTCGACGAAATCGTCGCCCGGGAGGGACAGTTCGCGCTCTTCTTCGTCTTTCTCGTTCCGGGCCTGCCGGACGATGCGATCTGTTTCATGGCCGGTATCACGCGCCTTCCACTCTGGAAACTCGTCGTAATCTCGGCGATCGGGCGTATTCCCGGCTACCTGTTAGTGTGCTCTGCGGGGTCACGGTTCGCGACTGCGAACTACCTCGAAACTACCGTCGTTCTCGGTCTCATGGCGTTTGCGTCAGCTCTCGTCTACTGGCGGACGGACGCAGTGCTCGCCAGAATACGGTGATCTGGCCTCGGCCGTCATTGATAGGATTCGAGATTCGGCGGTCGGCCGCTTCCCTCTGCGCCGCGTTCAGGATGGGTCTCTCGCATCCAGATGAGCGTAACGGTTCCAGAGACGAACATCGCGGCGGCGACGGCGTAGAACGCTGCTTCCGTGGAGACCAAGTCAGCCGTAGCGCCGATGAGAATCGCGCCGAAGCCGTACCCGGCGTCGCGCCACATGCGGTAGACGCCGAGGCCGGTCGCACGCCACGAGGGATGGGCGGCGTCACCGACGACCGTGATCAAGTTCGGGTAGAGCAGCGCCATTCCGAGGCCGGTGACGCCGGCGGTTAGCACCCACGGCCAGTACCCTGTCACCAGTACGGTCGCGAGCACGCCCACGCCGGCGACGAACATCCCCGCGACAACCGGAGGCCGTCGACCGATATCATCCGCGAGCTTCCCAGTGTAGAGCTGTAGCACTCCCCAGACCCCGCCGTACACGCCCACGACGACGCCGACTTGTGCGACGGACAGTCCGGCGTTCGTTAGGTACAACGGGTAGGCTATCCAGACGAGCGCGTCGACGAACTTCTCAACGCTCCCGGCCTGCGCCGCCGCGAACAGCGTCCGGTCGCCCCACGTCGCCCGTTTCAGTATCGACCGGAACGGGAGGTCGGCGTTCGTATCGCCGTCATCTTCGGTTTCGACCTCTGCCCGTGCGTACGGGAGCGTCTCCTCGACGAACAGCACCGAGACGACGAGGGCGACGACGATGACACCAGCGAGGAAGTAGAACGGTTCGGGCCGGAGTCCGTACCGCGCGGCGAGTATGCCTGTCACCCACGTGCCAACGGCGACGCCGCCGTAGCCGAACGCCTCGTCGAGGCCGACAGCGAATCCGCGTGCGTCGTTTCCGGCGAGGTCTATCTTTGCGTTGACGCTCATGCTCCACGCGAGTCCTTGGTTGATGCCGAGGAGGACGTTCCCGAGTGTAATCCACCACCAGTTCGGCGCGTAGACGAGGACCACGGGAATCGGCAGCGCGACGAGCCAGCCGGCGACGAGGATGGGCTTCCGGCCGTAGGTCTCGGACCACTTCCCGCCGTAGAGGTTGAGCAGGGCCTTGACGAAGCCGAAGCTCATCACGAACGAGCCGATGACCAGCATCGACTCGACGCCCAGTACGTCGCGTCCGAGCACCGGGACGACGTTCCGCTCGGCCCCGATGGTCAGTCCGACCGCGAAGACGGTCAGCAGCTGTAACGCGAGCTGTGACCAGTTTTGACGAATGCCCTGCGTGTACGACATCGGTTAAAATCGACTCGGTCTCAGTTGGCCGCGCAGTTGTTGGGACCGAGTTCGAGCTCCTCGACGTCGTCTCCCGGTTGCTCTTTGCCCCAGTTGATCTGCTTGATCTCGTTGTAGTTCGCCGGCTCGTCCGCGAGGCTCTCGACGATGGTCTCGACGAACGATTCCTCGTCGCCGTCCTCGACGTAACTCAGGAGCTCGTTGGTCGTCTCCTCGCGGAGTTCACCGAGTTCCGTCGCGAGCGGTCGGACCGCTTCATCGCTGAAGTGGCCGGGAAGCACGACCGTCCCCTCGTTGAGGTCGAGCAGACCGTCGAGGCTGTCGAACAGTCGGCTCGCGGCCTCGCGGACGGCGTCCTCAGAGCTGTCTTCGAGGTCGGGACGACCGACGCTCCGGAGGAACAGCGTGTCACCCGAGAGGAGCACGTCGCCGTATTCGAAGGAGACGCTCCCCGGCGTGTGACCGGGCGTGTGACGCACGCCGAGTTCGCGGTCACCGACGTCGATGGAGTCGCCGTGGGCTATCTCGCTTACGCGGTCGAGGTCGCCGGCGTCCTCGCCGTGGAGGTAGTAGGGGACGTCGAGTTCGCCGGCGAGCCGTCGTGCCCCGGAGACGTGGTCCGCGTGGGCGTGCGTGTCGACGACGCCGACGATCTCTACGTCCCGTTCGTCGACGGCATTCAGGTACTCGTCGACGTACTGCGTCGGGTCGACGACGACAGCTTTGTCGTCGTCGTGGACGAGATAGGAGACGCATCCCGTTCCGGGGCGGACGATCTGCACGACGCCGTCGGCGCCTTCGATCTCGTACTGGCGGTGGACGCGACCCCAGCCGTTCATCCCGTCGTCAATGGATTCGGCGTCGTACCCGTTTTCGCGGAGGAACTCCGCGGCGCGCCCGGATGTGATGCCGGCGATACAGACGACGATTATCTCCTCGTCTTTCGGAAGGTCGTCGAGATGTTCCTCCAGCGTGGAGTAGTCGTACTCGAGGAGTTCGTCGTAGATAGGGAGGTTCGTGCTCCCGGGAATCTGCCACTCCTCGAAGTCCTCCTCGCGCCGGACGTCGAGCACGAACGGATCCGTCTCCTCGTCTTCGATTCGCCGTGCGACCTCCGTCGCGCCGTATCCAGTATTGCTCATTACACCCATAACTACACACGTCAAACTCTTAAATCCGTTGGCTCGATACCTCGCTTCCGGTCGCCGGCGGCGAAGAGACTCTCTTAGACGCATAGAGCGGCTTTGTATCGGGATTTCTTCGACCCGACGAGCCACTAATGGGGGAGACAGCGATTTCGACCCGTCTCTTAGTTGCGAATACAGTACAATTCTAATGGGTGGATGCCACTGAACTGACACGACTCGAAACGACCTCAAAGTAGGAAGAATGAGCTTCGTCTAGTCACCTCGGTCGGGTTCGTCGTCCGTAGGCGGGGCGACGAGCGCTCAGGAGGTGGTGAGCCGACACCACATCCCCACACTATCGTTCCGAAGGCGGCAGACAGCGGCGAGGACGACCGCCCCGCTGACGAGGACCGCCGCGCCGAAGATGAGCGCGATGCTCACCGTGTTCAGGATTTCGATCCCGTACGCGGCACCGAGTTCCTTCGCCGCGACGGCGACGCTCCCGGCGAGCAGCATCGCTGCGAAGTAGCCCTTGATGGCGTCCTCTTCGACGAGTTGCGTCGCGCCCGCGCCGATACGCGCGCCGAGTGCACTTCCGGCGAGCAGTGCGCCGACGACGGGTAACGCGACCGATCCGGACTGGGCGTAGCGGAACGCGCCGAACCCTCCCGAGATGGTGATCTGAAGGATGTCCGTCCCGACGGCGACGGCGGCGGGCACGCCGAGGCCGTACATCATCGCTGGCATCAACAAGAACCCGCCGCCGACGCCGAGGAACCCGGACAGGACGCCGATGACGAGACCGACGGCGAAGATGATGGTCCCGGACACACGGACGTCACCGCGAAGCGTCACCATCGGCGGGATGTGGAGCGACTGCACGCGGTCGGCGAGATCGCGTCCCGTCGAATCGGTCCCCTTCGAACCCCACGCGTCGCGCAGCGTAAACAGGCCGACGACCGCGAGCAGTCCTACGTACGAGATGCTGATGATGAGGTCCGCCATCCCGGTCGAATCCAGGAAGAACACGACGCTCTTCCCCCCTTCGATGCCGATGGTCATGGCGACGGTCATGATGAGCGCGAGTTTGTAGTCGACCTGTCCGTGGTCGCGGTGACGGAGCGCGCCGATGACGCTCGTCCCGAAGACGAACGCCAAGCCGCTCCCGACTGCGACCGTTGAGGGGTAGCCCATCACCAGCAGCGCCGGCGTCACGAGGAACGACCCGCCCATGCCGAAGAACCCGAACAGGATTCCGATGAGCAGCCCGAATCCGACGAATATCCCCACCATCATCGGGGTCAGTCCGAGAATATCCATCCTCACTCACCCCCGACTGCGTCGAGGACCGTCTGTCCGACGAGGCTGCTGAGAGCGCCGTATCCCACGTACAGGACGACTGCCTCTACGAGGACGAGCCCTATCGTCGTTATCGCTTCCACCGAACCGCTCGCGGTTTCCAATCCCAACATTTCACGTTTCTCCTTCTTCCGTGTACGCTGTCTCGTTTACCGCACAATACTGCCCGCGCCTACCCACCGAGTGACTGTTTTGAAACATGGAATTCAGTCGGTGGAGGGTGCGGCCGCAGCGTCGGTCTCTTCGGCGCGCGAGGAGCGGACGAACCCCTGTGCGTACGCGCCGAGGAACATCC
>NZ_AOIV01000016.1 GCF_000337095.1 Halogeometricum pallidum JCM 14848
CTTCTCGAACGTCGCCTGCACGTCGATGTCACAGAGGACGCCGAACCCCTCATCTTCGAGAGCGCTGATCGCCCGTTCGACGACCTCGTCGAACTGTCCATCCACCTGTTTTCGCGTTGTGTAGCTCATAGTATGTGTGTGAAGTGCTTACGGAGTTGATGTTCCGTTTCAGACGAGCAGCTGGATATCGGCATCGGCCATACGCTGGAGGGCCGTCGCGGCGCCGACGCCGACGGTGACGCCGTCGTAGAACTCCGTTTCGTCGTAATCCATTAGTTCGATGGTCATCTGACAGGCCTGCAGGTCGACCCCTTGATCGAGTGAGACGTCGATGAGTTCCTCGATGGTCGCCGTCCCGTTGTCGGCGATCTTCTTGTTCATCATCTTCGTCGCCATCGAATCCATCCCCGGCAGCGACGCGACGGCGTTCGGCATCGGCATGCTCGGATTGCCGACCGCCGAGAGCTTGAGGTTCTTCGATTTCTCCTCGTGAAGGATGTCCAACCCCCAGAACGTGTGGAACACCGTCACGTCCCAGCCGAACGCCGCCGCAGTCGAGGCGAGGATGAGCGGCGGGTAGGCCATATCGAGCGTCCCCTTCGTCGCGATGATGACCATCGACCGCTGGTCGTCATCGACCGCCGCTCTGAGGTCGGCGAGTTCCTCGCGTAGCTCCTCGACTTCCGCGGCTAGCTCCGCCGCGGACCGGTCTTCAGGGGCGTTGGTCGGGTCGGCAGCGTCCCGTGTGTCCGAGTTGTCGGGCGTGTCTGTACTCATAGTTACTCCGTTTTGCGCACGTAGTGTTTGAACACGTCCCCGTCCTCTTCCTGGTCGAGGAGTTCGACGCCCGGGGTCGTCTCCGCCCACCCCGTCAGGTCACTCATGCTGCCGGAGTCGGTGGCGAGCACCTCCAGCACGTCCCCCTCGCTCAGGTCGTCGATAGTTCCTTTCGTCTTCACGACCGGCATCGGGCACGATTCGCCTTTCACGTCGAGCGTCTCGGTGACAGTGTATTCCGTACTCATTGTTGATGTGCCCACTCTGTATTGGGCGTACACCACAATATCGGCGGGACAGTAAAAAGAGTGTCGGTTATTGGGGACTGTACACACTAACGGATACGCCTAAATCCACTTACAAGCGTTCAGAGGGCTTAATAGGGCAATATTCTCTGCCGTCACCCGACTCAGTATTGTATATTTAGAGAAATACCATAGAAACGCTTTTGTGAGGTGACCCGGTAGTGAGAGGTACAGATGAACGCTTCCGAACCGGACGCGGATGTGGAATCGGTCGCACCCGAAGCGCTCAAGCAGCGCATCGATGCGGGTGAGCCCGTTGCGATCCTCGACGTGCGAGCCGAAGACGAGTTCGAAGAGTGGGGTATCGACGGCGACAGTGTCGAGGTCGTCAACCTCCCCTACTTCGAGCTACTCGACGGCGTGAGCGAGGCGCAACTGGAGCAAATCCCCTCCGGCGACCCTATCGTGGTCGTCTGTGCGAAGGGGGGCTCGAGCGAACTCGTCGCCGACCACCTCCTCGACGCCGGGCGTGACGCGGTCAACCTCGAGGGCGGCATGAAGGGGTGGGCACGGATCTACGAGTACCGAGAACTCGACGCCGATACCGACGCGACGGTGGCGCAGTACCAGCGCCCCTCCAGCGGCTGTATGGCCTACATGGTCGTCAGCGACGGCGAAGCCGCCGTGGTCGACCCGCTCCGGGCGTTCGTCAACGATTACGTGCAGGACGCGCGGATGATGGGAGCGGAGATCAAATACGCGATCGACACCCACGTCCACGCTGACCACGTCAGCGGCGTCCGCGAACTCGCGGCCGAGACGGGCGCACGGGTCGTCCTCCCCGAGTCGGCCGTCGAGCGCGGCGTCGAGTACGACACCGACTACGAGACGGTCGCCGACGGCGATACGCTCTCGGTCGGTGCGGTCGATATCGACGTGCTCCACACGCCCGGACACACCTA
>NZ_AOIV01000017.1 GCF_000337095.1 Halogeometricum pallidum JCM 14848
CCCGCTCAGAGATGTGTATAAGAGACAGCTCTAAGACCCGCTGTGAGGCCTCGTTGTCGGCGAACGTGGCGGCTTTTACCCGGTGAAGGCCGAGTTCGTCGAAGCCGTACTCGAGTACGGCCGCGACGGCTGCCGTCGCGTATCCCTCGTTCCAGTGTTCGTGTGCGATCCAGTAGGCCAACTCGGCGAACTGGAACTCGAGGGCGTTCGACTCCTCGCGGACGAGGTAGACGAATCCGACCGGTTCGTCCTCGGCGCGGACCAACAGGCCGACGCTCTCCTCGTTCTGACCCATCGTCCCTCCGAGACGGGCGGTGACCTGGTCCGCGCTGGTCGGCGTAACGACCGCCCGCGACGACCGGACTCGCGGGTCGTTCTCGTGTTCGCAGAGGAAATCGAGGTCCGACCGGTCGGCGGGGCAGAGCGTGACGCCGTCGCCCTCGAGGAACGTCGGTCCGGACATACGCGAATCCTCACCACCGCATCGGTAAAGTGCGATGGCCGTCGGATCGACAGATTCGAGGTGTGAGGCGACGGGTGACGCTGAGTCGACTGAGCGCCGCAGGGACGACGTCCCGAATGGGGGGCCCGGCGTTCGTAAATCAGTCAATGGTTTATGGAACTGCGGCGGGGGTCCGACATGCGACGGGAAACTATCGAGTTCGAGGAGGAACTGCACACCGTCGGGAATACGAACGAACCGCGAGAGGCAGTCTCGACTCGGTAGTTCGGCGGGGAATCGTCCGAGAGATGAGTTCCCCTTCTGAGACACCACCGGCGGCCGCATCGGCGTGACTCGAAGGTGAGCGACTTCGTTCGGGTCGATGTTGAACCGCTCCCCGACGGGTCGGCTCACCGCTTCGGTTCGATCGAACTGACGCGTGTCGTGTCCGACTTGATTTGGGATGGCTCGGGTACTCCCCGAGCGAAAGCCGTCCAGTTCACGGAGGGCCCTCGTCGAGGAAGTCGCCGCGAGTCCAGCAGTGACGACGACGATGGCCTGTGGCGGTCGCTATCCCCACTCTCGGACAGTGTAGAATTTGTAGAAATTGTGCAGTTCTCAAGCAGCGTCCGAAGTTGGGAGTGTGGGCGACGACGAACCGGAGACACGCCAACGGCCCGGAAACGGTACAGGAGTCTGCGACCACTGAGGAACTGCGACGGGCGAGAACGAGTCACCAAGTCAGGAGGGAGAGATTCGAGACCGCTCGAACGAGAGAGAATTCGTGAACGATTCGGAGGGCGTGGAAATTGTAGAAATTCGGCGGTTGCGGAGCGGACCAGTCGAGAGGAGGACGCAGGGAATTTCTGAGAGCTTCGAAATTTTTGAGAATTGTGGGAAGTTTAGACGGTGGAAGACTCTACAGATAGCTCAAAAACTTCTCTCGAAGGGTAGTGGGTGCAGAACTCCGACATCACGAACAGTTTGAAAATTCTACAAATTTTGGGATGTTCTAAATCTGGGGGATTTTCCCACCGTCTGACGCAGACTTATATACGATGCCGCGGAAACGGCTGACAGCGTGTAGACGGCTGAAACCGTCTACAAATTCCAAAAATTTCACAATATCCACCATGCGCAAAACTCGAACACGGTTCGGACGGGAGGCGGAATAGATGGCGCGCGCCGTGAGCGTCTCGTTGCAGAAGGGCGGCGTCGGGAAGACGACCATCGCGATAAACCTCGCGGACGCCTTGGCCGCGCGGGGGAACGAGGTGCTCCTCGTGGACCTCGACCAACAGGGGAACGCGACGGAGGGCGTCGGGAAGAAGGAACTGTACGAGACGGACGGTCCGCACGTCGGCGACGTGTTGACGGAGGATGACCCGGTGGACGTGCGCGAGATCGTCCACGACCGCGGGGAGTTCGACCTCCTCCCCGCGCACGTCGACTTAGACGACATCGAAGACCGGATTCGGAACTCGACGTTCGGTATCCTGTGGGTCCGGCGGCGCATCGTCGAACCCCTCCTCGGGGAGGAATACGACTACATCGTCATCGATTCGCCGCCGAGTCTCGGACCGCTCTCGGACGCGTCGCTCATCGGGGCGGGCAATCTCATCGTCCCCCTACTCATGAGCGAACCCAGCGTCTCCGGATTCGAGCGGATGGTCGAACAGCAGGTCCGACCCATCCGCAACGAGGTGGACCTCGACATCCTCGCCATCGTCCCGAACGACCTCAGCGGCAACAACGAGGAACGACGCATCATCGACGACCTCGAAGCGTCGCCGTTCGCGCAGTACCTCCCCGTGTTCGCGCGTTCGGAGGGGTTCGGCGAGTCACCCGGACCGGGTATCCGACACCGCATCGCGTTCAGTCGGGCCTGGCGCGACGGGAAGACGCTACGCGAGTACGACGCCGACAGCGACATGCTCGACAGACTCGACCAACTGGCGCAGGTCGTCGAGAACGGAGGTACCGATGCCTGACGGGAACCGCTTCTCGGGACTCGGCGACGTGGTCGAGGGATCCGAGACGGAAGCCGATGAGGCGGAAGCAGAAGCAAAGGCGGGTGCGAGCGACGCCGACGCGTCGGAGTCCGAACCGGCGGCGGACGCCGAATCCGAGGCGTCGGGGCCGGCGTTCGAGTTCGAGGACACGACGGCCAAAAGCGTCTACGTGCGGTCGGAGACGCTATCGGTGATGGACGACGCCGAGTTCGAGGTCGAATCGCTGCTCCGACGGGACCACGACGTCCGCGACGTGACCGGCCGGGAGTTCCACGACGCCCTCGTCCGCGTCGCCGCCGACCACCCCGAAGAGGTGGCCTCGGTCATCGTCTCGGCGCGGGACGACGAGTAGACGGTCGACAACGAAGCGGTAGGGTAGAAACGAGCTGCGGCGAATCGCGACGACGCTGGTCGAACACGACGCGTCGACGATTCTCGCCGGTGGCATCCTCGCGGGGTGGCTGATGGGACTGTTGTCGTGGCTCATCGCCGCCGCCCGCGATACGACGAGTCGCGTCGTGCAATCCTCGTCGTTACCTCGGCCATCGGCTTCGCGCACCTCCCGCATTGCACCGCCGGCAACGTCGAGGTGTTGATGGGGATGTTTGTCAGCCCCGAAATCGGCGCGCTCGATTACCTCCGGTTCCTCACCGCGGCGACGGTCGGAAACCTCGTCGGCGGGTCGATATCCGTCGCCCTCCTGAAGTACGGCCACGTCAGACAGAGCGAGAGTCCGGGTCCGACTGACGAGAGCGTCAAGCGTTCGTACGACTGAGCGCGCTTCGACCCGGTCTCGAACCCCGATTCTGGGCCGTGACCCCGGGGGTATGACTCCCGAAACCGTCGTCCGTTTCGTGGTCCGATGATGGTCGGTCGCTGGAGAGGCGACCATCGGAGAAGCGGAGCGCTCCGGAGTAGCTGCTTCAGAGAGCGGTAGTCGCGGAGACGCGAGAAAAATCGGAGTCGAGCGGTCGAGAAACCGTACCGGAAGACCGGCGTCGGCCGGTCCCGGCGAGTGGTCGGTCGCTAGTCGCGGCGGGTCGCCAGCAGGGCCGCGGCCAGCAGAGCCGTGACGGCGACGACCACGCCGAAGCCGGGGGTGCTACCCCCGGTCGTGGTGGGTGCGGTCGTCGTGGTCTCGGTCGGGGTATCCGTCGGCGTGTCCGTCGCCGTGTCCGTCGGCGTATCCGTCACCGTGTCCGTCGTCATCGGCGTGTCCATCGGCGTGTCCGAGGGCGTCGGCGTCGTCACGTTGATGATGATGCCGTCCTCGTTCGCCAAGTCTTCTCCGCCGCCGCGGACGTTGATATCGAACTCGGTGCCCGCGTCGATGTCGGAGGTGTCGAACGTCGTGGTGACGGACCCGTTCGCGGTCGTCTCCACGGTGTTCGAGAGCAGGAACGCGGAGTTGGACTCCGAACTTCGGAGGCGGACGGAGACTTCCGACCCGCCCGCGAGGTTCGTGTCGAACTGAACGGTCGCCTCTTCGGACCGAACGACCTCGTACTGGTCGTCGTCGTTCAGGTCGAGGGTCGCGTCCGGTTCTTCGACCGTGAACGCCGTCGAGACGCGTTCTTCCTCGTCCTCGTCGACATAGTCGATCACGTCCTCGCCCTCCTCACCGACGCGGAAGTACGCCTCGTACTCCGCGTCCTCGTCGAGGTCGAGTTGGTCAGTCTCGAAGACGACGAAGAACTGATTCTCGGCGACGGACTCGTCGCGGTAGATGGCCGCGTTACCGCCGTCGAAGGGGATAGACTCCTCGTCGGCGTTCGCACCGGCGTCGGACTCCTCGATGCCGAGGTAGACGCCGTTCTGCTGGAGCGAGTCGATGTCGTCCTCGTCGATAATTCCGCTGACGCCGCTGGCGTTGACGCGCACGACGAGACGGTCACCGAGAGCGACCGTGTCGCTCTGGCCGACGCTCTCGAGAAGTTCCTCGGTGTCGTCGAAGCCGTCAGCGCTCCCACTCGGCGCGGTCCACGTGCTGATGCCGTTCGTGCTGCGGCCCACCAGGTCGAGAACCGCGACGTCCTGTTCGTCTTCGACCTCGTCCTCGTCGGCGTTGTACTGGAGCGACGTGCTGACCCGGAGGTCGTAGTCGCCGGATTCGAGGAGGTTGGAGACTTTACCGTCGAGGTTGTCGCCGATTTCTCCTTCGGTCACGTCGATGTCGCTCGTGACCATTTCGGCCTCGTCGTCCTCGCTCACGACCTCGAACGGGTCGGCGCTCTCGTCGCTTCCGGTGAAGGTGTTGAACGAGAACGTCACCTCGCCGTCGTCGTCCTCGTCGGAGAGGCGGACGGCTTCGAGATAGTTGACGTCCTCGCCGCCGACGAAGACGTACGCCTGGTCGGTGTCTTCCATCTGGACGGTGATCTCCGCGAGGTCACCGACTTCCTCCGTGTAGGTCGACTGCGAGAAGTCGATGTTGCGGTTCTCTTCGCCGATTTCGAGCGTGTCCGAATCGGACGCAGTCGTGTCCGTCACTTGGAAGTCGAAGTCGTACTCGCCGGCGTCGATGTCGTCGGTCACGTCAGCGGTGACGGTCGTGTCGGTGCCGGCGTTGAGGTAGACGCTGTCGTCTTCCTCGTTCGTGGCGACGTACTGGCTCGCGTCGCCGAACATCGTCTCCAGTTCGTCGGCGTCCAGACCGTCGGCGCTGACCTCGACGATGTAGTCGCCGCGACTGGACTCCAGTTCGAGATCGACGGCGTCGTTCTGTGTCACCGAGTCCTCGTCCCAGTTCGCGGAGAAACGCTGCTCGGCTATCTCGAACTCGACGCCGTTGTCGAACCCGCCGTCGCCCATGACGATGTAGTCGCCGTCGAGGTCGTCGGTGTCGATTTCGACGTAGCCGTTCTCAGCGTTGACTTGGGAAATGAAGCGAGTATCCTCGGAACTCCGGTCCACGACCTCTCGGAGAACGAGGTCACCGCTCAGGGAACTGACGTCGGCGTGGACGGTTTCACCCTGGAAGTTGACGGAGCCGACTTCGTTCGCGGTGAGGTTGAACGAGGCGAGTTCCCCGTCGGTCCCGTCACCGTCGACGGTGAGGTTGTACTCGCCGAGGTCGTCGAGTTGGGCTTCGCTCGTGTCGTACACGAGCGTCGCCGTCACCGTGACCGTCTCTTGGTCGTCGCCGTTGTTCTGAACCGTGAACTCGGCGACGCCGTCGTCGACGGACTTGTCCGAGACGGAGAAATTCTCGCTCCCGTCGAGCGTCACACCGACGGCTAAGAGGTCGCTGTTCGGGATGTTGTCCGTGTTGATAGTTATCTGTTCGCTCTCGTCACCGTCGAGCGTCGTCTCGAAGGTGACTTTCTGTGTCGCGGTGTCCTGCCCGACGGCGACGTTCTCGGCGCTGTCGGCGTCGACGGTGCTCGCGTCGATGGCGCTGACGGTACCGACGCCAGCGAACACCGACATAACCACGAGCGCCGCCATCAGGAGGGCACGCATATCGTTTGTCTTGGTCATAGTTTGCTGTTATCTTGTCTGTGTGATTCTGTTACTGCGGTCCCACGAAGCCGGAAGGGTCGAATTCCCGTCATCACACTATCAGATACCAACTCTAAATCGTGCATTCGTTGATAAATATTTTCTGTATCACAGGTCTGTCGTCGACTCCTCGTCGCCGGCGTAAATCGGGAGCCTCCGCGTCGAGGGTGGCGAGACAAGTGTCGATGCAAGTTATCTAAAATCGTAATCGGGGGGGGAAAGACGACCAGATAGAATTTGTTTTTAGCGTGTTTAGAGTCGATTCGAAGGAATAGAGTGCAACACGGGAGTCAATCACCTGCTCTAATCTACAATCTTTAGAAATTTCAAAATTTCTCTCTGTCGAAATCTCGTCTGATATTTGGAACGCGTGAGACAAGGGAAACCACGGAAGGTCGACCGACAACGAACGCCTGCGGTCGAACGGAAAGGAAAGAATTGGTCGAACTACTGAAAAGTAATTAGACGATTGAAGGAGAAAGAGCGACGGTTTGGCGCGGACGGCCGCAACAGAAGGAGACTGAGAAGCGAGAGTGCCGCATATCCGGATACGGAGAATCGCGGGATTCGCCGGCTTCACAGAGTCTCAGAGGAGGATTCCAGGCGAAGAAGAGGAGTATCGTTTCAAACGGCTATTACAAAATTACGTTCGTAACGAATCTGCACGGAGTGAGTTTTACCCGAGAGTCTGGAGTGAAAGCGAGTACGACGACTGTACAATCTGATATGTACTATATCCTATTACACTCGGTTGTAGTCTGAACAAATCCGTGGTAGACCGAAAGACGGGCGAGGATGCGCGCTAGATCTCTTGGACGCGCTCGTAGTCGTCGTCCAGTGCCGCCGCGTCCTCGGGGAGGAGGGCGGCGACGGTGTAGTCGGCGTACTCGCTGATGTAGTCGACGAGTTGGGCGATACGCCCGGAGTCGATGGCCTCCAGAGAGTCCAAGAGGATGAACGGCACCGTTTCGTGCACGTCGTGGACGAGGTAACCGGCGAGGGCGAAAACGAGTCCGGTGACCTCGCGTTCGCTTTCCGAGAGGTGGTCGATGGTGTCTTCGTAGGTAGTACCGTTGTTGGCGCTCCGGATGATGTGCATGTCGAACATCGACTTCTGCACCTTCCGTCGACCCTCCCGGACGGTCTGCTCCGTCCGCTCGATCCAGATTCGATCGAGGTTACCGTAGTCGAGGATGTCGAGGACGGTCTCCATGTGACTGTTGAACTCCTCGATGGCCTCGGACTCGATGCGTTCGATCTTCGTTCGGAGGTCCGCGAGTTCGTCGGCTATCTCCTCGCGGCGTCGCTCCAACTCGTCGCGGTCGCCGAGTCGGGACTCGACCGATTCGATCTCCGACTCGGTCGAGTCGAGGTCGTTTTCGAGCCGACCGATCTCGAACTCGAGTTGGTTCGCCTCGCGGTGCAGTTCGAGGATGTCGCCGTAATCGCGGGATTCGAGCTCCTCGACTTCGGATTCGAGCGTCTCCACGCGACCGGTGAGTTCCTCGCGCTCGTTTTTCAGCGACTCGCGTCGGTCCCGGCGACGGTCGAGTTCTTGGTCGATACTCTGGACGCGGTCGTCGAGTTGACCGCGGCGTCGGTGGAGCTGTTCGAGTTCGTTGCGCTCGTCTTCGAGGTCGTCGATCTGGTCGCGCAGGTCGTTGCGCTGGTCGAGTTTCTCGCGGCGGAGCGACCGGAGGCGGTCGACCGTCTCCTCGATCTGGCTCGTTTCGACCTCGGTCCCGCACGTCCAGCAGACGACGGTGTCCGACTCGACGAGTGCGTCGGTGACCGCACCAGCCCCGTCCTCGTCGCGGAGGGCGGCCGCGACGTCGGCGCTGGTTCCCTCCAGCATATCCTCGTTGAACTGGATGACCGTCTGAAGCTGGTTGACGCTCGAGTCAACCCGCTGCATCCGGTCGCGGAGGTCGGCTATCTGCGCCTCTATCTCGTCGCCCTCGTCGAGTTCGTCGGGGATCTCGGCGCGCTCGGAGGTGAGTTCCTCCCGCTCGGACTCGAGCGCTTCGATGCTCTCGCCCTCGGCGTCGATATCGTACCGGACGTCCTCGAGGTCCGACCGCGCCTCCTTGAGGTCGTCGAGCCGAGACTCCAACTCGTCTCGGTCGTCGCGCGACTGCTCGATGTTGGCGTCGGCCTCCTCTATCTCCTGTTCTTTCTCCTCTAACTCGGCGCGCTTCTCCTCGATCTGCTCTTTCAGCGACTGCCGCTCCTCTTCGAGTTCGGGGAGTCGTCCGTCCAGCGAGTCGAGGTCGGATATCTCGTTGTCGACCTCGCGCTTCTCCTCTTCGAGTTCGCGAATCTCCGTCTGGATGGCCTCGGTATCGATGGGCCGCATGATGAGTTCGCGGAGGTCGTCGCCGCGAGCGACGGCCTGCCGGGACTCGTTGGACTCCAAGAGAAACGCGAACAGGTCGGCGAGCGTCGCGTCCTCGAGGTACGGGTCGCCCTCGGTGACGATGGTGCTTCCGCGCCGCTTCAGCGTCCGAGTGTAAGTCCGGTCCCCGACGGTGAGGCTCACCGAACCCTCGTCTGCGTCCCCTTTTAGCGACGCTCCGTCGCTGCCGAGAGCCGCCATGATGGACTGTAAGAGGGATGTTCGGTTCGTCGCGTTGCGGCCCGCGAGTGCCGTAACTCCGGGTCCGAACTCAACCGTCGTCTCCGCGATACCGCCGATGTTCTCGACGTGGAGCGTGACGGTCTCTGCCGCAGACTGTGCCTGACTCATAGATGGTGAATCTGGGCGAGAGCATATAATACTTCAGTACATGCACGAAAGGCGTTACAGAAATACCGCTGTAAGGTTACTGGACGCTGACGCCATCGAACGGGTGTCGTGTGCGCCTCAGGACTCCGCTTCGGGGGGTCACTCCGTCGCGCTCGTCTCGCCCGCGGCGGTGGCGAGTTCGCCGCCGCACTCACAGCGTCCCTCCTCTAAGAGGTCCTGCACGTCGTACTGCGTCCCGCAATCGCGACAAAATACGCGGACGTCGACCAGCACCTCGAAATCGCCGATCTGGATTCGGTCGGTGTTCGCCAGATTCTCGACGATGTTCTCGGAGACGGCGGCCGTCCTGCTTCGGAGTCGCTGGATAGTGTCGAGACCTTTCTGCACGCGGTCCTCGTCCGTCTGCTCGTCCCGCTTGACGCCGCGGTACTTCGTCAGATAGGTGTGTATCGCCTGGTGGGAGACGAAGTTCTTCTGGAGGTCCTCGATGTCGATTCCCTCGCGTTCGAGCGTCTGCTTGGCCTGCGTCCGCATCCCGCTCGAGACGTCGTCATCGGTCAACAGCCGATAGGTGTTGGCGACTTCGCCGTCGAGGGGGTTCATCCCCACGTCGACCATCACCGCGCGAAGGAGCCGCCGATTGAAGTCGTCGGCGAGTTCGCGGAGGCTCAGACGGTCGTCTCGGCCCGCCGTCCACAGGTTCTCCAGCCGTTCTCCCTCCCCCTCGAGGTCATACTCGTCGATGAGTCGGCGGACTTTGCTTCGGCGCCCACGTTTCGCCGTCTCGTTCTCCTCACTACTCATTGAACGTTAGAGACGAGAGGGCGCGCCAGTAAATACGTTCCGCCTCGCTGTCCGACCGAGCGAAACGCGAACTCGGCCGAACTCGATGCCTTCGGAGGAGACAAAACGAGTTGGATCTCCAAGGTTTTCAGGACCCTTGCAGTTCTCGGAGCAGTCGGCGAACGTGTCCAACCGAGTAAGAGACGCCGAACGTGCGTTCGACGTGGGTCTGGACGAGTTCGGGAGTCCACTGGTCGCCCTCGTACCCGTGTTCGGTCGGGTCCGCATCGAGGTGGGACCGCAGTCGCTGTCGGTCCGCGTCATCGAGCTTTCGGGGGCGACCCGGCCGATCCTCGTCGGTTATCGCCTCTGCGACCGGTTCGGCCTCGAACCGGTCGAGCCAGTAGTAGAGAGTCGAACGGGGAATGCCGTAACGCTGCGCGAGTACGGAAACCGCGATGCCGTCGAGGTAGTCCAGGGCCACGACGAGTCGCTTCGCCTCCTTCGCCGACCCCGCGTCCGCGAGCGCATGACGGAGTTCGTCGGGGTCCACGTCGTCGAGTTTGACCATGTTCGGCGCACTCAGGGGCCGAACTTAACTCTAAGCACTTCCATCGGAACGGGGCGACGGAGGACGACACGGGACGGTACGGAACCGACGGAAAGTGCGGAACGAACAGCGGACGGAGTGGTGTTCGTGAGGTGGTTCTCTCCGACCCGCAGATCAGGGACGTAATCCGAGACCACCGGAAGATTCAACACCCCGATTCGAAATCCGAAAGTTTGAATCGGCCGACGATTTCGGACTCCCGACGACGGACACACCACTGTGTCCGCCGTTCTTATCGGAAAGCCGCTCTCGGTACTCGCGTTCGGCCTTTCGTGTCGCCTTACGTCCTCACCACCGGCCGATTCGGCGCGAGGAATCGCCCAATCGAGTCGAACCGCGATACCGACACCACGCCGTCCGGAGTAATAGCCGTGAAGCGGGCCGTACTCCGCGTATTCGGAACAATCATCGGTTCTCAGACCTCACTACCGACTCCACCGTGTCCGGAGTAGTCGAGCCGTTTCTCGCTCGACTGCCCTCCCCGGCCCGGTCGGACACACACCACCGTGTCCGCTGTTCCTCGGCCGAGGGCGACGACCGCTATCCGGAATGAATCCGAGACTTACCTATCGGTCGTAGTGAATGTCGTCGAGTGGGAATCAGGATAGTCAAATCCGTCGGTTCGGTTGGATCGTTAGTAGTACTGGGCGAATTCGATACAGAGAGAATCGCTATCGAGAATATGCGCCGAGTCTCGTTCCCGGACTGTGTCGCTTGACGTAGCCTTCCCCCCTACACCCCCTCCACTATGTCCGCTGTTCTGGTCGTCCGAGAGGGGGGGTGGGGGTAGGCCGCGAACCCACCCGGTTTCGCCATACGAGATAGGTACCGCGCGAGAGCAGCCATCGATTTATCGACTTACATCACTCGAGAGCATCGAACTCGTTCGATTGCTCTCTCGTTCTTCGCTCTAAGAGGACTACGGAGTAACTTGGGTGGTGTTATACTAAAGGTGTCGATTCGAAAATGCTGTTATCGCGACCGTCGCCACCCCCCACCCCTGTTCACGCCGGAACTCCGGACACAGTGGAGGGGGTGTGTTTTCGACGTTCTTTATATACCGACAGAACAGCGGACACNCCCCCCACCCCTGTTCACGCCGGAACTCCGGACACAGTGGAGGGGGTGTGTTTTCGACGTTCTTTATATACCGACAGAACAGCGGACACTCCGGACGCGGTGGTTTTATGAACGGTGCCCGTGAGAGCGTGGTTATGGCGCTGTTCGAGCGGGACAACGACATCTATCGCGACCGGGACGCGCTGCGGGAGGATTATCAGCCCGAGCAGTTGGTCGGTCGAGACGAGGAACTTCGGACGTATCAGGCGGCGCTCCAACCCGTCATCAACGGCGAGCAACCGAACAACATCTTTCTGTACGGGAAGACCGGTGTCGGCAAGACGGCGGCGACGAAGTACCTCCTCTCACACCTTCGAGAAGACGCCGCGCAGTACGACGATATCGACCTCTCCGTTACCTTCCTCAACTGCGACGGGCTCACCAGCTCCTATCAGATAGCCACCCGTCTCGTCAACAGCCTCCGCTCGGAGTCGAACCAGATATCCACGACGGGGTACCCGCTCGCGTCCGTCTACGAGATGCTCTGGGAGGAACTCGACGACCGGGCGGGCAGCGTCCTCGTGGTGCTCGACGAGATAGACCACGTCAACGACGACAGCATCCTCTATCAACTCCCCCGCGCCCGCGCCAACGGCAACCTCGAAGTCGCCAAGATCGGCCTCATCGGCATCTCTAACGACTTCTCCTTCCGCGACGACCTTTCGCCGAAGGTGAAGAGTTCGCTGTGCGAACAGGAGATTCACTTCCCCGCTTACAACGCCGAGAACCTCCGCGCCATCCTCGAACAGCGTGCCGAAGTCGCCTTCCACGAGGGCGTCCTCTCCGAGGAAGTCATCCCGCTGTGCGCCGCCTACGGTGCGAAAGACGCCGGCGACGCCCGCCAGTCCATCGACCTCCTGATGAAGGCGGGCGATTTGGCGCGCGACGAGGAGACGGACTCAATCGAGGAAAACCACGTCCGTCGCGGTCGCCGCGCGCTCGAACGCGGCCGCATCAAGGAGGGGATAAACGGCCTCACAGAACACGGTCACCTCGTCCTCTACGCGCTTCTCACGCTGGATCTGGAAGGGGAAACGCCCATTCGCTCGCGCGACGTCCGTCCCCGTTACACCCGCTTCGCCGAACTCGCTAACCGTGATCCCCTCGTCCCCCGCCGGATGCGGGACCACCTGAGCGAACTCGCCATGCTGGGCATCGTCTCCGTCACCGAACGAAACGAGGGTCGACGCGGCGGGACCTACCGGGAGTACGCGCTCGATATGGACGTCGAACTCATCCTCTCGGCGATGGCCGACACCGTCGAACTCGTCGGCGTCCACGACAGTATCGACTCGTACGTTGACGGCGACGACGAACCGACGACGCTCGAAGACTTCCACGGCACGTAGGTGACCGACACGTCTCAACGATGGGGTACCGTGAGCCCCGACTGCACCCGTGATATCGCCCGACCGGACGCCGAACACCACCGCGTCCGCTGTTCTTCCGAAAGGGGCCCGAAAACCCGTTCATCACGTCGTACCCGCTTTGTGTGGCCCCCACACTCGGTCGCGTTCGCATCCTTCCGCGCCCGACACCACCGCGTCCGTTGTTCGAACGACACGAACGACGGACAGCACGGTCGACGGGGCGAACGAGCGGGCTCCTACCCGGTCACGCCCGTCGTCGACGCGTGAACGCGGCGGCTCCGAGAAGCACCGAGAGCAGCGTCACGACCGGACCGAACCCGGGCGTCCCCGAGTTCGTCTCACCGTCGGGAGTCGACTCGGCGGCGGACTCGGTTGCGGTGTCCGCGGTGCCGTCGACCGCAGCGGTCGTCTCCGCGCCTCCGTCGCCGCTCTCCCCGTCGACGGTCCCGTTGTCGCCGTCGCCGCTCGTCCGCGTCGTCGTCGAGGTGGGCGACTCGCCGCCGGCGTTCCCGTCGGATTCGTTCGCGTCCGTCGCGTTCGTGACGGTCACGTTGCCGACAGACCTGCCGCCGAGCGACAGTTCGTACGTCCCGGACTCCTCGAAGGAGTGCGAGAGCGTCACCGTCTCGCTGGCTCCCGCTTCGAGGGTGAGTTCGCGGGCGTCGACCGTCTCGTTGCCGACGGTGAGGTTGACGGTGGTCGTGCCATCGGCCTCGCCGACGTTGTAGACGACCGTCGAGGCGTTCACCGCGTCGCCGACCGACGCGTTCGTCGCGGAGAGCGTCGCGTTCGATAGCTCGAAGGAGGCCGTCTCCTCGGTGTCGGCGTCCCCGGAGTACCCGCCGGAACCGCCGGACGAACTGTCGTCGTCATCGTCGCCGTCGTCATCGGACCCGCTGCCGGCGTCCATGTCGTCGTCGGGTTCGGCGTTCGAGCCGCCGCTTGAGTCCGAGTCGGTTCCACTGTCGCCTTCGTCGTCGGCAGCGATGTTCACGTCGATCGTCGCCGGGGCGGACTGCCCGCCCGCGGTGTCGTTGACGGTGAAGGCGAACGAGTCGGTGCCCGACGTGGCCGCGGTGCTGTACGTGATGGTCCCGTCGTCGTTCGGCGTCGCGGACCCTTCGTCGGCGTCCTCGACTATCGCGACGCTCGACGGGTCGATTCCGTCGCCGTCGGGGTCGGTCGCGTACTCGGTCACGTCGAGAGTGACTGCTTCGCCCGTGTACGCCAGGTCGGGAATCTCACCTATCTCGGGTGGGGCGTTCTGCTCGGCGGCGTCTCCGCACGTCCCCACCTCGGCGTACTGCGCGGTCAGCGTCGCGTCGGCGTCGGGGACGGTGTACGTACGAGAAGAGTCAGTGTTTCCGTCGCTCCAACTGTCGAACTCGTAGCTCGTCCCCTCCCGACAGACCGATGTCGGCGCCGACAGACTGTGTCGGTAGCTGATCATCGTATCGAAGGTGTAGCCGCCGTCGTCGGTCGACTCCGGCACGCCGCCGACGCTGACGTTGATTCCCTCGGGTTGGCTCGCCAGCGTGACGTCGACCTCTTCGGGTTCTATCATTACCGACTTCGTCGTCTGTAGCCCGTCGGAATCGGTGGCTGTCACGTTGATCTCGTAGGCGACGACGCCGGTCGTCGCGTGGTCCGCCGCCGGCACCGTGTACGTTATCGACTCGCCCGTGGTGGACGTCTGCGGGTGACGGTGCGTGTTGTGAGCGAGTTGGATCTCCCACTCGATATCCTCTCCCGAGAGCCGCCCGTCCTCGACGTCGGTCACGTCGGCCGACAGCGTGATCTCCTCGCCTCCGCGAGCGGTCACGTCACCGGACGGACTCAGCGTCATCTCGGGCGCCCCGCCGACGCTGACCGGGGTAGGTTCGGAGTCGACCGCCGTCGTCCCGTCGCTCACCTCCACGTAGGCTTCGTAGGACCCCTGCTCGTCGTACGTGTGCACGACGCTCGCGCCGGTCGCCGTCTCGCCGTCGCCGAAGTGCCACGTGTAACTTAGGTCGTCGCCCTCGGGGTCGGACGCGCCCGCCTCGAACGTGACGTTCAACGGTGCGTCCCCGCTCTCCGGCGTCGCGCTCGTCGATTCGACCTGCGGCGCCTTGTTACCGGACTCGTAGACGTAGCGTACGATCTGTCCCCTCCCCAACTGCGACCCGTAGAGGGCGCCGTCGGGACCGACCTTCGTCGAGACGAGAGCGCCCGCCTGGTCGTCGAAGTTGTAGGGGCCCGCCACGACCTCCGTCCCGTCGTCGTTCAGCACGAGGTATTTGATCAGTCGGTCGTTGTAGTCGCTGTAGAACAGGACGTTGTCGTACTCCTCGGGGAACATCTCGGCGCCGTAGACGGGGCCGACGGTGACCGCTGCGCCGTAGCCGTCGCCGGACGGGTCGTCGTTCGCGCCGCCGGGCGTCTCACCGTGTAAGTATGAGAATATCGGGTCGCTGTACGCGGAGTCCTCGCAGACGCCCTCGCAGTCGGGCCACCCGTAGTTGGCCCCCTTTTCCCCGAGGTGGATGTCCTCCGCGGCGTCGTAGCGGTTGTTCCCGCCGACCTCGCCGATGTACAGTTCGCCGTTCTGTGCGAAGTTGATTCGGTAGGGATTCCGGAGGCCGTAGGCCCATATCTCGCCGAGCGTGTCCGGGTCGCCGTCGCCGGCGAACGGGTTGTCCTCCGGGGTGGAACCGTCCGGATTCAGACGGATGATCTTCCCGTCGGGCCGGGAGAGGTCCTGCGCCCACTGGGCGTTGTCGTACTCGTCGCCGGTTCCGATGTACACCTTCCCGTCGGGTCCGACGTCGAGGCCGCCGCCGAGGTGACAGCAGGCGATGTCGGAGCCGGTGTGTATCTCGTTTCGCCACAGCACCTCCCGGCTGGCGGGGTCGGCGCGACTGGTCGTCCCGCCGGCGTTCTCGACGTGGGTGAACGTCGCGAGGACGTTCTCGGGTTCGGTCTCCGAATCGTCGGCCGCATTCGGGGCGTCGAGGCGCGAGTAGTAGACGTAGAACTCGCCGCTCTCCTCGAAGTCGTTCGCCAACGCGATACCGAGCAGACCCCGTTCGCGGTCGGACTCGACGCTGTCGACCTCCCGGAGGTCGAGGTACGTATCGTACTCCTCGGTGTCCGGGTCGTAGATGAGTATCTCGCCGCCCTTCTGGATGATAAGCATCCGTCCGTCGGGCAAGAACACCATCTCCATCGGTTGATTCAGTCCCGAGACGACTGTCTCTTTGCGGAAGGAGTCCGAGTCGGCCGCCCACTCGTCCGAACCGTCGCTACCGCCGCCGTCTGTGTGGTCGCCGTGCGCCGCGGCCGGTCCGGCGGCGAAGACGATGCCTGCGGTGATCGAAGACGCGAGCATGACGAACACCAACAGTACCGCCGCCGTCCGCCGCCTCGCACCTGAACGGGTTGTGAGTTGCACTGCTCTGCCTTCGGACAGGGAGTGTCTCCCCAAAGTTAGCCACGGCAATCTCGCTTGCCTCGATTCTACTCTAATTTTCACCGAGAATTTATTCAGAAAACGACGAACTAACAGTGACCGGCGATGAATCTGACGGGTATACGGATTTTATATTACAGGACATGGTTCACCTATACCGGTTGATTCACGGACCGACGATTTCACCGACCGTACGAGCTAATCGAGAGAGCGTTCGACTCCGTCCGTGTCTCACTCCACCGTTCCGTCGAGGAGGTGCGTCAGCGCCATCACGTACGATCCGACCTCGTAGGTCCCTTTGTACTGCTGGTCGCGCCACCCGTTCGTGAACTGTCGGTTGTCCATCCGGCCGTCGGTCGTCACCTGCCGCATCGGAACACCGATGTTCGACACCTCGACGAGGTCCCGTCCCGTCCCGTTCGTCTCGAATATCCACGCCATCGCGCGACGTACGTCCCGAGTGTACTCTTTCTCGCCGCCCGCGGCGTAGTAGTGAGCGACCGCGTTGACGAAGAACGTCTGGTGGCACTCGTAGAGGTAGTGCCAGTACGGCGTCCCCGTCGTAAGTTTGCTGCGCGCCTCCCCGTACAGGCGGGCGTGCAGGGGCCAGTCCTCCCAGACGAACGCGCCGTCCTCGCGCATCCGGTTCTCGACGGTGTAGTCGAGGACGTCCTCGACGTCGCCGAGATAGCCCGTCTTGCCCGTCACCTCGATGGCGCGCGCGACGGCCCAGCAGGTGTACATCTGGTTCTGGTGGCGGCGGGTCGTGTGGTTGTCGAAGCCGTACAGTCCCTCGGCCGTCCGGCGGTCGGATATCTCCCAGAGGCCCCGGTCGACGAACGCTTCGACGCGTTCGTCCTCGGGGACCGCTTCGAGGAGGTACGTCGCGCCGTAGAGGGCGAGACTGTCCTCGGCGTGGTCGAACTCGACCGTCTCGTCGGCGTGTTCGAACAGGGTGCGCGCGGACGCGAGATAGTCGTCGCGTTCGCCCTCGAACACCCGCGCGGCCATCGCGTACGCCGCGAGGAGGGGACCGACGCCGTAACTCGGCATCGCCTCGGGGAGTTCGCCCGACTCGATGTGCTCGTCGAAGAACTCGAACTCGCGCCGGATCTTCCCGTCGTACGCGTCGGTGCCGACCGGCGAGGACCGCCAGTTCATCACGCCCATCATCGCCATCGTGGCGTAGCGCCACTCTTGGCTCTCGTCGCGGGACCACGTCGGGGAGCCGTCGTCGTCGAACTCGTACTTCAGCGCGCGGATGATGCAGTCGTCGATTTCGTCCCAAAAGCCGTCCTCGGCGGTCGGTCGGAACAGCGCCTCCAACCCTCGTTCGAGGTACGACTCGTACTTCATCGGGCGCGCGGCGAGGACGATGTACGACGCCCGTCCCCACATCTCCCGTTCGGTCAACTCCTCGGAGAGGCGTTCGGCCACGTCGACGAACCGCTCTTGGTACGCGTCGGGGAGAACGTTGACGCCGAGGTGGAGTTTGCGGGGGTACTGGAACAGCAGGTCGAAGTCGGCGAGGTGCCAGTCCGGCGAGACGACGTCGAGCGCCTCGTCGGGTTCGTAAAAGCGGTTGTCACCGTTCGCGGCGTAGGGGGAGCGGGGGGTGGGAACGGAGAAGACGTAGAGACCGTCGGGCTTGGTGACCCGGTGTACCTCCTCGGTGAGGTCCGGTACGTCGAGGAACTTCCAGTCGTACGGCCCGATGGAGACGGCACCGTCGAAGTGGTCGTCGGGGAACGGCAGGCGCGGGGTCTCGGGTTCGGTCACCTCGTAGGCGTCCACCGCGTCGCCGAGCACCTCGCGCGCGGTGTCGCTCGCGGCGGTCGAGAAGTCGAGTCGGACGACGTCGTCGGCGTCGAGGGTGGCCGTCACCGTGGACTCGGAGGCCACGTCGAGCACTCGGTCGCGGTGGCCGAGGCGCTCGGTCGCCGCCAGACGCTCCGCGTCCCGGAGATACTGCATGTTGGGGCCGACCGGTGGCTGTTTCACCCACCGCTTGAGCCGGCGTTCTCGGGCGTCGTGCGACGTCGTCTCGGATGTGTTGACGGGTTGTTCTGACATGGATGTCCGACCGCGTGACGGCGGCGTATACTGGAAACACAGACGAGTCGGGCTTAAGTATACGGCGACGAACGCCCGACCGGTCCGACCCCCTCCGGACACTGCACAACGTTTTATTCCTCACCTCCCCTGACGTGCAGTAGCGATGCGCATCTGTATGCTCCTGAACGCGGTCTACCCGACGGACATCCGTCTCGCAAAGGAGGTGAAGTCGCTGACTGCCGACGGGCACACCGTCTTCATCCTGTCGGAGGCCGACGAGGGGCTTCCCGACCGGGAGGAGGTCGGGTCGGCGACCGTCATCCGCCGTCCTTTCCAGGCCGCCTACGCGGGTCTAGACGGCGTCTTCGCGGGCGCGCGCACTCTCACCACCGGGGTCGTCGAGTCGTGGATGCGGGCGCTGGACGATATCGTGCCCGCCGAGGGAATCGAGGCGTTCCACGCGCACGACCTTCCCATGGTCCACACCGCCCTCGCCGCGGGCGAACGACACGGCCTTCCCGTCGTCGCGGACCTCCACGAAAACTGGCCGGAGGCCGTCAAACAGTACCGCCGGGGCAGTTCGCTCGGTTCGCTCACCAACCTCCGCTACCTCGCCGACCGGGTGGCCCGCCCGGTGTTCCGCTGGAAGCGGATCGAACGCGACGCCGTTCGGGGGGCCGACCGGGTCGTTACGGTGACCGACGAGGCGGCGGACCACTACGTCGAGGACTGCGGTGTCGACCGCTCGAAGATCGACGTCGTCTCGAACTACGTCGCCATGGACACGTTCGGTGACGCGGAACTCCGGGACGTGGGTTTCGATGACGAGTTCGTCATCTCCTACGTGGGGACGCTCGGCGGTCCCCACCGCGGCCTCGACGCGGTGGTCCGCGCGATGCCGGCCGTCCTCGAACGCGTCCCGAACGCGCGCCTCCTGGTCGTCGGCAACGGCGAGGAGTACCGTCGTCACCTCGAATCTCTCGTCTCCGAACTCGGCGTCGGCAACCACGTCACCTTCACCGGGCGCGTTCCGTTCGACGACGTTCCGTCCTACATCGCCGCCAGCGACGTCTGTCTCGTCCCGCACCAGTCGACCGGACACACCGAAACCACGGTCCCCCACAAGCTCTTTCAGTACATGGCGATGTCGCGGCCTGTCGTCGTCACCGACGTGGCCCCCCTCCGCCGCATCGTCCGGGAGACCGACTCCGGGATGGTCGTGCAACCCGACAATCCCGCGGGATTCGCGCTCGCCTTCGTCGAGTTAGCGAACGACGAGGCGCGCGCGCGAACGCTCGGGGAGAACGGCCGCCGCGCCGTCGAGGAGACGTACAACTGGGGGCGGGCGGGCGAGGCGCTCTGCGAGTGTTATCGGAAACTGCGGAATACCTCGGGCGCCCCCGAGCGAAACGCCGAACTCTCGATAGTCTGAGCCGGACTTGAAGCGTTGAAACTCACTGTCTGGTGTTCTAAAAAGCGGCGTGACGGTGGACCGCCGCGGTCCGTCCTGCGTCTTGCTGGCGAACCAAGACGGAGTGAAAGCTAGCGGTTGCGAACCGCGAGGTCCGACCGTCCGGCGCGTGGTAGGCTGTCAGCGGTGGCTCGGTTCGGCCGAGTGGCAGTCGGTCGAGCGAGCAGAGCGGTGATGACGGTTGAGGCTTGTTTTGCTGGCGGTACGGTGGCGGCTCCGGTCACAGTGGCAGACTCGACGGGAGCCGATCGGATGGCGCGGCGACCCACCGCACGGGACTGCTGTCCGCTCCCGGCTGGCAGGCCGACTGTCCGAGCTCGCGGACGTGGACGAACCCGGACGGCCGACCCGCCGACTCCATCCCCCCAAGCGTTCTCGGATTCCGTTTGTTGCGCCATCCACCAGATTAGTAGCGTGTTAATTACAAATATCTTTCGGCGAATATATGATAAGAAATGAGAATTTAATATATTCTTGTATATACTTTAATGGGCAGAAAAAGGCGATTCGGCCCTTCGAAAAGCGATTATTACGTATCTAACTGCGAGTTTTGACCTCTATAGGAGAGCCTGCAGAGGTCGAACTCCGTCGTCGGTTCTCGACGAAGTAATCCAGCGCGTGCGACAGCGCGCGGTGGACGGGGAGGTTCTCTCCGGACCGGTCCCGACGTTCGCCGGCGTCGTCGCTGTGGTCGAACAGCGTCTCTCGTCCGTCGCCCAGCCTCCGAGATAGCTTCCACCGACCGTTACAGACCATCGCGGCCGCGGGTGCGGTTCCCGCGGCGCCGAACACCTGCCGTTCGGTCACGCGTCGTCCCGCGAACGAGCGGAGGTCCGAGCCGCCGCGCTGTGCGGCGCGTTCGACGCCCGCGGCGGCGGCGAGCGTCGGCAGCACGTCAACTGACGACGCGGCGAATTCGACCCGTTCGGCGTCGAACCCCGGTCCGTGGACGAACAGTGGAACGCGAACGGACTCCTCGTAGAAGTCCCCGCTGGTCTCGTACCACCGGCCGCGTTCGCCCAGCGGACAGCCGCTCGTCCCCGCGAACGCGGTCACGGTGTCGGAGACGTCGAGACGGGATTGAATCCCGTCGAACAGGCGGCCGATGTGACGGTCGAGGTGTTCGAGTTCGCCGCGGTAGAGCGTCTCCAGCGTCGCCTTCTCCTCGTCCGTCAGCGCGTCGGGCGCGCTGGTGGTGGCGTAGGCGAGTTTGGTCGCGGTCCGCGGGTCGATTCCGCCGCTCGCGGTTCCCTCGCGCGGGACGTGCGGGGCGCGGGCGACGTCGTAGTGTACCCACAGGAACCGCGGGCCGGACGTCTCGTCGAGCCACGAGAGCGCGCGTTCGGTCACCTCCTCGGCGGGACGAGAGGCCGGCTCTGCGACCCGCGTCCCGAACGACGACCCGATCAGTCGGTCGGCGGACTCCAGCGGTCCGCCGAGTACCGTGTCGTCGGCGATTTTCCGGTGGGCGGTCGCGCGGAGTCGTCCCGCAAGCGTTCGGTCCGAGCGTTCGTCGGGGGCGTCGAACCCCCACGACGAACGCGTCTCGTCGGGGCGCCCGTGGAAGAGACCCGCCTTCCACCCGGCGTCGGCTAAGGCGTCGACGAGTGTGGGGCCCCTCCCGCTGTCTTCGGTGGGGTGGGTCCCGGTGAGTATCGCTCGAAGCGTCGATTCGTGGTCGGGAGAGCTAGTGTACGCTCGCGAGAACACCGTCGCGTCACCCGCGAGGCGACCGAGAGCGGGGAGCGCGGCGTTGACCCGTCCGTCTTCGGTGCGGACGTAGTCGCGACGCACTGCGGCAGCAGTGACGAGGACGACGTGCATGTCGCATTCCTATAGAATCTCAGGAATAATATACTTAGCGTAAATTCAGAACTTTTTGAAGGACGGGCGCGTTCAGCTTACGGGCCGGACGAGTCGGCGGCGCACGATGTTCCACGCGGCCGCCGCGCCGGGAGCGCCGTCGAGGAGCCACCAGACGACGACAAAGGCGGCGAACAGCAACTCGAAGACCAGTTGGCCGTCGATCTGTGCGCTCAGTAGATACTGGATGATACCGACGGAGGGTTCCGACCCTTGGACGGGGTAGAGGGGCCACAGAAGGAAGGTCAGGCCCTCCACTCGCCCGGACAGAAGGCTCCGGTAACCGTCACCTATCAGATGCGAGTAGTAGCCGATGGCGAAGGCTGCTCCGCCCGGGAGGTCGTACCGGCGGAGCAGTCCGGCGACGAGGAGGACGATGGCCGTCGCGAAGAACAGCGAGTGAGCCAACGTCCGCCCCCCCGGAAGCACGTGCAGCGACCATCCGAGCGGTTTGTCTATGAGGTCGGGTGCCTGCGATCCGAGTACCGCGAGCAGGACGCCCGGCCACTCGGGGGCGAGTCGATAGCGGAGGCGCGCGTACGACGAGTACAGGACGTACGCGAAAGCGAGGTGTCCCCAGGGCCACATCGTGAGATCCTGCGGGCCGGGCGGGTAACTACCTGTCGGTCCGTTCGAATCGCGTACCGCTCATCACGTCTAAATGTCGACATCGGACTCGAGAATTAATCAGGCGGAAAACCTAATCACACTTTTTGGGACTCATACGGCTCGTGTGAGCGTACGAACCAGGAGCGTTAATATCTATATTAGATATAAAATGGAACAATAACACTTATCTAAAGTCGACCGAACCGAAGAGCGTCCACAGAAATGAGAGCGCAGACCGAGCAGTGGTGGGAGCAACGTATCGACCGCGAGGACGGAGCCGAATCGTACCACATCGCGTACGAGCGTTCGGAACTCGTCAGTACGAACGTCGTACTGAGTATTGCGGCCATCGAGGGCGTCGACCCCACGGGACTCTCGCCGTTAGCGGCGGCCGTGGACCCAGACGCGTTGGACGACCTGATCGGAGGTAACATACGGGGATCCATCTCGTTCCGCTACACCGGGTACGAGGTGACCGTTCACAGCGACGGTCGCTTGGAAGTCGTTCCAAGCGCGGACCTTCCGCGCTGCCAGCACCAAAACTGACGTAGGACCGCCTCCGAGCACGGTTCAGTGGGTATTCATCTCTCAACTCCCGCGAACGCGCACCACGCTAACAGCTCTCGCTTTAGGTGACGCATACCAATGCAGTCACCGCGGCTGACTGTCTCGTATGTTTGGAACGAGCGGTATCCGCGGACCCGTCGGTGAGACGGTGACGGCGGACCTCGCACTCCGCATCGGACAGGCTCTCGCAGTCGACGCCGGGCGGGTCGTTCTCGGCCGGGACGCACGCGTCACGGGAGACGTCCTCTCGGACGCCCTCAGTGCCGGACTTCGGGAATGCGGGACCGACGTGGTCCGCGTGGGTGTTGCGGCGACTCCGACTATCGCGCGGAGCGTCGAGTGGTTCAACGCGGACGCAGGCGTCGCGGTCACCGCCTCGCACAACCCCGCGCCCGACAACGGCATCAAACTCTGGACGCAGTCCGGACAGGCGTTCTCTCCCGAACGGAACGATCGGATCGAAGAGCGAGTGGAGTCTGGCGGTCTCGCGCGCGCGAAGTGGGACGCTCTCGGTCGCGAATACGCCGAGACGAGCGCCGTCGAACGACACACTGACGCGGTCGTCGACGCGTTCGAGACGATGGACGGCGTCAACGCTGTCGTGGACCTCGGTAACGGGACCGGTCGCGTTACCGTCGACGCCCTCTACGAGTTGGGCGCCACGGTGAACACGCTCAACGCGCAGCAGGACGGAACGTTCCCCGCGCGCAAGAGCGAACCGAACGCCGAGACGCTCACGACGCTCCGTCAGACCGTCCCCGCGACGGACGCGAACTTCGGTATCGCCCACGACGGCGACTCCGACCGCATGGTCGCCGTCTCGGACACGGGGGCCTACGTTCCCGGCGACGTTCTCCTCGCCCTCTTCGCGCGCGACGTCGTCTCCGAGGGCGACTCGGTTGCCGTGCCCGTCGACACCAGTCTTCTCGTTGCCGACGTGGTGACCGAGGCGGGCGGTGACGTCGTGTACACCCCGGTCGGGGACGTGTTCATCGCGGAAGCCGTCTCCCGACCCGGGTTCGTCTTCGGCGGCGAACCAAGCGGCGCGTGGATCTGGCCCGACCAGACGCTCGCCCCCGACGGGAACTACGCGGCGCTACGCCTCGCGGACCTCGTCCGCCGGGAGGGACCGCTCTCCGAGCAGGTCGCCGACCTCGACGCCTCGCGCTACGCGACTCGCCGTCTGAACCTCTCTGTCGACGACAAGGAGGGGTCGATGCGGACGCTCAGCGATGCGCTCACCGACGCCTACCAGGACGTCGATACGACGGACGGAGTGCGTGTCGAGACCGATTCGGGGTGGTTCCTCGTCCGCGCTAGCGGCACTGAACCTCTGATCCGCGTCACTGCCGAGGCGCGTGCCGAGTCCGACGCCGACGAACTGGTTTCCGAAGTGAAAAGTATCGTTCAAGACGAAGGAATCGGCGCCTGAACGGCTACAATCCTCCGCCTAACCCTTTCAGGAGTCACGTATTTCTTCTTTTGGCATAATACTATTTATAACGCTATGGCCCATTCGTTTCAGTGTTCAGGCTACGCAGTCGCATTTCGGATGCTCCCGACTCGCTGCCGCGACGCGTTGCCCGAACGACAAGCTATCTGCCTGTAACCCGTTGGCACGGGTTCGACACCGCACATTGGCGGGACGGCGCGGGGGGCCGCGCCGCTATCCGCCCTATAACAATCTACGTTCTAGCCGTGGCTACGATCATGAAAGCAGTTGTACTCGCCGCCGGCAAAGGGACGCGCCTCAGACCGCTAACCGACGACAAGCCGAAGGCACTCGTCGAAGTCGACGGCCGTCCCATTCTCCAGCACTGCCTGGACTCACTCTGTGAACTCGACGCCGAGGAGTTCGTTCTGGTCGTGGGTCATCAGAAAGAACAGATAATCGCTCAGTTCGGCGACGAGTA
Source organism: Halogeometricum pallidum JCM 14848 (assembly GCF_000337095.1). Classification (GTDB taxonomy): domain Archaea; phylum Halobacteriota; class Halobacteria; order Halobacteriales; family Haloferacaceae; genus Halogeometricum; species Halogeometricum pallidum. The sequence goes on from NZ_AOIV01000017.1 coordinate 24,513, forward strand.
CCGAGGCGTCCCGATAACGTACGCGCACCAGCGCGAAGCGCTGGGTCTCGCGCACGCGGTCCTCACGGCTGAGGAGTACATCGACGACGACTTCATGCTGATGCTCGGAGACAACATCTTCAACGCGAACCTCGAAGAGGTCGTCGCCCGCCAACACGACGACCACGCAGACGCGGCGTTCCTCGTCGAGGAGGTACCGTGGGAGGAGGCGTCCCGATACGGCGTCTGCGTGACGAACGACCGTGGTGATATCACCGAAGTCGTCGAGAAACCCGACGAACCCGAGTCGAACCTCGTGATGACCGGCTTCTACACGTTCTCGCCCGCCATCTTCCACGCCTGTCACCTCGTCCAACCGTCCGACCGCGGCGAGTACGAACTCCCCGACGCCATAGACCTACTCATCCAGTCGGGACGGACCATCTCTGCCGTCCTCTCCGAGGGTTGGCGCGTCGACGTCGGCTACCCCGAGGACCGAGACCGCGCGGAGCGACTCGTCCGTGCTGAACGCGGCGAGGTCGAGGACGAGTCCGACCAAGAGGCTGAGTCGGAACTCCCCGCCGAGGACAACTGAGTCGTCACTCTTCGACCTTTCTTATCGACCCGCTGACAGCGTCCCAACCGAAGCGTTCGCTTGGTTTCGGGCGGTGAGCAGACCTTCGTCGAGCGTCGTGCCACACCACCGTGTCCGCTGTTGTCGGGACTCGACGGTTCAGGCCACGTGCTCGCCGTCGAGGAACGCCGATGCGGGTCCCTTGATGCGGATGTCGGTCAGATTGCCGATGATCCGGTACTCGCGAGGTTTTTCCAGCACCGCGTCCTCGGCGCTCTTGCCGAGACCCGGGAAGTCAGCGCCGCCGTCGGCCGACTCGATAACACCGTCCACCGTCGCCTCGAAGGTGGCGACGCTGTCGCCGGTCGGTCGAATCGTGAGGTGCTGTTCGTCGTTCGTCTCCGAGGCGTGCTCCGTCCCCACCGTCCCCGGCGATGGAGTCCCCACGGAGCTCGTCTCGTAGAGATTCTGCCGCATTAGTTCGTATTCGACCTCGGATTCGGCACCCGGGCCGTCGTCGTTGTCACATCCCATACTTATTTCTCTGGCATTAAAGAAATAAGTCTTGTGGTAATATCGGTATGGGTGCCGCTGAAAGTGGCAATTTCGGGTCTTTCAAAGTTTCTTGAATAGAGAGATGAGCGGAATATCTACTCCCCTCTATACTATCTTTAAGGAGGCATTATTCACAACTTCCGGCCGGAGGTGCGAGCGTTTGTGCTCAGATTTCGATGTACTCGAAGCCGGCGTCACGCCAGGCGTCGCCGTCGAGGAGCGAAAAGCCGTCGAGGACGACGTTGCCGTCCATCAACTCGGCCGCCTCGACGGGATCGATGTCGCGGAAGGCATCGTGTCCTGCCGACACGACGGCGGCGTCTGCGCCCGCCAGCGCCGTTTCGAGGTCGAACAGGTCTATCGCCTCGCTCTCGACGTGCGGGTCGTGGACGCGGATGTCCATCGCTTCGCCGGTCGCACGACCGCCGTCCGCGGCGGCCGTACTGGTTTCTTCGGCGTTCGAGGCGGCGAGTCGTTCGACCAATCGCAGACCGGGGCTGTGACGCGCGTCGTCGACGTTGCCTTTGTAGGCGATTCCGAGAACGGCGACGCTCGCACCGTCGAGCGCCCCGAGGCCGTCTTCGAGCAGTTCGACGACGAAGTCGACCATCCCGTCGTTGACCCGGCGTGCGCTGGCGATGAGATCCAGCGAGTCGGAAAACTGCCCGAGGAACCACGGGTCGATCGGGAGGCAGTGACCGCCGACGCCGGGTCCGGGGTTGAGGATGTCGACCCGCGGGTGGACGTTCGCCAGTTCGATCGCGTCGCGCGAACGGATACCGTAGTCGCCGGCCACGCGCGCAAGTTCGTTGGCGAACGCGATGTTCACGTCGCGGTAGGCGTTCTGCGAGAGCTTCACGAACTCCGCTGTCGTCGCGTCGGGCGCGCGGTGGATGGTACCCTCGACGAGCGGTTCGTACAGCGCGATGGTCTCGTCGGTCGACCGCTCGTCGATACCGCCGATGATGCGGTCGTTGTGGACGAGTTCGTGAGTGATGTTCCCCGGGAGTACCGTCTCCGGGCAGTGCGAGAGCGAGAAATCCTCGCCCGGCGTCAGCTCCGACGCCGCGAGGATGGGTGCGAGTACCTCTTCGGTCGTTCCCGGCGGCACGGTGGATTCGAGGATGACCATGTCCCCTTCGCGGAGGTGCTCTGCGACGGTCCGGCCGGCCATCTCGACGTATGCGAGGTCGGCGCGCTTGGACTCCTCCTCGTAGGGCGTCGGGACGCAGATGATGTGACAGTCGGCCTCGACTACCTCGTTCGAGGGTTCGAAGCCGGCGTCGAGCGCATCGAGCACGTACTCGCGGAGGTCGTCCTCGGTGGTCAGCGGTTCGCCCGCGCGCAGGTCCTCGACGAGACTTTCGTCGGGGTCGTAGCCGACCACGTCGTGGCCGTTGTTCGCGAACAGTGCCGCCGTCGCCAGTCCGATGTAACCTATTCCGTGTACACAGATCTTCATGTGGGGACCTCCGTCGCGTCGGGTTCCGTCCCGGCGGCGAGCGTGTCGAGTATCCGTTCCGCCGCCCGACCGTCCCCGAACGGGACGTCCCAGCCGGCGGGCTTTCCGAGCATCGTCGACCCCGCCTCGACGACGTCGTCGGGGTCGAGTCCGGCCAGGCAGTTCGCACCCACGTAGGCCGTCTCCGGGCGCTCCGTGCTGTAGCGTAGCGTCACGCACGGCGTCCCGAGGATGCACGTCTCCTCTTGAACGCCGCCGGAGTCGGTGAACGCCAGCGCGGCGGCCGACTCCGCGCGCAGGAAGTCGAGGAAATCGAGCGGCTCGACCGTTCGGATCTCTTCCGGCACGGACAGGTCGAACTCGTCGAGGCGGGACTGCGCGCGCGGGTGGATAGGGTAGACGACCTCGCGGTCGGTCTCTCGGGCGAACCGGGAGACGCCCTCCAGCAGTCTTGCGAAGTTGTCCCGGTCGTCGACGTTCTCCGCGCGGTGGGCGGTGAGGAGGTAGAACTCGTCTTCTTCGACGCCGAGTTCGGCGAGGATATCGCTCTTCTCGGCGGCGAGTTCGCGGTACTCGTACAGCGAGTCCACGATGGTGTTTCCGGTGACGACGATCCGACCGTCGACCGACTCGCGTTCGAGGTAGCCCTTCGTCTCCTTTGTCGGCGGGAAGAGGTAATCGGAGATGTGATCGGTCACGACGCGGTTGACCTCTTCGGGCATGTCGCGGTCGAAACTCCGCAGGCCCGCCTCGACGTGGCCGACGGGCACGTTCGACTTCGCGGCCGCGAGGGCGCCCGCGAGGACGGAGTTCGTATCTCCCTGCACGAGAACGACGTCCGGGGCGTGTTTCTCGAGGATGTCCTCGATGCCTTCGAGCATCCGACCCGTCTGCTCGCCGTGCGAACGCGAGCCGATCTCGAGGTTGTAATCCGGTGCGGGGAGTTCTAACTGATCGAAGAACACCTGGTCGAGATCGTCCGAGTAGTGCTGTCCCGTGTGGACGAGCAGGCAGTTCACGTCGCGGCGGTCGCACTCCTTGATGAGGGGCGCGCACTTGATAATCTCCGGCCGCGTGCCCAGGACGATAGCCACCTGTGACGCCTCGCCGTCGGTCGTCATCGGTGACCCCGGACCGGACGCCGGGCGCACGCGGCGCCGCCGTCGGTTCGTTCGACCGCGTTCCTGTGAGTGTTCATGTATCGTTCTCTACCCTATCGGGGGTCCCGTACGGGCTTTGTTATAGGGAACCTGTATGCGCACAGAACACTCGGAATCACGAGACTGCGCCCCCGAGACGACGTTCTTCGGCATCCTCCCCCCTCCCGCCAGAAATCGGGTTCGGCATCGTTTGACACGGCGGTCGGCATCGACGTACCGGAGCAGTGCCGAAGTCGAGCGGTGTCGGTCCTATGCCGGGTCCGGGGATGGTGCGGGGGTGACGGTCCGGAGTGACATCGAGCGCGGTAGGCCGTGTGAGCCGTCGCTCACGCGACTCGTTTTCGACGGGACGGGTTCGAAGAACTGTCCGTCGCTCAAGCACGCGGCTACGGGACTGCGTTCGGTTGCTGGAGTAAGAGTGAGGTCGCAGCGCCGGTTCGTTCGTACCGGCGCTATTCGTCTAGGGAGACGTACTGATTCTCCCATCGTCGCCGTTCCCGGATTGCTTCTTCTCCGGTTTCGGAAATCGTGTAGTAGTTCGTGCGCCTGTCCTGTTGACCCTTGTCGACGAGGCCGTCCTCGACGAGTGCGTCAAGGTTCGGATACAACCGACCGTGGTTGACTTCTCCGACGTCCTTGCCGATTCGCTCTTTTATCTCCTGACCGGACGGACGGTCAGAGCCTGCGATTACGTACAGGAGGTCCCGCTGAAAGCCTGTTAACTCGAACATCTCGGATTCGAGCCATCATTTGTCCCCATGTGGTATTGTTAGCCACCGGTATACGTTCGGTGTCCGTGTATTAACATCGCTCCTAGGCTTCGGTTTCCCCCCTTCTTTTCTATCTTTCGTCACCTCTACGACTAATGACGGGATTTATTCCGCACTGTTTCAACTGAACGTATCCGACAGTCAGCGGGCGCACGGTGTCGGCTCCCGGGTGGAACGCGGCCGGTAGTCGCCGCAGTAACGGCATAAGTAAGTCGATAACAAAGATAGTGAGTCGAATACATTCACCCGACGATTTGCATCGGCAGTCGCGGGCGCGCGGGATGAGATACGCCTGACACGAAATGAGATGATCAATCTATCCAAAGACGAGCTGTTCCGTATNCCCGACGATTTGCATCGGCAGTCGCGGGCGCGCGGGATGAGATACGCCTGACACGAAATGAGATGATCAATCTATCCAAAGACGAGCTGTTCCGTATACTCAGTAACTCTCGTCGTCGTTACATCATCTACTATCTCCACGAAGCTGGAGACGAGATGAGCCTGAAGCAGTTGGCCGCCCGAATCGCGGCCGTTGAAAACGGCACATCGGTGGAGGATGTAACGGACGAGGAGCGACAGCGAGTGTACATCTCGCTGTATCAGACACATCTCCCCAAACTGGAGGAGGCGGGAATCGTCTCGTACGACGACGAAGAGCGCATCGTCGCGCTCACGGACGAGATCGCGAAAGAGGGATTCTTCTGGATGCAGACCGAGGACGACTCCCGATCGTGGGCGACCTACTACGCCGCACTCGGCGTCGTCGGGTGGTTGGCCATCCTCGCGCGGGTGATCGCACTCCCCGTCGTCGCGACGGTACCCTGGTTCGCCATCGCCGCCCTGATTTCGACCGCGTTGCTGGCGCTCGTGGGGGTCCAGTACGTCACCGAGTCAAGCGGCGACGACACCAGCAATTCCTTCGAGACGCTTATCGAGTGAGTACCGGGTGGTCGGGCAGCGTCCGACGACCGCCTCCTCGATAATTTTCACATTATCTGCTATCATCCCCAGCATTTGCATTCGCTGCGACTCGCCTGCAGACCGAGAGTCCCGGATCGCTGAGTCGTGGTGATTTGACTTCTCACCCCGGATATCGCCCTAATCCGGGGTCGTTAGCAGTTTGGTTCCTTCGCAGCAGTTGATTAACCCTCCGAGATTCACGTTTAAAAAATACTCTTCCAGCGCGAATGGAAGCAGATACTGCAACTGAAAGGCAGGTATATGAAGGACGCTGTAGAAGGTGTAGTTGACCTCTCGTGCGGGTCGAACCAGCGACGTTAGGATGCCACCCACCGCGGACCAATCGGGAAATATCAAATTAACCTGGTGGATGGCGCCGAAGACCGCCGCAACGGTACTCTCAGCGAGAGGGAGGTAGGCAGATGGCACTCGAAACACTCACCCAATCCGACGCGAAAGACGCCTCGACCCCCGAGGCGGACGCAGAAACCGAGCAGCAGGAACAACAGGAGGAAGAGGTTCAAGAACTCCTCTCGAAGGACACCATCTTCGAGCTTCTGAAGAACCAGCGTCGCCGTGACGCGATTCAGTACCTCAAACAGAACGACGGCGAAGCGCAACTCGGCGACATGGCCGAGTTCATCGCCGCGAAGGAGAACGACATCGACATCGCACAGCTGTCGTCGAGTCAGCGCAAGCGCGTGTACATTGGACTCTACCAGTGTCACCTTCCGAAGATGGCCACCTCGGGCGTCATCGACTTCGAGAAGAACCGCGGTGACATCACGCTGAAGCCGACGGCCGAGCAACTCGAACCGTACCTCGGTGACTCGACGCCCGAGACAGACGACGCAACGGCTTCGACGTCGAAGCGAAACGCCGCCGTCGCGGGCGCCGTCGGTATCGGCGTCGCGGCCGGTCTCCTCGGCGTCCCCGGTTTCGCGCTCGTCCCCGACGCGGCGTGGGCAGTCTTGAGCACTACGGCGCTCGTAGTCCTCACCGCGATGGAGACTTACCGCCAGCACGAACTCGACGACTGAGCAGTCCGGTTCGGTTCGATACCTTTCCTTCGATTTTTCCCACACTCTCCAGCCGAAGCGCTCGCTGCCACGTTTGAGTCGTCCGCGCTCTCAGTCGGATGTGCGGCGAACACCCCTCGAAGGATCCCCCTTTCGGGAGCCTCACCCCTAGGGGTCATGGTTCCGTCCCCTCGGTCATCGGGACTGGATAGCACTCCTCACTGACCTGCGTCGTCCCATCCGCTCGTTCCTTCTTTCGATCTTGTCGTTCTCTCTTCTGTTATTGTGTCTGACGACAGACAGGGCTCGTTAGATAAGATTAGTGACTAATTGTTCGCTATACCGGCGTTTCAGGCTCTTAAACACCTGCATCAGGGAGTGTATTCTCGGACAGGGGCGGCGACAACGGTTCATTGCGGGTAAAAAACGCTGCCTATAACAATGCCCGTTCGGAGCATTACTGTGAGTATGCCACTACGCTCCGCCCCGCCGAGCGGCACGACGCGGGTTCGCCCGTGCCAGGAGGTACACGGATGAGCGAGATCCGAGAGGCGGTCGTCCTCGCAGCGGGCGAGGGCAAGCGACTCCGTCCGCTCACGAAGTACCTCCCGAAGCCGATGATGCCCGTCGCGAACCGGCCAGTCGTGGACTACGTTCTCGACGCGCTCGTGGAGAGTGGCATCGAACGCATCGTCGTCGTCGTCGGCTATCGCGGGGACCGCATTCAGACGCACCTCGCCGCGACGTACAACGACGCCGACATCGAGTTCGTCCAACAGCCGTCGCGCCTCGGGAGCGGTCACGCGCTCATGCAGGCGGCCGACACCATCGATGGCGACTTCATCGTCGTCAACGGGGACAGCATCATCGACACAGACATCGTGTCGTCGACGCGGGAGCGGTACGAATCGACGGACTGCGCCGCCACCGTGGCGGTCGCACACTCGGACACGCCCGAGGAGTACGGCGTGGTCATCACCGACCGCGGCCTCATCGCAGACATCGACGAACATCCCGTCGAACGCGAGGGATATCTCGTCAACGCGGGCGTGTACGCGTTCGACAGCTCGGTGTTCGACGCCCTCAACCGAACCGACCCGTGGCAGGGGGAGATTCGGCTGACGGATGCCATCGAGCATCTGGACGGTCCGGTCACGTCCATCCTCGTCAACGGCGGCTGGCTCGACCCCTCGACGCCCTGGCAGTTGCTCTCGGTTTCCGAGACGCTGCTCGGACGCCAGTACGGATCCGACGTGTACGTCGCCGACTCGGCGCGCGTCCACGAATCGGCCGTCGTCGAAGGGCCGGTCGTCATCGGCAAAGATTGCGACGTCGGTCCCGGTGCGGTTATCCGTCCGGGCACGTGTTTACAAGATAACGTCCACATCGGGGCCAACGCCGTCGTCGAGCGTTCCATCCTCTCGACGGACGCGCACGTGGGAGCGAACGTTCTCCTGCGCGACTCCGTCGTGGGACCGGGCGCCCGCATCGGCGACTGCGTCGCCTCCCCGGGCGGACGAGCGGACGTCGTCGTCGACGGCCGCCTTTACACGAACCGCAGAATCGGAAGCATCATCGCCGACCGCGCCACGGTCGGTGCGAACGCGACGTTAACGGCAGGTAGCAGCGTCGGCGCCGAAGCCACCGTCGGTGCCGGCGTAGTCGTGGACGGAACCGTCCGCGAGAAGTCTGAGGTGGCAGCTTAACAATGTGTGGAATTACCGCGTGCATCGGGCAAGACGATTCGGTTGAACCGCTGTTGAACGGTCTGCAGAAACTCGAATACCGGGGGTACGACTCCGCCGGTGTCGCAGTCAAAAACGGGAGCAAGATCCAACTAGACAAGAAAGTCGGCGAGGTGTCTGAACTGGTCGCGTCTATCGAGTCCGACCCCATCTCGGGCAACCTCGGTATCGGCCACACCCGGTGGGCCACCCACGGCGGCGTGACCGACGACAACGCGCACCCGCACACCGACGAGTCGGGTCGCGTCGCCGTCGTTCACAACGGCATCATCGGGAACTACCAGTCGCTCCGCAAGGAACTGGAATCGCGCGGGCACTCCTTCGTGAGTGATACGGACACCGAAGTCGTTCCCCACCTCATCGAAGAGGAACTCAACAACGGTGCGACCGCCGAGGAGGCGTTCCGCTCGGCTATCGCCCGCCTCTCGGGCACGTACGCCATCGCAGCCATCGTCGACAACGACGAGGCCATCTACGCGACGCGCTCGGGGTCGCCGCTCTGTCTCGGTATCGGACCGGGTCAGTACTTCCTCGCCAGCGACGTCCCGGCGTTCGTCCAGCACACCGACCAGGTCGTCTATCTCCACGACGGTGACTTCGTCGCCATCGAACCCGACGGCTACGAGATCACGGACGGGGCGGGTCGGTCCGTCTCCCGCGAGGTCCAGCGCGTCGAGTGGAGTGCCGAGACGGCGAGCAAAGGCGGCTACGAGCACTTCATGCTCAAAGAGATTCACGAGCAGCCCGGTTCGCTCCGCAACACCATCCACGGTCGGCTGAACGCGCTGACGGGTACCGTTGAACTCGACGAGTTCCCCCCGGAGTCGTTCGCGGACGTCGACCAGGTGCAGTTCGTCGGCATGGGTACATCTTACCACGCCGCGATGTACGCCTCGTCGATGCTCTCCTCGCGGGGCGTCCCGGCGTACGCGTTCCAAGCCGGCGAGTACGGGCTGGTCCGACCGCCCGTCACCGAGGGGACGCTCGTCATCGCAGTCACGCAGAGCGGTGAGACGGCCGACACGCTCGACGCCATCCGTCGCGCGCAGAGCGCCGGCGCGGACACCGTCGCGGTCACCAACACCGTCGGCTCCTCCGTCACGCGCGAGTGCGACGACACGCTCCTCATCCGCGCCGGCCCCGAAATCGGCGTCGCCGCGACCAAGACGTTCTGTTCGCAGGTCACGGCGCTGTCGCTCCTCGGAGAGCGTCTGGTCGAGGACATCACCGGCACCCGGACCTCCGACGGCCGCGACTTGGTCGAGGCGCTCTCGCGACTCCCGGGTCACGTCCAGGAGATTCTCGACACCTCCGTCGCGCCGGCGCTGGCACAGGAACTCGAGGACAGCGACTCGTACTTCTTCATCGGTCGGGGCATCGCCCACTCGGCCGCGCTGGAGGGTGCGCTCAAGTTCAAAGAGATCACCTACGAGCACGCGGAGGGCTTCGCCGCCTCGGAACTCAAGCACGGACCGCTGGCGTTGGTCACGCCGAACACGCCGGTGTTCGCGCTCTTCACCGGCTTCGAGGACGAGGCAACGCTCAGCAGCATGAAGGAGGTGCAGGCTCGCGGCGCGCCCGTCATCGCGGTCACGAGCAAGACGGACAGCGAGATAGCGGAGTTCGCCGACTACGTGCTCTCCATCCCGGAGACGCACCCCGACGTCGCCGGCATCCCCGCCAGCGTCCAACTCCAGTTGGTCGCCTACCACGCCGCCGACCTGCTCGACCGACCCATCGACAAGCCGCGCAACCTGGCGAAGTCGGTCACGGTTCACTGAACGTCGAGACGCACGCCACCGCGTCGGCCTGACCTTCCGGTTGCGACGCGCACCGGCGGAACGTACGGAATTTTCAGTGACAAACCGGACTGACCACCCAAAAATACTGTATAATGTGACCTTTAACTCCGAGAACGCGTCTACGACGGTCGCTCGCAGTTTTTGAAGCTGGTTCTCAACTCCGCGTAAGGGGAGCTTACGCCGACCGGTACGTTCGGACTACTGTAAGGAGAGATCCGGTATGCAGTGATTACATAAGGTGGGTAGTCCCGATAGATATTCCTATGGCAGCGAGCACACATTGGGTCGCATCGTCGTCCCTCCTCCTCGAGGAGGTCGAAAGTGATGACCTTCTCGACGCACTCGGCGACGAAGTTGCACGCGAGATTCTCGTCGCGGGCAAAGAAGGGCCGGTCACGGCGGAGGAGTTGGCAGACTCCTGCGGCGTCTCCGAGTCCACCATCTACCGTCGCCTGGACCGCCTGAACGAACTCGGCCTCGTCGAGCGCTGCAATCCGCTCCTCAGCGCCTCGAAGGGTTCCTACCAGACTCGCATCGACGGGCTCTCCCTCTCCGTCGACGAGAACGGTATCGGTATCCAGCAGGGTCCCAGCGACTCCAAACTCGACGCGATGGAGACGGTCCTCGACGTCGTGGACGTTCAACACGTGAACTACGACGCCGAGGAGGATCTCGTCGACGTACAGTTCAAGCTCGACCCCGAACTGTTCGAGACGTTCATGCGCGTCTACGGTCGGAAGCGCGACCGCTAGCGTCGGCCGAATCGTTCCCTTTTCCCTTCACCGGGAGACGCGCGGCGTGGCCCCCCACGTTCGCGCACCGTCGTTCGTCAGAGAGTCACAGCGAGCGTCCGCGTCAGGCGCTTCGAACCTCAGCGGTCCCGGGTGACCGACTCGCCCGGCATCACAGTCGCCTCGGGCGACAGTACGACGCCGGCGTTGAGACTGCTGTTGATCCCCGTTTTCACGCCGTCTCCGACGATGACGCCGAGCTTTCGGCGGCCCGTGTCCACGCGACGCTCCTTCACGGTCAGCGTCACCGTCTCGCCGTCGTGGCGGAGGTTGGCGACTTTCGTTCCCGCGCCGAAGTTCACGTCGCGGCCGAGGACGCTGTCGCCCGCGTACGAGAGGTGGCCGACCGTCGCGCCCTCCATGAGGATGCTGTTTTTCACCTCGACGGCGTGGCCCACTTTCGCGTTCGGTCCGACGACCGTCGCGCCGCGGACGTAGGCGTTCGGCCCCACGGACGCGCCGGACTGGACGAGCGCCGGACCGTCGATGACGACGCCTGAGCGCACTACGGCGCCCTCCTCGACGACGACCGGCCCGTTCAGTTCGGCGTCCTCGCTCACCTCGCCGTCGATGCGAGTCTCTATCTCCTCGAGTTTCCACTCGTTGGCCTCCAAGAGTTCCCACGGGCGACCGACGTCCAGCCATCGGTCGAACGCGACGGGTTGCACCTCGTAGGACTCACACGCCCGCGAGAGCACGTCGGTCAGTTCGAGTTCGCCGCGTTCGGACGCCTCCACGTCGAACAGCCACTCGTGTGCCTCCTCGGGGAAGACGTACGCTCCGGCGTTGATCAGGTTCGACGGCGGGTCGCTCGGCTTCTCGACGACGCCGGTGACGTTGCCCTCGTCGTCGGTCTCTAACACGCCGTAGGAAGTGGGGTCGTCCACCTCGAAGGACCCCACCGCGGGACCGCCGTCGTAGAGGTCCGAAAGCGACGGCACGTCGTAGAGCGCGTCGCCGTTCAGAACGGCGAACGACCCGCTTTCGAGCACTTCCAGCGCCGACCGGACGGCGTCGGCGGTGCCGAGTTGTTCCTCCTGCACCGCGTATTCGACCGATACGCCCGCGTACTCCTCGCCGAAGAACGAACGCACGTCGTCGGCCTCGTATCCGACGACGAGAACGAGTTCCGTCGCGCCGGCCTCGACGGCGGCGTCGACGGTGTGCGCGACGAGGGGCTTTCCGGCTACAGGGAGCATCGGTTTGGGCCGCGCGTCGGTCAGCGGCCACATTCGGGTACCAACGCCGGCGGCTAAGACTNAGACTACGGTCTGCATACGTCCCCTACGAAGAAGCACGGAAAATCTATTTGTTGACTATGGAGTCTCGCCGTCGGATTAGGCGGCGTCTACTGTATCCATAACGAGTTCGAGTGCCACACGCGAGTGCCCTTCCGCGATGAGGGTCCACGCGCTGTCGGCCACCCGGTCGTTGATCCGCCCCGACTGTTGGAGGCCGGTCACGATACCGGGAACTTCGCTCTCGAACCATTCGGCGAACGCGTCGAGAGGCTCGACGTAGCTTCGTTCATCCGACGTACTCACTGTCGGCACCTCACATGGTGACCGAACGCAACGTTCTGGTCCATGAATCATGTACACGATAGTCACACATAGTTACTATCTCGACTCCGTGCTTAACAGCGGCCTAGCGGTTTCGAACCCAGACTCAATCGGTATTCCTCTGGAAATCGGTAACGTAAACCGCTGGATGCTTTCGCGGGGAGCTAGCTGTCTCGTGACCGTCGTCCGATACCGACCGAGAGCAAACGTGTCGGCCCTCGGGTTCGACCGCTCGACGCGGAACCAGTCCGGTAACCGAAAGGAAAAATCCGTATCGAGCGGATGTCGTCACCCGCTTCGATCACAGTCCGGACACAGCGTCGTCACGGAGAGAGCCATCGTTCCGGTCACTTGCCGGGAAATCGGTGCACCGCACTGCGTGCAGCGCGGTTGGCTCGTGTCGCTTTGAGTCATCGCGTCCTCTCCTACGCCCGCACGCCGTATGGTTATAGGGTCACTGCGAAGTGCCGGTTAGCGCCCGGACTAAGATGCTCTTTTCTGACATTCTCTCCGTTCGATAGAACTACCCGGACTGCGCGGGCGGGTCTCGGGTCGTGTGGGAGAGAGCGAGAAATGAATCGGGCGGAGCGTGGCCTGTACGTCCGTGAGTCGTGCGGTGTGACGATGAACGTGGACGTGAACTGTGGGGCGAATATTCGCAGAAAGATAACTCGGAATCCCCCTACGGGGGTTACGAGTAACGGTCGTGTGACACGGCCAGCAATTCACCTGTTAAATCAAACTTCCCGCGTTGGCAAGACACGTCGTGTCTCGTCCGCCCACCAGAAAGCACTGGGTTCCGGGGACGTCTTTAGGCGCGGGAGGATGTCAACCGACGGGTGCACGGTCACCGCGGGCCGTCCTGACAGCCCGGACGAGCACTTAAACGAACCCCTTAGCGCAACTAAACCGGGAATTGAACCCGCTCGGTCGTCGCTCGTCCCGCCCTGCGAACGGCCGGACGGAGAGTAAATCCACCGAGTCCTCGATACCTCGGTTTTCGCTTTCGGTCGGTTCGTTTTCTCTTCATGGTCCCCGACCAGTCGTATCCGTGACGACCGACGGCTGTTTCTCCCCGGCCGGTTCAAAGAGTACCGTTCCGTCCTGTCTTCCTTGTGTGATTTCTATGTGACTTTCACTAACAACTGTATGTCTGTAATGACCTCCCTTCGACCCTTCACAGACGGGCGTCGTTCGGAGTCGGGACTGAGTCCACTCGGCGCCAGTTTTGCTCCCTACTCTTTACCGGCCTTCTCGCAACCGTGATCGATTTTTGCAATATATACGGCTTACACTGTCAAGCAGTAGTCTAATACTGTCTATCGAAGAGTACCAGCTATGCGACACGAAACGTCCGGGAGCGGAAGGGCGAGATTCGGGCGAGAGGCTACCTTCGGAGCGCCGTGTTCGGCCGGTCACCGTCGGTCTCACATGCTCTCCGGAGGAGGAGAGACGACGCGGGGTACCGTACGGGGACTCGCCGAACAGGACGGTGCGGCGACCCCAGTGGGGTGGTCGGATGTCGAGTGACGAACGGTCGGCGGCGCTTACCCGTCTCAAGTGCGCGGAGTGCGGGGTCATCCTCGGCAGTCGTCTCCTCTCGGACGTGGTCCTCCCGTCGCCGGACGGCCCGGGCGGCCGCCTCCGCTGTCCGGCCTGCGGATTCGTGAACCACGTTCCGCGGTCGAGGACGACCTAAAGAGTTATTATATCTCGTGGCACACGCTAACACGATGCCACGACTCGCGTCCAATCCGCTCGCCCGCCTCTTCGGCCGCACCGACTCCGGACCCGAACCGTGTCCGTCGTGCGGGTTGCTCCTCGGGAGGGGTGGCGACGCCTCGTATCACTGTGACGTGTACGGCGCCGCGCGCGTCGAACGCTGTCCCGAGTGCGAGGAGACGCTCTCGGTCCGCTCTATCGTCCCCACGGCCATCTGACGCCGAGCGCGGGCGCGCGAAACTCCTTCCTCTACTCGTCGCCGACGCCGTGCTGGACGAACACCGTCTTTCTGTTCACGAACTCGTGGATGCCTTCGACGCCGAGTTCGCGGCCGTAGCCCGACTGCTTCACGCCGCCGAACGGCAGACGGGGGTCGGACTTGGTGAGTTCGTTGACGAACACCGCACCGGATTCGACGTTCGCGGCCACGTCCTTCCCGCGTTCGAGGTCCTCGGTCCAGACGCTCCCGCCGAGTCCGTACTGCGAGTCGTTCGCCAGCGTTATCGCTTCCTCCTCGCTCTCGACGCGGAAGACGGAGGCGACGGGGCCGAACAGTTCCTCGCACTCGCCGGGGGAGTCGCGCGGCACGTCGGTCAGCACCGTCGGGGGGTAGAAGTACCCCTCCCGGTCCATCGGTTCGCCGCCCGTCTCCACCGTCGCGCCCATCTCGACCGTCTCATCGACCTGTTCTTGGAGGTCAGACATTAGGTCCTCTCGGGCCTGTGGACCGACGTTCGTCTCCTCGTCCATCGGGTCGCCCACGTCGAGCGCTTCCATCTCCTCGACGAACTTCTCGACGAACTCGTCGTACACGTCTTCGTGGACGATGAACCGCTTGGCGGCGATGCAGGACTGCCCGGAGTTGATGGTCCGCGCCTGCGCCGCCGTCTCGGCCGCCGCGTCCAACGGCGCGTCGTCGAGGACGATGTAGGGGTCGCTCCCGCCGAGTTCGAGGACGCTCTTCTTCAGGTTCCTGCCGGCCTGTTCGGCGACGGCGCGCCCGGCGGGTCCACTCCCCGTCAGCGTGACCGCGCGCACTCTGTCGTCGGCGATGATATCCTCTATCTGGTCGGAGCCGACGAGCAGCGACTGGAAGACGTCCTCGGGGTAGCCGGCGTCGCGCAGCACTTCCTCGATGGCCAGCGCGCACCCCGGCACGTTCGAGGCGTGCTTCAACAGGCCCACGTTCCCAGAGGTCAGATGCGGGGCCAGAAAGCGGAACACCTGCCACAGGGGGAAGTTCCACGGCATGACCGCGAGAATCGGGCCCAGGGGGTCGTAGCGAACGTAGGTCTCCGCGTCCTCCGGTCCCTTCACCGTCTTCTCCTGGAGGTGCTCGCCCGCGTGTTCGGCGTAGTAGTCGCACACCCACGCGCACTTTTCGACTTCCGACCGCGCCTGCGAGATGGGCTTGCCCATCTCCTCGGTCATCAACTCGGCGTACTTCTCCTCGTTCTCGCGGAGCACCTCGCCCGCGTCCGCGAGCAGTCGGCGGCGGTCGGTGAGCGACCGTTCCTGCCACCCCTCGAAGGCGTTCTCCGCGCGAGACAGCGCCTCCTCGACGTCCGCCTCGTCGTGTTCGTCGTACTCCTCTCGAACCGATTCGGTGTATGGGTTGACGCTCTGCATGATGAGTCTCCCTACCGAACATCTCGGACGGAGCGGGCATAACTCTCGGGGCCGCTCCGAGCGTCTCGCCGCAGTCTGTCGATTCGACTCCCCCGCCTTCCGCTTAGCTGGCCGTCATTTTTACCACCGAACTCCGCGTTGCATGCCCTGTGTCGTATCAAACCACCGTCGGTTGGTCGCTCATCACGTCCGGTATCGTGACGCTTCTGCTGGCCTATCTCCCGTACCCGTCGTTCTACTGGGGAATCGGACTGCTCGTACTCGGCATCGTCGTCTTCGTACTGCGACGACTGTCCTGAGCCGTCGGGTGCCGAATCGACTCGGGACGACCGCTCGATCCGACCGACGAACTCCGGCCGAGTTTGCACTGACTGCTCACTGCGACTCTACGCGCGGTTACGAACTGAATAACTCGGTTCAGGGACCGAGGTACGGGTGATTGTTGCCGAATGATCCCCGACAAACAAATCCTGATTCCGCTCACGCATAAGTCTAATATGTAGAATATCTCCAAGTATAACCAATCGGCGGCGGGAGGAACGGACCGAAAAGTCTGTAGTCGTCCGATGACCGCCCGAGGCGAGGGTGACTCCCGCCGGTTCGGCCGCATTCCGAACGACGTAACGAAGCCGTATCGAGGAAAACTAGGGCATAACAAAGTCTCTCTCCGCCTGATTTGTAAACGAAGGCCGCATCGGCGGCGTCGACCCTCCAACCGTACGGCGTTCGGTGTTCGGTCGGAGCGCCACCACGGGGACGGCCACCGAGAACTATGTACAAAGGAAAACGAATCGCAGTCGTCGTACCAGCCTACAACGAGGAGGGGTTCGTGGGGCGAACCATCGAGAACGTTCCCTCCTATGTCGACCGAATATACGCCGTCGACGATGGATCGACCGACGGCACCTGGGGAGAGATCCAAGCCACGGCGAGTCGATTGAACGAGTCACCGTGCGACCCAATCGCCGCCGATGGCGGCTACCGGGAGGGGGCGCGCGTCGTCCCCGTTCGACACGGACGCAACAGCGGCGTCGGCGCGGGTATCAAGACCGGCTACTACCGCGCGATGGAGGACGACGCCGACATCGTCGCCGTGATGAACGGCGACGCGCAGATGGACCCCACGGTGCTCCCGGACTTTCTCGACCCCTTGGCCGAGGGACGGGCGGACTACGCCAAGGGCGACCGGATCAGTCGCCGGGAGAACGTCGGCGAGATGAGCAGATGGCGGCTGTTCGGCAACAAACTGCTCACGCGCCTCACTAACCTCTCCAGCGGGTACTGGAAGACGATCGACTCGCAGAACGGCTACACCGCCGTGACGGTGGAGATGCTCGAACGCATC
This sequence comes from Halogeometricum pallidum JCM 14848, assembly GCF_000337095.1. Classification (GTDB taxonomy): domain Archaea; phylum Halobacteriota; class Halobacteria; order Halobacteriales; family Haloferacaceae; genus Halogeometricum; species Halogeometricum pallidum. Next base: position 41,591 of record NZ_AOIV01000017.1, read on the forward strand.
CCCTTAGAGGAGGTGTACGACCAGTACGGCTTCCTCAACGACATGCTCACGACGCTGAACCTCAACGACGCGCGCGTCGTGAACGTCCCGCACCGGGCGGTGTACGGCGAGGAACAGAGCGGAATCGTCTACCGGCGGTTCGTCCCGAGTCTGTCGGGACTGCTGCTTCAGAACTTCCTCCGTCGTCTCTATCACCGCTCGCGGGAGCGCTCGTACCAGCCAGCGGTGGTCGCTTACGTGGTCGGGATGGTGGGGATGCTCCTCGGCGCCGCAGCGACACTTCGAGGGGTCTCGCGCGCAGTGCGCCGACGGGACGACGCCTCTCTGCTTCGGTCGCTCGGGGGGTTCCTCCTCGGTGCCCTCGCGTTCGTGGCCGGAACGTTCCTCGACCGACGCGCCAACGCGCCGCTGGAGTTGGGCTTCGAGACCGACATCCCGGAGTACGACGACTGAGCGACCCGATCCTCTTTTTCCTCTCGATCACAGGGCTCCTTTCTCCGCTTCGCTCCCGCCGAAGTCAGTCCAACAGGGCGAGCAGGAGCGTCGCTAGCGTCTCGGTATCCTCGGCGGCGACCGTCGCGTCCGGTCGGTCATCGGGACCGACGTACACCGTCTCGAACCCGTGCTCGCGGCCGGGGACGATGTCCGCCTCGTAGTCGTCGCCGATCAGGACGAACGTGTCGGCGGGCAACCGCTCTTTCGCCGTCTCGAACATCTCCGCCTCGGGTTTCCGCGCTCCAACCTCGCTCGAGACGACGAGTTCGTCCACCCACTTGTCGAGTCCGAGCACCTGCAGTTTGCGCCGCTGTACCGTCTCGTTTCCGTTCGTGAGTACCCCGATATCGTGTCTACGGGAGAGGATATCGAGGAGGTTCCTGACCTCGGGCGCGACGCGCGCGGAGGTCACCTCGGTACGCACGAACGCCGCCGCCAGCATCTCCGGCCGACCGAGCAGGTCGTACTCCTCGCAGACGGCCTCGAAGGCGCGCTCGTACGGGTCGGCGGCGTACGCGTCGAGGGCGGCGTCGAGTGCGTCGGAGAACGCGGCCGTCATCTCCGCCGTCGTCTCCGCCGGGACGGACTGGTCGAACCACGCCGCGAAGGGGAGCGCGTAGCTCACGAGAGTGCCGTCTAGATCGAAGTAGACGCTCGTCGTCATCGTCCCATCGACGGTCCGTATCGGAAAAACAGTTTCCGCCGCTGTCGTCGATTCCTGGCCATCGTCAACTTAGAGATACCCGAGGTCTTCGAGGTGAGACGCCATCGACTCGTCGAACTCGGCGCGTTCTTCCCGCTCGGAACGCGGGAGTCCGTAGGCGTTCATCCACGCCTCGTACTTCTCCGCCAGTTCCGCTCGCGCGTCGGGGCGTTCGGCGGCGACGTCTATCACCTCGTCGGGAAGTGCAAACAGTTCCTCGCCGTCGTCGCCGCGCTGGTAGCGGTAGTCGTCCGTCCGAAGGCTGGTCAGGTCGCCGGCGTGGTAGCGCGAGGGATCGAACGAGGCGTCTCGCTCTCCGATGATGTCCATCTTGTGCGCGTGGCGTCGGCCACCCCGTTGCGTGACGGCGAACTCGCGCTCCTCTTCCCGCAGGTCGATACCGGCCGGTACGTCGGCGTCGACGCCCGCCTCGGCGAGCACCGTCTTCATCGCGTCGGCGTGCTGGACGAGTTCGTCGCGGGTCCCCGCCAGACCGTCGACGCCGGCGACGACGAGGGGGACGTGCGAGACGGCGTCGTCGGCGACGACCATGTGCGCGAGCATCCCCTTCTCGCCGAACAGTTCGCCGTGGTCGGAGGTGACGACGACGATGGGGTCGTCCAACTCCTCGGAGGCGCACTCGACGATACGCCCGAGTATCTCGTCGACGTAGCGAATGCTCGCGTCGTACATCGCGTACAGGGCGTCCCACTCGTCTTCGGCGAACGGCGCGCCGCGGGCGATGTAGCCGTGAAGGTCGTCGGACATCTCCATGGCGAACGCCAGCGCCTCCTCGACGGACATCTCGAAGCCGTCCGCATACAGGTCCTGGTACGGCTTCGGCGGATAGTAGGGGTGGTGGCTGTCCCCGAGGTGGACGTAGAGAAACAGATCCTCGTCGTCGCGGGCCGCCTCGCGGATGCGTCGTCGCGCGATGGCGTCGCTCAGGTAGCCGATGGAGTGCTTCGCGGTGTCCGTCGTGTACCCCGCGGAGTGGGAGTTCAGTTTCGTGAGATACCGCAGTACCGTCGGGACGCCGGCCTCCTCCAGCAGCGTCGACTTACCGAGGTACTGGAACCGGTCGAACCCGCGCGCGAGGCCCGTCGCCTCGCTCAACTGCGGATTCGGCGAGACGCAGACCGTCCGGTACCCCGCCCGCCGGAGCGCTTCCGGAACGGTGGGGACGTCGCCGGAGAGGCGCGCCTCCTGCGACCAGGTCCGGTGCGCCGAGGAGGACAGCCCGGTGAGAATCGACGCGCTCGACGCCCGCGTCCAGATATCGTGGGAGAAACAGTTCGTGAACGCCGCGCCGTCGCCGCGGTCCGCGAGCGACCGAAGGAAGGGCGTCGTATCGCGATGGTACCCGCCGAGAGAGGTGTGGTCCTGACGGACGCTCTCGAGGGTGATCCAAACGATGTCGCGTGACATTTGACGAGGTGTACGTGCGACTCCACCGTATTAATTCGTCAGCGGCTAACGCCGAATCGGTCGGGCGGAGGAGGCGTCACCGTTCGTCGCTCGGCCGTCCTCCGAGGTTTTATCTCAGCGGCGGGCGCTGGCGACGATGCCCCGGATGTTGCTGCTGATCCCCCACTGGAACCACCGCTCGATGAGGGCGACCATCGCCACGTAGACCACCGCGCCGACGGCGATGTTGATGACGAGTTCGGCTATCGAGGGGAGTTGGAGGGCGGCGTCGACGTACCAGACGACGCCGGCCATGACCGAACTCGCGACGATCGGATAGCTCATCTCGCGCACCGTCTCGAACGGGCTGACGTTCAGCATCGAGGAGGCGAGGTAGATGTCGAGCGGCATCATCGGGAAGATGTAGATGGCGGTGACGACGGCGGCGGTGCCGGCGATGCCGTACCCCCACATCACCGTCACCGGGTAGATGGTGACGGCGATGAGGAGCACCCGGAGGCCGCCGAGTTTCGCCAGGATGTCCGGCCGGCCCGTCGCCTTCCAGATGGGACCGAACGTCTGGCCGAGGGCGCGGAGGAAGCCGTAGACGGCGAGAATCTGCATCGGGAGGATCATCTCCGTCCACTGCTCGCCGAGGAACACCAACACGAAGTCGGGGGCGACGACGGCGATACCGAAGGCGACGGGCGCGGAGATGAAGGCGTTCACGCGGAGCGTCTTCTTGAACGCGTCCCGCAGTTTCGCGGTGTCGTTCTGGAGCTTCGAGAACGCGGGGAACATGACGCTGGAGATGACGCTCGTCAGTTCGGTCGCCGGCGCGTTCGAGAAGCGGTACGCGTACTGGTAGAACGCCAGCGGCGCGGTGCCGAGAAACGCGCTGACGAAGGCGTCATCGCCCTCGCTGTAGAGGAAATAGAGGATGGAGGAGCCGGTTATCCACTTGCCGTAGTTGATGAGTTTGCCCGCGGACTCGCGGCTGAAGCTGAGGTTCGGCCGGTACTCGTGTAGGAGGTAGGACCCGCCGAGTCGGACCACGTCGGCCGCCACGTAGCCGGCGGCGAGCGACATCGCCGTCGGTTCGACGAGCGCCCACCCGATGGCGACGACCACCGTCGCGACGTCGCCGCCGACGCGGTAGACGAACTGCTTGTGGAAATCGAGGTTCTTCTGGAAGTACACCATCCCGGGGTTTCGGAACCCGAGCAACAGCGGCGAGACGCCGATAACGCGGATGAGCGTCGTCGTCTCGCTTATCAGATCGTCGCTGAGGATGTTGGCGATGAAGGGCGCGGCCGCGTACAGCACCGAGAAGATGAGCAGACCGCGGGCCATCTCGAGTATCCACACCGTGTTCAGGTGCTCGTCGACGTTCTCGTTCTCGTCTTGGACGAGCGCGGCGTTCAGTCCCACGTCGGTGAACTTCTGGACGCCGCTCAGCGCGAGGAGCGCGACGCCGACCAACCCGATCTGTTTCGGACCGATGAGGCGCGCCAGGACGACGAGCATCGCCAACTGCAGGACCCGACCGAAGGCGTTCTGTCCCATCGCCCAGATGGCGCCCTTGACCACGCGTTCGGTGGTCCCGCCGGAGGGAATGAGACGACTGAGAAGCTCGCGGAGCCGGCTCACCACCGACCCTCCGCGTACACACGAAATTCCATTCTCGTTCTAGGACGGAGTCGTCCGGACCTATCGTTATGGCGCTGGTAATGCTGGCCATTGTCTACCGCCCGCGCGTCCGTTCTCCGGCGATCGCCGTCCGATTTCGGACGATTAGTAAGCGGAGAACAAAGGCCGTCCCGGTCGAACTCCGGCCCGATGAGTCACCGCTCGGACCAGCCGCTGGTCTCCGTGGTCGTCCCCGCCTACGGCCGCCCCGAGTACCTCGACGTCGCCGTGGAGAGCGTCGCCGACCAGACGTACGGTCCGATCGAACTCGTGGTCGTCGACGACTGCTCGCCGGACTCTATTCGGCCCGTCGTCGACGCCGCTGAGACGGATGCCCTCCGCGACGTCCGCGTTCTCCGACATGACGTGAACCGCGGCGCGTGCGCGGCCCGAAACACGGGCATCGAGGCCGCCCGCGGCGAGTACGTCGCCTTCCTCGACGACGACGACTACTGGCGACCCGAGGCGGTCGGACGGCGGATCGACGCGTTCGAATCCGCGGGCGAGGAGGTCGGATTCGTCTACGCCGGGCAGGAGTACGTCACGACCGAGGGCGAGACGACGAACTACCGCGTCCCCGAGACGCGCGGGTGGGTCACCCGCGACCTCTTCCGCGGCGCCCCCCTCTGCCCGTTCTCCTCGGTGATGGTCCGCCGGTCGGCCGTCGAGGAGGCCGGCCCCCTCGACACGCGATTCCCGAGTTGGCAGGACCGCGAGTGGTACCTCCGCCTCTCGGAGGTGTGCGCCTTCGAGGCCGTCGCCGACCCACTCGTCGTCCGCCGCGTCGACTCCCACGGGAAGATAAGCGACGACTACGAGCGGAAACGCGACGTGTCGTACCCGCTCTTCTTGGAGAAACACCGACCGCTGGCCCGAAAGTACGGCAAGCGACACGAGAACGCCCTCGTCGCGGCGCAGTCCAGGTCGCTCGCGCACTCGGCGCTGGCGAACGGGTACCACGCCGACGCCGTCCGCCTCCTGCGTCGGAGCGTCAGGTACGACCCGACGCAGACGTCGTCGTACCCCCTCCTCGCCGTCTCCCTCGGCGGCGAACGCACCGTCGAGGCGGCCCGGCGGCTGAAACGGCTCGGCGAACGGCTTCGCGGCCGACGCGAGTTCCGGGCGCTCGGCTCCGAGACGAACGCCTGAGCGTTTCCCTCTGGAAGGAAATCTCGGGCGTGGAGAGTCTCGTCTGTCGTCCGTGAACGGGGTCGGTAGAAGCGTGGCGGGTCGGTTCGCGCGGCGATTATCGAGTTGCGTCGCGACTGTAGTCGTCGATGCCGGGCCGGGCGTGACAGCGTGCTCCGCTCACCCGCCGAAGTTGACCACCGCATCGCCGTTTATCTCCATCCGGGTGACGCTGCCCGAGAAGCGGTAGCCGTCCTTTCCGGACCCGACGACGCCGACGACGGCGCCGTCCATCACTTTATCCTCCAACGAGTCGAACGAATCATCCCCGTTCGCGACGCTCAGGTCGGGGGCGGCCTCGATATCGCCGGTGACGTAGACCTTGTAAACGCCCGGTGCCTGGGTTCGCTCCCCGTCGATGACGAGCGTGTTCGGCAGTTCATCGTTGTCGCCGAGGTCTGCGGGGTCGATTTCCGTGCCGTTGACCAGCACCGTCGCGTCGCCGGTCAACTGGAAGTCGGTTATCTCGCCGGCGTAGACGTATCTGTCTTCTTGGTCCGTGACGGCGCCCTCGGCGCTCTTCGTGGAGACGTTCCCCGAGAGGTCGTCGGTCTCCTCCGGGGAGACGGCTATCTCCTCGGACACCGTGACCACGTACGTTGCGCTGTTCCCCACGCCCTTCACGGTGAGCGTGTTCGGCAGGTCCGTCGCGGGGTCCGTCGGCGCCTCCTCGCCCGAACCGTACTCGTACTTCGCGGGGTCGATCTCCGCGTCGTTGACCTTCACCGTCGCGTACTCGCCGCCCTCTATCGAGAGGTTCGTGATGCTGCCGGTGTAGTGGAAGACGTCCATCCCGACGGTCGGCCCGACGGCTCCCGCGGCCGTCTGGGTGCTGGCGGTGTCTTTGAGACCCGCGCCGCCGTGGACGATTTCGCCGTCGACGCTGACGACGTACCTCGTCTTGCCGCCGCCCGTACTCTTGACGACGAGCGTGTTCGCCGAGAGCAGTTCCGGCGTCACCGCCGTCGAGTGGGTGCCGTCAGCCGTCTCGATGTAGTAGTTCGCGTACTCGCCGCCGGACGCGGAGAAGTCTGCGACGTAGCCCTCGTAGAGATAGCTGTCGACGCCCGAGGAGGGGCCGACGCTGTCGGTGACGGTGTTGTTCTCGACGACGCCCTCCGCGTCGGCGGCGGGCAGCATCCGACCGCTGGTCGTCAGCGTGTACTCCGCCTTGCCGCCGCCCGTACTCTCGACGCGGAAACGGTACGGGAGGTCGAAATCCGACGAGCCGTCCGACCCATCGGAGCCGTCGGAGTCGGTCGGCGTGCCGTCGCTCGGCGTCGAACCGGGGAGCGTCGGAAGCGGGCAGCTATCGCCCGAGGTGATGCCCGACGTGGTGACGCTGCCGTTCTTGAACGTCGTCGACCGGCCGCCGACGCTGACGTTCGTGTTCTCCACGACGGAGCCGTCGCAGTTGTCGAGGAGGATGCCGTCGTTGTTGTTCGGCGAGGAGATACAGCAGTTGCGGACGACGGAGTTCGGTCGGCCCTCGAAGTACATCGCGGCCTTGTCCCACGACTCCCCGGTGACGCTCACGTTTTCCAGTTCCATCGCCAGCGGTTCGCCCGCCTCGTCGGTGGGGTTCTTCGCGTAGATGGGGATGGCCCGGCCGTCGTCGACGCGGACGCGCGTGTTCTTGATGACCGCCCCGCCCGTGTCGGAGTTGATGTAGATGCCCGCGAGCGCTTGGTCGGTGTTTCGGATGATGATGTCGCAGTCCTCGATGACCGGTCCGGAGAAGCGGCGGTCAGCCGTCTGCGCCCAGATGGCGCGGTTGAGTTGGACGTTCTCGCCGTCGTTGTACGTCGATTCGACCTTCTCGTTGCGGGGGTTCCACTCCTCGGTGTCCATCACGACGGTACAGCGGCGGATGGCCGAGTCGCGTCCGGCGGTCCGAATCGCCGTGTGGACGACGTTCTTGAAGTAGCCGTCCTCGATGATGTAGTTCCCGTCGCCCTTGCCGGTGTAGATGCCCGACTCCGAGCCGTTGTGAATCTCGACGTTCCGGAGGTACAGCGTCCCCTGGTGACCCCTGCCCGACCAGATGTCGAGCGACGACTTCGGGTAGCGCTGGAACTCGGTGGGGCCGGTCCGGTAGAGGCCGTCGACGACGGCGACGCCGTCGGGGTCGGTGACGTTCGAGGCGAACATCTGCGGACCCGAGGGCGTCCAGCCGTCGTACTCGACGTTGATGAGGTGGAACTCGCGCTTGATGTTCCCGCCCATCCCGACGCTGGTGTCGTAGTCGTCCAGTCGGTCGACGGTGAAGTCCTTCAGGACGGCGCCCGCGACGTTGTTGAAGTTGACCCACTGGAAGCTCTTTCCGCTCGGCGGAACGAACCGGACCTTCGAGCGGTCGCCGGCCACGCCGACGATGCCCGTTCGGTTCTCTAGGCGGACCTGCTGGGTTATCTTGTACTCGCCCGCGGGGAACTCGACGAGCGTCCCCGAGTCGCCGACGGCGGCGCCGAGTTTCTCGTCGATGCGGTCGTTCCCGTTCGGGTCCATCCCGAGGTCGTCGACCGCGTTCACCACGCGGTCGAACGAGACGCCCTCGCGTTCGATGCCCGCCGCGGCCGATGTCGACGCTGCGCCGGCACCGGCGACGACGGCGGCGGTGGCCGCGCCGAGTCGAAGTGCGTCGCGTCGCCCGAGTAGTCTGTCAGTCCGTTCGGTAATGCTGCCCGCCTCGTTTCGGGATTCAGCCGGTTGTTCTGCCATGGACGCGTTATTAGTTATTCATTAAGAAGATAAATGCATCGATTATTTCGGTTCTGGCGCGGGGGAAAATATATTGTTCGAAATAAGAACTTCATGATATATTTAATTCCCTCCCAATTTTTCTTGTACTGCAAAACGCCGCGATTCCGGCGGAATAGCGCGGAATCGAATCTCCTCTTCGGGTTCCCAGACGGGGGTCTGTCCTCGAAAAGCAGCCGTTAATATGATCTTAAAACCCCGATCCGAGCCGGTTCGCAGTATCCGATGAACGGGTCACTCGCCTTCGAGTACGTTCCCGTAGAGGTGGCCGCCCGTAGCGCTGATGACGCCGAGGGTGTTCGCCGTCCCGCCGTCGATACAGGTCGCCCCCGACAGCGTACTCGCGAGTCGTTGCGCGCCGACGCTGTCGAGCGACGACGACTGGAGGCGTTCGAGGTTTTTCAGCGTCGCGAGACAGTCCCCGCTCCCGCCGGTGTTCCCGGAGACGCGGAGCGGGTATCCGCCGGTGCGCACGTTCGCACCGGAGATGAGCGTCCCCGCGCAGTCTTCGAGGACGATGCCGTCGACGTTCTCGCCCGGCAGGTCGATGTGAACGTTCGAGAGTCGCGACCCCGGTCGGCCCGCCATCACGAACGCCGCGGTGTTCCGCGCGTTCCCGGATATCTCGATGTTCTCGAACGTCATGTCCCACGGCTTCGCGGGTCGGGTGTGGTTCGTCGCCGGCCTGTCGACCAGGATGGTCCGGTAAGGGGTGTCGTTGTAGAACCGACAGTTCCGAACCGTCGCGGCGCCCTGACTGTGTTCCATCATCAACAGCGCCTCCGTCCCGGGGGAGGCGCGGGCGATGACGGTGCAGTCCTCGACCAGACCGCCGGTGTAGCCGTACTCGCCGGATTGAAAGTGGATGCCGCGCGCGCCGTACCACGTTCCGCGGTTCCCTCGCGTGCGGTCGTTCTTGTCGATGACAACCGTCGCGCCCTTCACGTACGAACCCTCGCCGGCGATTCGAACGCCGTCGCCGTAGTTGTTCTTGAACAAGCCGCCCTCGACGCGGACGTTACCGGGGCACTTCGAGGCGTACATCCCGTGCTCGCCCCCGTTCTCGATGTGGAGGTTGCGGTAGTACACCGTCCCGAGGTGCGGGCGTCCCGTGAACACGGTTATCGCGTTCCCCGGGTAGTGTGCGAAGTCTTGCGGGCCCTTCCGGACGAAGGTGTCTACGACCGCGACGCCGTCGGGGTCCATCACGTCGACGATGAGACCGTTCGCCGCGCCGGACTTCGAATCCTGCCGCGGGTTCGACCCCGCCTTCTCCACGTTGTACAGTTGGAGGTTGCGGTCGATGACGAACGCCATCCCGGTGGAGCGGTCGAACCTCCGCCCCTGCTGCATCGTGAAGTTCCCGATCAGGATATCGTGTCCGCCGTGGGCCATGATCCACCGGAACGACCGCCCGGCCGGGAGCGTGAACTGCACGCCTTTTCGACTCGCGCCGGTGCCGACGATTCCCCACCGCGAGAGCGACTCGATATCGTGACGCCGCCGGACGAGGTAGTCGCCGGGCGGCACCTCGATGAGCGTTCCCGCCTTGAGGTTCGTATCGAGCGATTCGTCGATCGCCCGTTCGCCGTTCGGGTCCCAACCCAGGTCCTCGACCGCGTTCACCACCCGGTCGAACGTGATTCCCCGGCGCGTCTTTCCCGACCCGTCCCCGACGGTCGACGCGTCGGTGGACGGGTCGGACGTCTCGGACGTGGAGGGAGGACTATCGGTCTCGCCGCATCCGGCGAGCGAGGCGACGCCGACGCTACCGAGGGCGCCGAGGAGGCGCCGGCGCGAGTACGCCCGACGGCCGTCTCGTTCGTCGCGTGTCATGTTCGGATCTCCGTTCGGCCCTCACTCCATGTAGCCGAGGCCGCGCAACCGGTCTTCGACGGTCTCGGTGTCCGTCTCGCTCGCCGCCGCCCCGTCGCGCTTCGCGTACCGTGCGGTTTCCACGGCGGTCGTCGCCGGTTCCGACTCGGGGGCGAAGACGTCCGAGAGAACGCTCCCGTCCGCGATTTCGGGCACTTCGCGGCCCAGCGAGTGGAGGACCGTCGGCGCGACGTCGACGACGGCGGCGTCCTCGACGCGCGTCCCGGCGCGCACGTCGTCGCCCCACGCGAGGAAGATGCCTTCCGGCCGGTGGTAGGCGGCGATGCCCTTCGCGGGCTCGACCGACGTCTCCCCGAGTTTGGGCTTGACGTGGTATCCGTCCTTCGCCTCCACGACAACGTCCGGCGCGTCGGGGTCGTTCGGGAACAGGTCGTCCCCGTCGCTGACGGTCAGGAGGGGGTCGCCCGTCTCGGGGTCGGTGGCGGCTTCGAGGACGCGGACGACTTCGCCCTTCGTTCGCTCGACGTCGCTCGGCGGCACGGTCCCCCGCTCGAAGCGCTGGGTGTCGTTGACGTAGACGCTGCCGAGACCGTGGAGGAAGGCGTCGGTCCGCTCGAAGTTCACGTCGTACAGCCCGTGGCTGCCGGGGATGCGTTCGCCGAAGAAGTCGACGACGGGCTTCGGGAGCGTCTGGACGAGTTTGTCGTCCGTGACGCCTAACCGCTTGAGCGTCCCCATCACGCGGTCTTTGTTCAGTCCGACCTGCGAAAGGGCGCCGCGCGTTCCGTCGGCGTCCTTGGCGGTCAGTAGTCCGGCGTCCGCGAGGATTCGGTTGACGCTGATTATCTTCTCGATGGGGGCGAACCCGTGGTCGGAGACGACGTAGAGGTTCGCGTCTCGCTCCTCGCAGTACGCCATCACCTCGCCGAGGATTTCGTCGAGTTTCTCGTAGTGCTCGCGGAGCGTGTCGTCGTCCCAGATGAGGTGTTGGAGTCGGTCGGGGGCGACGTAGACGAAGAAGAACAGCCGCCACGCCTCGTTTTCCATCAGCAGTTCCATCAACTCGTGTCGCGTCCGCATCACCTCATCGAGGTCCGCGAGGAACTGCTCCTCGCGCCCCGCGTAGTCGGCCCACGTGATGTCCACCTCGTAGTCCGGGACGCGCGCCTCGAACCGGTCGCGGAGCGAGTCTGGGCTGACGGCGTCGTCGTCGAGTTCCGGCGTCATCATCCCGCTGACGATGCCGCCGTCCTCGCCGGGGTCGCTCGTCGGGTACGTCATCGGAACGTTCGCGGCGATAGAGGGGGAGACGAGTTCCCACAGCGGCGGTTGGCGCACGTCCGCGCTGGAGTAGGGGACCTGTTTGTACGAGGAGTCGAGCTTCATGAACTCGTACAGCCCGTGCTTGTCGGGCCACGTGCCGGTAGCGATGGAGGGCCACGCGACGGGCGTGTTCGCGGGGGTCGTACTCCGAAGCGGGCCGGACGCGCCCTCCGTTCGGAGTCGCTCGAAGTTCGGCAACGCGCCGTCGTCCATCAGTCCGTCGAGGAGTCCCCACGGGACGCCGTCGAGGCCGAGGACGAACGCTCGGCGCGATTCGTCGTGCGTATCGTTCACCGTGCGTACCTCGACGTGAATCCCGTTTAGTTATGGGGCGTATTCCCCGCGAGACGGCCATGAACGCCGCTTTCGGCGCTCGTCAGCCGAAACGCGCTCCGCGTCGACTCCCCTCTCCACGGTTCGTCCTCGTCCGCGACCACTCGCCGGGTCATCTTTCACCAAGCAGGAAACCCCGCCCCTTGGGGCGGGGAGGAATGCGACACTTAGCCGTCTGTCCAACTACTGCGTTCTGTCGGTGTCGAGGCACTCCGCCCCTTCCAACAGCAACCCTTTCCACGTGTACCCTCGCTCGTCTTTCAGTTCGGTCAGCCATTCATGCTGTTCTTCGCTGACCTGTAGACGCACATCCTTGGTCATACATCTTTGTTAGTTTTCGTGCGTTTTATGTGCTTCGCTTTCGTAGGAGTAGGTGTGACCGCTACCGCCACGAAAACACTCGAGGCCACTCTCGCGCCACCCACGGCGCACAAAGAGCAACGGCTTCAGCGTACCGTGGCGACGTACCGACGCGCTCTCTCCGAATCGTTCGAGAGTGGCGCGGACACGCAGACGGCGGTCAACGATGTCGTCACCGGCTACAATCTCACGTCCTACGCGAAAGACGCGCTCAAGAACTACGTCCCACAACTCCGCCGGACCTACAACGCCGAGGAGTTGTCTGAGGACCACCCCGTCCGGTTCACGAATCGGGGATGGAGCTTCGACCACTCCGAGGACAGAACGCACGAGTTCTGTTGGCGCGTCCCGCAGGCCGGACGTGGCAACGCCTTCTGGATTCCGCTCCGCATTAATCCTGCACAGCGGGAGTTGTGGGACGACCTGCGCGACGGCGACGTGTCAGTCGGGGAGTTCCGACTCCAAGAGCACCGAACGACGTGGGTGCTTCACGTCACCGTTGAGTACGAAGTCGCGGAACCAGACGAGCCGGACGACCCGACGCCGGTCGGCTTCGACATCGGCGAATCCAAACTCCTGACGGGCTGTGCCTGTCGGGACGGTACTCCAACCCAACCGTACATCTACGACGGCGGACGGGCACGACACCTCCGCAAAGAGACGTTCACGACGCTCCGCCGTCTCCAAGACCGAGACGCCGAGTGGCGTGTGGACGAACGGTTCGACCACTATCAAAACGCTCTCACGGACATTGTGGAGAAGGCATCCCGCGAAGCCGTTGAGTACGCCCGTTCCTTCGAGAACCCCGTTATCGTTCTTGAAGACCTGTCGTATATCCGCGAACATCTCGACTACGGCAAGTGGATGAACCGCCGACTCCACAACTGGGCGTTCGCGCGCCTCACCGGGCGCATCGAGGACAAAGCCCGTGACGCAGGTATTCCCGTTCGGTTCGTGAACCCGGCGTACACATCCCAAACGTGCCACGCCTGCGACCACCTCGGTTCTCGCAGTTCGCAGGCGGCGTTCCGATGCACGAACGTGGGGTGTTGGGTGACGGAGTACCAAGCGGACATCAACGCGGCGGCGAACATCGCCGGTCGCCTCAACCCGTGGGGAGAGAGGTGCGCGCTGAAACCGCACACCGATGACTCGCCACGGGACGGGAGTGCTTGTGACAGCACCGCAGGACACCGCACGCCGAGTCCGAAACTCGGACAGACGACGCTTGCGGCGTTTCAGTCCTGAAACCTCCCTTGACGCGAGGCTTCCCTTGTAGGAAGCCCTGCCCTTTAGGGCGGGCGAGGATGTCACGAATATATAGCCACCGATACCTTACAAACCGCGCTTTTACTTTCGGTCGCCCTGTCCGGCGTAGCCGCCGACAGGGCGGTTGGTCCCCTTCGTTCGCGTTCTTCCGGTCCTTGGCGCTGCCGAGCGACGGCGTCGGATCCGTCAAGCCGACCGGTCGGTCGTCTCGGTGGGTTCGAGATTGTACCCGCGTTGGTCGACGTAGTAGGTGGCGAACTCGCCGTTCGTCTGCACGAGAGAGAGCCGCGGGTTCGTCCCCTGCTCGATGCGCTCGAAGTCCTCCCTGGTGTATCGGAGTTCCTTGAACCCGAGCACCTCCCTGTCCCTCGCCACTTCCGAGACGACGAGGTAGTAGAACGGCCGCTCCGAACTCGACCCCCGATAGCGGGTGACGTTCTCGATACTGCTGGCGGCCGGGCCGTTCAGACTCCACTGCAGATCGAGGTCGTACGGGTCGTTCAGCGCGTCGGTGAACCGCCCCGGACCGTGACGGATGCCGGCTATCGCGGCCCCTTCGGCGCGGTGTTCCAGCGTCGCGTCGTAGCCGACGAACTGCTGTTCGGTGCTGTGCGCCGTCGGGTGGTACATGTACGGCGAGGGGAAGAACGTCACCAGCGAGAGGCACATCGTCACTACCACGACCACGACGAGGGCGGATTTCGCCTTCCCGTCGAAGCCGAAGACGCCGTCGAGGCGTTCGGAGAGGTGATACAACGCGATGGAGCCGACGACGGCGACGAGTATCATCGCGAAGCCGAGATGCCGGAAGAAGTACTCGGAGACGTCGCCGACGAACGTCGCGGCGAAGAACGGTCCGAGCGTCAACGCCGACGCGCCGATGTACGTCACGGCGGAGTTGCTGTCGGCGTAGCGCTCGTGTATCGTCCCGTACGCTATCGCGGCCACGAGACCCCCCGCGAGGGCGATGTAGGCGGTGTTGACGAGGAACAGTTTCGCGAACAGTTCGGTGAGGCTGACGCCGATAGACTGGGCGGACCCGCCGCCCCGCGCGACGGCCTGTCCGGCGCCGGTCCCCGTCTGGACGAACTCCACGACCGACCCCAGCACGTTGTACAGGTAGATGTAGGTGTGTCTGTACTGCGCCGCCCACACGAGGAGGACGGCGAACAGAAAGAGCACCTGCCCGAGCAGAAGTCGGTGGTGTCGTCCGCCGCCGTCCGTCGCCGCCGGGTTCGAGACGCGGGCGTGGCGGCGCCACGCGAGGCCGACGGCGAGAACCGTCCCCATGAAGATGAGGACGTTCACCGCCACCTGCGGGTGGAAGAACACGTTCGCCGTCACCGCGAGGGGCAGGACGAGGCTGGCGGCCGAGAGCCACTCCGGCAGCGCCTCGTCCTCAGCCGACCGGGTGAGGTGTTTGAACAGCAGATAGAGGACGAACGGGAAGTACAGCGTCGTCAGCGTGTACGCGTGAAAGTGCGGGTGCGTGCTGATGTTGTTGATCGGCATCATCAACATCGCTGAGAACGCCGCGATGACGACGGCCTTCGAGTCGGGGAGGACGACCCAGACGGCGAGGGGGACGAACACCAGCGTCAGGAGCGACACCGTCAGCATCGCGTACATCATCCCCCAGCGGACGGGGACGCCAATCGTCTGTGAGAGGAACAGCGCGAGGGAGTGTCCTCCCGGGTAGATGATGTCGAAGAAGCCGAAGCCGGGGGTGAGCATCGCCTTGGCCCACCCGAGATGCGTCAGCGCGTCGCCCGTCCCGTAGTAGTAGTAGCCGCGGAAGAAGGGAAGCGCCGCGAACGACATCGTCGCGAACCCGGCGAGGCTGACCCCGGTGATGCGGCCCCAGCGGCCGGCGTACAGGGCGACGACGACGCCGATGGTCGCCGCCGCCAGCACGCCGACCCAGAACGCCACCGGCGTCGCTCGGTATATCGACACCTCGTAACCGGTGGCCGGTTTCGACCGCGCCGCGAGGACGGCGCCGGCGACCGCGAGAAACCCGACGAGGAGGAGCGCTCTCGCCCACTTAGGGAAGGCCGATTCGGAGCGTCGACGCAGCGGGGGCGACACGACTGTCAGCCCTCCGCCGCCGGCGGGCACGTCGCGCTGTCTTCGACCCCTGCGAGGACCGTCCCGCGGACGAACATTACGCTCGTCGGGACGACGGACGCGAGTTTGGTTATTAGCAGTGTAACGCGCCGGACCGGAGGGAACGGCCCTCGACGGCCCTTCGGACTCCCGAGTCCGGCGCCCGTCGACGGGGTCGTCCGTCCGATCCGTCGCGGCGGTGCCTGTGACTGGGTCACTGTTCGTCGGTTGACCGGGTTAGCTCAAGAACGTTGCGTCGTTTCCCCGTGTATAACCATACCTCGCCCGGACGTCGGGTGTGGTATGTGCGAACGCGGCGACTCGGGGACCGACCGCGCGATGCGACTGCACGGGAGCGGTTCCGGTCGCCGTCTTCCGGACGTTGAAATGCCGGACAGCCGAACTGGTACTCATGGACGGACGCGACCGCGGTCGGCCGCCGCAGAAGGGAGAGGAGTACAGCCACCCGGACGGGACGACGGAAGTCGTCTTCATGACCGAGGAGGGGCGCGTCCTCACGTTCCGGGAGTACCCGGACGTCGGGTCGTTCGACCGCTCGGTCTCCCGCGCGGAGTACCGCGGCGTGAACGCCGACGTGGCGTCCCTGCCGGCGGCTTCCGAGTTCGCCGACTCGGAGGGGGCGGCGGACGAGTAGCCCGCATGCGTCCCGCCGAAGACGACGAACCGACCACGGACGCCAAGACCCAACCCGAGGCTGGCGACGACGGCCCCGCGAACGCGGGTGAGACGCCGGCGAACGGTCGGTTCGCCGACCTCCCCGAGCGGTACCGCGCGGTCGTCGAGACGTTTTTCGACGAGTCGCAGGTCGCCGAACCGGCCGCCTCGCTCGTCGTCGTGACCTACCAGACCGACCGCGACGCGTTCGAGTCGGTGCTCTCGGCCCTGCGGTCGCAGACGGACGACGACTTCGAACTCGTCGTCGTCGACAACGGCGTCGAGTGGAACCTCGCCGCCCGACTCCGCGAGGTCGACGGCGGCGCCGTCTACGCCGAACTCGTCCGCAACTGCGGAGTCACCCTCGCGCGGAACCTCGGCGCCCGCCTCGGCGACGCGGACTTCCTCCTGTTTCTCGACGACGACGCCGTCCCCGCCTCGGACTTCGTCGCGGCGCATCGGTGCGCGCACGCCGCGGAGGATATCGTCGCCGTCCGCGGGCGCGTCGTCCCCCAGTCGCGGACGTTCTACAACAGCCTCCAGCGCTGGTACGACCTCGGCGACCGTCCGCGTCCCTTCCTGTTGAACATCGAGGGCAACACCTCAATCGACCGCGACGCCTACCGGTCGGTGTCGGGGTTCGACGAGGAACTCGGCGGACGGGCGGGCCACGAGGGTATCGATCTCACCTACCGGCTCATGCGCGCCGGCTACGACCGCGAAAGCGTCGTCTACCGCCCGGAACCGGTCGTCTATCACGACTACGCGACGAGCCTCCTTAGCTACCTCGAAAAGCGTATCGTCAGCCGCTGCCACCGAAAGCGGCTCTCGATGCGACGGCCGGAACTGTTCGAGTTCGCGGGCGCGTACTCGCCGCCCGACGACGGAGCGTTCGAGCAGTCGCCCGCGGAGCGGTTCACCCACCTCGCACTCGACGCCGTCACCCGCCTCGGCAGCGCGGCGGTCAGACTGAAGCGGGCGCTCCGACCCCGCTAATCCGCTCTCACTCGATGTACTCCGTGAGCCGCCAGCGCAGTCCCGAGAGGTCCCACCGCACCCGCCGCTCGGTGCCGTGCGCGCGGACGCGCGGAAGTCGGTATCGGTCCGCCTCCGTCACGGTTCTCCCGGCGCCCCCGACGACGCCCGGACGGGAGGTCACGGCCATCGCGTGGGACGCTCGGACCGCCTCGACGGCCTCCTCCGTGTACCGCCCGAACGGGTAGCAGAAGCGGTCGACGTCGACGCCGAGTCGCGCTTGGAGTTCGTCCCGCGCGCCGACTATCTCCCGCTCCAGCGTCTCCGCGTCGCGGACGCGACCGAGGTCCAGATGCGTCCGGCTGTGCGTCCCGACGGTGACGAGGGGGTCCGCCGCCACCTCGCGCAGGCGGTCCCACGACATCACCGCCGGGTCGGGAACCGACTCGTCGGCGAACGCCGCCGGGTCGTTGAACGAGGCGTGCTCGGCGGGCGACCGGACGAACCGGTACGCGTAGCCGTCGGGGCCGCCGCCAACGAAGTCGACGGGGACGAACAGCGTCGCCGGAATCCGGTGCTCGCGGAGGACGGGGAGCGCGTGCTCGTAGAAGTCGTCGAGGGCGTCGTCGAAGGTGAACGCCACGCGCTTGCCGCCGCTCGATTCGAGCACGTCCGGCAGGTCCGCCGCCTCGAAGTGCTCGGTGACGTACGCCACGTCGCGTCGGAACCGCTCGACGGAGACGTTACCGTAGCCCGCGGGTCGGCCGACGGCGTGGTACGCCAGGATAGCGTTCGACTCGTCAGGGTACAGACGCGAGAAGCCGGTCGCGGCGTCGAGTCGTTCGAGGACATCGAACCCCGCGCGGGCGGCGCGCCGGGGGAGCGTCCGCTCGGCCACTTACGGCTCCCGGACGGCGGCGAGGAAGTGCCCGCCGTCCCAGTCGACGAGTCGTTCCACGGTCAGTCCCGCCGATTCGAGCACGTCGCGTATCTCCTCGCCCTCGTCGCCGCGGCTGAAGTGTTTCTCGTAGACGTTGACGTAGACGGCACGACAGCCGAGCAGGGTGTGTCGAAGGCCGCGGAGCACGTCGAGTTCGGCGCCCTGCACGTCGATTTTCAGCACCGTCGGCGCCGAGACGCCGTCGGCGACGAGCGAGTCCCCGCGGTCGGTCTGTACCGCCACGTTCCGCTGCGAGGTGGTTTTGTTGAGAGTACCGAACGCGCCCGTCCCGTCGGGACTGCTCACGCCGAGTTCGGCCCGCCCGCACTCGTCGTCGAGTGCGAGGCGGCGAACGGTCGCGTCCCGACCGTTCCGTTCGAGGTTCTCTCGGAGTCGGTCGACGTTCTCGGGGTGCGGTTCGATGGCGACGACGTGCTCCGGCGGGAGACGTCCCGCCGCAAGGACGCTGTAGACGCCGACGTGCGCGCCAACGTCCCAGAGCACGTCGTCCGATCGGAGCGTCTTCACGAACCGCTCCAGCACCGTTCTGTCGGGGTCCGTGCGGTACTTGGCGAACCCCTCGTACTCGAACCGCGTCGAGACTTTGAACCGCGTCTCCTCCTCGCCGACGCGGAACACGACTTCGTTCGGGAGGACGACGGCCGCCGCGCGGTTCGTCAGGTCGGTGAGCGTGCTCGTGAGGCCGCTCCGCCGGGCGGCGTCCGCCAGCGACGTTCCGGCGATTCGGTCGACGACGACACGGCGCGCGGCGTCGACGCCGCCGCGGACGCGCGCCCGTACGTCGTTTCTGAGCGACATCTCAGCTCACGTTGAACCACGCGTCGACGTGCTCTTCGGTGTAGGACTTCCCGACGATGTCGAGGGCGCCGTCGCCGTCCAAGTCGACCAGTTTCGCCTCGTGGGTCGCGATATCCTCGACGATGACCTCCTCCTCGAACGTGCCGTCGCCCTGATTCCAGAAGACGAACTGCCGGGGAGTGTGTCCCTCCTCCAAGCGCATCTCGGCCACGTAGATGTCCTTGGTGCCGTCGCCGTTCAGGTCGGCGACCTGCAGCGAGTGGGGGTTCGAGAGGTCGTCGTGGACGACGGTCAGTTCCCAGTCCGGCGGGTCGAACACGCCGAGACGGGCCGGTCTGTCCTCCTGGTACGGCAGGTCGCCCTCAGTGATGATTATCTCCTCGTCGCCGTCGCCGTCGATGTCGTCGACGACGAGACGCGTCCAGTCCCACCCCTCGGCTATCTGCTCGCGGGTCCACGTTCCGTCGCCATCGCGGTGGAACACGTTCGCTCCGGCGACGATTTCGGCCGCGCCGTCGCCGTCGATATCTCCCACGTGCAGGCCCTCGACGTTGAGACCCTCGAAGACGATGTGGCGGTTCTCCACCGGCCACGGTTCGCGCCGCGGGTCCTCCGGGATGTCGTAGTAGAAGATGAGTTCGCTCCGCTGTGAGGTGCAGACGACCTCGTTTTCGCCGTCACCGTCGACGTCCGCGACGACGATGTCGTGGAACTTCTCGTAGTCGTCGGTGATGAGTCGACGCGTCCACTTGCCTCTCGGGTCGTCCGGCTGTTCGAACCAGTAGAGGTCGTGCTTTCGGATGTTCTGCCCGGAGACGAGGTCCATCGACCCGTTTCCGGTGATGTCGCCGAGCGCGCCGCCGACCGAGAGGTCCGGGGCGCGGGCTACGTCGTGCCGCTCCCATCCGGGGTTCTCGTACCAGAAGACGTTCCACTCGCGGCGGTGGATGGCCTCGCGGGACCCCGGGAGGAGACGCATCTCTATCTCCTTGTCGAGTACGGGAATCGTGACGGGATACTCGCCGCCGAACGCCCCGATGAGAACGTCCGGGCGACCGTTGCCCGTCAGGTCCGTCGTGAGACAGAAGCTCATCTGTCCGGACGGGGGGGCGTCGTCGAGGCGACGATGCTGAAGCTTCATACGTCCCCTGAGCGCCGAGAACCCGATTGTAATACCCCGATTAACCGCTCGAAGGGGGAGTCTTCCTCACTCGACCGACTCGGCGCTCGCGGCGCAGTCGGGCGATTCGACTTCCGAACTACCCCCGTCCAACCCGTCGATGAGACTCAAGAGGAGGTCCGCGCCGTCGCGTATCGTCTCCTGGGGGTCCGCCGGGTCGTCGTGCTCGTAGACGAGCCATTCGGTTCCGCTCGCGCGCGCCGCGCGGGTGACGGACGCGAAGTCGACGACGCCCCGACCGGGGTCGGCGCTCTCGAAGGCGCCGAACCGGCCCGTCGGCGCCACGTCGCGGACGTGGACGAGCGGAACCCGGCCCGACGCGAGTTCGACGGCCGCGGCGGGGTCGAACCCGGCGGCGGCAACCTCGCCGACGTCCACCTCGAAGAACAGGTCGTCGGGCGCCGTCCGGGCGATGAGGTTCCAGTAGCCGGAATCGTTCGGAATCTCGCTCGCGTCGAACCGCGGGTCCGCGCCGCGGAGGCGAGAGAGACCGCGCGCGCCGATGTCGGCGACGGCGTGCGGGAGGGGCGTCTTCTCGAACAGCGTGCCGACCGCTCGCGGGAACATCGGGTAGAGGTCGTGCCGTATCGTGTGGTAGCCGAGGTCCACGTCGCGGGCGTCGAGTTCGTGCGCCACGTCCGCGATGCGGTACGAGAACGCCCGGACCGCCCACCGCGTCCGGAAGTGACGCGCCGGGACGTGCGGGACGACGACCCGGTCGCAGCCGACCGTCTCCAACCGCTCGAACAGGTCGCCGTCGCCGTCGACCGCCGCCTCGATAGTCGAGAGGTCGACGTGCGCGGCGACGGGGACCACGCCCGTCTCGTCGAGCGCCTCGACGACGGCGTCGGCGTCCGCCTCGAAGAAGCGGTTGGCGAACTCGACGCCCTCGAACCCGGCGTCCGCGACGCGGCGGATCACCTCGGGGAGGGGGTCCGAGGTGTCTCGGACGCTGTACAACTGTATCGCCGGACGTGGCGTACGCTCCATACGCCGCGGTGTCGCGTTCGCGGCATTGTAATGCGGCTACTAAGGCCGAAATCCGGCACGAACCGCCGACTCGCGGTCGGAGACGGCCGTTTGAGTGGTGAGAGTTCCCACGTAACACGGTCGGTTCGGGCGGCGGCGCATTCGCTCTTTCCCCGCCGCCCGACCGCGACGGTTATGTCGCGTATACTCAACGGTCCGAACTCCGTACCCTCCCGTGTGACATTCAGAATCGGATTCGTCGGGACCGGCGACCCCGGCGGCGACGGCTTCGCCATGGCGTACCGCCACGCCGCGGGCTACGAGCGACTGGACGACTGCGAACTCGTCGCCTGCGCCGACATCGTCCCGGAGAACGCCGAGGCGTTCGCCGACGCGCACGGCATCGACGCGGCGCACACCTACGAGGACTACGGGGAGATGCTCTCGGAGGCCGAACCCGACGTGGTGAGCGTCTGCGTCCCGCCCGCTCTCCACGCGGACATCGCCGTCGACGTGGCCCAGAGCGGCGTCGTCGACGCCATCCACTGCGAGAAGCCGATGGCCGACACGTGGAACGACGCGAAGCGGATGGTCGAAGAGTGCGAGGCGGAGGGCGTCGCCCTGACGGTCAACCACCAACAGCGCTTTGGGAAGCCCTACCGGAAGGCGAAGGACCTGCTCGACGACGGGAAGATAGGCGACCTGCGGCGCGTCGAGTTCCGCGAGGAACATCTGTACGACACCGGCACGCACGCGTTCGACCTCGCGAACTTCTACAACGATATGGAACCCGTCGAGTGGGTGCTCGCGCAGATAGACTACACCGACGAGAACGTGCTGTTCGGCGCGCACAACGAGAATCAGGCGATAACGCAGTGGCGCTACGAGAACGGCGTCTACGGTCTCGCCTCCACCGGCCGCGGCGAGGAGTTCGCCGGCGATGCCCTGTTCCGTCTGCTCGGGACGAAAGGGGTAATCGAGGTACGCGCGGACGGCACGCTCGTTTATCGACGCGACGGCAAGTCCTGGAAGACGGTCGACACCGGTATCGACGGGCGTTACCGCCCGCAACCCGGGAAAGTCCGCGCCGGCGCCCGCCTCGCCGCCGGCCGCGTCTCCTCGCGCCTCGCGGAGCGACTCGGGTCGACGACCTACACCGAACGCGCGATAGCGGAACTGATCGGTGCGCTCCGCGACGGCGAGGAGTCCGAACTGAACGGGCGGAACGCTGTCTCTTATACACATCTCTGAGC
>NZ_AOIV01000018.1 GCF_000337095.1 Halogeometricum pallidum JCM 14848
GTCGCTCGAGACGTAACCGCGTCGGCTACGACGACGATGCGTTCGTCCGCTCGACGGCCGTCGACACCCATCCCGGTCGATCGACGGTCCGCTTCTCGCTCGGTTCCAGCCGGTACTCTTCCCTGACGCTCACCGACTCGCCGTTCAGCGTTCCCTCGTAGCGGATCGAGTAGGACCGGACGACGCCCGTGGGCGTTACCGCGGCGGAGAACGACTCGACGGCGATGTTCTGGATGCCCGTGGCGCGCATCTCTCCCGTCAGGTTGCCGGTGCCGAGCAGGTGGACCAGCGGTCGCCCGTCACGCGTCGTCCCGGTGGTCGTCGTCTCTATCCTCGCGAACAGAGCGAGGAGTCGCCCGCGGGACTGCTGCCGTATCGTCCCCTCCTCGGCGAGCCTGGCGAATCGCCGTTCGCCTTCGTTCGGGATGGAGAGGACGGAAACCGTCTCGTTCGTCCAGATTTCGAACGCCGCCCGCGAACGGAACGCTCCCTCTTCGCCGACCGTCCGCTGGCGTAGGTAGTAGACGTCGTCTCCGACGCCGTGCCGGACCTCCCGAATCTGTCGAATCCGCGTCCCGTTCGGATACCGGAGCGTGACGGTGCGGTTCGAGACGTACGACATGTTCGCGGTCGCGCGTTGGTGTGCACCGACGAGTTCGACGGCGTCCGCCACGCCATCGTCGGTGACGCCGGGCGGGTAGGAGACGGGTTCGGGTGTCGCTGTCGGCGCCGCGGACTCGGACGTTCGCGCGTCCGGGGCGCCGAAGACGCCGTTACAGCCGGCGAGGAGGACGAGGAGGACGAGGACGAGGTGGGGGGCTGTTCGCGCCATACGGCTCGAATATCAACGGAGCGACATAGTTGTCGGGTTCGATGCGGTCCCTCGGCTTCCGAACGCCCGCGCTTGCGGGAGGGAGTCGTCGAGGGCCGTCGAATCGGCGACTTCGCGGTGTCTCAGCCCATTAGGTCGTTCATCAGGCCGGCCGTCAGGCCGGCGACTTCGCGACGGACGCGTCTGGCGCGGGTGCGGTCGGGTTCGGCGTCGAGGTCGGTGACCGATTCGACGTAGTCGAGGATTTTTCCGGCGTCTAGCGAGTGGAATATCTCCCCCTGGTCGATGAGGGCGCGGTCGACCGAGATGCGCGTGTTCGGGAAGAAGGAGACGGCCGGCGTCTCCATCCGGGCCGCTTCGCGAGCCATCGTGCCCGACCCCGTGAGGACGCAGCGCGCGTGCCACGCCAGTTCGAGCCCCGAGAGCGGGTCGTTCGGGACGAACACGCGGTCTTCGGGGAGGCCGGCGGCGAACTTCCGGTCGCTCGCCTCTCGCGGCAGGTAGACGACGTCGATTCCGCGCTCGACGGCGCCGACGAGGAGGTCCGGGACGAGCGACCCGTCGGCGTCGACGTACGTCGCAGAGAGCGCCTCCGGACGGACGACGATGAACTCCCCGCTGTCGAACGGCAGTTCGTCGACGAACGCCGGGTCCGGTTCGAAAGCGGCGACGTACACGTCCTCTTTGTAGCCGTCGTAGGTGTGCACCCGGTCGGGGTCCGCGCCGCGTCCGGTGAGCACCTCGGCCCGGAACGCCTCGGGGACGACGTTGTGAGTCGCCTGCGCCTCCAGCCGGTGGTACAGTTCTTCGGCCTTCAGACCGTCCACGGACGCGCAGATGTCGTTGTCCGTGAAGTGGATTGAGGGGACGCCCCGCGCCTTCGCTGCGAGGATGCACATGGCGTTTCGAGAGGAGAGCGCCACGTCGGCTCTCGGCGCCTTGAGCGCCAGTTGGGCGGTTCGAAGCGGGATTCCGATCTTGCGGAGGTGGGGGTTCTCGTAGTCCCGCCCGAGCGTCCGGAAGGCGTACCCGACCTGCTGCGTCAGCGGGACCGTCTCCGTCTTCTCTCGGACGGTCACCGTCGTCCGGACGTTCGACAGCGAGTCGGTTAGCGCTTTGAAGAAGAACGGGTGAGAGGGGCTGGCCAGGTCGACCCAGACGTCGACGGTCTCTCTGACGTTCGATGCCGCGGTCGAGGGACGCTCGTCGAGTTCGCTGGCGGTGAACGTCGCCCGACTCACGGTCGCCCACCGTCTGCGGGAGCGTGAGCGTAGTTCGACCCGGGACCACTGGTCGTCTGTTCGCCATCGAATGCTCTCGTCATCTACAGGTACAGGAAGAAGAACATACTTGGTTATGTGTATGTGAACGAATTATGGTACCTATTCTGATCGACATATCGCCTCGGTCCGCTTGTAGAATCAAGAGCGTTACGGGTCGTCTCTCGGAAGTCGACGGTTTCGATTATGGTGCGATTGCCGCCCGCGTATCGCCCGCGTCAGGTTCGCTCACGTTCATCCAGAGGGTGACGTGGCGGTACGAGGAATCGATATCGGGGTCCTCCGGCGCCGGGCCGCGGTAGATGAGGTAGGTGAGCCTGAGGTTGTCGCCGGTCATCTTTGGCGCGACGCCGTGGGTCAACTCCCACGCGCCGCCGGGACCGACCGTCTGCGAGAAGCGGTCCAACTCGTTCGCCTCGACCACCGTCCCGTCGGATTCCACGCGCTGTAGTTGGGCAACGACCGAGTAGTTCACCGTCTCGCGCTCGTAGTTCTCGACGAGAAGGACGAGTTCGCTGCTCTCGCCGACGGTGAGGTTCTGCGGGTAGTCGGCGGCGACCAGCGTCCCGTTCTCCGTTTCGGTCAGCAGCGACGCCTGCGTGTACGCCGCGCCGTCGGCAGGCGAGGCCAGTGCGAACGTGACGACACCGGCCGAGAGAACGATGGCGGCCGCGAGGGCGACGTTGAGCACGCCGTCCAGTTCGGACCGCCCGCGGACCGCCCGCCGGTACTCGGTGAGCACGCCGATGGGAATTACGTAGCGGGTGTCGGCCGACGTGGTGAGGCGTCGGGTGCCGCCGGCGAGAAGGCCGAGTACGGTGGCACCGCCGCAGACGGCGGCGATGTTGGGCGCGAGGAACTCCGCGCCGATCATCTGCAGCGTCCACGCAAACAGGGGAACGAGCGCGACGCTCAGCCCGAACGACACGGCGAGTCGTTCTAAGAGCGGCAACCCCGCGTGTTCGGTCCGACCCGCGAACGCCGACGGGAGGTCGCCCACCCCGGGGCGCATCTCCCTGGTAGCCGGGAACACCAGCGTCGTCAGCGCGTAGCCGGGGAAAAAGAGGACGAGCGCGCCGGCCAGAGCGGCCCTGGCGGTTATCGGTTCGAGGTTCAGAACGGCGACGACCGCCACTGCGACAACCGCGATACTGGCTGCGACGTCCGCGTAGACCGCGCGGTCGCTCACGGCGCGTTACCCCGCGTCCGGCGCGGTGTGTTACTTGATCGCACTGCGGTGTGCATGGAGGTGTCTCGTCCGTCGTCTCTATGGTACGAGCTTTGTTATAGTCGGTATAATCGCCCGCCCGGGGCCGTTCTGCACGCGCTGCCGACCGGCCGTGCCGCCCGTTGTCGGTCGATTCGGCGCGGTCGACGACGGACTCGTGCGGCGCGCCGTTCCGTCCGGTTCGAGCGGTCCCGGTCCGTCGATGACGGTCGACCGGCCCGATTGTACGACGAGTAACCAATACCCTGCGCGAGGTAGGAACCCGCAGGACGAATATGACGCACGCTTCTCCACGCGAGACTGCCGACCGGGCGCTTCGGTGGGCACGAGACCACGACTACGCCGGCTACGACCCCTACGACGGTCTCAACAGCCCCGTTCTCGCGCCGTTTGCG
Organism: Halogeometricum pallidum JCM 14848; assembly: GCF_000337095.1. Lineage (GTDB taxonomy): Archaea > Halobacteriota > Halobacteria > Halobacteriales > Haloferacaceae > Halogeometricum > Halogeometricum pallidum. The sequence goes on from NZ_AOIV01000018.1 coordinate 3,736, forward strand.
ACGAACTGGCTCACCCGCCTCGTCGCCATGCACGGCGTCGACAAATCTCCCGTGAACCTCCGTCCGTTTCTCGGCATCGAACCCGAGCGGAACCCCAAGGGTATCGCGCTGTTCGCCTCGGCGTGTCTCCGCCTGTACGAGGCCACGGAGGCGGATGCGTATCTCACTGAGGCCGAGGAACTGCTCCGATGGCTGGAGAGGTACACCTCGCCCGTCACCCGACACCACGCGTGGGGCTACAACTTCGACTGGCAGAACGCGCGCAAGTTCTTCCTCCCCGCCGACCATCCGTCCGTCGTCGTGACGGTGTTCTGCGCGCGCGCGTTCCTCGAACACCACGAACTGACCGGGGCAACGTGGTCGCTCGACGTGGCCGTGGACGCGGCAGCGTACATCCGCGAGGGCATCAACGTCGTCGAAATCGACGGGTTCGAGGCGTACGCGTACACGCCGTACGACGAGTTCGTCGTCATCAACGCCAACGCCCTCGCCGCCGCGTTCTTCCTGCGCCTGTCGAAGCGCACCGGCGACGAGGGACTGGCCGAACGCGCGGAGGAACTGTTCGAGTTCGTGCTCCACGCACAGGACGACGGCGGCGCGTGGTACTACTCGATGCCCGCCTCGGAGTCCCATCTCAGTCACGACAACTTCCACACCGGGTTCGTCCTGGAGAGCCTCCGCGAGTACGTCGAGACCTATCCGGAGAACGAACGCGTCCGTGAGGCGTACGAGGATGGACTGGACTTTTTCGTCCGCGAACTGTTCGAGGCGGACGGCGCGCCGAAGTTCGAGTCCGACCGGTCGTACCCGTACGACGCCCACGCCTCGGCGCAGGCGCTCATCACCCTCGTCCGCTCGGACGACGACGACGCGCACGACGTGGCCGCCGACGTGTACGAGTGGTCGATGGAGCATCTGTACGACGAGGAGGGTTACTTCTACCGTCGAATCGGGCGGTTCTTCGACGACGAGACGCCGTACATCCGCTGGAGTCAAGGTTGGATGACGCTCGCCCTAGCGACGCTAGCGCGCGAGATGACCGAGGCGGCCGAGTACGGGGCCGAGTTCGGACGGATCGGAGCCCGCAGTAACGACTGAGTCCGGTCCGGCCGTCACTCTGCTCGCCCCGACCGCATCTCTGTATCGAGCGTTGACGACCGTGACCGCTCGTTCACCGCCGCCGATACGGACTCCGGGAACGGAGGCGTCGAGAACGACTCTCAACGCCGACGGAACTCACACCACCGTACACTGGAATTCATCCCTCTGGACCCCCGTTAGGCGAAGAAAACTCCGGACGCGGTGGTGTCGAATTTGACACCGTCGTCGGTTTCTCTCGAACGCTTCGACCCGAATGTGCGGGACCTGCGGCGCGCCGCCGCGTTCGACGAACGCGCCGCGGACGCGGACAGCTGCATCGACGTGTGACGGCGAGAAGATTGATTGCGCGGACCCGAGTAGATGGCAGCCGAGAGCAGCCACTGACTCCGATGAGCATCACGCAGACCCTCCTCGAACTCCTCGTTCGGTACGGCTACATCGGCATCTTCGTCTTCACGTTCCTCGAGACGTCGATGCTGTTCCCGTTTCTCCCCAGCGAAGTCGCCGTCCCGGCGATAGCCGCCGTCGCCGTCTCCTCGATGCAGGGTGTCCTCGCGTTCGGCCTCGCCGGCGCACTCGGCGGGACGCTGGGGGGACTGTTCGCCTACCGCGCCTTCGGGACGGAGGGGGCGTCGGCCGCCGAGGCCTACGGCGGACGCATCAACGTCTCGCAGGCCGAGATAGACCGCGGGCGGCGTCTGTTCAATCGTTGGGGACAACACTCCGTCTTCTGGGGGCGGTTCCTGCCGTTCGTTCGGTCCGTCGTCTCCGTGCCCGCCGGGTTCGCGGGGATGAACGTCGTCCGCTTCACCGTCTACACGGCGGTCGGCACCTTCCTGTTCAACCTCGCGGTGGCCGCCCTGCTGCTGTACGGAAAACGACAGTTCGACCGACTCGGCTTCCGTCACGTCGCCACCGAACTGCTCCGTATCGGAGGCGCGTACGCCGCCTCGAACCCGGTGGCTGCGACCCTCGTCGCCGCTATCGTCGTCGTCGCGGTCGGATGGGGCGTCCGTCGAATGGCCTCATTCGAAGTGTAGCGGGCGTCGTGAGCGACGTACCGCCGGTAGCCGCGACTCGATGGCGTCGCTCGCGGCTTCGATTCCCGAGAGAAGAGTTCCGGACCCGGTCCCCCCGAACCGGGTCCGTCCGCGTCGAGTCGGTAGGCATCGACTCGTTCGACATCCGTCTGTCCGTTCGCTCAGTCGGCAGCGACGTTGGGCGACGGGACGGCCGTGACGTCGACGTTCCATCCCTGGTCGACGACGACTTCGCACCCAGCGAGCGTGAACGTCACGTGCCCCTCCACCAACGCCGCCCGGTTCGGCATCCCGACGAACAGTTCCTTGACGGCGTCGAGGTCGACCACGTCGTACAGCCGTTCGTCGAGTTCCAGCGGTTCGACGCCTTTCTCTTCGGCCACCGCGCTCACGATTTTCCAGTCCAGGTCCTCGTCCACCATCGCACCGTCGTTCCCCTCCATCTGGTTCATACCTCTGCACTGTACTATCAGCATAAGTCAATTGCAACTAGGTAGTTAGTGGACCGACCACGGGTATGCTATACAGTTAGCTATACTTGGGACAGAGAATATAATGAAAATGTACTGTTAATCGGATATCGAGAAGAATCGACGCTTAGAACGCTTCAGCGCCGGTTTTGGCGCTCATCCGACAGCAGGTTGTCGAGTAGCTTACGCTCGGCGACGCGGAGATGCCGCGCGAAGGTGGGTTGCGCGACCCCCAGCGACTCCGCGAGGTTGCTCGCTGTCCGTTCGCGCGGCCAGGCGAAGTACCCCGAGAAGTAGGCGGTGCGCAGCGCCTCGAACTGCCGGTCGGTCAGCGCCTCTCTGAGACCCGCGCGGAAGGACTGCTGGGTCTCTATCGACCGTTCGCGCGTCCGCTTGGCGCTCAGCTCGGTTCCGGGGTACTGCTCTTGGAGGAGTTCGACGAACTCGCGCACGTCCGACCCGGGGGCGAGTTCGACGACGACGTCGAGGGCGTCGGGCGTCGAGGTGAGCGTGCGGACGACGGCGCCGAGGTCGGCGAGTCGAGACGGGAGCGCCTCGGCGGCCAACTGCACCTCGACCAGCGTCTCCGAATCGCGTTCGACGACCTTCCGCACCCGCTCGACCACCGTCAGCGACGACAGCGACTCGATGTCGGTGTCAGAGCCCTGCACGGTCAGGTACAGCAGGGACGACCCCGAGGGCTGCGGCACCGTGCCCTCCAACTCGATCTGACCGCCGAAGGCCTGCGAGATGCGAAGTAACGGGGCGTTGGGGCTGGTGATGCGGATGTCGAGTTCGATGAGCGACTCGGTGTGCAGCGACTCCTTCGCCTCCGCGCCGTTGATGGCGTTCGCCGTCGTGACGCCGAGTTCCTCGAACATGAGCCTCGTCCGCTCGTCGAACGCGTTCGGTTCGGTCGCGTAGACGGTCAGGGCACCGTAGCTGAACTCGCCGTACGTCAGCGGGAAGCTGGCGACGGAGACGAACCCACGGTCCAGGGCGTCGCGCCGCCACTGGTACTCCTGAATCCGCTGGCCCGCGTTGTCGACGATCGTCGTCTCGTCGTTCCGGATGGTCTGCACGCTCGGTTCGACCTCGAACGCCTCGGGGTCGCCCGTCAGACAATCGAGATAGCCGCGCTCGGCGCCCGCCCACGCGCGCGGGACGACGGACTCGGAGACTCGGTCGTAGGTGCCGACCCACGCGAAGGCGATGGACGGCCCGTCCACGAGCTGTTCGCACACCGCCTTCTCGATGGCCTCGCGCGAGTCCGATTCGACGAGGACGCGGTTCACCTCGCGCAGGAGTTCGTTGAAGCGGTTGAGACTGGTCAGTTCCTCGTTCCGCTGTGAGAGTTCGCCCCTGCGGCGTTCGAGTTCGACCGACCGGGCCACGCGGTCCAGCGCCGCCTCGGCGTTCGCGGCCAGCAGGTGCGTCAGGGTCGACTGCCCGCGCGGGGAGTCCTCCCCCGAGGACACCGTCGCCAGCACGCCGTGTTCGCCGAGCGGAATCACGACGCTCTCGCCGTTCGACGCCTCCGGGGCGTCCGCGGGCGCGAGTTCGTCCCACTCGTCGAGCGTCGTCTCGACCGTCCCGAGCGCTATCGACTCGTGTTCCGCGAAGCACCTCCACAGCGCGCCGTCGCCCGGTCCGATGCGCGCGGGCGTTCCCTCGCCCTCCCACGCCACCGGTCGGAGCGCTCCGGCGTCTTCGTCGTACAGGTAGACGACGACCGACTCCAGTTCGAGAATCTCCGTCGCCGTGTTCAGCACCGTCTCGCCCACGTCGGGTTTCGTCTGCGACTCGAACAGTTCGTGCGCCGACCGGTTTAGCGACGTCAGCGTCTCCTCGTACCGCTTTCTGTCTCGGATGTCCCGGATGACGCCGACCATCCCGTGGGAGCCGTCGCCGAAGGAGAGCGCGGAAAAGCGCGTCTCCACGGGCAGCGTTCCGCCGTCCGCCGTCTCCAAATCGACGTCGAGGCGGCCGTCCGACCGTTCGCCCATCAGTATCTCCTGGATGAGGGCGCTGGCCTCCACGATGACCGACTCGTCGGCGAGCATCGTCGAATGCGACCCGATCAGTTCCTCGCGGTCGTAGCCCGTCATCTGCGTGACGGCGTCGTTGACCTCCGTGATGAGGAAGTTCTCGTCGAGGATGTAGATACCGTCGTCGATGGTCTCCAAGATACGTTCGTACCGGTCCAGCGAGTCCCGCGTCTCCGTCTCCTCGGTAACGTCCCGGAACCGGAGCACTACCCCGTCGCGTAGGGGAACGACCTGTCCCGACACGCGCCGTCCGTCGGCGAGCGTTTCCTCGAACGTCGTCGTCTCTCCGGACAGTACCGTCTCCCAACACGATTCCCTGACAGCGCGCACGGCCGGGTAGTCGCTCCACAGGTGCGCGGCGGCGTCCGGGGACGAACTATCGGGCGCCGTCCCGTCACCGTCGGAGGCGGGGTCGTCCGACGGGCGGTCGCCAACGAGTTCGGCGAACGCGTCAGTCGCCGCCCCGACGTGCCAACGTCGGTCGAGGACGCACGCGGCGTCACCGAACGCGTCGGCGGCATCGACGAGCGTCGTCGACGTTCCGTCTTCGGCGTCGAGTTCGCCGACTCCCGAGAGCCAGGCTATCTGTGCGGAGAGCGTTTCGGTGGGGGCGAGCACGTCCGTCGCCCCGGCCCGGTAGGCAGTGCTTACCGAGTCGTCGTTCGGGTTCGAGGGAACGACCACGATGGGGGTGGCATCGGAACCTTCGGTCGGTACAGCGTCGACGGTCGTACAGACGAGACAGTCCGCACCCGCGTCCGCGCCCGCAGGTGTACCATCTTCCTCAGATACCGGCAGAAGCGAGATGCGTTCGTCGCTGGAGAGGAGACTGCGGACGTCCGAGGCGTGGGTGCCGTCGCCGAGGAGACGGACTCGCACCGCGGACTGGGTCGCAGTCGACTCGGCGGTCATGGGGCGCAGGTAGCGCCCCGTCGACAATAAGTGGTCGTGTCGATGACGCCGGAAAAATTCACGAATGAGTGACTATATCCCAAGAAGCGGCAAAAATGGCGCATATAATGTTCATATTATCTTGAATTTCACGTATACTCTAACTTTAAGTAGGAAGATTAATATGTTATCGCCTAATTAATTAGGGTATGTCGGGGAGAGCAGCATACCAGCACTCGGATGGGATCCTTGGGGGGACCCACGCTAACTGTATCGAAGCCGTTAACCAAACCGAATTACCGCCGCGCGTCCGCGAACTCTCGGACGAGTACGACCGAACCGTCGGAGACCGAGACATCTTCCTCTGGCAGTGGATCCACCGCCTGTTCGACGCGTTCACGCTTCCGTGTGTCCCGTCGGACGTGATGGAGGAGGTCAAGACGACGAAGACGATGCTCACGATGTACATCACCGTCCTCGACGACCTGGCCGACCACTTCGGCGACCGCGAGACGTTCGAGCAGGCACGCCGCCTTCCGTACGCGCCCGAGTCGGTCCGCTACGACGCCCCCGGCGTCGACACGGAGATTCTGGAGTTCGCTGAGACGCTCTGGAATGAGGTTAACAGCAGATTAACCGACGCTCCGTGCTACGACGAACACCTGGACGTGTTCCAGTTCGACCTCCGCCAGGCGCTCAACGCGATGGAGTACGCGCGCGTCCTCAACGACAACCGCGAGATAGCGAACCTGGAGGAGTCCCAGCACTACGGCCCGTTCAACATGGTGATGTTCCCGTACGCGGGCATCGATATCATGTGGACGCCGTCGTTCGACCGCACGGAGTTAGGGGAACTCCGCGAACTGCTCCTCGAACTGCAGGGGATGGCCCGTATCGGTAACTGGGTGACGACGTGGGAGCGCGAACTGTACGAGGACGATTACACGGCCGGCGTCGTCGTCGACGCCCTCGACAAGGGTATCATCACCACCGACGACGAACCCGACCGGGCCATCGCGGCGATTCAGGACCACGGCGTGGCCGAGCAGTTCGAAGACGAGTGGGAAGAGCGGTACGCGGCCGTCTCCGACCGCGAGTTCGACATCGAGAGCTTCGAGGTGGACCGTCTCATCCGGGGGATGCGGACGGTAATGGAGTTCCACGTCTCCAGCTACGGTCAGAAGTAACGCGAAGCGCGACGCAGCCTTCTTCTCACGTCACTCGCCGAACACCGACGACGAACCGACCAGTTATACCGCCGCCGTCGCATCTCCGAACCGATGCACTTGGGGGACGCTCGCAACGGAACGCTGTACTGTACGTCGGGTCTGAACTCCGTCGTCCTGAACCCCGCGACGGGAACGGAGGTCCGGAGCCGGTTTCCGGACCCACCCGGAGTGTCCAAATGTGCTCGGTTCAGAGCACTGCACTCCACGGTTGGAAAGTCGATTCTCTCGTCAGTCACGGGACGTTACCAGTCGTCGAACGTCTGGGCGCTCTCGGAGGGGTCGCTTCTGGCCAACGTCGGCCCGCGCGTCTACCGCTCAGCGGACGGGGGTCGCTCGTGGGCACACGTCCTCGACCTCCCCGCGTCGTCACCGCCGAAGGGGCTCCTCCCTAGTTCCGTCTGTCGCCACGACGGCGACGTCTACCTCGCCGAGTACGCTCTCAGCGACGAACCGGGTCGCATCCGCGTCAGCGACGACGACGGTCGCACGTGGTCGGTGTTCCTCGAACGCGACGACGTCCGGCACTTCCACGGCGTCTACGCCGACCCGTACGGGGAGACACTCTGGGCGAACACCGGCGACGCGGACGACGAGAGTTCCCTCGGTATCGTCACCGACGGCGAGTACGAACCCCTCGGCTCCGGAAGTCAGGCGTGGCGCGGCGTCCAACTCGGATTCACGCCCGAGGCCGTCTTCTGGGGCAAGGACGCATCGTTCGCGGCGGAGAAACCCATCTACAAACTCCCCCGCGAGCGTCTCTCCGACTCGAATCCGGACCCGGACGTCGTCGGCACCACCGACGGCGTCCTCTTCTACGTCGAGACGTTCGAGTACGCGGGCGACCACTACGTCGTCGGGTCGGCGAGTTCGCAGACGGGCATCGACAGCACGGCCCCGTCGGACCGTCGGCGCAACACCTGTCCGCGCGAGGTGCGTGTCGTCGCGGCTTCGAGCGCGGACGGCTACGAGTCCTGGCACGAACTCTGCTCCGTCGAGCGCCGGCGCACCCTCGGCGATGCGCTCCCGGGGATACCGACGACGGACGCGCACGCCTTCCTCCGCGTCGACTCGGAACTCGGTCTCCTCGTCAACCCGTACAACACGAGCACGCACGACGGACGGGTGCTTCGGATGCCGTTATCACGCGTCGCCGAAGTCGTCGCCCCCGGTTCGACGTCTGCTCCGCTCCGGCGATTTTCGTCGATTCAGAATGCGGCGAGACGCTTCCTTTCCTGACCGCACCCTCGCTACCTCCTGATATCGGCGTTTAGGACGCTAATAACGCCCCGAAAACGCTCAGAGCGTGACGAGGTAGTAGGGGTCCTCGCGCAGTTCGGCGCCGAGTACGGTTACCACCTCGTCGAGTCGGGAGACGTAGACGTTGAGTCCGTTCAGGTCGTAGGCGCTCAGTGCGCCGGCGCGCCGGAGTCGACGCATGATCTTCGGTTTGTTCCACGAGTACAGCGGCGATACCAGCGTCTCGTACGTCTGCTCCGTCCGTTCGTACTCTGTAGGCGTCCGATAGATGATTCCCTCGTGGGTCCGCGTCTCCACGTACGGCACGTCGTGCTTCGCTTCGAGGTAGTGGAGGTGCGAACAGGTGAACCACGGCGTTCCGACGTTCAGCAGGAGCGTTCCCTCGCGCACCAACTGGGCGAAGCAGCCCTCCTCGTGGTACGTCTCGCGGTGGACGCAGTCGTCGAACCGGTAGGGCCCCTTCACCAGAACCGACTTTATCGCGTCGTCGGTCCGATAGTCGGCGTCCTGGTGGAACTGTCGAACGAACGCACCGTGTTTCGGTCTCGAAAACCGCTTGTGGTACACCCCCGAGACGGTGAAGTAATCGGTGAACCCCGGGGCCAGGATGCTCTCGAATCGCTCCTCCAGTCGGCCGAGGAGGAACCGGTAGGGATCGGTGTCGAACGCATCCTTCACGTCCCCGAGACCGGCGTGGACGAACACCTCGTCGTGCCCGGTCGCGTGTTCGTCCAGTAGTTCGTCGAACGCTGCTCTCGACGCCCGTGAGGCGCCGCGTCGGAGTCGTATCTGCTTCAGCGCTTGGTGTTTCACTAGGTTGCCGACGCGACGCGCTTGCGTCAGTGCGTTCCCGCGCATCGCTACGTCGTTCGGTTCTTGCCGACGTCCGCCCCGTTCGAACACCCTCCGTCTGTTCGGTTCACGCACGTGCGGACGGCGCGCGTACCCGTATACGTTCCTCCTCGTCCCCGTCTCCTCGTCGCGGCATATCCCCACGTTCACTGTCGATTATACGAAATTGAGGAAAATGCCTGACTCTTTAGGGGCAGGATGAATCCGACAATTCCTCCGCTTACTACACCCAATGGCATAGGTGGATATTCCACGTCTCAGTCGTTACTTTTAATGTACCAATTTTTATAAGTGCTTATGAACACAGTCCGATGCTGGAGACAACCCGAACCTATCGAGCGAAAATCGTCAACCACTAACAGGTATGTGACGACCTCGATGACTGCGGACACTCAGCATCCAAACTGTGGAACGTTGCTCGTTACCACATCCAGCAAGAATGGGATGATACCGGCGAGATTCCGTCCGAGGCCGACCTGAAGCGCGAATTAAAGGACCACGAACGATACAGTGACTTACATTCTCAGTCAAGTCAGCGCGTTCTCGAAGAACTCGCTGAGTCGTTCAACGGTTGGTTCAAAAAGCGCAAGAACGGTGACACAGACGCGAATCCCCCCGGCTACCGAAAGCGAGGCGACGACCACCCACGCTCCACCGTGACGTGGAAGCAGAACGGTATCAAGCACGATTCCAAGCACAACCAACTCCGTCTGAGCAAGGGATTCAACCTGAAGAACCACCGCTCGGACTTCATTCTCTGTGAGTACGAGACGCGACCGGACGTGGCCGTGGAGAACATCCAGCAGGTGCGAGCCGTGTGGAACGGCGACCACTGGGAACTCCACCTCGTCTGCAAGGTCGAAATCCCCGTCGAGGACGCACCCGGCGACAACACCGCTTGGAATCGACCTCGGCATCAAGAACTACCTCGCCATCGCCTACGATGTCGGTGATGCGGAGTTGTACCCGGGGAACGTGCTGAAACAAGACAAGCACTACTTCACCCGAGACGAGTACGACACAGAGGGGGAGAACGGCCCGTCACGCCGTGCGCTTCGCGCCCGGCAGAAACTCTCGCGTCGGAAAAACCACTTCTTGCACGCGCTCGCCAAGCACATCGTTGAACAGTGCATCGACCACGAGGTTGGTCGTATCGCCATCAGTGACTTGAGCAAGATTCGTGAGGACAAGAACGGTGACTCTCGGAACTGGGGGAAGCGTGGGAACAAGAAACTCCACGGATGGGAGTTTGACCGCTTCACCCAGTTGCTCGAATACAAGGCAGAGTTACATGGCATCCTCGTAGACCGCAAGAGCGAGCGAGACACGTCGAAGACGTGTTCGTGTTGTGGTCGGAAACGTGACGCGAACCGCGTAGAACGTGGCTTGTACGTCTGCGAGTCGTGTGGAGCGACGATGAACGCAGACGTGAATGGTGCAGTAAATATTCGCAGAAAGATAACTCAGAGTCCTCCGACGGAGGATATGAGTAACGGTCGTTTGGCACGGCCAGTAGCCTACCTGTTCAACCAAACCTCGGGGCGTTTCGCACCGAGCGAACAGGTGAGTTGCGAACCCTAATATCCCAACGCTCGGGATTCCTGCGTTGGCGAGACACCTCGTGTCTCGTCCGCCCACCAGAACGCGCTGCGTTCTGGGGACGTTTTCAGGCGCGGGAGGACGTCAACAGCGGAATTACTTTCCACGCGGTACGCTATCTCATGCACAATGGACGACATCGACCTGCTGGTCGTGGGGCCGACGGGCGGGAAGGACGGCGGTATCGGTCGGTACATCTCCGAGCAACTGCGCCACCTCGACGGTCGGGTTTCCGTCCGACTGTTCAACTCGAAGACGCCGTCGGCCGACGGACCGTTGGGACTCGCTCGCGGCGCCCTCCACGCCGCCGCCGATTGGGTTCGGTTCTCCTTCGAATCCCCGCCGGACGTCGTCCACGTCCACACCTCCCACTATCTCTCCTTTTATCTCTCCTCGGCGTACGTTCTCGTCGCCTCGCACTACTGGAACGTGCCGGTCATCCTCCACGTCCACGGCTCCTCCTTCGACGAGTTCGTCTCGGAGGCGTCCGGTCCCGTGGCCGCCTTCCAGTCGCTCGTCTTCGACGCCTGCGACGCCGTCGTCGTCCTCTCGGAGTACTGGCGCGAGACGCTGTCCATTCGTGTCGCGGACTCGAAACTGGTCGTCCTCCCGAACGCGGTGGTCCCCGACGAGTACGACCCCGACGCCGCCGCGGATCCACAGCACGTCGTCTTCGTTTCCAGTCACGTCGAGCGGAAGGGTATCGTCGAGTTCACGGAGGCGGTCGCGGCGCTGTACGACCGCGGGTTCGACTTCCGCACGACGGTTGCCGGCTCCGGTCCCCTCTCGACTCACGCCGAAACTCTCGCGACCAACTACGACGACGCGGAGTACGTCGGCTACGTGAGCGAAGCCGAGAAACGGGACCTCCTGAGCGACGCTTCGGCGTACGTCCTTCCGACGCACGCCGAAGGCCTGCCGATCGCTATCCTGGAGGCGATGGCGGGAGGCAACGCGATAGTCTCGACGGATGTCGGCAGCATCGCCTCGGTCGTCGACGAATCGAACGGCGCCGTCGTCGACCCGGGCGACGTCGACGGCCTCGTGTCCGCCATGGAGGGCGTTCTCCGAGACTCGGATACGACGGCCCGAATGGGCGCCGAGAGCCGTCGCCGCATCGAAGCGGACTACACGTGGAGCGGTGTCGCCGACGAACTCGTATCGCTGTACGCTCGACTGCTCGACCGACCGGTCGAATAGAGTTCCGTCTCGCGTCGAATTCGGGGCAGCTCATACGAACTCCCGAGAGGTGTGACGTGGTTCTCGGGTTCGGTCGTCTTTTCGTTCGAGCCGATGCTCACTCGAAGCGGCGCCCCGTCTCTGGACGGCTGTACAAGAAACGACGACTGTCTGCGTCACCTCCGAGGAGTGGTAATCGATAGCCGGTCCGGCCGCTGCCGAACGAATCGCTGCGCGGCCATAGCCTCGCGCTTTTGCTTCTCGGATATTTCGGGTTCGCGTCAGGGGTATCTTCGATTCGCATCGTCGGACGCGTGTGGACTGTCGCCTCTGAGAGACGACACAGAAATACGACTCGAAGCGACCGCTGTCGCCGTTGAAGTTGCCGTCGCTATCCGGTTGGAGTAGCGCGAAAAAGTGAGAAAACCGAAAGCCGGCGTGAGCCGGTAGTTAGTTCGAGTCGTTAGTCGCGGCGGACTGCCAGCAGGGCCGCAGCCAGCAGTGCCGTCACGGCGACGACCACACCGAAGCCGGGCGTGCCACCGTCAGTGGAACCAGTGCCGGTTCCCTCGCTGGGGGTGGCCGAGCCCTCGGTGGGCGACTCTTCGCTGGACGTGCCGGTGGGCATCTCGGTCGTCATCTCGCCCTCGGTACCCGTACCGGGGGTTTCAGACATCGTGCCTTCGCCCGTACCCGTCATGTTCGAGCCTTCGACGATGATGCCGTCCTCGCTGGCGAGTTCGTCGCCGCTAGCGCGGACGATCATGTCGAATTCCGTACCGACTTCGATGTCGGAGGTGTCGAACGTCGTGCTGACGGTACCGTTGCCGTCAGTCTCGACGGTGTTCGAGAGCAGGAACGCGTTGTTCGAGGCCGAACTGCGGAGGCGGACGGAGACTTCCGAGCCGCCTGCGAGGTTCGTGTCGAACTCGACCTGTGCGTTCTGCGACTGTGCGACTTCGAACTGGTCGTCGTCGTTCAGGTCGAGGGTCGCGTCAGGCTCTGCGGCCGTGAACGTCGTGGAGACGCTCTCCTCTTCCTCGTCGTCGACGTAGTCGATCGGACTCGTCGAATTGTCCTCGTCGCCGACGGTGAAGGTAGCTTCGTACTCCGTGTCGTCTTCGACGTCGACGTTACGCGTGTCGACAACGACGAAGAACTGATCGTTGTTGGAGGTTTCGTTCTGGTAGACTGCCGTGTTGCTGCCGTCGAGAGTCAGGCTAGCCGCATCTGCGTTCGCGCCAGCGTCGGCTTCTTCGATGGTGAAGCTGATGCCTTCGTCACCGGACAGCAGCGTGTCGAGGTTGTCCTCGTCGATGATGCCGGAGGTGCCGCTCGCGTTCACTTGAACGACGAGGCGGTCACCGATGGCGACCGTGTTGCTCTGGTTAACGTTCTGGAGGAGTTCCTCGGTGTCCTCGAACTCGCCGGCGTTACCGCTCGCTGCGGTCCACGTGGCGATACCGCTCGTGTTGCGCTCGCCGAGGTCGAGGGTCGCGACGTCCTGTTCGTCGACGACTTCGTCGTCGGCGGCGTTGTAATCGTTGGACGTGCTGCTGCGGAGGTCGTAGTCACCGGTCTCGAGGCGGCTACTGAGGTTGCCATCGAGGTTTTCCGGGAGTGCGTCTCCACTCTCGGTATCGATGTCTGCTGCTTCGACCTCGTCGTCACCAACTGCCTCGAACGCCATCTCGTCCGTGTTCGCGGTGTAGGTGTTGAACGTGAAGTTCACCACACCGTCCTCGTTGTCGTCGATGACTTTGACGGCTTCGAGGTAGTTCACGTCGTCGCCGCCGATGAAGACGTACGCTTCGTCGCGGTCTTCCATCTCGACGGACATCTCGACGACGTCACCGACCTGTTCGCTGTAGACCGACTGCGCGAAGTTGACGTCAGCGTCGGTCTCCGTGACTTCGATCGAAGCCGAGTCGGAGGCCGTCGTGTCGGTCACTTCGACATCGAACTCGTAGTCACCGGCATCGATGTCGTCAGTGAAGTTAGCTTGGATGTCTTCTCCCTCGCTCGACGACGTGTTGAGGGTGACGAGGTCTTCGTCCTCGTCCGTGCTGACGTACGCGGCGGAGTCCTCGAAGATCATCTCGAGTTCGTCAGCGTCGAGATTGTCGGCGCTGACGTTGACGAGGTAGCCGTTACGGTTCGATTCGAGTTCGAGTTCGGGCTGGTCGTTGCTGCCTTGGTTGACCGTGTCCTCGCTCCAGTTCGCCTGAAGGGTCTGGACTGCGACCTCGAAGTCGACATTATTGCTGCCGTCTGTGACACGGTATCGGCCTTCGAGATTTTCCGTGTCAATGTCGACAGTATTCCCGTCTGCGCTGAGTTGTCGAACGAAGCTCGTATCCTCATCCGTGCCGGAACCCGTGACCTTCCGAAGGGTGAGAGAGTCTGTGTCCAGGCCGCTCACGTCGACTAAGATTTCTTCCCCTTGGAAGACGACTTCGCCGCCAGTGATGGTTTGCGGGTTGGGATCGGTAGTATCCGTCGGCGTTTCCGTGGCCGTCGTTTCCGTGGTCGTCGTTTCTGCTGTCTCTTATACACATCTCTGATGGC
>NZ_AOIV01000019.1 GCF_000337095.1 Halogeometricum pallidum JCM 14848
AGTGCCGCCATCAGGAGGGCACGGAGATTGTTTGTTTCGCTCATGTGTGTTTAGTTGAATCGACAACACCTGCTTTCGCCCCGAACGCCGAAAGCGCCCGAGGACTACTCGCCTGTGCCGTCATGGGTAGGGGTACAATTTTCTCGGCCCGCCGCCGGTAAATACTTTCTGTATTCTAAACGGTCTGAGACTTTTTCTCGTTTATATCGTCCGCACGACCCGAAAATCCTCGAATCGGCCGCCTACGGCCGAACCGAGCACGCTCGTTCCGTTTGTACTCGTTTGCAACACTTTATATGCGAGGCGACGAAACGGATGTTGTAGGTAATTACAACACGTCCAATGAACCGAAACCAACTCATCGCTATCGCGTTCGTCGGTCTTCTCATCGCGCCCGGGACGGCGGCCGCGGTGGTGCGGGGGTCGCCCGATCTCTCCGTCTTTACTCCCGACAACTCCGTCTCGCCCGGCGAACAGACGACGCTGAACGTCCAGATACAGAACACCGGCGACGTCGACGTCGGCGGCAACCCCTCTCTCGTCTCGCAGGTCACCACCGCACGCGGCGTGACCGCCAGCCTCGACGCCGACGGCACGCCGATCGAGGTCGAGACCGGTCAGACCGCCGTCGGGACCATCCAAGACGGCCAGATTCAGACCGCCGGATTCGCCATCACCGTCCCCGAGGGCGTCGAAGAGGGGACGTACGAGTTGGAGATGGAGGTCGACTACTCGTACACCTCCCAGATCGCGGAGACGACGCAGTCCTACCAGAACCGCGAGGCTTCGAAGACGTACACGGTCGAAGTGCGCGTCGAGGACCAGGCCAGATTCCGCGTCATCAACACCTCCTCGAACGTCCTCGTCGGCGACGAGGGAACGGTCACGCTCGACGTGCGCAACATCGGTTCCCAGCCCGCGCGCGACGCGACGGTCAACCTCCGTTCCTCGACGGCCGACATCCGCTTCGGCGAGTCCGCCTCCGCCTCCCGCTTCGTCGGCAACTGGAGCGCCGGCGAGACGAAGAGCGTCGAGTTCGAGGCGACGGCGACCAACAGCGCCGCCACAAGTAGCTACTCTTTGACCAGCAGCGTCCAGTTCGAGGACACCGACGGCGTGCCCGCTCGCTCGAACAACCTCTCGGTGGGCGTCACGCCGAAGGGCGAACAGTCCTTCTCGCTCTCGAACGTCCAGAGCAACCTCCGCGTCGGCGAGGAGGGGACGGTCACGGGCACCATCACCAACAACGGACCGCAGGTCGCGCAGAACGCCGTCGTCACCGTCCAGACGAACTCCGGGACGCTGTCGAGCCAGGAGTCCGAGTACGCGCTCGGAACGCTGCGACCGAACCAGTCCGCGGAGTTCGAGTTCACCGTCGACGTGAGCGAGAGCGCCGACCCCGGCGCGCGCCAACTCACGCACACCGTCGAGTACCAGAACGGGGACAGCGAGGACCGCACGAGCAAGTCCCTGAACAGTCGCGTGCAGATCAACGAGAGCCGCGACCGCTTTTCGGTCTCGGTGAACGACAGCCTCGAGGTGCCCATCGGCAACAGCGAAGTCGTCGCGGTCAACGTCACTAACAACGGCGAAGAGCCGCTCACGGACGTGAGCGCGAAGGCGTACGTCAACGACCCGCTCTCCTTGGACGACGACGAGGCGTTCCTCGGTCGACTCGCCCCCGGCGAAACCAAGACCGTGCGCGTGAGCGCGAGCGTCGCGGGGTCGGCCATCAACAAGACGTATCCGATGTCGATGGACTTCCAGTACGAGAGACCGAACGGCGACACCGAGATATCCGAGACGTACAAAGTTCCCGTCTCCGCGGTCGAACCCGAGGACAGCGGCCTCCCGATTACGGGCATCGCGCTCGGTATCGTCGCGCTCCTCGTCATCGCCGGGGTCGTCCTCTACCGCAGGCGGCAATAACAGCCTGAGTACAGCATGGACTACCAACCGTACATCGACGCGGTCGACGATTGGATCGTCAACCGCTCGCGGACGGTCCTCCTCGCCTTCCTAGTCGCGACGCTCATCTTCTCGGCGGGGCTGCCCGCCATCTCGACGGATTCGGGCACCTCGCAGTTCACGAACGACGTGCCCGCCCAGACCGCCCTGGAGAACGTCAACGACGAGTTCCTCACCCAGTCGTTCGAGGAGGGCTCCGGGACGACGCAGCTCATCCAACGGGCGAACAACGCCCTCTCGAAGGACGAACAGCTCAGGATGCTCCGGGCGCAACACCGGATGCGGGAGCACGAGGACCTCCGAGTCGAGAGCACGACCAGCGTCGCCAGCGCCGTCGCGCAGACGATAAATCCCGACGCGACCACGCTAGAAGCGCAGATTCGCACGCTCGAACGCGCCTCCGACTCCGAAGTGGAGTCGGCGACGCGCACGACGCTCGAACGGAGCCCCGGCCTCGCGTCGACGGTCAGCGACGACTACAACAGCAAGACGGTCTCGGCGTCGGCGACCATCGGCGTCGTCACCCACCGACTGCCGAACGCCGACACGGGGGGCAGCGCGGGCACCTCTGGGTCGAGTCCGCTCACCTCGATTCAGGAGCAAGCGCAGGTCGTCGTCGCCTCCGTCGGCGGCACCATCACCGTCTTCGGAAGCGGCATCATCTCGAGCGAACTGACGAACGTCATCACCGACTCGCTGCTGTTGGTCGTTCCGGCGGCGGTGTTGCTCATCCTGGGGTTCCTCGTCTACTCTTACCGGGACCCGTTCGACCTCCTGTTGGGGGTCGTCTCCCTGGCGATGGCCATACTGTGGACGTTCGGGTTCATGGGACTCGCGGGTATCGCCTTCACGCAGATGCTCATCGCGGTCCCACCGCTTCTCTTAGCGGTCGGCATCGACTTCGGTATCCACGCGATCAATCGCTACCGCGAGGAGCGCGTACAGGGCTACTCCATCTCGGACTCGATGCGGACGGCGACCGACCAACTGCTGGTCGCGTTCACCATCGTCACCGGGACGACGGTCATCGGCTTCCTGGCGAACGTCACGAGCAGCCTCCAGCCGATTCGCGACTTCGGGCTGGTGGCGGGCATCGGTATCGTGTTCACGTTCCTCATCTTCGGCGTGTTCCTCCCCGCCGCCAAGGTGCATCTCGACCGCTTCAGAGAGCGTCACGATATCTCCTTTTGGGGACAGTCGCCGCTCGGCGACGAGAAGTCCATCCTCGGCCGGGTGCTGCCCGCGGGGGTGAAAATCGGACAGACCGCGCCGGCGATATTCGTCGTCGCGATGCTCCTTCTCACCGCCGGAGTCGGTCTCTACGGCACGGACGTGGACTCGAAGTTCACGCAGGACGACTTCCTCCCGCCGGAGGACAACCCCGCGTTCATCGACCAGTTGCCCGAACCGTTCGCGCCGGGCGACTACACGGTGACCGAGACGACGAACTACCTCGAAGACCACTTCCAGACGGGTCAGGGCGACTCGGTCACTCTCTACGTCGAGGGACCGATGTATCAGGATAGCGCCCTCGAACAGTTGGCGAAGGCCGACGACGACCCGCCGGACTCGTTCGTCAGCGAGGGCGGTGAGGCGTCCTCGACGAGCATCGTCACGGTCATCCGCGACTACGCCGACCAGTCCGAGGAGTTCCGACGGTTGGTCGCGCGCAACGACGAGGACGGCAACGGCATCCCGGACGACAACCTCAAGAAAGTGTACGCGGCGCTCTTGGACTCGCCGTACGGGTCGCAGGCCGAGCAGTACATCGCCGAGGACTACCGGAGCGCCAGAGTCGTCTACGACGTGAAGGCCGACGCCGAGCAGGCCGCAATCACCCAAGACGCGAAGTCGGTCGCCGACCGACTCCGGTTCGAGACGACGGCGACCGGGTCGACTGTCGTGCTGAAGGCCGTCTCGGACACTATCGCTAACTCCGCGCTGCAGAGCATGATCCTCGCGATGCTGGCGACGGCGCTCTTCTTGGTCTTCAGCTACTACGTCACCGAGGGCTACCCCTCACTCGGCATCGTCAACCTGTTCCCCATCGCGGTGGCCATCTCGTTCATCGCGGGAACGATGCGCTACGCGGGCATCCCGTTCAACGCGCTGACGGGGACCATCCTCTCTATCGCCATCGGACTGGGCGTGGACTACTCCGCGCACACGGTCCACCGATTCGCCGAGGAGTACGAGGGTCCGGGGACCGCCATCGAGTCGCTGTACGCGACGGTCCGCGGGACCGGCGGCGCGCTGACGGCGAGCATGCTGACGACGGTCACCGGTATCGGCGTCCTCGTCATCGCGGTGACGCCCATCCTCGGGCAGTTCGGGCTGCTTATCGGGATCAGCATCCTGTACTCGTACCTCGCCTCGATGTTCATCTTGCCCGCCTCCCTCGTCCTCTGGGACCGCTACATCGGCTACAGAACGAACGTTAGGAGTGATACAGATGCCAACTCAGTCTGAAACCGCAGAGCTGCTCGAATGGTTCGGGCTCTCGAGCTACGAAGCGAGCGTGTTCGTCGCGCTCCAACGACTCGGCCGCGGCACCGCCAAGGAGATAGCCAGCCTCTCGGGAGTCCCCCGGTCGCAGATATACGGGGCCGCGGACTCCCTGCAGGAACAGGGGCTGGTCGAGGTCCAACAGTCGAACCCGCGGACGTACCGCCCCATCGCGGTCGACGAGGCCATCGACCAGTTGAAACAGCGGTACGAGCGCCGCACCGCCGACGCCGAGCGGCAACTGAAGCAGATTCAAAACGAGCGGCGGAGCCGCGAGGACGAGCAGAAGGAGGACGTCTGGACCGTCAGCGGCGCCGCCGCGGTCAGGTCGCGCATCGCCAGGATAATCTCCGACACCGAGGAGCGACTCGTCGTCGGCATCGACGAGAACTCCCCCCTCTTCGAGCAGTTGGAGGCGCAACTCGAAGAGAAGAGCGAGGAAGGCGTCGAAATCGTCGTCGTCACCGAGAGCGAGGTAGTGGCGAACCGCTTCGAACCGTTCGCGACCCTCGTCGAGCAGAGAGAACCCATCGGGGCGGACGTCCCGAGACCGCAGCACGTTCTCATCGCCGACGACGAGACGATTCTGCTCGGGGTGCAGGCGAACGAGGAGGAGACCGCCATCTGGAGTTCGGGGACGAACTTCGCGAAGGTGCTCATCCAACTCGCTCGGAGCGGGATGGACCAACCCTCCTGAGCGGAATCGAATCCGCTCCACGCTCGACCTCACCGTCCGCGCGCGCCGCTTCGGTAGATGCGTGCTACCGTTCTGCACGATTCCGGCGTCTCTTCTGTGCATAATCTGTGACGTCGCCGATCAGGCCGGTCGTCGGATTCGACGCCCGAACCAGGGCACCGACTCTCGTCCGGGTGAGATGGCCGTATTCGGGATTTGAGATGTTCTCACGGCACTCGATAGCATATTTGGTTTCCGGATAGTGTGCGTCTGAGAAACATCTCCCGTTAAGATGCGGTTATGCACCGATATTCCGTTAAAAACAATGCCGACGGGCGCGTTGGTCTCAACAGAGATGTGGTGCTCGAATTCGTATCGTCCGTCCTGCGCACGCCAGAGAGTCGTCTCGGCAGGTGCGTTCAGATGAGCGATACGAACGACGATACAGGTTCGATTTCTCCGGACGCCGACGTCGGCCACGGAGACGGGACCGACCCGGTGTTGGGAGATGAAGCAGTCGTCCGTGCGGGCACGGTTATCTACCACGACGTCGTCGTCGGCGACCGGTTCCAGACGGGCCACGACGCGCTCGTCCGCGAAGAGACCGAAATCGGCGACGACGTCCTCGTCGGGACGCAGACGGTCATCGACGGCCACTCGACCATCGGGTCCGGCGTCAGCCTCCAGACGCGCGTCTACGTCCCGTCCAACACGACGATCGGCGACGACGTGTTCGTTGGTCCGGGTGCTGTGCTGACGAACGACCCGCATCCGATACGGCGCGACGACGAGTTAGTCGGTCCGACCATCGAAGACCACGCCTCCGTCGGCGCGAACGCGACCGTCCTCCCCGGCGTCACCGTCGGTCGAGGGGCGTTCGTCGCCGCCGGAGCCGTCGTCACCAAGGACGTGCCGCCCAAGACACTAGCCGTCGGCTGCCCGGCGAGGCACGAGGACCTCCCGGAGAAACTACGCGGCGACAACAAGATCCGGTAACGCTATGATACATATCGCAAATCCGACGCTCGGAACGGAAGAGAAAGATCGCGTAATGGAGGTCATCGACTCGGGTATGGTGGCGGAGGGCGACGTCGTCCACGAGTTCGAGTCAGAGTTCGCGTCGTACTGCGGCGCGGACATCGGCCTCGCGACGACGAACGGAACGACGGCGCTGCACACGGCGCTCGTCGGCCTCGGAATCGGCGAGGGCGACAGAGTGCTCACGACGCCCTTCTCGTTCATCGCGACGGCGAACATGCCCCGACTCGCGGGGGCCGAAGTCGACTTCGTCGACATCGACCCCGAGACGTACAACATCGACCCCGACGCCCTCGAATCGCGCCTCAGCGCGGGCGAGGACGTGGACGCAGTCATCGCCGTCCACCTGTACGGTCTCCCCGCAGACGTCGGTCGACTCCGCGAACTGGCCGACGAGTACGACTTCAAACTCCTCGAGGACGCCGCGCAGGCCCACGGCGCCAAATACGAGGGGACGCGCGTCGGCACGTTCGGCGACGCGGCGTGCTTCTCCTTCTACCCGACGAAGAACATGACGACCGGCGAGGGCGGCATGGTCCTCACCGACGACGAGGACGTGGCCGAACGGACCCGGCGGTTCATCGACCACGGGCGCACCGAGGGCTACGAACACGCCTCGGTCGGCCACAACTTCCGGATGACGAACATCGCGGCGGCCATCGGCCTCGCGCAGATGGAGCGTCTTCCCGGATTCACCGAGGCGCGGCGGCGGAACGCCGCGCGGTTGACCGAGGAACTCGAAGACGTCGCGGGCGTGACGCCGCCGACCGAACCCGAGGGGTACGAACACGTCTACCACCAGTACACGGTCCGCGTCGACGACCGCGACGGCCTGCAGGAGCATCTCTCCGACGCCGGCGTCGGCACGGGCGTCTACTACCCCGTCCCCATCCACCAGCAACCGGCGTACGACGACGTCGGAGGCTCGTACCCGGTCGCCGAGGCGGCCACCGAAGAGGTGCTGTCGCTTCCGGTGCATCCCGCTCTGGAGGAGGATGACCTCGACGATATCGTCGCGGCGATGACAAGGTCGGTGGTCCAATGACGGGCATCGACGTCGGCGTCATCGGCGTCGGTTCGATGGGACAGAACCACGCGCGCATCTACTCGGAGATGTGGGAGGCGAACCTCGTCGGCGTCGCCGACGCGGACGTCGAACGGGCCGGGGAGATAGCTTCCGACCTCGGAACGGAGGCGTTCACGACCGAGGAACTCCTCTCGCGCGTCGACGCCGTCTCCATCGTCGTTCCCACTCGGTTCCACGCGTCCGTCGCCGAACAGTGCATCGACGCGGGCGTCAACATCCTCGTCGAGAAACCGTTCGTCACCTCTCAGGAGGAGGGCCGCAAACTCATCGAACGGGCGAACGAAGCGGGCGTCAAGGTACAGGTCGGACACGTCGAGCAGTTCAACCCGGCCGTCACCGAACTGGCTCGCATCACGGAGGACTTCGACCCTATCGCCATCCACGCGCGTCGCCTCGGCCCGCCGAGCGACGACGCGCGCTCGCTCGACGGCGTGGTCCACGACCTGATGATACACGACATCGACGTGGTCCGGTCGCTGATTCCCGGGCGGGCGGTGCGCGTCAACGCGATGGGTACCTCCGACCGTCAGTACACCAACGCCCAGTTGTCCTTCGACAACGGCACCATCGTGAACCTCACCGCCAGCCGCGTCACCCAGCAGAAGACGCGCGATCTGACCATCACGGCCGAGGACAGCTACATCACGCTGGACTACATCGACCAGTCGGTCGAGATACACCGCCAGTCCCGTCCGGAGTACATGAACGACGACGGCAACCTCCGCTACCGCCACGAGGGGATCATCGAGAAGCCGTTCGTCAACACGGGCGAACCGCTCCGACTCGAACTGGAGTCGTTCGTCGACTGCATCATCGAGGACGAGACACCGCTCGTCACGGCCGAAGACGGCCTCCGGGCGGTCGAACTCGCAGACCACATCAGAGACTGCGCCGAGGACCCCGAACACGGCATCGACGTCGACGACCGACAGATGCCGCACGGGATGAACTGAGGACGCCGACGAACGACGGTCGATCCCCTTTTCTCTGCGATTCGCTTCGATTCGACTTCGGAGCCGCCGGACCTCTCGAATTCGACGCGCCGACTCAGACCCCGACGCGCCGCCGGATGCGCCTGACGCGTTCGAGCGTCGACGGCCCGGCAAGCGCCAGCGCGAGGAAGGCGTAGGTCTTCCAGTCGAGCGGGTAGTAGAACAGCGACCGCAGGAGGAACGGGTACGCCGACCGAAAGTTGCCCGTCCGAATCGCCGCCGCGGCCACCGCGCGCGACCGCTCGGCGACGAAGCGGCGTTCCATCCCGTACTCCGCTGCCGTCGAGCGGTGTTTGTGGACGAACAGCGGGAACGACACGTCGCGCTTTCGCTCGAAGTCGTCGCTTATCTGCCCGTGGGAGGCCATCCGACGGACCGTCAACTGCTCGTCGACGTACTCGAACTCGCAGTGCGTCGACAGGCGGAGGTACCACTCGCGGTCCTGCCAACTCGGAAAGCGGGTGTCGGTGGGGCCTGCCGCCTCCACGACCGACCGGCGGACGATGGGGTTCGAGAACCCCCCGACGACGTTCTCTCCCCGGAGGAGCGCTTTCGTCACGTCGCCGCGGCGCGAGGGGCGGACGGACCGAACCGTCTCGCCGCCGCCGTCAACCACGTCGATGCCGCCGTAGACGACGCCCACGTCTGGGCCGCCGCGTTCGAAGGCGTCGACGAACCGCTCGACCTTCTCGGGGCGCCAGTAGTCGTCGTCGTCGAGGAAAGCCACGAACTCGCCGGTGGACTCCTCGATGCCGGTGTTGCGGGCGGCGTTGGCCCCCCGGTTCACGGGGTGGCGGACGACGGTGAGGTCCACCGCGGGGTCCTCGCTGAACTCGGTCAGCGTCGGTTCGATGGGGTCGGGCGAGCAGTCGTCGACGACCAGAATCTCGACGAGGTCGTACGTCTGCTCGACGACGCTCCGGACGGCCTCCGGCAGGTACTCCGGGCGACCGTACGCCGGAATCACGACGCTGACGAGGGGGTCCTCGCTCATCGATGGCTCTCCGCCGCGGCGCCGTCGTCGTCGGCCGTCTCCTCGGGCGGACGCCGACGCGTCGCTCCGTCTGCCGTCGTCTGACTCATCGTGACGGTCGAGGCGTCCCACTCTCTTTGTTACCGAACTACTACGCGTCGGTAGCCGCCGCCAAACCGTCGATTGTCGGCTGTCGACCGTCGGGTACGGTCACAGTCACGGGTTACATCACGAGGTCGACGACGCGCCGCACGCCGCTCAGCGCGAGGAACTTGATCTTGTCCCGCGTGCAGAGTTCGGGGGAGGTGACCGGCGGGTCGTAGGAGGCGGCGAACTCGAATATCTCCGGGCGGTGCTTGAAGAGGTACTCCAGGTTCGGATTTCGGCCGGTCCGCTTGCGGATGTACTCGACGAACGAGTTCGCGTAGTCGTGGTAGATGACGGCGTCAGGGTAGTAGATTATCTGGTCGCGCCGGATTCCGTCCTGCACCAGCCGGTGGGTCAGTTCGATGCCCTCGTGGCCCGCCCGGTCGGCGAGGTTCTCGTCGTAGCCGCCGGCGTCGAGGTACGTCTCCCGGTCGAACGACGTGTTCCCCTCGACGTTGATGAAGTAGGGGAACGACTCGTCGCCGAGGTCGTAGTGGCTCTGAATCCGCGTGTACACCGTGTCGCGTTTCGGGAGGACGCGGCCGCGCGCCGCGACGATATCGTGTTCCGCGTGGGCGCGCCGATGGGCCGCCACGAAGTCCCGTTCGGGGACGCCGTCGTCGTCGAGAAACAGAAGGAGGTCTCCCCGGGCGAGTTTCGCACCGAGGTTTCGGCCGACCGTCACGCCGTAGTTGCGGTCGAGTTCGACGAACAGGTGGACGTGCTCGGACTCCGTGACGGACGATTCGACGTTCGCGTCGGTGTCGTTGGCGACGACGACGATTTCGTAGTCCGACGCCGTTTGGTCGTCGAGCGCCTCCAACACCGGCTCGAACACCTCGACGGGCGTCCGGTACGTGACGACGATGACGGAGGCGTCGGCGGAGACGTTCTCGTTGACGACCACGCACCGGGAAACACGGTCGCGCATCTCGGGCCCGAGCCGCGCTGACACGTCCATTACGACGCGTCACCCGCCTCGGGGGGAACGCACCGGCCGAGGCGCGCGCGCCCCGTCCGATGGTTCCGCGCGTGCGCGCGAACGTAATAGCCTGTGCCGCCCCTCACGACGGCGTTCGGGAGGTAGAACATCTGCTTCACCGTGGCTATTCGTCGGTGCGGTGGACCGTTCTGTACTGCGGCCTCGTCGGGGGCAGGTCGTCGCCGAGACGGGAGGGAGACTGTGCAGGTGCGCCTGAGACGAGTGTCGCACTGCCTTCGTCGCTCGCAGGTCGGCTCTCGACGGTCGGTCGCCTCGACCCGACCCGATGTGTCGCAGGCATGCTATCGTACACGTACCGATTCCCCCCCTCATTAGTAAGTTGTACCTATCTCGACCGACCGGGGGATACGCTTTTGCGTCCGGGTCGGCTTGATACTTACTCGGCGAGTAGTGCGTTCCTGCGGCCCGACGCCGCACTGCACGACTCGACGGCAAGCAGACTCCTATCATAGACGATGAACACAGTAGATATCGAAGATCAGACGGTCGTCGTCACCGGCGGCGCGGGATTCATCGGCAGTCACATCGCCGACGCGCTCGTCTCGGACAACGACGTCCGCGTGTTGGACGATTGTTCGACCGGGTACCGAGAGAACATCCCCGACGGTGCGGAACTCGTCTCCGGGGACGTCCGCGACGAGGACGTCGTCTCCGCCGCCGTCGAGGACGCCGACCTGGTGTTCCACGAGGCCGCGGAGGTCAGCGTCCAGCGGAGCGTCGAACAGCCGAAGCGGAGCAACGAGGTCAACGTCGGCGGGACGTTGAACGTCCTCGAAGCCGCCAGAGACGCGGACGCGCGGGTCGTCCTCGCGTCCAGTTGCGCCATCTACGGCGTCCCGGACTCGGTGCCGCTGTCGGAGACCGAACGGCTCGGTCCGCGGTCGCCGTACGGCGTCGACAAGGCGGCCATCGACTCCTACGCCGAGGTCTACCACGAGCAGTACGGGTTAGAGACGGTCGCTCTCCGTTACTTCAACGCCTACGGCCCGCGGCAGACGGCCGGCGAGTACAGCGGCGTCATCAGCATCTTCCTCGACCAGGCGCGCCGCGGCGACCCGATAACGGTCGAGGGCGAAGGAGAGCAGACGCGCGATTTCATCCACGTCAGCGACGTGGTGCGCGCGAACCTCGCGGCGGCCACCACCGACGCCGTCGGCGAGTCGTACAACGTCGGCACCGGTGAGGAGACGAGCATCCTCACCCTCGCGGAGACGGTCAAGCGTGCGGCCGACAGCGACAGCGACATCGTCCACGTCGAGGGCCGTGAGGGCGACATCCCGCGGAGCGTCGCCGACCTCTCGAAATCCCGCGAGTCGCTGGGCTACGAACCCACCGTCTCGCTCGAAGACGGTCTCCGAACGCTCGTCGACGACGAGTAAGCCCCGCCCTCGCTTCGGCGGACGACCTTTTGTACTCGGCCCGACTGCCGCGTGGCGTACCGGACGGCGCGCCCGGCGTCCGCCGCGGTCCTCGACACGCGATAACCGAACGATTCCGCTTCGTTCAGTCGCTTTGCCCGACGACCGGCGCCTCGCGCGCGACGGCTCCGCTCCAGAGCGGCCTCGACGCCGTCATCCCTCGCTACTCCGACCGGGGTCCCTTCCTCACGGCGTTTCTCGGGAGCTTCCAACCGCGTTCGGCGTCGGGACTCGACTCCACAGTGTCACGCGTCTGAACACGTTCTCGCCGTATACGAGGGCTATAACAATACCGCGCTTGTCCGAACGCGTGAGCACATGCGGGTTCTCAATCTCGTGGTGAACGAGTCTGCACCTTTCTTCCAACAGCAAGAGGCCATCCTCGAACGACGCGGCATCGAGTGTGAGACTATCGAGGTGCCGGGTCGTCACGACACCGAACACACCCGTACCGCCGCCGACTACCTCCGGTTTCACTACCCGGTCCTCAAGAAGTCGCGAGAGTTCGACATCGTGCACGCGAACTACGGCCTCACCGCCCCCGCGGCGCTGCTACAGCCGACGCGACCCGTCGTGCTGTCGCTGTGGGGCAGCGATCTCTTGGGGTGGACGGGTCCGATAAGCAAGGCCTGCGCTCGCCTCTCCGACGCCGTCATCGTGATGAGCGACGAGATGGCGGAGGCGTACGGCGGCGACTGCGAGGTCATCCCCCACGGCATCGACATGCAGTTGTTCGACCCCCGGTCGATGCGCGAGGCGCGCGAGGAGGTGGGTTGGAGCCACGACGCCAGACACGTGCTCTTCCCGTACTCGCCCGACCGGGAACTGAAAGACCACCCCCGGGCGGAGCGGGTGGTCGAACGCGTGAACGACACGCTCGACGAGCCGGTCGAACTCCACGCGGTCCACGGCGTCTCGCACGACGCGATTCCGACGTACATGAACGCCGCCGACGCGCTCTTGATGACCTCGAAGCGGGAGGGGTCGCCGAACACGGTCAAGGAGGCGCTCGCGTGCAACCTCCCGGTCGTCTCCACCGCCGTGGGCGACGTGCGGAACCTCCTCTCGGACGTCGACCCGTCGTTCGCCTGCGAGACGGACGAGGAACTCGTCGACGCCCTCGTCGAGACGCTCCGGCGCGGCGAACGGTCGAACGGGCGCGAGACGGTCGAACATCTGCGCTTGGAGACGATGGGCGAACGCATCGAAGACGTCTACAGGAGCGTACTGGAGTAAGCGGGTCGAGAATAGACGACGCCGGGACGAAACGGAACGGTTCTCTTCTCGCCGCTCAGCCGCTCACTTGGTACATCTTGTAGTCGCCCGTCGTCTGAACGAGGCTCACCTCGGCGGTGGAGTTCAGACTCCGGAACCCGGACTCGTTGTACATGAGCCCGCGGTACAGTTCGAGTTCGCGGCGTTCGTCGGAGCGTTTCACCACGACGTAGACGTCGCTTTCGCCGTTGTAGTGCGTCGTCAGGTTGCGGTTGAACACCTCAGGCGGGACGCTCCCGCCCGTCGCGAGCCCCGTTATCGACTTCTTGCCCTCGCGGCCGTAGACGGCGTCGGAGTACCGTCCCGGGCCGAGGCGGACGCCGAGGAGTCTCGCGTCCGCGCCGACGTTCTCGAAGCTCGCCTCGTAGCCGGCCATCTCCGTCTCGGGCACCTGCGAGGAGGGGAGATAGATGAGCGGCGACATGAAGAAGGTCATCGTGCTGAGGACGATGAGAAGCGCGAACACCACCGCCAGCGCGCTGTCGGCGCTGATATCGGGGAGTCGTCCCGTCGCCAACTCGCGTCCGCGGACGAGCGCAACGCAGCCGAGGATGTTCAACAGGAGAACGACGGCGCCGACGTACCGTCCCCACACCGCCGTCGACGACGCGAGGTAGAACACCCCGAATATCGCCGTGAGCGCCGCAGTGGCGACGCCGAAGGCGACGACGATGGCGGATCGACGCGAGGCGTCGCCGCGGGTCTCCGCGACGAGCGCTCGGACGACCAACCCGGCCGCGAGCAGGCCGAACACGACCGTCGGGAGGAACAGTTTCACGACGACTTCGATGGTGCTCCCGCCGAGCGCGCTCAGCGACGTCGCCTGCGTCGCCACGTCGTTCGCGCCGGTCCCCGTCTGGAGGATGCTCTTGAAGAAGCTCTGCACGACGCCGATAGAGGACTGCTGGGCGCGTTCGAGCCGACTCGTCCACAGGAGGAACACGGTCATGAGGAAGGCGCCGTGTCCGAGCACCGACCGCTGGGCCGCTATCGGGTGGTCGCTCCACCGACGCACGATAACCGCCCGCGTCGCGCCGATGAGGAGGAAGACGATGGCGACGTTCAGCGCCTGCTGAGGGTGGAGGAGCACGAGCGCTACCGACGCGAACGCGAGGGCGCCGTCCGTCGCGGTGATGGGGAGCAGCCCCTCCTCTCCGGGCGCATCGAGGATGTGCCGGAGTGCGAGGTAGAGCAGGACCGGGGTGAAATACAGCGCCTGCGTGAACGGGTGCGCCATCATGAACACGCCGAGGTCGTTGCTCGGGAGGAGCAACAGCGCCGAGAAGGCGGCGATGACCGAGACGCCGCGTCCGTCGACCAACACCCCGACGCAGAGGGGAACCGTGACGAAGTAGACGAGCACGAACAGCAGGACGACGAGCAGCATCGTCCGGTTCAGCGTCATACCCGTCAGCGTCTCGATGAGGAGCGTCATCGTGTGGACTCCCGGGTAGAGGAACTGCGTCGGCTGCATCGTGCCGGACGCGATGTCCTTCGCCCAGCCGAGGTGCGTGAGCGAGTCGCCCATCCCGTAGAAGAAGTAGCCGCGGATCAGCGGCAGGGCGGCGACCGAGAGTATCGAGAATCCGCCGACGACCATCGTCGCCCAGCGGAGCGGACCGCCGGGGCGGAGGACGAGGCCCACGAGCAGTGCGCAGGCCACCGCGACGCCGATGCCGACCCAGTAGAGCGCCGGGGTCGACCCGTAGATGGAGAGTTCGTACCCCGTGGCGGGGGAGAAGTACGCCCGCACCAGTCCGCCGAAGAACGCCAGTCCGCCCACGACGAGCAAGAGTTTGGAGAGCCGCGCAGACGTTCTGCTCTCGCTCTCGCTTCCGCGCACGCTTCGTCGCCTGCGCCGCGTGTTCGCTCGCTGCACGCTACGCCATCCTCGCTGGAGTCGCCGTCTGTTTCGTAGTTCTCATTGGTCTCACGCTAGGTTCCGTTTGGTCGGTTGACGAACCGGATCGGAGTCGCGGACGCGTCGGATGTCCTCGGGCGTCGCGTCCGGTTTTCCGGCCGCCTCCACGGCGTCCGTGACGAATCGCGCGACGTCTATCGTATCGTCCAGCAGTCGTCGCCGCCGTTGCTCGATTTCGCGCTCTCCCTCCGGCCGTTCGAGCCAGGAGCGGGCCTTCTCGACCGCCTCCTCTCCGTCCGGCGTCGAATACATCAGCCCGTAGCGCTCCTGGAACTCGACGAAGTTGCTCATATCGCCCTCGCCGGCGAACGAGTTCGTCCGGATGACGGGCGTCCCGAGGATGGCGGACTCGGTGGCCATCGTGTGGGTGTCGGTGACGAACATGTCTGCGGCGTCGAGCAGCGAGTGCGAGAGGTGGACCGGCGTCTGCAGTGCGTACTGCGACAACGAGTCGGGGAGCTTCTTCGCGACGCTCATGATGTACACCTCCCCGTGCTCGGACAGCAGGTCGACGAGGCGTTCTTTCACCGCGAGCGACATCCCTTTTTGGCCGATGTCGTGGTGGGCCTTCATCGTCCCGAATCGGAGCAGGAAGTACGGTTCGTCGGGTTCGACCCCGTGTTCGCGCAGGGCCTCGTGGTCCGGTTCGAAGTACTCCGGACGGAGATAGGCGAGTTCGTGGAATCCGTCGTACCGGACGTGTTTCTTCCCGAAGTCGTCGCGGAACTTCCGCGGCGTGCAGACGAAGTCGGCGAACGGCATGGTGATGCGGTTCGACCCGACAGGGCTGTCGGTCCAGACGATGCTGCGGGCGTCGACGACCGCCGAGACGTGCGCCGCCGCGATACCGCCGATGGCCGTTATCACGTCCGGGTTCCACTTCCGGGCGACGTTGAGGATGCGCGCCTCGTACTGGAGTTGCACCTTGACCATGTCGAACGTCGTGTCGACGTGTCCGGCGAGCACCTCGTGGTCGATACCGTACTCCTCGAGGAGTTCGATGGCCACGTCGTACTCGCGCGCGACGACGCGAACGTCGTGACCGCGGGCTTCGAGTTCCCAGATCGAGTGCTTGAAGAAGTGAACGTGTGCGGGGTGTTGTATCGTGACGAGTACCTTCATCGCTAGTGGGACGGGGGGAGACGGCGCTCGTCTGAAACAGACGCACCTGTCGACGAACACTCTTGTCGGATTGTCAACAACGGGGCCGTCATTTGACGAGTACACTCGTCATATCCACTTAGTTAGTAAGCGTCAAAGCCAATCTCATGACACGTAGAAACAGCCTACTCGGGACCTGAAGCGGTGTGTTAGCGAACGACAATCTCCACGACGTGTCGTCTACGCTACTATCTCAGTTCTCGAAGTCGACAATGGCGAAGCCGGTGATATCGAACTGAGTGATGGAACCCGAGAAGCGGTAGGCGTCCACGCCCTCCGCGACGGTGCCTTCGACGCGCCCGTCGAGCACCTCGTCCGCCTTCAGGTCGGCCGCCGGGGCGTCCGTGGGAACCGTGCTCAGCTCCTCGCTGCGTTCGATGTCGCCGGTGACGGTGAACGAGTAGTGGCTGGTGTTGCGGCTGGCGGAGCCGTCGACGTAGAGGACGTGCTCCAGCGTCGACCCGTCGTCCGCACCGCCGTCGTTCGAGTCGTCCCCCACAGACCCGTCTCCCGCGTCGCCCTCCGGGGCGTAGTCGGCAGGGTCGAGTTTCTCGCCGTTGACGAAGA
This sequence comes from Halogeometricum pallidum JCM 14848, assembly GCF_000337095.1. Lineage (GTDB taxonomy): Archaea > Halobacteriota > Halobacteria > Halobacteriales > Haloferacaceae > Halogeometricum > Halogeometricum pallidum. The sequence goes on from NZ_AOIV01000019.1 coordinate 16,732, forward strand.
ACGCCGCGTCGTCGCTCAGTTCGACGGAGACTATCTCCCCGGCGAACCAGAACCAGTCCTCGTCGCCCGCCGCCAGCGACCCCTCGACGGACGTGCTGACCTCGTTCTCGACGATGTGCGAACCCTGATTGATGCCCTGCGTCGTCACGACGCGGTAGTCGAGGGGCGCGCCGGTGCTCCGGACCGTCGTCGTGTGCGTGAGCTTCCGGGTTCCGTCGAACCGGATGATTTCGGAACCGTCGACCGTATCGCCGTCGGAGACGCTGCCGTCGGAGTTGTCGACCGTATCGCCGTCGGAGACGCTGTCGTCGCCTTCGGGCGCGTAGTCGGCGGGGTCGACGGGTTCGCCCTCGATGAACAGCGTCGCCTCGTCGCTGAGGCTCACCTCGGTGACCTCCCCGGAGAACCAAAACCAGTCCTCTTGGTCGTTCTCGTCGAGAGAGCCCTCGACGACGGTGGGCACGTCCTCGTCGACGAGGTGGGAGCCCTGGTTGATGCCGTCGGTCGTCACGATGCGGTAGTCGAGGGGCGCGCCGGTGCCCCGGACCGTGAGGGTGTACGGCAGCTCCTTCGACCCGCCGTAGTTCGCTCCCGACCCCGAGAGGCTCGGAACCGGGCAGGCGTCGGCCGTGGACACGTTGGAGGTGCTGATCGTGGAGTTTTGGAACAGCGTCGACCGACCGTCGACGCCGATGTTCGTGTCGGCGACGACGCCGCTCGAGGTGTCGATGAACTTGATGCCGTTCTGGTCGGCGCCGTCGAGAGAGATACAGCAGTTGCGGAACGAGGTGCCCGGCCGGTCGGTGACCGCGACGGCTATCTTCCGGCCGCCGCCGACGCCCGTGACGGAGACGTTCTCGAACGTGTACGCCGTGTCGGGCCAGTCGATGGAGGGTCCCGCGACGACGATGGGGTTGAGCACGTCGGTCGTGTTCACCTGAATGCGCGTGTTCCGAATCGTGCAGTTGCCCGTCGCGCCCTTGGCGACGATGGCACCGGAGGAGACGCCGGTATCCATCCGGATGTCGCAGTCCTCGACCAGCAGGTTCGTCCGGTTGGCCAGCCAGATACCTCGGGAGTTGACGACGGGTTCGGGTTCGGTACCCGACCGCGGCATGATGTCGTAGTTGCGGGAGTCCCAGGTGTCCGCGGAGATGTTCTTCTCGTTGTGGATGACCGCGCCTCGCACCGAACTGTTCGTCGACCCGATGCGGACGTTCGAGATGTTGTTGTTCTTGAACACCCCGCCTTCGATGTGAACCTCGCCGTCGCCGCGGTCGGAGTCGGTCGTCCCGCGGTAGCTTCCGATGTAGCCGGGACTGGAGGCGTAGACGCCGTTGTCAGTCCAGTTCCACACCTCGCAGTCGCGGATGTAGAGCGTCCCGGCGTGTTTGAGACCGACGAACAGTCCGTGCGAGGCGCTGTCGTACGTGCTGCCGTCGCGGGCGTAGAACCGCTCGATGACGCCGGTCCCGTTCGGGTCCTCGACCGCGGTGGATAGGCCCTCGCAACTGTGCCCGACGACGCCCTTGACGTGGACGTCACCGATGTAGTAGTCCCCCCGTTCCGCGATGACGATGAGCGTCCCGCCGTAGCCCTCCCGCGTGTAGTCGAACTCGAAGCCGGCGAAGACGTGGTCGCCGCCGGTCTTCATCAGGATGGTCCACGATTCGCTCTCGCTCTGGGGCTTGGCCGGGACGAACACCGGGTCTGCGCCGTCGGCGGCGACGAGGCCGACATTGCTGGACCGGACCCAGCAGGAGTCGACGAGGTACCGGCCCGTCGGGAACTCGACGAGCGTTCCGCTCGGAACGGCTCCGAGCGCGTCGTCGACCAGCGCTCCCCCGTTCGGGTCGAGACCGAGGTCGTCGACCGCGTTCACCTTGCGGTCGAACGAGATGCCTTCGTAGGTGTACCCGCCCGCGGCGGCGGCGGAGCCGACGCCCGTGGCGGCGACGGCGGCGGTCGCCGCGCCGAGTCGAAGCACGTTCCGTCGGTCGATGAGCTTCGGCCCCGTGTGCGCGTTGGTGGGTTCGGTGGGTGATTCGGTCGAAGGCTTGATCGGGTTTTCTGCCATGGACACTTGATTAAGAGACTATTAACGACATAAATCTACTGGTCACAAAACAAACAAGCGTTCAATACTATCAATATTTCCTGAATTTCAAATTTTGTTTGTGATTTAAGAAGGCGCAAGCCGAGAAACGCGCCGAACGCGGCATTCGGAGAAAGACCCCGCCTCGGCGGGCTAAAGGGCTCCAGCGGGGTTTAATAAGTCGTTAACGACGCTTTGGCGCCTTCCAGAGAAGGAGTCTCGGATTAGGAATTGCTCGCCGCGCAGGTGCCGTTCGCCCGTAGTTTCATCCGCTTCACGGTCGCATCCCTCGTCGTGATCATCTGTCCGGGCACGTCGATGGTGCTGTTCGACACCGCACAGTTGCGGCAATTCTCGAACGCGATTCCGTTCTGGTTGCCGCCGTCGAGGGAGATACAGCAGTTCTCGAAACTGGTGTCGTCCCTTCCTTGAACGCGAACCGCCGCATCCCGTGCGGTCGAAGTCCCCGTTATCGTGACGCCCGTGACGGTGAAGCCGTACCGCCGCCAATCGATAGACGGGCCCTTCAGGTTGATGGGATAGAGCACCTCGTCGGTGTCGACGTGTATCCTCGTGTTGCGGATGGTGTTCGTCCCCGTCGCCCCGTTGGCGACGATGGCGCCGTCCGATCGGCCGGCGTTCATCACGATGTCGCAGTCCGCGACGAGTTGGTGGTGCCGGTTCGTCAGTCGGATGCCTCGGGAGTTGACGACGGGGTCGGGTTCGCTGCCCGACCGCGGCATGATGGGGTATCGCCGCGCGTCCCAGGTGTCTCCCGTGGGATTCCGCTCGTTGCGGATGAGCGCTCCCCGCACGGAACTGTACGTCGACCCGATGCGGATGTTGGCGATGTTGTTGTTCTTGTAGACGCCGCCGCGGACGTGGACGACGCCGTTGCCCCGGTCGGCCGTCGTCTGCCCCTTGAACCCGCCGACGTAGCCCGGGCTAGAGGCGTAGACGCCGTTGTCGGCCCAGTTCCACACCTCGCAGTCTCGTATCTCGAGTTTTCCGGCGTGTCCCTGCGCGACGAAGATTCCCGCCCCGGGACTGTCGTACGTGCTGCCGTCGCGCGCGATGAACTGCTCGATGACCCCCTCGCCGTCCGGGTCGGTCAGGCTCACGCCGACGCCGTACGTGTCGTAGGGATAGACGCCGAACGCGTGAACGTTGTGTAGGTAGAGGTTACCAACCGTGGCGATGAGCGTGAGGCTCGCACCCACGTCCTCGCCGCGAAAGTCGAGATCGAAGCGCCCGAACTCGAAGTCCCCCCCGTTCTCGAACGTGAACAGCCACCCGGTTTCGCTGGCGGCGCTCGTGGGGACGAGCGTCGTCCGGCCGTTCGGAGCGCCCACCACGCCGACGTTCCGGTAGCCGTTGACCCGTACCGGGTCGATGAAGTGGCGGCCCGCCGGGACAACGAACAGCGTGTCGTCGGCCAGTTCCGAGGCGATGATGGACCCGACGCGCCCCTTACTGGCCTCTCCGACGCCGCGGTCGGCGAGTCGCACGACCCGGTCGTAAGACTGGTACTGCTTCGCCGTTCCCCGCGGCGTCTCTACGCCGGTTCGCGGCAGCGTCCCCGTCGGCGTCGACGGCTTCGAGTCGTCGAACACCGAACAGCCCGCGAGGGGGAGGAGACCCGCCGACGCGGCCGACGCCAAGAACGCTCGGCGCTTCATCAGACTCCGTCGTCGGCCGCACGCCTACCCGGTGACGCATCGCCCGTCCGACCCGCGCGGCTCACTTTCTGCGCCCCCTACCGTCCGTTCCGTCGGCTTCCGTCCCGCTTTCGCGACTCCCCGCGCGGTCCGCTCCCTCGGCGGCCGCGGTGTCGACGACTCCCGACTGGTCCGTCATTTCTGCTTAACGTTTTGAACACACTTGTTTGAATATGTGTCGCATAAACTGAGCGATTCGGCGCGGTCGGTGAGTGACGAACGGAAACCGGGCGGTCGGATACCCGTGCCGCCGGGCGGTCTCGCTACGACTCGCTGACGTTGATGTCCAGCGTCAGGTGGCGGTACGCGGAGTCGACGCTCGGGTCGTCCGGTGCCTCACCCCGGTAGATGAGGTAGGTGTACCGAAGGTTTTCGCCGGCGAAGGTCGGTCGGAGTTCGTGCCGCAACTGCCAGGTCACGTTCTCGCCGATGTTCCGCTGGTACCGGTCCACTTCGGCCGACCTGACGACGTTGCCGTTCTCGCCCACCTCCTGTTGTTCGACGACGACGGTGTACGTCGTCGGTTCGTCTTCGTGGTTGACGACCTCCAGCACGTACTCGGCCGACTCGTCCACCGTGAGGTTCGTCTTGTAGCCGTTGGCGACGAGGTCACCCTCGTCGTTCTCGGTGAGCAGTGACGCCCGCGTGAACGTCGTCTGGTCCTGCGGGAGCGCCACCGCCCCGAGGAACCCGGCGCTGGCGACGACGAGGACGAGGACGAGGAGGACGTTCAGCCCGATGTCGAGGGCCGACCCCTCGAACCCGGCGCCGACGGTCCGGCGGAACGCGGCGAGCGGCAGTACGTACCGGCTCTCCTCGCGCTTCCGCACCCGTCGCACGAGTCCGAGTGCGAACACGAGCACGGTGAACCCGGCCACCGCCGCGAGCACCACCGGTACCGAGAGCGCGATGGAACTGGTCGCGATGGCGACGCCGAACACGGGGAGCACGGCGACGCTGAGACCGATCGAGAGTCCCGCGCGCTGCGCACCCGTGAGCGTCCCGCGGCGCGATCCGGTGTCGGTCCGTCCGAGTCGCCGACTCCGCGCCGGTCGCTCGACGACGCGCTTCGGAAACACCAGCGTCGTGATGGCGTACCCCGGGAGCCACAGCAGTCCGAGGAGGACGACGGCGATGCGGATGGGTCCCGGGGGGAGCGTCAGCGCCGCCGCGCCGAACACGGCGAGAGCGGCGACGACGAGGAGCGCCTCTATGACCAACCCGACCGCACCGGACGTCCGCTCAGCGGAACTTCGCATGGCTGTGTTCACCCCCGCGGCGGCCGACGGCGTATCTGTGAGCGCTCATCATCGTTCGCTCCCCGGGGACTCGTCGGTCCCCTCGGGGATTTCGTCTGCGGCGTCTTCGACGTCGCTCGCTCTCTCCGGGGCGCCGCTCGTCGCGTCGCCCGTCTGCGCGTACGCCGCGTCCGGGATGTCCGCCTCGGCGCGTCGCTCGCCGTACTCGCCGGACGCCATCAGGTCGGCGTTCCGGTCGATGTCGAGGACGACGGCGACGACGAGAAACAGCCATCCGAGGAGCGAGACGACCCCGGACAGCAGCAGATTCGTGAAGCGGCTCTCGGAGTCGCGGTCGACCAGCGCCTTCAGCGCCGCACCCGCGCCCGCGCCGGTTCCGGCCGCGCCGAGCGCGTAGCATAGCCCCGTCGGGTGAAAGTCGTAGACGAAGTACTTCATCTTCAGCCGCCAGAGGAAGTCTCGCAGGAGCAGTTTCGACAGTCTCGGGACGAACGTCGAGTACTTGATACCGCTCTGTTCGTCGCCGTACAGCGCCTCGTGCGGCACGTCGGCGATTTTGAGCCCCTGCACGTTGAGGTGGACGAGCAGGTCGTTGAGGAACCCGTACTCCTCGTAGAGGTCGTCGATGGGCAGTTCCTCCAGCGCCCGCAGCGAGATGGCCGCGTAGCCGTTCTGCGGGTCGACCATCCCCCAGTAGCCGCTGGCTATCTTCGTCAGGACGGTGAGCAGGCGGTTGCCGAACAGGCGCCACCGCGACATCTCGCGCCACGTGTCCTCGCGCCAGAGGCGATTGCCCTTCGTGTAGTCCGCCTCGCCGTCGACGATGGGGTCGAGAAACTGCGTCAGTTTGCTCGGGTCCATCTGCCCGTCGCCGGCGATGACGGCGGTCACGTCTATTTCGTCGCGCAGCGCACGCTCGTACCCCGTCTTGATTGCGCCGCCGACGCCGCGATTCCGCTCGTGGCGGATGGGAACGACGCGCTCTCCGTCGCCCTCGGCGTTCACTCGTTCGGCGCACTCGCGTAACTCCTCCCACGTCCCGTCGGTCGAGCGGTCGTCGACGGCGTATATCCGGTCGACGTAGGTCGGGATACTGCGCACAACGTCGCCGACGAAGCCCTCCTCGTTGTACGCGGGGACGACGACGGCGACGCTACTGTCCCGATACACGCTCTCCCCCTCCGATGGTCAGGATGCGGTAGTCGCCCTCGCCGCACCACTCTTCGAGGACGCCGCGCCCGTCGACGAGGAGGGCGTCTTCGAGACGCCCCCAGTCGATATCGGCGAACTCCTCGTGGGCGGTGACGAGGACGACGGCGTCGACGTCCTCGTCGGGAATATCCGCCGCGTCGACGGGCGTCGCACCGAACGACTCGATGTCGTCGATGAGCGGGTCGGCGGCGAGCACCTTCGCGCCGCGCGCGTTCAGACCGTCGATAACGCCGGCGGCGGGCGTCTTGCGCGTCTCCTCGACGCCGGCGCGGTACGTGATTCCGAGCACCGCGACGGTCGACCCGTCTACGTCGCGCCCCATGGCTTCCAGACCGTCCGCGAGCAGGTGGACGGTGTGGGCGGGCATCGAGTCGTTCACCTCACGGGCCGTCCGGAGGAGCGGGGTGTCGGTCTCGGTGTACTTCATGATGAAGTACGGGTAGAACGGGATGCAGTGGCCGCCGACACCCGGCCCGGGCGTGTGGATGTCACAGAACGGCTGGGTGTTCGCCGCGTCGATGGCCTCGTTGACGTCGATGCCGAGGTCGCGGTCGAGTTTGGCGAGTTCGTTCGCCAGCGCGATGTTCACGTCGCGGTAGACGCCCTCGAACAGTTTCACCGCCTCGGCGGACGTCGCGTCCGCCATCGGCACGATGTCGTTCGAGGTAAGTTCGCCGTAGATGAGTTCGGCCGCACGACCGCTCTCCTCGTCCGCGCCGCCGACGACTTTCGGGTACGCGCCGCGGATGTCCTTCAGTGCCCGTCCGCTGGACGTCCGTTCGGGGCAGAAGGCGACGCCGAACTCGTCCTCGTCGAGGCCGCTGACCGACGAGAGGAGGGGGCGGACGCGCCCTTCGCACGTTCCGGGCGGGACGGTGCACTCGACGACGACGAGGTCGCCCTTCGAGAGGCCCTCGCCGATGCCCTCGACGGCGGCGGTCAGCGCCCCGAGGTCCGGTTCGTGGTCGTCCGTCAGCGGCGTTGGGACGATGACGACGTGTACCGCCGCCGCCTCGGCGGCCTCGGCGGCCGACGTGGTGGCGCGGAGGCGTCCCGCCTCGACCTGTTCGGCGACGAGGTCCGAGAGGCCTGGTTCGCCCTTGATGTGCGAGCGGCCCTCGTTGATACCGTCGACGACGCCTTGGTCGACGTCGACGCCGATGACCTCGCCCGCCGTCTCGGCGTACACCGCGGCCAGCGGGAGTCCCATCTTTCCGAGGCCGACGACGGAGACGGGCACCTCGCCGGACGTGAACGCCCGTCGCTGCTCGTCGGGGTCCCGTTGGCTGTCGTACAGACCCATCACTGTCGTGTCGACCCCCGACTGTGCGATGTCGCTGTCTGCGCGTCGACTGTCGTTCCCTCGATTCCGTGGAGAGCGCGGATCGGAGGGACCGCCTGTGTAACTTCGAGCATATGTGTTCGACCGCCGAGTAGAAAGGCGGCTCTACCGAGCGAACTGGGAGGTACGTACTTTGTTATACGGTACTTGGCCCTGTCAATCGAATACTAATTCGCCGTATACGGCGGTTTAGGGACCGTCTCGACCGCGTGTGAATCTCTAGCGATTCCGTCCGTCGAAGCGCACGAAGCATGGGAACGTACCGCACCTTTCGGAGTCGGTTCGACCGCGTCGACGACCGGCGACCGAGCGGGTTCGACTCTCGGGCGACTACGCGCCGGTGGTGACTTCCTCGCGGGCGTACTTCGCGACGAGGCCGAGCGTTGCGGCGGCCACAAGGACGGCGAACGCGAGGACGGCTCCCGAGAGGGGGCGGAGGCCGCCGGCGACCTGCCCGCGGACGAAGTTCGCCGCCAGCGCACCCGAGACGAGGAAGATGGCGACGCCGCCGACGTTGGCGAGCGTCGGGGTCGGTTCGGGCACCGCCGGGGAGTTCAGGAGGTAGAGCACGAGGGCGAGAGCGAACGGCGTCCCGACGGTGCCGAGAGCGAGGACGAGGACGAGCTGGCCGAGCACCTCGCCGCCGATGAACGCCCCCGGCGCCGACAGCAGTGCGAACCCGGCCAAGAGGGCGCGGTAGCGACCGTCCTCGACCGTCGTCCCCCAGCCGAGTTTGTCCGCGAGAAGAAACGGCGGCGCCACGGTGTTCCCGCCGAGCGTCGACACCGCCGCGCCGCCGAGTCCGAGGAGGAACAGCCACTCCGCGCCCGGGCCGACGAGCGGACCCAGCGCCTTCGCGGCGCCCACCGTCGTGAGGTTCGGGTCCGTCAGCACGCCCGCCGCGACGAGGAAGACGGCGACGCTGTAGACGCCGAACGCGACGAGCATCGAGGCGACCACGTCGAACGTGGCGAGGTCGTACTCCGACGCCGTCCACCCGCGCGCCCGCATCGTGTACGAGTGCATCGTGACGAGCGTGACGTGCACCGCGCCGCCGAGGATGCCGGCGGCCAGCACCGCGCTCCCCGCGGGCAGCGTCGGAACGAGTCCGTCGAGCGCCCGCCCGGCGTCGACAGGAACGACGAACAGCGAGGAGACGAACGAGACGACGACGCCGGCCACGAGCAGTTTCGCCCCGAGTTCGAGGAAGCCGTAACCCCGACCCGCGAGTCCGACCGCGAGCACCACCGCCCACGCGACGCCGCAGACTCCCGCCCCCACGCCCGTAATCGTCGCCGTGACGGCGGCCAGCGTGTTCAGTATCACCACCTGTGCGGCCCCGGCGGCCACGACGACGTCGGCGACGAGCAGCCACGCCCACCGCTCGCCGAGGCGCGCCTCCACGACGGCGACGATTCCTCGCTCGGTCAGCAGACCGAGCCGCATGGCGAGGTACTGCGCGACCGTCCCCGCCGCGGCCGAGAGCACGACCACCCACAGCAGCGCGTAATCGAAGGCCGCCCCGGCGGTAACGAGACTCGCTATCGTCGCCGGCCCGGCCGCGACGGCCCCGACGACCCACGAGGGCCCCATCCCCGACAGTCGCTCGCGCACGCCCGCCAGTCGATTCCCCGTGGCCGTCGGCGTCGCATCGCTCATATTCGAGTGATATCACCGACGAATAAATGGGTGTCGTGTCGGCGTCGCTACGCTCGGTCGCGTCGTCGGAGTCGAACGGTCCCACGGGCGACGGCGTACGCCTCGAAACAGAACACGCAGAAGACGCCGAGCAGGCTCCCCCAGAGCAGCGCTCCGAAGACGAGTGGGCCGACGGCGCTCATCGGTCGTCCCCCCTCTCCGAGGCGGGACCGCTCGGTTCGGTCGATTCGCTCGGTTCGTCCGGATTGCTCGGGGTCCCGCCATCGGTGACGGGTCGGTCGAGGCGACGAATCTCCCGCGAGAGACGGTCGAGATCGAACTCACTGCTCGACAGGCGCGCCGCAACGACGGCCGACGCCGAGGAGACGAGGAACGCGCCGGCGAACGGCAGGAGGTAGGTCGGGTCGGGGGCGGGGAGGAGGCCGCCGAGGAGCGAGTCCGCCGCGCCGTGCAGGCCGAACGGGAACGGGAAGAACGCGCTCCCGACGGCGAGGCCGAGGAGGGCGCTCACCAGCGCACCCCGACCGGAGAGGCCGCCGGTGAACAGTCCGTAGACGAGGGGGATGCCGACGGCGGCGCCGAGGAGGTCCGCGACGAAGAACAGGCTGAGGACGCTCCGCGCGCGGAGGCTCACCGCGACGGCGGCGACGGCGACGACGACGGTGACGAGTCGGGCGGCGAGGCGGAGCGTCCGGTCGTCCGGGTCGTCCATCGCCCGAGGGAGGTCGGCGGTGACGAGGCTCGACAAGGCGTTGAACAGCGAGTCGGCCGTGCTCGTCACGAGCAGGAGGGCGAGGAGGAGGACGCCGAGCACCAACCACTCCGAGAAGGCTCCGTCCAAGAGGACGAAGAAGGCGACGCCGGCGTTGTACTCCGCCCCCTGCGTGAGGACTCCGGAGTTCCCGACGGCGACGACTCCCAACAGCGTCGCGAGAAGCAGGATGAACCCGTTGGCGACGGTGGCGACCCGGAAGCTCCGCTCGACCGTCTCGGAGTCGTCCCCGGCGTAGATGCGCTGCCACCACGTCTGGTTGAGGAGTTCCGCGCCGAGCACCGCGAACACCAGCGCCGCGCCGAACCGCAGACCGGGGACGTAGCCGGGGTCTAAGAGCGCCGGGTTCGCGTCCGCGATGCCGTCGTAGACGGCGCCGGTTCCGCCGAGTGCGAACAGCAGGGCCGCGACGCTCCCGACGAGGAGCGGGAGGACGACGAACAGTTGCACCGCGTCGGTGGCGATGCTCGCTCGAAGGCCGCCGTAGGCCGTATAGAGGAGGACGAACCCGGCGACGAGCGTTGCCGTCTGCCACTGGGGGACGCCGGCGACGTAGTGGAACGCCAGCGAGATGCCGGTCAACTCGGCGGCGAGGAAGACGAACATGTACAGGGCGCTGATGACGACGACGAACGCGTACATCGCGCCGCCGTAGCGCGCGTAGGCGTACTCGGTCAGCGAGTGGCCCTCCGGAATCAACTCCCGTATCCGCGGGCCGAGTCGGGAGTACGCGAGCATCGGCGCGGCCTCGCCGAGTCCGTAGCCGACGGCCGCGGCGATACCGTACAGCGCGCCCGCTTCCGGGGCCGACAGCAGTATCCACACGCCCATCACCGAGGCGACGAGCGTGGCGCTCAACTGCCCCTCGTTCGCGGCGCCGCGGGCGGTGATGAGGTCCTCGACGGAGCCGACGCGCCCCCGTGAGAACCACAGCCCCAGCCCCGCGAAGACGGCGAGCGTGACGACGGTGAGACCGAGGGCGAGAGCCGAACTCACCACTCCGTCTCACCCCGGTCCGACGGTTCGTCCGCGTAGGCGGCGTCGAAGAAGTCGACTTCCAGCGAGACGGTCCGCCCGAAGAGCCGTTCGAGGCGACGCCGACGCCGGGGGGAGGCGGCGGCGCCCTCACGGTCGAGTTCCGCGCGGAGCCACCCCACGAACGTTCTGAACTCGTCGTTCGCGTGGAGGTGCACCCACTCGTCGAGGTAGAACCGCTCGGGGGACCCGTCGGCGACGGCCGCCGCCCACGCCTCGTACGTCCACTCGGCGGGCAGGAGCACGGCCAGTCGCTCGGCGTACCCGCCCTGCCGGGCGGCCCGTTCGATGAGGTCCTCGAACGCCAGCGTCGTCGGCGTCCGGTGCGGGTCCTCGTACGTCTCCCGCGGGACGCCCAGCGCCTCGAAGGAGCGCTCGAAGTAGTCGTTCTCCTCCGCGGTGAGCGTCCCGAGGAACGTCGACAGCCGGCGTTTCGACGCCATCGTCGGCGCGTCGCCCACGGCGTGCCCGACGAGGCCGACGAGCGACCCGAGGAACGCGTAATCTTGGACCAGATACCGCCGGAACGCCGCGTCGTTCAGTTCGCCGGACCCGAGTTCCCGGGTGAATCGGTGGGTGGTCGCCGCCGTCCATTCGGGCTCCGAGCGCTCCCGGAGCCAGTCGGTGAAGCGGGCGTCCGTCGCCGTCTCGGCGTACGCGTCGAACGAGTCGGGGACCGCCTGTCCGCCGGCCTCCCCCTCGTTTGCCTCCTCCTCGCTCACAGCTCCCACCCCTCCTGTCGCCACGCGGCGTCCCAGAAGCGGTACTCGTAGCGCCCCGACTCGTAGAACAGGTCGCGGTAGCGCTCGCGTTCGGCGTCGCTCGCGTCCCGCGCCACGTCGTCCATCAGTTCCTTGCACCACGTCGTGAGTTCGGTGAACTCCGCGCCCGCGTAGGTGTCTATCCACTCGGCGTACCGCTCGTCGTCGGGTTTCCCGCGTTCCCGCAGTCGCTCGGCCGTCTCGTTGAACCCCCACATGCAGGGGAGGAGGACGGCCACTAAGTCGCCGAACGACCCCGTCGCGGCGGTGCGGACGAGAAAGTCCGTGTACGCCCGCGTCGTCGGCGACGCCTCGGTCGCCTCCAGTTCCGCCTCGGAGATGCCGAACTCCGCGGCGTACGCGCGATGGAGGTCCATCTCGGTGTTGATGGTCGAGTCCAGCAGTTCCGCGAACGTGCCCATCCGCGCCACGTCTGGCGCCGTCCCCGCCCCGTAGGCGAACACGCGCGCGTAGTCGACGAGGTAGACGTAGTCCTGTCGCACCCAGTACTCGAACGGGTCGGTCGAGAGCGTTCCCGCTCCCAACCGCTCGACCATCGGGTGCCCCTCGATGGCGTCCCAGAGCGGGTCCGCCACCGTCGACAGTTCGTCGGTGAAGCTCATGTCTGCCCGTACTGGTTCGGCGAGGATATACATTGGTGATATCACCAAATAATAGTCCGGTCGGGAGGGAGAGCATGAATCCGCGGCGTGACTCCCCGCCACCGGGAACCGCTCTCGTACTTCCCATCCGGCGGGAACGACGGCCGCCAGTCATAGAGTCGGCGCTCGTAGTGGATGTGGAGCACGAATCGCTCCCGGAGGAGTACCACGATGGACGATAACGCGACGCACGACGCCGAGAAACGCCCGCCGAGAGAGACGAGTCGCCCGGACCGGCCGCCGGGACTGACGGCCGAGATAGTCCTCCCGCGGGACGGGACGGCCGAGTGTACGCTGTTCCCGCCGGATTCCGTCGGTTTCGAGCGGACGACGACGTGGATAACCGCCGAGGAGGGGTCGTTCGTCAGCCTGCGCGAGATGATGTGAGCGATGTCGCGTCGGACGCCCCGCGGACACCCCGCGGGCGTCGACCGGTTGAACTCAGCAGAACTCAAGGTAGAGCCCCCGGCCTCAAGGAGCGACCGAAACGTAGCGAAGGGAGCGAGTAGGCCGGAGCGGAAACTGACATGGTGCGACACAACCGGCGCACTCCGACCGACCGACTCCCGAATATCCAAGTACCGCCCACCCTCCTCTGAAGTATGGACGTGCGTCGAACCGCCGTCGCGAAACTCGCCGTTTCCGACGAGCAACGCGACGCACTCCACCGAACCGCCGAGCAATACCTATACTGCGCGAACCAAACCGCCGACTATTGTTGGTCCGACACCTCGTACACCGAGTGCAAGACCAACAAACGGCAGGTTCGGTCTGCCCGGATATAGTCCTACTACTGGCAAAATACCGCCTCCCGACCGAGTTCTCCACTACCGATTCCGAACCCGCGTGCAGAGATGTGAGACACGTCAGTTCTGCGTCGAATCGCGCTTCCCGCTCCCGAACCGGTTCGACCACGTTCGCTCGTCGTTCAGCGTCAAAAAAGCGCGAAACGGTGTCGGAATTCGTCAGTCCGACGAGGAACCGAAGACGCTTGGAACGGCCGCGTCGCGGTGTTCCGAGAGGTAGTACGCGGTGACGAACAGGGCGAGGACGCCGACGGGCAGGAGCAGGATGGGACCGCTGAGCCCGTACCCGTTGGCGAGGAACAGTAACGTCCCCACCGTCCCGCAGAGCACCGCGTAGGGAATCTGCGTGTTCACGTGGTCGACGTGGTCCGCGCCGGCGAACATCGACGAGAGCACCGTCGTGTCGCTGATGGGCGAGCAGTGGTCGCCGAACAGCGACCCTGTGAGGATGGCGCCGATGGCACTCGGAAGCGGCGCGCCGAGTTGGAACGCCAAGGGAACCGCCACGGGGAACATGATACCCATCGTCCCCCACGAGGTCCCGATGGAGAAAGAGACGATGGCCGCGGCGACGAACACGACGGCCGGCAGGAGCGGTGCGGTGATAATCCCCTCGGCGATGCTGACGACGAAGCCGCCGACGCCGAGCGTCTCGCTGACGCCGCCGATGGTCCACGCCAGCGTGAGGACGGCCACCGGGAACATCACCATCTTGAACCCCTCGAATATGGAGTCGCTCACCGCTTCGAGTTCCACGCGGGCGTGTCCGACGAGGATGGCGAGCAGCAGCGCGCAGGCCGAGAAGACGCCCCACAGGATGGCGTCGGCGGTGGCGGCGCCCTTCAGCGCCTCGACGGGCGCCTTCGACGGCCACCCGCCCGAGTACAGCAGGCCGAACCCGGTGACGGCGACCAGAGCGACGATGGGGAGCGCGAAGTACCACCAGCGCGAGTCGACGTGGTCCGGCGTGACGATGTCCTCCTCGCGCGTCTCGATGAGGGGGTCGGCGTCGTCGCCGAGCACCTTCCCCTCCTCTTTCGCGCGCCTCTCGGCGCGCTTCATCGGACCGAAGTTCCACCCCATGACGACGAGGATGAACACGAGCGCGATGGCGAGGAGGCTGTAGAAGCGGTAGGGGATGCTTTGTAAGAACACCACGAACGCGCTCTGGTCGATGCCGAGCGAGGAGAACTGATCGCGGATGAGGCCCACCTCGAACCCGACCCACGTCGAGACGACGGCGATGCTCACGACCGGCGAGGTGGTGGAGTCGAGCAGGTACGCGAGTTTCTCGCGGCTGATGTCGAACTGGTCGGTGATGGGGCGCATCACCGATCCGGTGATCATCGTGCTCGCGTAGGAGTCGACGAAGATGAGCATCCCGAGGATGCTGGTCCCCAACTCCGCCTGTTTTCTGGTCTTGATCCGAGCGATGATGCGTTCAGCCAGCGCCTTCATGCCGCCCGAGAGGAATATCATCCCGAGCATCGCCCCCGAGAGGAACGTGAACAGCAGCAGTTTGCTGTTGAACGGCGTGATGAGGCTGTTGATGACCAACTGTAGGGAGTGGGCCATCCCGGCGATGGGGTTCCACCCGACCAGTATGGTCGCGCCGATCCAGATTCCGGTAAACAACGAGAGGAGCACCTGCCGGCTCACCAGCGTCAGCACGATGGCGAACAGCGCCGGAAGCAGGCTGATGGCTCCGTACGACTCTGCGGGCATGACAGCCTGAGTCTCTTCTCCCGTCTGTTAAGTTTTATCGCCGAGATCCGTCTTATTGTAAAATCATCCCCGCACCTTCCCACAGAAAAATATGTTCGACGGGGAGACACCATCATCGGGAAGTTCTGTCGAACCGTCCCGCCCGGAGGGCACACCGGTTCGAACGCGCTATCTTTTTCAAGGCGAGAATCCCGCAGTTTACGGCGGGCGTGAAGCCGACAACTAACTTACGTTCCACCGTCAGCTGCAGGCCGAATACCGCACGACTGTAAACCTTTACTCGAATTGGGTGTGATGATCTCAGTACGGCCGAATGAAGTACAACCTCGAAACCGGGTCGCACACGGTCTACGCGCTCCAATATCACTTTGTGACCGGCACGAAGTACCGCGCGGACATCCTCACCGACGAGATAGCCGAACGTATCGGTGAGATTGCCAGCGACATCTCCGAGGACTTCGGCGTAGACATCCAGAACGTCAACGGCGGTTCCGACCACGTTCACATCCTGTTCACGGCGAAGCCGACGACGAACCTCACCAAGTTCATCAACTCGCTCAAAGGCGTCACGTCCCACAAAACCCGTGACGAGAACCCCGAGGTTCGTCAGACGCTCGACAGCGCGTTCTGGCAACCGGGGTACTTCCTCGCCACCACCGGACAGGTGAGCATCGACGTGCTGATGGAGTACGTGGAGGACCAGTAGCGTGTCTACGACCGTCACGAAGACGTTGCAAGCGACGTTCGCGCCCCCCACCGCGCACAAACAGGCGAAACTAAACGACCTCCTTGAAACGTACCGTGACAGTCTACAAGAGGCGTTCGACTCCGGGGCAAGTACCATGTCGTCGGTGAGCGACATCGTGACACCCTACAACCTGCCGTATCAAGCGAAGGCTGCTCTCTGCAACTACGTCCCAAAACTCCGCAAGACGTACAACGCGCAGGAGTTGGACGACGAACACCCGATACGGCTCACAAATCAGGCTGCGAAGTTTGACCACTCCGAAGAACGCGACTACGAGTTCACGTGGTGGGTTCCGCGTCCCGGTCGGGGAACGAACTTCTGGATACCACTTCGCATCAACCCTGAACAGGAAGATCTCTGGCACGACCTCGTATCAGAGGACGCGAAGGCAGGCGAGATACGGCTTCAACAGCACCGGAAAAACTGGGTACTGCACGTTACCGTCGAGTATCCGGTCGAAGAACTAACGATGGACGGTGACGCCGCGCACATCGGCTTAGATATCGGAGAAACCGCCCTCATCACGGGCTGTGCCCTCAAGGATGGTTCTCCGACTGACCCGTTCGTGTGTAGCGGAAGCAGAGCGAAGCATCTCCGTAAAGAGATGCACACGACCCTGAAACGACTCCAAGAGCGTGACGCATCCGAGTGGCGCATCGAAGACCGCTTCTCGCACTACCAAAACGCGCTCACCGACATCGTGGAGAAAGCGTCTCGGGAAGCCGTCGAGTACGCCAAGCAGTTCGAGAACCCGGTGTTGGTGATGGAGGACCTGACGTACATCCGTGAGCGTCTCGACTACGGGAAGCACATGAATCGTCGCCTTCACTCGTGGGCGTTCGCCCGACTGCAAGGGCGTATCGAGGACAAGGCGACGGAAGCAGGCATCCCGGTCGAGTACGTGAATCCGGCGTACACATCTCAGACGTGCCACTCGTGCCACCGAATCGGTCGGCGGGACTCCCAAGCCGAGTTCCGGTGCCCGAACGACGACTGCCACGTTTCGATGTTTCAGGCCGACATCAATGCTTCCGCGAATATCGCACGACGGATTGACCCGTGGGGAGAGAGCGTCCCGCTTGACAAGGCGGAACGCGATGACTCGCTTCGGGATGGGAGCGGTTGTGACACCGCCACAACTTCGTCCGAGACGGCTTCGCCGTCTCGTGGTCACGAGAGACGCTCCGCGTCTCTCGAACGACACCGTGAGAAGAGCGTCCCAGCGCAGATGACGCTCACGGCGTTTCGAGAGTCGAAACCCTCTGCCAGCGACGACTAACTGGTATTCCCCATGCGTGGGAAGCCTCGCCGTTTACGGCGAGGAGGATGTCACATTCCCGACGGCGCCACGTCACGAACGTCCCGGAACGCCCCCTGCACGACTTCGGACAGCGCCGGGTGGACGTGTATCGTCTCGGCTATCGTCTCGGCGTCCGCGCCGGCGGCGACGGCCGTGCTCACCTCGTGGACGAGCATCGACGCGTGCGGGCCGACGACGTGACAGCCGAGCACCTTGCCGCCGTCGGTGACGAGCACCTTCGCGAACCCGCCGTCGTTCGACAGCACCGACCCGAGCGCGGTGTCGTCGTAGGCGTACGTGCCAACCTCGTAGCCGTCGCCGTCCACCTCCCCCTCGGTCTTCCCGAGGCTTCCGACCTGCGGCGACCCGAACACCGCGTGCGTCATCCCCGGGTAGGACACCGCCGACGGCGACTCCCCGGTCAGCGTCTCGACGACGTGTTCGGCCTCCTTGTCGCCGGAGTGTTTGAACATGTAGTTGCCCGCGATGTCGCCGATGGCGTAGACGCCGTCGACGGAGGTTTCGAGGTACTCGTCCGTCTCGACGAACCCGCCGTCGTCGGTATCGAGTCCGGCGGCCGAGACGTTCCAGCGGTCGGAGTTGGGTCGCCGACCCGTCGCCAACAGCACCTCGTCGCCGGTGAGTTCGATCCGCTCGCCGTCGTCGGACTCGGCGACGACGACCGTCTCGTCGCCGCCGTCGCGGAGTTCGGTCACCTCGCGGCCGAGGTGGAGTTCGTGTTTCTCCCCGTACGCCTCGGTCAGTCGCTCGGCCACCTCGCGGTCCTCCCTGTCGAGGAGGACGTCCCCGCGGCCGACGACGGCCACGTCCGTCCCCAACGCGCCGAACAGGTGCGCCATCTCGACGGCGATGTAGCCGCCGCCGGCGACGACGAGGCGGTCCGGCAGTTCGTCCATCCGGACCGCCTCGTCGCTCGTGAGGTACTCCACTTCGTCGGTGCCGTCGATGGAGTCGGGAATCATCGGCCGCGACCCGCCCGCGAGGACGACCCGGTCGGCCGTCAGTTCCGTCTGTCCGTCCCCGGTATCCACCTCGACCGTCCGTTCGTCGACGAACCGGCCCTCCGTCTGATAGAAGTCGATACGTTCGTGTTCGCGGGCGCGTTCGGCCTTCCGCTCGGCAGCCTCGGTCACCTCCTCGATGACCTCGTCGACGATGTCGCCGAACGCGACGCCCTCCAGCGAGGCGTCGAGGCCGAGCGAGTCGGCGTTTCTCACCGTCTCGGCGGCGTCGGCCCGGTGGATGAGCTTCTTCGAGGGGTTACAGCCGCGGTTGAGGCAGGTGCCGCCGAGTCTGTCGCGTTCGACGAGCGCAACGTCGAACCCGTCGTCTGCGGCCGCCGCCGCAACGATGTTTCCGGTTCCGCCGCCGAGGACGATGAGGTCGTACTCGCGCATCGTCGGCAGTACGGACACGAGCGTGAAAAGGCGTCTTGCCGCGGCCCTCCTCGGAGCGGCCCGCGGTGGCGCGCGCGGGGGCAGACGCTTGAATCACCTGCATATACAGCCCCGTCGCCTTCCGGCGTGTGCCCCCCAGTGGAACCAATGAGCGGCCAGACTTCCTCCTCGAACCGTTCGCTGGAGACGGTCGACGGCGTGACCCGCCGGTCGCTCCTCTCGGCGGGCGTCTTCGGCTTCGGCTTCAGCGGCCTCATCGACGTGCTCGTGCTGCATCTCGTCCTCCAGTGGCACCACCTCCTCTCGGGCGTCTACCCGCGAACGACGATGGCCGGCCTCCGGACGAACGTGCTCGCCGACGGCCTGTTCTCGCTCGCGATGCTCGTCATCGCGTGCGTCGGCGCCGGTCTCCTCTGGCAGTCCGAACGCCGAACCGACGTTCCCCTCGCGCTCCGACCGGTGGCCGGCGCGGCGGTCATCGGCCTCGGCACCTTCGACCTGTACGACGTGGTGGTCGACCACGTCCTCCTCGGTCTGCACCAACCGCTCTCGCAGGGCGGACGGTACAACCCCCACTGGGCCGCCGTGAGCCTCCTCATCCTCGGCGCCGGCTACTACGTCTACCGCACCGGCGTGAAGCGGCGGGCCGAGAGCGCGACGGAGGCGGCGTGACGCCGGCGCTCTCCCCCGCCGCCCTCTCGGCGTCCGCCGCGCACGCCGCACTCGTCGCCCCCGCGCCGCTTCACGGCGGGGCGGCCGCCCCGGCGTCGACGCCGGTTCCGCACTGGTCCGTGCTCCTCGTCGCAGTCATCGGCCTCTGGGTCGCTATCGCGGCCGGCGTGCTGGCCTGCGACAGAGTGCTCGCGCGCCTCGGCGCGACGGAGTAGAAATCTCAACGCTCGACGGTGACGGAGACGCCCAGCGGTCGGTAGGCGTTGTTCCCGTACCCCTTCTGATTCCACGGGTAGCGGTCGCCCTCGATGCCGCGCAGACCCTCCTCGGGGTCCGACACCGTCGCCGGTTGCGTCCGCCCCCGGTCGTCCGTCGCGCGCGCGACGACGGTGTGTTCCCCGGGGTCGGCGTCCCAGACGTACCGGAACTTCCGGACGGCGTAGCGGCCGAGGTCCGGGCCGACGAACTCCGCATCGTCCCACGTCTCGCCGCCGTCAGCGGAGATTTCGACGCGTTCGACCCTGTCGTCGCCGGACCACGCCACGCCCGTCACCTCGATGCGTCCGTCGGCGCCCGGCGAGAGTTCGGCGCCGTCCGCCGGCGACGTGACGAGCGATTTGACGAGTTGGTCGAACAGGTAGGCGTTCCGTATCTCGTCGGTCGCCCGCATCTGGTCGTGCGTGTCGGCGACGTCGACGGCGGCGTACCGTTCGGGTTCCTCGTCCTGCGCCGGGAGGATGCGGTAGGAGGACTGCTGGTACTCGGTGTAGTCGCGGCCGTCCCGCGACTGCCACTCCTCGCCGACGACCATCGAGTCCATCACGCGCACCTCCTCGACCCACTTTACGCTGTTGTTGCCGAACCACCCGGGTACGAGGAGTCTGAGGGGGTAGCCGTGCTCTGCGGTCATCGGGTCGCCGTTCATCTCGTAGGCGAGGATGCAGTCGTCGAGGGCCTTCGCCATCGGAATCGACCGGCAGAACACGTCCTCGTCGTCTTTCGCCTCTCCGCCCATCGCCGTCAGCCACCGGCCGTCGGCGGTATCGGCGCCGTGAGCGTCGAGAATCGCCCGTACGGGCGTCCCCGTCCAGACGGCGTCGCCCACCGCGCCGAACGTCCACTGGTCGCCCTCGGCGTCCGGCGAGAAGTACGCCCGGCCGTTGCCCGAACACTCCATCATGTGGACGACCGAGTCGGTGGGGTAGTCGGTTCGTAGCTCTTCCATCGACAGTTCCGCCTCCGAGTCCACCAGCCCCGTCAGCGAGACGGTCCACTCGTCGGCGTCTATCTCGGGCGTTCGGTGGTGGTTCCGGACGTAGTGTTCGTCCCGCGGCGTGAGGTAGCTCTCCAGATTCTCGCGCGCGTCCGTCTGCGCGTTGTCGGGGTCGGTCGAGAGCACCTCCAGTCCGGGGTACGTTTCGGCGACCGGTTCGTCCCGCGGACGGGACGCCTCACTCTCGTCGGCATCTCTCGAAGACATCGGGGGTTATCGGTTCAGGGGGGACGCACTCGACTGTGCTGCCTGCGCGTGAAAGGCGCGCGGCCGTCGGCATCTCACCCGCCGATTACGCGCCCGCCCGGACGCGGCCCGCAGTCGCGTTCGCCGTCGTCGACGCCTCCGTCGTCTCCGACGCGTTCCCGGCGCTAGTCCCGTTCGCGGCCTGCCGGATGCGCACGGTCTCGTTATCGTACACCTCCATCGTCTCGATCACGGTGCCGTTCTCCGCGACGCGCTGAACGATGACGGTCGGCGCGCCGTCTCCCGGACCGGACTCACCGTCCGCCCCGCCCGCGCCGCCGGAACCGCCCGTAGCGTTCGTCGGCGTCTCCCCGGCGAGGAACCGCCGAATCGCCTCCGTCTCCTCGAACTCCTGCACGTCGCCGCTCTGGGCGTCGACGAACGCGACGTATGCGATGCCGCTGTTGTCCTCGGGGACGATGCGCACCTGCCAGTACTCGCGGTCGTCT
>NZ_AOIV01000020.1 GCF_000337095.1 Halogeometricum pallidum JCM 14848
CGTCTGGCCGTCTATCGTCCACACCTCGCGGAGGCCCTGCGCCTCCCCGTACGGTTCGACGGCGACGACGTACTGCGGGCCCTCCTCCGTGAGCACGAAGAACGGTTGGTCGTTGTCGTCGCCCGGCAGGGGAGCGACCTCTATCTCGTCTTCGTGACTGGTGAACGTGTTCACGATGCCGTTGCGGTACTTCGTCGCGGCGACCCGCTTGCGCGCGAGGTCCTCGGGGTACAACTGCTGACCCGCCAGCACGGGACTCTCGGCGGACTCTTCGGGCGACAGCGTCCGGACGGAGCCGTCGGGGTCGACGACGGCGACGCCTCCCCACGTCGGCGTCGTGTGCGGAATCGGCGTCAGGTGGAACGTCGGCTTCGAGTACGGGACGACGATGTGCTGGGTGCCGTTCTCGACGACCATCTTCGGGGCGCCGTAGTCGACGAGGTACTCCCCGTTCTTCAGCAGGTGCCAGCGGTAGCTCTCGAAGAAGACGGTGCCGACGCCCTTCTCCATCGCCCCCTCGACGACGCGGACGTTCGCCCGTTGGGTCGTCGTGTCGACGAGCACCGTTCCCGCCTGCTTTTTCGTCAGTACGTTGAACAGGCCGTCCGGCGACAGCGGCGCCGCCCAGTACGGCGTCCCGTTCGCGACGGTGATGGCCGTCTCGCCCACCCGGTACTGCGGCCGGTTGAGCGTGTTCGAGGCGTACTGCTCCGCCACCGCGCGGGTGACGATGCGCGGGTTGTCGGCGTCGACGTCGTCGAGTCGCTTCACCGCCGTCGTGTCCGTCATCGTCTGATCGCTCAGCGTGGCGCCGGCGACGACGTTGACGACGGGCGAGAGGACGGCGACGCCGACGACGAACACGACGCCGGCCACCCGGAGCGGGCTTATCTGCCGGTCGTCACCGCCGACGCTGTACTCCGATGCTGTCTCGCTCCGCGAGAACCCCGAAAAGAGCCACGCGGCGACGACGGCGGCGACGAGCGGAACGACGAGCAACGGCGTCGTGTACAGTCCGTACGCCACGGCGTGCAGCGTCGGTCGGAAGAACCACGCGACGGCGGCGACGAGGAGGATGACTCCGAGCAGCGCCGCCCACGGGGGACGGCCGCCGCCCCCGGGGGACCACTCGCTCGTCCCGCCGTCGGTCGGTCGGTCGTCGGATTCCTCGGAGGGGGCTCGCGAGGCCATCAGAGACCAGTCTCGCGGGACGACGGGTGTCGGTCGAGGCGGACCCCCGTCGTCCGAGGGGCGTTCGGGAGGGTCATACCGAAACGTGTCAGCTTCCCATATTAAAACCAGCGTCTCCCCCGTCGCTCGCTTTCGGGGCCGTTCGAAAGTGCCCGAAGGCGCTCCGTTCGCCGAGTCGGTCGACCGACGACTCAGTCGAAGTCGGGGCGGGACGGCCGGGGCGGCCGGCGCGACCGGTCCGTCCCCGGAAGTTCTCGACCCAACCGAGTCACGCGGTCCTCGACTGGCGGATGCGTCGCGAACAGTGCGAACCGGAGCGAGCGGTCGGCGGTCCACGGCACCGGCCCCGCCACGTCCTCGTCGTTCTCGCCGGCGGCGACGACGGCGGCGTGGTACAGCGCCTCGGCCAGCGTCGCGGCGCCGACGACGTCGGCCGCGTATGCGTCCGCGGCGTACTCCTCGAGGCGATTCGCGTACCGGCTCACCGCGAGGACGAGCGGTTCCGCGCCGAGTCCCAGCGCGTACCGCGGTCCGTTCAGCCGAGGGTCGCCGGTCAGTGCGAGCGCCGCGAACCCGAGCGTCCCGACGGTGGCGACGACCGGCCCCCGCCCGGCGAGAAACGCCAGCCAGAACACCCCGAACCCGACTACCGGCGGCGCGTGCGCGCGGAGGGCATCGGTGTGGAGGTCGGTGCCGAGGTGGCCGAGTTCGTGCGCGAACAGCGCGCTGACGCCCTCCACGCCGACGACTCTGGGGAGTAACGGGTCGAACGCGACCACCGGTCGGCCGTCGTCGTAGCCCACGACGGCGCCCGGCGCGTCCATCTCCATCACCAGCAGTCGCGGTACGGGGCGGCCGGTCCGTTCGCAGAGGCCGGAGAGCGCGCGTTCGACCTCGGGAAACTCCCCGGAGTCGAGCGGTCTGGCGCGCCCGGCCTCGAACGTGAACCGCCCGCCCGAGCGGTACGTCTCGAAGACGAGCACCGCCACCGCGGGGACGGCGACGGCGGCGACTAGCGGGGACCCGCCGCTCCCGACCACCGCGACGACGGAGAGCACGGCGAGCGAAAGTACGCCGAGCGTCAGGGCCCACGTCCGAACGAGTAGCGAATCCGGCACGGTCGTTCGTTTCCCGCCTCGTCCGCGGACGACAAATGGCTGTCCGAACGCCCGCCGTCGCGGGCCTCCGAATCCCGGCACCGGAGCGTCTGCGGATCCCCGGCTACGTCGCCCGAGCGACTCGGAAACCGTCCGCGCCGAGGCCGACGCTCACCTCGAAACCGCGCTCTCCCGCGATTAGGAGGAACCCTCGCCCATCTCCTTCGGGTTCATCATCCCTTCCTTCACGCCGAGGGAGATGAGGCCCGCGTTGATGGGGTAGGCGGCGACGAACCCGACGGACAGCGAGAACGCCATCGCCATCCAGAACAGGATGCTCGCCATCCCGGCGGTACCGGCCAACAGGAGGTCCGTCGAGATGGCGGCTATCTCCATGATGGTGATGCTCGGCGTCTCGCTGAGGAACGCGTCCCAGCTAGCCTCGCGGAAGCTCGAACCCTCCTGCATCAGCGGCCCGATGTTGAGGGCGTAGCCGAACAGGTACGCGAACCCGAAGGTGATGAGCACCACCCAGAGGGTGTTGAACGCGAGGATGCCCTGCGCGAGGGTGATGCCGACGATTTCGCCCAGTCCGCACCCGGAGTAGCAGTGACTCGTCGAACGGGATCCGCGCCGCCAGAACGAGTCGTGGTCTATCTGCGTCCGCCCGGACCACCAGTAGATGGCGAGACCGATGGGACCAGAATAGAGGACGGTCAGCGTCCAGACGAACTTCATCATCGACGGGAGCGCCTGATTCCGTTTCCGGATGTCCCACCAGAGGACGGCGAGCGCCGACACCACCAGAATCGCCCAGATTCCGGCCGTGACGGGACTCGACAGGATGGGCTTGAGAACGGCTCTGATGGGTGCGAACGCGTGTTCTATCTGTTTTCCGAACTGTGTGAGCCACTGCGGCAGCAGCGAGTTCTGGAGTACGACCGCGAGCGGTTGTTGCAGTGCCATGGATTCAGTTTGTATATTCGCCGGTGCCGTTCGACGCGCCCCTCGCGCGCCGAACGTCGGTCGGTTGGTGCGGTCGTAGGTACTCGCCGTATCCTTTCAGTGATTGCGGCTAACGAACCGTCGAAGTCCTCCGCTCACAGTTTTCGAATACAAACCAGATCGCGGCGTCGACGCCGGAACGACGGTCTCGACGGAGAGAGCGCACGCTGGTCGGGGCGGCGCGTGAGCGACGTACGACGGCGGTAACGCGGCCGCTCGGAATCCGCAAGTTCTTGCTGATTTCACACAAAACCCATTTATCCCGGCATCGTTGACGCTCCCGGATTTAGAAACGAGGTCGAATCGCCGAACGAGCACACTCTGTTAGCCTAAACCGGGTTAAACGAGGCGTCCGTTGTTCGAGGTGCGATGGCAGTTTCAGAGATAGACCACCTGACCGACGAGATGGAACGATGCGTGGACAGTTGCTTCGAAGCCGTGCAGGCGACCGAGTGGTGCGCCGATCAGTGCACCGGTAGCGAGGAGATGCAGGATTGCGCGCGCCTCTGCCGCGACGTCGCGGACCTCGCGACGCAGTGCGGGCGTTTCTGTTCGCGCGAATCCACGTTCCACACGCGGACCGCCGAACTGTGCGCCGACGCCTGCGAGGAGTGTGCCGACGAGTGTGCTCAGCACGACGCAGAACACTGCCAGGTCACCGAGGAACATCTCCGCGAGTGCGCCGACGCCTGCCGAGAGATGGTCTCGGCGATGAGCTAATCGGGCCACGCGCCGCGCGTCGCCGCCCGGTTCGAGACGAACTCGCGCCGCCGGCGAACGGCGCGCCTCGAAACGGAACGGAACTCTGTCCGCGGAGCGGACGCCGCCGCTCCCCTTACCTTCTCGATCGCGCTCTCCGAAATCTACTTGAAATCCGACCGAAATATCTCGATAGGCTCGTCAGCGACGCTGGCGGGAGTCCCTTCAATGGTCTCGATAACCTCGGATACGCTGTTCAACGCCGCCGCGGCGGTCGTCGGTACGGTCGCCGCGTTGCTGTTCGTCCTCGGCTTTCAGTACCCCTACTCGCCGGTTTCGAAGTACGCCCTCGCTCTCGCGTTCCTCGTCGGCGTTCTCGCACTCTGCCAGCGGACGACGGACCCGCAGGTGACGCTTCTCGGGTACGGCGTCGTCCTCGCCGTCCTCGTCGCCGCCTTCTTCGACGTCGCCGAGACGTTCGACGCGGGCACGCCGGTCGTCATCGCGGGCCTGCTCCTCTTGGCGGCGCTACTCTACGCCGTTCCGCGGTTCGACGCCGCGGACCGCTTGCTCGCCCCGTCGCACGCCCGGACGCTCTTCGCGGCCGTCGCCGTTCTCGCCGCCCTCCTCCTCGTCGTCGACGTCGCCACCGGCGGCCTCGCCTACGAACTCCGGCCGGCGAGTCAGATCGAGTTCACCGGCGGGTACGACCGGGAGGCCCCCGCCAGCGTCGCCACCCTCCGCGTGTCGAACCCGACGCCGTTCCCCGAACGCGTCGACGCGCCCCGCTACGGCGTCTGTGCGGTGGGGAACTGGACGCCGTACCGACCGTCGGAACCGGGGCGCCCCGACGGGGAGGTGTACCTCGACGCCTACGTCGACGACGGCTACAACGAGTATCTCTTCGGCGGCGGCGCGAAGACGTACCGGGTCACGCTGAACACGAACGCGGCGAACCTCTCCGGCGAGACGATTCCCGTCGAACGTACCGCGTCGTGTCCGAACACGGAGTCGGGTTCACCCTCCATCGCGCTCTTTCCCGACCCGGCCGACGGGTGAACCCCCGAACGACTGCGGGCGGGTGTAGTCGCCCGCGGCGGTTTCAGTGCGACGCCGCCCGGGCCGTCTCCGTCTCCAGTTCGGGGAACGCGTAGCAGTCGTGCTCTTCGTGCAGGCGGCGCCGAATCGCGTCGGCGTCGCCCGGGGCGATGCCGTCGAAGAACCGCCGCGTCTGCGCCAGTTTCCGCCGGCACACCGGGGCGTCGACGTCGACGTCCGTCTCCACGGTGTGCGTCGCCTCCACGGGGACGCCCGGCCCGAAGCAGTGCTCGAAGGCGTACACCGTTCGCTCAGCGTGGAAGTCGTCGGTCGTTATCGCTATCTCTTCGGCGTCGAGTCCCACGTCGTCCGAGAGGACGCGGGTGAAGTAGGCGTTCCCGATGGTGTCGTAGGCGAAGGGGTCGAGCACGATTCGGTCGGGGTCGACTCCCTGCCGGACCGCGTAGTCGCCCATGACGCCGCACTCCGTCCGGTCGACGCTCTCGTTCGCTCGCCCGCCCGAGAAGACGAGGTAGGAGGCTTCTCGCTCCTCGAACGCCCGTATCCCCGCGTCGACCCGCGCCCGCAGTTGGTCGTGTATCCGCGTCGATTCGAGACGGTGTCCGGGGACGACGACTATCATACCAGCCCCTACCGGCTCCAAAAATATAATATTTCTGTATAATCAATACTTCTTGAACTAGGTGGGGAGTTGCGGCTCAGTCCTGACTGCTCGCCTCCACGCCCTTCTCGTCCGCTCCGACCACGGTGTTCTCTTGGAGGTCCGACTCTATCTCCTCCAGCGAGCGACCCATCGTCTCGGGGACGCGGAAGTAGACGAACGCCACCGCGATGAGCGAGAAGACGCCGAGCGTCCAGAACCCGATCGCCTCGCCGAACCGCTGGATGAGCGAGAGGAAAGTCAGGGAGACGAGGAGGTTCGCCGACCAGTTGAAGAAACTGGAGACGCCCTCCCCGGACCCGCGCAGGCGGAGCGGGAATATCTCCGAGATGAGCAGCCAGAACACCGGGCCGAGGCCGATGGCGAAGAAGGCGACGTACAGTATCATGCTCGCCAGCGTCACGTAGCCGATGATACCCGAGAGGCCCGGCAGGTAGAAGCCGAGACCGAGGATGCCCAGCATGACGGTCATCCCGCTGACGCCGACGAGCAGCAGGGGCCGCCGACCGACCCGGTCGACCAGGTAGATGGCGACGACGGTCATCACCACGTTGACGACGCCGATACCGACCGTCCCGAACAGCGAGGCGACGTTGCCGAGGCCGATGTTGGTGAGGATGGTCGGCGCGTAGTAGAGGATGGTGTTGATACCGCTGATCTGCTGCAGGACGGCGAGGCCGATACCGACCGTCAGGGCCGGGCGAATCCACGGTTCGAGCAGTTCGGTGGCGCTGCCCTCGGACTCTCTCTCGCTGACCTCCTCTATCTGCTCTATCTCCTCGTCGACGTCCTCGCGAGCGCGCATCCGAGAGAGCACGTCGCGGGCCTCGTCGACGCGGTCGTTCTCGACCAACCAGCGGGGACTCTCGGGGAGGAAGTACATCCCGACGCCGAGCGCCACCGCGGGCACCGCGCCGAACCCGAGCATCCAGCGCCACCCGACGACGCCGAGGAACTGCGGGGCGAAGATGTAGTTTATCCCGTACGCCAAGAGGATGCCCAGCGTGACCATCAACTGCTGGAGGAACCCGAGCGACCCGCGGACGTCCGGCGGAGCCATCTCAGAGATGTACAGCGGTCCGATGATGGAGGCGACGCCGACGCCGAGGCCCGTGACGCCCCGCAGGGTGATGAGCGTCCAGAGGTTCGGCGAGAGCCCCATCCCCAGCGACCCGACGAAGAACAGCACCGACGACGCGAGCGTCAGGCGGCGACGGCCGAACCGGTCGGCCAGTCGCCCGCCGGTCATCGCGCCGACCATCGCGCCGACGAGCACGCTGCTCGCGACCACCTGTTCCATGAACGTCGAGAGGCCGAACGACTGCTCGATGTAGATGAGGGCGCCGGAGACGACGCCGGTGTCGAACCCGAACAGCAGGCCGTTGAACGCCGCGATGACGGCGGCGATGTAGACGAAGGTGTCGTGGTTCCGATCCGCGTTCGCCAGTCGGTCGACGAAACTGAGACTCATGGTCGCATTCCGGTCACTGCGGTCGACGCGTCGGTTCTTTCCGGTGAGGCGCGGTCCGGTCTCTCGACCGTGTCGACCCTACCACCTCCGCGCGGAGGGGCGGTTCGTTCGGGACCATTCTCGAGGGTAGCCGAGTTTCCTCGCACCATCTCCGTTAAGGGGTCGCGGGCGACTTTTATAATAAGTTTGGCAGAGATAATCTATTTTTAAATAGATTAAATATAATATATGTTTGTCGGATATTCCGGTCCGGTTCGGTCCGGGCCATCGCGGTGAAATTTTTCCCCGACGCGACCGAACGTGAGACCATGTCCGAAATCGACGTCGACAGTCTGCTCCCGAACGACCGCGTGAAGCAGTCGGTGCTGGACGGCGAGGTGACCCAACTCACCCGCGGCGCGAGCAACCGCTACGCCGAGGCGGGGGACACGTTCGCCGTCGACGGGGAGGCGTTCCGCGTCGCAGTCGTCGAGGAGCGAACGCTCGGCGAGTTCACCGACGAGGACGCCCGCCGCGAGGGCTCCGAGTCGCTCGACGCGTACAAAGAGCGGATGGACCGGGTGCACGGCGGGAACTTCGAGTGGGACGACGGGGACGAAGTCGTCACCTACCGCTTCGAGCGGGCGGACTGAAGCGCCCGGTCAGAACAGAAAGAGTAGCGGGAGCACGACCAGCATCGTGAGACCCGTCGCGAGAAACGCCCACCCCGCGTCCCGCCACTGCGCCGCCCCCTTCAGGACGAGGACGACGCCGACGAGTGAGAGCAGGACGGCGACGGTTGTCGCGTCGAACGCGAACAGGAACCGTTCGAGCAGCGAGGCGGCGACGCCCAACCCGGCGCCGAGTCGAAGCGAGTCGGAGTCGGGCGTCGGGTCGGTCGAGGAGAACGAGGATCGAATGTCCGTCACGTCGCCGACTTCGGGGGGCGAGTGGAACTCTCTATCGGTTCCGCCCGTTCACTCCGCGGAGACGCGCACGACCTGTTTTCCGACGTTGTCACCCGAGAACAGACCGAGGAAGGCTGTCTCTTATACACATCTNAGATGTGTATAAGAGACAGCTCCGGAGTTCACCCACGCGCGGAGACGCTCGTTCGCCTCCTCGAAGCGCGTCACGTAGTCGCCGATGAGGAGCCCCTGCACCCTCGCGCGCGGCGCGATGAGCAGTGGGAGTTTCCGCGGACCGGTCGCCACGCCCTCGTCGTTGTAGTGGGCTATCTGTCCGCAGATAGCGACGCGAGCGTCCAGGTTCAGCTTCGTGAACACCGCGTCGGTGATGGGGCCGCCGACGTTGTCGAAGTAGACGTCGACGCCGTCGGGCGCGGCGTCGTCGAGGGCGGCCGCGTAGTCGTCGGTCGATTTGTAGTTTATCGCGGCGTCGAATCCGAGATCCTCCGTGAGCCAGTCGGTCTTCTCGTCGGACCCGGCGAACCCGACGACGCGGCAGCCGTTCAGCCTCGCTATCTGGCCGACGACGGAGCCGACGGCGCCCGCCGCGCCGGAGACGACCACCGTGTCGCCGGGTTTCGGTTCGCCCGCGTCGAGCAGCCCGAAGTACGCCGTCCGACCGGGCATCCCGAGGACGCCGAGGTGCGCCGGCAGTCCCGCGACGGACGTGTCGACGGGCGCGGCCTCGTCGGCGTCGAGGACGGTGTAGTCGGCCCACGCGCCGTTGCCGGTGACGTGGTCGCCCGCCTCGTACCGGTCGCTCTCGCTCTCGACGACTTCGCCGACGACGCCGCCCTTCAGCACGTCGCCCACGTCCCACGGTTCGGCGTACGACTCGGCGTCGCGCATCCGGCCGCGCATGTACGGGTCGACCGAGAGATATCGGACGCGGACGAGCAGTTCGCCGTCTTTCGGTTCCGGCGCGTCGCCCTCGCGGAGTTCGAAGCTGTCGAGCGTCGGTTCGCCCTCGGGCCGTTCGGCAAAGTACCACTCGCGGTTGGTTTCTTGCACGGGTACGCTTCGGCCCCGCCGCGAAGGTGCCTTCCGCCCTCGGCACCATCCGCCGCAAACTCCCCTTACCCCGTTCGCCTCGCCGGATTGAAGTGTGCCGCACGAGTATAACGAACGTGACCGTATCACACGTCAGCGCGGACGAATCGGTGTTCGACCGCATCCGAGACGCGATTCTCAATCGCGGGGACGGGGACGGCGACCGGAGTCGGTCCGGTCCCGGCCAACCCGCGTAGCGGTCGCCGCGCTCGATTATTTTTGGCCTCGCTGAGGCGCTCGGTCGACCGTTCCCAGCGGCTGCACCGAGAGAACCGCTGTTTCGGCGCTCGTCTCTCGGCCGTCTCACCGACGCATCGAACCCGACTGGAGCGACCGAATCGGCGCTAAGCGCGCCGACTCCGCGTTCGGAGTACGGCCCTCCGGGCGCTCCGGGACAGCTCTGGCCACTTGACGACGAGGAACCCGCAGAATATCACCGCGAACCCGGCCAGCGTGACCGCGGGCAGGCGCTCGCCGAGCCAGGCCCATCCGACGACGGTGGCGACGACGGGGACGACGTAGACCACGAGGTTCGCCTGGTGGGGGCCGACCCGGTCGAGCAGCGAGAAGTACGCCACGAAGGCCATCGTGGTGGCGACCACCGCGAGGTAGAGGTAGGAGCCGACGAACGTCGGAGTGAGTCTGACGGCCTGGGGTTCGCCCGACAGGAGACTCCCGGCGTGGAGCACCACACCACCCAGGGCCAACGAGAGGCCCGTCGTCGTCGCTGCGGGCATGTGCGACCCGCTCTTTCGAATCGCGATAGACCCGAGCGTGACGCCCGTGATGGCCACCAGCACCAGCAGTTTCCCCCGGAAGCCGTCACTGAACAGCGCCTCGGGAGTGGGGCGAACGACGAGGGCGACGCCCGCCAGACCGACGAGAACGCCGACCAGCGCCCGTCGAGAGAGGCGTTCGGCGGGTAACAGCACCCACGCGAAGACGACCGTCAGGATGGGGCCGAGACTGTAGATGATCGCCGAGACGCCGGCAGTCGTGTACTGCTGACCGAGGTAGAGGAAACCCGAGGACCCGAAGAACAGCACGCCTCCGGCGAGGACGGCCAGCCAGTCGGCGCGCCGGCGGGGCCGCCAGTCTCCCAAAACGAACGCGGCGTAGGCGAGCAACAGCAGCGCCGCCAAGTCGTACCGCAGCGCCGCGAACAAAAGCGGCGGCGCGTCGGCTAGTCCGGCCTTGATCGCGGGGAAGGCGGCGCCGAACGCGACCCCCATGAACAGAAAGAGCCCCGCTGCTCTCCGGGTAGACACGGGTGTAGTACGCTCTCCGAGGTCATATACCCGCCGACGCGTCGACAGAACCGCGGAGCGACCCCGTCGGAAGCGAACGCGCGCCCCCTCCGCACGCGGGCCGTCGGTCGGTCGAGGTTCTCGTGTCGGAGGGGGCGGCGTTCGGGCGGGTGGTGCCGGGTATATCGTCGCTGGCGTCGTAGGATACGTCGAGTATCGCCATGGCCAACTCACACGCGAGAGATAACGTCGAGACCGCAGCGAACCTGTACGAGTCGTTCGCCGAGGGTGACCTCGACGCCGCCACCGCCGGGTGGGACGCCGACGTCGAACTCCGCGAACCCGAGGGAATCGTCGGCGGCGGAACGTTTCGGGGACGGGACGAGATAGTCGAGAACCTCTTCGCTGGCCTGGCGAACGACTGGACGAATGTCTCGGTTGTTCCGGAGCGGTTCGTCGACGGCGGCGACACGGTCGTCGCGCTCATCACGTGGAGCGGCACGTCCAGCGAAACCGGGACGTCCGTCGAGTTCCGAGGCGCGCACGTCTTCGACTTCGAGGACGGGAAGATCGTCCTCTGGACGTCTTACGCCGACACGGCCCTGTTCAACGCGGCCGCGGGACGGTGACCGAGTCACCGATGCCCCGGCCGCCGTCCAGACGGGGCGTGCGTTTCCTCGACCGCGCTCGGTCATCCCGGGTCTCGATCCTCGACGAGTCCGGCCAGCAACGCGTCTACGTACTCGAACTCGTCGTCGGTCACCTCGTGGCCGACGCCGTCGTAGCGGCGCTCCGTCACGTCGGCGCCCAACGACCGGAAGACGTCGGCCGTGTCTCGCACGCGCCCCGCGTCGACGCGCGCGTCGTCCGCGCCGCACCCGACGAAGACGGGGGTGCCGTCGAATCGCTCGCCGCCCGCGTACCGGTCGGCGTCGGCGGTCGGTCCGAGGAGCGTCCCGCTGAGGACGACGACGGGCGACGGTCCGGGGTTTCGGGCGGCGTACTCCGCGGCGACGCAGGCGCCCTGCGAGAACCCGAGCAGGACGGTCCGCTCGCGCGGGACGCCGACGGTCGACGCGACCCGGTCGAGAACGGACTCTACGACGCCGAGCGCCGAGGAGAGGTGTGGTTCGTTCCGTTCGAGGGGGTCGTCGGCCGCGCCCGGATACCACCGACTCCGGTCGGCCCGCGGCGCGACGAACGCGACGCCGTGGCGGGCCACCGGGTCGAGGAGGTTCACGATTCCCTGCGCCGTCGCGCCGCGGCCGTGAAGGGCGACCACCGCCGCCCGCGCCGCCCCGCGCGGCGCGCCCGCGGCGACGAACGAATCGGGGTCGTGCGGCCCCGGGACGGCGCCGTCGCCGTTTCCGTCGACGGGCGGGGTCACTTCTCCGCTCCCGGCGCGTCCACCGGCGGCAGTTGCCCCGCTATCATCTCGCGGTCCTCCTCGGCCCACGGCGGCAGGACGAGCGACGACCCGAACGCCTCCTCGCTCTCGTCGATGTCGAAGCCCGGCTTCTCGGTGGAGAGTTCGATGAGGACGCCGCCGGGTTCGCGCACGTATATCGCCCGATAGTAGCGTCGGTCGCGGATGCGCGACACTTCGATATCCCGCTCCCGAAACAGGTCGTGCCACTCGCGGAGTTCGTCCTCGTCGGGGACGCGGAGGGCGACGTGGTGGATGCTACCGACGCCCTCGCGACCGAACGGGGCGTCGCGGTCCAGCAGGTCCACGACGGTGCCGCGGTCGCCGAGGGCCTCGTAACGGACGCGCTCGCCCTCCTCGGCGACGTACTCGAACCCCAGCGTCTCCAAGACGCCGGCGGTCTGGTAGGGATTCACGGGGTGCGTCGTGACGCCGTGGATGCCCCGAATCGCGACATCGGCGGGGACGGACCCGCCCGTCCACGGTTCGACGGGCGACTCGGCGGCGACGAGTTCGAGACAGGTGCCGGAGGGGTCCTCGAACCGCAGCACCGTTTCGCCGAACCGCTCTCTCGTCTCCGCGGCGACGCCGCGGTCCGCGAGTCGGTCGGTCCAGTAGTCGAGCGACCCCGGCGGGACGGCGAACGCCGCGGCGGGTATCCCTGGTCGGCCGCGGCGTCCGGGCGGTTCGTTCGGGTACGGAAAGCAGGTGTAAACGGTGCCGACGTCGCCGGACCCGTTGCCGTAGTAGAAGTGATACCGGAGCACGTCCTCGTGATTGACCGTTCGCTTCACGAGTCGAAGGCCGAGCGTTTCGACGTAGAAATCGAGGTTCGCCTGCGGGTCGCCCACCATCGCGGTGACGTGGTGGATTCCGGGCGTGTCGGTGAGCATCGGGGAGTCGGGGTTCGCGGCGCCGGTAGGTCAATCCGGCGGTACGGGGACTTGCGCGCCGGTATCCGGGAGTGACGGCGACGCCTCGGCTCCCGGTGACGGATAAGCCCCTTGTATGCACGGCCTCTCCGCTTACCCCGCGTACGCGCGTTCCCCCGTTCGGAGGATTCACAGATGTCAGACTGCCCCGTCTGCGGTATGGACGTCGACGACGAGGACCCGCCCGCACAGACCGAGTACGAAGGAGAGACGTACACCTTCTGCGGCGACGGTTGCAAGAGCGACTTCGAGGAGAACCCCGAGCAGTACACGTAGCGAGGGAGCCGTCTCGCCCTCGCCCGCTTCGAACTGCAAACATTCTACAATTTTCGGAACGTCCGAGACGTGTGGAATGCGTTCGATCCTCCGACCGACAGCGATCCGCTCGGAGGAGCAGACCGAAGAGACGGAATTCGGGCCCTTCCACGGGGCCCTCGTACCGTTTCACCATGATGGCCGTGTCCCGCCGGAGGCGACCCCCGACGCGCCGCCCGAAGACGACTATCGTCGATACGCCGTGCAACGACCGTCGATATCTTTTCGCGGCGATAGAACACGAGTTAAAGGGACGAAGCCCGACTGACGAGATAGACTCACCTATGGCTGGAACGTACGACCTCGTCATCGTCGGCGGCGGCATCAGCGGTGCGTCGCTGCTCTACACGACGGCGAAGTTCACCGACATCGAATCGATAGCGCTCATCGAGAAGGAGGCGGAGATAGCCGCCATCAACTCGAAGCACACGAACAACTCCCAGACGCTTCACTTCGGCGACATCGAGACGAACTACAAACTCGAGAAGGCCGAGTCGGTCAAGCAGGGCGCGGAGACGCTCGCGGGCTATCTGGAGAAGCACGACCCCGACCGCGAGATGCACGCCAAGCGGAGCAAGATGGTTCTCGGGGTGGGCGACGAGGAGGTTCAGAGCCTCGAAGAGCGCTACTACGAGAAGGGCTTCGGCGACCTGTACCCGAAACTCAGACCCATCGACCGCGAGGAGATAGCCGAGATAGAGCCGAAGGTCGTGGAGGGCCGCGACTCCGACGAGGAACTGCTCGCCCTCCAGACGCCCGACGGCTACGTCGTCGACTACGGCGCAACCTCGAAGTCGTTCGTCGAGGCGGCCGAGGAGGAGGCGAACGTAGACGTCTACACCTCCACGGAGGTCGAGGAGATAACCGAGGGGTACGAGGGCTTTACGCTCGATACGACCGCCGGGAAGTTCGACGCCGACGTGACCGTCGTCGCCGCGGGGTCGCACAGCCTCCAGATGGCGAAGTCGCTCGGCTACGGACAGGACTCGGTGTTGCTCCCCATCGCGGGCAGTTTCTTCCTCGCCGACGACTTCTTGAACGGGAAGGTGTACACCCTGCAGATGAAGAAGCTCCCGTTCGCCGCCGTCCACGGCGACGCCGACGTCCACGACTCCTCCATCACGCGGTTCGGCCCGACGGCCAAACTCGTCCCGACGCTCGAACGCGGCCGCATCTCGACGGTCAAGGACTTCCTCGACGTGTTCGATCTGAACGCCGCGGCCGTTCTCAGTTACGCGAACATTCTCGCGGACCGCATCCTCCTCCCCTACGTCCTGCGGAACCTCGTCTACGACCTCCCGAAGGTGGGAACCGAGCAGTTCCTCCCGCAGGTCCAGAAGGTCGTTCCCAGCGCCACCATCGACGACATCGAACGCGCGAAGGGCTACGGCGGCGTCCGTCCGCAGATCGTGAACCTCGAAGAGAAGGCCCTCGACATGGGCGAGGCGAAGATTCTCGGCGACGAGATCATCTTCAACATCACGCCGTCGCCGGGCGCCTCGACCAGTCTGAAGAACGCGATGCGCGACACCCGGACGCTGATGGACTTCTTCGACGGGGAGTACGAGTTCGACGAGGAGGCGTTCCGCGCCGACACCATCGACAACTTCCCGCGCCCCGAAGAGACGGAAGCGGAACCGCCGCGCGCCAACGACTGAGACGACCCGACCGACGCGACTGACCTGACCAACTCGGCTGACGCGGCCGACGCGCGCGCCGACCGAACCGTATTCCTCACTCGACGCTCGATGACCGGGGTTCCGGTGTACCCTTCGAACCGACCTCTCGATTCGCCGAACCCGCACAGGTACATCCGAAATATCGCGCCGTACTCGCAAACTCGAGAGATATGTATCCGCCTCGGAGGCCGGTGCGGACGCCCTCCGCTCACTCCGAGCAGTCGTCGGGTTGCGTGCCGACGCCCTCGGGCCATCCGGGCGGACGGGCGGCGCTCGGGTCGGCGTGCGAGCGTTTCAGCACCATCGGCGTCCGCTCCAAGGTGAGGACGAGTTCGTCCTCCTGGTTGTAGGTGCGGAGTTCGGTCGTGACGATGCCGACGTGGTCGCGGCTCTGTCTCTTATACACATCTCTG
>NZ_AOIV01000021.1 GCF_000337095.1 Halogeometricum pallidum JCM 14848
GGTTGACGTTCATCGTCAGGTTCGTGAACCAGACGTTGTCCGTCTCCGTCACCGTCCGTCCGTAGGGGTGTTTGTACACGTCGCCGACCCGAAAGTCCTCGAAGTAGCGGCCCTGCCACCCCTCGACGAGGCGTCGACCGGTATCGGCGTTCGACCCGGAATCGTCGTCTCCCATGACGGCAGACGGTTCGGTCGAACGGCGGAAATAGCTTCGTCCGTGCCGCCGTCGGCCCCGAACGCGCCCGTCACTGGGTCGCGAGCAGTCCCGCCGAGGCGGCGACGGCGACCAACAGCGAGGCGGCGAGGAGCGCGAACGCCGCCTCGAACGACGCCCGCTCCGAGACGACGCCGACGACGGCGGGGGCGACGGCGCCGGCCCCCATCAGCACCGTTCGGACCGCGCCGAGGCCGCCGCCGGCGAGCGAGTCGGGCACCAACTCGACGAGAAAGGAGCCTCTGACCGGGCGGAAGCCGTGCGAGCCGAGTCCGAAGGCGACCACCGACGCGCCGAGAGCCAGCGTCGTCGACCCGACCAGAAGGCCGACGAGTCCGGCGAGTGCCAGCGCCAGCGTCCCGACGATGACTCGGAGCGAGCCGACGCGGTCGCTCAGGTCGCCCGTGAGCAGTTGGACGAAGCTCACGGCGAAGAGGGCGCTGTAGAGCCCGTTCGCGAGCGTCGAGTTCGTCGCCGTCGAGGTAGTCAGATACAGCGGGAGGAAGGCGACGACGCCGTTGTAGGTGAAAGAGAACGCGACGGTGACGAGGACGAACGCCCCGAACCGTCGGTCGGCGCACAGCGCGAGGTAGTCGTCGAACGACGCGCCGTCGTCATCGATACCGCCGTTGCCGCTCGCGTCGTCGTCTCCCCCGTCGGCCGCCTCAGCAGACGACGTCCGGACGAGGAACGCGCCGCCGAGGAGGAGCGCGACGACGCCGCTTGCGAAGAACAGCGTCCTCCACCCGTATCTGCCGGCGACGGCGACGACGGCCGCGGGCGCGACGACCCCTCCGAGGGCGCCGAACGTGTCGAGGACCCCCAGCGCGCGGCCCTTCCGCTCGGGGTAGACCGACGAGAGAAAGCGAACGGCGACGGTCTTGTGGACGCCGGTGCCGAGGCCGACGAGCATCATCCCTCCGACGAGAAGCGGGAACGAGACGGGACGCGAGAGCGCGAAGACGCCGAGGGCGGCGGTGGCGACGCCGCCGGCGATGACGCGCGGCGACCCGACCCTATCCGCGAGGACGCCCGACGGGAACTGCATGACGGCGTAGACGAGCATCATCGCCGTGTACGCCAGCCCGATGGTGCCGTTGGAGACGCCGTAGGTCGCCTGAAACTCGGGAAACAGCGGAGGGAACGCGTAGCGGACGAACTTCGCCAAGAACCAGATGGCCGCGGTCAGCAACAGCGTGTCCAACGCACCGAGGCGGCGTCTCATCGTTCCCCGGTGCGAGCGGGGTTCAGTAAAACTAATCGAAGGCGGTGAGGTGGGAGCGGTCGGTCGCCTCCGGTCCGAGAACGGTCAGTTGGAGGGCGTCTCCGTCGACCCTTCGACCGCAGTCGCGTTCTCCGCCCCGGTTCCGGTCCCGGTTCCCTGCTGGGCCTGCGACTTCGCCCGCTGGAACGTCTTCTGCGGAAGCAGCGCGTTCACCATGCTGAGCGATAGCGAGTCGATGAGGGCGGCCGGCGACCCGGCCACGAGGACGATACCGAACCGCTCGACTGCGCCGACGGCTTTGAGGTTCGAAGTCGAGTCGGCGCGCTGGCGGAAGGACTCAACGGCCTGGGTGAGCAGTTCCCGTTGGGCCGTCTGGTACTGCTGTTGGGCCTCCGACCGGGAGACGTTCCCGGAGGAGAGTTCGGACTGAATCTCCTGTTGGCGTTGCTGGAGCTTCTGTTGGTCGGGCTGGAGGGTGACGGCCACCCGTCGGGACCCCTCGCTGCTCTCGCTGCTCTCGCCCGCTCCGGTGGTCGTCGTCTGCGAGGCGGCGTCGTCTTGGAGTGCGCTACAACCGGCGAGCGAGAGGGCGGTGCCAGTCCCGGCGAGTTCCAGGAACCGGCGGCGGTCTGTCTCGAATTCCATCGGGTACACCTTCGGACAGCGCCGGAAAACGGCGTCGAAATGCGTCCGCGCCGGTCGCCACTGTGTCCAAACAAACGACTACATTTGCGCGTATAGATGTATATATGCGATGCTCAACTCCTTTACTCGAATATACAGGATCAAATGTCTCCGACTAAACTCTCCTTTGATGGATACCTCGCTACTCGCCTCATTCGACCGGCAAACGCGGTTCGGAACGTCCCTC
Source organism: Halogeometricum pallidum JCM 14848 (assembly GCF_000337095.1). Taxonomy (GTDB): domain Archaea; phylum Halobacteriota; class Halobacteria; order Halobacteriales; family Haloferacaceae; genus Halogeometricum; species Halogeometricum pallidum. The sequence goes on from NZ_AOIV01000021.1 coordinate 2,311, forward strand.
ACTCCCCTCCGACAGAGGATTTCCACCGCTCGAACTCGTCGCGAACCTTGGGCGGCATCAAGCGGGCGTTCGTCACACCCCGTCTCGCCCGCGTTCGCTCTCAGCGAATATTCGGGCGCTCGCTCGGTTCGCGTTCGGCCGATTTTACACAACTAGATATGTAACGGATCGGGCGGGGGACGGTGTCTCTGGTCCTCGCCTCCCCACCCATCGAATCGCCCGGAACCGTCTCGACGTCTCCCCATCACTTCGATTCGGAGGCGGACTCCGCCGGCACCCGACCCGGGGCCTTGGTCCAACTCTGTTCGATAACCGCGAACAGTCGACGCCCGATTGTCGGATTCGTTCCGCGAGCGGAGTCGAATTTACGCCGGAACCACCCGATGAAACGCTCGAATTCGTCGAACTGGCTCGTGACCGCAGTTCGCGCTGCGCGCGAAGATACCGTTCGATGTCGGCGAACGACCGGCCGGCTCGAAGGCGGCGAGAATCGAGAGAAACACTCTTTTGCGTGCCGGAAAAAGGGGAGTCCCGTGACTCGAACGACAACCGCCTGGCCGCCGTCGAGAGCGACCCGCGCGACGCGACCGGAGGTCCGAGCGTGACGTACGAACGCGTCTGGACCGTGCGGTTCTCCGACGCCGACCCGTTCGGTATCGCACACTACCCGCGCATCGTCGACGCGGTCCACGAGACGTCCGACATGTTCATGCAGGAAATCGGCTTTCCCTACTGGGAGATAACCGAGGAGCACGGCTACGGACTGCCGCTCGTGGAGATGAACTTCGAGTTCGAGCGTCCCGTGGAGGCCGGCGACGAGGTGACGGTCGAACTGATTCCGGACCTCGGGAACCGCAGCGTCCGGTTCGAGTACGTCGCGCGCGTCGACGGTGAGGTGGCGTTCACGGGCTACGAACAGCGCGTCTGCGCCGGGTCGAACGACGAGGGATCGATGGCACTCCCCGACGACCTCCGTGCGGCGATGACGGAGTACGCGGACGACTCGGACGGCGACGACTGAGCGCCGCCCGGTCGGCCGAACCGGACTACTCTTGGCCGCCCTTCTGGACGTTCGCGTCCTCGTAGCTGACGTCCCGTTCCGTCACGTCGACGGTCATTTCGCCGACGTCCTCGATGGTCGCCTCGATGCTGTCGCCGTCGGAGAGTTCGCTGACCCCCTCGGGCGTCCCCGTCGTGATGATATCCCCCGCCTCCAGCGTCGCGCCGAGCGAGGCGTACTGGACGACGTCCGCGCAGGTGTACACCATATCGCCCGTGTTCTCGTACTGGCGTCGCTCGCCGTTGAGTTGGAGTTCCATCTGCAGGTCCTGGGGGTCGTCGATATCGTCGGCCGTCGTGACGCACGGGCCGACGACGGTGAACGTGTCGTAGGACTTGCGGTTCGAGCGGTCCTGGTCGCCACGCAGCGAGATGTCCAAGAGGATGGTGTACCCGAAGATATGGTCCCAGGCGTCCTCGGCGTCGACGTCCTTCGCCTCCTCTTCCATCACGAACGCGAGTTCGATCTCGTGGTCGGTCCGGCGGTCCGAGAACGGCAGTTCGATGCCGTGGTCCGGCCCGACGACGCTGGAGGGCGCCTTCAGGAAGTAGCCCTTGTCCTTGATGGAGAACCACTCGTCGGTGGTGATGTCGCGGTCCGACAACGCCTCCTCGATGTGGTTCTCGTAGTTCAGCGGCGCGGCGATGACCTTCCCCGGTCGGTCGACGGGCGACAGCAGGTCCACGTCCTCGACGGCGTGGTCGGCCTCCTCGTCGGCGTACTGTTCGGCGTCGTAGTCCCCCTCCATGTAGTCGAGGAGCGGTTCGCGGCCGTCGAGGCCGAGGCGGTCGCCGAGGTCGATGACGCCGGTGCCGTCGTCGGTGAGCAGACCCAACTGTCCGTCGTCGTATCTAACGAAGCGCATGGGCAGACCTGCGGTCGATATCCTAATAAAAGATGGTGGTCTCCGCGGACGGTCGCGGACGAAACGCTCCGAGACGGCCGCGCGGATTCGGTGCGGGTTCGCTGCGGTGCCGAAGGAGATTTTATTACGGTCGGCGCACTGCATCGGGTATGGTACTCGATAGCGACTTGGAGTCGACGGTGGCGTCGGCCGACGACGTGCCCGAGGCGTCGGCCGTCCACGACATCGGTTCGGAGATTCCCATCGAAGACGTGTTCGACGAGGCGTTCATGGCCGAGTACACCGAGTTCGACAGTTTCGAGGAGATGGTCGCGGCTAGCCCCTCGAAGGCCTCCTCGCCCGCGGAACTCGACCAGGTACCGACCGGCGCGTGGGACGAGTTCATCGCCGAGACGACGGCGTTCGCGGACGACGAGGAGATGGTCCTCGCCGCCCGCGACCACTGGGTGGCGAAGAAACTGGACCTGTAGTCGGCCGACCGAAATCGCGTTCGCGAACGCGGCGCTCTCTTTCGACGAACGGATACAAAAACGAACAGTGGGAAACGAATCGACCGCTGGGTTGCCGATTCAGTAGTTGCCGGTGGTGACGATGGGCGGGGCGCCGTGCGGACCGTACGGCGCGTCGTCGAGGTACTCGCCGGCCGGTTCGAAGTAGTCGGCTATCGCCGCGGCGGCCTCCTTGCGGAGGACCGTCTCGGGGTCTTCCCCCTGCAGGTACTCGAGCGCCTGCCCCGCCGCCTCTAAGTTGTACTTCGCCGCCTTCTCGCGGCGGGCGCCGTACAGTTCGACCTCGTCGCGCGCGACGCCGTCGGTCCGGGAGCGCAGGGCGACGGCGACGGCCGAGGCGGCCTCGTCGGCGTCCGCGATGCCCGAGTTCATCCCCCGCGCGCCGAACGGCGCGAGGAGGTGCGCGGCCTCGCCGGCCAGCAGGACGCGGCGGTGTTCGTCGACGAAGGTGTCCGCCATCACCTGCAGGAACTTGTAGGTGGAGACCCAGGTGATGTTGTCGACGTAGCGTTCGCCCATCACCGTGCGCACGAACTCGCGCATCTGGCCGTCGCTGCTCAGTTCTTCGGCGTCATCGTCGCCGAGACACTGGATGTCGAGGCGCCACCCACCCGAGAACGGTACGAGGAGGACGTTCCGCCCGCCGACCGAGGGGTCGTCGTAGTGGAACAGTCGTTCCAAGGGGCGGGGGTCCTCTTCTATCTCGTCGACGTCGGCGACGATGAAGGAGTTCTCCGACTGGTCGCCCTCGAAGTTCGCGCCGATCTCCGAGCGAACGGTCGACCCGCCGCCGTCGGCGCCGACGAGGTAGGGAGTCTCCCACTCGCGGCCGTCGGCCGTCTCGACGCGGACGCCCTCGGCGGTCGATTCGACCGTCTCGACCCCGGCGTCCCAGTGGATGTCGATGCCGGCCTCGTCGAGGGCCTCGTGCATGTACTCCTCCGTGCGCACCTGCGGGACGCTGGTGAAGTGCGGTATCTCCCCGTGACCGCCGGGCGAGTCGTACGTTCGCGAGAACACCTCCTTACCGCGCCAGCAGGTGCGCCGCGTCGGCCACACTACCCCCTCCTCGACGAGGTCCGCGCCGAGTCCGGGGCTCACCCGTTCGAGCGTCCGGAGCGTCGAGCCGTGCACGTAGATGGCGCGACTCCCCGAGCGGTCGCGGTCCTCCGACTCGGCTTCGAGGATGGTGGCGTCGACTCCTCGCGCGTGCAGTGCTAGCGCGGTGGTCATCCCGACCGGCCCCGCACCGGCTATCAGTACGGAATCGTCCGTCGTTTCGCCGCTCATAACGGAAATTGGGAGACAAACTAACATAATCGTTGTGGTCACGATACCGTCTCTCGCTCCGACCGGTCGCGAGGACTCAGTCGGTGTCGCCGCGATGTTACAGTCGTATGGGTGTGATGTTTAGATGTTCATCCTACGAACCCGGTTCGGCCCCCGTTTTCGAACGAATCGGCAAATATATTACAAAACACGGAGAAAATATCTATTTCATAGACGATGGTTCTCTCAGAGGACCCTCTATCGACAGTTGTAATCTATAACGGTCGTGGAGAGGGCCCGCTACGCTAAGCCGACGGGTTTATTATTAACGGTCGTTACGGGTGGAATATGTTCGGCAGCACTGCGTGGGAGAATGACGAGCACACGCCAGGGGAGGACGCCGACCCCGCCCAGAAGTCGATCGACGACGTGGGGTTGATAACCCAAAAACGGGGTCCGCTGTTGAAATTCCTCCTCGCGTTCGTCACCGGGTCGTTTTTCTTCCTCTTTCCGGTCCAGTGGAACGGGCAGACGACGATTCCCCTCGACGTGCTCGTCGGGCTCATACAGGGGGCGTTCCCGACGCTTCTGGAGTACTTCACGTTCGGGCTCATCGCCGCGGGCGCGGTGTTGACGACGCTCTCGATGGCGAACCACCACGGCTATCTGGACGGGAACGGAGGCCTCGTCGCTCGCACTGACCTCGACTACTGGCGCACCTCGAACCTGTTCTGGTTCTTCCGCGTCGCGGGCGTCGTCCTCGCGGTTCCCATCCTTCTCGGCGTCGGCCCGGAGTGGCTGTTCAACGGGGACACCTCCGGTATCGTCTGGGGCGGACTCCTCCTGACCGTCGCGCTCGTCATCCCCATCGGCGCCGTCTTCGTCAACCTCCTCGCCGAACTCGGCGGCCTCCAGTTCGTCGGGACGCTGGCGCAACCCGTGATGAAGCCGGCGTTCGACCTCCCCGGTCGCTCGGCGCTCGACGGCGCCGCCTCGTGGCTCGGGTCGTTCAGTATCGGCTACTACCTCACGCGGAACGTGTTCGACCGCGGCGGTTACGACAAGCGCGAGGTGTTCGTCATCTGCACCTGCTTCGCCACCGGAAACCTCGGCACCGTCGGCGCCATCGCCGCCGTCCTCGAAATCCTCCACGTCTTCCCCGTCGTCGTCTTCCTCTATCTCATCGCCGTCGTCGCCGTCGCCGTCGTCCTCGTCCGGGTGCCGCCGCTGTCGTCGGTGCCGGACGAGTACGTCGCCGAACCCGACCCGGAACCGGAGTTCAGCGGAACGGTCCTCGACTACGTCCGATTCGCGTTCAACGAGGCCATCAGGACCGCCGAGGAGGGCGTCTCGATTCCGCGCGCCTCGTTCGAGGGACTGGTCGACGGGCTGAAGCTGAACGGCATGATTCTCGGGACCATCCTCTCCATCGCGATGGTGGCAATGGTGCTCAACGTCTACACGCCGGTGTTCGAGATTCTGGGGACGCCGCTGGTCCCCGTCCTCTCGGCGCTCGGCATCCCCGACGCGCAGATGGCGGCCACCTCGATCATCCTCGGCGGCGCGGAGATGTTCATCGGCGCGACGTTCGCCGTCGGTGCGGACTTCATCACGCGCGTGTTCGTCGTCATCGTGGTGAGTTCGCAGGCCATCTTCTTCGCCGCCTCGGCGCCGATGATGGTCGACATGTTCGACGACATCCCTATCCGGTTTCGCGACCTGTTCGTGCTGTTCGTGATGCGGACGCTCCTCCTCATCCCGATTACGGCGGCGCTCATCCACGGCGCGGTGTCCCTCGGTCTGCTGTGAGCGGCCGACCCGCGACGCCGCACGTCCCGTCGCACCTGCCCGCCTCCCGTCATCTCAGTCGGGCGAGCAGAACAGCACCGGTCGGTCGGACCGGAGCGACACCTGCTGTGCGACGCTCCCGAACAGCGCCTTCCCGGCCGGGGACTTCCGCCGGCCGGCGAGGCTGAGCAGGTCCGCGTCGAACGCCTCGGCGGCGTCGAGAATCTCCCGGACGGCGTCGCCGTTCGACTGTTCGACCGCCACCTCGAATCCCGCCGCTTCGAGCGCCTCGACCGCTCGAGCGACGGATTTGAGTTTCCCCGCGTCAGCTCCCTCCCCGTCGGCGCGGAAGACGTGGTAGACGACGACGCGGACCCGGTCGGGGTCGAGCGGCAGCGTCGTCAGCGATTCGACTTGGTCCGCGACCCGTTCGACGTCGGTGTCGGCGCAGAGCAGTATCGTCGTCATGACTCGGATGCGTTCGGACGCGACGGCTCCGACCGGCATAGTCGTTGGCCCCGACTCCCGCGGGGCGGCACCGCGTGAGACAATACTTATGGCCGGTGCAGCGGAACCAGCACACGATATGGTCGTGGTTCGCACGCACGGCGGTGGAGTCGAGCCCGGAACGACGGCGGTCGGCGGCCGGTGCCGAAATAGCGGCGGTGCCGACAGCGAGGTGTTCCGACGCCGATGACGACGAATCCGAACGCGACGCCCGACGAGGCGGCCGACGCCAGAGCCGACACCGTCGATGGGCGGGAGGACCCGCGGGCGACGTACGAGTTCACCTCCGAGGAGGTGGCCCGACCGGAACTGGTCGACGACATCGAGGGGCGCGTCGACGGCGACGTGCGCTTCGACACGTACACGCGGCAGATGTACGCGACGGACGCAAGCGCCTACGAGATGACGCCCGTCGGCGTCGTCTTCCCCACCTCGACCGACGACGTGGCGGCCGTGACGGCGTACTGCGCCGAGCGGGAGATTCCGGTTCTCCCGCGCGGCGGCGGGACGAGTCTCGCGGGGCAGGCGGTCAACGAGGCCGTCGTCCTCGACTTCACGCGCTACATGGACGGCGTCGTCGACGTCGACGCCGACGAACGCCGCGCCCGCGTCGAGGCCGGGACGGTGCTCGGCGACCTGAACGCCGAACTGGAACCGCACGGACTGAAGTTCGCCCCCGACCCGGCGGCGGGCGACCGGAGCGCGATAGGCGGCGCCATCGGCAACAACTCCACGGGCGCGCACTCGCTGGTCTACGGCAAGACCGACGCCTACGTCGAGGAGTGCGAAGTCGTCCTGGCCGACGGCTCCGTCGAGACGTTCGGCGAGGTGTCCGTCGAGGACCTCCGCGCCTCGGCCGACCCCGAGGGGTCGCTCCTCGAACGCGTGCACGCCGAAGTCGTCCGGGTTCTGGACGAGGAGGCCGACGAGGTCCGCGAGCGCTTCCCGGACCTGAAGCGCAACGTCTCGGGTTACAACCTCGACGTGCTGGTCGAGGAGGCCGAGTCCGGGACGGTCAACCTCGCCCGTCTGCTCGCGGGCAGCGAGGGGACGCTGGCGACGGTCACCGAGGCAGAGGTGTCGCTCGAACCCGTCCCGGAGACGAAGGCCGTCTCGCTGCTGTTCTACGAGAGCGTCCTCGACGCCGTCACCGACGTCCAGCACGTCCTCGAACACGACCCCGCGGCGGTCGAACTCGTCGACGACGTCCTCCTCGGACTCGCCCGCGACCGGGCGGAGTTCGAGGAGGCGGCGTCGCTCGTCCCCGACGGGGCCGAGGCCGGACTGCTCGTGGAGTTCTACGCCGAGGACGGCGAGGAGGGGCGGGAACTGACCGCCGGCCTCCTCGCGGACCGGGCGCCGGGCGCCGAGACGGAGGTTCCCGCGCCCGATGCGGACGAGCGACCCGCGACCGACGAGACGTTCGCCTTCGCCGGACTGGAGGCTCACGACGAGGGCGACCGGAAGATGTTCTGGACGCTCCGGAAGGCGGGGCTCCCGATTCTGCTCTCGCGCACCTCCGACGAGAAGCACATCAGCTTCATCGAGGACTGCGCCATCCCGCCCGAACACCTCCCCGAGTTCGTCGAGCGCTTCCAGTCGCTGCTCTCCGAACTGGGTCGCGACGTGGACGCGGCGTTCTACGCGCACGCCGGGCCGGGCGTCCTCCACGTCCGCCCCCTCGTGAACACGAAGGGGGGGCGCGACAGAGAGGACATGGAGGCCATCGCCGACGCGGTGACCGACATGGTCGTCGAGTTCGGCGGGTCGGTGTCGGGTGAACACGGCGACGGGCGGGCGCGGACGCAGTGGAACCGGAAGCTGTACGGCGAGAACCTCTGGGAGACGTTCCGGGACCTCAAGACGGCGTTCGACCCCGACTGGCTCCTGAACCCGGGGAACGTCTGCGGCGACCACGACATGCTGGAGCACCTCCGGTACGACGACGAGTACGACTACGACCTCGGGTTCGAGCCGTCGCTGAACTGGGAGAACGAGAACGGCATGCAGGGGATGGTCGAACTCTGTCACGGCTGCGGCGGCTGCCGCGGCTCTCAGGAGACGACGGGCGGAGTGATGTGTCCCACCTACCGCGCCGCCGACGAGGAGATAACGTCAACGCGCGGGCGCGCGAACCTGCTCCGGCAGGCCGTCAGCGGCGACCTGCCGGACGACCCGACCGACGACGAGTTCGCCGAGGAGGTGCTCGACCTCTGTATCGGCTGTAAGGGCTGCAAGAACGACTGCCCCAGCGGCGTCGACGTGGCGAAACTGAAGACCGAGGTGATGCACGAGCGACATCAGAAACACGGCGCGAGCCTCCGCGACAGGCTGTTCGCCGAGTTCGACACGCTGGCGTCGGTCGGGAGCGCACTCGCTCCCGTCTCGAACCTCGCGCAGTCGCTGCCCGGTGCGGACCGACTCGGGGAGGAACTGGTCGGCATCGCCCGCGAACGGGACCTCCCGGAGTTCCGGCGGGAGACGCTGACCGCGTGGTTCGAGGAGCGCGGCGGCCCGTTCGACTCCCGAGAACGCGCGGCTGAGGCGCGGACGGCGCGCGGCGGGGGCGGCGTCGGCTCCGACGACGAGCGAAAGGCCGTCCTCTTCGCGGACACGTACACGAACTACGCGCACCCCGAGGTGGGGAAGGCGGCGGTCCGCGTCCTCGAAGCCGCGGGCGTCGCCGTCGACGTGGCGGACAGGACCGACAGCGGCCGGCCGGCGCTGTCGAAGGGATTCGTCGACCGCGCCCGAGACCGGGTGGAGGCCAACGCGGCGGCGCTTGCACCCTACGTCCGCGAGGGCTGGGACGTGGTCCTCGCCGAACCCTCCGACGCGGTGATGTTCCAGTCGGACGCGCTCGACCTGAGTTCGGAGGCGGCCGTCGAGACGGTGGCGGCGAACGCCTACGGCCTCTGTGAGTACCTCGATACGTTCCGTCTCGTCGACGATGTCGAGTGGGCAGCGCCGGCGGAGTCGGTCGCCTACCACGGCCACTGCCACCAGAAGGCCGAGAAGAAGGACCACCACGCCGTCGGCGCCCTTCGACGGGCGGGATACGAGGTGGACCCCCTCGACTCGGGATGCTGCGGGATGGCGGGCACGTTCGGCTACGAGGCCGAGCACTACTCGCTGAGTCGCTCCATCGCGGACATCCTCGTCGAGCAAATCGAGGAGAGCGACGCCCGCGTCGTCACGGCGCCGGGGACGTCCTGTCGGACGCAGTTGGGCGACAGCCGAGTCGACCCCGTCCCCGCCGACAGTTCGCTCGCCGGTACCGATGGGGACCGCGAGGGACCGCCGACGCCGGCGGAACTGCTGGCGCAGGCGCTCCCCGACCGGTTCGACTGACGGCGGACAGACGCCGTCGTCGCCGCCACCGCTGCCGAGGCTTTTTGTGACGAGTCGGTGAACGGGGGAGCATGACCGACGACGACTCGCTCGACGTCTCCCCGCGCGACATCGCGATTCTCAAGGCGCGGGTGGACTACCCGACGGTGTCGACCCGCGAACTCAGCCGGATACTCGAAATCGAGTACGGCATCTCGCTGTCGCACAACCGCGTCAACGAGATTCTCCGCGCGATGGCCGACGAGGAGGTGTTCCGCGAAATCGTCCTCCCGAACCGCGAACTGTTCCGCCACTACCTGTTCCGCATCGCGTTCAACTTCCCCGAGTTCGACGAGCACTGGCGCGACTGCTACGAGGCGTTGGTCGAAGATCCGCACGTCCTCATGTTCTTCACCGCCGACAGCAACTACCACTGGCACGTCGTCATCCAGTTTCGGAGTGACGACCGGATGGAGCGGTGGGTTCACGAGTTCTTCAAGACCCACGGCGACCTGATCGGCGAGTTCCACAACACGATGCTCCACAGCGTCCACAAATTTCGAACCGAAGCGGCCATCTTCGACGACATCCTCGCGGAGACCGAGGAGGGGCGGCGGTACCTTGAACACGGCGAGTGACGGCACCGGCGAGAGCGTCGAGAGACAGGAGCGTTTATTGGGAACGACCGGGTACGTCTCCGCATGAGCCTGTCCGATTTCTTCGAACCGGAGGGTATCGCCGTCGTCGGCGCGTCGGCGACGCCCGGTAAACTCGGGAACGACGCGATGTCCAACGTTGAGGCGGCCGACACGGAGGTGTACCCCGTGAACCCGTCGAGTTCCGGCACCGTCTACGGCTACGAGTTCGTCGACTCCGTCGCCGAGGCGGACGCCGACGTGGCCCTCCTCTGCGTCCCGCGACACCTACAACCGGAGGTGCTCGAAGAGTGCGGCGAGGCGGGTATCGGCGCCGCCGTCATCTTCGCCGGCGGGTTCGCCGAGATGGGCGGCGAGGGGCGCGAACTGCAGGACGCCGTCGCGGACGTCGCCGCCGAGTACGACATCACGGTGCTCGGACCGAACACGGCGGGGTACGCCCTTCCCCACCGGAACCTGTACGGGTCGTTCGTCCCACGAATCCGCGACGTGGGCGCCGGTAACGTCGGTATCGTCGCGCAGAGCGCCGGCGTCGCCATCACGGCGTCGTTTCACCTCACGCGAGAGGGCTACGGCATCTCGGCGATGTTCGGCCTCGGTAACCGCGTGAACACCGAGTTCTCCGACGTGATTCCGGAACTCGACGCCGACCCGAAGACCGATTCGATAGTCCTGCACGTGGAGGGAACCGACGACGCCGAGGAACTGTTCGAGGCCTGTCGAGAGGCCGACACGCCCGTCGCGGCGTTCAAAGTCGGCGAGAACGAGGTGTCGGAGTTCGTGCGGGCGCACACCGCGGCGCCCGCCCAGAAGAACGAACTCTACGAGGAGGCGTTCGACCGCGCCGGCGTCGTGTCCGTCGACTCGACGACGGCACTCGTCGACGCCGGGCGGGCGCTGGCCGACTCGCCGACGCCGGACGGCCCGAACGTCGGCCTCGTGACGGCGCAGGCGGGGCCGGGAATCATCGTCGCCGACCACCTCGACGGCGTCGGCGCGAACTTCCCGGAGTTGACGGCCGAGACGCGGGAGCGACTGGACGAGGTGCTCCCCGGCATCACCTACGAGGAGAACCCGGTGGACACCGGCCGTCCGATGCCGGAGTTCGGACGGGTCGTCGACATCGTCGCCCGCGACGACAACGTCGACATCGTCTCGGTGTACGAGATATACGAGGACTCGCTGGGATACCCCGTCGAGGAACTGGCGACGCTCGCCGAGGAGGTGGACAAACCCGTCCTGTTCACCGTGGCCGGTCCCGCCCACGCCTTCGAGGACGAACGGCGACAGATGGAGGCGGCGGGTATCCCGACGTTCGACACGCCCGAACGCGGCGCGCAAGCGGTCGCCGCGCTCATCGAGTCGATTCCGGACGAGGAGTAGGCTTTAGTCGTCGGCGCGAGACCCGTCACCATGCGACACGAGTTCGCGGGCGCCGCGCCCGTAATCGAAGACAGCGCGTTCGTCTCGGAGATGGCGTACCTCGTCGGCGACGTCGATATCGACGCGAAGGCGAGCGTCTGGCCGTTCGTCTGCATGCGGGGCGACGAGGGGCCCGTCGAGGTCGGACGCGAAACGAACGTGCAGGAGTTCACGATGCTCCACGGGGCGACGCTGGGCGATGAGGTGACCGTCGGTCACGGCGCCGTCGTCGACTTCGCCGAGGTGGCCGACCACTCGCTGGTCGGCATGGGTAGTTCGGTGATGGGCGGCGCCGTCGTGGAGTCGAACGCCATCGTCGCCGCCAACGCCGTCGTCCGGCAGGACCAGCGGATTCCCGAGGGCCACATGGCCTACGGCGTCCCCGCCGAAACGCGCCCGTTGACGGACGAACAGATCGAACAGATCGGAGAGACGCACCGCCACTACGCCGAACTCGGTCAGCGGTTCCGGCGAGACGACGTGGAGGGAGCCGGTTCGACTCGGTAGCGACCGCTCGGAAGCGAATCCGAAACGAGCGTTCCTGCTTACGGATACGACGCTATCGAACTCGAATCTCCCAAACCGACCCTGGTAGCGTTCGATAAGCCGATATATTTGAAGATGATGTAACTCTGCCTCGAGACAGAACCACATCACCGAGTTATAGATCTATACATTCCGATGTGGATTTTACGGGTCGATACAGTCGAAGTACATTCGCCTCGTGCGAAAACGTTCCAACCTATATAAAATCAGTTTGGTGTATCTGAGAGCCGCTCGTGCAAATGAAGTCTTACTTTAGCTAACACGGGTGTCGAACTCTCTCAGGCCAGGAAACCGGAAGTCGACCGTTCGATGTTCTCAGTCATCGATTGCCATGTCGACGGCCACCCTGACGGCGTCGATGAGGCTGCGCTCGGAGGCGATACCTTGTCCGGCGATGTCGAAGGCGGTGCCGTGGTCGACGCTCGTTCGCACGATGGGGAGGCCGATGGTAACGTTGACGCCGGAGACGGCGTCGCCGCCGGCGAACCCGAGCATTTTGATGGGGATGTGCCCCTGGTCGTGGTACATGGAGACGACGCAGTCGAACTCGCCGCGGGCGGCGCGGACGTAGACGGTGTCCGGCGATTCGGGACCCACCGCGTCGATGTCCTCCTCGCGGGCGCGTTCGACCGCCGGTCGAATCTCCGCGTCGTCCTCGTCGCCGAGCAGTCCGCCGTCGCTGGCGTGCGGGTTCAACCCCGCGACCCCGACCGACGGCGAGTCGACGCCGAGGTCACGAAGCGCCTCGTCCGTGAGGCGAATCGTCTCCAGGACGCTCTCGGTGGTCACCAGGTCGCAGGCCTCCCGAAGCGGGACGTGCGTGCTCACGTGCGTCACCCGGAGATCGTCCTCGACGAGCATCATCGAGTAGTTCTCCGTGTCGGTGTAATCGGCGAGCATCCCGGTGTGACCGGCGTAGTCGCTGCCCGCGAGTTTGGTCGACTGCTTGTTGATGGGCGCGGTCGTGATGGCGTCTATCTCCCCCGCCACCGCGAGTTCGATGGCCCGTTCGACGTACTTCAGGCTCGCGGCGCCGTACGCCTCTCGGACCTCGCCGCGAACGAGTTCGTCGATCAGACCGAGGTCCAAAACGGGAATCCGACCGCGGTCGAACGTCGCGTCCGCGACGGACTCGACGGCTTCGACCGCGAGGTCCGCGTCGCAGACGTCGACCGCGGCCGCGATGACGTCCGCGTCGCCGATGACGAGGGGTCGAGCGATCTCGCACAGTTCCGGATACGCCTTGACGATCACCTCGGGCCCGACGCCGCCGGGGTCGCCCATCGTGATACCGATCAGGGGCTCGTGACTACGCATCGTCCCCTGAGAACACGGCCAGACAATTAACGATTGCCTCTTCGGAGCCGAACCCGCCGGCCTTCGTGACCAACGGTACCCCGGCGGTTCTCCCGTCGACGAACGTCCCGACGGGGATGCCCGCTTCGACTTCCTCGCCGGTCAGCCGAACGGTCGTCGCGTCGAGACCCCGAATCACCGCCACCGCGATATCGCCGCCGGTCAGAAGCAGTCCCGAGGGAACCTCCTCGTCGAGAACGGCCGTCGCGGCGGACGCGAGACCGTTCGCCACCCGGTCGCGGACCGCCGCGGACGGGAGGCCCGCCTCCCGTCCGGCGGCGTGCGTGCGCTCGACGGCTTCGTCGTCGGTCGCCGCGGTCAGGACCGCGGGACGACCCTCGCGCAACCGACGGAGGGCCCGTTCGACGGCGGCGTCCGGTTCCTCGCCCGCGACCAGGGCCGGTCCGTCGACGGGGACGACCGCCTCCTCGGGTACGTGTTCGAGTTGCGCGAGCGTCGTCGCGCTGACGCTCCCGACGACGCCGAACGCCGCTCCGGTCGAACACGGGGGCGGCGACCGGGACCGTGCTCCGGGATCCGCACCGCGGACCCGAACGTGTTCGGCGAGACCGCCGCTCCCGACGTACAGCGCGTCGAAGTCGTCCGCCGCCGCCGCGATGTTCGCCAAGTGCTCGTCCTCGACGGCGTCGCAGACGACGACCGGCGCCCGGTCGTATCGCTCGACCGCGGCCGCGATTCCGCCGTCCCCCGAACCGAGCGCCGCGTGCGACACTATCTCGACCGGTCGGTCGACCGACGCGAACAGGTCGCGTATCGACGAGGAGGCGGGTCCCTTCTCGTCGTCGCCGTACTCGGTCTCCGCGACCGGCGTCCCGTCGACGTAGTGGACGCCGTCCTCCGTCGTCCGGCCGATGGAGGGGAACGCGGGCGCGACGAGCGCCAACTCCGACCCCGCCGCGTCGAGTGCGGCGTCCACCTCCGCGGCGAAGTTGCCGCGCAGCGTCGAGTCAACCTTCTTGTAGACGGTCCGCGCCGAAGCGGCCCCGACCGCGTCCGAGACGGTGTTCGCCGCGTCGTCCTCATCGTCGTAGCGGGTGTCGGTGTTGACGCCGAGCACCGTTGTCTCTTCCTCTACCGCGTCCATCTCGGCCTCTGGGTCGGCGACGACGGCCGTCTCGTAGCCGCGGGCCGCGAACCCCTGCGACGTGTCCATCGCGCCGGTGAGGTCGTCGGCGACGACTATCACGGAGTGCATGGTCGTTCACTCACCGCTCTCGGGCATAAACGTTTGTGACGATCCGGTCGGAACGACCGACCGACGGATCGCTCAGACCGTTTAGCGACACTAAACGACAGTTGACCGGCTCCCGGTTGGGAATTACAGAGTTAGGGGTGTAACGTACAGTCGGTCGCCGCCCGTTCGTTCGAGCGTCTCGTCCGTCGAAGGGCCGGGACCCGTTCACACCGCCTCGGAACCGCCGAATCGTCGGTGAGATGCACGGGTACGGTCGGAGGATTCTGCGTTTGGTGATACTAAACGCGACGGCTCACTCGACGCCGGACCGATCGATGCTCTCGGTCAGGTTGATGTTGGCCTCTATCACGCTGGTCGTGTTCGTCACCTTCTCCGGGAGAGCGTCGCGGAATCGTTCTTCCCGCATGCGGCTGACCGGCCCGGAGACGCTCACGGCACCGAGAACGCGCCCGGTTCCGTCGCGCACCGGCGCACCGACGGCGCGGATGCCTTCGACTTCCTCCTGGTCGTTGAGCGAGTATCCGCGTTCCCGTGTCGCCTCGAGCTCGTCGAACAGGGCGGCGCGGTCGGTGATGGTGTTGTCGGTCAGTTCGGCGAGGCCGTACTCGTCGACGATACGCTCCACCCTGGACCGCGGGAGAAAGGCGAGGATGGCCTTGCCCGTGGCCGTGTAGTGAAGGTAGTCGGGACGCTGAAGCTTGACGGCGTGGAACCGCTCCCCGACCGCATCTTCGCCGAGGAGTTTACAGAGCTTCATGCTCAGACCGTGTTGTTCGGTCGAGAGGTGGACGATTTCGCCCGTCTCCTCGACCAGTTCTCTGATCTCGGGTTCGCCGACCTGATAGAGTATATCCTCGTTCCGCACGTACTCGCCGAAGATGAGAAACCGAAGGCTCAATTCGTATCGCCCCTCCTCTTTGACGACGAATCGGTGCTGTTCGAGCGTGCTCACGTGGTTGTGGGCGGTTCCCTTCGTGAGGTCGAGGTGGTCGGCGAGTTCCGTTACCGTCGCACCGTCCAGCCGTTTGAGCGCCTCTACGATCCGAACGGTCGTCTCCACCGCCTTGACCGGATTGTTCGCTTTCTCCATGATGTGCGCGTTAGCGGCCTCCGAGAGATAAACCTGTTTACTATAACTAAACGACTAAGCTCTCACCGACTGTGAGCCCCGTCGACCGTCGGCGTCCCGTCGCCGACCCCCCCGAGAAGGGCGTCGGTCAATCCCGGTAGGTATGTTCGACGATTTCTACCCCGGCGGAGTCGAGTCCGTCTCGGACCGCGGAGGGAACGGCTCCGTCTGTGACGAGCAGGTCGACCGACGAGTGGGAGGCGAACTGAAACGCGTGGCTATCGCCGAACTTCGAGTGGTCGGCGACCAGTACGACGCGCTCCGCGTTGTCGATCAGCGCGCGCTTGGTCTGACTCTGCTCCATCGCCCGGGCCGTGAGTCCCGCTTCGTCGACGCCGTCGGTTCCGAGAAACAGCAAGTCCGCGTTCATCTGTTGGACGCGCTCGTCCGCCCACGGCCCCACGCACGAGTGGCTCTCCGTCCGGTACGTCCCGCCGGTGAGATACACCTCGTGTCCGACTTCGGCCAGTTCGTGCGCGACGGAGGGCATCCGAGTGATCGGCGTCATCGACGCCTCCACCGGGACTCGCTTCGCGATTTCGATTAGCGTCGAACCGCTGTCGAAGGAGACGACCTGCTTTTCGCGCACCTCTTCGACCGCCCGTTCGGCGATGGACCGCTTTTGGTCGACGTTGTACACCTTCCGCGTCTCGTACGGTTTTCCGTGACTCACGGGCGGCGTCGCGCCCCCGTGCGTCCGCTCGACGAGGCTCCGCTCTTCGAGGTCGCCGAGGTCCCGTCGAATCGTCGCGCCGGAGACGCCGAGTTCGTCGGCTAACTCGTCCACCGAACAGCCGTTTCGATCGTTGATCAGGTCGAGGATCTTCTGTCGTCGTCGTTTCGGGAGCATGCGAGAGGGTCGGACTCGCCGGAGATATATCTTTGCGACCCGAGTACGACCGCCGTTCGCTTCCCCGCCCGTGCACGTTTCCACGCAGAATCAGTGCGAATTAAACCCACTTCTGCAGAGATCCGCCCCGCTCGCGTTCGTTACAACAGTACGCGTGTAACTGCCGCGGCGTTCGAGGGTTCAGACTAGAGCGGACGGGAGCGTGCGCCCCGTCGGTGCGACCTCGCTTCCGATTCCGACCGGAATTTCTATTTTTCTCGCCCCTTGATTTTGCCTGATACTGGTAGAATATATCGTGACGCGAGCAAAACTGAACCGACGGGTGTTATCGAGCGGAGACCGGATCGGAAGGCACGAAGAGGACGCACCCCCGCTCGACCATCGTCGACCCGAATCTTCCCCGTCCACCGCCCGAGCAGAAACGTGAGGGACGGCGCGAAGGCGACGACCGCTCGTCGCCGGTACGGATTACGTGAGGGGGACGACGGAGGAGAGGAGGAGAATCAGCAGCAGGCCCGTGACCGACATGATGGTCGCGCTCGCGGAGTAAGTCTTGAACGTCTCGGTCTGCGTCAGCCCGCCGACCTCCGAGACGATCCAGAAGCCGCTGTCGTTGAACCAGGGGGCGATCATGCCGCCGGCACCGATGGCCAGCATCAGGTAGACCGCGCTAACGGAGAGATCGCCCGTGAGCGGTGCCATGATTTCCGCACCCGTCAGCAGCGCGACGGTGGCGGAACCCTGAGCGACGCGCATTAGGGCGGCGATGAGCCATCCCGCGACGAGCAGCGAGAAGCCGAGACCGGTGACGATACCCGCGACGTACTCGCCGACGCCGGTCGTGTTGAGCATCGCGCCGAACGCGCCGCCGGCGGCGGTGATCGCGATAATGTTCCCGCCGCTCTTGATCGCACCCGTCAACTCCTCGTTGAGCACGTCGAGGTCCTGAACTTCCAGACGGTAGTAGGTGTACGTCGAGAACATCGCGGCGGCCGTCAGCGCGAGCGTCGCGTCGCCCACGAACGCCGTGGCGGTACGAATCGTCGTCCCCTCCGCGTACAGCGCGGCCGCGATGGTGTTCGACCCGATGAGGACGAGCGGAAGGACGATGGGAGTCAGCGATTCGACGAGTCCCGGACCCGTCCCCGAGGCGGCCATCTCCTCGTCGATCTCCTCGGACGACACTCCCATCGACTCGCGGAGCGGGAACTCCTCGCGGTTGTTCAGCGCTTTCCCGTAGACGATTCCGCCGAGCAGCGACGTCGGGAGCGCGACCGCTCCGCCGACGAGGATGGCGAGTCCCAGATTCACGTTCAGGGAGTTCGCGACGGCGAGCGGACCGGGGGTCGGCGGCACCAGCGTGTGCGTCGCGAGGGCGCCCGCGCAGAGCGCCGTCATGTAGAGGGAGAACTTCACGCCGGTCCGTTGCTTCATCGCTCGACCGAGCGGGGCGAGCAGGTAGAACACGTTGTCGAAGAACACCGGGACCGAGAGCAGATAGCTGCTCGAGAGGATGGCGTACTCCGACCGTTCCTGTCCGGTGACCGACAGCGCGGCGCGGACGATGCGAGCCGCCGCCCCGCTCTCCATGAGCGTTTTGCCGATTATCGCGGCCATCAGGATGGGGATACCGACGCCGATGAGCGTCTCTCCGAACGCCTGTGCCACCTGAGCCGGAACCTCGTTTATCGGAACGCCCGCCGAAATGACGGCGACGCCCAACGCGGCGATGATCAATCCCACGAACGGCGGGAGGTTCAGATACACGAGTAAGAACACGACCAGCAGTACCCCTATCGCCAGCGGGATGAGCGGATTCGACAATACCATGTCTCGAATCGGCCGACGAACTAAACCATTATAATATTTGTTGTATCCGTTCTCAGGCTTCGTCGGACCGCACCAACAGCACCTGCGTGCGTGCGTGCCGCGCGACTTTCCCGGCGACGTCGCCGAGCAGGAATTTCCCGACCGCGCTCCGTCCCTTCGCGCCGAGGACGATGAGGTCGACGTCCTCCTCGGCCGCGTAGTCGGTGATCGCCTCCGCCGGGTCGCCGACGAGAACGACCTGTTCGACCGGTATCCCGCGTTCGTCGGCCTGCGCTGCGACGCGTTCGGTGAGTTCGTTGCCCGCCTCTTCTCTCCGTTCGTCTATCTCCCGCCGTTCGTCCGCGTCCTGAGCGAGTTCGTTCACCGACTTCGAGAGGTGACTCGCCCCTCGGTCGTCGACGACGTGCATCGCGTGCACCGTGCTATCGAACCGCTCGGCGATCGTGAGCGCCTGTTCGACGACCCGCTTCGACAGTTCGCTTTCGTCCACCGGAACGAGTATTGTCTCGTACATACCTCCTCTAGGCACCGTACGGAGCATAAAGACTTGGTACGTTTCGACCTTCGTTCGACCGATTCCCTGAGACTGCGCTCCGATACGGCCACCGCGCGACCCGGTGACGGGGGTGTGAATGACATCCTCCCCGGCGTGAACGCCGGGGTTTCCTCGCGCTGGGGGTATCGTCTACCGACCCACGGAGGCAACTTGCGGGTTTGTGCGCACTTCTTTGGGACGGTGAGAGTGTGATGTCTCCGACCAATCGTGGTCGTCCCACTCGAATCGCACGGGCTGTGCCATCAGCCTGAGTTGTGTGTCGTCGAGTTGCCGCAACAGGAACGTCCGCGAAGCCGTGAGGTCCGCGTGTCCCTCGAACCCGCACGAACACGTCAGCGTGTCCTGATGCCGGACTGTATCCGTCGTTGAACCGCATCGGGGGCACTCTTGAGAGGTCCACGCCTCGGTGCGCGCCTCTACGGCCATGCCGTACTCTTCGGCCGTACACGCGAGACGTTTCACGAACCGTCCGAACGCCCAGAAGTTGTGTGTCTTGGCGTTCGCTTCGACCGACCACGACGTTTCCAGCACGTCGCCGAGCGCCCCGACGTACACCGTCGAAACGCCCTCGCTGTGCAACCGTTCGATGAGGTCGCGGGCGAGTGCGTCTTGGGCGTGGTCGCGGCGTTTCGTCCGTTGCCGGTACAGGTGCCGAATCCGATTCGAGGAGTACCGACCCTCGCGGAGTTTCGACTGGAGGCGCGCTATCTCGTGAGTGGTCTCGCGGAACCGCTCGAACAGGTCGCGCCCCTCGTACAGCAGTTGCGTGCCGGTCGTGGTCGTGCAGGCGACGAGATTGTTCGCACCGATATCCAGCGCGGCGGTTTCGTCCGCCAGTGGGTGTGCCAGTCGAGAATTGTCGATTGTGACTGGCTGAAAGGCCCTGAATGTCTGTGCATTCTCGTCCCAGAACAACTCTAACCGGGCCTGCTTGTCGTACTCTTTCCAGTTGGGGTCGCCCCGGACTTCGAGTCGGAGGCGCTCTTGGTATCCAAGCCCGTACTCGTCTTTCAGGTCTTGGCCGACGAGGATTTCGAGCCGGGAGTATTCGCCCCACTCGACAGTGTACGACGTGTTCCGAATCTACGTCCGAAGTTCGCGGCCCTTCTGCTCGTTGCCCCAGTATCCGGGCTTGCCGTTGGCTTCGCCCTTCTGTTGGAGTGCGAAGAACGACCGCCACGCTTCGCGGTTCTTCCGTTCGATTTGCTGAACGGTTGACGCCCCGAGCGTGCCGCCGTAGCGTCCGCGATACTCGCTGATGTCCCACACGTCTCCGTCTGGGTCGGCGAAGTTCTCGCGGCGCTCGTAGTTGATTTCGTTCCAGAGTGCGGCAGAAGCGTCCAACAGGCGTCGAAGCAACTCCTCGTCCTCCTCGGACTGAGGAACCACGTCGAACGAGTTGGTCCGCTTCATCAACTACTGATTCGAGCGGAACTAACATAATCCTACGGATTATCGTAGACTGTGTGTCGAACCACGTGAACATCGAAGTCCCTGACGACGAACAGTACGAGCGCATCAAGCGCGTGAAAAACGAACACGGCCTGACGTGGCGCGGGATGTTAATCCACGCGGCCGACGACTTGGATACCCCGGACTGAGTGTCGTCGGCGGTTGTTCCGCAGTTGTCGGATTCACGCCCGCCGTGAACGGCGGGACTCTCTCCTTGATTCAGGTAGTAACTATAATCCCGGCCGGCGTCGTACGGCCGGTATGCCGCACAACACAACTGCCACGCTGGCTGAGTGCTACGAGCGCGCCAGGGCGGGGAGCTACGGCTTCTTCGCGAGCAACGTGACTCACTTCGACGTCCTCGTCGGACTCCTGCGGGGGAGCGCGAGCGTCGACTCGGATCTGGTCGTGCAACTCGGCAGAGAGGAGGCGGCCTTCTTCGGCGACGGCGACCCCGCGGTCGGTCTCGACGTCTTCGGCGCTTGTCTCGGTACGCTCGCCGAGCGTCACGGCGTCGAAGCGTTCTGCAACGTCGACCACGTCCACCTCCCCGATAGCTTCGGCTTCCTGGAGGCCGCGGTCGACTCCGGCGTCCCCGACTCGGTGATGGTCGACGCGTCGGCGGAGCCGTTCGAGCGGAACGTCGAACTGACGGCCGAGGCCGTCGACCGAGTCGGCGACGACGTCCTCGTCGAGGCCGAACTCGGGCGCATCGCGGGCGTCGAGGGGACCACCGAGACCCCCGGCGACGAGGCGTTCTACACTGACCCGGCGGACGCCGTCGAGTTCGTCGACCGGACCGGCTGCGACCTGCTCGCCGTGTCCATCGGCACGCAACACGGCGTCGCTTCCGGCCGCGACCTGGACGTCCGACCCGACCTCGCCGCCGACATCGACGGCGCCCTCCGCGACGCCGGTCACGAGACGCCGCTGGTCGTCCACGGCGCCTCGGGGCTCCCGGACGAGCGAATCGCGGAACTGCTCGACGCCGGGGTCTGCAAGTTCAACAAGAACACCCGGTACCAGTACGAGTTCGCGCGCACGACCGCGGACTTCTATCACGAACACGTCGACGCGGTTCGACCGCCCGCCGGCGTCGAGAACGACCGAGCCGGATTCTTCGCCGACAGCGACTGGGAACCGGACAAGACGTTCTTCCACCCGCACGCCGTGTCGGGGGCCGTCCGCGACCGCATCGCCTCGGTGATGGGGGACCTCTGCGAACTGACCGGGAGCGCCGGCGAGACGATACACCCCGGCCAATGAACGGGCCCGAGAACGTGCTCGTCGGCGTCGACGCCGGACTCACGAACGTCACGGTGACGGCGTTCGACGGCGCCGGCGGGGAACTCGCGAGCGCGTCGCGGGCGACGCCGACAGTCGAGACGGCGCCCGGGCGCGACGAACAGGACCACGACCGACTGTGGGACGTCGTCTGCGAAGCGACCGCCGCGGTCACCGAGCGAGACGCCGTTCCGACCGACGCCGTCGCCGGGGTCGGCGTCGCCGGCCACGGCCACGGACTCTACGGACTGGACGCCGACGGAGCGCCGGTCTGCGGCATCAAATCCACCGACAGCCGCGCGCTCGATACGCTCGCGACGGCTCGCTCGGACGTCCTCGAGACGGTCGCCGGTCGACTCGGGTGGGAGCCGTTCGGCGCCGATCCGCTGAGCCTCCTCGTGTGGCTCCGCGAGCACGACCGAGACACGTACGACCGACTGGAGACGGTGCTGTTCTCCAAGGACGTGCTCACCCACCGACTCACGGGCGAGCGCTCCACGGACCCCTCGGAGGCGAGCGTGTTCTACGGGCCGACGCCCGAGTACGACGAGCGGGTGTTCTCCATGCTCGATATCGAGGACGCGTTCGACGCGCTTCCGCCGGTCGTCCCGAGCACCGAACCCTGCGGAACGGTGACCGCCGCGGCCGCGGCGCGAACCGGGCTCCCGGAGGGTACCCCGGTCGCCGCGGGACTCCACGACGTCGCCGCCTGCACGCTGGGCGCGGGCGTCGTCGAACCCGGCGACGGACTGCTCATCCTCGGCACTTGGGGGCAGAGCGTCGCCGTTCTCGACGCGCCCGAAGACGGCGAGTCGGGCCTGCCGCGACGGTACCTGAACCGGTGGCTCCGGTACGAGGGTCTTCGGTCCGGCGCGGCCTCCGTCGAGTGGTTCGTCGAGAACTGCGGGGCCGACTGGCGGCGGGAGGCCGAGGAGCGCGGCGTCTCGCCGTACGTCGTCTACGAGGAGGCGGTGTCGGGTGTGTCCCCCGGCGCCGACGGGCTGGTGTTCCACCCGTTCCTCAAGGGGTCGACCGACCACCCGAACAGTTCGGGCGGGTTCTACGGACTCCGTCTCGAACACACCAAGGCGCACATGCTCCGTGCGGTCTACGAGGGTATCGCTATCAGCCAGACGGGCGCGCTGCGGTCCATCACGGCGGACGTGGACGCGATTCGGCTGACCGGCGGCGGGGCGCAGAGCGAGGCGTGGGCGCAGATGTTCGCCGACGTCTCGACGCTGCCGGTGACGGTGCCGACCGAACGCGAGACGGGGGCGCTCGGCGCGGCGCTCTGCGGCGGCGTCGCCGCCGGCGTCTACCCGACCGTCGAGGCGGCGGTGGACCGCGCCGTCGGAACCGCCGTTCGCTACGACCCCGACCCCGAGACGGAGGAGCGCTACCGGGCGGTTTCCGACGCGTTCGCGCAGGTAGCCGACGCGATGGAACCGCCGTGGGAAACGCTCAAGTCGCTAGCACAGGAACGGTGAGCCGATGAAGGTGTTACTTTGCGGCGACCCGCAGCAGCCGAGCGAGTACATGCACGAAGCCCTCGGGACGTTGGAGAGTCGCGGGGTGAGCTTCGAACGCATGGACTGGATGGGCGACTCGTCGCCGGCCGAGTTCCGCAGCGTCACGATGGACATGGAGTCGCGCGGCCCGGGGAGCTACGACGCGGACGCCATCGCCGCGAACCTCGACAACGCCGACGTGCTCGTCGTCCACAAAGCTCCGGTGTCCCGCGAACTCATCGAGAGCGCCGACCTCTCTATCGTCGCCGCGGCCCGCGGCGGCACGGAGAACGTCGACCTCGAGGCGGCCGCGGACAACGACGTGACCGTCCTCCACGCGCCGGGGCGAAACCGCGACGCAGTCGCGGACTACGCGGTTTCGATGCTGCTCTCTCGACTCCGCGAGATTCCGTTCAACCACGCCGAACTCTCGGGCGGCGAGTGGAACCAGGTGTTCGATCCGGACCTGCTGCCGCCGGACGTCAGGACGACGACTATCGGTATCGTCGGATTCGGCCACATCGGCCGCGGCGTGGCCCGCCGACTCGCCGGGTTCGACCCCGAACTCCTCGTCTACGACCCGTTCGTCGACGACGAGGAGATTCGCGAGGTCGGTCCCGAACCGACGGACCTCGAAACCCTGCTCGCCGAATCCGACGCCGTCACCCTCCACGTCCGCCTCTCGGAAGACACCGAGGGGATGATCGGACGCGAGGAGTTCGAGGGGATGAACGACGAGGGCTACCTCGTCAACACCGCGCGCGGCGGCCTCGTCGACACCGACGCGCTCGTGGACGCCGTCTCCGAGGGGCGTATCGCCGGCGCAGCGCTGGACGTCTTCGAGGAGGAACCGATCCCGGAGGGTCACCCCCTGTTCGACCTCGACGGCGTCGTCCTGACTCCGCACGTCGCCGGGTCGACTCGCGACGCGGTCCTCGGCGGCCCCCGCATCATCGCCTCGCAGCTCGAAGCGTACCTCGACGACGAGACGCCGGCGCACGTCGTCCAGTAGCGGCCGACCGTGACGCGGCACACGACCTACTGCGCTTCGGCGGCCCTCGGCGGCTACACCGTCGAGTATCGGATGGTGAGTTGACCGCTTTCTCCGTCTTGCCATTCGCTACCGCCTGCACCCGACTCGACGCCACCCACGACAGATAGGACGCCGCATCACCGCGCGTTTCGATTACTCATCTCCGGATTAGCTCGTGTGAGAGTACAGTGCACTAATGCGGATTTGGAATCGACGATATCGGGATACTATTGGGAGGACGTTTTTATCTCCGAACGTCGCTGACGCGCCTGACGGTATCGGGACTCGAATATCCGCTATCGGTGGGTTCGCGTCGGGCCGTACCGCTCCGTCTGAACCCTCCGATACGGATGCGCTACTCGTTCGAGTCGATTTCGCCGGCCTCGACCAGCGCCTCGACCGCTTCGCGGACCGCTTCGAGCGAGGTGTACCGTGGTTCGTATCCGAGTCGCTCGCGGGCTTTCTCGATACTCGCGTTCGGGCTGTAGCGGATGTGTTCCTCGGTCGCCTCGACGTCCGTGTCGTCGTATTCGGGGCGGTCGGCCCACTCGTTGAACGGTAGGTACGTGAGGTCGGCGTCTCGTCCGAACCACCCGGCGACGGCCTCGGCGTAGCCGCGGAGAGTGAGCGCCCGCGGCGAGACGACGTGGAAGCTCTCGCCGACGGACGCCGACCAATTTTCGAGCGCACGCTGGAAGCCCTGTGCCACGTCGTCGGCGTGGACGTGATGGACGGTTTCGAGCCCGAAGTTGGGGAGCGCGACTTCGTCACCCCGCGCGAGTCGCGAGAACACCTCGGTGTCGAAGTTGCCCGCCGGATTGAGGGGCTCCNGGGACCTACGATGTGTCCGGGGTGGAGGACGGTCGCCGGGAAGTCGTTTCGCCGCGCCTCATCGAGCAGGTATGCCTCGATTTCGGCTTTCTTTCGCCCGTACTCGCCGAGCGGTCGGCGCGTGCGGGGGGCGTCCTCGGTCGTGGGGACGACGTCGCTCGGTCCGTGGACCCAGACCGTCCCGCAGTGCAACAGATGTTGGACCTCCCCGCGCAGCGATGAGACGAGCGCTTCGGCGCTCTCCGGTTCGAAGCAGATCAGGTCGATGACGGCGTCCNGACGATCGCCTCGCCGAACTCGCCGCGTTCCTCGGCGGCTTCGCGGTCGAGTTCGACCGACTCGACGTCGGCCCACGCGCCGTCGTCCCGATAGGGGTCCCGCTCTCCCCGACTGACTGCGACGACTTCGTGGCCGGCCCGCACCAGTCGCGGCACCAGGTAGGTACCGACGTGCCCGGTCGCTCCGATAACAGTGACTCGCATAGATCGTGTTATCGCCAGTCCTCGCGAAAAGAATTCGGTTACCGGACTGATTCGACCGTTATGATAAACGGTGCATCCACCGAATTGGTCAACGTGCGCGGCAGCGACCCTGTTCCGACGATTGCGATCCAGCAGAATTGATTGGTCTGTTAACTTAAGATTCGGAACAGACCCGTACGCAACGCCTTTTTCCTACCTAACCCGATAGAATCCACGAATCACAGTCGCTCTTTACCCTCCGTAACATAAACTCCTCTCAATGGGCAGTAGTTGAGACTGGCGATCCCAATGCATACGGCGTGTCTGATACTGTTCAAAATGAACCTCCCAAGGGGTAGTAGAGCTACGTCTCCCTACACCGAGACGTGAATTAGAGCTCTGCTGTATAGTCGGGGATCACGGTCCTGAAGAGATCATCACAGCACTCCCAGACGAGTTTGGGCGGAGACGCTGCTTCAAACACGGCCTCTTCGTAGTGTGGGGTCTCCATCGAAGCCGTCTGGTACTGAAAGTGCGCCGCGCCGAGATCGTTGTGATCCTCGTCTTGGTGCCAGCCGCAATGGAACTCCAGATTCGGATCGGCGTAGTCGATTCTGAATTCGTCGTGGGGCGGCGTCAGTTTCCAATGGACCTCGAGCTGTGGTGACTCAGGTCCGGTCGGCGGAACAACTCGCTGTGGGTCGATCTCCGCGGCGAGATACCGTTTCTGGATTGCGTCTGGTTCGAACCAGACGGAGATGACCTCTGCTTGTCGTTCGAGTACGTCCTTGAGCGTCCGATAGAGAGCCGGATTTTCCGCTCCTGGATTCATGCGGAAGCGGAAGGCCGCTCACCGGGGAAGCGGTCGTAGAGCCGGAGCGCGTCTTCGACGAGACGACGGCGGGTCTCAAGGTGATCCCACTCGCGGGCCGCCTGACGACGTTCGCGCTCGTCTGCGACGTCATCTATCCTCCCGAGGCTCGCACGGAGTTCGTTGGGAGTCTCGACATCGTACTCTCTCTTCCACGTTCGAATCTGCTCGTTCATCGCTTCGAGACTCGCGGCGAGTTCGTCAGGTGAGTGTTCTTCGTAGAGCTCGCGCACCTCAATGAGGTACTGACCGACCGGGTCAGGCTCGTATGTCGTCTGCTGGCCGCGTGCATCCGCGTTCAGTTTGCCGTCGTCCGTGAGGCGTTTGAGGTACTTCGCCGCCGTCTCGTGAGCAACCTCAGCCTCTGCGGCGATCCAGTTGGCCGTTCGAGGTTCACTGACGGTGAGTGCGACTGCTTCGACGCGCTCGGCCGCCGACAAGTCGTCGGTCCAGCTTCGAGCCGGTTCGTCGTTCATGACTCCGTCTACACCCTCAATACAGAAATAATTTGAGGTGGTTCAAATTATATCGAATACGGTGTATCCTGGGTAGACTGGTCGACATTCCTGAGGAGAGTTGGGTGCGTGGTGAGATGCCTAAGGTTAGCCCCCGGAGTTGAGATTGGGATTCTCAATGCATACGGTTTCATAGCGAAGCTGGAAACACATTCTCGTCGAAGAGTCGGTGACCGCACTCGTCAACCCCAGGAAAAAATCCGATAAGTTGGGGTGCGTACCGCGGTCTGACTGCGAATTTGCAATAGATAATATTGTTTGGGTGAGTATTGGTGCTGCCCTCCATGGTCTCCAATCCAGTATCGTTCTTCGGATTCGTACTGTTGATGCTCACGCTGGTATACGTGGCTCTCTGGGTCTACCGCGATGCCGGGAGGAGAGGAAATGCACCACTGCCTTGGGCAATGAGTATTTGATATAGCACTATTTCATATATGAGTCTCCCTAACGACCCTGAACAGGTTGGTACCTGCCGAAAACGGACGTTGAGCGGACCTACTAATTTACTTTGTTTTAGGTCACTAAAGCCAAGTGGATATGTCGGGGTCGACGCTGTCTGCTCGTCGGAGGAAATGCCTCAACCGGAGTTCACCCTTCAGCACCCGAAATCTACCGAACCGGGGCGACGATGCATGATGCCGTCCGGCAAAAGAGCCAGTAGTCTCCGCGACGAACGCTGAAACATGAGCGACACGGACCCCATCGGTGGCGTCGTCCTCGCGGCCGGTCGGAGCACGCGCTTCGGGGAGGCGAACAAGCTTCTCGAACCGCTGAGGGGTACCCCTCTCGTCTCTCACACCGCGAACACTGCCGTCGACTCGGCGCTCGACGAAGTGGCCGTGGTCGTGGGTCACGAATCGGAAGCCGTCGTCGACGCAGTGAGTTCGTTCGACCTCCCCACCAGGTACAACGAGGCGTACTCCCAGGGACAGAGTACGTCCGTCCGCACCGGCGTCGAATTCGCCCGCGAGGCCGGATGGGAGGCCGCCGTCTTCCTGCTCGGCGATATGCCGTTCGTCCGTCCGGGGACGGTGGACCGGTTGCTGGCGGCGTATCGCGCCGGTGACGGAAGCATCGTCGCTCCGCGCTACGACGGCAAGCGCGGCAACCCCGTCCTGTTCGACCGTCGGCACTTCGATGCGCTGGCGGACGTCGACGGCGACCGCGGAGGGCGCGAACTCGTGATGGAACACGACGGAACCCGTTTCGTCGACGTGGATGATCCGGGAGTACTCCGCGATATCGACTCGGAGGCCGACCTCCGGACGTACGCGAACGACGCCGAGTGAGTAGTTCTTAGTACGGATACCGACCGGACGCTCTCTCAGTCCACGACTGCATGCCAGTATAAACACGTTACAAATGTAGCGCTGTAAGCATTCTCTCGATCGAGCTTGATTTGTCGGTTCCACTATTTTAAACTAACTAGAAAAACGGCAGGCAAAAGATGTCGATCCCAGACCCTATAGTATCACCCTATCT
Source organism: Halogeometricum pallidum JCM 14848 (assembly GCF_000337095.1). Taxonomy (GTDB): domain Archaea; phylum Halobacteriota; class Halobacteria; order Halobacteriales; family Haloferacaceae; genus Halogeometricum; species Halogeometricum pallidum. Next base: position 30,637 of record NZ_AOIV01000021.1, read on the forward strand.
GACATGCTAGTAGTATAGTAGACAATCTCTTATCCGAAAGAAGTATTCTTGTTCCTGTATGTCAGGAAAAAGGGATAGTAATGTGGGGGAGGAGCTACCGGAAGATTCGTTCGGTGGCTCGGGGGTCGGCCGTCGGTCGTTCCTACGGCTTTCCGGAGTCGCAGCTGGCTTGATGGCCGGATGCGCCGGACAAGCGATTTCCGGTGAGCAGAGCGCATCCGCGTCCGTCGCGAGCTTCGGGTACGGGGGTCCGGCACTGCTCTCCGTTCAAGGCGCCGTCTCGGCGGCGTCCGTCGACTCGGAACCGAACGAGACGAGGGCCGATGCGACGGTCGTTCCGGTCGATACGTCTCTCTCGGCGACGCTCGAAGCGAACGGACTCGACTGGTTCGCGTTCGATATCACCGACTCGGGGGAGTTCTCCGTCGACTTCACCCGGTCGAACGCCGAGGGAGTGACCGCGGTCGTACTCGTAGACTCCGAGGGTATGTTTCTGAACCAACTGTACGTCGGGAGCGACGACCCGGTGTCGGTGTACGCGAAGGCCGATGGACCCGACACGTACTTCGCTCAGATCGTCGATATCGAAGAGGGCGACGGCGACTACTCGTTCACGGTGGCGTCCGGGACGACCAGCAGTACGCCCACTCCGACTCCGACGCCTACCGAAACGCCCACTCCGACTCCGTCACCGACCCCGACGCCCACACCAACCGAAACGCCGACGCCGACTCCGTCACCGACCCCAACGCCCACACCAACCGAAACGCCGACGCCGACGCCAGCGCCTGAACCGGCTTCGGAGACCTGGATCGAAGCCGAGTCCGCGGCGAACGGGAACAACTTCGCTCCCTTCGAGATCCGAACGGACGAGGGAGCGTCCGGCGGCGAGTACATCACGACCGCCGACGAGGGACGGAACAACTACGGCGGACTTCCCGAGGCAGGTCGGGCACGGTACGAGTTCACCGTTCCCGAGAGCGGCGAGTACTACGTCTGGGGCCGTATCGGCGCGAAGTCGAACGGCAACTCCTTCTATCTCGTCGTGAACGGCGGAGAGGCCCGGGAGTGGCACGCCGACATCGGCGGCTGGCACTGGGAGCAACCGCTGACAGTGTCTCTCGGCGCCGGAACCCACTCGTTCGCGGTGGCTCCGCGGGAGGACGGAGCGAAACTCGACCGGTTCGTCGTCACGGCCGACGCGGATTTCGAGCCCTCCGGTACGGGTGAACCGGAGGAGTCCTCGACGTTGACCCCGACGCCCGAAGAGACGACGACCCCGGCGCCGACGACGGCCACGCCGACGCCGACACCGACGACGCCCATCGCCGGGGGGGACTCGGAGTACGGCGACCAATCGTACGGAGAACTGGGGTTCGGCGGAACGCCGTAGCGCGGTCTATCCACCGTATCGATTCGCCCATTTTTGGAGAGCAACCAGCCAGCGCCGCCGTCCGACCGTTCGGACGGCTACCTCGAATCGATGGCGCCGCGTACTTTCGACCAGACCAACCGGTAATCTTCTCTCGTGAGCGCCCCGGTGATAGTCGCCGCCAGCAAGAACAGCACGAGTCCGAGCGGCGGACAGACGAGGAGTTTCGGAAGCGGGGGGAGCTGAATCCACGACACCAACGGTACGTAGCCCGCTACGAAGAGAGCGGCCGTGGCACCCGCCCGGAGCGGGAAGCTCCGCGAGCGGAAACTCATCGCCGATCGGTGCCAGATAACGAGTCCGCCGAACAGCACCAGCGAGTACGACGCCGAGGTGGCCACCGCGGCGCCCGTGATACCGTACATCGGGATCATCACTACGTTGAGCGCGACGTTCAGCACTAACACGATCACGTGCAGCGACTCGGTGTATCGTATCCACCCGGTCGCCTGCAGCGCCGGAATGAAGATGCGCGCGACTCCGAAGAAGAACGTGCCGAGGAGTAGGATCTGGAGCGGGGCGACGCTGTCCAGGTAGTTCTCGCCGTAATAGAGGGTGATGAACGGCTCCGCCAGACCGAACAGGCCGACGCAGACGAGGATCAAGAAGAGTGCGGACCACTTCACCGCCGCGGTGAGATTGCGGTCGATCTGTTTGACGTCGTCGTTCGACCAGTGGGTCGCCACGTTCTGTAGGACGACGGTCTGAACCGCGCTCGGGATGAACCAGACGAACTCCGCGGGGATGATGGCTGCCTGGTAACTCGCCGTCTCGGTCGCACCGAGAAAGTAGTTGATGAGGAGGATGTCGACCTTATAGAGGATGACGACGGCCACACCCCCGACCATCTGCGTGGCGCCGTACGTCGCGAGCGGCCGGAATCGGTGCTTCACCCGGTCGAACTGTAGTGAGACCTTCTCGAAGTGCCGATTGACGTAGACGGTCCCGACGATGGCGGCCGCGTAGAAAGACAGTACGTTTCCGACGATGACGCCGAAGACGCCGAAGAAGAGGCCTAATCCCAGTCCCGCGACGAAGTACACGGCGTTCTGCAGGACGTTGAAGAATATCGCGTACTGTTCCTGCTGTCGCCCGTGAAACGCCGACCGCGAGATTCGATAGATGTTGTTCCCGATCATCGCGACGCCCAAGATGATGAGTAGTTCGGAGCGCTGCCCGGAGAGAAACGAGACGGCGACGGCGACGATGAGAACCAACGAGAGCACCCCGTACACCAACCCCAAGAGATAGCTCGCGTAGACGATGTCCGTCTGGTCGCGTCCGTCGGACGACGACGCCATATGCTTGCGGACCGAATCGAAGAGCCCGGCGTTCGAGACGAGTTCCATGATGCTGAAGATGGCGATGACCGCCGCGAAGATGCCGTACTCCTCTTTCGACAGGACTCGGACGAGAAGCGGAGAGAACAGCAGTCCGAACGCCAGTATCGCCACTCGACCGACGACCATCACGACAGACGACTTCAAGAAACTGTTTTTTTGGACCATTAGCGTGAGTTCAGATTCCGTAGATAACGTACGGCTATCTGCATCGGTTCTCAAGAGCGTTTCGACAACGGACGGAGAGATTTCGACCGACACCGGCGTCCTGGTCGTCGAATACGCCCCCGTCGGATCAGTGCTGAATAGGGGAAGCCGAGAACCGCGGACGGTCTCGCAGCGCCGCCGTTCATGTCAGATTCCAGTAGATATCCGAGTACTGTCAACGCAGACGGCTGCTGAACGGCAGTCTGCTCCGGCAGAGAACAAACCTCGATTCTGCACTCAACTCCCGATAACGGCGGCTAGACGTAGAGTCACGCCGGACGCGGACGACTAATTCCACCGGGAGAACATTCGATCTTCGAGGAATAATATTTTATCTGGATATTACTTTAATCGATACATTAATGTACTCCAGGCTCTTTTCGTACTGTGTGACTGGCCGGTTGCCGCAGAGACGGCGACCGGACAGTCTGCGAACTGGTCGAGACGCCGTTCGGAATCTCGAACTCCGCGGTGAGGGGGAGGGGGAGAGCCGACTGCAACGACGTCACGATACGGACGAAGTCGCAAACACGGAGAACACTATGCCGAACACGCACAACCACAGCTACCATCAACCGGCGAAGGGGACGACCGACTGGCACCTGCCTCTGAACAGCAATTTCGAGAACCTCGACACGGACGTCGGCGTTCGAGACGCGGACGCGAACAGGGGCGAGTATGAACCGAAAGCGGGAGCGAAGTTCGAGGCGACCGATTCGGGTGCGGTGTACCTCGGTGACGGGAGCGAGTGGGTGCTCGTCGACCGTCGAGTCGATTCGCTCACGACTGGATCGCAGCGTCTGACCGACCGCTCTATCGTGTACGCGTACGGGTCCGGCGGTAACTACGTGGAGCCGTTCCCGGTGAGCGAGTACTCCGACCTCGGCGACACCGTCAACGCCGCCTTCGCCGCTATCGCGTCGGGCCCCGGATACGGGAAGGTCGTCATGCCGCCGACCGACGAGGATTTCTCGACGACGATTCACCTGAGAGCCGACTACGTCTCGCTGCAGGGCTCCGGAATGTGGGCGACGCGACCGCGATACACCGGGTCGGACGCCGCGTTCAGACTCGATGGCGCGGACCGCGGCATCCACGGTAACTTCGGGCTCCGGGGCGACGGTAGCTCCGGGCAGGATCTCATCGAACTCACCGTCGAAAACGAACAGATCAGCCACTACGCGTTCCAGAACATCTACCTGGAGAACGCCGGCCGACACGCGATTCACGAGATCTGCCACGGGCCGGACAACAACGATATCTACGACGGGATGTACCACACCATCTACATCAACGGAACGGGCGACCACGCCATCTACTCACCGGACGAGTCGGGGGCCGGCAACGCCTCCCGGACGTTCTTCAACATCCAGTCGATGACCTCGCGCATTCGCGGGGATTTCATCCACGACATGTCCGGTGGCATCCACAAACGCTACATCGGCGTCGAGGGAGAACCGTGCGTGGACGGCGTCAACTTCCGCGTCCAGAACGGCTACTGTCCGATATTCCTCGGCTGCCGCGGCGAAGGGCAGGGGAGTCACAGTTTCCACCTGACGAACACGCGCGGCGCCCTGATTCAAAACTGCATCTCGTGGAACTCCGGGGGACACGGCATCTACCTCGACTCGAACAACCGCGAGTTCAAAATCGAGAACTACTACGTGACCGGCGCGCAGGGCGACGACATCCGCATCCGAGACAGCGGCACACAGACGGGCGTCCTCGGAATGCACAACGCCTCCACCAACATCGACCGCGGCGTGGATATCCACATGGACGTCCAGAACAAGCAGTTCGGGACCCTCGACGGGTCGTAATCGACGATAATCGACGCTATCGAAACTCTACTGATTTTTTATATTTAATCCACCGACGAGCGGTTGCTCCGCACTTTCGACCCGGCGGAGTCGTAGATGACGTCCTGTGGGACCGCGGTAGCATTGGCTACCCGGATGCGGTCTAACTGCCACTCGCCGCCGCCTTCGGTTCGCAACCGACCGTTGTCGCCGACGTACCAGCGGAAGCTTCCGGTGTAGTCGTCGGTGGAGTACTCACGCGCGTAGGTCTCCGAAAACCGCAAGCCGGAGACTTCCTCCGTGGTGAGTGCGACCTGCTCCGTCCGGAATGTGTCGCCGACGTTCGCCCGCGGGTGGATGACGCTCGTGAACGTCACCAGTGAGAATATCACGAGGATGACGGCGACGTTGCGCCACCGCCCGGAACTCCCGTAGATGTGCTTGACGAACACCACGATAACGGGTGCGATGATGACCGCGAGCGCTCCGGAGGCCCGTTCTATCCCGACGTTCGGGCCGAACAGCAGGGTGGCTCCGAACAGTCCCCAGATGAGGCCGATAGCGAACAGCCACGCGGAACGAGTCTTCTCGGCCCGACCCACCAAGAGTTCGTGGACCCCGAATAACACCACGAACGCGAGGACGCACCCCACGACCAGATACGTCGAGGCGAACAGCAGAAAGATGAACTCGCCCGGCCCGCCCGACCGCGAGACGGTCGGCACACCGCCGAACGAGGACGCGCCGAAGAGGAACGAGATGACGTTGACCACCCGTCCCACGTTGTAGGTGTACTCGGAGACCACGATGTACCAGAGTTTGATCGCCGAAAAGGAGAACAGGAGGTACATCGGGAAATTCTTGAGATGACTGTCGAAGGAGAATCGACCCAGAACGAACTCGATAACGGCCCACACGGCGGCGAATCCGAACAGAATCCACGGGGAGACGTTGTGCGTCAAGAAGAACGCCAAGAAGAGCACGAACAGGACGACGTACCGCCGCCAGTTCCGCTCCGAGAAGAAGACCAGATACAGGAGAAGAGGGAGCAGAGTGATAGACGTTGACTGCGGGATGCGGTAGGCGCCGTATGGGATGTGGAACGCGACGACGCCGACGAACAGCGAGGAAACGCCCGCGAGCGGTTTCGAGAACTGTCGCCCGACGAGATAGACGAACAGCACGCTGATGGCCTCCGGTAAGAACAGCGTGAGATACACCGCGTCTCTCGGCGTCACGCCGAGGACGAACATTCCGAGGGCCGCCCGGAGTTGCGATGTGAAAAACACCTCGTAGTAACTGGGCGATTGGATGCTGTGTGACTCGAACGTCATCAGAATCGCCGGATAGTGCGTGATGACGGCGTCGATTCCCGGCGGCGTCTCGAACTGGAAGTGAATTGCCCCTCGAATCAGCACCGCGGTGGCGATTATCATAAGCAACAGCGGCACTCTCGGGACCTCCGAGGAGAGCGTCGAGAGCACCAACAGCACCGCCAACCCGGTCACCAGCGCCGCGTACAGATACGAGTTGGTACCGACGACGAGCGGAGAACGAAGCACCGCGGCCGAGAACACGAGCGCGTAACAGATATATATCACTCGCGGGTCGACAGATAGGCTCAGATATTCGATTCTGTCTGTACCAGTCAGCTCTTTGGCCGCAGAGCGCCGGATTAGGATATAGAGCGCGTTAATGAGAACGAGACTGACTCCGACGGTGAGAATTTTGATTCCATCGCCCAAAACAAGCAGGGCGGCGCCGACACAGAGGACGAGTCCGGAGAGGACGACGTCGGCGTTGTTTCTATCGAGCATGGGCGGTAAATCGATCTAACAGGAGGTCGGAGACGGCGTCCCAACTGAATCGTCCGTGGAGCTCTTCGTACCCTCGGTCGCCGAGTCGAGCGCGCTTTTTTTCGTCGGACAGCAAATCTCTGATCGCAGCTTCGATTTCGTCGGTGTTGTCGGGGTTCACCAGCAGCCCCGTCTCGCCGTCGATGACCGCCGACCGCGGCCCGCCGACGGTCGGACCGATGACCGGCGTTTTCGTCGCGTACGCCTCCAGGAAAGAGATGCCGAAGCCCTCCAGTCCCTTGGTGTGTATTCGAGTCGGCATCACGTAGATATCGGCCAGTTCGTACAGCCGCGTCACCAGTTCGTCCGCGACGAACCCGGTGAAGATGACGCGGTCTGAGACGCCGTGTTCGTCGGCGACCGACTTCATATACTCCATGTCCTCACCCTTTCCGACGACGACGTAGCGCAGGTCCGGAAACTCCTCGGCGAGTTGGGGGAGACATTCGATCACCTTGTCTTGTCCCTTGTACCGCTGGAGCCGAGAGACGGTCAGAAGCGTCGGATGGGCGGCCGCCTCCGAGAGTGCGGTTCTCACCGGCTCGTTCTCGTCGTCTACCTGCACCGAGTTCTCGGACTCGCGGTGGGCCAAGTCGATGCCGTTGTAACAGAGAGTGATGTCTCGAACGCCGTTGTCGCGCAGTTGGTCTGCGGTGTACTCGCTCACCGCGAACACGAGCGACGCGTTGAGCACCCGTCGCTGAACCGGCTTCATCAGTCGCTTGTACTTGCTGTCGTCCTCGAGGAACACCACTTCGGCGCCGTGTGCGACGACGGCCGTGCGATGCGAGAAGAACGGTTCCAGGACCTTGGATATCACCGCACACGGGAACCACTCGGCGCAGTAGACCACGTCCGGACGTGACGACCGCACGTGAAAGAGCATGTAAACGAAGTAGACGCAGAACTGCCACACCAAGAGCAGTGGACTACCGCTCTCGGTGTCGGAGAGGAGACCGGACGGGACGAAGCGGACGGTCGAACGGAGACTGTCCGTCTCGAAGTCGCCGTCGCTCGGAAGCAGTATCCGGCAGTTGTCCGTTTTGGTCGCCATCTTGTCGGACACTTGCGTCGCGTGGCGCAGTATTCCCCCGTTGTTCGTACTGGTGACCACCAAGACGCGCATTGAAGCAAAGATGAACGACCAACGAAAAGAACGTTCCGGTTTGACCACATCACGACGACAGTATCTCGGCGTACAACGCCTCGAAATCCTCCACCACAACGGGCGTATCGAACTCGGCGCGGAGACGCTCGTACCCCGCATCCCGGAGTCGCTCGCGTAGTTCTGAGTCGTTCACCAGCCTCTCGATGGCGTCTGCGAGCGCGGTCCCGTCGTCGAGTTCGGGGACTAACAGTCCCGTCTCGCCGTCGGCGACGAGTTCGGGAATACCTCCGGTGTCGGAGGCGACGACGGCGCAGTCGAAGACGAGCGCTTCCTGTATCACCTTCGGTAAGTTGTCGTCGCGCGAGGGCACGGCGACGATATCCGTGAGTTCGTAGAGCGATTCGATGCTCTCGACGAACCCGGTGAAGACGACGTTACCACCCTCTACGTCGAACTCCTCTCTCAACTCTTGCCGATAGCTGTCGCCGCCGCCGCCCACGACCAGGAAGGTGACGTCCGGGTGGTCCTCCGCTATCGATTCGGCGGCCCGCAGGAAGTTCCGGTGTCCCTTGTTGGGTGCCATCCGCGCGACCAGCGAGACGACGAGGTCATCCCCGACGTCGAACTCCGTTCGCAGTCGTTCGGGGTCCGTCAGCGTGTTCTCCAGTTTTTCGATGTCGATGGGGCTCCGAATGATGCGATGGCTGTTACCGTCGCCGTCGAACAGTCGGCGCGTGTAGTCGGAGACGTGGATGATCTCGTCGGCCGCCCCGAATATGAACCGCCTGAGCCTGGGATTCTGCACCGACAGAGCCGGATGGTGGACGTGCATTACGAACTCGTAGTCGGCGAGCAGCGAGAGGACGGCGCAGACGAGACCGGCGCGGAACGTGTTGGCGTGGAGAACGTCGACTCGATGTTCGGCCGCGAAGTTAGCCATCCGCCGAATGCCGGCCGAGGCCGTCAGCGGCGCCAGCGCGAGGTCGGTGTAGGAGACGCTGCCCGGTCCGAGCACCCGACAGTTCGATACCGCGTCATCGAGTTCGATCCGAGCGCGTTCTGAACATCGGGGCGAATCGACGAACATTACGGGGTTGTTTCCGACGCCGATCGCCTGCCGCCGTCCGTCGACCCGGAGCAGGAGGTCGGTGTACCCGCCTCCTACTTCGGGATGGTACCCGCTGTGCAAAACGCGAGGAGGCGCTGTGTCCGGAGCCATATGTCGTATAACTTTAAATTGGGCTCTCTTAGATGTTTTGTATATCGATTTCCGACAGGAGAGGGACCGATAGAAGAGAATCGCTCATCGACCCGCGCACGCATTCGCATACAGGTCGGCGACTTTGGGGACGACGACCGACGGTGCGTACCGCGATTCGACCGTTCGCTGCAGTTCGTCGACGACGTCGTGATGCTCGCTCGCCCACTGAATCGATGTCGCCAGACCCGATGGGTCTCGGGGTTCACAGAGCAGTTCGGGAACCGAAACGATCTCCGAGGGCCCGCCGAGGTCCGTCGCGACGACGGGCAACCCGGATTGAATCGCCTCGACGACGGTCCGACCGAACGGTTCGACCCACACGCCCGGGTGGGCGAAGATATCTGCCCGTTCGTACTGTTCGTCGATGAGTCCGTAGGGAATGGACCCGACGAAGTCGATTCGCGAGGTGAGGTTTCGATCGGTGGCCAACCGAACGAGGTTGTCCATCTCCGGACCGTCGCCGACGATCCGCAGTCGGAAACGGGATGGAAGGTGTGTGAGCGCCTCGATGAGATATCGCACGCCTTTGATCTTCTTCAGCGATCCGACGTAGAGTATCGTCACCTCCCCGTCAGGTGAGTAGTCGTTGTACGTCGATAGCTCCGTGTCTATCAGGTTCGGAATCACGGTGATATCCCGATAGGAATCGCGCTGGGAGTCGTAAATCTGCTTCGAGGCTTCGGACAGCGTGATGAACTTGTCTATCTTCTCGATGTACTTGATCAGAATCCGTCCCGTGAACGGGAGGAACACCTTCTCGTAGAGGAGTTCCTTCGTCGTGGTCTCCATCCCCATCTTCCGCTTCGGGAGATACGTATAGGAGTTCAGGGTGGCCACTGCGGGAATAGAGAGGTGGTCCGCGAGGGCTCCCGCCGCGGGATGGTACTCCATGTTGTACGAGTGCACCAAGTCGTAGTGTGAGAGCACGTCCTTGAGTCTCGAGTAACAGACCGGGTTCGAGTACTCCGGCAACTCGAAGGAGTTCCCCAATCGATGGACGGCCACCCCGTTGATCGTATCGAGCGACAACCCGTCGAAACAGAACACGCTCACCTTCTCGATCGAGTCGTGTTCGTTCAAGCCCTCCGCGAGGAGCTTTAAACTCACCTCGCCGCCACCCGCGACGTTCGGGTAGTAGCGCGGTGAGATGAATGCAACTTTCATATTATTCTGTTTGAAATATCTCTGTTTGAGATATACGGGTTCACCTTATAATGATTCTGTCGTAACGTAAAGCAGTACCGGCTGGTCTCATTCTCTATCGACCGTGGACGAGCACTGATTCCAAAAAGAGAATCAGTACGCGGGATATCGAAGCGAAGGGATGCGTTGTACCCTGATTCACTCACACGTCGGCGTCTTGCGAACACTGAAAGCGGCGGTTTCTCAGCCATAGCTGTCTGTATCTCCTCTATCTCTCCTATAAGTCAACAGTAGATTAATATATTTCTATTGCCTGACGAGACGTATGGGTCGCTCGCCAGCAGTGTCTGTGGTAACTCCCTCGTACAATCGACCGGCTCGGGTCGTCGACGCGGTGAAATCGGTCAAAGCGCAGACCTACGCCGACATCGAACACATCGTCGTTGATGACTGCTCCGAAGAGTCCGTCGCCGACGTTCTCGCCCGCTCGGAGGTGGCGACGGACGACATTATCATCCGACGCCACGCCGAAAATCAGGGGACGATGGCCGCACGGAACACGGGTATCGGTGCGGCGAGCGGCGAGTACATCGCGTTCTTAGACGACGACGACGAGTGGCACCCGGAGAAGATCAAACGGCAGGTCGAACGAGCCCGAGAGTCGGGGGCGGCTGTCATCTACACCGGCGTGCGGCAAGTCGCCGATGGGGAGACACTCAGTGTCGAGATACCGGAGGTGGAAGGACAGATCACGAAGGACTTACTCACGGGTAACCCGATCAAGTCCACCTCGACGGTGATGGTTCGGGCGGATATCTTCGACGAAGTGGACGGTTTCGATAGGAGGCTCACGAACCTAGACGACTGGGAGTTCTACATCCGGGCGTCAACCGTCGCGGAGTTCGCGGGCGTGCACGACGCGTTGGTGACGCGACACCACCACGACGCGCAGATCAGCCTAGATTACGAGGGCGCGCGCGACGTGGACGTGCCACTCATGAAGCAGAAACACGGGTATCTTGCAGAGACGTACGGCGTCAAAGAACCGTTCTACGGGGTGTTGGAGCAGGCGTTGGGATCGAAAGCTATCACGGTCGGTGACTACCGCGCGGCACGGAAGCACTACACGACGGCGCTGCGACTCACTCACTCGAAGACGTCGATCATCCGATTGATGGCGCTCAGCGGTGGAAAGTACACGTACTCGCCCGCCCAACGACTCCACGGTCTGCTCACCGCGTAACGATATCAATCGATATTCGATTCGTCCGACTGAAACTGGTAAGTATCCATACAGTTGTAGGAATGTTCAAGTGAACGTCAAGTAATAGAACGCACACATGGAGACGACGAAACCGGTGAGGCTGGCGACACGACCGGAGAGATTCGACCTGTTGGAGGGGTCGGACCCCGACGTCGGCGGCGAGATGAAAGCGACGGTAGAACATCGCCGTTGGGAGCACAGTCATGAGTAGAGTACTGGTCACGGGCGGTGCGGGGTTCCTCGGCTCTCACCTGTGTGAATCTTTGCTCGAAGACGGTCACGAGGTCATCGCGATGGACAATCAGGTGTCCGGACAGAACTCCAACCTCGAGGATATCTTCTACCACGACCGGTTTTCGTTCTACGAACACGACGTGACCGAGTACATCCACGTCGCCGGGGAGTTAGATTGGGTGTGTCACCTCGCGAGTCTCGCCTCGCCCATCTTCTACCGCCGGAATCCGATCAAGACGCTGAAGGTCGGTGCCCTCGGGACCCACAAGACCCTCGGGTTGGCCAAAGCGAAGGACGCGAAGTACCTGTTCACGTCGACGAGCGAAGTGTACGGCGACCCGGAGGTGAACCCGCAACCGGAGAGTTACCGGGGAAACGTCGACCCGTATGGTCCCCGATCGTGTTACGACGAGTCGAAGCGGTACGGCGAGTCGCTCGTGCGGTCCTATCGTGAGCAGCACGACCTCGACGTTCGCGTGGTACGCATCTTCAACACGTACGGTCCACGGATGCGTATCGACGACGGGCGCGTCATTCCCACGTTCGTCCGGCAGGCACTGGCGAACGAGGATCTGACCGTGTACGGCGACGGGACCCAGACCCGGAGTTTCTGCTACGTCTCCGACCTCATCGACGGCTTGTTGGCGCTCATCGACTCGGACCTGCAGACGCCGGTCAACCTCGGCAACCCGGACGAGCGAACGGTGAACGAACTGGCGGAGACGATCATCGACCTCACCGGAAGCCAGAGCGGCGTCACGCACGAACCGCTCCCGCCGCAAGACCCGCAGGTTCGACGGCCCGACATCACGAAGGCGAAAGAGGAACTGCAGTGGGAGCCGGAGGTCCCCCTTACCGACGGGCTGGAGCGTTCGATCGAGTACTTCGCCCAACACGTGTAACCCGGAACTCTCCCGTCTTCGGGGGGTACGCGCCGGAGTATTGGTTCATTGTTTTCATCGGTTGCCGGTTAAGCACCGTCAACAACTGTCAGTTCGAGTGGTTCGATCCTCGAATCGGACCGTCGGTATCGAGACACCCTCTCGGCGAGGAGTAGAGAGCGCCAGGCGACGTTTCGGGCCACTTCAGAGACCGATTATTCTCTCACAATGGCGAATAGCGCCCGATGCGGTCCGTTCGTGTATGGCACCATTAAACACACTGCGAGAAACCTTAACTACTGCCGCTGAGGACATATGAATAGTATAACACCTTCGAGCCGGATCTCCGCCTCGTTTTAAGCGCCGCACTCCCGTAGGGGAACGCAAGCGATGCCCGCATCAGACCCCCCGGAAACGGACCGGGACGAAACGGTGTCAGCGTCCGCCGCCGGCGACGCCGATAGCGAACTCGCCGCGGCGATCGACCGCTATCTCCGCGCCGGCGGCGAGAGCGGCCAGTACCGTTCGACGGCCGAATCCGTCCTCTCGCAGTTCGAGACGTGGCTTCGCCGCCGCGGAAAGGATTCCTTCGAATCGTTCGACGAGGAGGGCGAACGGCTCCTTCGTCGGTACGCGGACCGACTCGCCCAGCGCGTCGATGCGGGTGGCATCTCCGCGTCCTCCGCGCAGACGTACTTCAACGTCATCTCGGGATTTCTCGGCTTCTGCGTTCGCGACGGCGACCTCGCACGCAACCCGGCGCTGTCAAACCGGGCGCGCGAACCGCTGCCGCGAGACGACGAGGACCACACGCAGCAGTTCTGGTCGCGCGACGTCCGCCGGCAACTCGTCCGGTATGCGGACGATACCGCCTACGAAGCGATCGAACGCGCGGGGTTGGACGCACAGCAGGCGGTCCGGGACCGTGCGCTCGTACACGTCCTCGCGTACACGGGCGTGCGCGGCGCGGAGGTGTTCAGGGTGAGCGGGGATGACCGGCAGGGCCGACAGGGCCTCACCTGGGGGCGCCTCGATACGGACGCGTGGACATTTCGCGTGTGGGGGAAAGCCCAGGAGTGGGAGGACGTCTCCGTTCCAAAGCAGGCGCGGGAGGCGCTCCGGCGGTGGCGAGCGGTCCAACGACCGCCTTCCGGCGAGTGGCCCGTCTTTCCGACGAACCACGCGCCGTCGAAGTACGCCGCGGCGCGCGATGCGCTGGGCGAGGCGGAAGCGAACGCGCTCCTCGAAGACACCGACGTGGACGACGTGCTGCGCGAGCACGATATCGCACCGCCGGCCGTCACGACCGAAGGGGTGCGACGTGTCCTCGAACGAATCGCTGAGGCCGCGGACGTAGCCGTCGACGGGAAACCGCCGTTGCCACACGGCGCGCGCCGGGGACTGGGCGACGAACTCTACCGCAAAGACCGCGGGTTGGCACAGGACGTACTCCGGCACCGGTCGCTCCGCGTCACGCGGGAATCGTACTCCTACATCGAAGCCGAGGAGTTGGGCGAGCGAGTCGGCGACGTGCTAGACGAAGAGTAGTCTGCGGGTCGCGAACGCGTGGACGGGGCCGCTCGGTTGCAGTTCGTTACGCGAGATGGGTTGGCGCGAAGGAGCGGAGAGCGCTCGACCGCGCGAATACGATAGTTCCCCGCTCCGAGCATCGACTCCTCGTTCACCGTCTTTATCGCCCCGAGACGGTCGTAACTCGGTTTCGTCGGTGCATCATTACAATTCTATGTTTGTAAGTATACGAGGTCGGATAATACGGCTCGTAACGCCTCGAATCTGTTTTCGGCTCCGTCTCAGAGACGTGTTGATTCGACCCGTTCAGCTACTTTCGAGTTCGATACTGGCTGTTCGCGCGATGGAGTTCTCAAACTGGTCCCGATAAGTCGATATCTCGCATCGCTAAGTATTCTCCACGTTCTAAGACGGGTTACAACTCCAAAGGCCGTCGAAATCAGACTGCGAATCGATCTTTCTATACGTCGTGATTTACGCCGCCGCCGGATTCGAGGCGGAAGGGTACTGTCTTGCTATCGAAACCGGCCAGCTACGGGTGCGTTCGAGTGTGAACTCGGTAGCATCTACTACTCGATTTCAGTCGGTCCGACCGTGGAAACACGGAGGAAATTCGTGAGTCGAGCCGTTAAATATAGAAACTGGTCGGCAAAATCACGTCTCTATTCGTTCGTCTACAGGTGATACTGTTCGTGCTGATCACATGCTGACAACTATCGTCCGTCGTGAAGACGCTCGGACTGTCACTCGGCGGGCGACGGGTGGCGGTACGCCATGACAGAGAATACGGAGACTGACGACGACGGACGAGAGGCGCAGAACTCCTCGAACGATGCGGAATCCGGGACCTCGACGGCTGTCACACGGCGAGGTGCGCTGACGGCGCTCGGCGCTGCCGGGTTGCTCGGCTACCTCGGTACGGGACGGGCGTCCGCGGAGGTACTCTCGGGCGTCGACAACACCGCCCCCCAGGCGACGCAGGTCATCGCCGGCGGCCGGGACAACACGATTCCGGAGAACGCGACGATGGCCGCGATTACGGGTGGACGGCACAACGAGGCGTCCGGGGAGTACTCGTTCGTCGGCGGCGGTGGCGGCGAAGAGGGCGACCGGGGGAATCGTGCAACAGCCCTCCACACCGCGGTCTGCGGGGGTGCAGCGAACCGAGCGGGCAGTTTGACCAAGCTGCTCCCCGGTGCGTTCGTCGGCGGCGGAACGGGGAACGAGGCGACGGATGCGTGGACCGTCATCGCCGGCGGGACGAGCAACGAGGCGGGCGACCCGGCGGCTGCGGTACTCGGCGGGATGGGGAACGAGGCCGGTAACACCGCCACCGTCGGCGCCGGACGCGAGAACAGCGCGTTCGGAGGCGGGTCAGTTGTCGGCGGCGGGTTGCAAAACGAGGCTGTGGGGAAGGCGTCCACCGTCAGCGGCGGATTCCTGAACGAGACGAGCGCGCTCGGCGCGACAGTGGGCGGCGGCGGGTCGACGGACGTACTGGTGTCAGTCGGCGGGGTGCTGGGAACGATGTTCCTCGAACCCCCGAGCGACAGTACCGAGGGCAACCGCGCGTTCGACGAGTTCGCGACGGTGGCCGGCGGCGCGGACAACGTCGCCGGCAGCGACAACGAGGACGAGACCAGCGCGCCGTACTCGACTGTCGGCGGCGGACGTGCGAACGTCGCCGAGAACGATTGTGCGACCGTTCCTGGCGGACGTTCGAATGTTGCCGCCGGTGAGTACAGCCTCGCCGCGGGTCGCCGTGCCGCGGCGGCCCACCGTGGCGCGTTCGTCTGGTCCGACGGCGAGGACGCGGCGTTCGGGTCCACTGGTGCGCACCAGTTCCTCGTGGACGCCGCCGGTGGTGTCGGACTGGGTCACGAGGCTCCCGAGGCCGACGTGCTGGACGTACGGGGTGCAGCGGCTGGATCGGCTCGCGACCCCGCGAGTAGTATCGCGTACGTCGAGAACGAGAGTCAGGACGCGTCCGCGGACGTGCTCGCACTGAAGGTGAACACCGAGATGCCCGGCCCGGACAACGACTTCGTCACGTTCCTGAACGGACGCGACGACGCCATCGGCACTATCGAGGGCAACGGCTCCGGCGGCGTCACCTACACCGGCGCCGGCGGCGACTTCGGCGAGTACTTCCCGAAGGCCGATCCCGATGCGACGTTTGCACCCGGCGAGGTGGTCGGACTCCGCGGCGGCGAGATAACGCGGACGACCGCGGACGCCGACACCGCGTTCGTCGTCACCGACCGACCCATCGTTCTCGGTAACAACGCCGAGGACACCGAGGACCGCGTCGCGGTCGCGATGCTCGGACAGGTCCCCGTCGACGTCGCCGAAACGGTGGATGCGGGCGACCTCCTCGTCGCGACCGACGCGGCGGACGGCCGTGCTCGTGTCGCCGACGGTACCCCTGCTGCTCCCGTAGTCGGACGGGCGCTCACGTCCGCATCCGAAGACGAGGAGTCGGTCGATGCGTTCGTCAACGCCAGCGTCGACGGTGCGCCGAACGAGGACGCGTCCGCGGCCCGGTCGGACGCCGACCGAATCGCGGCGCTCGAATCGACGCTCGATCGGAAAGACGAACGTATCGACGACCTCGAAGCCGAGACCGAACGCAAGGAAGCGCGAATCGACGAACTGGAGTCGCGTCTCGCCGCGGTCGAACAGGCCGTCGAGGCGCTTCCAACCGGCGGGACGATGCAAGCGGACTGAGGAGCGTTCTCTCCTCCTCTTTTGAGGACGGTGCCATTCGTCGGCATCGTCTCTCTCGTGAGGAGGATGGGACGCTCCAAGGAACCGGCGTGGAAGTTGGTCATCCTTTTGTCCATGGGTACCCAGTCACACAGAGACGAACAGATGCCGAGCACTTGGTAGTTCTCAAATTTAAATATCAGACGTGGCGCTCGAGAGCAGACGTAGACGGACCAGTTTGCTACCTATCTCCGAAAGAGGTCAGGTAGACGAATATATAATATGTGTTATTAGATGCGCCCGAGTATTTTTATTTACATTCTTGTTTTGTATGTCTATTAGAATAAAATCGTCACACTTTTTAGAATTTTTAGAAACTGTACAGTTTTCTCATGATTATATTTCATTTCTTCGCAAACCTGATTCTCAGAATCTATATTCTCACCGAGTGATCGGCCAATCGAAATCGTCCCCGAAAGCTACGTATAGCCGGCCGTGTAGTTACGGATAGATGGTCTCGACTCGGCGAGAGCGGTTCGTGCACGCCCACCTCGCGTGGATGCTGGCGACGTTCCTCCTGTTGACAGTGCTCGGTGCGTTCTCCCTCGAGTTGCTGTTTGTCGTCTCGCTCATCGGCTTTCTCGTCGTCGTCGAACTCACCGCGCCGTTCGGCGTGAGTCCACGCTGGCGCCGGCGGCTCAAGTGGCTCATCCTGCTCGGTCTGATCGGGTTCGCGTACGTGGTCGTACAGCGCATCCTCGCAATCCTCCCCGGGGGAGGCCTCTAGATGCGACTCGACGACTTCCTGTCGCCGCGAGCGCTGTTGGCCGCCCTCGTCGCCGTCTGTCTGCTGACGCTGGTCGTCGCCGGCGCAACGTCCACCTCGGCGTTCGGCGCGTTCAACGGCCAGTGGGACGGGGCGTCGTCCGTTCGAGCGGCGGCGGAGACGGTCGGTGCGGAACCCACCGTCGCGCTGGAGACGACGGCGTACGACGAACAGGACCCGAACGAGACGGTCGCGTTCGTCATCGCGCCGAGCGAAACGTACACCGACGCCGAACTCGGCCGCATGCGACAGTTCGTCCAAGCGGGCGGAACGCTCGTCGTCGCGGAGGACTTCACACCGCGAGGCGACGAACTGCTCGCGGGCGTCGGCGCCGACGCGCGCTTCGACGGGCGTCTGGTACGGGATATGCGCTATCACGGCCCGACGACGGCGATGCCGACGGCGACGAACGTCTCAGAGCAGTTCTCGGCGACGGGCGTCAACGCGGTGATGCTCAATCACGGTACCGTGGTCGAGGTGCCGAACGAGTCGAACGCCACCACGCTCGTTTCCACCTCGGAGTACTCCTATCTCGACGTCAACGACGACGGTCAACCCAACGACGACGAACCGTTCCGGTCGTACCCCGTGGTCGTCGCCGAAAACGTCGGCGAGGGGCGAGTCGTCACCGTCAGCGACCCGAGCGTGTTCATCAACGCGATGCAGGACCGCGCCGACAACCGCGCGTTCACCGAGCAGTTGGTGAGCGGGCACGACACCGTCGTCTTGGACTACTCGCACGCGGACTCACAGCCGCCGATACGGTCGGCGCTCATCCTCCTTCGCGGCTCGCCGCTCGTGCAAGTCGGCGTCGGACTGGTCGGTCTCTTCCTCGCCGGGGTGCTCGCGCGAGAGGGCAGGCCAAGTTGGTCCCGACGGTCGGATGAATAATCTCTTTTCTTCGGTACTGCTCAACTGTATTCTGCCGTGCAGGCGGTCGGTGAACTACCGTTTCCATCGCACGACTCCCGGAGGAGCCGATGGCACAGACCACCACTTTTGCACGTGAACAGGAGAACTCGACTAAGAGAGATATCTTCAGACGACTCTGTTGAACTCCTCGGAGTCTGGTCGGAGTGACGTCCTGAATACAGAGAGTGCGTTCAGCACACAATTGCGGTTCGTTTCGCATCTTTTGATTGTGAGACCGCTGTTCGGTATGGATGTGCGTACTGAAAGAGGGAATAACGGCTTTCTCTCCATCAATGTTATGTGCACTCTAGAATATTTGTAAACTATGATGATGGAATGTGAAGAATGCGATTGGTCGACTGGTGGTAAAGACGGGCAATCACTACACGAGACTAACAAGCAGGCAACAGCCCATTTTGAGGAAACAGGACATACGATCCGAAGCGTTGACTATGAGCCACCAGAAGCAAGCCCCCTACCCGAGTCGGAGTAGAGCATCACCATCCAAGCTACAAAGCGTACGTATACCCGCTGTTCTGAGTGATTCGATTCTCTCAGAGTGGGTACTGTGTCGGCGACCGATTTGCGCATTGTATTCAGACACGTCTATCGGAACCTATCGTCGTTTGAGGGTTCAGCAAGGCTAACGAAAACATGTACAGCCGCCAGAGATGGCTGCAGTTAACGCCCAGTCTCACGACTCAGAGCGGGGTGCTGCTCTCGATTATATGAGGCGTATTTTAAGTGTCACGGGAGATAGTCGAACACAGCATGAGCAATCCAGCCGCCCTCTACGACGCCATCCAATCGGAGATCGGGAACGTCCTGATCGGGAACCGCGACGTCGTGGAAGGTCTCACGATCTCGCTTCTCACGAAGGGGCACCTCCTCATCGAAGGGGTGCCGGGGACGGCGAAGACGACGACCGCGAACCTGTTCGCTCGCGTGTCGGGTCTGGACTTCCGCCGCATCCAGATGACGCCCGACATCCTCCCCGCCGACATCACCGGCACGGAGGTGTACCGCGAGCAACGCGGCGAGTTCGAGATTCACCGCGGCCCCGTGTTCGCGAACCTGGTGGTCGCCGACGAGATCAATCGCGGGACGCCGAAGGCCCAGAGCGCTCTCCTCGAGGCGATGCAGGAACGACACGTCACCATCGGGGGGCAGACGCTGACGCTCGCGGACCCCTTCATGGTCGTCGCGACGCAGAACCCCATCGAGATGGAGGGGACCTACGAACTGCCGGAGGCCCAGCGCGACCGCTTCCAACTGAAGTACAAGATGGACCTCCTCGAACGCGAGGACGAACGCGAGTTCCTCAACCGCTTCCACGACAATCCCGGCCTCGGTCCCGAAACCGTCGAACGGGTCGTCGACGTGGACGACTTGATCGAGGCTCGCGAGGCCGTCACGAAGGTGTTCGTCTCCGACGCCGTCCGCGAGTTCCTCCTCGATATCGTCACGGCGACGCGGAACTCGCCGGACATCGAACACGGGGCGTCGACGCGTGCGTCGCTGTCGCTCCTCACCGCCTCGAAGGCGCGCGCGGCCATCCACGGACGCAACTACGTCCTCCCCGACGACGTCCTGACGCTCGTCGGTCCGGCGTTGACCCACCGCCTCGTGCTGAGCTCCGACGCCCAACTGAGCGACCGAGACGTCGACGAGATCATCGAGGAGATTCTCGAAGAGGTCGACACCCCCGAAGCGAAGTCACCCGCCTCCTCGCCGGAGTGACGACCGGGTCACACCCTCCGTTCGGTATCGAAAATAGTTGGATTACTGTCCTATCGAGATAACTCGAGAATCGGTTCGGTCGATTGAGTCGATTTTGAACCCGACCGGCGTCGAATCGCGGTTACCGAGGAGTAAGTGTCACCAGCGGTAGGTGATCGACCACAGACCCGATTCCAGTTCCGATACCTCGGTGCGCACCGGTTCGTCCAGGTAGGCGGCGAGGGCGACGCCGAACATCGACACGACCGGATGGTCGAAGGCGTCGAGACCGCCGTACGCCGGGGTGTCGACGTCGATGGTGGCGCGGGCGTTCTCCGCGTCCACCTCGGCGTCGACCGAGAGGAGCAACTCGAAGTTCTCCCGGAGCGACTCGCCGGCCTCGACGACCACGTCCGCGACCGAATCGGGCTCCCCCGACCGCGTGGCGGCGTGCTCGCGGTACAGCATCACGCCGCTGGGCTCGAACGCCACTCCCGAGTCCGCGGCGGTCTCCGAGACGACCAGCGGATGCTCGAACGTCGAATCACGGGGCGGTCGGCTGTCTGCGGTCTGCGGGACGAACAGTCGGAACGACCCGTCGGCGGTTTCGAGGTAGAGACGCTCGCCGGAGAGGCCGAGTTGGTCGACGAGCGCCGCCTCGTTTCGCGAGAGGGGGGCGAACGTGGACCGCCCGACGTCTATGGGGATGAACTGCTCGGGGGTGAGATACCACGTCACGACGGCCGAGAACAACCCGATGGCCGCGATACCGAGAAGCGGTTCCCGAACCATCGGGGCGACGACGGCGAACGCGCCGGCGAACAGGCCGACGACGGCCAATCCGACCGCGGTTCGTTCCTGCCCGCTGCGGCGCGAGTTGTCGTAGCGCGCGCGGAGACGCTCGTTCTCCTCTCGCAGTCGCTCTCGTTCCGCCTGGGCCGCTTGGTCGGAGTCCGTCGAGGGAGCGCCGTTTTCGGGATTTCCATCGCGTACGGGCTCGTCGTCCGAATCGGTAATTCGGGCGCTCCCCGATTCGTTTCGACTCACGCCGGATCCTCCGAGAGGACGCCCAGTTTCCACAGCCCGTAGCGATAGAGCGCGTAGCCGACGAGCGCCGTTGCGAAGACGAGCGCCGCCGCGGCGGCGGCTGCGTCGTACACCGTCGCGAGCGCCGTCACGGCCGCGAGGGCGACGCCGGACAGTCCGGCGAGCAGCCCCGCATCGCGGCGTCTCGATGCCGGCGCTAGCTCCGCAGAGAGGTAGGTGACCGAGGCGAGTTCGAGGAACACCACGCCCACGAGGCCCGGGGACGACGTCGTCAAGAGGGCGGCGAGGTGGGCGAGACCGACGCCGTAGTAACTCGCGCTGGCGGCGGCGGCGAAACCGACGGCGACGCCGACGATGACGCCGGTGAGGCCGCCGCCGAGCAGCCACAGCGATGCGGCGACGAGTACCGTTCCTGCGACGAGAGAGACGGACCCGAACCGGGAGTCAGAGGAGGTGGTGGGCTGGGCGGTTGCCATCTTAATTCAAGCAGGGAATCCCGGCCTTCAGGCCGGGAGTGAATGCGACATGGTGCTGACCAACCGCTACTCGGTGGTCGGGCCGGAATCCAACTCTCGTTGTGCGTGGAGCAGCATCCCCTTCCACGTTAGTCCGTGACGCTTTTTCGTCTCTTTCAGGCTCTCGTACTGGCATTCGTCCTCAAAATCTATCTTGACGTACTTCATGTCCAGCGTTACACCAGAGTTATGTTTATGTGTGTCGGTCGGCTACCCAATACTGTGTCCGAGACGGTGACGAAGACGCTACAGGCTACGCTCGCCGCGCCCACTACGGGCAAAGAGCACCGCCTCCAGCGACTCTTGGACACCTACCGAACCGCACTCCACGACGCCTTCGACAACAGGGCCAACACAATGTCTGCAGTCAACGACGTTGTGACGCCCTACGACCTGCCGTACCAAGCCAAAGACGCGCTCAAATCCTATGTCCCGAAACTCCGCGACACGTACAACGCCGAGGAGTTAGACGACGAGCACCCGGTCCGACTCGTCAATCGGGCCGCGAAGTTCGACTACTCCGATGAGCGCGAACATGGCTTCGTGTGGCAGGCCCCGCAGCCCGGACGCGGGACGAACTTCTGGATTCCACTCCGTATCAACCCCGAACAGGAATCGCAGTGGTTCGACCTGCTTTCCGAAGACGCGAAGGCAGGCGAGTTGCGGCTACAGCGACACCGCACGTCGTGGGAGTTGCACGTCACCGTCGAATACTCGATCGAAGAACCGACCGACCCGGACGACCCGACGTACATCGGTTTCGACGTAGGTGAGAGCGCGTTGATAACGGGCTGTGCCCTCAAATGCGACGTACCACGGAAACCGATGCTCGTCAGCGGCAGTCGAGCGCGACACCTCCACAAAGAGATGTTCACGACGCTCCGGCGGCTACAATCACGAGACGCCGCCGAGTGGCGCGCGGACGAACGATTCGACCACTACCAGAACGGGCTCACGAATATTGTCGAGAAAGCGTCTCGGCAAGCCGTCGAGTACGCCTGTTCCTTCGAGAAGCCGGTAATCGTTCTTGAAGACTTGTCGTACATCCGCGAACGGTTGGACTATGGCAAGTTCATGAACCGGCGGCTTCACGCATGGGCGTTCGCCCGGCTACAGGGTCGAATCAAAGACAAAGCGACCGAGGCAGGCATCCGCGTCGAGTACGTCAACGCAGCGTACACCTCCCAAACGTGCCACGCCTGTGGGCGTCTCGGTCGCCGGAATCAACAAGCGGAGTTCGTGTGTCCGCACGACGACTGCCACGTAACGGAGTTTCAAGCGGATATTAACGCGGCGGCGAACATCGCCGGTCGCGCTAACCCGTGGGGAGAGAGCCTGCCTTGGAAACCGGCAGGCGATGACTCACCACAGGACGGGAGCGGTCGTGACACCGCCACAGTCCACCGGGAGACGAGCGAGACATCCTCGCAGATGACGCTCTCGGCGTATTCGGACTGAAANCCACAGGACGGGAGCGGTCGTGACACCGCCACAGTCCACCGGGAGACGAGCGAGACATCCTCGCAGATGACGCTCTCGGCGTATTCGGACTGAAACCTGCCTAACGGATTCCCACCGTGTGGGAAGCCCCGCCGTTCACGGCGGGACGGATGTCACTCGTCTGTCGTGTGTAGTCGTAGATGAGAATATTAGTTGTTCGGGTCTCGTGCGGCTCAGCGTCGTCGCTGTCCCGCGTCGAGCACCGCGTTCAGTCGCGTACTCGGGGCGACCTCGTAGGCTCGGACGTTCGGGATGACGTCGATCGACTTACGGAACGACTCGAAGTCCACCAAGCGGTCGTACGCGCGGAGCGTGTCGTCGGTCGACTCGGACTCGAACAGCGCGCTCGGCGCGAGAAACACCGTCACGCGCCCGCCGTTCTCGACCAGTTGCTTCACCGCTTCGCGCGTCTCTTGGGGGTGGGTGTCGTCCGTGCAGAGCACCGACCAGCCGCGGAGCTTCTCGACGACCGCCTTCCGTCGGATAGTCTCGAACAGCGGTTTGGATTCGAGGCGGAGCACGTAGCTCTCCGGCGTCTGGAAGTACGGGCGGAGCGTTTGCGCGAACGCGTCGGTGCGGGCAGCGAGCAGTCCCGCGGTCCGCTGCGCCGTCTCGGGGCCGACGGTGGTCAGCGACTCGGAGGCGACGCTGCCTGCGGGTTTCGAGAGCCCTGCGAGGGTGCGCCGACAGTCGCGATACTGCAGCGTTGAGTCTGCATAGTCGAGGTCCGTCCGGAGACCGTCGTCGTCGATGACGGTGAGGCCGACGGGGTCGTTCGCCTCCTCGACCTGCGTCAGGACGCCGAGGAGGGCTTCCCGGAGGTAGTCGGCTTTCGTTCGCCCTTGTGGGCCCTCCCACATACAGGCGCGGTTGTCGACGAACAGACGGGTCTGCTGTATCGTCTCGTTCTCGAACTCGCGGACGTACGGCTCGCGGAACCGCGCCGTCGCGTTCCAGTCGATACGGCTCACCGAGTCGCCGGGGACGTACCGCCGGATGTCGATGAAGTTCGTTCCCGTCCCGCTCTGACCGCTCGTGTGCTCGCCGTACGTCCCGACGAGCGGGTCGCCGCCCGCGCCGATGTGGATATCGTCGGGGGAGGGTGCGGTGACGGTGAGTTCGATGGACTCCTCGCGCGCGACGTCCTGCGAGAAGAGGCCGTCGGCGCTGCGGTACGCACAGGACAGCCGCGGGAGGTCGTACGTCCCCGCGACTGGGACCGTACAGACGACCGTCTCCTCGGTCACCGACCACTGCGGGTCGATCGCGACGGTCTTCGATTCGCCGTCGACGCCGGCCGGCCACTCGATCTGCACCGCGATTGGGTGAGTCGCGTCCGAACTATCGACCGAGAGGCGGAACTCCGTCTCGCGGTTCGGCTGGATACGCCGCCGGTCGGCCGTGATAGCGAGCGCGAGCGAGTCATCGGTCGTCGCGAACTGCCGCCCCGCGCGGAACAGTGCGACTAGAACCCACGCGCACAGCGTTCCCGCCCCGACGAGCGCGAGCGGTCGTTCGGCGGCCGCGCCGACGACGAGGAGCGTCGCGGCGACCGCGGCGACGCCGTAGCCCCGTCGCGTCAGTCTCATTGAAAGATAATCGTCGGACCGATGTTTGAAGATTCTGGTCGCGCCGACGGAAGGAAATATGCGTCTCCAGCGGGTGGTACTCTTTGTGAACGTCTCCGTGGCGCGGTCCGTCTGGACCACTCTCGCCGTTCTCGCCCTCGTGACTGCGGTTGCGGCCGTCCCGCCGGTCGTCGGTGCGAGCGACGCCGGCAGCGCCGATATCGAACGCGGCGGTACCGACATCCGAGCACAACAGACGACGCCGACCACGGCGACGAACAACACCAGCGTCCGGCACGCCAACCCCGAGGAGGCGGAGTCCGAGAACACGGAGGACGCGCTCAGAGCGCAACTCACCGCCCGGCTGGCCGACCGGCTCGGAAACAGCAGCGTACAGATCAGCGAGGGACAGTACAACCGCGCGAAGGGACTGCTCGGTGAGGAGTACGTCGACACGCTGGGGAAATACGCCGACGTCGCCGACGAGAACGGCGAGGAGGAGACCGCAGACGACTTCGAGCGGGCGGGCGAGACGCAGCGAAACCTCTCGGACTCACTTGCCGAGTACCGCGAGACCGAGCGGGCCTACCAGGAAGCCAAATCGGCGGGTAACGAAGGAGAGGCGCGGCGACTCGCCCGCGAACTCGTCCGCATCGGTGAGGATATCGACCGCCAGTCGACCGAACTGGACGAGACGTACGCGCAGTTGGGTAATCGAACCTCCATCGACTTCAGCGGGGCTCGAGAGCGGATTCGAACCGTCCAGCGGGACACCGCGGCCTCGACCGCGCAGATTCGAGACGCCGAACTGAGCGCGACGACGCTCACGGTCGACGCGACGGGAGAGACGGCGTCGTTCGTCGATCCGCTACGGATCGAGGGCCGCCTGCTCGCGGGGGACGAGTCGCCGGTCGCCGACCGATCAATCACGCTCCGCGTCGGCGAGCGACTGTACACCCTCAAGACCGACGCTGACGGGCGGTTCGAACTCGACTACCGCCCGGCCAGCCTCTCGGTCGACGCATCGCAGGTCACCGTCCGGTACCTCCCGCAGACCACCTCGGTGTACATCGGGTCGAACGCGAGCGTTCCCATCGCGGTCGAACAGGTCAACGGGAGTGTTGAGTTCGAGTCGGTGCCCGATGAAGTCGGCTTCAACGACTCGGTCGCAGTCACCGGACAGGTCGTCGTCGACGACCGTCCCGTCTCGAATCTCCCGGTTAACGCGACGATCGGGCAGCAATCAGTCGGCAATGGCGCGACGGACGCCGACGGCCGCTTCTCGATGAACCGGACGCTCCCGGTCGACGTCCCCGACGGCGAACAGCGCCTTCGCGTCGCCTCCGGCGCCGACAGCGCCGTCGTCGTCAATGCAACGGAACCGGTCACCGTCACCGCGACGCCGACGAACCTCACGCTCACGCTGACGCCCGACGGCGGGACCGTCGTGGCGAGCGGACGGCTTACCGCCGACGGCGCGGGCGTCTCCGACCGACAGATCGCACTCTCTGTCGACGGTGACGTGGTGACGGAGACGATGACCGGCGACGACGGTCGATATCAGGTACGGTTCGACAGCAGACTACTGCACGAGGACGCCACCGTCACCGTTCGATTCGACGGGTCGGAGACGAACCTGGAGTCGGCGTCGGCGACCATGACTCGCGGCGGCGGGGCGGGCGGAGCCGGCAATCCCGTCTTCGGGGTCGGTTCGGTCGGAAGTGGCGTTCCTGGAATCGGCGGTGTTGGCGGGTCGGACGGCTCGATCGTCGCTCCCGCAACCGGCCAAGACGGTCCGTCGACGGAGCGCATCGCGTTCGGCGCCGCCGCGGCCGTGCTCATCCTTGCGGCCGGGTGGTACGCCGTCCGGCGGTGGCTGGGTTCGAGCGGATCCGCATCGGTAAACGAAGCCGAAACGGACGGTACCACTGAGGACGACGACGCCGAGCCCATCCCGTCGCCGGTCGCACTGCTCGCCCAAGGACAGATGCAGGCGGCGCTCCTCGCAGCCTATCAGTCCGTCCAGCGGGCGCTCGCGCCGTCGCTCGACGAGACGCCGAAGACGCACCGCGAGTTCTTCCGAGCGTGTCAACGGACCGGCGCCGTGCCGATGGACGCGCTGCGCGTGCTCAACGACGCGTACGAGCGAGCCGTGTACAGCGACCGGGAGCTCTCGCTCGACGAGGCTCGCAACGCCATCATGGCCGCGGAGCAAATCGTCTCCAACCGGGGCGGCGACCGACAGAACTGACGGTCGGTCAGGGTTATACCGGGTGGACGAGAACGCGCGGTATCGTGCGCGAATTCGTCTTCACCGTCGAGTACGAGGCGGGCGCCGACGAGCTGATGGATCTCTTCATCGACCATCCGAGCCTGTCCGCCCGGTCGATGGCGGTTCACGCGACCGACGAGTCGGTGTGGGGCGTCGAGAAAGTCGTCGGCGCGCCCGACGTCCTCGCTGAATTCGACGACCGCCTGGAACGCGTCACCGACGACTCGAACGCGACGGGGATGTGCGGTGCGCCCATCTCCGAGTGGCGATACGAAATTCTCTCGTCGAACGCGGAGTCGCGCAAGGTATTCTCGCTACGCAGCGAGGGCGACGGCCCGCGGTCGATTCCACTCGTCGCCGCGACGCACGTCGGCGATGGATTGCTCATGCGGACGGAACGTCGCGACGACCAGTTCCGCTGGCGCATGCTCCTCGAAGGCACCGTCTCGGAGATTCACGAAGAGATTCGAGACACTCTTCGAGACGGCCTCTCTCTCACCGTCGAACGACTCGGAACGCCTCCGTGTCTGCTCGAGGACGGTCGCGTGCGGCGTACCCTCACGCCCGAACAGAAATCGGCGCTCGAAGCCGCCGTCGAACACGGGTACTACGAGGACCCGCGGGAACAATCGGTCACCGACATCGCCGCCGAGGTAGGTGTGCCGAGTTCGACGTTCCAGTATCGGCTCAACCGGGCCGAAGCGTGGTTGGCGAAACAGTTCGCCAGCGATTCGATCGGTGTCGACGTTGCTGCAGACCTCGACCCCGACGATATCGAGTTCATCCAGTGAGCTGCCTCCTCTCGGAGGCGACGAGTGGGAGCTTGGAATATTTCGAAGGAACTCCTAACCCGCTATCGCTCCAAGGGCGTTCGTATGTCGACAGACGCCACCATCGACGTTCGGTTGCTACGCAACGCGACACTCCTCCTCACGGTGGACGAGACGACGTTCCTTGTCGATCCGATGTTCGCGTCTCCCGGCGAGAATCCATCCGTACCGAACTCGCCGAACGACCGCCGAAACCCGCTCGTCCCGATGCCCGACGTCGACCTGTCCTACGACGCCGTCCTCGTCACTCACCGGCACCCAGACCACTTCGACGAGGCGGCGAAGGAAGCACTCGACGCGGACGTGCCCCTGTTTTGCCAACCCGCGGAGGCGGACGCCTTCGTCGAGGAGGGGTTCACCGACGTGCGCCCAGTCGACGACGAGGTATCCTTTGAGGGCATCACCATCCACCGCACGCCCGGCCGCCACGGCCACGGACAGTTAGCCGAGGAGATGGGACCAGTCTCCGGATTCGTCTTCGAGGGGTCGGAGACGCTGTATCTCGCCGGCGACACGGTCTGGTACGACGCGGTCGAACAAACGCTCGCGGAGTTCGACCCCGACGTCGTCGTTCTCAACGGCGGCGAAGCGCAGTTCACCGAGGGCAGACCGATCACGATGGGCGTCGAGGACGTCGCCGCCGTCCGCGAGGCGACCGACGCCGCCGTCGCCGTCGTGCACATGGAGGCGATCAATCACTGTCTCCTCTCGCGCGAGGAACTGCGGTCGAACACGGAGAACGTTCACGTCCCCGAGGACGGAGAACTGCTCAGTTTCTAACGGCTCGGCTCTGTTGGAGTCTTCTTGCCTTGTTTTGCCGCCGAGTGACGACAGTCTCAGACGCTCTCACGGCGTTCTTCCGTCAGATTAACCGGGAATTGGACGCCGTCTGGCGATATGGTATCGCTCAGACGGCTAGCGTGGATGTGTCGAGACCTTGCCAAACACCATGTTGACGATCCGGACGTACCCGCCGCGCCGGATGGCGCGGACGGGTACGCCGAGTGGGTGCAGATCGCGTTGATTCTGTACCGCGTCGAATTAGAGAAAAGCCTCCGCGAGACGGAAGACTACCTCAACGAGATGCCCGGTGTCCTTGCCGTGTTTGGACTCAACGAGGCACCGCACTACAGCTCGTTCTGCCGGTGGGAAAACGAGTATCGAATGCGTGAACTCCGCCGCCTGCTCCGCGCTTCGGCGGAGCAGGCAGGCTGGAGTGGTGAAGCCGCAATTGACGCGAGTGGCTTCCAGCGTGACCAAACCAGCTACCACTACCGCGACCGCGCCAACTACTCGTTCCAATCACTGAAGACGACGATCTTGATCGATGTGAACTCGCTGGCGATCAAGGACGTTCACTACACGACGAAGAAAGCGTGGGACGGCCACATCGGAATGCAGGTCTTCCGCCGGAACGCGGAAGACCTGCGGGTGCTGTCTGCTGACGCGAACTACTCGTGGAGCGACCTCCGTGAGGAGTGTCGCTCCGAGTCAACGCGACCGTTGATCAAACACAGGGAGCAAACACCGTTACAGAAGGCTCACAACGCCCGGATGAACGAGGACTACAACCAACGCTGGATGAGTGAAACCGGCTTCTCGCAGTTGAAGGAAGACGACGGCGAGAAGCTGCGCTCCCGGAGCTGGCACGGCCAGTTCCGGGAGCTGACTCGCAAGTGCATCGTGCATAATCTGACGCAGGCGGCGAGTTAGGGCTCGCCGCCTGCTCCCCTTCTCCGGACGTATCCGGGAGAGGCATCGCCGTCGTCATCGAAACGACGACCCTAGATACCATAGTTTTGACTCATCAGCAAACACTGGGAGAGGCAGCTACTGCATCTTCTGAGGTCGAAAAGTCGTCTCTAACGCCGTGAAATTGTAGATAATCAACCCCACCTCGACGCCGTCTTGCGTTCAACAAGGCAAGTCTTCTTTTTCGAACACGATGTGGAATAAAACGGCCGCTCAGTAGGGCTTGCATATTCAGCACGGGGAGACCTCATCGCCACTAATACGCTGTGTAGTTTCGGTACTAACGAGATACCGAGATTTAGAGCCGCCGTCAGCCTCGGTTTGATTATTCCCCCACCAGTAGGGGTGAGAGACGGCCACTTCAAATCCGTCTGCAGTCCGATTGGTGACTTTCGCACTCTTCTCGAAACCAGTATATGAGTTCAATCCCCACTCGTCAACGCAGGAGGCATTCTCGAACCGGTTAGTGATATATTCCTCTTCTGCGCCGAGAGCACGTTCCTCGGCCTCCCTCTTCGAGATACCCAGCGTCGATGTCGTAGGTTGTCTCGATGTAGAACTACGGACTTCCGTCGTAGTCATTTCGGGAGTGTCAGCTGAATCGGTACCGTCCGATGATTCACCTACACAGCCGGTTATCCCGAGAACAGCGGTAGCACCAGAAAGTCGGAGAAAGTCCCGTCGGAGGGCGGTCGGAGACATGATTTCACCGAACAAACAACACAATAAATACTTTCTGACGGTCCAGCCAGAGCTAAACACACGCTCTGAGCAGAGCGACCAGCGACCGCTACGCGACGAAACGAGAGAAAGGGAAGAGAAGAAAGACGGGAGCGAACCGACCGCTCAGTGGTGGTTGGACTGCTTCACCGCGTCGACGAGGAACAGACCGAACACCATCTGGACGCCGACGACCATCAGCGCGAAGGCGACGACGTTCTCGGGAGTCAGCGGCAGGTTGCTGAAGCCGGAGGCGGCCCACTGGAACGCCTGTACGCCCATGTAGACGCCACCGAGGGCGAAGAGCGCGACGCCGGCGAACGCGCCGCGTTCGAGACTGACCGTCTCGCTGAGGAACGTCGTCACCGGGTCCTTCGGCTTTCGGATCGGGTTGCTCGCCACGGAGGCGAACACGCCGAGGTAGGTGAGATAGACGCCGAGAACGAGGAGTAGAGTGCCGGCGAGAAGCGAGTGCGACCCGAACCGCATCGGGCCGACAGAGGCGTTCACGAACGCGAGTGTCATCACGACGCCGCCGAACCCGCTCATGGCGAGTCCCGGCGCGGAGAACAGATAGCCCGGCGCGTTCTGGAGCATGAACTTCACGTGCCGCCAGCCGTCCTGGAAGCTCTCCAGCGTCGCCTCACCCTCTCGCGGGTGGTACGTGATGGGGACCTCGGCGATCGTGAGGTCTCGCGCGCCGGCCTCCATGATCATCTCCGAGGCGAACTCCATTCCGGTCGTCTTGAGATCGAGCGATTCCAAGGCCTCCCGGGACATCACGCGCATCCCGCTGTGTGCGTCTGAGACGCCGGCGCCGTAGAAGACGTTGAGGAACTTCGTCAAGAGCGGGTTCCCCACGTGCTGGTGCAGCGGCGGCATCGACCCGGGCAGAATCTCGCCTTCGAGGCGCGAGCCCATCGCCATGTCCGCGTCCCCATTGCGGACGAGATCGAACAGTTTCGGGAGCTCCTCGAAGTCGTACGTGCAGTCGGCGTCCCCGATGGCGATGTACTCTCCGCGCGTCCGGTCGAAGGCGTACTGGTACGCGTAGCCGTATCCTCCTTTATCGGGCGTGACGACGCGTGCACCCATCGCTTCCGCGATTTCGGGCGTCCGGTCGGTCGAACTGTCGCTGACGACGATTTCGCCCGTAATATCCATCGCGTCGAGCGCGTTGAGGATCATCTCGATACACTTTGCGATCCCCTCTTCTTCGTTGAGCGTCGGCATGACGACCGACAGCGTCGGCGTCTGCTCGCTATCTTCAGGGACGAGAAGGTCGTCTCGTGGCGCTGATATTTCCTCGTCGAGGACCTGAACGTCGAGACCACCTCCAGTTGCGGCTTCCGTGTGTGTTAATTTTTCCGTGGACATATTACCTACCCGTACAGCGGTGTTACCCCACTCAGCAAACCCGCTGTCACTGTCCAAAACATGTACTGAGTCCCACAAATAGGTTTTGGTGCCATATATGATTGCAAATAATTACACATATACTCCGAATTGTCCTTAAGGTCGCCTATATGACAAATATCGATACATTCCCAAAAGCGTTCAGTGAGCGGATTTCCGGTCGTTATGTCTCTGGTCATGACAAATAGACGATCGCCGGAGAGTCGAGTCCGATCCGAGACCGAACTTCCGAGCGCGGGCGGATCCGAGATCGTATCGATGACGATACTCCAATGTGAGGACACACGTCGATAGCGGCGGAGTTCGAGACAGTCCGAACCGCCAGTCACTGCGTCAACGCTCAGTATCACGCACTGACGGTTCGGTTCAGACTGCATGACCGTCCGGAAGGGATATCTGTGAGAATATAGACGATAACCCAATGAGCGGAAAATCACGATTCGCCGTCCTGCTAGTAGCCCTCCTGCTCGTCGCGAGTACGGGCGCCGCGTATGCGAGCGCGCAGACGGACGGAGCATACTCAGTCGAAGCACAGAACACGATCGATATCCCCGACCGGACGGTCAGCGTCGAAGGCACGGACTACACGGTGAGTTCCATCGGCAAGGTGACCGCCGGGGAGACGTTGGAGGCCACGACGAGCGGCCCCGACGGCGAGGAGTTCGACGTCGATCTGTACTCCGGCGACCAAGAGCTCATCAACAGCGATGTCGGAACCGACGGTTCCGTCTCCTTCTCGACGGAGAACCTCCAGCCCGGCACGTACATCCTCGCGGTCTACACCGCCGATGGTTCCATCGTCTCCCCCCAGCCCGTCGTCGTGGCCGGCTACGAGACGACGCTGGACGCACCCAGCGAGATGACGGCCGGCCAATCCAGCGACGTGACCGTCCAACTGGACGACGTTGCCGACCTCGGCAGCCCTGAGAACGTCGAGCTCGTCATCACGCAGGACGACGAGGTCGTCGACACGGTCCAGATGAACAGCGAGTCGACGTACGAGTACACCGCCGAGATCGGTTCCTCGCTCGAGTCGGGCGAGTACCGCATGTACGCGATGGTCCACAACGAGACGACCGTCGGCGGCGAGAACGCCCTCGGTGACGACAACGATATCGTCGGCGTGACCGATGCCAAGACGCTGAGTGTCTCCAGCGGTGAGGGGCAACCGCAGGATGGGAGCAGTGACGACGGGAGCGCCGGAGGCTCCGGCTCCGGTTCGAGCGCGAGCGCCGACACCGACACGTCGACGCCGAGCGAGACGGGTACGACAGCCATCGGGACGACCGAGATGGCCGAGACGACCGACGAATCGAGCACCGCGACGACTGAGGCGGCGATGACGGAATCCCAGACCGAAACGCCCGGGACGAGCACCGACTCGTCGATGCCGAACTTCGCGCTGTACATCGTCGCGCTTGCCCTCGTCGCTGCCGCACTCGTCGCGCGGCGGTAACGGACGACGCCCGATTTCGCGTTCTCTTTTTTGCTATTGGTGCGTATGGCCCTCAGACAGCCGCGAGAACGCCTCGATCGTGATCTTCGACGCACTGTCGTCTCACTGTGATGTCCGATCGGCCGGTACACGGAGATTCCATTGACCTCCCTCTGCGCCTAGAGACACGAGTATGTGCTCGATTCTCCATCACGCGCCGCTCTCGAGCGCTACCGACTGAGTCTTATCAGCCGAGTGTGAATAGTTGACTATCTTGTTCGCGAATCGATACATTTTTGTAGGATAACAATATAGTTACAATCGGTATTCTACCTATACTACCATTACATTCGTAGCAATATAATGTGTTTATATAAAGCACAGCAATCGCTAGCGTCGGCTCTTTTCGTCACGCTCTGTGGGTCAACGTTAATCCGGCGTGAAGGAGTTCCAGGTGTTGAATCGTACCCCGACGTATTTTTACCTCCCCCCACGTCTGATTGGGCATGACCTCCACGGAGGACTGGCGCGTACTCCTCCCCCGTCCGCTTCGGGTCCTGCCAGCCGACCTCGTCGCGATTCTCACACTCACACTCCTGACTATCGTCGCGGTTTCGCTCCCGATTCTCCGCGAGACGCCGCTGCGAGTCGTCGTCGGACTCCCCTTCCTGCTGTTCGTCCCCGGCTACGCCATCATCTCCGCGCTCTTTCCGGAACGGGCGAGGACCGTCGCGGACCCCCAAGCGCAAGCAGGTGAGAGAGAGGCCACCGAGACGGTCGCCGGCATCGACGGTATCGAACGCGTCGCACTGTCGTTCGGTACCAGCATCGCCGTCGTCCCGTTAGTCGGGTTCGCGCTCAACTTCACGCCGTTCGGAATCCGACTCGCACCGATCATGGCGTCGCTCACCATCATCGTCGTCTTCGCCTGCACGATTGCGGCGAGTCGACGCTGGGACCTCCCCGAAGACGAGCGGTTCCGGGTGCCGTATCGGAGTTGGTATGCGAACACGAAAGCCGAACTGTTCTCTCCGGCGACGCGAACCGACGCCGCACTCAACGTCGTGTTGGTCGTCAGCCTGCTTCTCGCGTTCAGTGCCGTGGGGTACGCCGTCGCCGTCCCCTCCCAAGGCGAGCAGTTCAGCGAGCTCTATCTGCTCACGGAGAACGAGTCCGGCGAGTACGTCGCCGACGACTACCCGACGAACTTCACCGCGGGCGAACCGCAGTCGTTGATCGTCGGCATCGGAAACCAGGAGAACGAACCGGTCGAGTACACCGTCGTCTCGGAAATTCAGCGCGTCGAGGTGTCGAACAACAGCACGACCGTGCTCGAACGAGAGCAGTTACAGACGTTCTCCCCCCGGCTTCAGCACAACGAAACGTGGCAACAGCCGCACCAAGTGTCGCCGACGATGACCGGCGAGAACCTACGATTGATCTACTACCTGTACAAGGGCGATGCACCGGCCACCCCGAGCGAGGAAAGCGCCTATCGAGAGGTGCATCTGTGGGTTAACGTGACAGAAAAATAGTAAGAATGGTTGGTTCCGTGTGTCCGGATCAGGGTGAGATCTGTTTCTCAATCCGTTCTTTGAGAGCTTCATCCATCCGGTCATAATCTCGCTGGGGATCGTCGGAAATGACGAACGGTACGAGGAACCCGGTTGACCGTTCGTGATTGACGAATCGGGTTCGATCGTTCCCGAGCGCATAGAGCTCGAATGTATGTATTCCTTGAAATATCCACTTTGAGCCAACAGTCCCGATCCACTGTAATCGCCGAGGAGGGTCGATCTTGGATACTCGAACCGTCAGCGTTCGACTGCTCGCCTTGATTCGATTAACGGTGATTTCGAGTGACCCCCTTCACGAAGCTCACCGCTCACCCGGGAGATATGCGGATTCCACTGCTCATATGACGCGAAGTCCGTAAGCTGTTCCCAGACCGTTTCTGGCGGCGCATCGATTTCAATTTCAGTCTGTATCTCTCGTATAAGTCCGTTCTGTCGGTCTGTATACTCTTAAAGGACAACCGCAGAACCCGGAACTTTGGGTGGTCTGTCGCAATCACGTACTCCGATTCGGTCCCGTCCATCATACGCGCGCTGGGCCTTGAGCAGACGCAGCAGAAACCGCTCTCGTCCGTGGTACTCAACCGACGAAACCGCACCGTGAGGTGCTCACGATGGAATTCTGTACAGCCGGGATAGCTCCTGACTCGCCCACTCCAGAGCGTCCAAACATGCCATGGAGGGTATAAACCGCTGGCAATCGAGGCAGTAGACATGCCTGATCGTGTCGAAACGGTGGATGTCGTTATCGCCGGTTGTGGCCCCGGTGGTGCCGTTCTAGGGCACTTGCTCGCTCGGAGCGGAGTCGACGTTGCACTCATCGAACGGGCTGCGACGTTCGAGCGCGAGTACCGTGGGTTCGGGTGGAATCCAGGAGTGATTCGCCTCTTCGACGAAATGGGTGTACTTGACGACATACTCGAACTGGCTCACGAAACCGTGACCAACGGTACGTTCTCGCTCTATGGACGGGCTGTTTCAGTTCTGAATTTCGACGTGCTCGATACCGAGTATCCGTATGCCTTGATGATGGAACAACCGTCGTTACTGGAATATCTCGTCGAGCGAGCGGATGCATATAGTACGTTCAGGTTCCATCCCTCGACGACAGTCACTAATTTGCGGGTCGGAGGTAACGGCACCATCCAAGGCGTACAGGCTCACGATCGCAACGCGGATGTCGACGTTCGATTCGATACGCGCGTGGTAGTCGGTGCCGACGGACGCTACTCCACAGTGCGGTCAAGCGCTGGTATCGACCCTGGGTTTTTCGAGTCACCGATAGACCTCGTGTGGTTCAAACTTCCAACTGGCGCGATTGATGCCCGTACCGAGGGCCGCATCGATCGCAACGGCATTCTCCTGTACTTCGGATTGGGAGAGGGCGAACTCCAAGTGGGATATCCGATACTGGATGGTGAATGGACGACGATTCGAGACGAGGGTTTCAGCGCGTTCTGCAACCGCATCGAAGCCATCGATTCCGAACTCGCGTCGGCAATGCATCGCCATCTCGATGGCTTCCGAGACACGACTCTGCTCGATGTCGCACCGGGTAATGCAGAAACCTGGACCCGGGATGGTATGCTGTTATTAGGGGACGCTGCACATACCGCAAGCCCAATCGGCGCTCAAGGGAATCCGCTGGCTATCGAGGATG
Source organism: Halogeometricum pallidum JCM 14848 (assembly GCF_000337095.1). Classification (GTDB taxonomy): domain Archaea; phylum Halobacteriota; class Halobacteria; order Halobacteriales; family Haloferacaceae; genus Halogeometricum; species Halogeometricum pallidum. The sequence continues at coordinate 67,144 of NZ_AOIV01000021.1, forward strand.
CAGTCGTGGTCCACGATGTGCTCGTCACGGCGTTACGTGACAGCACAGGAGTCGTGTCCGAGGAGACCCTGACCGAATTCGAGACACGTCGTCGCCCGACCGTTGAGCGCGTTATCTCATTGCAGCGGCGCGCCGCGCAGAATCTCGCGTTCTGGATCACCTATGGACAGTACATTCCTGAACTACTGGTGCGGGGGTCGGCGAGTGTGATTAGTGGGCTCGTTCCTCGATTACCGCCGATTCGCAAATCGGTCGAATCATTCGCGCTCGGCGATCAGTCCGTTTCCGTAACTCGATCCCATTTTGTCGAGTAGTGTATCCCGGTCTTCTCGCTTCTACGAGATATTTCCGGCAATCAACTCGGACACGGGTGGGATACCTCTGACTGCACTGATGAGCCGACAGCGCACATTCGGGACGCCATTCCTATCACTGTGTGAAGGTTTCGACAGAACCGCAGATCGTTATACCTCGTTTCGTCTCGTCGGACAGTGTCTGATTCAGGACAACGAGCTCTAATAAGGGTTATCCGCGCCACAGGGCTGTGAGGAATGAGAAACGGCTACACGGGCGTTACTCCCACACCATCCGGTCTAGGTACTGCTGGACGTAGGGGTGGAGACCCTCGAACGGCGGTTCGAAGACCCGGAGTTCGCTGTGTTGGTTATCAGCGATATCCACGGGCTGCAGTGGTTCGACGACGAAGCCGTTCGCGACGTAGTGTTTGTCGTCGACGCCGTCGACCTCGGACGTGTCGTAGAAGTGCTCGAACGTCCCGAGGCGGTTGCAGATCTCGACCTCGCACCCGAGTTCCATCTCGGCGACGCGGTGGACCGCTTCCGTGAGCCGTTCGTTTTTCAGCACACAGCCGCCCGGGACGAACCACTCGCCTTTCGCCGGTTCGTTCTCTCGAAGCCCGAGGAGGACACCACCGTCTTGTTTGACGATTAAATCGACAGAGACGAGCGGGGAGTTGGCCACGACGCCGGCCCATTCGTCTTCGGGGATCCAGGACACGTCCTTTTCCATTATCCGCTCACACGAACGGTGATACGTAGTAGTTGCTGGTTCGTCCACAGTCGTAGGGCTGTCGACCCCCTCAGTGGATCACAGCTGATACCACAGGAGGTTCCAGTATGAGAGTACGAGCGCGAAGGCGACGCCAGCGATACCGACGACGACGTACTGAGCCCCTCTTCGACGACGCCAGACCCCTCGCTGCCAGGTCAGTCCAGCGAGGACGAGCGTCGCGACACTCGACAGTGCTCCGACCAGTGGGAAGAGGAGAATGGCCTGCAACGGCAGCGGATCTCCGAGCAGGGCCGCCCGTGGGTCACTCACTACGACGACGGCCATACCGACCACGAATACCAGATAGCTCACCGCCGTCAGTTACCCACGACTTCAGTCGTGGGCTTGTCAGTGGACTCCCCTTCTGCCGTCGAATCGACGGAGGCGGTGTAATCGCCGTTCAGGTTCAGCGTCCCTGACGTGAGCGCACACTGACAGGGTGCGCCTCCACCCGAAGACGTCTGCCCCGAGTGGAGTGTCTTGAGCAGTTTACGAGCGATATTCTTGCTCGCGTTGTAATCCGCATTCAGTTCGTACTCGCACTTCCGGCACACGAACTGGTGTTTCGACCGCCGATTCGACTCGTGGGTAAACCCACACGACGAACACCGTTGAGACGTATATACGGGACTCACCTGTTCCGCCTCAATGCTGTACATCTGAGCCTTGTACTTGACGTACTGGTACAAACGACGGAACGCCCATGCGTGGAATCGCTTCGCACCAGCCATCCGCTTGCGAATATCGGTCAAATTCTCGAAGGCAATATGTGTGCATCCGTGGTCACGGGCGTCTTCGAGAATCTGATTCGAGGCTCGATGTAGTTCGTCCTGCATCCAGCGGTGTTCGCGGTCGTTTATCGACTGAATCGACAGGTGCGCCGACCGCGTGCCCGTCTGTTGCATCGACCCACGAGTCTTCTCAAACTCTCGGCGTCGATGGTTCATCTCGTCGGCGTTTCCGATGAACGTGCCTGTCGAAGTCACAGCAAGAGAACCATCCACGTTCAGGTCAACACCAAGGACTGTTCTGTGCTTGGCGTCCTCAGAACGCTGCGCGTTCTGATGGGCTGCATCAGACTCCGTCTGATGAATGTCTGAAGTAGTCGTGGATTGCTCGTTACTTTCAACTCGGCGCATCCGTGCGTGGAGGTAGAACGACTCTGTGGGACGGTCGTACTGCAATGTGGACATACGGAACTCGTAGTCCTCGTTCAGCAGGTACTTGCCAATCGGTGTTCCCTCTACGTTGTTGGGAATAACGTAGTCACACTCGACGCGACCGTTCACCGTGGAAAGGGAAACGTGGTCACGGTGGAACGTCGCAGAGCGTTTGTCGTAGACGACGCTCCACGCATCGAAATGTGGTTGACTGGTGTTATCGCCTTTCTTGAGTCGTGCGACACCACTTTTCGTGGCCTCGATTGCACGCCGAATCCCTTTCTGGACGAGGTTCGCGGTCAACTCCGTCTCGTTACGAAGTCGCTCGTAGAGGGCGTTCTCGGCTTTCTGTTTCGAGGTCACGCAGTAGTTGTTCGGGTGTCTCCACGCCCACTCTGCGGTGGTGTTCGCACAGTGGAGGAACTGATTTTTCGTTTGATGAAGGTCGTTGCACCGCTTGTCGTGTACGTCGAGTTTGACTTTGACGGTGCGAATCACCTCCATCGACAGTTCACATATCTAACTAGCTCTTTATAATGGCTCGGGTTAGCGTGGGGGAGTCGGCTGGCTATCGCCCGTAGTTGGCGGAGTAGATTGTCGGATTCCTCCCACGGCTGAAGCCGTGGGCTTCCTCCTTGCATCTGTGTGAGTCGCATCCAAACGTTCTAGCATGTCTCGTGAATGCGGCGACACTAGGCGATATACCGAGACCGTCACGCCTGACGATGTTCTCGATGTGTTTGAGATTGTAGAAGGCCCAGTAGTCACGTCTGGTGACGTTGCTGAGACTCTTGATTGTTCTCGGGAAACGGCGCGCCGGAAGCTTCGCACATTGGAGGAGCAGGGCCACGTTGCCAGTCGGAAGACAGCAGGGAGGGTAGTATGGTGGGTTGTGGGCGAACAGGGAACTCCACGGGAAGTCGATCCGGATGATCCATTCTGGGAGTTCAAACCCGGTTCCTCGGGCGAATCTGATGTCTCTGAGAGGATCGGTGCAGTTCTGTACAACAAAAAATCCGCATGAGTGAGCGAGGTGCGATGCCGATATTCGTTGAGACAGGAGCGTTTTACGCTCGAGCAGATCAAGATGACAAACATCATCGACGTCACCGATGGCGACGACTGCGTCCGAATGCTCGTGACGGATACGTAGAACTCATCAGATCTGTTGAACTAATCTGACGATGGTGGCCCAATGAAAATATTCTGTCATATTTCGGTGAGACCGAGACTGTATTCGAGTGCGGTATCGACCTCGTCTATCCGATCGTGCGGAATCGAGCCGAGGTTCTCGTTGATGCGGTGCTCGGTAGAGATGGTTCGAATCTGGCTACAGAGCGCAACTGAATCTTCCCGAAGCGCACATTCCTCGGCTGGGACGAGCACTTCGAACGGATAGAGCTGCTCGCCGAACGAGGTCGTGAACGGAACGACGATCGTTGTCGGTGCGTTTGCATTCCCGACGTCGTTCTGCACGACGAGACACGGACGTGTTCCCCGTTGTTCGGATCCCTGCGTCGGATCAAGTTCAACAATAACGACATCTCCTCGACGGACGGACGTAGCCATCCGCTACCACTCTGGGGCATCGCCCAGCTGTTCATTGGCCTCTGTCGAGACGCCCTCCAGTTCGTCAGTGAGTTCGCGGGTCCGCTGGGCACGCTGGCGGTATCCCTCAGCCAACTCCTCACGGGTTACCGATCGTTCGATAACGAGCTTTCCCCCCTCTTCGTGGATCACGACGTCGTCTCCTCCCTTCAGTCCAAACCGTTCTCGGAGCTCTTTGGGGATCGTCACTTGCCCCCGTTTCCCGATTTTCCGACGTTCGCCCTTACTCATACGTATTCATATCCTATTCGTACCCATAAATCCTCCGGGCTGAAGGCAGTCAGTGCAAGCCCTATCAGACACGGATCGAACCTGCTAATACGGCCCAAATCTCCGGACCGAGAGGAGTTCATCGAGGCCTTCTGTATCGAAATCAGCGTTGGAGACGACCAGTTCCTTTCCTTCAGAGCGAGCCGTCGCTGCAATCATGAGGTCACGTGGCGACAGAGGGTTGCCAGAGTCGAGAAGTCGGTTCTGCATCCGGGCAGCTTCAAACGCGACCTCTTCGGAGAAGTCAAGCACGGTGACTCGCCCGAAGTTCTCACGCGCCCCGATGAGGTCTGTCTCACCCGCTGAAAACACCTCACCGGCGAGAACTTCATAGAGACAGATGCTGGACGTAACCAAAGTCGGTTGTTCATCGACGAACTGGACTACCTCTTCGACACCATCGAGGTAATCGATGATAACGGACGAATCGAGAAAAGTCACCGCTGGAAGCTCTCTCGGGAACGTTTGATTGCTTCGCGCGCCTGTTCGGCTTTATCAGTTCCGTTCCACGCACCAGCCTTCATTCCCGAACCCTCATTCGCCAATCGGTCGAGAAACTCGTCCCAACTCTCGTCCTCACGCTTCAGCCGCGCCAGCTTTTCTTTCGTCTCGTCAGAGACGCGGATTGATGTACTCATATGCATACATCGTGTATGCAGACACAAGTAGTTTGAGGACCTCGTCATTGCTGGATTGCGACAGACACTTCTCCAGCGCCTATTCTTCGGGCACAGAGCCGACAAAACGGATATCTGCTGACTAGATGGCCTTGCTCGGCTCGCCACCATCGAGAGCATCACGGCGCGGGGGATGTGGGAACAACACGAACCATTCTTCGAGGAGTATCTGTGGGGCGGTGGGTTCTGGGAGGAATCGTACTACGTTGGGACGGCAGGCGACGTTTCGACAGACACGATTGAGCAGTATATCGAGCGCACTGAACACGTTTAGCGGAGCGTACGGCCTTCCCCCTCGGGGTCAAGCCCCGAGGCACTCGGCCTGCTCCGACTATAGAAAACCTACGTCGTATTCGGAGATAACTATGTATTGTGACGCCATCAGGCTCTGTCCTGAGAGACTAATACGGCTCAAATCCCAGGGAAGAGAGAATTTCGCGGAGACCTTCTGTATCGATGTCCCCGATAGCGACGACCGCGTCCGGATGCTCGCGACGGGCGATTAGCGCACAATATATTTGGGCTGAAGGAAGAAATATATGTGCCAACCTCGTTGTACGAGATATGAGAGACGATACGCACCGCGACGGTCCACCGCCGTTCGATAGGCCGTTTGAGGGGGAAGATACGAAGCAACGGGTGTACAGTACGATACTACAGACCCGTGAGCCGATGGCCGTCTCCGAAATCGCTGAACGTGCGAACTGCTCGGACGAGTCGGCGCGGACACACCTGTCTTTTTACGCCGACCTCGGCATCGTCATTCGCCACGAGGGCCGGCCAGTCCGATACGAGCGTAACGATGAGTACTTCGAGTGGCGTCGAGTGAACGAACTGGCACGGGAGCACACCGTCGAGGAGTTACAGATTCGCGTCTCGGAACTGACCGACCGAATCGAAACGTACTGCGAGGAGTACGACGCTGACTCACCCGCCGACGTCGACGTCCTCGAATTCGACGCAGCGCAGATCGACGACGTCTACGTCGACCTCGGGGACTGGGCCACCGCTATCGAGGAGCGTCGGCTTCATGAACGCGCTCGGAGAAAGGCCGCTGGGTCCACGGCTCCATCACACGGCTGAGGATGGTGCCGGTGGATGACGGTGCGAGTCCCGCACCAATAGACCGGTCGGTGATCGCGCGAATGCAGTCTCGATTCGCCGGCAGTCGTATGACTGAATCTGCAGAAATAGTCGAAGAAGGAAACCTGCACCTCCGTGTCGAGTTGTCCCGAGAGTACTACCCGGAAGCGGTATCCGCCCGACTTGAGATTCGGTGGTACCGCAACGACGACTTCACCATCCACTACCAAGAAGAGCATCCGGATGGTGTGTGGAAGTGTCGGTGGGACCGGCATCCGAACACGCACAACTCACGGGACCACTTCCATCCACCACCGGCGGCCAGCCGCACCGACGCGGAGGATACTCAGTGGCCGCCGGATCATCGGGACGTGAGCCGCCTCGTGTTCGATCGCCTCGAGGACCGCATCGAAACGCTGTGGGAGCACCGATAGGGAGAATTCGTTCATCGTTCTCGAGCTGCACGGTGTGGTATCTATCGGACCAGATCAGCAGAATATCGGTCCGGTGAGCCGGAAAAGACGAGTTCATGCTTTGCTACCGATGCCGTTTTGAGCAAGAGTACGTTCCGTCTGTCCGTTCTGGACCCCTCAAGCCCGCAAACTCGCTACAAAAGGCAGTCTCCTGCTACAATGACGGAGTAGATGCTTCGAGATCATGCGGACGTGAGGGTCTCTTGATTCCAGTTTGAGTGTGCGGACGCTCCCGAGGGTGATTTAGATTTTCAGAGTCGGTCGATCGGCTTGTTGATTATGTTGAATATTTCGCTTGCCCGGTAGAACCGATTTCGCGCTTTCCCAGTGAGTTCTTCAAGTATTCCGTCATCTTCAAGCTGTCCAATTAGCCGATTGGCGGTACTGTACTCGACATCCAGCCACTTGGCCGCCGTATTCACGTCAAGGTATGGATATTCGAAGAGTCGCATGACCAGTTCCAGGATATTCTCAGATCGCTCACTCTGGTAACGCTGTTGATAGTCCTCACGGAGGTCAACCAGCAAGTTTGCACGCTGATGAGCCTCATCTGCCTGCGACTGTACGCCGCGTAAGAAGAACAGTAGCCACTCTTCCCATTCGCCACGCTGACTGACTGCCAAGAGATGATCAACGTACTCTGAACGTCGTGCATTGAAATACGAACTCAAGTAGAGATACGGCTCGGGCAAGAGACCGTCACGTTGCAGAAGGAGACTGATCAATAGCCGCCCGAGCCGTCCATTCCCATCGAGAAACGGGTGAACCGTCTCGAACTGATAGTGAATTAGCCCAGTCCGGAGGAGCGGATGGAGATCAGTATCTTGGTTCGCGTACTCAAGCAGGTCTTCAAGAAGGTCGGGAATCTCGTTCGGTGGTGGCGGAACGTACCGAGCGTCTTGGATGTATGGCGTACTGCCGATGAAGTTCTGGGTCGTGCGGAGTTCCCCTGGATCAGCCTCGTCCCCACGGACTCCCGAAAGCAATCGATCGTGCATTTCACACAGCAACTCGGTGGTGATTGGATCGCCAGCTGTAATCGCATCCAATCCATCTTGCTTCAAGCAGGGAATCCCGGCCTTCAGACCGGGAGGGAATCCGACAACTGCTGAACTAACCACGTTCTGACGTTCAAACTGAATGCCGACCGTTATCTTTAACTTACGTTGTTTCTTACGTTTTGATGGATGAGAGCTGACTTCGATATGGAGCGAGGCGGGCCACTTCACGAATCCGTGAAGGAATATGCCCGCGATAACGGGATACGTCACTCACGAGCGTACCCTGAACTCCTCCGCAAAGCACTCGAAACCGAAGGATACGATGTCAACGACTCAGACAGCAAATAAGACACTGGAAGCCACGCTCGCACCTCCAACACGGTGCAAAGAGCAACGCCTCCAGCAAACGCTGTCCGAATACCGAGACGCACTTGAAGACGCCTTCGAGCAACACTGTACGACGATGAGTGCCACGAACGACGTGGTGGCACCGTACAACCTACCGTACCAAGCGAAAGACGCGCTCAAATCTTACGTCCCAAAACTCCACAAGACGTACAACGCCAACGAGTTAGACGACGAACACCCACTCAGGTTCGTGAATCGACCCGGGAAGTTCGACCGTGACTCCAAGCGTGAGTACGAAATCTGCTGGAACGTTCCCCAGCCCGGTCGCGGAACCAACTTCTGGATTCCACTCCGACTGAACCCCGAACAAGAGGAACTGTGGGAAGAGATGCTTGATGATGAGTCGAGTACCACAATAGGCGAACTTCGCTTGCAGAAGCATCGGAAGACGTGGGCGCTCCACGTCACCGTCGAATACGAAATCGAGGATACCTCCGAACTACCCGAGAATCCGACTCGGGTTGGATTCGATATTGGCGAGTCGATGTTGGTCACGGGCTGTGCCCTCCAACACGACACTCCCACGAAGCCACTGTTAATCAACGGGAAAGAAGCCAAGCGAATCCGCAAAGAGATGTTCACGACGCTCAAGCGACTCCAAGAGCGAGACGCTTCCGAGTGGCGTATTGAGGAACGATTCTCGTACTACCAGAACCGACTCACCGACCTCATCGAGAAGGCGTCTCGTGAATCTGTGGAGTACGCCCGTCAGTTCGAGAACCCCGTCATCGTGATGGAAGACTTGGCGTACATTCGAGAGTCGCTGGACTACGGGAAGTACATGAATCGACGCCTGCATTCGTGGGCGTTTGCTCGTTTGCAGGGACGTATCGAGGATAAGGCGAAGGACGCCGGGATTCCGGATCGGTACGTTCACCCGCAGTACACCTCGAAAACGTGCCATTCGTGCAAGCATATCGGGTATCGACCTCGGCAAGCCGACTTCAAGTGTAAGAACCCGGAGTGCCACGTATCGACGTTCCAAGCGGATATTAACGCGAGTGCGAACATCGCACGTCGCGTAGACCCGTGGGGAGAGAGCCTACCAGTGAAACAGGTAGGCGATGACTCGCCACAGGACGGGAGCCGTAGTGACACGGCCACGACTCAGTGTGAACAGAGCGAGAAACCCTCGCAGATGACACTCACAACGTTTCAAGAGTCGAAAACCACTGCCAGCGTTCACGAGACGCAGTCTCGTGAGCCAACCAGAACCTCTGGTTCTGGTGACGACGACTAACTGGCATTCCTACCGTGTGGGAAGCCCCGTCGTTTACGACGGGGAGGATGTCACCAGTGGTATTCCTACGAATACACTGGACACTATTGGTATTCTTGGTGCTAAATCAAAATAGCAGGAGAGCTGCTTGCACCGTCATACCTACTCGGGATCTCTGGGGGTGACATCCTCCGCGCCGTAAACGGCGGAATTCTCGCCTTGAAGAAAGATAGAACCCATCTGGAGAACTAACGAGTCATTATACACGAATATTGATATGTGCGGCTCCAAAAATAGTCTCATGAACATCTCCTATCAACACGCCACTCCACAGGCGGGCAACGAGTCAGTTCTCATTCGGATTGAGGAGGACCACACCGACCGAACGGCGTGTCTCCTCGTCGATGCGGGCGGCGGTATCGACTTGGACGCCACGCTGAGTGACGACGAGTATCTCGCAGCGGTGCTTCTCACGCACGCCCACCTCGATCACTACCAGGGACTCGACGACGCACACCGCGACGGAGCGCCGATTCTCACTAGTCCGGGCACGGCGGCTATCCTCGAAGACGTGTTTACCGAAGGCGCTCGACGATACGACTTCTCGAACGCGGAGGAACTCCTCAAGCGCGTCGAACCGATTTCGGAGTGGCACGAGGTTCTCGGCGATACCGTCGCCGTTCGGCCCGTCCCCACGGGCCATACGCCTGGCGCCTGTGGATTACTCGTCGACGTCAGCGATGGCGACGACCGCGTTCGGATACTCGCGACAGGAGACTTTACTACGCGCGATGCGGCCGCCTATCCGGGACTCGACCAGGAGGCGTACTCCAGCGTCGATATTTTGTTTCTCACCGCGGCGACGAACGACGGCTTCGAGACTGATCTTACGGACGCGCTCGGAACCATCGTCGAACGCGCGAACGCCGGGTCGAAAACCCTCTGTACCGCGAGCGGACTGACGGGCGTCCACCTCGCGACGCTCCTTGCGACCGTGAGCGACGAACTCGAGATTCATCTCCCCGTCGTCCTCGCCGGACAGGTGGCCAAACTCTACGACGCACTTGAGTATCAGTACGAGGCTATTACGACAGTACCCACGTTCGAGTCGACGGCCGAGTGTCTAGAGCACGGTGCCGTCACCATCGCCGGGCCGGAAATTCCCGTCGACGGGAGCAGCGGCCGTCTCTTCGAGTCGATTCGAGACGATGCGAACGCGTCGCTCGTTCAGATACAGGGAGGTGATACGGAGGCGAAGACGAACGGCGAGTTCGCGGGGACCGTCTCTTCGTATCCGTTCTCGAATCACCCGCCCGAGGAAGCGCTCGATGAGTTGGTCGCCTCCGTCTCGCCGACGCATGTCGTTGTCGGCCATCAGCGCGGGCGTGCGCTTGAGCAGTACAAAGACAAGTGGGACTCCTTCTCCTGGGCGACCGGGTCATCGATGACAGAGATGCTCTACGAGGATGGTTACTACCTCGCACCGCCCTGGGTCGGAAAGTACACCGAACGGCGTGTGCGGAATCGGGTAGGACAAGTGGATACGGACCGCGCCGATGATGGTGTTCTCGCGGTTGTCGAGTCCATCCCAGAGCTTGAGCGACGCGAGGAGTGCTCGCTCGAGCGAGAGGGCGTCGACGTCGCCGCGCTCAAGGGTCGACTCTATATCGATGTGTCCGCCGCTGCTGGGACAGAAGAGACTGCCGATACGTCCGACCGACAGTCGGTCGCTGAAGCATCGAACGGGACGCTGTACCGGACGTCCGGCCCCACGCTCCCAGACCCGCCGGCGACCGCGGAGCTATATGAGGACGCATCCGACAGCAACTCCCCACTCGTCGAGACGGTCGGCGTACGGAGTGGGGGATCTGGTCCCAGTCGCGGGACTACCAGGAGCGACGCACCAGCGTCGAACGGGACAGTGGATCCCGAATCGGTTGTTTCCGACCCCGGTGACGTAGCGACCGAGACAACCGAATACTCGCGTGCCGACTCCGATACGGACGTGCGTAAAGAGACACCGGAGGAGGACGCGACGGTGAGTGACACCGATGTGACTCAGGAGACGACAGACGAGGATGCGACGGAGAGTGATATCGATGCAACGGCCGTCGCACTGACTGTCGAGGTCGACCCAGCGGTTCGACAGCTCGCCGTTCAGCACGCTGAAAGAGAGAAAGTTTCGTTGGCGACGTTCGCGCGGCAGGCAGTCGATGCATATCTCATCGAGGTACTTCGTGGTGAGGCCCCGTGGGAAGACGTCGAGTCTGTCGAGCGGTCGTTCACCTACGAGGCTGATTCAGCGTTCGCAAAGTTACTCTCGACGGCGGCGGCCGAAAGCGGTCACGAGAGCACTGATTCATACGTGTTCGACCAGCTTCGGGCGAGTATCGGCCTCGGTGACGAGAGAGCAGTCGCAGTCACGGGAGCGGATGCGCTCGTCGAGCAGGTCGAAGCACTCGTCACGAACTCGCGCTCGCCCCACGAGAGCGCTGCCGACGTCGTGCAGGCCGCGCTTGGACGAGTCGTGCTTCCGTAGACGAGACGTGGTTGTGCGGGTCCGCGTTCCGTGGGATGTCCCGACCGAACGCGGGGTCTTTCCCGGACGTCAGCGCTTCTCTGCGGTCTTCGTCCGCGAGGTGTCCCACAGTCGGCCTTCGAGGACGTCTTTCACGCCGGGCATCCCGTCGTGAATCCACAGCCCGAGTGTGAGCAATGCGAGGATGAATCCGAAGAAGAGCGTCGGAGAGAACTGCAGGTTGAGGAAAAAGTCAATGAAGCTTCGCTTGCCCTCGCTCGGAACCTCCGTGAGCGGCCAGAACAGATAGCCGGGGATACTGAAGTCTCCTTCAAGCAGCGCTCCGATATCGTCGCCGACGAGATGCGAGGCGTATCCAATTCCGAACGCTGTGGTGAGCGTTCGTTGTTTCGGCGTGTCGAAAACGATCCATAAGGTGGTGAGAAGGGGGACGAGCGTGAACAGTGAGTGTGCGAAGCTTCGCCCGTACGAGAGGACGCCGAACGTCCACGTGAGCGGTTTGTCGATGAGGTCCGGGAACTGCGTGCCGAACGCGAGGGCGAGGGCTGCGAGTCCTTGTGGTGGGTGATCGAGGTGGAGGCGAGTGTACAGCGAGTAGAGAACGTAGCCGAAGGCGGCATGGCCCCAGGGGAGCATTGTGTAATCTGTCTCTTTCTACGTGGATAGGTACTTTGTTAGTTGGTAGTGGGGTTAACGAATCGTAGAGAGTGGGTGCGGTCTTATTCCCAAATGATGCGGTCGATGTATCGTTGGACATAGGGATGCAGTCCCTCAAATGGTGGTTCAAACACCCGTAATTCACTGTGCTGGTCGTCAACTGCATCGACTGGCTGCAGGGGCTCAACGACGAAGGCGTTCGCAAGGTAATGTTTCGTCTCAACCCCCTCAACCTCGGATGTGTCGTAGAAATGCTCAAACGTCCCGAGCCGTTCGCAGATTTTCACTTCGCATCCCAGTTCCATCTCTGCAACACGGTGTATTGCTTCTGTGAGCCGTTCGTTCTTGAGTACAGTTCCACCGGGAACAAACCACTCTCCCTTCGCTGGCTCGTTTTCTCGAAGACCGAGTAATACGCCACCCTCCTGCCTTACGATCAAGTCCACAGAGACGATAGGAACGTTAGCAACTACGCTCGCCCACTCATCTTCGGGAACCCAGGACACGTCATCTTTCATTTGATAGGGGGTGAAGGAACTACAGGTAGTAGTCGATGGTTTGCTCAAGGCCGTCTTCGAACGTCCATTCGGGCTCCCAGCCAAGCTGCTTGATTTTGTCTATCTCAAGAGCGTACCGGAGATCATGCCCAGCACGGTCTTCGACGAAGGTGATTTGGTCTTCGGAGCCACCGACAGCGTCAAGGATCGCTTGGGTTACTTCGAGATTCGTCCGCTCTTCTCCCGAACCGATGTTGTACACTTCGCCGATCTCTCCTTCTCGCAAGACCGCATCAAGCGCCCGGCAGTTGTCCTCCACGTAGATCCACTCTCGAACGTTCGAGCCATCTCCGTACACGGGAAGGTCCTCGCCTGCAGCAGCGTTCTGGATGAATTTCGGGATCAGCTTCTCATCGTGTTGTCTGGGTCCGAAATTGTTGCAGGTTCGTGTGATAACGACCGGGAGATCGTGTGTTGACTCGTAACTTTTCGCTAGCAAGTCTGCTCCTGCTTTCGTCGCAGAGTACGGATTACGAGGATTCAGTGAATCGTCTTCGCTGAACTCTCCGTCCATGATTTGCCCGTATACCTCATCAGTGGAGATCTGGAGGAATCGATCAATATCCGCGTTCAGCGCTGAATCAAGGAGGACTTGCGTCCCCTGGACGTTCGTCGTAACGAACGGTTCTGCCCCATCAATCGACCGGTCAACGTGCGACTCCGCCGCGAAGTTCACTACCGTGTCGACATCCGACATGAGTTCGTCGACGAGGTCGCGGTCACGGATGTCCCCTTCGACGAACTCGTGTTTCGGGTGGTCGAGGTACCCCTCTAAGTTGTCGCGGGAACCAGCATACGTGAGCGCATCTAACGTAACAACAGAATCGTCGCGGTTCTCCAGCATGAACCGAACGAAATTCGAACCAATAAATCCAGCCCCCCCAGTGACGAGCAGTCGCATGAACGCGAGTTTGAGCGCAGGCTATATGTACATTTTCCTCGAAACGTTTGTCGATGAAGCTGTTTATACTGGGAGCGGGGGGGCTGCTCGGTAGTGCTGTGGCTCGGACATGCCTTGACCACTCAATCGACGTCGCCGGAACATATCACTCAACACAGCCAGCGTTCGAATTCCCGCTTGTTCAACACGATATCCGCGATACCGAGAGGTTCGAATCGATGCTTCGAGAGCATGAACCGGATGCAGTCGTGAACTGTGCTGCAATGACCGATGTTGACGGGTGTGAATCACAACCCGAGGCAGCATTCGAGGTCAACGGAGACGCACCAGGGGCACTCGCGTCTATCTGTGCGGAGCACTCAGTTCCTTTCGTTCACGTCTCGACTGACTACGTGTTCGACGGCGAGGCTGCAGAACCGTACAGCGAGGATGCGACGACTAATCCGATACAGGAGTACGGAAAGTCAAAGCTTGAAGGCGAACACCAGGTCCGAGAAGTAGACGGTGAGACCATGCTTGTTCGCCTCTCGTTCGTCTACGGAGTTCGTGGCGATACTGACGAACTCGTTGGCTTTCCCGCGTGGGTTCGCGATACACTTGACGCCGGTGATGAAGTGCCGTTGTTTGTCGATCAACGAATCACACCAAGTCGGGCTGGGCACGCAGCCGAAGCGATTTTGGAATTGCTGGACGCCGAAGCATACAACTGCTACCACGTCGCGAGTCGCTCATGCGTGACTCCACACGAGTTCGGCCAGGCGATCGCAGACGTTCAAGGAGCAGACAACACGCTGGTTCGAGAAAGCAAACAGGCCGACGTTTCTCGCGACGCCGCGAGACCACAGGATACCTGCTTGAACGTCTCGAAAGTCGAAGATGCACTCGGACGAGCGGAGCCAACGCTCAGTCAAGACCTCGAAAGGATTGAGGAGATGTTCGCAAGTTAGAGTCGGTACTGCTCACGGTGGTTGACGAAGAACTCCTGCTCTTCGTCGGAAAGGTCGTCGAAACGGAGCACGCTCTCACAAGAGAGGCCCGGGCATTTCATGACGCGACTCGATTCGAGTTCGTTCGCCGAGACGATGGTACCGCACTGCGGGCAGGTATGGGTGATGATGCGCATGTTCAGAGTTTGAGTTGTGAGTTTTCTCCGACGACGAGACGACGGCCCTCCGGCAGCAGCTCGTCTGCACGACCGACGTTGGCGCCGCGACCGAGGAGACTGTCGACGATCTTTCCAGTGGTCGAAATCGTCGAGTCCCCGATGACGACGCTGTTCTCAAGATGCACGCCTTCGAGTGTCGAGTTCGGACCGATCGAAGTGTAGGGACCAACGTACGTTCCAGACTCGATCACGCTATTTTCGGCGATCGAGACGGGCCCTCGAACCGTTGCACCGGCTTCGATCGTCGCCGTCTCGTGGAGTTCTACGCGACCTTGGACAGTAGCTCCAGGGTCGATGCGGCCCTCACGAGCGAGGTCTTTGTCCTCGAGGACGAGTCGGTTGGCCTCTAGGATATCTTCGGGCTTCCCAGTGTCCTTCCACCAGCCGCGGACGACGTGTGAGTTAATCGCGTTCCCGTCTTCGAGCAGTGTCTGGATTGCGTCAGTGATTTCGAGCTCACCGCGCCACGATGGTTCGAGTCGCTCGATGACATCGAAGACGGCGTTCGAGAAAACGTAGATACCGATGAGCGCAAGGTTCGTCGGAGGGTCGTCCGGTTTTTCGATTAGCTCTGTGACGTTCCCGTCGTCATCTACGTTCGCAATCCCGAACTGCGTGGGATTGTCGACTTCTTGGAGGGCGATTCCTGCACCGTAGTCGCCTTGTTGGAAGCTTTCAACGAGTTCAGAGATTCCTTGTTTGAGGATGTTATCCCCGAGGTACATCACGAAGTCGTCGTCACCGACGAAGTCGCGCGCACAGCCGGCCGCATGAGCGAGTCCGAGTGGGTTTCCTTGGACGATGTAGGTGATATCGACACCGTACTTGCTTCCGTCACCAAGAAGTTCTTGAATCTCCTCTCGACCTTTGTGCCCGAGAACAACCCCGATCTCGGTTACACCCGCTTCTTTGAGATCTTCAATTGCGTACTCGAGAACAGGCTTGTTTGCGACCGGCACGAGCTGTTTGGGACCAGTGTGGGTAATAGGACGTAGCCGCGACCCCGTCCCCCCCGAAAGTAAGACGCCTTTCATATATTTACTCGTCCGGTAGTTCGTCCCAGTCTAAGGGGATTTTCTCTGTGTCGTACGGTAGGCGCTCCTCATCAGGGTCTTCGTAGTTGTAAATATTTGTCGGCATATTTACTAAAAAGGCAGGCTTGTCGCCGAGCGCTTTGAAACCATGCCAACATTCGCCAGGGATACGGACAACCTGTTGATTATGTTCACTAATGACTAAGGTGTTAACCTCATCTTGGGTAGGGGAGTCCTCGCGGTCGTCATAGATCCCAATCTTGATGCGTCCCTTAGGACAGGTAAAGTAGTCAATCTGCCCGCGATTGTGGCGGTGCCACGCGCGGGTAATGCCGGGATAGGTCATCGAATAGTAGGACATCGCAGGCTTAGGGTCGAATAGCTCCCAATCTTCTCGGAAGAGTTCCACGAGATGGCCCCGCTCGTCAGCATTTACTTGGAGATCTCTAACTTCAACATCGTGGATGCGAGTCATCTATATTAGAGAGTTCTCGTGGATGGCTTAAGTCTAATGTTATCGGCGTATTTTTATATTCTATCTGGACTAGTCATTAGTAGATAGTAAATTAGTATTTTATCGGTATCCGATACTCATAACACTGAGCTCTATTTTAGTCACAGTATGACCTCCAAACAAAGCTGTAGATCTCTAATACAGATTCATGAATATTGCTCGTTCTAGTTTTAAACTCTTTGGAGCCAATATTGTTAGTTCCGCTACTGCATTCCTCGGAATTGCCTACTTTGCGCAGGAACTTGGTGCAGCTCCAATGGGCGTATTCTTTCTATTCCAAGCAATGCTTGGTTTACTTGCCATTCCCGCTGACTTTGGACTACGTGGAGCCGTTGAGAAGCGGATTAGCGAGGGAGAGTCACAGGGAGAATTCTTAACAAGTGCAGTTATCCTTAAGTTAGTTCCAATTACTCTAATTGTAGCCGGGATTCTACTCCTACAATCATATGTGAACAATTATATCGGAGAGAATGTTGCTATCCTTCTTGCAGCAGCAATTATACTCCAAGAAGCAGCACAATTTGCAGTTGTAGTATTAAAAGGTGAACTTCGGGTAGGCGAAACGGCAGTTCTTCGGCTTGCACGGCAAGTCTCTTGGGTTGGGGTTAGTACTCTATTCGTTACACAAGGCTACGGTGCATTAGGATTGATTTATGGGCTACTTACTGCATTAGGGGTAATGTTCGTACTAGGACTATACAAATGCTCGACCTCACCAAGTCGACCATCTATAAAGCATGCCCGTTCATTATTTAATTACAGCAGGTATAATGTTGTATCCTCTATCGGTGGTTACTTCTATAGCTGGATGGACGTTGCGATAATTGGACTATTTCTTTCGCAGGCACACGTAGGAGCATACGAAACAGCATGGAGAGTAACAACCATTGTAGTACTTCTGAGTGATTCTATCGCCTCAGCGTTATTCCCACAGGTAAGCCGCTGGAACGCCAATAACGCCAAAAGTCGGATTGAATCTACGATTCAAGAGACAATCACACCATCGATGATTTTAGTGATACCGTCATTCTTTGGTACACTCATTTTTTCGTCAGAAATATTGGAACTGATCTTTGGTCCCGAGTTTGCTATTGCATCGTTAGTATTGATCGTCTTAATGGGTGAGAAAATTGTTCAATCGGTACACATAATATTTGGGAAAGCTCTACAGGGGATTAACCGACCTGACTTAGCTGCATATGCGACCGTAACTTCGGTATTAACAAACCTAGTACTGAATTTGATATTCGTCGTTCAGTTTGGAATTATTGGAGCAGCCATGGCCACAACTATCTCATTTTCCATGAACGCTATCATTCACGGCTACTACTTATCAAAATTCATGGATATCAGATTCCCTTATTCTGAGATCAGTTGGTGTGTATTATCTTCGGTAGGAATGGCTCTATTTTTAGAAGGACTCCGTTCGCTAATAGTTGTCAACAATGTTGTTAGTCTGGTTACAGCTATATCTGCCGGGGCTTTAGTGTACTGGTTATTGATATTCACTTCTAAATCATTACGAGTGAAGCTAGTGACGCAAGCCAAGTCCTTAGTATCATAATGCGTCCTAACCTATTATAATCTATTAAGTGATCTTAATTGATTTCAGAGGAGCTATGCTGTAACCTCATATCGGTATTTGGAGATTTGTTAGTAGACTTCTGAATAATCAAATAATCAGGTAATGTGTAAATATTGAATATCGGGATAGAAATAATAACCCAACATTTTAGAATAATAATAGACTATCCAACGGGAGCTAAGGCTTGTTGAGTGTTAGCAACTCAACATGCTGGTGGCTGTTACACAACACTGTAGACAATAGAAAAAGACTTCTAAATGAATCGTCTCATCCGAATCATGGATATGGTTGACTCAAAGACCTCGCCGACGGTTTCTGTTGCAATAGCAACCTATAATGGAGAGGATTATCTTTCAGAGCAACTTGACAGTATTCTGAATCAGTCTCGGTCACCAGATGAGATCATAATCACGGACGATTGTTCGACTGATAGGACACCTGATGTGTTATCTCACTACGAAGCAGAGTATCCAGATATAATATCAGTGTTTGAAAATGAGGAGAATGTTGGGGTGACGAAGAATTTCAGCAAGTCCATTCAGCTAACTAGTGGTGATCTTATATTTTTAAGTGACCAAGATGATGTATGGTCTCAAGATAAAATAAAAACCCAAATTCAAACCATGTATTCTACCAATAGTGTTCTATCTTTTCATAATTCTACACTTGTTACTGAAGATAAATATGATATTGGAGACTTCTGGTCATCTCTTGTTTTCTCTCCGACTTCAATACAAGAGTCAGAAACATGGATTTCTTCTCTGTTGTTTAGGAACTTCATCCAAGGAGCGACGATAGCGATGGACCACAGGTTGAAGAAGCAGGTGCTCCCAATACCAGAACAATGGGAGCATGACTACTATATTGCTCTGAAGGCAGCACTTGTCGGCTCAATTTCGGTGATTAACAAAGAACTGATGATGTATCGTCAGCATGGGAACCAAGTGACAGGGTCTCCGGCGCCGGATACAGTTATGAAGATACATAATGCTTTACAGAACGGAAAGGAGAATTATAATCCTGATCCTGAGAAATGGGTGATTTTAATGAAAGAGGTTGAGTCAATGAGTGAAGATGAATTAAGGCTCCCGTCCCAGCCAGTAATCGATATTCTTGAAAGTAGGATAAGATTCGAAAGAAATAGGCGAGTGATCTATAGAGGCGGCTCAAATTACACAATCAAAACTACATCAATAGCAAAAAATTTGCTTAACGGGCGCTATTCACAGTTTGGGTATGGACCCTTTGGTCTACTTAGTACAGTGAGAGATATCATCTCGTCATTTCCCTAATGAGACGAGTAAATCTCCTATCGTTACTAATTGTCAGTGTCATTTTTGTGCCATATGTAATTAGAACAACAATATCTCCACTACCAGTAGATCCTTATTGGAGGTATCAGAATTTAATGCTAGCTAATCAAATAGCAGCAACCAATCATTTATCATTCCAAGCCATCAGTGGGAATTCAGTTCTTGGCAAATTCGCAAAAAATTTCGCTAGAAATTTTGTTTCTCCTCTAATAGTCACAATATTTAGTGAAATATTAGGAATTGATAGAAATACTGTTAATTCCCTCCCTCTATTTTCAGCTCAGCTAGTTATAGCACAGGGAATCCTGGCCTATAAAATCACCCGAAAAAAAATAGTATTCTTAATTGCGTCTTTGTTTGCAGTGTCTTTCCAGTATATACAGTTACCAATATTAGATATGGCCCATCGAGTAACTCTTGGCTGGGTCTTTTTCTTCTTTCTCGCATATACGATAGTGTCAATAAGAGATAATAAACAAGCAAGATATACTGTGGCATTCATTATATTTCTACTAGCGTTCATTCCATCGTATCAAACTCTTTCTATTGCATGCATTCCGTTTTTCTCTACCCTATTTATTCTAATCTGGATATCAGAAAAAGAGACTACGACTAGTCATCTGATAATCATTCTATTGGTTGGAGTGGTTTCATATTACATCATTATAGCGGGTTGGGCGTCTAGACTTATTCCAATTGTTATAGCTTCCATCCATGGTGTGAGCAACCTCACTATCTCTGGTCCTACTATTGCTGAACCCCTTGAACGTTATCTATATCAGCAGCCCGAAGCTACCATAAGATCCTCCCTCTTTCTTGTTTCATCCTTAACCGCCATTCTGATATTAGGTAGCACATCCCTCTATAGAGGTTATCTCGTTTACAGATCAAAGAACTTAAGAAACCTTAGTTGGTTTGATATTATTATAATCTGTGTGATTGTTCAAGGAGTGGCAAACACCTTCCTGAGCATGTTATTCAGCGCAAGTGGCGGCATCGACCCTCGTCTGTTGGCCCTTCTATTTGTTCCAATCTTTGGAAGTCGATTATATAGCATTGTCAAGAGGAATTATTCACCTTCTGTTAGACATGTGTTCATTCTGGTTATAATAATACCCGCACTGTTTTTAACAGTTACTCAGCCATTAACCCCACATACTAATTTAATCTCAGTCTCCCAAGAAGAGGTTACCCAGATTGAATGGGCAAACAAGCAGATACCTGATGAGGAAATAATAGTAAGCGATTTCAATATAGCAAGTGCATATAAAGCAATAGGGGGAAATGGAGAGATATATCTTCCACCAGCGGGAACTCCACCATATTCAAAACAACGAACTGCTCAACAGTTAATTGATATTTACTACGAAAATCCATCAGTAGCTAGTACTCACGGTGATGTATATCTTGTAAACGAACAACTTGAGGAACAAGGTATTTTCCACCTAGGAAGTATAACTACTAAACCAAATGCTGATTTGGGACGGCAGTTAGATAAGAGTCCGCGTTGGAACCGGATCTACTCATCTAAAAATAGCAAAATATTCAGAGGTAGATAAATTCTACTATAGATATAAAAGTGGGAATCGCTCCTTTACCACTATTGAACATAGTTATTAATCAAGAGTGGGTCTGAACAATTACCAATCAGGATTCCCCTTGGAACAGCCCAAATAACAAAATACTTATAAGTTGCAAGCGCCATCGCACCCATATGCCGTCACGCAAAGATTATTTGACAGACTACCTAAAAAGGAAGACACCGAGAGGGCTGCGTGATCTTGTAGCTCCAATTTATCTGTCGTATTTGGAGAATTCGTCGAATATCGCACATAAGCCGGAGAACAAGACATACGAAGTTCGTTCAGAGGCTCCAGACCACATTCTAATTGTAGTTATCGATGCTCTACGTCCAGAATATGCAAATAGCCTGCCAATAACATCATCCACTGTGATTACTCCTGGAACTTGGACATTTCCAGCAGTCACAAGTATTCATACTGGGATGTATCCACATAATCATGGATCTTTTGCTCATACAACACCTGAATCAGATGTTTATGCACTCCCAGAACAGTCTGAGTGCAAGCGAGTACTCCCAACTGAATTAGAGAAAGCTGGATACTCTACCTTTGCCTCTTGTGCTTTCTTAATGCCATTTTTGGCAATAAAAGGATGGTATCAGACACATAAGGTGTACGCAGATGCACCTGCTGAAAAAGTTTTGAATTCCTATAAAAAGTGGAGGAATGGGAAAAACAAGACATATGCTTACCTACACTTAGGTGATTTACATGAGCCTCTAAATCCTCCGAAAGAGTTTGCACGGAGAAACAACGTAGACTGTTCAATTAAGAACATCCAGACATGGGACCATGAAGATAACTTCAATACGAAAAAGGATTGGCAAAAATACAAAGAAAATAGAAGAAGATTGTACCAGTCATCGTTTGACTACGTATCAGAGAAACTCAAAGAGATAATACAGGGATATAGTGATGACACCTTAGTAGTGGTAACCGGTGATCACGGAGAAGCAATGTGGGAAAGTCCCAAGGTGGATAACTTATTTACAGATTCTAGGGAAGGTACTGGTACTGGCCACGGTGGTACCCCCTTAGATACGGTGGCAAGAGTCCCCATCGGAATAAGCCATCCGCGTAATAAGAATCTATTACCGAGTGGAGGATGGGGAAGTCTCTGTGATATTGCTGGGACTATTGGAGGTGAAGTTTCTGATAAAATTGACATGAGTGATCAGATTTGGCAAAACGCCATACCTATAGATCGGTCAGTTATATGTGAGGCATCTAGATATGGGACCGAACGAAAAGCAGTCTACAAAGATAAGAAGAAGATAATTCACTCTAATGAAGATGGTATTACTCTTCTAGCACGTATTTCGAGGGATGAACCTGGAGAAGAATTCGAAGATGATTATTCTAAAGAAGAAATACAAGATATTATCTCTGCATTACCCAAAGAATCCGAACCAAATACGAGAGATAACGTAAACAATGTAATCAAAGGACAGCTAGAAGCACTTGGATATAAATGAGAGCAGTATTAACTACTTAAGGTTGATAAATATACATATCATGTATCACTAAGAACGGCGTTAGTGACAGTAAAGCAAAGGTCAGATTGGGAACGTGTCCCGTCAAGTACGGACATACCGTATGCCTGCGCGAATACGTCGTAGAAGCGCTTCCGATCGCGAAGATACTCAATATCGGGGATGTCGTCCTTTCGTTCCAAAGAGACCTCTGGTGGGATCTGAACGTAAAACTCAAAGTCAGGCGAAGGAATCAACTTCGAGTACATACGATATCTATCAACTGCCTCTTGCGGTTCCGGAATGACGTCGCCACTGAGATCCGTAAGGAGCGTATCGTAGAAGTACCGATCGCAGACGACGTAGTCGTGCTGATAGAGTGGTACTACAACTCTCGCGAAGAGCTGTGGCGCGTAGTCCGCCATGACAAGCATCTCGTATCCACGACGTAGCAACGATATATCAAATAGATCAGCCTTATTCGATTGGTGTTTTGTGTAGTTGTCCTCAATGTCGCTATTAGAAAGAACTGTCCGTCGCCCAAGTTCCATAACAGGATATGAGAACAACGGAAGGAACCGTCCGTAGGCATAGACAGCGTCGTAGCCGCGCGCCTGAAGTTCATCCCGGACATTCTTAGCGAGGGTAGACTTCCCTGCCCCGTCAATTCCTGTCGTCGTGATCAGTGTTCCGCGTTGCATATTCGGTTGTATGAATCGAGTACTTGGCTGACGATTGCATCCCATGAGTACTTACTCACTTTGTCGCGGGTTTCTACGGTGTCAAACTCAAGGTCACCTTCCTCGATTCCCGCAAACGAGGAAATAAATCGAAGTCCTTCTCCTTCGTCGAAGAGATCAGTCAAGCCACCAAAGCGAGTCGAAATGACTGGAAGATTGCATGCCATCGCTTCAAGCACTGACAGTGGTGCCTGAATACTGTTGGCTTCGTCGGTGACAGGGAACACATAGATATCCGCAATTTGGTAGTATTTCTCGATTTCAGGAACATACTCTGTCTGGATAGTTACACCAGTACTTCGCAGCGACTCCACAAGGTCAGCCTCGGGACCAGTTGACGGACTCCCTACGATGACGAGGTGACCGTGTGCCTGAAGTTCGAGTAGCGACTCGATACCTCGTCCTCGCTTGAAGTGTCCGACGTGGAGGAAGATTCGCTTGTCAGATGGGAGGCCCAGTTCATTCCGAAGTTGTGTCTGGTTGTTCTCGTCGTTGGGCGAAAACTGAGTAAGATTAACGCCGCTAGGAAGGAATTCAGTCGTACAACCGAGTGCGTTGAATCGGGATTGTTCTGTCTTGGACTGAACGTACATGAGTGATGGCCGAAGATAGGGGACTGTCCTTCGCGAAAAAGGACTGAATCGCGGTTGGGTTACTGTCGCGACCGTCTTACACTGTTTCACCGTCGAGAGGGCACGAAGGAGAACCAGCCCTTTTGCAGTTGGTCCTGGAACCAAGTGGACGATATCGGGGGAGGCGCGACTCAACGCTAACCAGAAATCCGCACTTCCGATCTCGCGAAGGTCGAGGAGCGTAGCATCGATTCCCCTTTTGTTTAACCGGTCATGGAGCTGAATGCCGAAATTTTTCATTCCCTCGTCTAACTGCTCACTCCGTTCACCTAGGATACAGACGTTCATTCGAGAACACTCCTGTAGAGCTTGTAGTACTGTTTGGCGATCCCATCCCACTTTCGTTCTTGGGCCACATGAAGAGCATTCTCGGTCGTCTCTCGTCGCATCTCTTCGTCCTCGTAGAATCGTTCTAGTTCGTCCGTAACACTTTCGACGCTCCCCGGTTCCAAGAACGACCCCATTTCGTTCGGACCGACGATACTCTCGATCGTATCGAACTGGCTTGCGACTACCGGTGTTTGTGCTGCGGCCGCCTCCAACAAGACGAGAGGGAACACCTCTGAGGCTGCGGTCACCGAAGGTAACACAAATACATCAGCGGCATTCATATACAGGGGTTTCTCTGATTCTGGAATGAACCCCGGAATTCGAACTGCGTTCGACATGTTTTGTCCTTCGACACTCGATTTTAGATCGTCCTTGAGCACACCATCTCCTCCGATAATGAGCCTTGTATCCAGATGGGTCTCATGGAAACGGAAGAATCCGTTCAACAGGACATCCACTCCTTTCCTCGGGTGGAGCGAACCGACGTAGAGAATAAGAAACGACTTAGGATCGATCCCGAGTTGTCGTTTAGCATCCTCACGCGACAGGCCAATATCGAATTCGGCTACGTCAACGCCATTCGGGATTACTGTAACGTCCTCTGCGTTAGAGAGCGCGGTTGATTCCTCTATGTATCCTTCTGTGGGGGAGACCGCGATGTCAGCTGATCGAAACAATGGGTCGATTAGGATTTTTGTGTAAGCAAAGAGCCCTGCTCTGCGAAAGACGGAACCGTGCGATTCGTAGCTTTCACCACCATGATGCGTGATCACGAAAGGGACATCGTTCCACTTTGCGTACAACCATCCGGCGAGTACTCCCGGTGGGGTACTGTTATGCGCGTGTACGATGTCAAATTCTAATCCCTTAGTTATCGGATCAACGATTTGGGTCGGTGCGATCTGCATCGTATTCACGCTGCCGAAACTCGGTGAACGTTCAATGGTGACGTCACCTTGTTGTTCAACGGTATACTCAGATGTTGCCGACGAGGTACACACGGTTACATCACACCCTCTCTCGGCGAGTTCTTCAGATAGTCGCTTGGCGACGCGTTCAGCGCCAGAACAGAAGTACTCGCTTGTTGTCGAAAAGTGGTCTTCGTAGGGATATTGAGTGATAAACTGACCAACACGTAAATCATTGGACGACATTACGCCTCACCCATGTCAGACGTATCGTGGACGTAGTGTTCTCGCTCCCTGCGAGTGACTATCTGAGAGAAGATGTAATACGCAGTAGCAGGGTGTACAAGTCTGGGAACCTGAGATGCGAGACTTCGCCGGAAGAGCGAATTTCGCATTTTCTCTGCGATTGTTCGAACGCCTGTAGCGCTGGTGTACTTATGTGGAGTCTTTAAATTACTTGATCGAAAGGTCATCTGTTCTTGTTTGCTGAGACCAACCCGATTGAGTGTCTCACGAAGATATGGTGGAATTCGATCGAAAACCTGCCTACACAACTCCCATGTGATAGTGAAGAAAGATCGACACGCTGATTCGATATTATTCTCTGCTACGATATTGAGGAAACGTTCGAACTGATTTCGTGAGAAGGATTCAAGCATGGCCACTGCAGTGTAGAATTCCTTTAAGATATACATTTGTTCTGTGATAGAGTGGATAACGATTAACGCGAGGTCGTCGGGTTTCTCTAAAATTGGAACAGCAGTTCCGTATGGAGCTCGTCGTTCAACGCCGTCCTGTACAGTCCGTTTATCGAAATAAATGACCCGCTGTAGAGAGAACCCACTCTGTATGTCGAGTTGGATATTAGTAACCGGATCGATAACATCGAAAGACGTCGGAGAACGTCCACAAAACTCGTACCCTTCGTTGAGTAGATAATCTTCGAATTCCTCAAGATTATCCTCAAATAAGACCAAGTCAATGTCCTTTGAATCTACCCAGGGATATCCCGACTTTACGACGGCATATTCAATATGTGATGGAATCGTTTCCGGAAAACGATTCAGGGTTTGTTTTGTACGCTCTTGGAAATCTTCCCGGTTCTTCCACTGCTTCGTTAACTTATTAATCTGTGAGGATTCATCAAGTGATTTTACATATAATGAGCCGATTTTGTTTTTTCGTGCGTGGTCATATAGTGTGGCGGATTCTACCGGCTCTATTGACTCCGGCAAATCGGGTTCAGGATATCCGATTGACTTTAGTATAGTTTCAGTTGACATATTTAAGTTTGAATATGTGAGTGCGAGATTGAATGTCTATTGAGCTCCATTATCGAATGTATCTGTAACTACAATCGTAAAGTATTATTCTTTGTGCCTTGCGCAGGGTTCTCAATTCACAGCAGGAAAGTGAGAACAATCAAAAACCAAGATGGTCATTTAATAGGCTGAAGAGCCGCTAGCGGAATCCGCTAGTGGACCCTCAACTGTCCCGAGTTGCAACATTCGGGCGGTGCGATATATATTCTATAGAACATTCTGACCGTAGAGGGAGAGAAAGAGAAGAAAAGATTCTCTCTAGAGGGACTACTAGATATTCCGAGTTCCTGATGAATCATTTGCCATTCTTGAACGGGAGAGCACATGCTCAGACATAATCAAAAAAGAAAAAATCGTACTTACACTCCATGGTTGGTTATTCCGAACAGATATTCTTAAATTATGGATGAATAGCTAAGTTCATCTTCTGTATTCAGAAATTCCCCAATATTTAGTGAATATGAAAATAGTAATACGGGAGAAAGACACCATTATCTAATAGATGGAAATCGGATTTGTCTCCAACGTCGTTCACCCCTTCATCACTGGAGGCGCACAAAAGCGCATCCACGAAATCGGAACGCGCCTTGCAGACAACGGACACGACGTGACAATTTACGGTCGGCATTATTGGGACGGCCCCAAACAGGTCAGATACGGAAACCTGCACCTACAAGCCGTCGCTCCCAGCGCCGACCTCTACACCGATGACAGGCGCTCGATTACCGAAGCGCTTGACTTCTCGGCACGAGCACTCGGCCCCCTTTCAAAACGGCTTCGAGCCAACGAACACGATCTCGTCGTCGCTTCGGTCTTTCCCTATTTCCCCGTGCTCTCCTCGAAGCTCGCCGCACTCGGAACAGACACGCCGATCGTTACGACCTGGCACGAAGTGTGGCGCGATTACTGGGACGGTTATCTCGGTAAACTCGCCCCCTTCGGGAAGGCAATCGAACACCTCACAGCTCGCGTCCCACAGTACCCAATCGCGGTCTCGGGAATCACCGCCGACCGACTCGCCGAGATTGGACCGAGCAGGGATCGCATCAAAGTCGTGCCGAACGGTATCGATGTCGAAAAGATTCGAAACGCACCACTTCCCGAGGAGGGCTACGACGTACTCTTCGCTGGGCGACTCATCGCAGACAAGAACGTCGCCTTGCTCCTCGATGCCTTCGATAGTATCGCAGAACGCCACGATGCCACGCTAGGAGTCATCGGTGACGGACCGGAAATAGACCGCCTTCAGAAGCAGACCGCCGGCCTAACACACGCCGATCAGATTGAGTTCCTCGGCTTCCTCGACGACTACGAAGACGTCCTCGGACACATGCGCGCTGCACAGGTGTTCGCCTCGCCGTCGACGCGCGAAGGATTCGGAATCACGTTCGCCGAGGCGATGGCCGCCGACTGTACGGTAATCGCCGCGAAGCATCCCGAGTCCGCGGCGAGCGAAGTGATCGGCGATGCGGGCTATCTCGTCGAGCCGACGGTGGACGCAATCGCAGGCCAACTGGACGCCGCACTGAACGGCGACCGTCCCTCGACAGATCCACTCGAACGTGCCGGGAAGTACGACTGGGACGCCGTCGCCGAACAGGCAGAAACGGTGTATCAGCGTGCGATCGACGGTCGGTGGTGAGAACGGAGACGCCCCGTCTGTCGTGAGAATGGTGACTGACTTCGAAACGCGGCTGTGGGTGAGAATGTGTATTTCCGCTGGCACGCCGTAGAAAGAAATGGACACGATAATCCGTATCTTCGATATCAAAATACGCTCATCTCGCTATTAGCTCTCTTCGAGGGTTGGTTGACAAACAAGAACAGCGGAAATCTACTCTTAGTCTGGCTACTTTCTCCGACACTCGTGGACTTCAATCCGCGCCGGAAGTCCGACCACCCCACAGACAGGACACGCAACCAAATTCGCCCGTGGTAACTCATCCACCGACGCAATCGCCGCCTGCAGATGCGCCTGCACGTCCGCATCTGTCGTCCGTGTAAGCGCCTGTGTGAGATGCATCCGGAGTTCCGCCCTGACACTCATCGGTGGGATTCCACGCGCTCTGCGTTCATTCTGAGCCCGAGGGCAGCAAGCGGTCCCATCAAGGCCCACCCACGCTTCAGTTCGATGAACTCGCGCCACTCTTCTAGCGAGCGACCGGCAAGCGGCTGGTAGTGGTCGAGCCCGCGACCGTCGTAGACGACGACCGCGTCGGCGGGTCGGTAGTAGTGGTGGCTGTAGCCCTCTTCGTCCGTTCCGAGCGTGAACGAACGAGCCATTCCATCGGCGAGGTAACCAGCGATCGAGACAATAGGTTCTTGTGCGTCTGCTTTCGTAGTTGACATTGGTCTTCTAGCACTTATCGGAAGACCGGTCCCGCGTGTTCCAGCACGCGGGCATTCTACATGCCTACGGACTGATCTTCCTTACCAATTGCTTGGTGGCAACAGGCCATATAACTTTCCATTTGCCTCTTGGCAACAGGGATATACGCGTCTGTCTCAGACCGCAGTACATGGAACGTGAACGAGACAAGCACGGGCAGTATTCCTCACAAATCACACTCGAAGACGTACTCGACGTGCTCTCAAGTGCAGATACTCCCGTTCTGACTGCTAAGCACGTTGCAGACGCGCTCGATTGCTCAAGTGAATCTGCTCGGCAGAAACTGCATCAGCTACACGAAGAGGGAAGAGTAGGAAAGATGGACGTGGGTGCCCGTGCGGTCGTCTGGTGGCCTGCCGAGTAGCTACTCTTCAGTTTCGAGCCGTGCTGGATCGATGTCCCCTTTGAGATAGTCGTGACCCAACTCACTCAGTTGGTAATACCCACCATCGCCGGCCTCCTCAACCAGTCCATGTGTCTCGAGCTCAGCTAAGCGGAGACGTACCGTAGAGTAGCCGATCTGGTGTCCATGACGGTTGAGGTTTCTGTAGAGAGGTTTCGGAGGGAGCTCCAAATCGTGCTCTGCAAGAAACTCTAGGATGAGCCCATCTTTCAGCGACATCCAGTCTGGGCGGGGACGCATCTATCGAGCGAACAATTTTCCAGTGCAATAGAAGAGCCGATGAACAGTCTGCTTGCCATATATGTGCTGTAATAGTAGCGTATATGTGCTAATTTTATTAGTGTGCCGACTACTACTTTGGATAGATACCGCTCATCGGATCATCTGGTTCTTGAGAAAGGACCCGTGTTAGAGCACGGATCCGAGCGGTCTCGTCCACCGCATGTCACAGAACACCCCATACACGCAAAAAGGTCTCGTCGCACAGCCACCCCGCACCACAGAGGCCACTGCATGACCGAGCAGCCCTCCCTCGAGGCACTCCAAGAGCAGCTAACCGAACTCGAAGCGCGCGTCACAACCCTCGAAGAAGAAAACCAAGAACTCAAAGAGACAGTCGACTCCCAACGCGAAAAACTCGACGAGTACCGCGAAGAGCTCGACACCCACACCCAACAACGCGACGCGGCGGCCGACCACAGAAAGCACCTCCAGCAGCGACTGCACGCACTCGAGAGCGAAAC
Source organism: Halogeometricum pallidum JCM 14848 (assembly GCF_000337095.1). Classification (GTDB taxonomy): domain Archaea; phylum Halobacteriota; class Halobacteria; order Halobacteriales; family Haloferacaceae; genus Halogeometricum; species Halogeometricum pallidum. The sequence continues at coordinate 96,901 of NZ_AOIV01000021.1, forward strand.
CAAAGACACCGAAACTACCCCGTCCACAGAAACCCGCTCGCCCCTCCAACAGCTCGTCGGGCTCCCCTCGAAGCTCACCGAGAAACTCACCGCCAACCAAGAGCGCGCTCGCTTCATCGCCCAAGACATCCAAGAGTACGCCACCAAAGTCCCCGCCGGCTTCGCGATCGATTCGGCTCGCATCCGACGCATCCTCAACGCAAAGGAGGGTCGCACCCCACACACCCAGACCGTCACGAGAGTCATGGAGTTTCTCGACCGGCTGGGCAAAGACGACGTCCAGGTAATCAAACGCCGCGGGACGAAACGCGTGATCTTCACCGAGCGTGCGGTCTCGGAGCTCGCTGGGACCTCCGAGTCATCTCCACGTGGAATCACAGGTGTTGTGACGGGGTGGACATAGCGCAGGTGTGATAGAGACGCCACCAACGCGCCGGTACACTGCGGACACGATGCTGTCCGTCCTTCGTCTAGCAGCAGCACTCAGCAGACCCCTTCTGTGGACAGAGGAGGAAAAGAGAGAGACACGAGTTTCGGCCGTTGGTCGCGTCAAAGCTCATCACAACGAACGTGATTTCCGACGAGCGAGTGACCACCCAAACCGACTTCGAAAGCAGTGATTTCACTCCGACCGAACGCAGTCAGTCCATCCCTCCCGTCGCCGACGTACGCCCAGCGATCGTCCACGAGAAAATCGTTGAGAGAAATGAGAACAGCGGAAACGTACTCTCTCTGCCCGCAGGATACGCTCACTCGAGGATCAGGGCGGCAGGCGGGGGCGAGAACGTGTATCCATCCTCCGAATTAACCAACAGAGTGCCGGTCTCGGTCGGACGTGTTGGTTAATACAAGCCGCGATGGAGTCTGGAAATCTCGAACTGGCTTCACCGTGAACGTGCCTGGCTTACCGGCTGCTGCCTCTTGCGTGTCCACCGGCGTGGTTGTCGATCGAGTGAGCTGGGTAATGAGCGCGTCGCGAACGGTCTCTCGAGGAACGATGGTCTCGTGCCAGCCCAGCCGAGCGTCGAAGTGCCGCTTCTGGAACTGCTCGCTGACGTCGTCAACGGCGACGTACTGCGTACGGTTCGTCCCCCACACCTGGTGAGAGACGAACACAGCACCCACGGCTTCGTGCGTCAGTTCGACGAGGGCACACTCCACGAGCGCGACGAGCGACGCGTGATCGCGGTCGTTCGGGATCGCCACTTCGAGGTCCGACCACGGCGCCTCGCTGTCGGGGGTGGTTGTCGCGTAATCCGTCGTGTCGATCTGGGTCGTACGTTCCGAAGCCATCGTCTATCGGAGGCGCGTGATGCGCCCCGCCACCCCTCTCGCGGGGGCGATAGACCCCACCGACACACACCCGCTCAATCTATGCGCTAGTTCTGAGAGGTTGTAGAATCCAATCTCCGGGTGGTGGCCCCTCGGCCTGAGAGAGCCGGCGGCCTTCGCACACTGCATATCGCCTCTTTCTTTGGACGATATCAGCGATATGCAAGACGATATGACAGCCTCAAATCGAAGAAGAACCTCGTCGGGCAGATTTGAGGCGGTAGAAAAGACCTCGACGAGTTCGGGAATAATACTGGAGCCCCAAAATTGCTCGACGAGGGGGTAATGAAGGTAATCTCGGGCGTATCTAAATTTCACCGGGCTGCTGCTTCACCTGTTCTGAGTCTCTCGAGGGTCCCCGGCTCGGCACTTCGAATCGTGAAACACCCCGATTCCCTCGATTCCGGTTGTGTTAGCCGCTGAAAATTGCTCGACGGGGATTCTGAAAAGACCGGCTTTGGTCTGCAACACAATCCTCGAAAATCTGAGGAAAGTCGATGATTTAGAATTGCTTAGTGGGCCCAGCTGATTCCTCGTCGACTTGCTCGTACATCTTATCCGGGAATGGGAGATTGCCCCAGATCGAGTAGGGACACTGGTCCTGGCCGATGCAGTAGCGTTGTAGATCGTCATTATCACAGTTCATCGGTAACGGCGTGTCGCCGTCGATCGTGTTCGAGAACTCGTAGCGGACCTGGTACTCCGTCTCCTGTTCGTCGTACCACGGGCACCGGGAGAAAACGCCCTTGAAATCCGCGACGATCTCATCAAGGCTGCTGTCCTGATACTGCGGCAGCCACATCACCATCCTCACGACCGACTACGGACACTCGAACACCGACGCGTCTCGACTCGTGACGAATGTTATGGACGCGAAGCGAATTCACTGGTACGACGGGATGGCTTACGATGTCGTTCGAGGGGGTGCTTTTGCAGGCGCGCGATGTGAACGTCGGGAGTTGGGACGGCTACTACGCGCAGGCTGCGATTGATGAAGGTGTGAACACGGTTTTGACGATCGACGACGACTTTGAGCGATTCGATGCGTTCGAGACGGAGAGTATCTGCTCTCCGACTGAGTTCCGTGAATTGAATCGGTATTCCTCCGCTTGTGTGCGTTCGGCTGAACCAGTTTCAGTTCCAGAATGCGTTGATCCGTTCGTCGAGCCGGGAGAGTACAACGGCGAGTACGTTTCGCCACTCCTCGGGATAGTCATCGTCCGTGCCTGGTGTGGATGCATCCGGTGGCGGATGGAAGTGCTCGCGGGTGTTGTGATCGTTCGGGTGGCGGTCCCAGCGACAGTCCCACGAATCACCCGTTCGGTAGTGTTCGGAGAAATGGATGCTGAAGTCATCGGTCTCGAACCAGCGGATCCGAAGAGACGCACGTGTGACCCCACCGGGGAAGTAGCCGAGGTCGTAGTCAGCGATGACGGCATTCAGCGCGTACGCAGGGCGTGCCTTGACATCGTCGAAGCGAGCGCTTCGGGTGAGGTGGGCGGCGATCCGATCGAGGATTTCAGTATCGATTGGGCCAGTAGTGGGTGGGTCGGTCGGATCGTCAGGCATCGATATGGCCGGGAGTGCTCCTGGAATCCGGGTGGTCACGTCGCGCCGCGTCAAGAAGGGCCGCACTCCGTTCGAGTGTTTTCCACTCGGAGAGTGCCTCCCACGCGTCTTCAGTCGCCATATCCCGGCTGGCTTTGATGAGGGAGACGTCGTCAGGATCGTCCGCATCGAATTGGCGTCTGTAGTCTTCGATCCGTTCGATGGTGTCTGCAAGCGCCTCGACGATTTCTTGATCGGAGTATGCTTCGCGGACACGATCGATGCGTCGCCACTGGAAGTATGCGTCGTTCCGCTCGTATCGAATGGGGCGGCCGTCGTGACGGTGAACCATTCCCATCTCGTCGAACCACTTCAGGTAGTCTCGGGCAGTCTCGGTATCGCACGCAGCGCGGTCAGCAATGTCTGAAACCTTCGTCGGAGTTCGAAGCGCAGTAACGACGTCAAGGAGTCGCTCGCGGATCGGCCCGCCCTTGAGCAACGAGTCGGGCGACTCTAGTTCGTCGAGATCGGGCGATGAGTTGTCGCCGGCGTACGCGTCATCGGGGATATCGGTGAGGTCCATTCATGTCGCCTCCTGACTGAAGTTAACAACCGAGTCGAGATATATCTACTGCATGCTGAATTATTTCTGCTTTACGTAACCGTAGGAATAGCGCGGTGAGTCCACTCTGAGTGGGCACGGACACCTCACTGCCTTGTCGCCGACATCTGCCCAGCGAGCGAACCTGAGAAAATCACCGAGAGAGCTGAGAACAGCGGAAACTCTCTATTCAGTGACGTGCTGGAGCGCGCCGCGGGGAAGCACCCCAACGCCGATCCGGACGACATCCCGAACCCGAACCGCTAGACGTCGCGGTCATCAGGATCCAGACGACGACACGAGTACCGACGACGAACAGGGTGAGAAAGTACTGCTCGTGCAGGACCGCGACGCCGCCAATGGTGACACGGTGACTGTCGACGATACGACGGTCTCACACGTGGTCAGAGAACTTGTCAACGCGAGCGTCGTCTCACATCGATCTCCGATGAGGTGGTCGATTTCTACAAGCGGTTCGAGGCGAGTGCCTCGGGGCTTGACCACATGGTAAACGTCGCACGGGAAGAATCAAAAATCATCCCGTATGAAACCCATCTTTGTCATTAGATCGGCCCTGTGACCGGACAACGGGTCTTTCGAAGTTGATAATATTGAATCTCAGTGACAGCTTCTGAGAACGGCCAAATGACATATTGTAGAGAAGATAGTACGAGTATCTGTGCATCTCATTAACGAGACTTACTGGAAGGTGGACCGGGAGAACAATACCGTCAGTATAAACGCCAGCAAACAGGCCTACGAGCAGATGGACGTAGAGAAGGCGAAAGAAGTCCGTGACATGCTTTCAGAGGTAATTCAGGAGGTAGAAAATCAACAGCGAAGTGATTGATCGAGTCGTGACATCCTCCCCGTTGTAAACGACCGGACTTCCCGTACCGCAGGTGGGATCTCTGTGGGTCTACGAAGGGATGGTGGAATCCTTGAATTCGAAAGAATCAGTTAGAACTCGTCTCCTTTGCCCTCGATTGTACCGAGTCAATCGTACATCTCATCCGGGAAGCGGAGACTCCCCCCAGATTGCGTATGGACACTGCTCCTGATCGATACAGTCCCGCTGCATACCACGGTTGGCGCAGCAGTTCATCGGAAGCGCGGTGTCGCCACTGATTGTATTCGAGAACTCGTAGCGAATCTGGTAGAGAGTGGAGTAGGCGAGAAAGACACCCCGAGAATCCGTAGACAGAATAGCCATCGGACCGTAGAAGACAAAATGACAGAGCCAGCCCGACAAGAGAACGGGGACACCGCGCTGTCGGCCGAGCCCTATCTCGAGCGGATCGGGCTCTCCCGGGCGGAGGTGGACCCGCCACGTGAGGCATCGCTCGCGCGCCTCCAGCGAGCCCACGTCACGTCGGTGCCCTTCGAGACGTTCTCGATCAACGGCGATCCCTACTCGGAGCGCAGCGGTGCGGGCGTCAGCCTCTCGCTGGCTGCGTTGTACGACAAGATCGTCACGCGCCGTCGCGGGGGGTTCTGTTTCGAGCTGAACGGACTGTTCGGCTGGCTGCTGGCGGAACTCGGATTCGAGGTGACGCGGCTGGCCGGGCGGATGGTCAACGCCATCGAACTGCCGGCGAATCACCACCCACTCCTGGTCGGTGGTGAGGAGCCGTCTCTTGTGGATGTTGGAATGGGACCCCCGATGCTGCGCGAACCGTTGGGACTCGGGGACTCGGCTTCACCGGACGAGGCGGGAGTCCGGTGGCGCATCGACGAGAGCGACCGCCCCGACGCCGAGTGGATCCTTCGATACCGGCCCCCGGACGAGGACTGGCAGGACAGATACGTGTTCGACACGACGCCGCGGTCGCTCGAGTACTTCGCGGCGACCTGCGAGTACCTCCAGAGCGCCCCTGAGTCCGGCTTCACTGGCTCGCCGGTCGTGACGATGGCGACCCCGGACGGTCACAAGAAATTGAAACTCGAGCGGTTCTCCGTGACTGCCGGCTCCGAGACGACCGAGACGGCCGTGACGGCGGACACGTTCCATGCGCTCCTCCGCGATGAATTCGGGATCGTCTTTCCGGCAGATTCCACGGTGGCACTGTGAGACGACGGCGGGCGCAGTCGGGCCGGTCGGCCACCGCCGCTCCGCCTCGCTGTCGCGGTGGAGATAGCGTCTGCCCGCGGTACCCTCACAACACGCGTCTGTAAGGGTTGTCGGCGGTGCGGAGTGCTTCGCGTAGCGACTCATGGATAGGGCTCCACACGGACGGCATCGGAATGCCCTCTCCTCAGCATAGCTACTCGTCAAGACGGTGGCGAAATTGTGTGACGTACGGGCTGTTGTCCCAGCTTCGATGTGGGACGAAGCGCGTCATCGTCACCGAACGTGCGGTCGCCGATCTCGCCGCGACGACCGAATCAACTGCGCATAGAGTCACGAATGTGGTACTAAAGTGGAGAGGGAGTAGGAGTGGTAGAGACCCCGCCAACGCGCCGGTAAACTGCGGACACGGTGCTGTCCGTATTCCGCCTCGCAACAGCGCTCGACAGGCCCTCTTCGTGGAGAGCAGAATAGAAGCAAGAGACTGCCGCGTCGGCAGAGCGAGAAACGAATACCGACGAAGTGCTGACGACGGCGTCCACGATCGACTGAATCCCGATATCCAGAGCATCCATCACCGAGTAGCGACAATACCGTGCGATAGACACATGCAGAACGATCCCCTATTCCGTGAAGTACAGCGGTTCCGCCAGCCGTGGGTCTGGGCGCTTCTCGGCGGTGTCGCACTCATCATGCTCATACTGGGACCCTTGGCGTGGGGTGGACTCATCGTCGTCGGTGCAGTCGCCGTACTACTCTACGGTCTGCGCCTCGAAACCGAAGTGAGAGCCGACGGCATCTATTTCAAAATGTGGCCACTGCACCGCTCGTTCCGTCGAATCGCGTGGGCGGACGTCGAGCGATACGAATCCACAGCGTACAGCCCGCTTCGCGAATTCGGTGGCTGGGGCATCCGCTGGGCGCCCGGCAAGCGTGCGTACAACGTGAGTGGCGATCGGGGACTGTGGCTCGAACGGACGAACGGGCCTGCGGTACTGCTCGGGTCACAGCACCCCGAAGAGTTCCGCAGCGCCATCGAAGAAGCAACGCAATGAGCACGTTCTGATAACGAACCGTCCGTCAGTTCGACCAATTTCAGCAGGAAATCGCACAGTGGTTTCAGCAGCGAGACGAACCCTGTCAGCGAACCCGTTCACAGGAGCGACGCCGGGGCCCCGCAGACGAAGTGAGCGGGATGTCGGTGAGATTTGCTCACCGGAGGACGGAAGCGGCGAGCAGGGCGGGGCGTTAGGTACCATTACCACCGATCGAACCGGTCAGTGCGCTCGGCGACGCAACTACTGCTCCGAAGAGATCGATACGGAGTGCTTCCAGTCACCCCTCAGTCGTGTCCCGCCACGGGGAGCGGTTCGTACGGTTCTTCGAGATACTCGATGTCGGAGCTCGAGAGATCAAGTTCGGTCGCCTCGACGGCGTCTTCGAGGTGTTCGACGCTGGTGGTCCCGACGATGGGGGCGTCGACCGAGTCCTGCTGGAAGAGCCAGGCGAGACTAATCTGCGCCATCTTGACGCCCTTCTCGTTGGCGAGTTCCTCGAGCCGTTCGTTGATCGCTTCGCCGCCGCCCTGAAGATAGGGCATCTCTTCGAGGAACGAGTCGGTTTCGCCGCGCGTCGTGGCGCCGAACTGCTCGTGCGGACGGGCCGCGACGCCGCGAGCCAGCGGACTCCAGGGGATGACGCCGACACCCTCCTTCTCACAGAGCGGGAGCATCTCGCGTTCCTCCTCGCGGTAGAGGGGGTTGTAGTGGTTTTGCATCGTCGCAAATCGTTCGAGACCCAGCGCGTCGCTGGTATGGAGGGCGTCCGCGAACTGGTGGGCCCACATCGAAGACGCGCCCAGGTGACGAACCTGCCCGCGGCGGACGGCGTCGTCGAGCGCTCGCATCGTTTGCTCGACCGGCGTATCGTAATCCCAGCGGTGGATCTGATAGAGGTCGATCGTGTCCATCCCGAGCCTCTCGAGGCTGTGTTCGAGTTCCTGTTCGATCGTCTTGCGCGAGAGCCCCTGGGAGTTCGGGTCGTCCTCGCGCATCTGCCCGTAGACTTTCGTGGCGACAACCTGCGAATCGCGGTCGTACTCCGCGAGCACGTCACCGAGGATCTCTTCGGATTCGCCGGTAGAGTAGACGTTCGCCGTGTCGAAGAAGTTCACCCCGAGGTCGATCGCCCGCTCGATCAGCTCCTCGCTCTCCTCGCGGTCGAGCATCCACTCACGACCCGACCCAAAGCTCATACATCCCAGGCAGATCTGACTGACGGTTACGCCCGTCTCACCGAGCGTCGTGTACTCCATAGGATACGTTCGGCGGCGTGCAATTTGTAGGTGGGGGGCTCCGGTCCCTGTTGCTCTGGGTCGTTGCGGTCCTCAATAGTTCCGCAAGTTCGTCCGCGCTCGTGCTCTCGAAGGTGTCTCGGTCGATAGACACCGTTGAACGGAGATACGTCATCAGTTGTGAAGAGTGTTAGAAGTGAAAGCGACGAAAATATCTGGTGAGAAATCACCGGTGACCACGGGGCGGTTCGGGAACCGTCTGCGGTGAGCCGACCACTCTCAACGACCGCACCGACGAAAGGATTTAGAATTCCGCACGAGGAGGAGAGATATGGTACCAACACTCCCTTCTATCGGAGTCGGAACGTGGCAAAACACGGATCCAGAGCAGTGCGCGGAGTCGGTCCGAACGGCTCTGGAAGTGGGATACCGGCACGTGGACACCGCAGAACACTACGGAAACGAACGGGCTGTCGGTGAGGGACTGACGCGTGCCGCGGTCCCTCGCGAGGAGGTGTTTCTCGCCACCAAAATCCACCCGGTTACGGGCGGACTGACGTACGAAGAGGTGCTCGAGGAAGCCGACGCGAGCATGAATCGGCTGGGTGTCGACTACCTCGACCTGCTGTACGTCCACTGGCCGGTCGGTGACTACGAGGCGACGGAGACGTTGCGGGCGTTCGATGACCTCGTCGAGGACGGCCTCGTTCGGAACGTGGGTGTCTCGAACTTCGATATCGACCTCCTCGACGAGGCGAGACAGGCCCTCGAAGCACCCCTGTTCGCACACCAAGTGGAGCTACACCCGTTCTTACCCCAATCGAGGCTGCGAGCCGATGCGCAGACACACGACTACACCGTCGTGGCGTACTCGCCGCTCGCACGCGGTGAGGCGCTCGACCACCCGACAATTCGCGATATCGCGGAGCGACACGACACGTCCCCTGCCAGAGTGTGTCTCAGTTGGGTGACGAGCCACGACAACGTCGTCGCCATTCCGAAGGCCACCTCACGCCAACACCTCGAGGATAACCTCGCCGCGAGCGAACTCGAACTAGACGAGGACGACATCGCCAGTATCGACGCAATCGAACAGCGCAAGCGGTTCGTCGAGCGCGACGGTGCGCCGTGGCAGTGAACGCGAACTACCCTACTCACTCGCCGCTGACGCGGCTCGTTTGACAGTAGTTTCGTCTCCCTCGGTCGTCTCAATCGAGGCGACGTGAAGCTGGCGCTCTTTATGCCACCCACATCCGTGAACCCTCGAGACACTCGTCTTCATCCGCTGCATCGAGATGCCGCATTCGTCGGTAGTACACGCCAGCCGGTTCGCGAGCACCCAGAACACCCAGCACTGTGCGTCTTATCGTTCGCCCAAACCGACCAGTGTTGTCCCCAACACATCAGTTAAGCTGCCCGTATCCACCGCGGAGACACCTCCCTCGTACAGTCGTTCGACGACCAACGGCTCAACTCAGTGCGCTCGCACATATATTTGAGTAATCAGAAGGTATATTGAGCGAAGCCACTTACAGCGAGGTATGACTGAGTTCAATCCAGCCCCGGAGTCCGACGACACCCAGCGACGGTGGCAGGCGGGAACGGACACGTTTGGCCGTGTCTACGATGTCCTCCTCGGGAGTACGTCTCCGACTGCGTACACCAAAATCGCTGAGCTTGCTGACTGTTCTCCAAACGCCGCGAAAAAGCATCTCGATCGCTTGGCAGAGATGGGGATTGCCCGAGCCAATAGAGACAGCCGTCCGGCGACATACGAACGAAACGAGGGGTATCTCGAATGGCAGGACGCCAGTCGGATTGCAGCTGAGCTCTCCGTCGAAGAGATCATCGACCGCGTGGAGGCGCTTGAAGCGCAGCGGGCGGAATACGAAGTTCAGTTCGAGGCGACTGAGCCAACAGCCGTCAACGTGTTTGATCACGATAATCACGAGACCATCCACGAGCGGATGACTGCAGTCAGCGAGTGGCAGGGCGTGATTCGGGACATTCGGCTGTACGAACTTGCTCGCCAGCTCTCCCAGAACGACGGGCATCTGATTCGAGCGTAAGTGACATCCTCGCCCGCCCTAAAGGGCGTTCACAAGACGCGGCACATCTTGTGCAGCCCATCAGAACGGCTCCACCGTTCTGAGGACGGGGCTTCCTACAAGGGAAGCCTCGAATCGGAGGTTTCAGGACTGAAACGCCGCAAGCGTCGTCTGTCCGAGTTTCGGACTCGGCGTGCGGTGTCCTGCGGTGCTGTCACAAGCACTCCCGTCCCGTGGCGAGTCATCGGTGTGCGGTTTCAGCGCGCACCTCTCTCCCCACGGGTTGAGGCGACCGGCGATGTTGGCCGCCGCGTTGATGTCCGCTTGGTACTCCGTCACCCAACACTCGTCGTTCGTGCATCGGAACGCCGCCTGCGAACTGCGAGAACCGAGGTGACCGCAGGCGTGGCACGTTTGGGACGTGTACGCCGGGTTCACGAACCGAACGGGAATACCTGCGTCACGGGCTTTGTCTTCAATGCGCCCGGTCAGACGCGCGAACGCCCAGTTGTGGAGACGGCGGTTCATCCACTTGCCGTAGTCGAGATGTTCGCGGATGTACGACAGGTCTTCGAGAACGATAACGGGGTTCTCGAACTGTCGAGCGTACTCCACGGCTTCGCGGGACACCTTCTCAACGATGTCGGTGAGGGCGTTCTGGTAGTGGTCGAATCGTTCGTCCACGCGCCACTCGGCGGCGTGTCGCGCTTGGAGACGGCGGAGGGTCGTGAACATCTCTTTGCGGAGGTGTCGTGCCCGTCCGCCGTCGTAGATGTACGGTTGGGTTGGAGTACCGTCCTGACAGGCACAGCCCGTCAGGAGTTTGGATTCGCCGATGTCGAAGCCGACCGGCGTCGGGTCGTCCGGTTCTTCTGGTTCCGCGACCTCGTACTCAACGGTGACGTGAAGCACCCACGTCGTTCGGTGTTCTTGGAGTCGGAACTCCCCGACCGTCACATCGCCGCCAAGCAACTCCGCCCAGAGCGATTCCTGCGCGGGGTTGATGCGGAGCGGAATCCAAAAGGCATTGCCACGTCCGGCTTGGGGAACGCGCCAACAGAACTCGTGCGCTCTGTCGTCGGAGTGGTCGATTCGGAATCCCCGATTCGTGAATCGAACCGGGTGGTCGTCGTCCAACTCGGAAGCGTTGTACGTCCGGCGGAGTTGCGGGACGTAGTTCTTGAGCGCGTCCTTCGCGTAGGACGTGAGATTGTAGCTGGTGACGACATCGTTGACCGCCGTCTGCGTGTCCGCACCACTCTCGAACGATTCAGAGAGTGCGCGGCGGTACGTCGCCACGGTACGCTGAAGCCGTTGCTCTTTGTGCGCCGTCGGGGGCGCGAGCGTGGCTTCGAGCGTTTTCGTGGCGGTGGCGGTCACAACAGTACCAACGAACCCATGCAAGTTACGACTATTGGAAAACTAAGGTCTGGTAGAGATGCCGAACCTGAACATCGAAGTAAGCGACGAGGAGTACGAACGACTGAGCGAAGTGAAAGACGCACACGGCCTGACGTGGCGCGGACTCGTCATTTAGGGCGCGAAGGCGTTGGACACCGAGGGGCCACTGTAGGGCAAGGGGTGGCCTGTACGAACGCGATTCCTCCCCACCGTTCACGGCGGGGTTTCCTCGCTACCGCAAGATGAGCCAGCCACCGGAGGATTCAGCGCCCCACTCCGCAGGCCCACCGGATCGACAAACGCTGCGCCTGCTGGAGCGACATCTTTCATCGGATTCACTCATCGCGGAGACTGCGTTCGATCCGGATGCCTACGAACCCCGAGTGCTTCAAGGACTGTTCGACGCTGGACAATATCCAGATTCGGTGACAGCGGCCCGACTCGACATTCGGTGGTTCACAACTAGTGATTTCTCGGTACACTACATCGAAGAACACGAGGATGGAGAGCGCTGGGAGTGCCGCTGGGATCGGCACCCGAACACGCACAACATTCGGTTACACTTCCATGAGCCACCGTCTGCTACCGAAGTCACTGACCTCACACTTCCGTCGCTCCATCCACTCGAAATCTACTCCACCATCCTCACAGCGATCGAGCAACGCATCGAGACACTGTGGTCGTGATTCCCGCGTCTTCAGGCGCGGGAGGAGGTCAATACGCTCGTCGGGATCCGGCCGCGTCTGGAGGGGCAGTCGACACAGATCGGGTGGGTGACCCGCTCGTCCACACCGGGGACATGAGCCCACAGAACTGGAAGAGACGACAGATCTCAACGAGAGCACCCCTCTATGAGCACCTCAACAGGTTCGTCGACGCCGGTCTCGTCGAGAAACGGCAGCGGACCGAGCGAACGGTCTTCGGAGCGGTGACGCTCACCGGGGGGGTCGACGAACTGACCCGCAGCGAACAGGAGTTCGAGCGCATATACGACAGTTCTGCTGAGAGGAGGTCCCCGAGCATTCGGGTCGTGGGACCCACTGCCGTAACCGATGGGAGAGTTCGAGACGGATCGAGAGCGGTGCGGCACGCGACCGTTCTCACCACGGGGAACTGACTATCGACTACTGCCCAATCGGAACAGAATTATCAGTACGAGCGAATTATGTATTGACACATGAACACGCAGATCACCTTCGTGCTCGACTCGTCGGGATCGATGAATTCGATCGCTGACGATACCAGAGGCGGTTTCAACGCATTTCTCGACGACCAGCGCGACGAAGCGGGCACGGCGACGGTCACCCTGTACGACTTCGATACGACTGTCGACCGGGTGTACGAGCGGTATCCTGTCGCCGACGCCCCGGAACTCGACGAGGAGAACTACACGCCGGGCGGGCAGACGGCGTTGTACGACGCCATCACCCGGGCCGTCGACGAGACTGGCAAGGACATCGCCGCAATCGAACCGGCCGAACACCCCGATAAGGTCATCATCGTGGTGCTGACCGACGGAAAGGAGAACGCCTCCGAGACACCCCTCGACGCCGTACGCGGCCGCATCGAACACCGTCAGGAGGCCAACGACTGGGAGTTTCTCTTCATCGGCGCGAATCAGAACGCCGTCCTGACCGCCGAGGGAATGGGTATCGACCGGGACCGGTCGTTGACCATGGCGCACGACGGTGACGGAACCAGAGACGCCTACCGGTCGACGTCCGAAAATATCAGCGAAGCCCGCTCGCAGGGTTCGATGAGCGGTTTCGACGACGAAGACCGGAAGCGCCAGGAACGAACCGAGAGCTAATCTCGGGAGACGCAGTCTGAGGCCGTCGTCTCGGAAACAGTCGAGTGAGTCGTGAGTTTCGGCATCTGCGGCTCTGTTGAGTCTCATAGCGACAGAGGATTTGTTGGGTCCGTGCCACCCTTGGACGACAATAGACGAACTGCGAGAGCTTGCTGATGAGATGCCAGGGACGCAACGCCCGCGCTGGGAAACTGAATTTGACGTAGAGATATTCCGGGACGAATAGCCGGATTCACCAGCTTGTATGGTTTCTGATCAGTATGCATGGGTCTACCGAATAGCTGTTTCACGCATACCGAGCGGCTAGGTTCAGTGCGGCCTACATCGGATGAGCACGGTATTGCGCGTGGATTCGGATCGAGAACCCAGCGGGTGGGTACGCCCGTGGTCAGTCACCGACATCCGGCGTGCTGGCCTGCCTTTCACCGCGGCTCTCAATCGTTCATATCGTCTCTGGCGTGAATCTTGGCCTGTTCGCGAGCGCTGGGATTGACTGACTCCTTGAACGGAACCTTCGCTACCGTCGCATACACGGGTTCGCCAGCTTCATCTGCGTACTCGTCCGGAAGGTGGACTTCGAACTCCACGTCGACGTCCGCGTCGTATATCGAGTCGTTGAGCGGAACGTCGATCGCGGCCTGCAGTTTCGCCGCCGGTACGAATGCGAGGGCGAGATTGGTCTCGAGACCCGGATTCCACCACGCCGACGTCACGTAGCCACACTCGTCGCCGGTCTCCGGATCCGAGACGATCCAGAAGTCGGGGGCGTAGTCCTTGATCGGGTCGCCGGCCATCTTGAGGCCGACCAGCTTGTGCGTGAACGGGAACTCACCGTTCTCGATGACTTCCTGCTGGCGTTCCAGTTCGGTCTTGCCGATGTAGTCCGCGTCCTTATCGTCGGGAACCTGAAAGCCGAGGTTGACCTGGAACGGCGACGTCTGGTCGTCCATGTCCTGTCCCAGCGACATGATTCCGGCAGCGATACGTCGTTGATGGGAGATTCCCGTCGCGGCACCGCCGTGGGCTTCGACCGTTTCGAGGACTGGGTTCCACACTGCTTCGGCGTTCGTCGTCGCATCACGGACGTAGATCTCGAATCCCGCCTCACCGGAGAAGCCGGTCTGACTCACCAGCACCGGGATGTCGTTGACCGTGGCTTCCATCAGCCCGTAGTACGGGATGTCCTCGATCACATCTCCGATGAGTTCCTCCATCACGTCCGGCGATTTCGGGCCCTGGACTTGCATCGGCGAGACGTCGATCTCGTCGATGTCGACCTCGAGATCGGAGTTGACCGAGACCCCTTGCAGCCACTGTTTCAGGTCGGCGTCTGCGATGGAGAACCAGAACTCGTCGTCGGCGAGCCGTAACAGGACGAAGTCGTTGAGGATACCGCCGTCCTGGTTGCAGCAGATGGCGTACTTCCCGCGCATCGGCTCGATCTCGGTCGCGTCTCGCGTGATGACGTAGTTGACGAACGCCTCGGCATCGGGCCCCTCGACGCGAATCTGACGCTCGACCGCGACGTCCATCAGCGTCACCTCGTTGACCAGCATATCGTACTCGGCGTCCAACCCGCCTTCGTCGGGGTCGATGTACGCCCGCGGGTGGTACATGTGATTGTAGACCGTCGCTAGCCGACATCCCGCCTCGACGGAGAGATGCCAGAACGGCGACTGCCGAACGCGAGTCGATATCAGCAGGTCGACGTCTGCGTCGCCTGTCTGACGGAGATTTCTGGAGATGGTGCGATCCGATTGGTCCACGTCGGGGTGGTTCGAATAGTGTTGATTGTTCGTCATTGTCGATCTACTCCGGTGATCCAGCGCACTGTCCGAATAGCGCCGTCCAGATACGACTGAACCGACTGGCGTTGAATGCCGGGGTGACACCAACGGGGAGATATGCTTGTGGTTCGGTAGCTCTGGCTCGGTCGACACCATTGTGCGCTTGTGCCATACCACATAATCCCATACCCGTGACCGTATCGCTCTGTATCTTATATGAATAACCCAGTTAAATAGGGGTGAGGGATTCCGCGTCTCCTGACTCCTTCCGTCCGTCGTTCGACTGGTGCGGTCGGAGCAACAAGGGGGAGAATTGTCAGGCTCCTCTTTCTCTCTCGCCCCCCTCCACGGCGCGAGGTTAGTATGAAATTATCATGAATAAGGCTATCTCCGATCGAGTCAATTGATTCACATAGGAAGTCACCGGGTGGCCTCTGAAGGAGAACGCATATGCAAAACAGAACCGATACAACGTCAATCGCCCCGGCAGGGAACCGCTCCCGCCGTCGGACGCTCAAAACGCTCGGCGTCCTCGGCGTCGCGAGTGTCGTCGGAAGCGGGACGGCTCTCGGCGCCCAACTCGATACGCTCGTCGCCGCCGACCGCCTCACCGAGGTTCAGGCCGCCCAACTGTTCACCCAGGTCGAGAAGCTCACCGCCAGCAACGCCGTTGGTGGCGACAACTTCGGCTATTCGGTGTCGGTGAGCGGCGACGGAAACACGGCGCTCGTCGGAGCCCGTCAAGACGACGACGCTGGCCCTAGCTCGGGGTCGGCGTACGTCTACGACCTCACCCGGGACCCGCCGGCCGAGACGAAACTCACCGCCAGCGACGCCGCCATGTTTGATTTCTTCGGCTATTCGGTGTCGATGAGCGACGACGGAACCACCGCCCTGGTCGGAGCTTATCTGGACGACGACGCTGGACTCCAGTCGGGCACAGTGTACGTCTACGACCTCACCCAGGATCCGCCGGCCGAGACGAAACTCACCGCCAGCGATGGCGCCGCTGGCGATATCTTCGGCCATTCGGTGTCGGTGAGCAGCGACGGAAACACGGCGCTCGTCGGAGCCCGTCAAGACGACGACGCTGGCCCTAGCTCGGGGTCTGCGTACGTCTACGACTTGACCCAGGACCCGCCGACCGAGACGAAACTCACCGCCAGCGACGCTGCCGCCGGCGATTTCTTTGGTGACCCGGTGTCGGTGAGCGGCGACGGAAGTACAGCGCTCGTGGGGGCGTCCCACGACGGCGACGCTGGTAGTGGCTCGGGGGCGGCATACGTCTACGATCTGACCCAGAATCCGCCGGGCGAGGCGAAACTCACCGCCAGCGACGCCACCAACGGCGAAAACTTCGGTCGGTCGGTGTCGATCAGCGACGACGGAACCACCGCCCTCGTGGGGGCTCACTGGGGCGCCGCAGAGGGTTCTCGGTTGGGCTCGGCATACGTCTACGACCTCACCCAGGGCCCGCCGGCCGAGACGAAGCTCACCGCCAGTGATGCCGTCGCCAACGATTTCTTCGGCCATTCGGTGTCGATGAGCGGCGATGGAAGAACAGCGCTCATCGGAGCCTCTCGAGACGACGACGCTGGCAGTAGCTCGGGCTCAGCGTACGTCTACGACCTCATCCAGGACCCGCCGGCCGAGACGAAACTCACCGCCAGCGACGGCGCCGCCAACGATTTCTTCGGCCATTCGGTGTCGATAAGCGGCGACGGGAGCACGGCGCTCGTCGGAGCTTATTCAGACGACGACGCTGGCCCTGACTCGGGGTCGGCGTACGTGTTCGAGCTGAAACTGTCGGAGGTGTTCCCGGAGCCGATCGTCCTGAAGAGTGGGAAGGTGGTCGCTCCCCAGGATCTCGACGATGACGGGCTCTACGAGGACCTCGACGGCGATGGCGACGTCGACGGCCAGGATGTCTCGTACTTGACGCAACTGGAGAACGCCCAACGGAAAGGAGAGATTCAGCTCACTGACGCGCAGGTGGCCGCATTGGACTTCAACGGCGACGGGGAGTTCACCAAGAAGGACATCGCCGCCTACAGCAAGCGGTAGGCCCCGTAGAACCTCCGATTGGAGCAGGGGATCCGTGAAGCCCCTGTTACGTGTTGGACGGTCCGGCCGGTGAATTCGTCGATACGTCTTTGACGGGCTCCGGGTCTGTACGTGTCTCCCTCCCGAAATCGGTATTTCACACGCCGCCGCTCACCGGGCGACGATGACCGGAATGGGTGATTGGCGGACCACCTTCTGGGCGACGTTCCCGACGACCAGTCGATCGACTAACGAACCGCTGTGGCTCCCAAGTACGATCGCATCGAAGTCGTCGGCTCTGTTCAGAATCGCCCGGGCCGGATGACCCATCTGAACCTCGGTGGTGATCTGGGCATCGTACTCGGCGGCGAGTTCCCGGGCGCCCTCGAATACCGCCTTCGAGTGTTCTTCGGCGGCTTCTTCGATATCCTCCTCGAGGGCGAGTGCCGTGGCTGCGCCCCCCATCAGAGACGGTTCGCCCACGACGTGTAAGACCGTGATCGCCGCCTCGGGATGGTTCTCGAGAGCGTACTCGAGCGCTCGCCGGGCCATCTCCGAATCGTCCATCGGGACGAGAATCCGTGATATCATATTTAGACTACGGCCAGGAGGTGCATAAAATGGACACTCGCTCGTCTCGGGGGTACGTGTCGAACCGGCACCGGCTGTTGGACTCACCCGCGATAAGACGAGCAGTCGCTGAAGGATCCGTTTGCGTCGAGTCCGAGACTCGAATCCGCGGCCAAAACCCCTCCGAGAGCCCGTTCGGACCAGGTGCCGGAATACTCACTCGACCCACTCAGTGACGTGCGGCGAACTGGCGATGACGCCGTCGACGCCGCGCCGTTGGAGCGCCCACGCCCCGAGTCGTGAGTCGACAGTCCACGCGTTCACGGTCATCCCCGCCCTATGGGCATTCTCTACGACGTCCGTCAGGAGACAAAGCCACGCGTTCGGGTGGACGTACGCGCACTCGAGGTCGTTCGCGACGCCGAGGTCGTCGCCGGGCCGCAGACCGAGCACGTACGCCAATTCGACGCCGGCGTCGTCGTCCGCGTGAACCCGACGGATTGCGTCGGCGTCGAACGAGGAGACGATGACCTCGTGCTCGACTGACCGGGCGACCTCGAGGGCTCGCTCGACGGTATTCGGGTCTTTGAGTTCGAGGTTCACCCCGGTGTCGGGCGGAATCGCATCGAGGACGGCTCGGAGCGTCTGGACGCCCTCGCCGTCGTGAACGTCGAGGCCGGAGAGTTCCGTCGCGGTCAGGTCGTCGATGCTCGTCACGCCGTCAACCGCGATGTCGACGAGGGGGTCGTGCACGACCACCAGTTCGCCCGAGGCACAACCTCGAACGTCGATTTCGATCATGTCGGCGTGGGGGACCGCCTGTTCGACGGCCGCGACGGTGTTCGCAGAGTACTGGCCGTCGAACCCTCGGTGGGCGATGAGACGCATCGGTCGCTCGCGGATTTGCGGGGGGCGCCGAAATGGGTTCGGGCCCCGGCGAACGTAAGCCGAAGAACGCAGTGACCCCAGCAGATAGTTCCAGCCCTCTCCCCTCTCCGTTCGACAGGCAAGTTCGAGTCGACCCCGCGGAGCGACAACCTGACATATCAACGCTCCAGCAGTGAAAAGCGGGGTGGAAAACGGCGTACACCCCCAGATTCACCGGAATGTGGGCTACGCTGTGCGGTGTAGGGGGCGTCGCGGTGGGTCCCGACCGGGTGATGGCGTTCGACTCGAACTGGGGGTTGTCGGAATTCGTATTCGGGCGTTTCGCTGGTTCTCGCGTCGATGTAGAACAGTTGGTCGCGGTGCGCGACCACGAGTTGGCTGTCGGCGACGATTGCTAAAATCAGGATTCCGGCGATACACCCCACTAACGAGGGGGTGTACCGGGGTTTTAGAATTCGAATCGATGGGACTAGAATCCGGCTTCGGTGAGATTGCGTGTTCGAGTAGAGCTCGATATTAGCCCTTACTGGCCGTCTCTGTGCCGAATTCTCCGAATGCGGGTTGTGCCGTGCGTGGCGAATACAGGTGTGTGTGGACGTCGATAGCCGGGGTGAATCTACACCCTGTACACGGTACTCCCTCCGGGAACCGGTGTCGCTGTACGCTCCTGAAACTCGAATTTAGCGGCCTCGTACCAACGAAGCGCTGTTTCAGAGGGGTGTACGCCGAAATCGACGAGGGAAAGTGTCAGATTCGGCAGATGAACGTACTCACTCGCATCACCGGTTGTCGACCGTGATCGACGAGGGGTCTAGCAGTCAGGTAGCAGGCTACAGAACGAACATCTAACGTGTGAGTCGCAAGCACGAAACGGAAGTGCGGCGGTTAGGGATTCGGGCGTGAGGCACGAACACCAATATCCTATTAAGTTCTCTAAAAAACTGGTTGTGAGTTCTTTCTGTTTGTCTATTTTGTTACCGTTTATCTTGAGTCAATAACCGCCCTTATGACGCTCACAAATCCTATTTACACGGTTATCACATCGTCTCACAGTATATCGTGTCTTCAGGAAGTAATACTAAATCATCAATCATGTATATTTGGTTGCAGAAATAAGTAAGAACGACAGTCATGCCAACTGTATCACCACAGGGACCAGTATACACCGGAGGAATGGAGGAGTTCGTCGTCACCGACGCCGGCAACTCGTACCGTCTGTTCTACCTCCCGGACGTAATGAATCCAGCGTTGAACGAGGCGGGAGAACCGATGTGGTTCTACTGGATGATGAACGAGGTTCGCATCGCCCGGGATCCCGTCTCAAGCGACTACAAGTTCCACCTCACAAAGTTCGCGGGCGTCACGAGTGAATCCACACACGTCGGCGTTGAGGGCGACGAAGAAGTCGCAGGCGGAGTACTCAGCGTCACGACGACCGGCGCGCCTCCGATAGAGATTCTACAGAAGTCCCAACAGCAACTGATCGAGAAGTTCAGCGGACGAGACGAGAGATACTGGGGCATCGCCTCGAACGCGACTCCGCAGTTCAGTCCGATTCCGCTCGCAAGCAGCTACACAGCTATCTCGAACCTCTCGCCGACAGCCAGCGAGGTGACTCCGACCGGTGGAGATGCCCCCGAAGACCGGAGCCTGATAACCGGGCCGCCGGTTCCCGAAGTTCGAATGTCGCGACGAAACGGGAGCCTTCGGTTGGGAGAAGCTCGAAGCAGTCGCTCGAACCTCGACAAGTGGTACGCGCGGTTGGAGGGTGGCGGAAAGGCCTCCATCGACCCGGCCGGTGAGAACGCGTTTACCGGACTGCTCGGCTCGTACGTGACCGCAATTCTGTGGGACGGGTTCCACGACGCGTACGCACCGGTCTCCGTCCGGCGCGACGTCGAACTCATGGTCTGGAGTCCCCAGATACAGCTCACAATGAACGGGGAGTGGAGCCGCATCTTCAGCCACTTCTCCGCAGCAGCTCAGTCTCGGACGTTCTTCAGTTCCAAGGCGATCCAAGCCGAGTGGGAGAACTTGGTAGTGAAAGGCGATATCCAAGTGCACCTTATCATCGACGGGACGGCACCCGACAGCGAGGAGATGCTCGAGATGGTTCGAGACCATCAAGAAGTCATCTTCGAGTCGTTCATGTCCCAGGCCAAGGAGGTCATCTTCGAGCCGCCGCCGAAAGTCGAACCCGCCGAAGCGAAAGGTGGGATCTTCGGATTCGGCGGTGGCTGGTCGGTCAAAGGCCAACTGGACACTCGGTTCGTCGAACTGAACTATACGGAGACGATAGACCGGAAGTACCGCCTCCCCCACTCGGTGAGCAGTTCGCTCAAAGGGTTCTACAACGAGATAAACGCAGACCCGGAGGCGGCTGACAAGTACTTCAGTAACCTCTACCTCGACGACTACTTCCGGAAGGTCACGAGACTCGTCTCGCCGGTCGTCAACTGGCCGAGCGAATCCGAAGACCAAATCGGAGACCCCGTCGAGTACGCCTCGTGTCAGATCGGATATCCCGACACGAACGGAGAGATGCAGTGGACCGGAACGAAGTTCTACTCGCACGACGACGCCGAGTGGACGCCGGCGTTCTCGAAGAAATCCGAGGATGAGGTCCAGAATCCACCTGAGGGGTGGACGTCGGACAAGACGTACGTCAAGCGCCGTATCGGTATGCTCGAACCGAAGGGCGAGAACGACTCTCCCTACATTCGGCAGTTCGTCGAAAAGGAGATCATCGAACTCGACGAGGGAGAGAACGGTACGCTGACGAACGACATCGACTTGGAAGTGCGGGCGGATTCGGCCGGAAAGCTCGAAATCGGCCCCATGTTCCTCAACGTGATGTTGGAGAACAACCGGCAGTTCGTCGAAGTGACGATCAAGCCGGCCGGAGAGACGGACGAAGGAAACGAGCGGAACCCGACGAGGTTCTCGTTCCAGTTCTCCGACCAGGATACTCCCCGGTACCTCGAGCTGTACACCGGACAGATGGATTTCGTCCCCGAGTACGAGTACAAAGTCCGCTGCGTGGAGCGAGGGACGTTCTCGCAGATCGGCCGCGAGTGGGAGGGCCCGTGGGTGAGAGAGGTCGGAAACGGGCCGATCATGATCTCGGTACCGAACCCCGAGAGTTCCGAACCACGGCTCCTCTCGATGGAAGAGTCCGCGATCCCGCCCGAGGAAGTCGGGAGCGACAAGGAAGCCGTCGACATCGAAGTCACGGCGCCGGACGGTGCTACGAAGCCCGGGTCGACGGCCTCACAACCAGGGAGTTCGACAAACGAGCCCCAGAACCACTCGACGACCAGCGACGGCCAAGAGGCGGCGATGAAACCGAGGAGCCGTCATTCACACTCGAACGTCGACGCATCCGAGACGGAAGCGAGCGGTGAACGGACGTACGCAGAGCTGAAGACGATCGGCGGCTGGGGGACCGCCCGACCGGAGTGACCTGAGTGGAGTCACCCATGTCCAATTCACTACGTTCCGGTCCCGCGGCCGATGCCGAATGGCGTACCATCGACACGGGTGATGAACGGATGCCCGTCGTCGCGGTCGTGCCCGACGCGAACGCCGAGGTGACGTACGTGCTCCCGGATCGCCCGAGGATCACTCGAGATAGCGCCGGCCGGCCGATTCTCACGTTCAAGCTGCTGCTCGAACGGCAGCCGATGGCGTACGAGGAATCGATCGCACCGCTCGTCGAGGGCGGTATGCTGAGTTTCGAATCGTCGCTGGCAGTTCCGGACACGATACTGGCGGAACTCGGCTGCAACTCGAACAGCGAGTACCGACAGCTCTACGCTCGAACCGTGGTGTTCGAACTCAGAACCGACGAGACCGTGTCTCCAGATGCGGCCGGCGGAGAGCACGCAGAGGACGGTTCGAACGGCACGGAGCCGGAAGGTGAAGGAGGGGTATCGACGTACGGGAACGGGTCGCGGGTACTCATGGAATCCACCGCGTCGGGAACGAATCCGCGTGCAGCCCTCAGTGCATCACTCGAGAGAGACGACGCCATATCAGTCCTCGAGGCGTTCGAGGGGACGGGCGACTCGCTCGTCCTCGGCGTTGACGTGACGTACGGCGCACGCTCGGTGGGAGAGCTCCATCTCCGGGGTTCTTGGGCCGACATCTACGACTTCCTCGCCGACCGAATCGACGAATCAGTCACGACCGCTCGCCTCCGAGACCTCTTCGACGAATTAGTCGACGATGGCGTCGTGAGCGTCCAGTCGGCCGTCGACCAGCCGACGGTTCGAGAGGCGGCGTTCAGTGCCTTCCTCGACCAGTCGTTTGTCGTCCTCGCTCGGGGAGACGACGAACCGCGATATTCGCTCCGAGAACGACCGGATCAGATGTTCAGACTGAGCTACAGTGAACGACAAGACAGCGTGACGGAGCAGACTCGAACTGTCTCCGCACCACTGACAACAGTCCTCGGAGAGGTGACAGACGAGTTTCGGACCGAGGAGCTGGTGAGTATCATCGCCCTCGACGCGGACGGCGGCGTCGAACCGACACCACGGCGTCGTCGAGACGACTCGACGCGCTACCGCAGACAGCATGAAGAGCGTCCGACCCGACTCGCCGTCCGTAACGGTGAAATACGGTCGCTTGCACTCGATCTGAGCAGTACGGCGACGACGGTGATACCACAGGGGGTCCATGCGGATCCATCCGCGAAGCTACTCGTCCAGCAGGAGCGACCGCTCTGGGCGCTCGACGACCTCGTCGTCGAACCGAAGCCGCGAGCACGGCTTCCCGTCGTAGACGACCCAGAAGGGTTACTGTGGCCCGACAGTCGAGACGCGAGCCGTAGTTGGTACGCGCCCGAGTTCGAGCTGGTCAGTCCGGACCCGTCATCGTCCGTCGAAACGAGCCCGTTCACGTTCGGGTACGAACGGACCGGGGTGACAGAAGGCGGAAAACCGGGGTTAGAGGCGACTATCGACCTCGAACTCCGGCAGCGTCCGTCTCCGGAGGTCGAACGAGCGATCGCGGCTGACGACCGCAGATCGAGCCCCGTCGAACTGCGAGACTTGTCGGTCTGGCTGGACGTTCCGTTCGTCGACTCCGAGACAGGTGAGACCCGAAGCCACCGGGTCGATGCGGATGTGACACGCGAAGGCGGACGCGTACGTGCGAGCGTTCACCTACTCAACGACTGGGTTCGTCTCTGCTACGGAGCGCTAGCGATAGCGGAGTTCCAGAGCCGGCGGGCAGCGATCGCCGTCGAGTACACCTTCGCGGCGTATCTCAACACCGGTAAGGAACAGTATCAGCTCGCTCGCGGCGCCAAGAGCGCGGGACCGACCGTCGTGTACTCGTCGGAAGCCGTCGAACGGGCCGAATCGTCGGTCGTGCTCGACGCGTCCACCGCGACACTTCACTTCCCGGGTCAGCGGCTACAGATGGCCCGTGACGGGAACGTCTCTCAGCGCTCGCGTGCACTCCTCGGATCGAGGACCGATGTGGGCCTCAGATCCGGCGTAGAGAGCACTCTGATCCAAAACTATCGGCCGACCCCCGCCTCGGTGCTCGTTCGGCCCGAGATTTCGACGATCAAACTCCCGGACTCGACGGCGAAGACACAGCGACGGACGCTCGTTCGACAGATACAGGTAGACGTGTTCGTCGCCTGTTCGCAGTTCGGACACCTCTACGTCGAACGGACGGAGACGGGAACCGCGGCAGTCGGGTGTCGAGACGCACTGCAACTCGGAGAGATCAGCTATCGTCAGTACGAGCAGATGGCAGACGTTCCGGGTACAGACGCCGAAATCAGCGAAGAGGTCGCTGCAGTGTATCGGTCGCTGATGCAACCTGGCCGGTTCCTTGTCGTCCCGTCACGGTATCGGATCACCCGACACGCCGTCGGGAGTCCGGAAGCGTACCAACCCGCTGCGGCCGTCTACTCGCTGATCGACGTAGCGGCCAATACGCAGCGACTCGTCTTCGACGCGGAGTTGCGTCCGGACGTGTCGCCAGCAGCGTTCCGCGCGCTCCGCGAGCGACTGTTGGCTCACGCTCCGAACCCTCGGTTGGTGTTCCCGACCGACGTCATGTCTTCGGCAGCGTACGACTGGGCGGGGACGTTCGAACCGACCGTTCTGGAAGGTGCGAACCGACTCCGCGTGACGATGGAGTCGGAACTCGCGACGGAGGGGCTTCTCATGCTCCGCAGGCTGTCGAGTCGCCTCGGTATCAGCGGCTACGCCCGGTTCGAACTCACGGACGGTACTGTGCTCCCGACCGCGGAGCTTGCACTTCAACTCTGCCGGCTCACCGGCCCGGGAGAATCCGGCCCGGTCGAAGTGACCGATCGTGGAGACTCGGTCCGGTTGTCGAACCACTCCGAAGAGCGCGTCGGCGTCACCGAACTGCGGACGTACACCGACGGGCGACGGACGTCGACGATTCCGATCGACGACTCCGTCGAGGCGGGCTCGACGACAGACGTGTCCGTATCGGCGGATCTTTCCGGTGTCGACGTGGTCGCCGTCGTCGAGCAGGAGACGTGTACGGCGCGGCACATCGACGAGACACGGGTCTTCGTCGGCGAAACGCCGGATTACGTCGAGGACATCGAGACGACCGTCCTGTTGTTCTTTCCGGACGTCGACCTCGAGGCGACCGAAATCGCCGAAATCGAGGCCGAAGCCCGATTTGCGGGCGACGAAGGGTCGTACCCGTTTTCGCTCTCCGGGGAGCCGCTGGTCGGAACGGTGACGGTCACGTATCCGCTGGCTGCGTACTTAGGCGACGGGAGCGCGCAGTTTCAGTTCAGACTGACGGTCGTGACGGAGACCGGCGAGAGGAGAGAGACGGCGTGGCTCGACTGGGATATCAGCGCGTCAGGCGTACTGATAGACGTCCCGACGGAGCTCCTCGTTTCAACCGCAGTGGATCGATTCGGAGGTGAGACACAGCCACAGACAGACTTGGAGAAGATGCCCGGGCCCGACGTGAGTCACCGGCCCGAGCGCACGACGAAGAGCGAGACGACCGAACAACGGCCGAGATAAATCCAGACAATGGCAACAACCGATTCCAGAGATCAAAAGAACAGCTATCACTACGTCGATGGCGAGCGGATACCGCTCGTGCGCGCCGACGGAGTGTACGTCGTTCGGTACGACCGAAACAGTAGAAACGCGAGCGAAGAGCTGAGTACCAGAGCTCAGCGGTTCGTGAACGAAGACTCCGAAGAGCTAGAGTACATCGACAACTACCGCCTGAAGGTGTACAAGGCGAACCTCAAGCAGAGCAATCTGGTGGGCGAAACGGAGAACGAGGTGGTGAACGAACTTATCGCGGAACTCAACGACGAGAAACCGGTCGAGTTCGCCTCAGCCGCCTACCGTAACGTCCCGGAGGACAAGAAAGACAGGTCGGTCTCGAGCGACGCTGACGACGAGGGCGAGTACGAACTCATGTTCGTCACGAACGAGTTCGTCGTCGCGTTCCACCCGAACATCCCGACCGACCGCATCGAGGAACTCAACGAGAAGTACGACGTCACCATCGTCAAAGAACTCGGTTACGTCGACAACGGCTACCTTCTCCAGGCCCCGAAGGGCGACGGAGACTTCGGGCCGGTCGCGCTCGCGAACACGTACTTCGAGACAGGCGACGTCCTGTTCGCGACACCGGATTTCGTTCGCAAGCGACACATTCGATCCTCAACGACGGCGCGGAAACGCCGCGTCTACCGAATCGCAGACGAGATGGGCCTGTCAAACGCGGACGTCATCGACCGGCTGGCCGAACACGGCATCTACATCAAGAACAACTTGAGTACCGTCGACGAAGAGGCGTATCGGGCGCTGCTCGCAGACGAGGACGGGCGGGCAGACAGGCTAGCGGCGACCCCGAAGAGTGGAGTCCCCGGAGAGCGCGTCTCCCGCAGCACGTACCTGGACGAGCAGTGGCACCTCGACAAGGCGAACGTCCGTGACGCATGGGGATTGACGAAAGGTGACCCGTCGATTCGAATCGCGATTATCGACGATGGCGTCGACACGCTCCACCCGGAGTTCGTCCACAACACGTACTGGGAGTACGACTACGACGAGTTCACTTCGGACGGCCGACCGAAGCTGTCGGTAGACAATCACGGTACTTCGTGCGCCGGCGTCGCAGTCGCTGCCGGCGAGAAGGTCTACGGCGTGGCACCTGACTGCTCGCTGATGGCCGTTCGGTATCCGCCCCACATGGGAGTCGCCGCAGAGGCGGAGATGTTCCGCGAAGTCTGCGATGAAGGCGCCGACGTGATCAGCTGTAGCTGGGGACCGTCGAAGGGCCGGTACACACTGACCGACAACGTGAGGTTCGCGATCGATTACTGTCTCAACCAGGGCCGAGTCGTCGACGGGGAAGCGCGGGGGATACCCATCACGTGGGCGGCCGGAAACGACGACGAATCCGTCGACACGGACGGATACGCGTCCTACGAGAGCGTCATCGCGGTCGCCGCGTCGACGAGCGAGGACACGCACGCGTGGTACAGCGAGTACGGAGATGCAATCTGGGTCGCCGCACCGTCGAACGGCGGGCAACGTGCCATATTCACCACAGACCGGCAAGGGTCGGACGGGTACAACACCGGATCGACCGCAGATGGAGACGCGGTCGGGAACTACTTCAACGATTTCGGCGGGACGTCGTCTGCGGCACCGCTGGTCGCGGGGGTAATCGGACTCATGCTGTCCGTCGATCCCGAACTCAGACAGCCGGACGTCAAGGAAATCCTCGCGAAGACCGCAGCGCAGATCGGCGGCGTATCGTACGCGGTCGACCCGGACGACCCGTTGGGGGTCCCCCGGCATCCCGAGTTCGGATACGGTCGAATCGACGCACGCGGAGCAGTCGAGGAATCGATCGGCGGGAGCGGCGTTGAGTCGACAGAGCCGTCCATCGAATCGATCGGTTCGGCGACCGTCGACAGAGGAGACTCCCCGCCGCAGTTCTCCGTCGACCTCGGGCCGAACGCAGTCTACGTCGTTGAGGTGGCGACGCGCGCGGAGTTGTTCGACGACGCGAACCACGGCGGCGAACGGTCGCTCGAGAACTTCTACCCCGTCTGGGCGACGGAGTCTCCCGACTACCAGACCGCCTCGACGTACGCACTTCCGGCCCACGTCTGGGACCGCCTGGAAGAGACCGACGAGTTGTACTACCGGATGCACTCGGCGGAATCGACTGCGGCGGGGTGGCCCGGATACCACGTCACGACGGCAGATACCGATTCGGAGTTTGCGCCCGCACTCACCGTGACCGACACGGAGGGGAACGGAAGGCCCGCGTCGGATACGTCGACGGGACCGTCCATCGAGCCGATCGGAACGGAGCCGTTCGACCGCGAGGGGGAAACACCGCAGTTCTCCGTCGACCTCGGACCGAACGCAGTCTACGTCGTCGAGGTGGCGACGCGCGCGGAGTTGTTCGACGACGCGAACCACGGCGGCGAACGGTCGCTCGAGAACTTCTACCCCGTCTGGGCGACGGAGTCTCCCGACTACCAGACCGCCTCGACGTACGCACTTCCGGCCCACGTCTGGGAACGTCTCGAAGAGGCCGACGAGTTGTACTACCGGATGCACTCGGCGGAATCGACTGCGGCGGGGTGGCCCGGATACCACGTCACCACGCACGACGCAGACGCCGAGAACGCACCGTCCGTGACGCTCGCGGGACGCGCTCCGAGACGAGACCGAACGATTCGAGGTCCCGAGAGAGACCGGCGACACCACTTGCCGATGAGCGGTTGAGACGACAGTCTGGCCGGCGCTCTGGAACCCCGGCGGATCGGTGTTCGTCATTGTCGCTGCCCGGACAGGACCCTCTGTCCCCTTCTGTGTCCGACGAGAGCGGGTTTCGTTTCTGCGGGAGAGACGTTGCTTGCAGACACGTCGGCCTCCTCGTCGGCACCGTGGCCGCCTTGGCGTCCCGCAGTCACGTTCTTCGTTCGCGAGCACCCCATCGTAACCGAACGCCTCCTTTCCTCCGAAGCGATGGACACCGATTGTAACCGGCAAACAGACTCCACTCGCCATAATGAGCTGATCGACACAGTAGAGCGTCCGATCGCCCTGTTCGATCGTCCGGAGGACGGTATCCTCGGCGAGCCGCTCGAGGTACTTCTGCGCCGTCTTCACGGAGACGCCCGTCTCGTTGGCGACCCGCGATGCGGTTCGAGGTATTCTCGGCGTCCGAGCGGCGGCACGGACTCGCTCGCCGCGCGTCATCGAGCCGCTAGGCGCGTCTTCATGCTCGTCACACGCAGGTGAGACGGCGAGTTGGCGGGAGATAATCGCTGGATTGGAGAGATGGGAATCTAGCGTGACAGTTCACGAACGGGTGGGTTGCTGGAGAAACAGGTAACGCCGGATGGAGAGGATACCAACCCGGGTGACGATACGAGGGAGTTAGAGCACGCGGCCGACGACGGTTGCCGTCCGCTGAACGAAGTGCAAGTCGCCGTCTTCCCGAAACGGACGCGTCCCGCTCAGGTCGCGTTCTTCGTCGGCCCGAAGCATCTCACGGACCGTCTCGGCTCGGTGGTCCGGTGTCTCCGCGTTGCTAAGCCACGCTTCCATCTCCGGCACGAGCGTTCCCGTCCGCACCTGCTCCACTTCGATTCCCCGTTCGGCGACCGTCTCCAATAGCTCGCTGAGTGAGAGCGCTCGAACGTGAGAGGGATCCCGGAGGCGTTCGAACTCGTTTTGATAGGTCCCCCGCTCGGCGTGCTCGCTGACCACGAGGTCCTCAACGGCGACCATCCCGTCCGGACGACAGACCCGCACCATCTCCTCGAGGACCCGTGCGGGGACCTCGACGTGGTGAAGCGCGAGGCGACAGACGACGGTATCGAAGGCGTCGTCGGAGAACGGGAGCGACTCGGCGTCACCCTGCAGGAACACAGCATTGTCCACACCACGGTCGCGCTTTCGATCGACGGCGATGGCGAGTGGTGCGTCGGTAAGGTCGATTCCAACGACTTCCTGACAGACGTCCGCGAATCCGAACGCGACGTGTCCCGGTCCGGTTGCGACCTCCAGAACGCGCGAGTCGGGACCGACGCCGGCCATCCGCACCAATCGATCGATTCGCTCCGTGTCCGTCACCGAAGCGTTCGAAGCGTACGCTTCGGCTTGCCTCGTGAACGCCGCCTGTACCGTCTGCTTGTGATCGTCTGTGTCGGACATGCGACTACCAACGGCCGAGAGATGTTTAGTGTACTGTCGTTCGTCTCTCGTGGAGGGCGTCGATTTGATGAAGACGTGCACTGCTCATCATCGACAGCCCTGACTAACAGTATAGGACAATTTTACGTACATATCAGAAATTTAGTGTATACATAGTGTCTGAATATCTACCAAATGGGCCTATATGGGCACTATAGGCACCGCGTTTCGAGGTGGCTATGTATATACGCACAATCTCAATCCGGTCATCCTCCCATGAGAGAGTATGTACACAGCAGCCGAACTCAACGATGAATTTGAACCCGTAGACGCTGACGAATGCGTCGAGATGGGGCAGGCATTGGAGGTAGGCTACTCGATGGAAACACTCGTGCAGAGCTTGGCGTTCGACGAAGCGACGATACGACACCACCTCCAGGGACATTGTTCGCATTAGTCACCGCCTCCAAGACATCCGGCGAGCGAGGTAGAAGAGACGGCTAACTACGAAATCCCATTCTGGGGACGTCTTCAGGCGCGAGAGACGCTCAATACACGACGCCAGTGGGGAGGCGGTTCCGTTACCGGCTTTGACGACGCTGAACCAGTCAGTTGACGTCCTCCCCGCCCTGCAGGGCGGGGTTTTAGCCTTGCAACTTCCATAAAGAGAGGTATGGGTGCCATCGAAGTCGACGAACTCACGAAGGACTACGGGAACGTCCTCGGAATCGACTCCCTGTCCTTCACCGTCGAAGACGGCGAGGTGTTCGGCTTTTTAGGCCCCAACGGAGCCGGGAAGACGACGATGATCCGGACGATTCTGGGATTCCAGTCACCGACCAGCGGGAGCGCTCGCGTCCTCGGCCGAGACATCACCGACGAACGGGAGTTAGTCGAGGCGCGCCGGGAAATCGGCTACCTCCCGGCCGAACCGGTGTTCGATGAACGCACGACTGGACGGCGAATGCTGAGCTACTACGGCGACCTCCGGGGGGACGAGCGCAGCGACGAACTGCTCGAACAGTTCACTCCCCCGCTCGACCGGAAGATCGGCAGCTACTCCCGCGGGAACAAGCAGATGCTCGCCATCGTACTGGCGCTCATGCACGACCCGAAGTTGCTCATCATGGACGAACCGACCAGCGGTCTCGATCCCCTGAAACAGGACCGCTTCATCGAGTTCATCGCGGAGGAACACCGACGCGGGAAGACCGTCTTCTTCTCCTCGCACATTCTGAGCGAGGTCCAGAAGATCTGCGAGCGGGTTGGCATCATCCGCGCGGGGCGTCTCGTCGAACTGGAGGACGTCGAGACGCTGCTCAGCCGGTCCGGAAAGTTCGTCCGCGTCCGCGTCGCCGAGCGCGTAACGCCCGAGGAGTTTGCAGTCTCCGGCGTCCACGACTTGCGTCTCGGCGCCGACAGAATCGACACGGCCACCCCGAGCCGGAGCGATTCAGGAGCGACGATTACGTTCACCTATACGGGGGAGTACAACGACCTGCTCGCACAGTTGAGCGAGTATGACGTGCAGGACATCGAAATCGAGGAGGCCCCCCTCGAAGAGGTGTTCATGCGATTCTACGGGGAGACGCCCACAGACCGAGGGGGCGAGGACGATGCGTGAAATCGTCCGCTACGAGACGGAGCGACGGCTCCTGAGCGCGGTGGCGCTCTCGGTCGGTCTCTCGCTGTACGCGGGATTGTTCTTCGCAATCGGTCCGTCCATGATCCAAGAGATCGACTTCGAGCAGTACGCGGAGGCGTTCCCGCCGGCGCTTCAATCGGCGTTCGGCGTCGAGGCTATGGGATCGCTCGAAGGGTTGTTCGCCGCCGAACTGTACCAGTTCGGCTGGGTCCTGCTGCTGGGGGTGTACTTCGCGTACAGCGCCGGCGCGCTCGTCGCCGAAGACGTCGAAAACGGTCGATTGGACCTGCTGTTGTCGACCCCCGTCTCGCGCGTCTCGGTCCTTCTCGGAAAGTTCGCGTCGCTGCTCGCGCCGCTTCTCCTCGTGAACGCCGTCGTCGCGGCCGTCGTCTGTTTCGGAGGCGTTCTCATCGACGACCCCCTTCCGTTCGTCGACGTCGTGATGACACACGTCCTCTCGATTCCGTACCTCCTCGTCTGTGCGGGTCTGGGAGTTGTATTCTCGGTGTTCGTCAACAGCGGAAGCGTCGCTCAGCGCGGCGCACCCGGCGTCGTCTTCGGCTTGTTCATGGTCGAATCGTTTGTCGCCGGGACGGACTACGAGTGGCTCGGCACCATCAGCCCGACGCACTACTACGACCCGATGGCCATCCTCGTCGACGGGACGTACGACCTAGCCGGCGCAGTCATCCTGCTCGAAGCCGCGGCCCTGCTGGTCGTCCTCAGCGTGTTCCAGTTCCAACGGAGAGATTTATGATACCAGATACGAACGCAGCCGACGGCGGAGCGACGAATTCGGGAGACTCGATATCGAGCGGCGGCCGGTCGACAAACGACCGAATCCGACCGGAGGGTCGCCGATGAATCGACGGCAACTCCTCGCCCTCATCTTCGTCTCGCTCATCGTCGTTCCGGGAACCGTCGGGGCGGCGGTTCGAGGGTCACCGGACCTCAAGGTCGCCCTCGGCGATAACCGCGTGGCCGTCGGCGAGAGCGGAACGCTCGAACTGACCGTCGCGAACAGCGGCGACTTAGACCTCGCGTCCGCGACGAATCCGGCGCTCAACGAGCGCGTGACGACGGCGCGGGGAATCGAACTGTCTCTCGACGACGGTGACGCCCCGCTGACCGTCGAATCCGGTCCGCGGCTCGTCGGCGGACTCGCCAGCGGTCAGAGCGCGACGGTTGGGTTCGACGTCTCGGTCGACGCGGACGCGGAACCGGGGACGTACACGCTGCCGGTGACCGTCGAGTACACGCACACGAGTTCCATCGCGGAGGTGACGGGCGGAATAACCGAACGCACCGTCGAACGGGAGCTGACCGTCACGGTGATCGTCGAGGACACCGCCTCGTTCCGTGTGGTGGAGACGACGACGGACGCGCAAGTGGGCGAGAGCGGATCCGTCTCGCTGCTGTTGGAGAACACCGGGGCGGCGCCCGCCGACGACGCGACGGTGACGCTGTCCTCGCCGAACGGGGCCGTGGCGTTCAGCGGGGCGCAGGAGGCGACGCGGTACGTCGGGTCGTGGGGCCCAGACGAGACGCGGACGGTCACGTACGACGTCGCCGTCGACGGCAACCGGACGCCGCAGAACTACGCCGCGCAGGCGGTCGTCTCGTATCTCGACTCGGACGGGAACCCGAAGAACTCACAACCGCTGAGCGTCGGCATCGACCCGCGTCCGGAGACGGCGTTCTCGGTTCCATCGCTGAACGCCTCGCTGTACGTCGGCGAGCGGGGAACGCTCCGAGGATCGGTCGTCAACGAAGGCCCCGAGCGGGTCCGCGGCGCGGTCGTGACGCTTCGGACGGACTCCGAACACATCCGAATAATCGACGATTCGGTCGCCGTCGGAACGCTCGAACCCGGCGAACGGGCCGACGTCGAGTTTTCCGCCGCGGTGAGCGACGACGCGACGCCCGGCGCGCGTCCGTTCTCGCTGACGGTGGAGTACGAGCCAAGAGCGGGATCGGTGACGGGGAGCGACCCGATACGAGTCACCGGACAGGTCCGACCGGAACGGGACCTGTTCGGCGTGGAGGCGCGGAACGCCACGTTCGCCCCGGACAGCACCAACCGCCTCGAAGTCGTCGTCACCAACACCGGTGAGACGACCCGGCGGGACGTCGTTCTCGCGTTGGAGCCGAGCCAACCGTTCACGAGCGTCGCCCCGGAGGCGTACGTGCCGGCGCTCTCGCCCGGCGAGTCGGCGACGGTCGCCTTCGAGTTGTCCGTCGACGAGGACGCGGTGCCGAGCACGCACTCCGTTCGCCTGAACGTCACCGCCGAGACGGCTGAGACTCCCACCGAGGTCACCGACTCCTACCGCGTGCGGGTCGACGTCGCAGAAGAGGAACAGGCCGACGACATCGTCTCGCTCGTCGTTATCGCCGTTCTCGGCGCGGTGCTCCTCTCGGCCGTCGGGTACTGGTGGTATCGGCGGCGGTAGGTGACGCCCGGCCGTGTGGACTGGCCGGTCGGCCACCTCCACGAACAGGAACTCATCCAGATCAAGCAATCTGCGTGGGGAGCACTCGTGTGTTTCATCCTTCGCTCCGCTGCGAGGGGACAGTCTCATCTTCTAGTCGGTGCCGTCCAACAAGCACACACGAGAGGTTGGCCACGAATTCCGGACTGACGAGGGCTCCCCAGACCCAGTATCGCTACCCGTGCCCACAATGCGGCACAGAACTCTGGGTACTGCCGCCACAGGCAGTCATGCACCACGGAGGTGCGGAGACATTCTACCGGGAACGCGGAGTTCAGGCGCGTAAAACGGCACTCCGCGGACGGGACGGCAGGTGCGGCCGAATGTGTGTTTACGGTATACAGAGGGCATCTGTATCGGGTGAGAGAGACGCTGGCGCGAGGGTCATGGGCTAATCGGTGCGTCAGAACCGGTCGGGAAAGCGGTGCGGTCTCCATCCCGACCGTTCGGAGGGTCCGAACGAGTCGGTCGGTCCATTCTCCGTCGCGGCATTGAATAACGCCGTGTCGGCGTAGGACGTCCAGCGAACGATTTTCCCGTCCTGGAAGTCGAAGACGTGTGCACCGCGAAATTCGACGGACGTCCCCGTCTCGACGTAGGTACCGCTCCACGTGATGAGCGCGACGACCGTGTCGCCACCATCGATGAACCGCTCCGGAACGACCGAGACCTCCGTCCAGTCGTTTGCAAAGCCGGCAAAGAGGTTCTCGAGAATCTCGTCTCGCCCGCGAAGCGTCCCGCCACCGACGATTCCTTCGGGTTCGTGAAGTTCAATGCCCGAGTCCCACGTCGCGACGACGGCATCGATATCACCCTCGGCGAACGACTCGTACATCCGCGTCACGGTCTCGACGTTACGTTTCATTGATGAGTTGGCCATAGCGGTAATCCCACGTGTCTTACGACGTCAGAGACGATGTACCTGAGCCAAGATGCCCGGGTTCGTACGAGATGAGGCGGATGCGCGGTGAGTTACAGCGTCGCCTGCTCGGTCGTGGCGTTCCCCATCAGAAGAACGAGCCGTCTCGCTTGCACGGGTCTCCGTCAAGCACACGTTCCGCCGCATCGACAGCAGCCTTCGCGGTGAGCCCGTACGTGTCGGGTGTCCCGGAGGCCGACCGGTCACTCGAACGAGACACCGACGTCGACGACGACGACGGACACCCGTTGGGCGTTCACCGTACAGGTCAGCGTCTCACCGGAGACGGACCCGCACGTCGCCCCCGCGTCGGATTCGAGCGTCTGCCGCCAGGCCTCTACGCGAGGCGACGTCATCGTGATTGAGACGGTCTGTGACGTCCGGTCGGCGACGGCGACGTGCGTCGCCTCGCGAACCGTCGCCACCCTAGTCGACCCACCGACGGCGGAGGGTCCCGTCGCCTCACCAAGACGGACGATGGGGAGGACGACTCCCTGATCCGAGAAGCGGAGTCGCGGTTCGGTGAGCATCACGACCCCGTGCCCGTCGTCGCGGACGACCGCACCGTTGACGTAGACGAGTTCCGTCCCGTCGTCGCTTCGATAGATGAGGGGACGAACCTCGTACGTCTCGCCGAACGAGTCGCCGGTCACCGTCACCGTTACCGGATCACCGAGAGACAGTTGGCCGCTATCGAGTCGGAATCCCGTCGACCGACGCGGGGCGTCGTTCCCGACCACGTCGTCGACGTTGCCCGCGAACACCGTCATGCTGCGCTCGACGTTCGAGACGCGCTGGGAGTCCTGGACGTCTTCGATAGCCGGATAGACGACGAGCGAGACGACGACGATCATCAGCATGACCAGTCCGAACACGGTGGAGAATCCGAGCGTCTCCGCCTGCGCTCTATCGGTCACGAAGCGTCACCTCCGAAGACGTCGCGGGGTCGTACCCGACGTCGACCGGCCCGCCGCGGACCGTGCCCTCCGCCACCGGCGTCGTCGACCGGAACGGGACGTGGACGACGACGTCCGGAGTGGAACTCCGCAGCGTGAGCCGGTAGCTGTCACTGCCGGTCTGTTCGACGGTGACGGTGTAGGGGCTCCCGACGACCCGGTCGGGAAGGTCGCTCCGCAGACGCACCGTGCCGTCGGTCTGTCGTGCGACGCCGTCCACCGCGGCGACGTCGGCCGCGAGTCGGTTCCCGACGACGTCGAGTTGCGAACGGACGCCGCGCTCCTGTTGGTCGATCACCAGATCACCGACACCGACCACGAGCGTCGAGACGAGAATCGCCACGATGCCGAGGAGCATCACGTAGTTCAGCGCGGTCGTCGAGGCGCGATCACGCATCGGTCTCACCCGGGACGACCCGTAGTTCGGTCGCGTACGCCAACTGCGGCGTCTGGTAGGTCACCGAGACGGTGACAGCGTAGACTGCGGGCGAGGCCGTCGGCGCGGTCTCGTCGTATCGGTCCGGGCTCACGCCCAACACGCCCGACTCGTTCACGTCGACGACCAGCCCGTACGTTCCGTCCGCCCGAGTCCCATTCTCGTAGCCGATGTCGTACGACCCGCCGAGGCCGTCGGCGAACGGCGGGAACGAACAGGTCCCATCGTTCACCGTCCCCGACGAGAGGTCGACGACCGCCGACGCACCCGAGACGCTGCAGGTCTTTGTCTCGGTTGGGCTCTCGACGGTCACGTCGATTTTCGACGCCGTCTGCGTGAACGACGCTCGCCACACGTCGGTCCCGTCGTCTGCGACGACGGCGAAGCACTCGGGCGTGCACGACGAGGACAGGTTCGTCCGGGAGACGTTCATCTCGAAGGCGCGGGTCTGCCCGACAGCCGACGCGAGCGTCCAATTCTCGGTCGCGTTCGCGTCGGTGAAGGTGCGGGAGTCGCGCTGTTCGATGCGGGTCCCTCGTTCCCAATCGACGCGTTCGACAGAGAGGTCGACCCCTTCTGCGGCGCTGCCGCGGGCGGCCGCCTCGTCCCAGTCGTCCACCGAGTCCGCGAGTGCGGTGTCGAGGTCGGCGTACGAACCGTCGTTTCGCCGGTTGAGCACCTCGACGGCACCGCCGATGCCGCGGTGGACGCTGTGTTCGAACCGGACCGCGTCACGGGCATCGTGAACGTCGGTCCGGTCGGTCGCCAGCACTTCCCCGCTCGCGACGCCGTTCAGGATCATCGCCAGCGCCACGACGAGAAGGGCGAGAGAGAACGCCCCCACGAGGAGGAGTTGCCCGCGGTCGCGGCCGTGGCCGCGGCATCCGGTCCGGAGCCGTGCGCTCAGACCGGCCATACGACCACCTCCACGCGAACGACGGTGTATATCGGGCCGTCGACGGCGTCGGGAACGTGGAACGACGACGCCTCGGTCAGCGTCGTCTCCGTCTCGGTGCCCGAAGAGTCGAGCAACACGTCGTCGTCGTACAGCGTGACCGTCCGGACCGCCCGCACGGCGTCGTCGGTCGGCGTTCCCTGTCGGATCACCGGAACGCGTCGCTGTTCGTTCGTCGTCGGGTCGACGTGGACCACGTTCACGTTGTACGTATATCCCGAATCCGCGAACGACTCGTTCAACAGCGCGCCGAACGCCGTCGGCATCTCTCCGTCGACGGCGTAACGATAGTCGCCCGTGCCGTGAAACGAGCTGTCGTCGGGATCCCACGAGAGCAGCGTGGCTCGAACGGCGCCGTCCGCCGTCGCGGCGTCGAGGACGCCCACGGCGACACCGTACTGCGCTTCCGTTACCTGTTGGCTCGACGTACTCGCCGTGAGCGCGGTGACGCCGCCCACCTGCGTGACGAAGATGACGGTACCCACGAGGAGGACCGCCGCCGTCACCGACTCCAGCGTGAACGTCTGTGCGCGATCGGTCATCTCACCACACCCTCACTTCGAGAACCGCGGGTTGGTCACCGACGAGGACGGTTCGGCGTTCGGTAGCGGCCGACCGGTGTGCCTGCGGGACGTCCGGACCGACGGCGAGGCGGTCGGTACCGCACGCGCCGACGTCGCCGCCGTTGTAGCAGAGCAGGTCGGGTTCGGCGTCGCCGGTCACGTCCCACTGCAGGGAGACGTTCACGCTGTACGTCTCGTGGACGCCGACGACGTCGGCGAGTGCGTCGCCCGTCGAGAAGGGACACCCGGCACCGCCGACACCGGCGAAGAACGCGCCGGTACACTCGACGTCGAGCGCCCCAGGGGCGCCCGATTCGACCAGCAGTGAGTCCGCGAGCGTCGTCGACACGCGCTCTGCGACCAGTGGCGTCTCCTGTGCGTCGTACTGTGCGATCAGTTGCGGCGCGCTCGCGACGACGAACGACAGTGCGAGGAAGAAGACGACGATTCCGAGCAGGAAGTCGAGGTTCGTCTGTCCCCGGTTTCGCGTCGCCGTGACGCTCACGCCGTCGGTCCGGGTCATCCGACCACACCCCAGACGAGGAGAGAGACGACGAGCAGTCCCACGACGTATTTCGCCCCCGAGAGCAATCGCGCGTCCCGGACGTACCCGCTGACGAGTCCGGTGACGACCGCTTGCAACGTCACGGCGTGGAAGAACAACAGCGAGAGGAGCGACGCGTCCATGGTCGCCATGAACGACCGACTCGCACTCGACGCCCCCTGTTGGGACGCGAGTTGCGCGAGCACGTCGATGAACCGCACTTTCAGGATGGCCATCACACCGAGGAGCGTCAGATAGGTCATCACGACGATGACGACCTGCATCCGCGTTCGCGACCGCCGGTCGCGTTCGATGTCGTCGCGATTCTCCGCGGCCTGTGCGGCCGTCGTGAGTACGGACGATATCTGCCCGGAGGCCTCCTGCGCTCTGGTGATGAGCTTGACGGTGCGTGCGAGGGCCGGAAGGCGGTATTTGTTGTTGAACACGATGAACGACTCGGAGATGTTCATCCCGTAGCTGCTCTTCGTGTAGATGATCTCCAGCTCCTCTGAGAGCCGACCCGAGGACGTATCGACGACGGTTCGAACCGAGTCCAACAGCGTGAGCCCCGTGTCGTTCGCACTCGCCAGTTTGCGGAGCGTCTCCGAGAGAGTGTCGAGGATGCCGTATCGCGAGCGGACGTTCCACTCGTAGAACACGACGACGGGGATGCCGATGACGAACGCCGGGAGGTACATGTAGACGAACGTCCCCCAGATGGGCTCGGCGACGAGACCGTCCCACGTCGTCGGGGCCGACCCGGTCAGTACCGCCACGCCGACGAGCATCGCGGCGGTGGGAACCGTCAGCGCGAGCGTGTAGGTCGGGTTGTCCCGCAGGAACAGGTGGGGACGCCTGACGATTTGCAGCGTCTGGAAGCTTCCCTCCCGGCGTGCGATACGGTCGAAGACGCTGAATCGCCCGGTGAACTGGTCGACGAAGCCGCCGCCGAACAGCCCGTGGCTCAACTCGTCTTCGGCAAGATACGCTCGCTCTTTCGTTCGGAGAACGCCGTCTCCGAGTTCGTCCTGCGTGATCGTCGAGAGGATGACGATGAACACGCCGCCGAACATCGGGATGAGGAGGTAAACCGTGAGGTACAGTACTATCTCCTGTCCCTCGCCGAGCATGCTGAGAACGATGAGGACGATGATGAGCAGCAGCGGGAACAGCGAGAGGGTGACGAACACCTCCGCGAACAGTTCGAGCGTTTCGAGGATGTCCTCCTGTTCCTGTTTTGCGGTGCGGAAGTGCAGCGCTTTCTTGTCGTCGAAAAAGCGGGTGATATCGCCACCGCTGTCGATGACCGACAGCATGTCGGTCAGGAACTGACTCAGTTCCGCGCTGGGCGTCTCGAACGCCTGCTTTCGTATCGCCGACCGGTAGTCGGTGTCGAAGTACTCCGTCTCCAGCATGATCGTCCTGAACTCCCGCGACACCTCGCCGTACGTGTCGTCGGCGTCCGCGATGGCCTCGAATATCTCGAGTTGGCTCATGCCGCCGATGGAGAGCGCATACATAAACGAGACGGCGTCCGGCAGCAGGAGGTTGATCTCGCGCCGTCGGGCACCCGACCGGAGGTAGGGGACGAACACGGTAGTGCCGAACCCGATGCCGAACCCGATGGACCCGAACACGAGGCCGGTCACGACGACCAGGGCGGGGACCCGAACGGCCTCTATCGTCGCGAGAACGGCCTGGTTCGAGACCGAGACGTCGAGCACCGGTCCGAGGAGGACGACGTTGCTGACGAACAGCAGGTAGCCGACGACCAGTCCGGCGAACCAGAGTGCGAGACCCGACGCCGTCCCGGCCGCCAGCGCGACCGAGAGGTACATCTCAACGTTGTACGGCATCCGCGATTCGGCCAGCTTCCGCTCGACGCCGGCGGCGAAGTCGCTGTCCGATCCGAACAGCCGTCGGTAGAACGGGTAGAACGTGTCTCCGAACGCCTCCATCGTCCGGTCGGAGACCCCACGTTCGACGAAACCAGTGCTCATCTGAACTCCTTACCTACCTTCGGTCGGGTCGTCGCTGTCGGTCTGTTCAGAGCGCGTGGTCGGGAGGCCGCCGTCGGTCGCCGTCGACTCGCTCTCGCCGTCGTCGGACGCGACCAGATCGAACGCCTCGGTCGCCCCGTCGGCGACGGGTTCCCCCTCCTCGGAGTGGTCCTCGTGGTCGGGTTCGTCGCCCGTCGGCGCCGCGGCGACGTGCTCGTCGATGTCCACGTCTTCGAGAGCTGCGATGACCGCTTTCACCCGCGAGACGGAGAACTCCGTCTGTGAGGCCTCGAGGACGGCCGACAGGTTCTGTTCGTTGATCTCTGCACCGGTTTCGTTCAGCAGTAGGGTTGCGTAGGTGTACTTCATGGGTTATCGAGTTCGTGATTCGTCTCCGCGTCGTTCGTCGTCCGTCTCCGTGCCTTCGCTTTTGTCCGCGTCCGTTCCGCCGTCGCTGACCGCGTGTACGGGGTCGCCCTCCGCGGGACGGGCGGCCGCCGCTTGGTCGTCCGACCGCAGGAGCGTCGCGTCGTAGAACATGTCCTCGAGTCGCTCTCGCTGACCGGGTTCCGCGACGACGTTCTCCGTTTTCGAGATGTCCGCGAGAACCGCCGCGAGCGACTTCGACTCTCGGTTCCGGTAGTCGTCGAATAGCGTCGCCTCGGCGCTGTCGAGGAACGCCTGCGCCTGTTCGTACGTCTTCACGTCCGGGTCGGGACGGGGAACGAGCGCTTCCTTCTCGGGATCCACGTCGATGACGACGCTCTCCATCTTCCGGAGTTCGTCGAGGTGGTTCTCGAGGGTTCCGTTCGACATCATGGTCAAGATGGCGTCGGGGTCGTTGAGGAAGCCTTGGAGGGTCGCCGCGACCTGCGTGTACTCGCTGAGGCCGTTCACGACGAGGTAGGCGAGGACTGCCTGTCGCTTGTGGAGTTCGCGTTCGAGTGTCTCCTCGTCCCACCCTCGGTCGAATCTGATCTTCTGGAGGGTGTTGGACTTCCCCATCGTCTTGTACTCGTCAGAGTCGGCGCTCCACTGGTAGACGTCCTGAACGTTGATCTCGTTGTTCTCGGCGTCGTAGNGTTGGACTTCCCCATCGTCTTGTACTCGTCAGAGTCGGCGCTCCACTGGTAGACGTCCTGAACGTTGATCTCGTTGTTCTCGGCGTCGTAGTGGTTTATCTCGGTGAGCGATTTGTTCCGACGCACCTTCCGGCCCTGTATTCGCGTCTGCGTCTGGACCGAGACGAGATCGAGCGACGTGAACAGCGACTTCGAGACGTTGATCGGTTCGGTCGTGAAGCGCTTGAG
This sequence comes from Halogeometricum pallidum JCM 14848, assembly GCF_000337095.1. GTDB lineage: Archaea > Halobacteriota > Halobacteria > Halobacteriales > Haloferacaceae > Halogeometricum > Halogeometricum pallidum. The sequence goes on from NZ_AOIV01000021.1 coordinate 138,311, forward strand.
CACCTCGCCGACGCTGTCGGCGTGGAACGTCGTCAGCGTCGTGTGGCCGGTACTCATCACCTGAAACAGCGTCCGCCCCTCTTCGCCGCGGACCTCGCCCATGACGATGTAGTCGGGTCGCTGTCTGAGGGCGGCCTCCAGCAGGTCGAACTCGTCGATATCGCCCTTGTCGCTCGTCCCGAAAGCGGGGCGGGTGATGGATGCGATCCAGTTTCGCTGGGGGAGTTCCACCTCCCGGGTGTCCTCGATAGAGACGATCTTCGTGTTGTTCGGGATGAACAGCGACACCGCGTTCAGCGAGGTAGTCTTCCCGGAGGCGGTCCCGCCGGCAAAGATGAGCGACCGGTTGTTCTCGATGCAGAGCCACAGGAACGCCATCTGTTCGAGTGAGAACGTGTGCCAGTTGATGAGATCGACCGGCGTGAACGGCACGTCCTTGAACTGCCGGATGGTGTAGTTCGTCCCGTGGCCCGAGACGGTCTTCCCGAGCGTGAGTTGCGCGCGCGACCCGTCGGGGAGCGTCGCGTCCACCTGCGGGCGACGCTGGCTGATCCCTTTGCCGGAGCGCTGAGCGAGTTTGATCACGAAGTCGTCGAGTTCGCCCTCCCCGTGTTCGACGTTCGTGATGATCTGCTCGTAATCGGTGTGGTAGACGAACACCGGCGAGTTGTAGCCGTCGCAGGAGATGTCCTCGACGTTGATGTCGTGTTTGATACCGTCGATGCGCTCGTACCCGAGGAAGTTCCGCTTCAGCAAGTAGAGCAGTTTGTGCACCTGATACTCGGTCAGCGTGTCCGCGTCCTCCGCCAGAACGGCGGGTTCGGGTCTCGCAGCGATGCCGTCCAGTTCACCCTGCGTCTCGGTTTCGAAGGTGCTGTCGTCGTCGAGCAGGCGCAGCAGTTCCTCGATGCGTCGACGGGGATTCGAGAGCAGCGAGCTGCCGTCACCGTACAGGTCGTAGCGGTTCAGGAGTCGGTGCGTCTCGCGTTCGAGAACCCGCTCTCTGTCGGCGTCCGGCCCGCGGACGATGACGTCGTCGTCGGAGTACTTGATGGCGGTGCGGAGCTTCCCCGAGAGGAACGACATCAACGACTGTTCGATCTCGTTACGGTACGGCGATACGAGGTAGTACTTCTTCTCGTTCTCCCGAAGCGAGTGGAAGACGACGACGAAGCAGTAGGGCTTGTCCACCCAGTACCGCTCGACCTCGAAGAAGTGACCCTTCTTGTCCATCGACACCGCCTTCTCCAGGTCGTACCGATTGACCAACGTTGTGTGTCCGTCGAGCGTCGAGAAGAACACATCCTCGTCGAGTTCGGGGTGGACGTTGACCGTCCGCCTGTCGATGAGCGTTCGGACGTCGCGGGCAGCGTCCGCACCGCGGTCGAGTCTGTCGCCGAACGCGTCCGGGTCGAACCCGAGATGCGCTTCGGGACGGAACGGTACCACCTCGCCCTCTTCGCGGGGGAGCCGACCGTCCTCGTAGTAGTACTCCCACTTGAAGTGTTCCCACGTGTACTCGCCTTTGGTGACGGGCGTGTTCTCGATCAACCGGGCGAACCACCCGCGGAACGTCTTCGCTCGGGTCGCCGCCAGTTCGATGCGGCCGGGGAGTTCGTCGGGGTCGAACCCGAGCCACTCGGCCGGGTCGAACGCCACGGCACTCCAGTCGGGCGAGGACGGCGACGTCGGGTCGCGGGGTCGAAGTCCGAACCACCCGCCGTTCGACTTCGAGTCCGTCTTTACGTCGCGGTAGGCCGCGGCCACGTCTTCGCCGTGCCCGTGTTCCCGCATGAACTGGGCCCAGGTGTACGCGCCGACGGTGACGGGTGCCTCCGCTTCTTCTCGGACGTCCGTCCACCGAGAGTCAGTACTCATGCCGGCACCACCTCGGCAACGGACCGATAGGCCCCTCCCTCTTGTCCGCTCCGTGCGAGGCGACTCAGAGCGTCTGAATCCCCCGTCCGAAGCTGTTTTCGAATGTTCGTGTCCATAGCTCTCTTTAGACGCCGGTCCGGTCGCAGTCGTCTCAGCGTCTCTACTGCAAGGTAGAAATGTAGTTAGATTGTAATAGTAAGAATAACTGAACGAAACGGGTTGTTAAACGGTCACAAGGTCCCGGGAACGCTGCGACCGGCTCAGACGATGTTTCGACTGACGTCGACGTCGACGTCGGTCGTCAGCGTGAGTTTGATGACGTCTTCGAGCGCCTCTCCGCCCCGGAACTTCGGAACCGTGAGATAGTTCTCGACGACGTCGCCGCGCCGTTCCGTCGAGAGCTCGAACACCAAATCGGCGACGTACTCGGTCGTGTCGCGGTGCGCTGGAACCTGCCGACCGTTCAGACAGTGGAGAAACCCGACTGCGTTCGCCGCGTCGAGACCGTCGCGGAGGTCGTTCAAGAACGACCAGTACCGCGCCGCGGGAAGCGCCTCGAACACTTCCATCGGGTCGACGACGAGCGTCGATGCGTCGGGCAGTGCATCGAGCAGACGGAGGACCATCTCCGGTTCGGTCGGGTCGACGGACGTGACGACGATGTCGTCGCGGGCCCGCCGCAACCCGACCATCGCGGAGTCGACGTCGTCGACGGCGCGCACCGGGCTGACGTACAGCGTCGGCCGAGCGGTCGCGATCTCGTACAGCAGCAGTTCGGACTGGCTGGCGGGAGGTGCCAGCACGGCGGTGAGACTCCCGCGGGGGACGCCACCGGACAGTCGTCTGTCGAGTAGCTCGATGCCTGTCTCGAATCGACCGCTCATACGCCGGCCTCCGCTGGGGTGCGCGAGTCGCACCGACCTCGTCGCATCACAGTATTGTCTCGCATGCGTGAGAGGACGTACGAAGAACATCCGTATTGTTACACATCAGATTCTTTTGGTTAGTGTACTGGTTAGAGTCGTGCGCATCGTTCACGCGCGTATGGAACTGCAGGACGGATTGTGCGGTCGAACCGGACCGGCGCGAACGTTCGGTCTATCGGGGTAGAATGGGTGTAATGGCCCATTGAGCGGTGAATCCAATTCTTGGTGAACGTTAACGAGTCACGTATGTGTCGGCGGAGTGGGCTAAACGTGTGATTCTGTAAAAATTATAATTTCAATTACAATGGTGGTATCGGTCATCGATGGAATCACACCGATGAGCCGAACAGGACGGCAGCACACGAACGCGAACTGGGGTGGGGCGCGAGGCGTCCACACCCGGGTGGTAACTGGGGGGCGGGGTCAGATCCGCTCGTCTGGGTGCGTTCCGTCGTCGTCTCCGTCTGGCCGCACCCGGTGTGTGAGAAACCAACCATGAAGCTATTCGAAACCTTCCGAACGGACGACCGGGCAGTCTCCCCTGTCCTCGGTGTCGCACTGCTGATCGCCATGACCGTCATCCTCGCGGGTGTCGTCGGTTACGTCGCCCTCGGCGTCGATGCCGACAGCGCGAACGCGCCGCAGGTGAGTCTCAAGTTCAAACAGGACGCAGACGCAGGGACGGTCACGATGTACCACAAGGGCGGTGACGCCCTCGCTGCCGGCGAAGTCATCGTGAAGACAGACAACGCATCGGCGGATCCGGACGACCCCGGAGCCCTCGCGACCGGTGACAGCTACAAAGTTGTCACCGTTGGTGCCACCACTGGCGACGTCGTCAGCATCGTCTGGCAGGACCCCAGCAGCGACCGCGAAGTGCTCCTCGCCGAGTACACGGTGGAGTAATCCACTAAACTACCCTTCAACGCACAGCCTTTCGACCACCCGTTCGCGTGACGCGAACGACATTCGGTCCCACTCATATTACGATGATACCCAACGTACCCACGCAGCGACAGTTTGATACAGAGAGGGACGGGGTCCGACGACGATTCGCTCGTCGCGTCCGACCGTCCGTGAGCGGGATCGACCGCCGACGAACGGGCGACGACAGAGGACAGTCCGAGGTTCTCGGATTCATCCTCCTGACGGCCGTCGTCGTCTTCGCGTCGAGCATGCTCGTCGTCTACGGGAGCATGGCCATCAGCGGACAGGAAGACGTCGCCGCCGTCTCCCACGCCGAACGCGGCCTCGACCAGTTCGACGCGCGCGCGAGTCAGGTCGCCCTCGGTGGGTCGTCCGTCCAGCAGGTCGATTTAGCGAGTCTCGACAACCTCGGGCACGCCTACACCGACGACGACGGCTGGGTCGCCGTGACCCTCCGCCCCGAGTCTGGCGCGCCGACGGAGGTGGTGAACGGGTCGCTCGGAAGCGTCTTCTACCGACGCGGCGAGACGACCGTGGCGTACCAAGGCGGGGGAATCTGGCGCGCCGACGGCGAGGGAACGACCATGCTCTCGCGTCCGGAGTTTCACTACACCGAGGGGACGTTGACGATACCCGTCGTCTCCGTCGACGGTGACACGGGCCTGACCGACCGCGTGTACGTGCGCAAGAACGGCACGTCGACGCGGGCGTTCCCGGACCGGAGTCGCGACCTGCACAACAAACTCGAGAGCGGACGGGTCGAGGTCACCGTCCAGAGCGACTACTACGAGGCGTGGGGCCGATACTTCGAGGACAGTACGGACGGCGTCGTGACGTACGACCACGACGCCGAAGCGGTGACGGTAGTCTTCTTCGCGCTTCCCGACGTTCGGAAGTACGATGTGGGTATCGTCGCCACCTCCGGAACGGGCGAACTACGGGTCGCCGGAACCGGAGCCTACGTCGACAGTTACGACTCGACGCAGGGCGAGTACGCCGCCACGAAGTCGCTCAACGGGTCGATGCGGATTTCCGGTGACGTGTACACCACCGGTGACTCTCGCATCGACGGGGACGTCACCTCCGGCGGCATCGTCAACCTCGACGGGAGTTCGCAGATAAACGGCAACGTCCAGTGGACCGACGAACCCGAACCCGATGCGACGGAGCGATCGAAGATTAGCGGGACGGTGACGAAGATTGACGGCATCGAGAGCGTCGATCCGATCGATAGCTTCGTGCGCGCGTATACGGACCGTATCCGCGCCGACGCCGACAACGACCAGACCCCGTATATCACCGACAACGAGCTCTCGGTTCCGGGGACGACCGCCGAACTCGGGCCGGGAGACTACTACCTCGAGAGCCTCAACCTCGAGGGCGACGAGACGCTCGTACTGAACACGACCGACGGAAACGTCAGAGTCGCAGTCCGCGACTGGGTGAATCTCGACTCGGGGAACATACGCGTCGTGGGCGACGGTACCGCCCACGTCGTCGTCGCGAGCGAGGCCACGACGAGGGCCCAAGTGACCGGCGAAGGGTCGAAAGACGTGCACTTCCACGTCGGCAAGTCCTCGAGTGTCCACATCCCCGGCGAGAAGGCGAACCGGCTCGTCGTCTTCGGCCCCCGTCACTTCAGCGCGACCGTTACAGGGTCGAACGCGAATCCGGCGTCGTTCGACGGCGTCATCTTCGCGCCGGCCGGCGAGACCGGTACGGGATATCTCTACGTCAAACAGGGGGACGTCTACGGACTCGTCATGACGGGGAACCTGACCGCCGGACAGTACGGCGCAGTCCACTACGACCGTGGCCTCGATAACACGCTAACAGATGATTCGACGCTCTCGGAACTCGAGTACCTACACGTCTCCGTCCACCGCCTGCTGGTGAAGAGCGCCTGAGCCCCTCGGGGTGACGGAGACGATTCCTTTCTTACTCGAATTCCTCGGTGTCGTCCCGTTCGACGCCGGAGAACTCGAGAACGTAGTCCGCCCCGAACGCTTCGCTCGGCGTGTGGAAGCCGGCGGCGACGTCGCCGTCGAGCACCCGTCCCGCGGCGTCGACGGCGGTTTCGGCGGTAAGGTCGTACGTATCGGGTGTTCGGAGGCCGGCCGACGCGGTGTCGCCGTCCGCGTTCTCGACTTCGGCGGCGATGCGATTGTGACTCTGTGCGCGCTCGGCCGCGGTCGGTCCCTCGACGACGGCGTCGACCACCGCTTGGAGGGCGGACTGGACGGGCCCCCAGCCGAGAATCCCCGAGAATCCACGGGCGCGCTTCATGGCCGTCTGCGCGTACTCGGGGACCGTCGCGTAGGTTTCGACGTTCGGAATCCCCGTCGAATGGTAGGCCGTCGAGACTTCCCCCCAGGGGACGGTGACGGCCGACTTGGCCTCGCCCTCGAAGCTGAACTCGCGGCGCTTCCACGCGAGCGGGACGCTTCGAAGTCGACCGTCCTCGCGAACCGCTCCGGGGTCGCCGGCCTGTTCGAGGATGGCCTTCACCGTGCCGGGCGAGAAGGTGCCGAGGCCATCGATCGCGACTCGGAGATGGGTCGGGTCCTCGACCTGCTCTGTGAGGTAGCTCGTCAGGCAGTTCGTCGGAACGACGTCGAAACCGACGGCGGGCAGGAGAGTGATACCGGCATCGCTCGCCTCTCCGTCGCGTTCGGCAGTTTCCTCGAGTACGTCGTACCGCCCGGCGATATCGAGGTACTCCGTTCCCGTTTCGATGCAGGCGTCGATGAGCGGCCGAGCGGTCGCCGAGAACGGGCCGGCGCAGTTCAGGACCGCGTCGGCGTCGGCGATGCGATTCTCGACGACTTCGGGGTGTTCGAGGCTGAACGTCCGGTTCTCGAGTCCGTAGTCGGTCGCCTGCGCCTCGAGCGGTTCCGCTCGGCGACCGGCCAGTATCGGCTCGAAGCCTCGGTCGACGGCCGTTTTCGCGATCAGCGACCCGGTGTAGCCGTACGCACCGTAGAGCAGGAGTTCCTCGGTCATAGGGTAACTGGGAGTCGGTGTCCGGATAGGTCTCATGGCAGAACGCCGAGCAGAGCGGTCGTGGCTGAAAAGAGGTTGACGTCCCGCTGATTCTGTTTTATCTGGGACGGCGAGTATGAGATTTTCAGTGTCCCGCCGACGGAGTCCCACATTGGTAGTCGTAGATATCCGCCGAGCCGCGAGTCGAGAGCGCTCTTCCGTGGTCGTTCCGGGCGGGTCTCCACTACCAGTGCACACCGCGCCGTTATCTGCTGGCAGAGACGCTGATAGGCTAGCGAGGTACGATGTCGCCACTCTCACAGGAAGTGTGCCAACTCCCAAACCGCGCCCCACGATATGGGGTGCCTCTGAGCAATGGGAGCTGGTGCGAACTGTTATCAGACAGCATCTTTGATAGGTGTTTCTACTGTCCGTTATACGACTACCTCATCCCGTAGTCAAATCACATAGTCTGTTTTAAATCATGGTCGAGATCCGTAATTTACCCATTCGAATGGTAAGAATGCGAAACTGCTAAATGCTCCTTCATCATTCTACTAAATGGGGATTGGATGGGTCAATCAACGAATATACCGGAAACTGCGGAATCGACAGTGATGTCCTGCTCGACGTGTGGGGGCGCACGCCAACACCGGGTCACGGCGACACTCAAGTCATCACCCCCCGATCAGAGGGTGATCACAGATGGTGGGCACCCACCTGAACAGCAGGTTAAAATTCTGAAGTGCAACGGTTGCGGGGACTGGGTACGGGTCAAAGTAGCCTGAAACCCCTGGCGGAATCTTTGCGTCGTACTCATCTCTTCGGACTGGAGAGCGAAGGATACGTTTCTCGGAGCTGAGATATGAGTGAGGTCTTGTAGAGCGATATGCTTCTGATACCGTCCTCACTCATCTTGTTTCGTATCGGATTCCCCGCTGTACTCCCGTATGAGCGGCCGTAGATAGAATCGCGCACGGATTGGAAAGGATATTGACGCCGACACGCAACGTGGTTGGGGCCCCGAACGATCAGTAAGTGAAGCCGTAGTCCGCGCGGTCGTAGGCCCGGACGCAAGCCCCTATCCACCATCGTACCGGTGTTCCTCGCACAGCCTCTACCGTCCGATTCAGGCGCCTGGGACCCGGTGAGACTACGTTCCGCTCGAAGAACGGGTTGGCGGACGCGATTGCCGTCCCATCGCCGTCCGCGGTCGCTCAGAACAGCGGGTCGGGTTCGTCACCGGCCACGGGGTCGACGCCGATCGCCGCAGCGATCACCTCGAGTTCGTCTTTCGAGAAGTTGCCCTCGTCCGCCGCGTCGATATCCTCTGTGAGGCCGACGGCAACGCGGATCTGTTGACGCATCTTCTGTGTCGACTCGGTCGGAGTCTCCGTCGTGGTGATATCCAGTGTCGCACAGAGCGCCCCGAGTTCCTCTTTCGTGAACGGCGCCGTGACGTCTCGCTTGAACCGCCCGACGCCACCGCGAATCCCGTTTCGAATGTCGTGTTTCGTCACACCCATACGCCCTGTCTCGGTCGGTGTCGACAAAAGCCACGTGGACCACCGCCACTCCGCACACTCGTATCGACCCCCGCAATCGCATTCGCGTCGCCTCCTCAACCCCGACATCAGTCTCTCCCCGACGAACCCGACTCGACGGCGCCAAAGAACTACGAGTTCCTCCGACTACCGCCGCTCTCACGACGTCTCGATACGCTCTTCGAGATCGGCCAGACGGGGAGGCAGCGTCTCGATGACGTCGGACCACTGGACGTTCTGAGCATCGGGACAACGGTCCGCGTGATCAACCAGCGGGTGATGCGAAACGACCGACAGCCGGTGACCGCCATCCGATGACGTTTTGCGCGGCCGTATCGAACACCACTGAGAGACCTCCTGTCCGGATAGGAATCCGACGCCGCGACTCCTGAATCGACTCCGGGAAGACCGACGTGTCACGATGCCAGAGACGGCAGTGAGTCCACGACGATATGGAACAACCTGAAGAAATCCCACCGGCGACGTGTACGCTCTCCATCGAACGGCGGGGTGGTCGCGGCGAAGCCGGAGCGGTGGCTGTCGCACGGACGCTCGAAGCAACGCCGGGAGTCTACGAGGCGGACGTCTCGTTCCGGACCGGCAGCGTTCGTATCTCCTACGACCAAAGCGCCATCACCAGAGACGATCTCGAGCGACTGGTTCGTGATCACAACGTCACCGTACGAGACGAGACGGAACCGGATACGGACGACGTACGGACGCGGGCGGACCTGCGACGAGAAGCCGCCTTCGTCGTACTGACCCTCGCCGGGATGGGTATCGGCCTGGTGACGGGATGGCGCAACGGCCCGCAACTCCTGCTGTGGGCGGGCTACGGTGTCGCGTACGTCTTCGGTGGATGGTACGGGCTCAAGGGAGCCGTCGAGACGCTCCGCCACCGGGCCGTCGACATCGACCTGCTGATGATCGTCGCTGCACTCGGCGCGCTCTCCATCGGCGCACCCTTCGAGGGCGCGATGCTCCTCTTCTTGTTCTCGCTTTCGAATACGCTACAGCACTACGCCATCGGGCGCTCCCGGCGCGCGATCAGGTCTCTCGTCGAGATGCGGCCGGAATCGGCACAGGTGCTCCGCGACGGCGCGGAGGTCGCCCTGCCCATCGACGAGGTCGAGGTCGGTGACGTGTTCGTCCTCCGACCCGGCGATCGGATTCCGCTCGACGGCGTCGTCCGATCCGGGGAGAGTGCGGTGGACCAAGCATCGCTCACCGGCGAGTCGGTGCCGGTTACGAAAACACCCGGCGACGAGGTGTTCGGCGGGACGATAAACGAGAGCGGAAGCCTGGAGGTCGAGGTCACGCGGCAGGCTCACGAGTCGGCCATCGCGCGTCTCATCCACATGGTCGAGCGCGCCCAGAGCGAGAAGGCGCCCACCCAGCGACTCATCGACCGGCTCGAACAGCCCTACGTCCTAGGGGTGTTCGGACTCACGGTCGCGGCGATCGCCGTCCCGCTCGCGCTCGGCGGCGAGTTCGCGAGTACGTTCTACCGGGCGATGACGCTCATGGTCGCCGCCTCACCGTGTGCGGTCGTCATCTCGACGCCCGCCGCGGTGCTGTCGGCGATCGCCTCGGGCGGGCGGCAGGGCGTCCTGTTCAAAGGCGGTGAACACGTCGAGACGGCGGCGACCGTCGACGCGGTGGCGTTCGACAAGACGGGGACGCTCACGGCGGGGGACACGCAGTTGACCGACGTGGCCGTCGACGACCGACGGGACGAGGTGGCGACCGAAGACGAACTGCTGGCGCTCGCTGCGGCCGTTCAAGCCCGCTCTGAGCATCACCTGGCGAAGGCGACCGTCGCGGCGGCGGCGGAGCGGTCGCTCGACGTCGCCGACGCCACCGGATTTCGGGCGGCTGCCGGGAAGGGTGTTCGAGCGACGGTCGGAGACGCGAGGGTGCACATCGGAAATCGGAGTTACTTCGAGACGACGCTCGCGGACGCAGAGATAGACGGGTTCGAGCGCGGCGTCGACCGGTTAGCGTCGCTCGAGGCGGAGGGCAAAACGAGCGTCCTCGTCGCTCGGGAGACGAACGGGGTCGTTCGCGTGCTCGGATGGCTCGCGTTCACCGACACGCTCCGTCCGGGGGCCGCCGAGATGGTCGCGGAGTTGCGGTCACTCGGTGTGGAGCGGGTCGTGATGCTGACCGGCGACAACGAAGGCGTGGCGCGGCGAATCGCCGACGAGGTCGGAGTCGACGAAGTCCAGGCGGAGCTCCTGCCGGAGGAGAAAGTGACGACCATCGAGGAACTGGTGAGTCGCTACGGGAGCGTCGCGATGGTCGGGGACGGCGTCAACGACGCCCCCGCACTCGCGACGGCCACCCTCGGTGTCGCGATGGGCGGTGCGGGAACGGACGTCGCGCTCGAAACCGCCGACGTCGTACTGATGGGTGACGACCTCGGCAAGATCCCGTACGTCCTCAGGCTGGGACGGAAGACCCGTCGGACGCTCACGGTCAACCTCGCCATCGCGTTCGGTGCCATCGCGCTGATGGTGGCCGCGATTCTCCTGCGCGGGATTCCGCTGCCGCTCGCCGTCGTCGGCCACGAAGGCTCGACCGTGCTCGTCTCGTTGAACGGACTCCGTCTGCTGAGCTATCGCTGAGGGCGGGCGCGCGGGAAGGGTTCGGGTTCTCCGTTCTGGACGGTGCGCGGGTCCCAACGACCGGTGGTCGAGCCGTGGGAGCAAGTTTCGGGAGTCTCCACGGTCGCGCGAGGAGTACCATGCGGATGCGTACGCATCGAGCGATCGGTCCGAAACGGTCGTTACTAGTTCCGGGGCCGAACGGACAGTGCGAGCGCGGCGACCGACAGGAAAAGCGTCGGGAGCAGAAAGTACCAGCCGATACTGAAGACGCCGATGACGGTAATCGCGACGCCGGCAACGACGGTGGCCCACGTGACGTATCGACGGCCGGTCCACGCGCTGTAGCCGCCGAGGGCGACGAGGACGAGCAGGACGACCGCCCACGAGAATAGCACTGAAGCGTTGCCGCCGCCCGGCGGTCCTCCGGCTCCGAGCAGAACGTCGATTCCGGACTCGCAACCACGACTGATCGTCGGAGTGGTCGTCGTTTCGGTGCCGTTGCTGGAAGCCGAGCCGCTGGCGGTGTATCCCGTCCAACAGGAGACGGGACCGAACGCGCCCATCAGCGAGAGGAAGTTGTACCCGCCGACGAGGCAGGCGAGTGCAGCAGCGCCGCGAGCGAGCCGTCGGAGGGACAGTTCGGGGACGTCCATGGGAGTGACTACACTCGGAGGTGGCTTTACGACAGCTTCTGACGGTCACGACGGACGGTGACGTCTCCGCCACGGTCGGACGCTGACGATACTCAATCAATTATGGCTCTCAGCAGCCGTGCCGAATAGAGAGCGTATATCGGGTCCCGGCCAACCGTCGGTCGAAGGGCCAACGCCCGACGCTTCGTGGCTACTTCTGTCGTCTGTGACGAGTCGCCTCCGGTGATGTAAGCGCGACGACCGCTGCCCCGACAATCCGAGTGGGCTCGTCACCTAGCCAGACAACGTAAGTTACTGGATGGTCTTTCTGGCTCAATGACGCGGCTGGACGAGCGAGAAGCGACTCCCGTCGGAGCAGATATCGCCTCGGTGATCCGAGCGCTACGTCGAGACAGCCACCCCCTCGGCTCAGTCGATGGTCACGAACGCCCCTTCGGTCACTTCGTCACCGTCGTTGCGGATTCGGCGACCGCCTCCCCGGAAGTGATTCAGTTTGCCGTCCAGGGGATCGAGCAGGACGAACGCGTCATCGCACTCGTCGATGCCAGCGAGCGCGAAGCGTTCGAGTCTCGCCTCCGGGACACCGGCGCCGACGTCGGTACAGCGCTGGAGACGGGGATGCTGCACTTCTACCCGAAGACCGAGATTGCGGCTCCGAAGCCATCTCAGCCGACTTGTCTGGCCGAATACGTCGAGCGGGCTATCGGGAAAATCGATGACGGTGAGACCGCTCGAATCGTCGCCGACGTTGGCTCGGTCTGTCGCGACGACCCATCGCGCGAAGAACTCGTCGACTACGAACGAGCGCTCACCGACGTGTGTGCGGACTCGAACGTCGTCGCGTTCTGTCAGTATGACCGCGGTACCTTTTCGGCATCGCTCATTCGGGATATCGTGCGCGCCCATCCGTATCTCGTGACGGACGCCGGCGTCGCTCCCAACGTTCATTTCACGCCGCCGGCAGCACTCGGTAGCCCGGAACCACCCGATCGGCAGGTCGACCGGATGCTCGATACCGCACGGACCCTCACGAAGGTGAGCACGACGTTCGGCGAGAAGGAGCGCCAGCTCAGACGGACCGACGATCGTCTGCGACTCGTGCTCGAAGCCGGTGGGCACGGTACCTGGGAACTCGACCTGCGGAGCGAGACCGCCCCGCGCAGGTCGCCACAGCACGACCGCATCTTCGGATACGACGAACCACTCGACGACTGGAGCTTCGAGCGCTTCCTCGAGCACGTCCACCCCGGCGACCGCGACGCCGTCGAGGAAAGTTTCGAGGCGGCGTTCGAGACCGGCGAGTGGTCGTTCGAGTGCCGGATCGTTCGCGCCGACGGCGAACAGAGTTGGATCGCGGCCAACGGCGAGTTCTACTACGACGCCGAGGGAGACCCTGTCCGCGCCGTCGGCGTCGTCGAAGACGTCACCGACCGAAAGGAGCTCGAACGTGAACTCCGCACGGAGAAAGAGCACTTCCAGCTCGCGCTGGAGAACTCTCCGTTCGCCGCGTTTCGGCTAGACACTGACCTCCGCTATACGTGGCTCAGCAGTCCGCACATCGACTTCGACCCGGCGAGTGTAATCGGCAAGCGCGACGACGAACTCCTCCCCGAAGACGCGGCCGAGGTGATACTCGAACCCAAGCGCCAAGTCCTCGAAACCGGCGAGGGCGTCCGCGGAGAATACACCTACGAACTGCCCAGCGGGACGGTCACCTACGACCTGACGGTCGAACCGCTGCGAGACGAATCGGGCGAGGTCGTCGGACTCACCTGTGCCGCACTGGACATCACTGAACGGAAGCGTCTCGAACGAACGCTCACGCGCTTGCACGAGGTGAGCCGTGACCTAATCGGGGCAGAGTCGCTCGTCGAAGCGAGTGAGCGAACGGCGGCGGCGGCAGCCGACGTGTTCGACGTCGACGGAGTGATCGTCTACCTGTTCGACGACACGAACAACAGCCTCAACCCCGCCGTCGTTACTGACGGCATCGAGGCGCTGGGTGGCGATCTACCCGTTATCAGCCCCGGCGACCCGTCGATAGCGTGGCAATCCTTTGTGAACGGCGAATCCCGCCAGTTCGACGACGTGGACGAGGCTGACGACCCGACCCTGGCGGACGTCCCCGTCCGCAGCGGGGTCTGGCTCCCGATCGGTGACCACGGCGTCCTCGCGATCGTCTCGACTGCGGTCGCCGGTCTTCCGGACCAGACGCAGGAAGTCGCGGATCACCTAGCGGCCACGGCAGAAGCGACGTTCGACCGAATCGAGCGCGAGGAGGCGCTCCACGATCAGGAACGAGAGCTCGCCGCCAGGAACCGCCGACTGCACGAGCTCAACCGAGTCAACGACATCATCCGAGAGATCGACCAGGTACTCGTTCGTGCGACGACGGCCGACGAGATCGAGAAAGCCGTCTGCGAGCGGCTGACGCGCGACGACCGCTTCGCGTTCGCGTGGATCGGCGACGTCGACGACGGCCAGCTTACGCCGCAGACGTGGGCCGGCGACGCTCGAGGATACCTCGACGAGGTTGATTTCCGTCTCGAGGCGGAGACGGGCGAGCCCGCGCTGTCGACTGCGGAGACGGGCGAGGTTTCCTACGTCCCGAACGTCGCCGAGAGGTTGCGCGAGCATCAGTGGCGAAAAACCGCTCTCGCGAGTGGCCTTCACTCGGCACTCAGCCTCCCGATCCGGTACGATGGTGTGGACTACGGCGTCCTGACAGTGTACGCCGGCGAGACAGAAGCGTTCGATACGCTCACGCGCGAGGTCTTGGCCGAACTCGGCGAAACGATCGCAAACGCGCTCAACGCGGTCGAGACGCGACGGGGCCTTCTGAGCGATAGCGTCGTCGAGCTCAGGCTGACGATTCGAGACGCCGGGACGGCGCTTGCGGCCCTCGCGACCGAGACAGGGAGCGAACTCGACGTGCACGGCACGATCCCACAACAGGAGGGAGGAACTCGCGTCTTCGTCACCGTCCGAGAATGTCCGCCAGACGTGTTCGCGGCCGCCGCAACTGATTCGACGCGGGTCAAGACCGTCGCTCGCCTCTCCGATGCCGACGAATCGGCGGCCGGACACCGCTTCGAACTCCTCGTGACGGGGGAAACGGTTCCGTCGGTGCTGGCGACGGCGGGAGCGACCGCTCACACCATCACAGTCTCTGCGACCGGCGCCCGCGTCGTCGTCGAACTTCCGGGAACGATCGACGTACGGACGTTCGTCGACCGAGTAGACGAGCGATTCCCGGAGACCGACCTCGTCGCTCGGCGCGAAGTCGAGCGCCGCGGGTGGCCCGGCGGCGAGGTGCCTGGCCCCCTCACCGGCGACTTCACCGACCGACAGCGCGAAGTGCTTCAGACGGCCTATCTAAGCGGCTACTTCGAATGGCCCCGTGACCGAACGGGAGAGGAAGTCGCCGAGTCACTCGGGATTACCCAACCCACGTTCAACAGACACCTCCGAACAGCCGAGCGGAAGCTCTTCGCGCGACTGTTCGACCAGGCGTCACTACCGCCCGAGTGACTGCATTCTACATATGTAGTAGGTGCGCCCCCGGACGCTACATACGTCGAAGCCAGCCCTATGCCCGTTTCTCGCCTGCAGAGTAGTATGGAGTCACGCATCACCACTGATGTCGGTACGCGGGCCGCCCGCGACCGCACGGTTACCGAGACCGTCATTGCGGCCGTCGCTGAGGCCAACGGCATCGAGCCGACCGATCTCGATCCGCTCTTCGACGTGATTGATCCCGATGCGCTGAATGACATCTATCGGACAAAGTGGGCTCAATCGCCCCGCTCCCTGACTGTCGAGTTCCAATACGAGGGTTGTACCGTCGTTGTCCGTGCCAAGAAAGTCACCGTGAGCAAGTCAACGGGTGTCACCGAGCGTTCGATCGCGGTCGATCAGACGGACAAGGACGATGATTCTCGAAGGTAAAGGCGAGGCTCGCAGTAGGCCAATCAGTGGCTGCCTCCGAGATGGACGGCCCCACGATGGTCGACACCGCCGCACCGGGGACGTACCAACTGCGGAAAGAGATACTTAGAGAGATAGTGGTCATCAGATGCCCATGTTCATCCTCTGTACGGAGGCTAGTACTCGCTGCGACCGCTGCGGCAACCCGATCGAGACGAGCGACTGGTATCCCATGGAAAAGGAGCGTGATTCGGACGGCGAACTGCGACTGTACTCGTTTTGTAGTGACGGGTGTAAGGAGGCCTGGCTCGACGAGTCTGAGGGGGTGGAAGAGGGGGAGACGTCCTGAACAACCGGTACTCAGTCGATAAAGATAGTTCCGCAGCGGTATCGTGGCGTACCGTGAACTACCGTCGATATACTTGTGTCTCGGCGCCGGAGGGTACGTATGGAACCGTCACACGTCCTCGTCCCGTTGGACGGGTCGCCGCTCGCAGACGACGCGCTGGCACACGCGCTCGCCACATTCGACTGTCCGGTGACGGTGTTGAACGTGGTGACCCCGCTCGATAGCGCGATGAGCGAGGGGGGTGTCATCGAGGCGGACGCTTCCCGAGAGACGGCCGCTCACGAGCGAGCCGACGACCTGGTCGCAGACACGAAACGACGGGTGGAGGAGGCGGGCCGAAGCGTTACCACCGCGGTCGAAACCGGCGACCCCGCGGAGACCATCCTCGCATACGTCGACGCGCACGAGGTCGACCACGTCGTCATGGGCGGACACGGCGGCGACCGGAACGCGCTCAGTCGTCGTCTGCTCGGGACCGTCGCTTCGGCCGTCGTCGGGAAGGCCTCCGTGACGGTGACGGTCGTCAAGTGACTACGTCCCGAGCACCGCGGCGAAGAGCCGGTAGAGCCCGAAACCGATCACGATCGACATCCCGAGCGTGATGAACCAGAACCCCAGGGTGACGCCGATTTTCCGGCGCGAGACGCCCGCGGAGCCACCGGCGAGTCCGCCACCGATCACGCCGGAGATGATGATGTTGTTGAACGAGATCGGGATGCCGAGTGCGATGGCGACCTGTGCGATGACGAACCCGGGCACCAACGCGGCGATGGAGCGCCGGATACCGAGCTGTGCGTACTCGCGGGACGTCGCTTGGAGCAGACGCGGTGCGCCCATCCACGCGCCGCTGAGGATACCGGTCGCACCGAGCGCCAGCAGTCCGATCGCCGGCAGCCCCAATTCGGCCCGGTAGAGGTTCTCCAGCGGCCCGGTCGCCAGCCCCACCTGACTGCCGCCGCTGGAGAACGCGACGACGCTTCCGAGCACGACGAGAAACGTCTTGATCCCCTTGTCGACGGACGCCTGGGTTCGCCGCCGGATGTACTGGAAGCTCACGGCGGCGAAGAGCAGCGTCACGACCACGGTGGCGATGTCGACGCCGGCGACGGTCAGGACCGGGACGGTGCCCGAGACGAATCCGGCTACCGACTCCTGGGCCGCGCCGGTCGGAGAGGGGATGATACTCAACTGGATGTTCGCGACGATGCCGCCGACGACGCTCGCCAGCACGGGAATCGCCACCGTCTCCGGGATGTCGTCGCGGCGCAAAAGCTTGGCCGTGAGGTACGCGAGTCCGCCGGAAACGGGCGGCACGAGCACCCAGAACGTCGCGATGCGCTGGTAGGTTTCGAACGCCGGGGAGCCGCCGAGCGACAGTCCGACTCCGATCATCGCACCCGTGGTCGCAAACGCGGCCGGAACCGGATAGCCGGTGTAGATACCGAACGCCATGAAGGCGGTGGCGGTCAGGAGTCCGGTGGTCGCCGCCAACGAGGTGAATGCGACGCCGTCGATGAGTCCCGACCCGACGGTCTCGGAGATACTTCCGCCCTGCGTGAGCGCACCCAGTGCGGCGAGGATACCGATGAGGAAGGCGGCTCGCATCGTCGAGACGGCGTTCGCGCCGATTGCAGGGGCGAACGGCGGCGAGTTACTGTTCGCACCGAGCGCCCACGCCGTGGCGAAGCTGGTGACCGTCGCGAGGGCGACGAGGACCCAGAACACGAGCCCTGTCATCGTCGGAGCAACCGCCCGAGGCCGCGTAGCGGACCGTCCACCACGTCGCCGTTCCGCGCGAGGATTACCGTCCGGTCGGTCCGGTCGACGAACTTCCGGGGGACCGACCCGGCGAGGTTCCGCCGGAGAGCGCCCTTCCGAGTCGCCCCCAGCACGACCACGTCGTGGGCGGCCGCCTCGGTGACGAGTGCGTCGGTCACGTCGTCGCTCTCCCGAACCGCCGTCTCGACCGGCACGTCGGGCCCGTCAACGTCGGCCAGCGCGTCGCGTCCCTCGGCGACAAACGACGCGGCGTCGCCGGATGTCTCGACCGAGAACACGAGCACGCGGGCGTCGTTCCGGGCGGCGATAGCGGTCGCCGCCCGGGCGGCGGTCTCGACGTGCGGGCCGCCCGCGACCGGGAGGAGGACGGAGTCGACGCCGTTCGCCTCGTGGCCGACCCGCTCGACGTACAGGTCGCAGGGTGCGCGCTCGACGAGCGCGTCGACGGTCGTCCCGAAGACGGCGTCGGTTCGCCGTTCCTGTGCCCGCCAGCCGACGACGAGCGCGGCTGGGTCGGTCTCTTCGACCGCTGCGAGCAGCCCCTTCGTGGCCGACCGTGCGACGAGTACGCCGCGTTCGACGGCGACGTCCTCTGGTGTGGTCGCCCGGTCGAGCAGCTCGTGGCTGCTGTCGGCGAACTCCCGGACGATAGTCTCGTCGTTGAACACCCTGAACGGGGAGTCCGACCGTTTCACCGCGACTGTCACGAGTCGCACCGTGCCCGACCCGAGGGAGGCGAGGTCGCCGGCGGTACGAACCAGCTGCTGGACGGTATCCAAGTTATCGACTCCGACCAGTACGGGCCTGTCCGACCTCGGGTGATGCATCGAATAGACTTCTACCCGTCCGGGCAAAAGCATTCGCGCTGGCGACGGCTCTCGGAATTGATGTCCGCACGGCGACGGGGCGAACGCCGTCTCACCGTCCGAAACAGAATTTCCGGCGGCGTCGTGGCGTGTTACTCCACACGCGTCGCCGGTTCGTCCGCGTCAGCGTCGGTCCGGTCCTTCCAGATGATGGTGCGCTGGCTGCCGGTGAAGTACCGGTATGCGGCGTACAGCAGGTTTGGAACACCCATCGCCCACCAAATCGTCAGGATGGCGATGACGAGGTGGATTCCCGGATTGCCGAACTCGCGCCGGACGAGCGTGGCTCGATCTTGGGTCTCTTCTTCGATCTTCCAGCCGGATTCGACCTTCGCGGTGACCTCGCGCCGATAGGAGTCCGAATAGTCCATACGGTCACCTAAGGCGCCGTCCCGAAAAGCGGTTGCGCCAGCGTACGGGGTGCTACGAACGGTTCGGTGAAACTTTTTTTTTACTTCGTCGGGGGCCTCGTGCCTCCGGCGCTGTGGGGACCCCTCGTGAAAATCCGGACCGAAGAGGGCCGACTCCGTCGTCTCCGGAAGAGCGAGGCTCTTCGGAGTTCCCGTTCGCAGTTACAGATCGAGTTCGACGCGTCGTCCCCGCTCGGCGGAGTCGTAGAGGGCGCGGACAGCGCGCATGTCGACCATCCCGTGCTCGCCGTCGGCTTCAAAGTCGAGACCGCGCCGGAGATGGTTGGCGAAGTAGTCGAACTCCTCGCGCATCTGGTCGACCGGTTCCGGTCGATACTCGCCCTCGATATCTGGTCCGGACACCCGGAGCACCTTCCGGGTGTTCGGGAAGAACAGCCCCTCGATGCTCAGTTCGCCTTCAGTACCGACGAACCGGAGGCTCGAGGTTACCGTCGCGCTGTGCGTGACCGTACACGAGGCGAGTTTGCCGTCGGGGAACTCTAGCTGGAACGCCGCGTGCTCGTCGGTTCCCTCGTAGGCCGACTGTTCGGACTCCGTCCGGGCGTACACCGCCTGGGGGTCCTCCTCCAGGATGAACCGGATCGTGTTCAGCGGGTAGATTCCGATATCGTTGAGCGTCGTCCCGCCGGATAGCTCGGGGTCGAACCGCCAGCTCGTTTCGTCGACGGAATCGAGTATCGTGTCCGACATGTGCCCGAGTATCGACACGACATCTCCGATGGCGCCGTCCCGAATCAGTTCTCGGGCGCGGCGGGCCACCGGTTCGGTCTGGACTCGGTAGGCGACCATCAACGGGACATCCGCCTCCCGGCAGGCGTCGACGGACGCCTGGGCGTCCTCGACGGTCGCTTCCAGGGGCTTCTCGCAGAGGACCGCCTTCTCGTGCGTCGCTGCGGCTTCAACGTGGTCGCGGTGGAGTCCGTTCGGCGTACAGACGTACACCGCGTCGTAGGCGTCGGTCGCCGCGCCGTCGGCGTACTCCTCGTAGGTGAGCGTTTCCTCGACCCCCTCGAGATCAGCCGCGACCTCCTCAGCCTTTTCGGTACTGGAACTGACCAAGACCGTCGTCGCGCAATAGTCCGCGTTTTCGACGGCGGGAATCGCTTGCTCGCGCGTCCACCACCCGAGTCCGACCATGGCGAATCGGACCGGGTCGGCGTTCGTTGGGCGCTCCCAGTCGCGAGCACTGAAACTGTCGAGGTTGAACTCCATGAGCAAGGGTTCGAGGTCCATAACAGATAATCCTCACGTACGAGGAAACAACCGGTACCGAGCGGAGATGAGTCGTGAGAGCCACTCTCGTCTCGCCGGCGTCCGACTTCGGTCAAGAGACCGCGGTCGCGACGTACGACGGTGAGCGGTGCCCCGTTCGTGTACTGGAGGACTCACCGCCGTCGAACGTCCGCCACTCCGGTCCGTAGTCGATTCGTCGCTCCTCGATGACGAGTCCGCAGTCTTCGCATCTTGATCAACGATCGTTCAGTCGGATCGTGTCCCCGTCAGTCTACGAACTCGACGCCCGTGATCTCGAATCGCGCGCCCCCCTCTGTTCCGTCCGCCACACGGATGCTCCACCCGTGTCCATCGACCACCTCTTTGATGATCGAGAGCCCGAAACCAGTCCCCTCCGTCGAGGTCGAGTACCCGGCGTCGAAGATGTCCTCGCGGTCGTCTTCGGAAATTCCCGGACCGTCATCCTCCACGTAGAAGCCGTCGTCCAGCCTCCCAACGGTGACTGTCACCTCCGTACCGCCGTGTTCGACAGCGTTTCGATAGAGGTTCTCCAGCAGTTGCGTGAGACGGCTTCGATCGGCCTGAATCGTCCCGTCGACGGGAGTCCGAATCGTCGCGTCGGCCGTCTCGACGTTCCGCCAGCACTGCGCAGACAACTCCGCGAGGGTGACCGATTCCGTCTCGCATATCCGGTCGCCTTGCTGAGCCAGCGTCAGCAAATCTTCGATGAGTGTGTCCATCCGCGCGAGCGCGCGGTCGACCGACTCGAGTTGTTCGCTGTCGCACTCCTCGCGCAGGAGTTCCAAGTACCCCTCCGCGACGTTGAGCGGGTTCCGGAGATCGTGGCTGACGACGCTGGCAAACTCTTCCAGTTGGTCGTTCTGGCGTTGGAGTGCCTGCTCGCGTTGCTTACGGGCGGTGATATCCCGGCTGATCGCCAGGAACCGATCCTGCTCGTGGAGTTCGAGCCGGAGGAGGTGGACTTCAACGGGAAACGTCGAGCCGTTCGTCCGTTCGTACCGACCCTCGAACTTTCGACGCTCACCGGCCGTGAAGTTTGCAAGCAGCGCCTGCACGTCCGCTGGTTCGGCCATCCGATCGATCTGCCAGATCGGTCTGCCGATCACGTCGTCTTTCTCGTAGCCTAACTCTTCGCAAAAACGACTATTCACGTCGAGTATCGTTCCGTCCGGATCGAGTACGTCGATCATGTCCGGGGAGTTCTCGTAGAGCGCTTCGAGCCGTGAGGAGGTTTTCCGGAGGCGCTCTTCGTGATGCTTGTGGTCGGTGATGTCCTGCACCGCGCCGCGCAGTTGGACCACCTCACCGTCTTCGATTGTCGGCTCACCGAGTATCCGGAATCACCGAACATCGCCGTCGGACCGGTCGAACCGAGCTTCCACGTCGAACGGATCGCCGGCAGCGATCGCGTCCTCGATCGCCTTCTCGACGACCGATCGGTCCGCTTCGACGTAGACGTCAAGCGCTTCGTCGAGCGGGGGCGCCTCGTCGCCGTCTATCCCGAGCATCTCGAACAGGTGGTCGGACCAGAAGACCTCGTCCGTCTCTACGTCGATTTGCCAGCCGCCGACATCCGCGATCCGCTCCGTTTTCTCCAACAGATCCCGGGCGAATTCGAGTTCGCGTTCGCGTTCTTTCCGTTCGGACAGGTCACGACCGATGCCGACGAGTCCGAGGAGGTCGTCCGGTGGGTCGGTCAGTCGTTTGCCAGTCAACTCGTACGGAACCCTCCCGCGATCCGCAGTGAGGACGTCGGCCTCGATCGTCGCGGTTCCCGTGTCTATCGTTTCCGCGACCGCATCGGTCACGACCGAGCGCTGGTCTTCGGGGAAGAACTCGAGCACGTCTCGTCCGGCCAACTCCTCGTCCGAGTAACCGGTTTCCCGCGCAAGCCGTTCGTTCCATCGTTTTAGCTTCCCATCCGCATCGACGACGTAGAACAGGTCATCCAACGTGTCGAGTGCCTGTTCGGTGAACGCTCGCTCCCGTGCGAGCTGCTGTCGTCGCTCCACCCGTTCGGTGATATCCTGAAACTGCGAGAACGTCGTCACCACGTCGCCGAGGTCGTTTCTGATGACGCGGTGGTGCCACTCGGCGATGATGCGTTCACCGCGTTTCGTGACCGTTTTCCGGTCGTTATCGGAGGCGTCCGACCCGGTCGCGACCTCCGAGAAGAACTCGGCGGCGGCGTCTTGCTCAGGTTCGGGAACGAGTCGTCGCCAGGAACTCCCGATCAGTTCGTCCTCCTCGTAGCCGAGGATGTTCTCGCCGGTGTCGTTGATTCGCGTGATTTCGAGGTTCTCGTTCCATTCGATGACCCCGAGCGGGGACCGTTCGAAAAACAGCGAGAGGCGCTCTTGGCTCGTCTCAATCTCACGCTGGGTGCGGTACTGTGATACGGCGTTCGTGATCCGGTGCGCAAGGAGCGCGTACTGGCTGCTCCCGCCCTCCTTCTGGAGGTAGTCGGTTATGCCGGCGGAGATCGCATCGCTGGCGATTTCCTCGCTTCCCTTACCCGTGAACAAGATGAACGGCAGATCCGGATTCGCCTCACGAACGTCGTGGAGGAACTGGAGGCCGTTCGTTCCGGGCATATCGTAGTCGGAGACGACACAGTCGAAGTTCGCTTCTTCGAGACGGTCGACTCCCGCTGCGGCGCTCGACGCCGTCTGAACGTGCAGTCGGGGATTTTCGCGTTCGAGGAACTTCGAGACCATGTCTGCGAACCCTGGTTCATCATCGACGTGGAGAACACGGATAGGCGAATCTGAGGTCATAGAGAGAGGCGAGATGCCGAGGTGGCTTCTACTCACCTAGGAAGTCCACTCGTGCTTAAAACGTAGTGGGTGTGACTCCCGGTGGCGTGAAGCGGTAGGGTTCGTGAACGCCGGTTCCGCGATTCGGAAGGGCACTCCCGTCCCGGAAAATCGAGAAGCCGCGTCGCGGAGAGTTAGTCCAACGTCGGTGTCGTCGATTCCTCCCGACCCACGCCCTCGTTCGACGATTCGGCCGCTGCTGCGGCCCCGCTGGTTCCGGCAGTGGTCCCGTCGGTACCGGTAGCGGCGCCGACGTCGAACTCGTCGACGAGTTCCTGTAAGGACTGCGCGGACGCAGACACCGTCTGGACGTTCCGTGCGACTTCGTTTATCGACGCCGTCTGTTCCTCGGTGGCCGCCGACACGTTGCTGGCCTGCGACGTCATCTCCTCGCTCACGCTCGAGACTTCGTCGACCATCGCCACCACCTCTTCCGTCGACGCCGCCTGACTCTCCGTCGAGTCAGAAATCTCGCGAACGCCGTACTCGGCTCGCTCGCTCGCGTCCGCGATGTCGTCGAACATCTCGATAGCGCCTTCGATGGTCTCCGTCCCCGACTGCACGCGCTCGCGCATCGCCTGCATATCGTTCACCGTCGCGCCCGTATCCGCCTGAACCTCCGAGATTAGCGCTTCAACGTCCTCAGTGGCGTCCTCGACTTCGTTCGCGAGTTGCTTGATTTCGTTCGCGACCACCGCGAAGCCCTTTCCGACGTCACCGGCTCGCGCCGCTTCGATAGACGCATTCAGCGCCAACAGATTCGTCTGTTCGGTGATGTCCGTGATGAGTTGGACGATGTCGTTGATCTCCGCCATCCGCTCTTCGAGCCCTTCGACCTGCTCGACGGCCGCGACCGCCTCCGTCTCGATCGCCGAAATCTCCTCGGTCGCCTCGGCGGCCTGTTCGCGACCTTGGTCAGCGAGGGACGACGCCTCGTTTGCCGTCTTCACGACGCCGTCGGCCGACGCCGCTACCTCCTCGATAGTCGCCGAGAGGGTGTTCATCTCGCTCGATGCCGACTGCAGTTGTTCGGTCTGCTGTGCCGCGCCGTGCGCGATTTCCTCGACCGATTCCGCCGTCGCCTGACTCGCGGACTCGATTTCTTCCGCACTCGACGCCGTCTCGTTACTGATCTCCGCGAACTCGTCGGCGACGCCGTGAACCTCCACGAGGCTCTGACGGATACGCTCGATACCGTCTTCGAGGTCCGTCATGATCGCGCCGAACTCCCCGGGCAGGTCGGTCCGGATATCCTGGTCCAGATTCCCGTCTCCGAGTTCTTGACTCACCGTGCGGAGTTCGGTGACTTGCTGGCGGAGGTTCTCGCGCATCGACTCGAACGCCACGACGAGTTCACCGAGTTCGTCGTCGGTCGCCTCTATCGGGGTGGTCTGGTCGAATCGCCCGGCGGCGAGTTCGGTCGCCTGGTCGCGAAGTTTCACGATGGGTTCGGAGAAGTACTGCGCCCCGCGATACCCCACGCCCGTCACGACGAGTCCGGCGACGAGGATGAGGCCGATGAAGATGTTCCGTGCGGAGGCCGTTTTCTGGCGTAGCGACGCCCCGAGCGCCGCGGCGGGTGCGGTGACGTCTTCCTCGGGGACGGTTGCGAGGAGCGACAGTTGCTTGTTCCCGAACTGCAGCGGCGCGTACCCGACGTAGTACGTGTTCTCGGTCCCGTCCGAGTCGGTCGTCGCGTACGTATCGAGGCCGTCGTCGCCCGTCGTGATGCTGTTCTGAGCGATGGTCGCCAGTCCGCCAGCGTACGACTCGTCCGTGATTTTGCTCCCGGCGTCGACGACCGAGGCGTTCGGGTGACTCAGGATGGCGCCGTCCTGATTAACGATACTCAGATATCCCGATTCGCCGACCGTCACGTCGTTCGTCAGCGCTGCGAGGATATCGAAGTCGAACCGGAGCGCGACCGTCCCGGCGAACTGGCCGTTCTGGTAGACCGGTGACGCGAGGTACACAACCCGTTTTCCGTCGTGGGCGTGGACATCCCCGACGTACACCTCGCCTTCGTCGAGTTCCGTACTCGCCGTGAACCACGGTTCATCAGCGTACGACTGGTCCGAGACCGAGGTCGTTTCGACCGTCTCTCCGGCCCGGTCGGTTCTGACGACACCCTGCCCGGTTTCGGTCGTGAGGATGATTTCGTCGTACGCGCGTCGCTCCTCGGCGTTCACCGACACCGACCGCGTCTGGAGGTAGCTCTCGAAGGAGTCGTTGATGCGGTCTTTCGCGCTCTCCTGCGCCGTGGTCTGGAGTTCGTAGTAGTAGACGCTCGGCGCGAGCACCCAGTCGAGGTCCTCGTCGTAGGTGTACGCGACGAACTTTTCCTCGACGGGGTTGCCCTCCTGAGTGGTGTCTTCCCAGTTGTATTCCGCAATCCCCCACGTCTCTCCACTCCGAACTGCCTCGTCGGTTTCGATGGTGGATTCGACGTCCGCGAACACGGTCAAGCCGGCGTCGTCCTGCAGGTTGAACCCGTCTGCGAGACTGTGGTGCATGACGATGTTCGAGTCCTTATCGACGACGTAGGCGTACCCGGTGTTGCCGATGTAGCCGGGGTGAAACATCTCGGTCGCAGTCCCCGACGCGGTTGTGCCGTTCCCGCTCGTGCCGACGAGGATGCGTTCGATTTGGTCCTCGACCCGCCGTTGCTCAGTCGCCGAGAGGTCCTCCCACGCTCGCCCGTCGTACTCGTTTTCGAGAATCGTCTGTTTCGTGGTTTCGACCGTACTCCGCATCTGCAACGCTGTGTGGCCGAGTTGCTCTCGACTCTGCTCTTGGACGAGTCGCCACTGGCCGTTTCTGGCGGCCTGGTAGTTCTGAATCGGAGACGAAGCCGCGAGCGACCGGGTATCGACGCGACGCGCGTCAAGCACGTTCTGGATGCCCGCTTGGCGAGCGGAAACGGTGTTGTTCAGTTCGCCCGTGACTTGCTGTTCCATGTGAATTGCGCTCTGCGTCTCTGCGGCCGACCCGATCTGTTGCATCTCGACAACCCCGACGACGCCCACAGTCGACACCGGAATCAGCGAGATAGCGAGACACAACGCGATGAGCTTGCGATTAATATCCATAATAGAGTGAACAGACTATCCTCCCCCCCGAACGTCCTGCTACGGACCGTGGTCGTACTCCTGCACTTCGTTGAGGAGAGCCGTACCGCCGTATCCGGAGTGAGATAGTCACTAATATCTCTGTCAAAAATATCCTTTATAAACTCTCGCCCGGAGTTATCGAAGGTGATATCTGACGTACTAGCCGATAATAGCGTTGTGGAGAACTAGTCGCAGAGCGACTGTACTGGGCGGTCCGCTGCCGAGCGACACGTGTGAAAGACCCCTTCGAGCGTATCAGTTCGTGCAACTATGCCCCGTCGCTACTTGAGACGGTATAACAGATGGCCCGTGAATCCCTGCTCAATCCCGGGGGGATAACGACGCCGTCTGTGCGGTGGGTGGTCTCACAGCGTGCGTGTGAGAGACGTGCGAGAGTTGGTCCGTGCTCCCGTCCGTGGAGTTCTCTCGGGACAACCACCCCGAACGCGTCATCTCATAGGGTACTGAACCCCAGCGCTCGTATGCCTCGACTCGTCAGCGCGCCCGTCTCCCCCACACACGGGGAACAGGCCGCCTCGAGGACCCGTTCAGAAGCACCACCGACAGACGGTCTAAACTGAGCGTTAAGCGGATTCAGTGGGCAAATAGTGTTATGCGGTAAGCATAATGGTTGTACATAGAATGAAGACAGATACGAAACAGTACGGCGGAACGGTTTCGGCACATGGGGTCGCCGTCTCGGTCGGCTACACCCTGTGGTTGCTCGTCACGTCGGCGCTACAGGGGCTACGAGAGCGGCTCCACGGAGGGTGAGATAAGGGAGATTCGGCTACTGAGAGAGTCGCTCGATAGCGGTGAAGTCGGTCGGAGATCCACACAATCCAGATGGTGCTTGGATTACTCGCTTTTGCACGTGAATCTGGCTCGTGTTGACGCCGTCAACGAAGCGGCCGTCTTCGGTGTCGTCGGGACCGTTCTCAGCTCTCTCGGCGGACTCCTCGGCTCGGTTCTCCTTTCGAGGCTATCTCTGTGGGTCGCGTTTGTCCTTGCGGGCCCGGTATCGTGGGTACGGCACCGTCTTGCTCCCCGTCGTCGCCGTGACGACGCTCCTCGTCCGTTTCGGTTCCTGGACGTTCATCGCCGCGTCGTCGTCCAGCGGAGACCCGAACGCCGCCGCCGGCCTCGCATCGTCCGCTCTTGCAGTGGGTGTACCGTCCCGTAGCGCGAATGTAGCGACGTCGTGCCGGTGTAACGCTCAATCGGAGGGGCGCGCACCGAGATAGCGGGAGTGAGTGACGGTCTTCGCACCCGGTTGTCTGCGGCCCATCGTGAGCGAATAGGGAGAAAATCAGACGATTCGATTGGCCAGCGACTCGCCGTCCCTCCACCGCCGATAGTTGTCCAGGAACAGCCGCGCGAAGCGAATCGCGAAGTCCTCCGAGCGGCCGCCGACGTGCGGCGTCACGACGGTGTCGTCGCGCTCCCACAGCGGAGAGTCGCGTGGGAGGGGTTCGTCCTCGAACACGTCCAACCCGGCGCCCCGTAGCTCCCCCGTTTCGAGGGCGGCGAGGAGTGCGTCCTGGTCGACGACCGGTCCCCGCGCGACGTTGACGACGACGGCCGAGTCGGGAAGCGCGGAGAAGACGCTCGCGTCGATGGCGTGGTGCGTTTCGTCGGTGAGCGGGACCGTCAGTACGAGCAGATCGGTCTCGGGTAGTAGCTCGTGGAACTGCTCGGTGGCGACGACGCGGTCCCCGGTGAGTACGCCGGAGTATATCGACGGCGTCCGTTTGACGCCGAACACCTCGAAGCCGAACGCACGCGCTCGACGCGCGATGGACTCGCCGATGTTCCCGAGTCCGAAGACGGTCATCTGCGTCCCCTCCCAGAGCCACATCTCCGCGCCGACGCTTCGGTCCCAGTCGCGTCGACGCTGGTTGTCGAGGACCGGACCGAGTCGTCGCGAGAGCGCGAACATGAGGGCAAACGCGTGTTCGCTCACCACCGTGTCGTGGAGCGTCTCCGCGTTGGTGAACGTCACGTCGCGGTCGGCGAACTCGTCGACCGGAAAGGCATCGTAGCCGATGCTCGTCGACTGTATCCACGTTCCCGCCGAAAGCGAGTCCAGAAAGTCGTCCCGCCAGTGGTTCGGATTCGTCACGAAGATGTCGGCGTCGGCGAGGTGGTCGCGGACGTCCGCATCGGACTCGGCTGCGACGACGGTCGGATCGTCGGTCAGGTCCTCGACGGTGCTCGCGATCGGCGTATCGTGATAGATAACGGCTGTCGGCATCTGTCGAGACGGTCTTCGGCAGTAAGGATAGTAAAAATAGGCTTTGTTGAATTCACCAGAAGTTGGTATTTTTATACTCTCAATCGCTCAAGACAGGTCAAAGACAGAGCGCGAGAAACGACGACCTCCCCCTAACTGGCAGGATACCCGCGAGATACAGAGGATACATCCACCAAATGGGAGGGAACGCATATACTCTCGTACGCAGAATGGCTACGTGACATACGTGATAACAATGACCAAAGTACATGGAAATCTTCGAGGATGGATAGATACCTCCACCCGTGACGGTCAAGTCCTTCCGATCACACGATGGGTCGCGCGCTTCATTATGCCGTTTCTAGCCGCGGCATTTCTAGTCCTCTACGGACTACCCGATCAGACCACGAGATACTTCGCCTGGACCATTCGGCCCGAAATGACGCCTATCATCATGGGCGCAGGCTATGGAGCCGGTGTGTACTTCTTCTACCGAGTTTCTACTGTCGAGGAGTGGCACAGGGTTTCGTCTGTCTTTCTCGGAATCGCGACCTTCACGTGGCTGATGGCTATCGCCACCGTCCTCCACTGGGAAAATTTCAACCACCGTCACTTCACGTTCGACCTCTGGGTATTTCTCTACGCACTCACTCCCATACTCATTCCAGCGGTTTGGGCGCTCAATCGACGGACCAATCCTGTGGAACTGACAGGCAATGGGCCCCACCTCCCACGAGCAGTGCGGGTGCTTAGCGGTGGTATCGGAGTTCTCCTCACAGTCAGTGCTCTCGGCCTGTTTCTCGCTCCGCAACTCATGATTGATGTGTGGCCGTGGACAGTCTCCCCTTTCACGGCGCAAATTCTGGCGGGATGGTTTGCGCTCTTTGGCGTCGTCAACGGTGTCGTCGTACTCGATCCACGCTGGAGCGCCACACGAATACTGGTCCAAAGTCAGATACTCGGATTCACGTTGGTGCTGATCGGTGTCGTCCGTGCCTGGGCGAACTTCGATCCGTCGAACGTCCTCACGTGGGGTGTCGTCGGAGGGATGACTCTGTATCTAATCGCCATACTTCTACTGTATCTGAGGATGGAAACTCGCTGAACGCCTCTCGAAAACCACGTCTCGTGTTGATGGATACGCCCCCTGCATCTTGCACGGAGCTCTGAACATCATCTGAAGTTGGTAGAAATTCCAGTAACCAGTTCGCACTCTTCAGCGACCAGTCGGTTCAGGCGAGAGTATATCTTAGTGACATCCTCCCGCGCCTAAAGACGCGGGCCTCCCACCCGGTGTTGGCCGGGCAGGTCAATCCGGAAGGTTGGGAGTTTAAGGTTTGCTGGACAGTCAGCCAGTGGCTTTGCCACGAAGCCGTTACTCGTACCCCGTAGGGGCTTCGAGTTACCTGATTGTTTAACGACTGTGGGCGTGGTCGGCTTACGTTTTGATTTTGACTGCAGGTCATGGCAAACACCGAGTCAACTGCCAGTTCTCCACGTACAGTGCGTGATACGATGGTTTGTGACTTAAATTGTCGGATTCATCTGGTGGCTTTAGCCACCAGTATTCTCCTTGAATCTCTATAAGAGGATTTCAACAGAGTGTGAACTACCCTGCCCTACCGCGCTCGGGGCTACCCGCCCCTCGCTTGTTGAGGACAGGGCTTCCTGTTTCTGTGTCGGAATTTATACCCGACGTGGGCACAGGGACTCCAGACTCCGCAGGCGATTTCCCTTTACGGGTGGTTCGGAGTGTCCCACTCTACCAAATGGACACTCGGCCACAATCGACGGTGCGCGCTTTTTGTCGCGCTTGAACACCGTCGGAGGCGTGGTGAGAATCGTACTACCACGTTCGACCGTGTGGGTAGTAAACGTACCGATGAACGTGCAAACAAACTTTGCGGCGTTCACGAGAGCAAAGCTCTCGTGTGCGGACGAGACACGGAACGTCTCGTCAACGCTGTATCCCCTCCCTACTCGTGCCTTCGGCACTCGTTGAGGAAGGGGGCTTAGCGCCTCGATTCAGCTAAAAATACGCTCGCTCAAGGACGACGAGACTGCCCGCCCTGACAGGTGGAGTGAGGTCAACGGCGTGGCTCTCTTTCGCAGCGCCCACAGAACGACGGGAGCGCCCTTCGACCGGCCGTGACGCCACCGACCGAATCGAGGACCGTCCACACGAGAAAAACCAACGGGGGAGAAAAGCGGACTCCAGAGCGAGCAATCGGGACCGAAATACGTACGATAGTCAGCCAGCGAAGAAGTTCTCATTAATAGGTATGATACAACAGTTCCAAATACCATGACACTATTCTATAAGAACATACTATGGATGAGTTTTCATCTCGAGGGGGTGTTCGAGCCGCCGTCACCGTCACACTGGTCGTAATGATGTGCGTCTCGCCAAGCGCGGCGATAACGTCCACCGGGTTATCCTCGGGGACGGTCGGCGACGTGGCGGACTCGCAGTTCATCGCGGCGTCGGATTCGGTGTCGGTGTGGCGGAACGCGCCGTTTCCGCTCCGCGTAGACGCGGCGTCGAGTAGCGGCACGGTCGTCGAGAACCAACGAATGACCGTTCTCGCCGAAGAACAGAGCACCGAGGTACGACTCAACAAACAGCGGTTAGCCGTGTTCAATCCCGACGAGGAGATTCGGATGAGCTTCAAATCCCGCGCGCCGATTACGACGGAGGCGTTCGAGGACGCGGAGGTGCAACTGCTCGTCGCCAAGACCGGACCGAACGCCTCCTCCCTCCTGTCGGGGTCGAACCTCTCGACGAACGGCCTCCTCGAAACGCTGACGGACGCCGAGCGGTCCGAGAACGTCACCTTCGAGCGACAGGACCTCGGGCGCCTTCAGGACGGGGCGACCACCACCTCGTACGACGTCTCCGCGTCCGGGCCCGCCCGCGGACCCGGCCAGTACGCGTTCTTCATCGTCCAGACGACGGAGGGCGAAGGCTTCACCGTCGAAGACGGCTCCCTCTCCGTCGACGGGAAGGCGCGCGTTCTCGGGGCGGATATCGCCCTCGTGCAGGCCGCCGAGGCGTCCGCGTCCGTGTCGACGGAGAACCCGACGCCCGGCGACGAGGTGACGTTCGACGTCGACTCGACGTTCACCCACTCGAACGTGAGCCACGCCGTCGTGCTGTACAACGAATCGCAGTACGCCGATAGCTGGACCCGTCTCACCGTGAGCGGGCCGATGAACGAGACGCTCTCGGCGGACCAAGTGACCGCCACGAGTACGATCGTCGGCGTCAACGGAACGCGGAACGTGGCGGGAACGGCGAGAATCGGCGGCGTGACGCTCGGTGACGGGGTGGTGCAGGGAGAGACGCAGGTCGGCGGTGTCGCCGACTGGCTCGTCGACCGGTCGGACAGTTCGGCAGAGTCCACCGACACGCCCGGGCAGACGACCGGTACGTGGCTCGACGCCTCCGTGACCGCGGTCTCCTCCGAGGACGGCGCGACGACGGTCACCGTCCAGACGGAAGACGGCTGGGCCGACGGGACGTACCGGTACGTCTATCTCGCCCAGGCGCGGGGCCAGAACAACCTCTCGACGACGACCGGGACGGTCCGACTCGGAGTCGACGACCCCCGAGAGGACGAGTCGAACGGAGCGAGCGGTGGCGGAAACGGCGGCGGTAGTAGCAGCGGAAACGCGCCCCCCGCAAAGCAGAAGCCCGCGGCGCCCAGTACGGGCGACATCACCGACGGACGGGCCGACCTCAAGGTCGGTACGGCGATCACGGCGCTCCGCGTCGGCTTCCGCGCCGGCGGCACCGGCGGTTCCGTCACGGCTCGCGAACTGGACGTCCGGCCCGATTCGGTCCCGGCGATCCCGAACGCGAAGGGATTCAGATACGTCGACATAACGGTCCCCCGGGACCGAACCGAAGGCGAAGCGACGCTCCAGTTCGCCGTCGACACCGAGACGCTGGACGACGTCGCCCCGGACCAACTCGTCGTCTACCACTACCACGACGGAGAGTGGTCGGCCTTAGAGACGACCGTCGTCTCGACGGAAGGAGCCGTCGTCACCCTCGAAGCGACGACGCCGGGATTCTCGCTGTTCGCGATCGGTACGGCGGACGCGTCGTCCAGTTCGGACGGGGACGGAGCGGGCCCGGATGATGCGACGTCCGGCGACGACGAGGTATCGGAACCCGAGACCGGAAACGAATCGGCGGACGCCGAGACGCCCGAGGGCGGACTGGGCGACGGTCCGATTCAAGAGGAGGGTGGCTTCGACACCATCCTGATCGGTGCAATCGCGCTGTTCGCCGTCTTGGGCGGCTTCTACATCTACCGAGGCACCCAGTAGCGCTCGACGCACCCGGTCAGGTGGGCGGTCCGCCCCCGAGGACTCCCGGCCCGTCGCCGGTCGGACTCGGGAGCGATTCTCCCGCAATCGATAACGGGGATTCGGTTCTTCCGACTGTTTCTCGCGGCCGTGTCACAGCGCGTTCCCCGCGAGCGAGTCGTCGCCACTCCGGTTTCAGTCTCAGGCGTTTTGTGCGACCGCGCCTCGTAGTCCGGTTGTTCGGCCACGCCGCGCCTCCGTGCGTGCCGGACGCCGATTATCTCGCGTGAATATGTACCGTACGGCTCGCTTGGTCGGGAGATATCGGATTTTACGATGTTCTTCGATCCCCGATATCATTTCAGATTTCTCAATCGTCTTCTATCAGAATACCGTAAACCTGGGTTGGCGGCAGTTTGAGCGCTTTTTCGGGAGAATTCTGGCCCCGGCCCCACACATTATTATCAATTCTGATATCTGAGACATAGAATACAAAAGCGTCCGGTCGGAGATACGGTCGTGAAGCCAGCGATACGGCAGCATAACGGGAGCTTTCGTGAGGTGAGCGACGCCGCCACCGGGACGGTGGGTTCCGATTCTCAGCTGGAAGAACGCGTTCGTCCGGCGGACGTCGTGTTCCTTCTCGCCGTTCCGTGCGTTCTGCTCGCAGTCTTTCTGCTTCCGGTATCGGTTCGACAGGGGCTCGCACTCTCGTACGCGCGGCCGACGGCGCTCACCATGTACGCTTCGCACTTCGTTCATCTGCAGGCGTCGTCGCTCCTGTCGAACCTCCTCGTCTTCTTGCTCGTGGTCTCGCCCGCGCTACTGGCGAGCATCCGGAGCGGTCGGCGCCGGCGGTTCTACGTCGTCGCGTTCACGATACTCCTCGTGTTTCCGTTCGTGCTATCGTCGCTGAACATGCTGTTCCCGCGACCCCGGATCGGAACGGGGTTCTCCGGCATCAACTTCGCCTTCGTCGGCTATCTCCCCCACGCGCTCGCCGACCGAATCGAAGCGGACCGCCCGGCGCCGACGCGGACCGCGAGGACCTTCCTGCCGGCCGTGTTCTTCGTCGGTACGGCGGTTATCGTGCTTCGGATGTCGGCCCCGCTGGGAGTGACACCCCCTACCGGCGACTGGCTCACCGCCATCGGCGCCGGCAGCGTTCTGGCGGTCGGAACCTGTGTGCGGCCGGTGGTTCGGCGTCCGAGACCGCGAACGCGTTCGCTCGTCGGGACGGTTCCGCCGTTGGTGCCGTTCGGAGGTGCGCTGTTCGTGCTCGTCATCGTCGCCGGCTTTCCGTCCAGCGGGTACGGCGGGCGCGTCATCATCAACGTCTTCCTTCACTTTCTCGGGTACTCGTTGGGCTATCTCGTCCCGTACGTCGCGTTCCGAGTGCTCGAAGCCAAGTTCGACTGAGCCGGACGTTCCAGCCGTACACGTTCGTTGAGAAAGCGGGCTTAGCGACTCATTCCGCGAAGAACAGAATACGACTCGGCGTCGTCCGATACGGCCGTCCGAGGACAGCAATCACGGCTGACGCATCGGCGTCGGAGCGCTTTCGACGACCGTCTGAGCGCGGGGAAAGCGAATGCGGATCCGATTCCCGTCGGTCGTCGAATCGAGCGAGATGTCCCCGTCGGAGAGTTCGACGATCCAGTAGATGAGCCAGAGTCCGAGACCGGTGCTGTGAAACACGTTCGTCATCGCGTGCGGGTCCCTGAGTACGTGCGCCTCGATGTCGGGTATCGGGGGCGCGTCGTCTTCGACGCGGAGTTCGATCCCGTCTCGAACCTCCCGGACGGACACGGCGATCGACGGTCGGTCGCGTTCGCTGTGCACGATAGCGTTTTCGAGGAGTTCCGAGACCGCGAGTCGGAGGTTACTCAGCGCGTAGACGACCGCGCTGTCGGGCAGCGAGGAATCGATGTCTGCGTGGGGAAACCGCCGTTCGGTCCGCTCGATTTCGGCGCTGGTGACGGCCGTCAGGTCGACCGAGTCCGACGTGGTCTCCCGGTTCAAGATATCGACGACCTCGCGCTCTTTCTCCGCGCTCTGGAGCAGTTGCTCGCTGGCGGTGCGAATCGTGTCGGTCAGATGTACGGTGTCGCACGTCGTCTCGTCGATGAGGTCGGCGTACCCCAAGATGACGTTGAGCGCGTTTCGGAGGTTGTGGCGAAGCAGGTTGTCCATCACCGAAAGCTGTCGCTCCCGCCGATGTCGGTCGGTCACCTCTCGGGTGAAGCCGCTGATGCGGACGACCTCTCCGCCTTCGAGTATCGGTTGCGCTTGCACCCACACCCACACGCCGTAGTTTCGCTTCGGGTTCACCCGGTACTCCAGGTCGGCGGACTCGCCGCCGGTGAGGCGAGTTATCGCGCGTTCGACCGCCGGGACGTCGTCCGGATGCACCGTTTCCAAGAAGGCGCTCGCATCCCCTTCGAGTTCTTCGACCGACTGTCCGTAGACGGCCTCGTAGGCCGAGTTGACGAACAGGAGTTCGGAGAAATCCCCGGTGAACATCCACAGCACCTCGTCGGTCACCGACGAGATTTCCTGTACGCGAGCGGTGAGTTCCCGATGTTGACGCTCGGCCTCGACCCGGTCGCTGATATCGCGCGAACTCACGACGTAACCGTCGAGTTGGTCGCAGGTCGCGTTCGACATTCGGCTCTCGAACCAGACCCACGAGCCGTCCGCGGTTCGATAGCGGTACTCGACGGTCACGTCGGTGAGCGTCTCGCTGTTGATCGCTCGCCGAAAGACGGCGCAGACGGCATCGAGGTCGTCCGAGTGGACGTACGCGAGGGCGTTCGCGCCGATTAACTCGCCCGTTTCCCAGCCCAAGAGTCGAGAGACCGCATCGTTCGCGTAGAGGATGGTCGCATCCTCGTCGATGACGATAATTTTGTCTTGGGTGTAATCCAGGAGAACGTCGAGATCCATCGAGCAGACGTTGGATAGCAATACATATTAATCTTCTTACCAATCATGTTCTTTGAAAGTGTCTATTTCCTATGACATAATCATCGCCAGTTCGTGCGGGCAGAGCCGTCGGACGCGAGTGAATCGCGCACGCAGGACCGGTGTTCCGTCTCAAACTGAGAGACGAGAGGACGGGCTTATGTCAATTTATTGGTTGTTACTGCAGATAGGGCTCGCACACCCGCTCGACGCCCTCCTTGAACGACACCTCGGGTTCCCATCCGGTCGCCTCGTGCATCTTCGTGTAGTCCGCCATCGTGTCGTGGACGTACACCTCGAAGGGGTTCTCGATGTAAGCGGGTTCGACGTCCGTTCCCAGCGCGTCGTTGATCATCGAGACCATCTCGTTGAACGAATAGCTCTCGCTCGTCCCGAGGTTGTAGATGCCCTGTAGTTGGTGTTCGGCGGCCAGCACCAGTCCACGGACGATATCGTCGACGTGCGTGAAGTCGCGGGTCTGTGAGCCGTCGCCGAACAGTTCGGGTCGCTCGCCGTTGGCGATCTTGTGAGCGAACTGCGCGACGGTGTTGGCGTACTCGCCTTTGTGCTCCTCGGCGCCGCCGAAGCCCTGGTACACCGAGAAGAACCGCATGCCGGCGAGCGACATATCGTAGTGGTGATGGAAGTACTCGGCGTAGCGCTCGCGGGCGAGTTTCGACGCCTCGTACCCCGTTCGCGCGATGACCTCCATGCTCTCAGGCGAGGGTTCGGTGCGAGAGCCGTAGATGGAGGAGGTGGTCGCGTAGACCACGGTGTCACAGTCGTCTTCGCGCGCCTGTTCGACGGCGTTGACGAAACCCTCGATGTTCACGCGGGCGCCCGTCGTCGGGTCCTCCTCGTGCATCTTGTACGAGGAGAGCGCGGCGAGGTGATAGAGCACGTCCACGTCCTCGGTCGGCAGGTCGTCGTCGAGGACGCTCGCGTCGACGAACTCCACGTCCGAAGAGAGATTCTCGGGCGTCCCGAGATAGAGGTCGTCGACGGCGATGACGTCGTTGTCTTCGGCGAGGCGGTTGGCGAGGTTAGAACCGATGAATCCCGCACCACCCGTCACGAGAATTCGCTTATTCTGCATTCGATTATGAGATGCTGAGTCGATGACAAAGGTGTACCGGTGCGGTGAGGAAGTATGTCTGGATCAAAGAGAGGAACCAGCGACCTAGTGGGGTGAGCACGAGCACCTCATCGTGAAGGTGAGGTAGCTACCGGAAGCCTCGTTGACATCCTCCCGCGCCTGAAGACGCGGGAATCCCACGGCACCGCACCGCTGAGTTGGGATATTAAGGTTTGCAGTCCACCACTTCTGTCCGAGGTTGGAATCCTCGGGAGAGGTTATGAAGGTAGACTGCTGGCTGTGCCAACCAGCCGGTACTCCTATCTTCGTCCAAACTGGCCGAAGACTCGGAGTTACTTTGATTGATGTCGAGACGGATGTTCTCCGCGCCATTCACGTCAGCGTTGAACGCATCACCGTGTTCCTCACACACATAGAGACCCCGCTCGACACGCTGACTGTCGTCTACTCTACCGCAGACGCAACACGTTTTGCTCGTGTCGTGTTCTGACACTTCTACGACTTCGATACCCTCGACCTTCGCTTTGTATTCGAGGATGTTCGAGAACCGGTCGAACGCCCATCCATGCAGGTCGAGATTTCCGTGCTTTCCCCAGTTCTTCGACTCGCCGTTGTCGTTCTCGCGGACGCCCTCCAAGTCACCGACGTTGATTCTCCCCACCTCTTTCTTGACACACCGTTCAACGATGTGTTTAGCGAGGCTGTGGAAGAAGTGGGTTCGACGCTCCGACCACTTCGCGTGGAGTCGAGTGGCCCGTTCGCCGCCTGAATCGTCGCACTTTGCAATTTCTTTCGGGAAGTAGTAGCCGTCCTGCTTCAGACGGTTGCCGGGGTACAGGTCGGCGTCCTCGGTGCTGTACGCGACCGCTGCGAAGTTACAGATGCCAAGGTCGAGACCTGCCGTCTCCTCACCGGGTGCGTTGGGCGTCTCTACTTCGTCTTTGCAGACGAGGTGGAGTTCCCAGCATCCCTTTGCCTTATCGTAGACGGCTCTGACCTGTTGTAGGTTTTCGATGGTGACGCCGGGTCGGGTTTCGTATTCGACAAGGATGTATTCCCACGCTTTCGGGTGTTCCTTGTGGTTCGCGCCCTTTGACAGGCGAACGCGGTTGTTCTTGGCGTCGTGTTTGATGCCGTTCTGTTTCCACGTCACCGTGCTTCGAGGGTGTTCTTCGTGGACTCGTCGACCTTCTTGGTCGTAGTAGTTTTCCTTGCGGTAGCCGGGCGGATTCGCACGGTCGTCGGACTTCCTCTTTTCGTACCACGAGTTGAAGGCTTCAGCGAGTTCCTCCAGAACGCGCTGACTGGACTGACTATGCAGTCCCTTGTACTTTTGATGGGTCTTCAACTTGTTTTTGAGGTCGCCGTGGTCGGGAATCTCGCCCGTCTCGTCCCACTCTTTTCGGGAGTGGTAGTTGGCGACGTTCCAGAGCTTGCTGGTACTCCACCCGTGCCGGTCGAGCGGTTCCTCTACCTGTGCGTGGTTGAGGATTTTCGCTCGGTGAGTGCGGTGGAATTCCAGCATTCTGAACGTCTGTATAAGTGCTTATATTCGGTTCTATTGTGAAGATTCGGATTATAGGCGGTGGAATATCTGGCCTTGCTATCGACTGTGGATTGTGGAGGGGTTGTCGGATTCATCCCGCGCCTAAAGGCGCGGGTATTCTCCTCGAATTTCTATAACGACAGGCGAGCGACCTACTCACTGAGGTGTTCAGTTTACCCTATCGAGGCTCTTGGTCCGTCACACGATGACATCCACGAACGCGGACGAGGCCCTGACCGTGACCTGCCCGGGATGCGACGGTGCGTTCTCCGTCGAGATGACGTCGCGCGTCGAACGCACCGACTACAATCCGGATGGCGTCGTCGACGCGGACTGCGGCCGGTGCGGACGGAACTTCGCCGTCGGCTTCCAACGGCGGGGCGGTTCGAAGGCCTGATCGAAGCGTTCGGTATAGGCCGTTTTGAGAGATTGTCTCTCTACTCGTCCGATATCGATAATCGAATATTGGAGACCGACTCTCGGTCGAAATGATGGATCGAACACGGCGGGGACACCGCAGAAGCACGCCGCTGGCGGACGAAAACGCCCAGTCCAATTCATATGAAATTTCTCAAGAGAGTCCACTCAGAATTGGTTTTAATTACACATATACATAGTAGATATACATTCTACTGCTAAATGGGTATTTTCCGTGACGAAAAGTGTAATCGTGGCGAAAATACTATCACAGTCGACCGAGACTCCCGAGTATGGTTAGGCTGTTCACCGATGGCGTAGCGAGAGCGATAGGAGCGTTGCTCCTCGTCGTGGTTCTCTGCATCTCACCGGTCGCCGGCGTAACGGACGTTTCAGCAAACGACACGGGCACCGTCGAGAAGGTGCCCGACACGCAGTTCGTGAAGGCGACGGAGTCCGTGTCGGTATGGAAGAACGCCCTGTTCCCGCTCCGAGTGAACGCCTCGGCGAGCAACGGGACGGTCATCGAGAATCAGATGGTCACGGTCCAAGGGCAGGGCGCCGAGGTGCGCCTCAACAAACAGCAGTTGGCCGTGTTCAATCCCGACGAGGAGATTCAGATGAGCTTCCAGTCGCGGCGCCCCATCACGACGCGCCCCTTCCAGGACGAGGAGGTCCAACTGCTCGTCGCGAAGGCCGGACCGAACGCGTCGACGACGCTGCAGAACACGCCGCGGACCTCCGTGAGCGGCGCGCTGAACTCGGTGATGAAGGCGAACGCCTCCGGCAACGTCTCCTACGAACTCGTCGACCTCGGCGAACTGGAGAAGGGAGCCATCGAGACGTCGTACAACCTCTCTGAGGAGGGCGAGGCTCGCGGCCCCGGTCAGTACATGTTCTTCGTGGTTCAGGACACCGAAGGTGAAGGCTTCACCGTCGAAAACGGCTCGCTCGCCGTCGACGGGAAGGCGCGCGTCCTCGGTATGGACACCGCCCTCGTGCAGGCCGCCGAGGCGTCCGCGTCCGTGTCGACGGAGAACCCGACGCCCGGCGACGAGGTGACGTTCGACGTCAACTCGACGTTCACCCACTCGAACGTGAGCCACGCCGTCGTGCTGTACAACGAATCGCAGTACACGAGCGCTCGCACGCGCATCCGCGTCAACGGCCCGCTCAACACCAACATCTCGGCGGACCAGGTGACGGTGCAGAGCACGCTCGTCGGCGTGAACGGTACGGCGAAAGTCGTCGGTAACGCCTCCGTCGCCGGTGTGAGCGTCGACAACGAGACGGTTCGGGGTCGCACGACGTTCCGCGGCCTCGCCGACTGGATCATCAACCGCGCGAACGCGAGCGGTCAGACGAACGGCACGGCGCCGGCGAGAGGCGGGTCGCCGATGAGGGGCGAGAAGACGTACCTCGACGCCTCCGGCACCCTCGCCGTCTCCACGAACGGGACGGGCACCGTCGACGTCCAGACGGGCGACGACTGGGAGGAGGGCACCTACCGCTACATCTACATCGGACAGGCGAAGGGACAGAACAACCTCTCGACGACGACGGGCACGGTCGAACTCGGTAACGCGACCGTCGAGAACGAGAGCGAGAGTTAAACAGAGAGTCGGAATCGGCCCGAACGCCGGGCCGTCCGGTTTCGAGACTTTTTCGGGAGGGTTCGGAGGACGCGAGACACTTTTGAGCGATGCGTTCGTCGGTCCGGGGACGCAAAGACCGTTCGGCGGGTGCTACTCGATTTCGATCCCCCAGTACTCCGCCAGCGCTCGCTCCACTACCTCGGATTGGTCGCTTTCGGATTCGAGTCGCTCGACGAGTTTCAGATCGATGCTGAGCGTCTTCCGGATCTTTCTCCCCATAAAGGGAGTATCTATAGAGACGGACATATGATTTACTCTGGCCTATCGTACCCGTCTCGAACGGCGACCATCGAGCGGAATCGATAGTGTTCCGATTCTGGTACGTTCTCCCCGGGAGGGGTGTGGCCGCCGCAAGGCGACCGAATCGGCCGACTGGAGCGACGCGGGCCGAGCGTGAAATCGGATTCGGCGGAGCGAACGAAACTCGCCGAGGACAGGGGTACTTTTTTGATACCGACGGGGGATGTTTTACCCGTCAACCGCCCGCGTACCGGCGGAAGAGCCTTTTTACGCGACTAGGAGTGTAACGTTTCTACACGTCAGAGCGTCGAACGGAGCGACGAATCGGCCGGCGGTGAATCGACCGCTCGGCGCCGCGAGTACAGCGGACACGGTGGTGTGGTGAATGTCAGCACGGAGGTGGGGCTACCGCTCCGCGCGGAGCAGTCGGTCGGGGTCGGCGACGAGGAAGACGTAGCCGACGCCGAGGGCGCTTCCCACCGCGAGAAGCAGCGCTCCCAGCCCCGACCCGACGAGGAGCCACGCCGACAGCGGAACGCCGAGTCGAATGCCGAAGACGACGAGCACGTCGGCCCACGAGAGCGCCTGGAGGCAGGCGAACGCCGCCGTGAAGGCGACGACCGTCGCCGGGAGCGCCAGCGTGATCGCGTCGCGCACCAACGCGGCGAGCAGTTGCCGCCGACTCGCGCCAGTCGCGCGGTAGATACCGATGCGGCGGCGGTTCGCGTGGACGGCGTGCGCGAACGTGGCGGCCGTCCCGCCGACCGTGCTCGCGCCGGCGAGGACGATCATGACGAGAAACAGCACGCGCACGTTGCCGAACACGCTCTCGACGGCGCGGCCGATGCCGCTGCCCTGCGAGTACTCCCCCTCGAAGGCGATGGTCGAACTCACCCGCTCGTCGCCCGTCACCTCGTACGTCGTCGTCGCGAGAACGGCGCCGTCAGAGACGACGCGCAGGTCGTACGTCCCCGGCGCGAGCGTCCCGTTGAGCCCTGCGTCCGACGCCGGGACGGTTATCTGCTGGACCTCCCCGCCCGACAGCCTGACCGTCCGCCTCTCCGTCCCCCCGGGCGTCACGAGCGAGACGTTCCGGACGAGGAGCCGCCCCCACGGGTTGCCCACCTGGACGGTGACGGTCGGTCTGGTGAGTTGCGACCCCGACTCCGGGGAGACGTCGATGCGGCCGCTGAGCCGCTGTGGCGCCCCCTCCTCGACGACGAGCGCGTGTTGCTCGCTCGCGTAGCCGTCCTTCTCGATGGTCAGCGTGTACTCGCCCGGTTCGGCGGGGACGGGCATGACCGCACCGCCCGACGACCGGGTCTGTCGCGACCGGTCGCCGAGCGTCACCGTCGCCCCCGACACCAGCGTCTCGTTCGGCGTCGTCGCCGGCACGACCAGCGTCGATCCGGGCGGGGCGCGGGTCGGGTACCCCTCGGGGAGTTGCAGCGTCCGCGGGTCATACACCTGCACCCGCTTGCTCGTTCCGTCGGCCCGAACCGTGTACGTCCCTGGTTCGGGGAAGGTAACGGCCACGTCGGCGCTCGCCGTCTCGTCGGGAGCGAGCGAGAACGCCCGCGTCCGCGTTTGGTTACCGGCGCGGACCGTCACGTTCCGCGTCGTCGCCTCCTCGCCGTAGTTTCTGACCTCGACGGTGACCGTATACGAGTCGTCGACCTGTACGGAGTCGTTCCCGGCGAGGCTGGTCACGGCGAGGCCGCCCGGTCGCTGCGAGAGTCGCTCGAAGTCCTCGGCGGTTCCGTTCGTCCGGATGAGGTGAACTTCCCCCTCCCCGGTCGCCAGCGTCTGCGCGGTGCTCAGCGGCAACACGAGTTGGTCGTCGGTGATGCCGCTCCCCGAGAAGCGGCCGACGACGGTCACCCGCCGGACGCCCGGCGTGACGCTCCCGCCGAGGGTGAGCGTCTCGCCGACTTCGACGTTCAGCGTCTTCGCGAGACTCGCTCCGATGACCGCCTGGTCGTACGCCCGCGGGGCGTGCCCAGCGACGAGTCGCGCGTCCGTCACCTGCCCGAAGGCGGTGAAGTTCGCGCCGCGGACGAGGTAGGGGTCGCCGTCGATCGTCTGCGCGTACAGCACCTCCGGGCTGGCAGCGATACCCTCGTCGCGAAGCATCGGCGCGTACTCCTCGCTGATTCGACTGTTCAGCGGGTGGACCGACCCCGCCTCGGTGACGGTCCCGCTCTCGGTCGTCGCCAGCGGCGCGATGGCGCCGCCGATGGCCGTAACCAAGAGGACGACCAGCATGAACACGGTCAGCGTCGTCGTCGTCGGCACCGCCGCGCGCCAGTCGACGAACGTCGGGCGGACGGCCGCGGCGAGCGCTCGAAGGCGCGCGCCGAGCGAATCCGATTCGTCCCCCACACCACCGTGTCCGCTGAACTGACCGCCGCGAGAGTCGCGGCCGATGGCCATCGGGTCGCCCCGGACGACGGGAAGCGTGGCGAGGACGCCCGCGAGCAGGCCCATCCCGACGAGGAAGCCGCCGACGAGCACGACGGCGCGGAAGATAGAGGCCGTGATCACCGCCTGGATGGAGACGATGAAGCCGGCGTACGTCGCCGCGTTGATGACCGCCTTCACCGCGATGAGACCGAGCGCGAACCCGAGGAGGACGCCCGTCCCCGTCAGCCCGAGCACCCGAAGGAGGAGGACGGCGAACAGGCGGGTCGGGGAGGCGCCCGTCGCGCGGGCCACGCGGAGTTCGGGGTGTCGGTCCCGGATGGACATCCGCGTGACGCTGTAGACGACGACGACGACGAGAAGGCCGCCGCCGACGGCCGCGATGGAGAGCGTCCGAACCACCTGCCCGAGGCCGCCGACGAGGAAGGGAAGCGCGGCGATGAGCGGCGCGCCCTCGCGTTGCCACGTCGACCGTCCGTCCGCTGCCGATCGGCCGGTGTCGACGACGAGCGCCCCCGTATCCCCGAGCGACGCTACCGCCTCCGCCGACCCGACGTACCACTCCGCCGGGAAGATGGTGCGTTCGTCGGGGTGGGGAGCCACTTGGACGGAGGCACCGCCGAGGCGCTGTTGCGTCGAACTCTGGACCGGGCCGGTGAAGCCACTGTCGGGCGCCGCGGGCACGCTTGCCGGATTCCACGCCACCGACGCGCTCTCGATGCGCGGCGGCGCGTCCGGCGGCACGCCGACAACCGTCTGACGCGCACCGTCGCCCGTTTCGGCCGTCGTGACGGGGAAGACTATTTCGTCGGCGGCGCTCGCGTCGGCGTCGGCGAGAGCGTCGTCGTACGAGGCGTCGTACCTCACCGTCGCCGAACTCCCTAGGTCGCCCTCCAGCGTCGAGACGTAGGAGCCGACGGTGAGCAGCAAGACGACCGAACCGATGAGGAAGGCCGTCGTGACGGCGACGACGGCGACGGTCAGCCACTCCCGGCGCGACCACGACGAGACGAGCGTCGACTCAAACCGCATCGGTGTCGCGGACGCGGTGCCGGCCGCGGGGACGGCGTCGGCCGCCGGGGTGGCGTCGGTCGTCGCTCATTGGGGGAGGGAGTAGTCTATCTCGTCGTCCGCGCCGGCGGTGAGCCGGCCGTCTCGCAGGAGGACCGTCTCCTCGAACCGGGGTTCCAGCCCGCGGTCGTGGCTGATGAGCACCAAGGCGGTGTCCGTCCGCTCTCTGACGCCGAACAGCAGGTCGAGCA
Organism: Halogeometricum pallidum JCM 14848; assembly: GCF_000337095.1. Classification (GTDB taxonomy): domain Archaea; phylum Halobacteriota; class Halobacteria; order Halobacteriales; family Haloferacaceae; genus Halogeometricum; species Halogeometricum pallidum. Next base: position 182,510 of record NZ_AOIV01000021.1, read on the forward strand.
CCTTCTCGGCCGTCCGCGGGTCGAGTTGTCCCGTCGGTTCGTCGGCGAGGACGACGTCGGGCCGGTTCGCCAGCGACCGGGCGATGGCGACGCGCTGTTTCTCCCCGCCGCTCAGCGTCGCGGGGTACTGCGACCGCAGGTCCGAGATATCGAGCGCGTCGAACAGTTCCCCCAGCCACTCCTCGTCGCGGCTCCCGGTGTGGTCCTGCGGGAGGGCGGCGTTGTCCCACGCCGAGAGGTCGGGGATGAGCTGGAAGTCCTGAAAGACGAAGCCGATGGTGTCGCGGCGGATGGCCGCGCGCTTGCGCTCGGGGAGGGAACTCGCGTCCTCGCCGTTGACGTAGAGCGTTCCGCTGGTCGGCGTGCTCAGGAGGCCGAGGACGTTGAACAGGGTGGACTTCCCCGCACCGCTCGCCCCCCGGACGAGCAGGGAGGCGTCGGGGGCGACCGAGAGGGAGACGTCTTCGAGTATCGCGCTCCCCCCGCGCTCGACGGTGAGTCGGTCGCCGCGAAGGACGGGACCAGTCATGTGGCGAAGCGTTCACACTTCTCCTATGTAGGTCATTTGTTCCGGCGGGTGTCAGGACGGCAGGGTCGGGCGGACGCGGCCCGTCAGGTTCGATCGCTCACCCGGTCCGTTATCGTGGGCGTCAGAGTCGTGACGCTGGCCGCCACGGCGGTGCCGACGACGGTCACGAGGAGGAGCGGATTCGTGACGTAAATCGCGACCCACGGGACCGCGGTCGGGACGCCGGCGGCGAGGGCGCTCAGAACGACCCACGAGGACGCCGCGCGGAGCACGCCTACCAACCAGATGCCGGTCGCGACGGCGATTGCCGCACTGATCTGCGGGCGGGTGGGTAGCGCGTCAGGAATCCAAGCACATCTCGGGCTGGCAGGGCCGGCCGACGCCCGCCGACCGAAAGCGCTAGCAGCCCGTTTCACCGGGTTCGGTCGGCATCGAGACGGCGACCGGGTCCAACCCGTTCGCGGTGTACACGACGTTGCGCGAGTCCAGCCACCCCTCGTACGTCGACCGCGTGACCGTCTGGGGGGAAGAGGGGAACAGATGCGCGCCCGTCGTCGTCCACGAGCGCTGGGAGACGACCGGACAGGTGGGACTCGGCCCGCCGGTGAGCCAACTCGCCGCCGGTCCCACGGCGGCGTCGCTCCCGAAGATGTAGGCGCCGACGCGGGTGAGCGTGTGGTCGCCGGTCCACGCGCGGTCGGTGTGTGTGCCGAGGAACGCGACGCCCCGATACTCCGAGTCGAGCGTCGTACTCGGCGCGGAGGCGGTGTCCATGTTGAGGTACGCCAGCGGCGCGGAGGCGACGACGGTGAGGACGACGAGCGCCGCGAGGGCCACGGAGAGGGCCCGTCTCGACCCGCTGGCGGAGGGGCGTTCGAGTTCGAACACCCGCACCAGCGTCACCGCCGCGAGGGCGAGTGCGGGAAAGTGCAGGAACGTCTGCGCGCGCATCGCCGTCGCGAAGTACTCCGGCGTGAGCGAGGCGGTGAGGCTGAACCCGATGACGGCGGCCGGTGCGGCGAACAGGGCGACGAGCAGCGTCGCGCCGCGGTAGGTGTCCAACACGTCCAGGGAGGGCGCCGCGGCGACGGCGACGAAGACGAGGAGGCCGACGAGGGCGAGGACGAGACGCGGCGTGCTCACCGTCCCCGGGAAGATAGGGGTGAAGGCGTTCAACAGCACGACGGCGAAGAACGTCCCCACGACGGCGAGGTAGACGCCCTGTCGGATTCGGAGGCCGGTGTGTTGGAACCAGACGACGCCGATGACGAGGACGATGACCCACGCGACGAACAGGCCGGGGTAGGCGGTGACGCGGTCGACGTACGGGACGGTGAGCGACAGTCGCGTCGCGACGGCGCCGTAGTAGACGGCGACGTACGCCCAGAAGCCGCCCGCGATAGCAACGCCGACGACGAGCGAACGCGCGGAGAGCGTCTCCGAGACGTGCCGGGCGGTCAGCGCGGTGACGACCAGTCCCACGACGAACGACGTGAACGTGTGCAAGAGCGGAAACGCGCCGAGGAGGAAGGCGACGAGGCCGTACCAGCGGCGCTCGCCCGTCCGGTAGGCGTAGTGGAGCGCGAACGCCACGGTGAGCGTGAGCAGGATGCCGACGATTTCCTCGTCGGGCACCAGCGTCCGGCGCAGGAACAGTCCCTCGACGGCGAGGAGGCCGGCCGTGGCGACGGCCACCGACGACGGGGAGACCGACAGGCGCGTCGAGTCGCGGACGACGCGGCGGGCGAGGACGGCGCCGACGACGCAGACCAGCGTTCCGACGACGGACGCGAGCGGTTGGGCGACGAAGAGGGGGTCTGCGTCGAAGACGAGGCCGGCGGTCGCAAAGAGCGTCGTGAACAGGAGGCTGTCGGCCCGGTCGGTGAAGGGGAACGCCCCGGTGTCGACGACCGTGCGGGCCAGTGCGGCGTAGTTGAAGCCGTCGAGCGTCGAGGGGTAGGGACTCCAGTAGAGGGGGGCGGCGCGGAAGGCGAGCGCCACGGACACGACGGCGACGAGGAGGAGACCGACCCGGCGGCGGCGGCTCATTTACTCATCACTTCCCGACGGCGTCGGTATATGTCTATCTACTAAGAGCGTCGCCGGGTCGCGCCGGACGACGGCGACGGCGGCCAACATCGCGCTGACGAGCGAGAGCGCGACGCCGCAGGCGAGCGCTCCGAGGGCGATTCCCGGGGAGAGGGAGGGTTCCAACACGAGACCGAACACGCGGAGTTCGCCGACGGCGAGCAGCGCTCGAACCAGGAGATAGGCCACCGCCATCGAGAGCACCGCCGCCGTCGTCCCGATTTTGAGCGCGTCGACGAACACGTCGGCGAAGACGGAGCGGGGGTCCGCCCCCGTCGCGCGCCGGATGCCGATTTCGCGCTTGGCGGTGTGAACCGCGCGGGTGAACGCCGCGGTGGTGCTGCCGACGGTCATCACGCCGAGCAGCGAGACGACGGCGAGAACGAGCACCTCGATGTTGCCGAACGCCACCTGTATCGCCTGCGTGATGCCGCCGCCGCCCGAGAACTGCCCGCTCTGCGCCAGCGCCGCGCCGAGGCGGGCGTCGCCGCTGACGGTGTAGGTCGAACTCGCGCGCGCGCCGGCCGCCGTCGACGCCGTCACCGCGTACGACCCGGCCGGTCGCTGCGGAATCTCGACAGCGAGACGCGCCGTCTCGCCCGGTTCGAGCGCCAGCGACTCCGTCCGCTCGACGCCCGGCCCGGTCACGGAGAGGTTCGCCTCGACCGCCTCCTCCCACGGATTCCGGGCCGCGACGGTCGCCTCCGGGCGCGTGAAGATGCTCGGCGCGTCCGGCGAGACGGTCACGTCCAGTATCGGCGCCCGCTCCGCGCCCGGCGCGACGGTGACGTTCGTCCGCGCGCTCCGCCCCTCGTGTTCGGCGACGACGGTGGCGTTGCCGGCCGTCCGGAGCGTGATCCGCGCGTCGCCGTTCTCGTCGGTGGTCGTCGTTTGCCCGTCGGCACTGACCGTCGCGCCGGCGACCGGTCGACCGTTTCGGAGCACCCTGACGGCCGGCGTACCGTCGACGGGCGCGCGGGCGGGCGCTTCGACGACGAGGCCCGCGCTGTCAGCGTCGAGTGCCACCAGCGAGTCGCCGTCGACGGTGACGTTCTTGCGCACGTCGCCGACGACGAGCGGGTACGTCCCGTCCGAGAGGTTCTCGAAGGAGACGAACGCGCGTTCGGAACGTCGGCCGTCGACCGTCACCTCCGCCGTGCGCGTCCGGTCGCCGAGTCGCACCTCGACCTCCCGGGTCGCCTCGCTCAGTCCGAGGTTGGTCACGCCGACGGCGACGCCGGGGGTTCCGTTCTCGGTGCCGACGCGGGCGCTGGTGACGACGATGGTGGAGGTGCCGGCGGCGTCGGCGTCGAGTCCGTCGGTCCGGACGAACTGGACGGAGTCCCCGCCGGTAGTCGACATCTCGCGGGCGGCCGACAGCGAAACGAGCAGTTGGTCGTCCTGGATGCCCTCCCCCGAGAACGTGCCCGTGAGTTCGAGGCGCATCACGCTGGCGTCGGTGCTCCCGCCGAGGACGATGGTGTCGCCGGGCGACAGCCCGGTCGACCGCGCGAGGTCCGCGCCGACCAGCGCTTCGTTCTCCGCGTCGGGCGCCTCGCCGCGCGCCACTTCGACGCCCGAGAGCGCCCGATAGGCGGTGAAGTTCACCCCCCTGGCGACGATGGGTTGTCCCTCGTACACCTCGAACAGGAGTATTTCGGGGCTCGCCGTCGCTCCCTGCGCCCGAAGCGCGTCCGCGTACGCGGCCGGGACGCTGCTGGCGATGGGGTGCGGCGCGTCCGGTTGGGTGATGGTCTCGCCCGTGTCCGCCAGCGGACCGACCGCGCCCGCCACCGCGGTGAGCAGGAGGAGGGCGGCCATGAACACCGACAGCGTCGCCGCCGTCGGCACGAGGGCGTCCCATTCGACGAGTCGCGTCCCGACGAGGCGGCCGAGTCGGTCGCGGAGGCGTCTCGCGTCGGGACGCTCTGGTCCGGTGAGTGCGGCCGGGTCCCCCGTCGCGCCGCGGGAGGCGGCGAGGAGGCCCGCCAGTCCGCCGACGAGAAGGAAGAAGGCGACCGCCGGGAGGAGGACGGCGAGGACAGATTCGGTCACCTGCGCGCTCAGCGTCGTCGGGAGGCCGCGGTAGACGGCGACGTTGACGACGGCGCGGACGAGGATGAGGCCGAAGCCGTACCCCGCCGCGGTGCCCACGGCGGTGAGCGTGAGCGCTCGGACCGTGAACAGCCGGAGTATCTGAAACGGCGTCGCCCCGGTCGAGCGGAGGACTGCGATGTCGGGCCGGCGCTCGCGGACCGTGATCTGGACGACGCTGTAGATGGTCACGGCGACGAGGACGCCCGCTGCGAGGGTGGCCAGTTGCAGGAGGCGGACGAGTTCGGCGGCCCCGCGGACGAAAAATTCCAGCGCGGAGAGCAGCGGCGTCTCCGCACGCGTCTCCGTCTTCCGGATGGTCACCGCGGATGACCCCTCGAACGCGGCGGCCGTCTCGGAGTCGGTCACGTACCACGCGTCGGGGAGCACCGGCCGCGACTCCCGCGGTTGGACCCGAACGGTCCGATCGCCGACCGAAACCCGTCTCCCGGCGCCCTGATAGTCGGCGCTCGCGAGGACGCCGGGGTCGGGCGGCGGGAACTCGACCGTCTGCCCTCTGACGGTGATGCTCGGCGCCCCCCGCGGGACGCCGACGACGGTCACCTGCTCGCCGTCGATGGTCGTCTCGGCGACGGTGAGTTCGATAATCGCCGCGCCGTCGCCCCGCCCGGTGTCGTCGATACCGTACGGTGTCTCGAACTGCGCCGCGATGGCCGTGGTCTGGGACCCGAGCGCGACGCCCAGCACGGCCGCCCCGACGAGGAAGGAGACGGTAAGCGCGATGACGACGACGGCCAGCGTGTCGCGCCGCGCCCACCCGAAGGAGAGTGCTCGTCGGTATCCCATCTGGTCTGTCGGCCTCTTCGCGCCGGCGACCAAATATGTGTGTGTTCTCCGGGACGAAAGCGGCCGCCGGCGGTGTCGGTGTACGACTGCAGGAAGCGGCGAATCGATTCGACGGGGACACCACCGTTTCCGCCGTTCTTTTCGCTTCGATAGGGGAGGGCTGCATCGTCATCCGGTTCGGGAGAGAGCAGCATCTCGCGCGTTCGTATACGGACACGCCCGAGAGAGGGTAGTCGGGTGAGACATCGTTACCGAATGGCGCGGATGTCGCCGTGTCCGACTCCTCCTCTCCCGAGCGATTCGATAGCGAAGCCGCGGTCGGTGAGCCAGTTGTGAAGTCTGGCCGGCGAGTCGCCGAAGGGAGCGAGACGCTCTGAGACTTCACAGTGGATGAGACGACACTCCTCCAAGACGCCGTCCAGCCCCTCCAGTGCCCGGAGTTCGGCACCCTCGATATCGAGTTTCACGACTGTGGGAAGGGGAAGGTCATGCCGTGTGACGATGTCCTCGCCGCGGTAAAGCGGCACCGTCTCGTCGCCATTGCCGTCGGGCGAGATGTGGAGAAGCGAACCGCTCTTACTGCCACCGACGACGTTCCCCTGCGTGGTCGTTCGGTCTGAGAGACCACACCCGAACGTCCGGACGTCGACGCCGTTCAGCGTCGCGTTCTCGCGGACTCGCTCCACATTCGCCGGAAGTGGTTCAAACGCGTACACCTCGGAGACATCGGCACGCGCAGCGGTCACCGAGTAGACGCCGACGTGTGCGCCAACGTCGAACACGACGTCGTTCGGACGGAGGTCCGATGCGAACTGTGTGAGGTTGTCGAGTTCGTTGTAGACGGGCCAGAAGTGGCGGATTTCGTCCCCGGTTTCGGTTCGGAACGTCAGCCCACCCACGGAGGGGACAGTGAACGACCGCGTATCCGGACCGAAACGGCGTACGCCGCCTCGAAACGCCTGCATCGGCACTAACGCGGCATCTGTCATGCGCTGGGACTGTAGTATCTTACCACGCACTCGGAGCAAAATATCGCCTAATATTGTCATTCAGAATTGATTTGTTTGCTTGTTAATATAACTAATCCTCATTCGCAGTAGGTCCTCCGGCAGTGGCAACAGCGGCGAAGTTTATCGTCTGCCAGGTCGAATCACCCCCGTCTGCCGTGATGACGTCCCGAGGCGCCTGAAGAGCGATAGCGTCCTAATCGCTAATAGCTCCCCTATCGAACCTCTCGCATGAATCGACTCGGAGGGATGCACGCCTCATCGACCGGAGGCCATCAACTCTTCGAGGGAGTCGAAGGTCCGTCCGACGAGTCTACAGTCGGGAACAAAGAGATCTCCGTCGTTCGTGTGGCGATTGCGGTCCGGAGTAGAACCCGGCGAGTCTGCTGCAAACCCGGGGTTATTGTTCGAGGGAGCGCTACCGCGCTTATGGATATCGGATTCGGACTGTTGAGCGCCCAGCGACGCCCCGACGACGACCGCTCGGCGGCCGCCATCTACGACGAACTGCTCGAACTCGGCGAGACGGCCGACCGAGTGGGTCTCGACAGCGTCTGGACGTCCGAGCACCACTTCAGGGACGACGAGTACCTCTCCGGGACGATGCCCGCGCTCAGCGCGCTCGCGGCTCGGACCGACGACGTGGAACTCGGGTCAGGAGTCGCGCTCGCGCCGCTCTACGATTCGGTCCGCCTCGCAGAGGATTCTGCGACGGTCCAGGCGCTCTCGAACGGGCGACTCACCCTCGGTCTCTCCATCGGCTACTTGGACGAGGAGTTCCGAGAGTTCGGCGTCCCGAAGGACGAGCGCACCGACCGGACCGAGGACGCCGTCCGCCTGCTCCGCGACGCGTGGGAACCGGGACCGCTGGACTACGACCCCGAATTCCACCCCGTCTCGCCGGAGACGACGGTGACGCCGACGCCGGACTCGCCGCCGCGACTCGTGCTCGGCGCGGTGGCGAAACCCGCCGTCCGGCGCGCGGCCCGCATGGCCGACGGCTGGTGCGCCAACGAGGCGCTTTCGGTCGATGACATCCGAAAGCGCAAGGAGGACATCGAGCGCGTGCGGGAAACGGAGGGCATCGACGGCGACTTCACGTTCTACGTGATTCAGTACGGGTTCGTCGGCGACAGCTACGAGGAGGCGTGGGAGACCGTCCGAGAGAGCTACTTCTATCAGCAGCGCAAGTACCAGGAGTGGGCCGAGGAGGAGTCCATCGACGAACTCCCCGAAGGGCGGAGGCGGGACCTCGAAGACGCGGCGCTCGTCGGAACAGCGGAGGACGTCGTCGAGGACCTCGAAACGTACCGCGACGCCCTCGGCGACGACATCCACTTCGTCTTCCGGTCGTACTACCCCGGAGTCGAGACCGAGAAGATGACCCGGAGTCTCGAACGACTGGGCGAGGACGTGCTGCCGCACCTCTGAGGTCGGATCACGGCCGTCCGCGACCGGGCGCGTCGCTTCGTCATCCGGAGGGGGGAGCGGACGGACTCTTCGGAGGAACGCTGAACAGGGATAAACACCGCCTGCTGTTACCCCGGACACTTACTATCCGGCAGAGCAAGGCCGAGATAATGGGTAGTCCGACGGCCCCGACGGGGCGTGCGCCGAGCGAGCAGGGAGCGACGAGGGTGAGCGAGTACCGATGAACCCGGGAATCCTGTACGGGGTGATAACGATGTTCGCGTGGGGAATCTGGATCGTACTGGGCGACGCCGCCTCGGACTCGATAGACCCCGAGATGGCCGCGTTCATCACGTACTTCGTCGCGACCATCGTGGCGGGCATCTACGTCCTCGTCTCCGACGTCTCGCTCGCCGTCACGGAGCGCGGAGTGGTGCTGTCCTCTCTCGCCGGCCTCGGAGCGGTAACCGGCGTCGTCGCGACGTACATCGGGGTCTCCGTCGGGTCGACGGCCCTCGTCACCACCCTCGGCGGGATGTACTTCGTCATCACGGCGGTCATCAGCGTCCTCGTCCTCGGTGAACCGCTATCGGTGAACAAAATCGCCGGTATCTGTCTGGCGTTGGCCGCTATCGTCGTCATCAATCAGTAGCGGCGCTCGGGCGGCTTACCGCCGCTGAGCGGTCCCGTCGGTCGGAAAGGTTCCCGGGGAGGGGGTCCGACCGACGCTCGGGTCGTTCGGTTCGAACGCTCGGCGTCACCGGTCTGCTTCGACGACGGTGAGTTTGACGCGATGGACGCCCTTCAGGGGCCGAAGCTTCGAGAGCAGCGTTTCGATTCGCTCGCCGGTGCCGTCGACGGCGATGGATTCCAGACAGAGGTGGTCGCTGAGGTGGACGTGGTGGACGGCGATGATGGTGTCCGAAAAGTCGTGTTGCAGGTCGGTCATCCGTTCTGTCACCCCGCTGTGGTCGTGTTCGTAGAGAACGACCACCGTTCCGCTGAGCGACCCGGACAGCCCGGTCTGTCGGTTGAACTCCGTGACGAACGCGCGGAGCGCATCTCTGGCGGCCTCGGAGCGACTGCCGTACTCGCCCGCCTCGACCACGCCGTCCAGTTCCGCGAGCAACTGCGGCGGGAGAGTGACGCTCATCCGGTCGTTGGCTCGGCTCATGACCCCGTGTTTCGGCAGGGAGCCTTTAACGATTGGCAGCGAGCGCCGCGGGCCGTCGGAGAGTATTACGATTTCGAGCAAAAGTATTATTTCTGCGCTGAGCGACGACAGCGGTACGAATGCACATTCCGGACGGATTTCTCGACCCGTGGGTAGCGGGACTGTTCTGGCTCGGTTCGGGCGCGGCCGTCGGGGTCGCAATCAAACGCGCGCGCGACGAACTCGGCGACGAGCGGACGCCGCTTCTGGGCGTGGTCGCCGCCGGCATCTTCGCCGCCCAGATGCTTAACTGGCCGATACCGGGGGGAACGAGCGCTCACTTCGTCGGCGGCGCGTTCGCCGGCATTCTCTTGGGTCCGTCGCTCGGCGTCCTCGCGATGACCGCCGTGGTCGCGATTCAGGCGCTCGTGTTCGGCGACGGTGGCATCATCGCACTCGGCGCGAACCTGTTCGCGATGGCCGTCGTCGACGTGCTCGTCGGCTACGCGCTGTTCCGCGCCTGTAGGAACGTCCACGAGTCGGGCGCCGCGTTCCTGGCCGGGTGGGGTGCGGTCACCCTCTCGGCGTTCGTCGTCGGCGTCGGCGTCGGAGCGTCGTCGGCGTTCGCGTACGAACTCGGAACGACGGTCACCATCATGGTCGTCGGTCACGCGCTGTTGGGGGTCGTGGAGGGCGCCATCACGGCCGCCGTCTACGGCTACGTCGCGGACGCCCGGCCGGACCTGGTGCTCGGCCGGCGCGACGACGAGCACGCCTCGGGGGTCGGATTGTGAGCGCGGTTTCGGAGAAGCCGTGGGTCCGGCGGGCGATGGTCGGCCTCCTCGTTCTCGTCGCCCTCGCGCCGGTGTTCGGGTGGGCGGCGGGCGCGGTCGGATACGTCGAACCGCTCGAACGCGCCGCCGAGGAGACGGGCGCCGCCGACGCGGCCAATCCGACCATCTCGGGCGTCCTCCCGGACTACTCGGTGCCCGGCCTCGGGTCGTCGCTCGGGACGCTCGCGTCCGCCGTCGTCGGGACGGCGCTCACGCTCGCAGTCGCCGTCGGCGCGGGCCGCCTCCTCGAACGGTGACCGGCGCGCTCGCCCGCACGGTCGAGTCCATCTCCGGCGCGCTCCGAGCCGTCTTCGCGGCCGAACAGGTCGCCGCCGAAGACGGATTTCTGCAGGGGCGCGACCCCCGCGTGACGCTCCTGTCGCTCGGCGGGTTCGCGCTGGCCGTGATGCTCGCGCGAACGCCCGCGGTGAGTCTCGGTCTCGGCGTCGTGACCGTCGCCCTCGCGCTCCTGTCTTCGGTCCCGCTCCGGGAATTGCTCGCGCGTTCGGCGGTCGTCCCGGCGGCGGCCGCGGTGGTCGTCCTCCCGCAGGCCGTCCTGCTGCCCGGCGACGCGCTCGCGAGCGTGCTCGGCGTCGCGGTCACCGACGCCGGCGTCGCCTACGTCGTCCGGTTCACGCTGCGCGTCTGGGTGGGCGTGGCGCTCCTCTCGCTTCTCACCGTGACGACGCCGTTCTCGGCGCTCGTCGCCGCGATGCGGGAGCTCCGAGTGCCGGTCGCGCTCGTGTGGGTCCTCGCGGTCACCTACCGGTATCTGTTCCTCTTTTTCGACGAACTGCAGCGGTTGGTGCTGGCGCGGGACAGTCGGACGACGGACTCCGCGGGCGCCCGGAGCGAGTGGCGCGACGCGAAGCGGTTGGCGGGGACGTTCCTGCTGCGGACGCTGGACCGCGGGGAGCGCGTCGGTCGCGGGATGCGGGCGCGGGGGGGCGCTCGACCGCCGTCGCCGTACGGTCGACCCCGCGCCGTCGACGGATACGACTACGCCCTGAGCGCGTGCGCCGTCGCCGCCGTCGTCGGAGCGGGGGTGGTTCGATGGCTCCCGTGATCGAAGCCCGCGGGCTGACGCACGAGTACCCCGACGGAACGACCGCGATTCGGGACGTCGACCTCACCGTCGACCGGGGAGAGCGCGTCGCCGTCGTCGGAGCGAACGGGTCGGGCAAGAGCACGCTCCAACTCGCGCTCGGCGGCCTCGTCGAACCGACCGCGGGGGCGGTGACGTACTTCGGGGAGACGAGCGACGCGGAGGCGGTCCGGGACCGACTCGGCGTGCTGCTTCAGGACCCCGACGACTACCTGTTCAACACGACCGTCCGCGAGGACATCGAGTACGGCCCCGCCCAACTCGGACAGCCCCGGGAGACGGCGCGGCGGCGCGTGGACGCGCTGGCGGCCGAACTCGGACTGGAGGACCTGCTCGACCGCCCGCCGTTCCGCCTCTCCGGCGGCGAGAAACAGCGGGCCGCGGTGGCGAGCGTGCTCGCGTTCGACCCCGAGGTGCTCCTCTTGGACGAACCGTTCGGCGCCGTGGACGCTCGGTACAGAGAACGTATCCGCGAGTCTGTGACCGACCGCGACGGGACCCTCCTGTGGTTCACCCCGTCGCTCGACGCCGTTCCCGAGGTGGCAGAGCGGGTCGTGCTCGTGAGTCGGAACGGGTCGATAGCCGCGGACGGGCCCGTCCGAGAGATACTCACCGACCGGACGCTACTGAGAGACCACGGTCTGCGTCCGCCCGCCACGGTCCGACTGTTCGAGGGACTCGTCGAGCGAGAGAAGCTCCCGCTGACCGTCGAGGCGGCGAGGCGGTATCTACGGCGTGACGAGTGAGCGCCGTCGTCCGCCCGGACTCGACACCACACTTATGTGACAAATCGTGTACGTGCGAGTATGAATCCCATAGGGTCGAACCCGGTGGGCGTCTCTCCCCGGACGCGCACCGAGTTCCAACGGACCGCCGCGCAACTGATCGAGCCGCTGTTCGACCACGTCAGTCCGGGCAACGCGCGGATTCGACCCACGGCGACGGGCGCTCACTTCCCCGACGCCGCGGCCGAACTGGAGGGGTTCTCGCGCCTGCTGTGGGGAGCGGTCCCGCTCGGCGTTCAGGCCGAGTTCGGGCGCTGGCCACAGATTCGAGAGGGCCTCGTCAACGGCACAGACCCGGAGCACGAGGAGTACTGGGGGGCCGCGGGGGACTACTCGCAGAAGCACGTCGAGATGGCGGCCATCGGCGTCGGGCTCGCGCTCGTTCCCGAGCACCTGTGGGAGCCGCTCTCGCACGCCGAGCGCGAGCGGCTGGTGACGTGGCTCGACCAGATAAACGACGCCGAACTGCACGACTGCAACTGGCTGTTCTTCCGGGTGATGGTGAATCGGGGCCTTCGGTCGGTCGGAGCGCCCCACGACGCCGAGCGCACCGAATCGTCGCTCGACCGACTCGAGTCGTTCCACCGCGGCGGCGGATGGTACACCGACGGGCCGTCGGGGGAGGGAGACGAGAGTCCCGTCGACTACTACCTCCCGTGGGCGATGCAGTTTTACGGTCTCCTCGACGCCGCGATGGCCGACGGCGACTCCGAACGAGCCGAGCGGTTCCGCGCCCGCGCGAGGGAGTTCGCGACGCAACACGTCCACTGGTTCGACGACGCGGGCCGCGCGATACCCTACGGTCGGAGCCTGACGTATCGGTTCGCACAGGCCGCGTTCTGGGGCGGACTCGCGTTCGCGGACGCGAAACCCGACTCGCTCTCTTGGGGCGTCGTCAGGGGGTTGTGGGCGCGCAACGTTCGCTGGTGGCTCGACCAGCCGATATTCACCGACGGCGGACTGCTGTCGGTGGGCTACCGCTACCCCACCCTGAAGGTGTCCGAGAGCTACAACTCGCCGAACTCCCCGTACTGGGCGCTCAAGGCGTTCTTTCCGCTCGCGCTCAACGCCGGCCACCCGTTCTGGCAGGCCGAAGAGGAGCCCCTCCCCGACCTGCCCGACGTCACCCCCCAACCCGAGGCCGGCAAACTGCTCTGTCGGAGCGAAGGGGGAGAGCACTTGTTCGCCCTGTCGCTCCCCCAGACGAGCGTTCACGGCCACGAGAAGTACACCAAGTTCGCCTACTCCGCGCGGTTCGGGTTCTCGGTCGCGAGCCGGCTGCCGGGCGCGGGTCGAGGGGGTCACGACAGCGCACTCGCACTCAGCCTCGACGGGTCGGGGTACGCCACTCCTCAAGAGGCCACGGCGACGGAGATGGACGGAACGACGCTCTCCTTCCGATGGGAGCCGTGGGAGTCGGTCCGGGTCCGAACGTGGCTCGCGCCCGCGCTTCCGTGGCACGTGCGAGTCCATCGAATCGAGACCGACCGGGCCGTCCGCGCCGAGGAGGGCGGGTTCGCTCTCGACAGAACCGGCGACGACGGGGACGCGGCCGTCCACCGCGCGCGAGACGGGGCCGCAGTCGCGCGGTACCCCAACGGCGTGAGCGGAATCGTCGACGGGTTCGGTGACCGCGCGCCCGCGGTGGTCGAGGCGGAACCCAACACCAACCTCTACCACCCGCGGACCGTGGTACCGACGCTTCGGTCGACGCACGACCCGGGCAGACACTGGCTCGGGTCCGCCGTCGCCGCCAGCCCCAGTCCGGAGGCCGCGTGGGACGCCGACCCGGGTATCTCGTTCGAGACGACCGATGACGGAACGGTCGTCGAAGCGTCCGGCGGCGAGACGCTTCTCCGGTGTCCGTCGGACGAACGGTGACGTCGCGGCCCTCTCGTTCGTAGGCGCTTAGACTCCGGCCACGTTCCGCCAGTTGTACCCGACCGACGCCAGTCGCTGGGCCTTTCGATAGTACGGGCGTTCGTACCGCCTTCGAGCGGCGTCGCCGTCGGCGGCGTTCGAATCACCCCACAATCGGACGCGCCCGTCCGCCGTGTACGCGAGTATCTGCTCGCCCGGGAAGTCGAACAGCTTCGACGGCGGGAAGCGAGCCACGCGCCCGTCGACGCGACCGAGTTCCTCGCCGCGGTGGTCGACGACAAGTCCCTCCCGGTCGAACATCTCGTACACGAGGTCGTGGGTGCCGTTCCCGTCGAGGTCGACCGGAAGCGTCGAGTACACCGGGTAATCGAGTTCTCGTTCCTCGCCGGTGAACGCGTCCCACGCGTACTCGTCCATCTCCTCGTAGGCGGCGTGTTTGTTCGCGCCGGCCATCGCCACTCGACCGTGTTCGCCGAGTCGCGCCGTCCACCCGGTGTGCATGTGTCCCTCTTCGAGCGCCGTCCACACCCGTTCGCCCGACGCGTCGTACGCGACGACCCGCGGCGGTTCCTCGACGTGCGATTCCCGGCAGGTGAACACCGTCCACTCTCCGGTCCGGTGGTCCAACGTCGGTTGCACGATGTCGGAGTGTCCCGACCAACTGTCCCGGTCCGCACACCACAGTTGCTCGCCCGCGTCGAGTTCGAGAAGTCGTTCGCCCCAGAGCACCTCGTCGACGCCGTCGCCGTCGATATCCAACACCGGACATTGGTGACTCCCCTGCGCGCCCGGGTCCTCGCGCGCGAACGTCGTCTCCCACCGTCGACTCAGGTCGGGGTTCCAGCCCTGGAGCTTCATCTCCCGGTACGTACCCTGTGCGGTGACCAGAACGGGATCCCCTCGAACGTGTCCGCCGAATATGAAGTTCCGATAGGCCATGCTCATCGGTTCGTAGGGGTAGTCCGGCCAGTCCCACGTGCCGGTCGTCTCGCCGGTCGCCGCGTCGATGCGCGCGAGTCGGTGGCCGTCGAGGGAGAACGGGTGGTCCGGGTCGACCGTGTCGACGTACCAGATCTCCTCGACGCCGTCGCCGTCGAGGTCGAACGGGAAGACGGGGCAGAACCACACCCCCGGAACGATTCCGTCACCGACGTCGTGCGTCCACGCGACCGTCTCGTCGGCCGTGACGAGCGTTAGTTTCAGCGTATCCGTCGGGAGGGTGAAGTGGTTCTGCCCCGGGTCGACACCGGGGTGAGCGCTGTGGACGCAGAGGAGTGCGTCGGGACCGTTACCGCCCGTCGCGACCGGTACCGCTCGCAGTTGTCGCATCGCGTCCGCCACCGATACCTCGTACAGTACGTCGAGCGAGATCTCGTCTGCCATGTTCTATCGTACCGGTGCTCGACGGGTCGTCATAGAGCTTCGTAGTAGCACTCCGACCGGCGCCGCGGCCGGGTGTGGGTGTGGTTTTTCCCGGCGCGAGACGAACGTCGACCGTCAGCCGTTCGAACGACAGATCCACCATGAAGGACTTTCCGACGACACCGACCGCCGCTGACGCGCCCGCCGAGACGTTCGAACGGGGTCACCTCTGGTTGCTCGAACTGATCGACGGTGCCGGGTTGCGTTTCCGACTCGACGACGACGGCGTCCTCCGCTTCGGCGACGAGACCCGCGTCTACGACGACTCCGACGACATGCCCGCGTCGTACCAACACGCCGTCCGGCACGTCCGCGAGAACCTCGACCGCAGTGCGCTTCGAGACGCCGTCGCCGACCCGAGAGACGTGGTCTTCTTCGGGCAGTCAACCCAGCGGCAGTCGCTGGAGTACGATTGGGAGCGCATCCCCTCGTTTCTCGGCGTCGACGTCTGGTCGGCATCGGCCGACGGGTTCCGACCGCCCGACACCGCCGAGAAGATATTCGAACGCCTCGGTCTTCGTCCCGTGAACGCCCTCGAACGGGAGCGAAACACGCGCGATTTCGACCCCGACTCGTATGCGGTTCCCCGGTCGGCGTGGTACGACGGGCCGGCGAAGGGCGTCCTGGTTCGGAACAAGCGCGGCGGACGCGCTAAACTGCGGCATCCCGAGTTCAGCGAACGAGACCCGGACCCTATCGACGTCTCGGCCGAAGCGTTCGCGCGGGAGTGCGCGACGCGGCGGCGGTTCGAGCGAGTCGCGGACCGAATCGAGGCGATGGGATGGACCGTGACGGTGGACGTGCTGTACGACCGGGTGCTCGAAGCCATCGTTCGCGAGCAACACCGACGGCTGGACCACCGCGAGAGCGACGTGGACATGGCGACGTTCCGGTCGGAAATCGCGTCGCTGACGCGGGCGTTCGTCGAATCGCCGGACGAGTAGCGGAGAGTCGACGAAGCGACCGTTATCGAGGAGATATCCGTCGCCGTCCCCCTTGTTATCTCCCTCTTATCGGGAGTGTCGCCGGACGACCCGATATCGAACGTAGCCGAGACCGGTACTGCGTCGATAACCGCGAATCGGCGTCGCGAAGCGGTCAGGACCGCGAACGGTAACCTCCTTAGTGGCCGGTTTCGGTTCCGTCAGCCGCGTCCTATCGAGATTCTCTCAGGAGGGGAAACGGTCTGTCAGCGGCCCATCCGCCGCTACACGCCCCGAGAACCCACCTAACAGACGTATAACTATCCTTCAAAAATGGCGAATATACTGAGTAAGAACCAATCCATGAGACGATTACAAGCGAACGACTCCGACGGGGACCCGGCGGGACTGACTGCCACGCGGCGAACGGTGCTGAAGGCCCTCGGGGTCAGTGCGGGACTGGCGGGATTCGGCGCGTCGACGGGGATGGCCGCGCAGAGCGACGAGTCGTGGTCGGTCGTCACCCTGCCCGACACGCAGTTCTACGCCCGGGACATGACGCGGTACCCCGCCGAGATGACGCAGTGGATCGCCGATAATCACACCGAAGAGAAGGAGAACATCGCCTTCGTGAGCCACGTCGGCGACGTGGTCGAGAACGCTGACACCATCGCAGAGTGGGAACACATGGACGATGCCATGTCGACGCTCGACGGCGTCGTTCCCTACTCAACCGTTCCCGGCAACCACGACTGGGAGGAGAACATGGAGCGGAGTTCGTCGATCGCGAACTACAAGGAGTACTTCGGCGCGTCGAGGTACGAGGCGCGGGAGTACTTCGGGGGCGCGGGACCCACGAACGGCGACCCGAACCGCGACGACCTCAACACCTACCAGTTGTTCTCCGCGGGCGGGTACGACTTCCTCCACCTCGCCTTGGAGTGGGAACCGCCGGGGAGCGTCGACGACCCGTCGACGCCCCTCGGGTGGGCCCAGCAGGTGCTCGACGAGCACCCCGACCGGGCGACCATCCTCACCACGCACTCGTACCTTCGAAACCCCCCGGCTCGACTCGACAGAGTCCAGGAGAAAGGGGACAAAGACGGAAACTCGGGTCAGACGGTCTGGGAGGAACTCGTCGCGCCGAACGCGCAGGTGTTCATGGTCCTCTGCGGCCACTGGTATAAAGAAGACGCCGAGGCCGACCAAATCTCGACGAACGAGTCCGGCGAGGAAGTGTACGAGATGCTGGCGAACTACCAGGCGCGAGAAGACGGCGGTCACGGGCTCCTCCGGCAGATCGAGTTCCAACCCGGCGAGGGCGGGAGCAGTGACGCGCCCGACCGCATTCAGATGCGCACGTACTCCCCAGTCACCGGAGTTGAAGACGACGAGGACAGCACGTTCGGCTTCGACCTCGACTTCGACGCCCGCTTCGGAAGCGAGTCCGCGGAGTCGCCGGAAACCGCGTTCCAGCAGGGAGCCGACGGCTACGGCGGCACGGTCGACACCACGCTCTACGAATCCGACCCGATGACGGCGTTCGGGAGCGACGAGACGATGGTCGTCGACAGCGACGAACCGCCGAACTCGGGGAGCGCCGCGCAGGCGCTCCTCCGATTCGACGACGTCGTCGGCGACGGCGACGGACAGATTCCCGCCGGTTCGACCGTCGACGCCGCCACGCTGGTTCTCGAGTGCGTGAACGACGGCGACGGAGCGACGGTGCATCAGATGCGAACCGGGTGGGACGACGGCGACACCTGGGACTCGGTCGGCGGCGGCATTCGAACCGACGGAACGGACGCGGCGTCCGACGCCGTGGCCGAGACCGGTCCCGTCGAAGTAGGGATGTTCGCCGTCGACGTCACGCAGAGCGTACAGGCGTGGGTCGACGGCGACCGGAACCTCGGGTGGGCGTTCGCCCCCACCGGGCCGGACGGCTGCGACCTCAAGACGGCGGAGAGCGACAACCCGCCCCGCCTCACCGTCCAGTACACCGCATCCGACGGGGGCGGAGGCGGCGACGACACCGTGACCGGCGACGTCGACGGCGACGGCGACGTCGACGAGGAGGACGTCGAAGCCATTCAGCGGTCGGTGGCGGGCGAGGACGTCGACATCGACGCCGACGCGGCGGACGTCGACGGCGACGGTGACGTGGATATCGGCGATGCGATCGGTGCGAGAAATATCAGCGAGGAAGGACAATGAGCGAGCGAATCAACGTGTTGGCCGTCTGCGCCCTGCTGATGGTGGTCGCCATCATCCCGGTCGGGGCCGCGACGGTGACGCAACCGACGACGACGGCAGCAACGATCAGTGTCGGCGAGGAAGCGACGGCGGCACCGAACGGAACGATAACCGCGGAACCGGGCGAGACCGTCACGGTGAGCGTGTGGGCGAACGCGTCGTCGGTGAGCGGGTATCAGACCAGACTCACTTTCGACCCCGCCGTCGTACGGGTCGAGGAGGTATCGGGGAGCGACGACTTCGCCGCCCCGGTCTCGAACGTGGACAACGAGAGCGGCACCGTCGCGTTCAACCAGATTCGCGCTTCGGACGGCGACGATCCCGTCCTGGCCGAAATCACGCTGACGGTGGTCGGCGAGGCCGGCGAAAGCGCCGTGCTCTCGTTCGAGGAGTCCGAGACGAAGTTCGCCACCGACGGCGGACAGACGTTCGTCCCGCAGACGATCAACGACGTGACCGTGAGCGTCGAGGAGGCGGAAACGGAGACGGAGACAGAGACGCCCGCACCCACGACCGAAGCACCGACGACTACCACCGAACAACCCACCACCACCACGGAAGAACCGACGACTACCACCGAACAACCCACCACCACCACGGAAGAACCGANACTACCACCGAACAACCCACCACCACCACGGAAGAACCGACGACTACCACCGAACAACCCACCACCACCACGGAAGAACCGACGACTACGACAACTGAAGAGCCCACTACCACCGAACAGCCCGAAACGACGACCGAGCAACCCACCACCACGACCGAGCAACCTACGACGGCACAGCCAACGACCGAACAACC
The DNA here is from genome assembly GCF_000337095.1 of Halogeometricum pallidum JCM 14848. Classification (GTDB taxonomy): domain Archaea; phylum Halobacteriota; class Halobacteria; order Halobacteriales; family Haloferacaceae; genus Halogeometricum; species Halogeometricum pallidum. The sequence continues at coordinate 201,604 of NZ_AOIV01000021.1, forward strand.
CACTCCGACAGAGGAGCCCACCCCGACCGAATCGTCGCCGGACCAAGACGACGAAAACGACGCGAGCGGTAACGACGACGATGACGACGACAGCGGAAGCAGTAGTAGCAGCGGCGGTGGCTACTCTGCGCCCGCGGAGTCGTCGCTCGCCATCGAGTCGGTGCGGCTCAACGCGACGAACGGAAGCGTCGGCACGACGGTGACGGTTTCGGCCGTCGTCGAGAACACCGGCGACGCCGACGGTGAGATGGACGTTCGACTCGGCATCGACGGCAACGAGACGGGCGACGAACAGACCGTCGAAGTCGAGGCCGGAGAGACGCGCACGGTCAACTTCTCGGTTAGCTTCGACGCGCCGGGTACGTACGCCCTCGCGGTCAACGACGCTGCGGCCGGCACCGTGACCGTCACGGAGAACGCGTCGACCGAGACGGCGACCGAAGCGTCGACGGCCGACGCGACGACCACGCAGTCCGCGACGCCGACCACCGAGACGTCCGCGCCGACGACCCCGTCCGCGGAATCGACGGAACCGGCGACCACGACCGGCGGGAGCACCCCCGGTTTCGGCTTCCTCGTCACGCTCGTGGCGATGACCCTGTTGGTCGGCTGGCGGGCGCGCGGCCGCGACGAACGGTAGACTCGCGCCTCGTCTCTCTTTTTCGCGGTTCTTTTTCGACGCCCCGCGCCGCCGCCCGGTTCGAGCCTCTTTCGGGTCACCCGAACACCGAAGCGACTATACATCTTTAGGCGGGCCTAAAACCATGCGCGAAAAACTGACCGGGCGAGACGGCCCGACGAGGCGGCGGTACCTCCGCCTCGGCGGCGCAGTCGTCGGCGGGTCACTGTTGGCGGGATGTACGGGCGGAGACGGCGCGGGGCCGACCGCGGAGTCGACGACGGGCGCCGCGACGACGGCGTCGGGGGCGGAGACTGATTTGGAAGCGAGCGAGACCGAGGACGAGGACGAGACGACGTCGGCGGGCGAATCGTACTCGGTGTCGATGGCGCCGATGGGCGAGGTCGCGTTCGACGCCGTCCCCGAGACCATCTTCACTCGTCTGACCCACCTGGCCGGAATGGCGTTCGCGCTCGGCCGCGGAAACGACGTGAACGCAATGCACGCGCCGGACTACTACGGCGGGGTGTGGAACCAGTTCACGCCGCGACTCGACGGCGTCGAACTCGACTGGACAGGGCTGTACTCCTCGTGGACGCCGAGCAAGGAGAAACTGTACGAGCTGGACGCGGACGTCCACCTCGCGGACCCGGCGAGCGTCTTCGCGGAGGACAAGTGGGGGATGGACGACATCGAGGAGATAACCGAGAACGTCAGCCCGTGGTTCGGGAACGCCTACAGCGCTCGACACCAGAAGCCGCCGAAGGAGTGGGCCGACCGCTACGAGTACTACGGGCTCTGGGAGATGTTCGAGAAGGTGGCGCAGGTGTTCGACGCGAAGGCGCAGTACGACGCACTCGCGGAGGTACACGCGGGACTGCTCGACACTATCGAGTCCGACCTCCCGCCCGAAAACGAGCGGCCGTCGGTGGTGATGGCCATGCCGAACGACTTCGATCAGATATACGTGTACAAGGTGACGAACCCGGGCACCCTCACGGCGCACACGCGGCCACTCAAGCCCGTCGAGGCGTTCGGCGACGACGTCTCCTCGGGCGACACCGTCGACATCGAGGGCCTGTTGGAGGCCGACCCCGATGTCATCCTCGGCAACGGCGGAATGGCCCCCAGCACCGACATGGCGGCGGTGCGGCAGAGCCTCGAAGACGACCCGGTCGCGAGTCAGCTCTCGGCGGTGCAGAACGACCGCGTGTACGCGCAGGCCGCGCGCTATCAGGGGCCGATTCTCAACCTCTTCCAGTTGGAGATGACGGCCAAACAGTTGTACCCCGACCGATTCGGCGAGTGGCCGACGTACGCCGGGGGGCCCTATCCCGAACTCCCCGACGGCGAGCAGTTGTTCGACCGCCAGCGGGTCGCAGACGCCATCAACGGCGACCTCTGAGGCGCGATACGCGGGGGCGCGCGCACCTCGCAGTCGCCTGCCGCCTCGATCGCCCTCGAGTGAGCACCGGGTCACCGATTCGAATCGAGCGAGTGGAGGGCGGCGGTGATGCAGGCGAGCACGCCCGGGGGGGCGAGACACGCCGACGCCGCCGTCGTCTCGACCGGGAGGAGATTGGTGAGAAGATACTGGTACTGCCGGAGCGACCGGTAGGCGAGACCCAGACCGGCGAGGGCGCTCGCGAACCCGGAAGCGGCGAGACCGACCGGAAGGCGGGCGCGGTCGGTCGCCCGGACGGAACGTTCGACGAACTCGCGCTCGTCGGGCGCCGAACGCTGCTCGCCCGGAGTCACGTCCTAGTCGCCGACTTCCCGGACGCGGTAACCGCACTTTGCAGCGTGAGAGAGGACCCCGGCGCCGATATCGGACGCCTCGCGAACGGACTCGTCCGCCGCCAGCGACGCCAGCGCCCGGCGGTCGTAGATGTGGAGCCCGCTCCGAAACCCCGCGGCGAGCGGGTGGAGCCGAACGGCGCCGCGCCCCGCGAGCGCAGGGCGGGTCGCCGCCCACCGTCGAAGCGACCGGAGTGAAAAAACGTCGGACCGGGACGGCTCCTCGGACCGGCGTCCGACCGTGATCTCCGCGTCGGCCTGTCGGTGGTCTTCGAGGAGTCGGGGGAGATCGCCGATATCGTACCGACCGTCCGCCTCGACGACGGCGAGGGCATCGACGTCCCGTTCGGCGACCGTCCGGAACAGCGAGCGGAACGCCTCGCTGGATCGTCGGTCGCCTTCCGTCCGCCGTACCGTCGCCCCCGCCGCGGTTGCTCTGTTGCCCGTTCCGTCGGCGCTGTTCTCGTCGACGACGATGACCTCGTCGGCGAACAGTTGCGCGGTGGCGACGGCGTCGCCGATGCGGTCGGCCTCGTCACGGGCGAGGATGCCGACGGCGAGAGACGCCGAAGCGTCTCGTGCGTCGCTGTCGCCCTCGTAGCGCGCAGTGATCGATCGCTCCCCCGCCCGCCGGAAGTCTGCGAGCGACCGGTCGAAGTCGATTCGGCGGTCCGGGGATTCCTGAAAGACGACGCCCGGGAGCGACCGCGCCCGTGCGGCGGCCGCGAGGACGCGTCGGAGGTCCCCCTCGTCGTCCGCGCTCGGAAGCGAGACGCGCGTCGCACCGAACCGCTCGCAGAGACGGAGCGCCTCCCTATCGGCGTCGCCTCGGTCACCGACGAGGACGACGAAGCCGCGCGTCAGCGACCGGAGCACGGTACGAACGAGTGCGTCGCCGTTCGAGGCGGTGGCGACGACGCCGACGGCCGGTCGGTCATCGTCACCGTCAGCGTTGCCGGCGGCGACCGCTCGGGGGTCGGCATCGTCTTCGAGGGCCGCCGGCAGCGTCCGTATCAGGTCTACGTCCGGGGTCGAGTCGAACCGGTCGACGTCCGTCGCCGGCCCGTGAAACGAGACCGAGACTCGAGTCACCGGGTCGCGTCCGACCGCGGCGTACAGTTCGAGCCCTCGCTCCGAGAGTTCGTAGTAGTGGACGTCGCCGCGGAACCGAGAGACCCGCTCGTCCGCCGGTATTGCGTCGACCACCCGCACCGAAACCGGCGTCTCGCGCTCGACCGCGAGTTCGTACTCGACGACCACCTTCTCGCCCGTCCGCGAGACCGATTTCTGTACCGAAACCGAATCGCCGCCCGTCTCGGGTTCGCTGTCCCCATCGAACTGTATCACCGTCTGTCGCGTGAACTCTTGCATCGGATTTCACTCCCACCAATCGGGCTTCCCACGGCCCGTGAGTCTCCCTTTCAGCGCGGAACCGGGCACCCCACCCCGGCGTCGCGCCGTGTCTCCGCGGTTCTGTTTTTCGTCTATCAGTATAGTTTTGCTCTGCGTACTGTCTTGTGTTGGACGTTAACGTGGTATTCAGACGAACGGCCGGACGGATACCGCCACTTCCGACGTAACCGCGGGCGGAGGGCGTTCGAGGCCTCTCATCCCGTTCGGCGGTATCGAGAGAATACCGCGCCGTCGATCGGTCGTTCCGTGGACCAATCTCTAGTTAAGCGTGAACGAATGGCACGGTATAGCGGCGGAGCACGCGACCGCAGCACCCGAGATGTTCGATCACGGTTACACCCGTACTGACGTAACGAACGGCGTCGACGGAACGCCAGGAGTCACGTGAGCACCGCTAACGGTCGAAAGCTACACGGTGCTCGGCGCCGAACGCCGAGTCACGAGAACCGCCGGGGCCGAGAGTCGACTCGCGCGACCGCCCGACGGTGCGACGACACCCGCGACACCATGTACGAGGACATACTGATACCCTACGACGGAAGCGAAGAGGCAAAGATGGCGGCGAGACACGGTATCGAACTCGCGGCCGAACTCGGGTCGACGGTCCACGGTCTCTACGTCATCGACCTGCCCGGCGTCCCCCGAGCGCTGTCGCTGCGGGACGACGAAGATCAGCTTCGAACCGAGTACAAGCAGTACGGCGAGAGGGTACTCGACGACCTGTGCGGCATCGCCGCCGAACACGATGTCGACTGCGAGACGTCGATTCGGAGCGGGTCGGTCAGCGAACGCATCGTCGACTTCGCCGACGACGAGGGGATGGACGCCATCGTGATGGGGTCGGCCTATCGCGGGAAGATCGGAACGCTCCTCGGCGGAACGACGGACAGGGTGGTGCGGACCGCGACCGTCCCGGTCATCACCGAACGGATGAAGTCGAGCAAACTGTAGCCGGAGTTTTCGCCCGGGCACTCGGATTCAATCGTCGAGAAGGTAGGTTTCTCTGAAGTAGATGGTGAGGCTCGCGGCGAGAAAGCAGAGCGCCGCCGTCCGCAGGTCGCCGCTCGCCATCAGCGCCAACGCGACGGCGAACAGGAGGACGACGAGGGCGGCCGCAGCGGTCGGCAGCGGTTTCGGCATCGTCTCGAACTCGTCGCCAGCCTACTTGTAAACGGGGGACGCTTCGCAGAGGTGGCGAGAGAGTCTTGTCGCCAAAGGCAGGGACGCGGGAGACGGCGAGAACGGAGACCGGAGGCGGCGACCGGGTCTGACTCAGTCCGACCCTTCGGCGTCTCTGTCCCCCGTGACGTCGGTGACCACGTCCTGCCGCGAGGTCTTCACGTCGAACTCCTCGTCGTCGGTCATATCCTCGATGCGCTCGGCGAACTGCTCGGACTGGAGGAGTTCGTACTCGTTGTCCAACCCGAGATACACCGTATAGCACATCAACACCAGGATGACGGCGAAGGGGAAGCCCGTGGCGATGGCGGCCGTCTGCAAGGCGTTGAGGCCGCCGCCCCACAGTAACAGCGCCGCGACAGCCCCCTCGGTCGTCGCCCAGAAGATGCGCTGGGTCTTCGGCACGTCGTGCTTGCCGCCGGAGGTCAGGTGGTCGACGACGAGCGACCCCGAGTCCGAGGAGGTGACGAAGAACGTGATGACGAGCAGCGTCGCCAGCAGTCCCGAGACGGCGCCGAGCGGGAACTGATTCAGCATGCCGAACATCGCGAACGTCTGTCCCGACTCGTTGTATATCGCCATCGCGGCGCCGTTACCCCGCAGGGAGTTGAACAGCGCGCTTCCGCCGAACGCCGAGAGCCAGATGGTCGAGAACAGCGACGGCAGCACCATCACGCCGACGACGAACTCCCTGACCGTCCGGCCCTTCGAGATGCGCGCGATGAACATGCCGACGAACGGCGACCACGCGATCCACCACGCCCAGTAGAACACCGTCCATCCGGACACCGTCGCGTCGCCCGGACCCATCGTCCCCGTGAAGAACGACAGCGCGGGGAGGTTGCTGAAGTAGGTGCCGAGCCCCTGCATCCACGCGCTGAAGATGAACACTCTCGGCCCGACGACGATCATGAACAGGAGCAGGCCGAACATCAGATAGAGGTTCACCGTGCTCAGTTTCTTGACGCCGCCGTCGAGGCCGGCCGCGACGGACGCCGTCGCGACGGCGGTGATGCCGGCGATGAGGAGTATCTGCGGGATGATTCCCACCGGAACGTTCCAAATGCCGAGTACGTTCCCGAAGACGTACGAGAGGCCGCTGTTGACCTGCTTGACGCCGAGACCGAGCGACGTCGAGAGACCGAACAGCGTCGCGAACACGGTTACGAGGTCGATGGCGTGCCCGATGGGACCGTAGATGCGTTCGCCGAGGAGCGGCCAGAAGATAGAGCGGAACGTCAGCGGCAGGCCTCGGTTGAACGAGAAGAACGCGAGTCCGAGACCGACCAGTCCGTAGATGGCCCACGGGTGAATCCCCCAGTGGAAGAACGTCTGCGCCAGTGCGGCGGCCCCCGCGGCGCCGGAACCCGCCTCCGCGTCGAAGAAGCCCGGCACGTTGGTGAAGTAGTACAGTGGTTCGGAGACGCTGTAGAACATGAGCCCGATGCCCATGCCGGCGCTGAACAGCATCGCCATCCACGAGAAGTCGCTGAACTCCTTTTCGGCCTCGACGCCGCCGAGGCGAATCGTCCCGTACTTGCTGAACGCGAAGTACAGGAGCGTCACGATGAAGATGTTCACCGAGAGGAGGAAGAACCACCCGAAGTTCCCCTCGAAGAAGCCCCGGATGGCACCGTACGCCTCACCGGCCGTCATCAGGGTGCCGTCCGCGGTCACTAACCCGAAGAGAGACGCGAACTCCTGGAAGAACAGGGTCAGTACGACGAACATCGCGATGATGACCAGCGCGACGGGGAAGACGACGGGGTGAACGTCGAACCCCAACCCCTGTATGTTCGTATCACCAGGTTCGCGGTCCGATTCCGGGTGGAACAGTTCGACCTGCAGTCCGTCGGACATCTCGCCACTCGTATCGTCGTTACTCGCCATACGGTACCCTCTCCGTCCGGTGTCGTCCGTGTTCGCGTGCGTTCATGTTCTGATTTCCGGCGCTGCGAGGCGATTGTCGCTCGATAGTGGCTGTCGATAGACCGGCCGTCGAACCGGCGCGTCCGCGGTCCGTCCGCAACGACTCGGGAAGCGGCGTCGAAACGGCGACGAACGGAACGGGGGCGTTCCGACCCGGACCGGCCTGCGCGCTGTGCTCGTTGTTGCTACCCTGTGAATTCATGCATCCGTATCCAGCGTTATATGAGATTGGGCCACTCCGATCGGTCACGCGTGCAACTGGTTGAGCGACAGCCTCAGTTCGTGCTACTAGAGACCACGGTTCCGCAATCCACGGTACGTGATATCGTACTGAAAGATAAAGATAGGTGTTGACATATGTCGGTGTTTTTTAACGCGAACGTGCGCCTCCGAAGCGGTTGATCGTCCGATTTTCGGCGAAACCGCGCGGCGGTTCGCTGCGTCCACACCCGTCGGTATCGACTCGACGGTGGAAAGAGTGTCGGAGCGAGAGAACACGGTTGGGTTCGCGGCGGGAGACGAAACGAGGGGTCGATCTCAGGCGTTGGCGTGTCTGACCCCGTAGCCGCAGTCTCGAACCGACCGGATGAGCGGCCGGGCGTTGCTCGCCCCCATCGCCTCGTTGTCGATGCTGACCCGGGTCGGAGCAGTTGCTCTCGCTCCGTCAACGCGTGAACGAGCATCGGTTGGAGCACCGTCCCGTCGAGGGTACCGCCGCACAGAGCGGCATCACCGTCTCGTCTGTCGCGTCTAGTTCGTCGCCCACGAGCGCTGCGACGAATGCCGTGCCGAAGCAGATAGCCCGAATGGGGGGTGTGCACTCGGGGCGGAGTAGTCAGCAACACCTGTTCTCGGTTCGAAAATCGGCGGCAGCGACCGTTCGCCGCGGGGACCTCACTGGCCGCTAGACTTGCTGAGGTTCCGCATCTCGCCTTCGCACTCCGGACGCTGTCCGATACTGCTGTCCGCCTCGATGCGTTCGCCGCAGTCCGTGCACTCGTATATGTAGGGGGGACCAACTTCGAACGAGGCACTGTTCGACATAGGAGGTCCGTAGGCGTCACCACAACAAACCGTAGTACCCTAATTCCCGCCGCGTTGAACTCTCGTCGGCGGCGGAGAGGCTCGCTCGACCGAGTGATCCAACACGTTCGAGGGTCCAGGGACGAGTCAGCGGCTTGACGGAGAGTCCGACGCTAACGGACGGAACCGGGTGGTTACACCCTCCGTCGATCCGAAACCTACTCGAACCGATCTAATCGGAACATCTCTATCGGATGCTCCGTCTCGCCGTCGACCGCCAGGTCGGCGAGAATCTCGCCGATGACGCTCGCGAACTTGAATCCGTGGCCCGAGAAACCGGCGCCGACGGCCACCTGCGGATGGTCCGGGAGGGTATCGAGGATGAAGTGTTCGTCCGGCGAGTTCGTGAACATGCACGTCGACAGCCCCATCGTCGGCCCCGCCGCCTCGGGGAAGTATTTCTCCGTGAAATCTCTGAGCACCTCCTCGTCGGCGCGCGTCGGGTCGGTGTCGTAGTCGTCGGGGTCCACCTGCTCGTCGAGGTGGTGATACTTGCCGAGTTTGAATCCGGGCACGTCGTGGACGGGGAAGCCGTAGAAGCGCCCCTCGGGGACGCTGATGTTCCAGACCGGGTGGTTGTCGGAGCGGAAGTCCGACGGCGCCTCGGGTTGGAACCACGCCAGCGCCTGTCGCTCGGGGACGGCCAGTCCCTCCAGGGCGTCGGCCATCTTGTAGTTCCACGCGCCCGCCGCGAGAATCAACGCGTCCGCCTCGTAGGTGTCGCGGTCGGTCCAGACGCGGACGCCGCCGTCGGACGTCTCCGCCCAGTCGCGGACGGACTCGCGGGCGCGCACCTCCGCGCCGGCGGCCTGCGCCGCCTCGGCGTGCGCGATGATGGCCTGTTCGGGGACGAGAAAGCCCCCGTCCTCCTGGTAGACGGCGCGGTGGTCCTCTGGCAACTCGTAGCCGGGGAATCGCTCGTTCACCTCCGCACCCGTCAGCTCCTCGTAGGGGATATCGTACTCCTCGCAGGAGCGTTTCGACCCCTCGAACACCGTGTCGCCCGCCGCGCTGGCGTCGATGGAGCCCGTCCGGTGCAGGATGTCGCGGCCGGACGCCTCGTCTAACTCCTCCCACAGTTCGTAGGCGCGTTCGATGAGCGGGATGTAGGAGGGGTGCTCGTAGTAGGCCCGCCGGATGATGCGCGTGACGCCGTGCGAGGAACCCTGCGCGTGGGGGATGTCGAAGCGCTCGATTCCGACGACGTCCAGTCCGCGCTCGGCGAGGTGGGAGACGGCCGCACTGCCCATCCCGCCGACGCCGACGACGGCGACATCGTACCGCTCATCGCTCGTGCTCATTCTCTGCCGGGCGTTCACGCCGAGAGACAATCAGTGTTGACGTGCATCACGGACCCCGTTTATCCGTCGGGGCGCGCGGTCGATTCGGCCGACCGCGAGGGGACCAACGCGACGCCCGACGAAGCAAATATCCAGTGCGCGCGCGAGGGTCGAAACGTGGACGACACGAGCAAATCCGAGCGAACGGTCCTGTGCGGCATCCGCGCCGGTATCCTCGCCGCGTTCGTCGCGGGAATCCGCCGTCGGAACCCCGGCGCGGTCGTGAACGGCGTCGCCGCCTTCGCCCTCACGTACCTCCCGCGTCTCCTCGAACGGCGCTTCGACGTCGACCTGCGCGGGTGGCAACGAACGTATCTCTCCGTCGCGATGTTGGCTCACGCGGTCGGAATGCTCGGCCTCTACGACGACGACGACCGCTGGTGGTGGTGGGACCACCTCACGCACACTCTCTCCTCGACGGTCCTCGGCGGAATCGCCTACGTCGTCGCCGACCGCCGCGGCCGCGACCCGCGGCGGACGGTCGCGGTCGCCCTCATCGGCGGCGGCGTCGTCTGGGAGGTCCTGGAGTACGGCGTTCACGCCCTCACCGACCGCCTCGGAGTCGACCCGGTGCTCGTCCCCTACAGCGCCCGCGACACCGCTCTCGACCTCCTGTTCAACCTCGTCGGCGGGGCCGTCGTCGTCGCGTTCGGCGACCGACTCCTCGAGAACCTCCTCGGGGACGACTGAGTTTCCCTCCCTGACGGACCCGCTCGGACGAACGGAACGTTCTGCTCTCGGGAACGATCAGGCCGCGAGAGACACACTGATAAGTAGTCTCACGATGACAGCTACGGCATGAAGCCGCGCAGAACCGGGGATACGCTCCAAACGACCGACATTTCTCTTCGGGTCGTCGAACACGTTACCGAACTCGACGGCGCGACCCTCGCCGAACTGACCGCGGAGACGGGACTGGCGAAGAGCACCGTCCACAACCACCTGAAGACGCTCTCGCGGTACGGCTATCTGAACCGCGAGGGGGACACCTACCACGTCGGCGTGAAACTCTACCACCTCGGAAACTACGCGCGCAAACGGCACGAGGCGTACGAGGTGGCCAGAGCGGTCGTGCCGGAACTGGCCGACGAGACGCAACTAGAGGCGGATTTCACCGTCGAGGAGAACGGTCGCATCGTCTCACTGTACGACGTGTCCACGTTCTCGAACACCGCCTCCTCGCTCGTCGACAGTCGACTGTTCCACGTCCACAGCACCGCCTCGGGGAAGTCCATCCTCTCGGAGTACTCCGAGGTGCGGGTCCGGGAGATACTCGACCGATGGGGGCTTCCCGCGCAGACGGAACACACCATCACCGACGCCGACGAGTTCCTGCGGGAACTCGAAGCCGTCCGAGAGCGGGGGTACGCCACGAGTTTCGGGGAGGCCATCGAGGGGATGTGGACGATAGGAATCCCCGTCACGGGACCGGATGGAACGGTGTGCGGTTCGATCAACGTCTGCGCGCCGACGTACGCCCACGACGAGGCGAGAGAGCGCGCGGTGGTGGACGCCCTCGACGAGAAGGCCGCGGTCTTCGAGCGACGACTCGCCGAACAGGGGGAGTGAGGCGCGTCGTAAAGACGGACGAGTTACCGACCAGACCGAGCAGGTGGACCGAACCGAACGGACCGGAGCACCGGGCGGGACTACTACCCGTCCCGAACGACCGAGCGCGTTCGACCGCCTCCGTTGCGGGAGACCGACGCCGAATCGGTACACCACCGTGTCCGCTGTTTACACTGTGGAGAGCGACAGCTAGTCGATAGATTCGTCGCAGTCGCCTACCGGAGGAGTACGTCATACATTTTAGAAATTGTGAAAATTGTGCTTCGGCTTCCGGGAAAATTTTTAGAAATTTTTAGACGGTGGGCCGCGACGAAGTCTCACTCCGCTTCGACGACCGTTGCTCGGACCAGTTCGGATGTTCCCCGATGGATACGCCGCCGACGTCCGTCAGGGAGAAGTCTCGAATCGCGCCATGGCGGCGCGGTGGAGACACCGGGCGAGCGAAGGCCCACAGTTTATTCGCACTGTGTCCGTTAGCAGTGACCATGCAGACGCGCGCACTCGGGCAGACGGGTCACGACAGTACCGTTGCAACGTTCGGCGCGATAGCGCTGAACTGGCTCGAACAGGAGGGCGCCGACCAGATGGTCGAACTCGTCCTCGACCGCGGGGTGAACCACTTCGACGTGGCGCCGACGTACGGCGACGCGGAACTGAAACTCGGGCCGAAGCTCCGACAGCACCGCGAGGAGATATTCCTCGGCTGCAAGACCCAAGAGCGGGACTACGAGGGGGCGCGGCGGAAGCTCGAACGCTCGCTGGACCGCCTCGGCGTCGAGAAAATCGACCTCTATCAGGTGCACGGCTTAGAGTACGAGGAGGAACTGGACGAGATAACGAGCGACGGGGGCGCGCTCGAAGCATTCCGCGACGCGAGAGACGAGGGGCTGATAGACCACATCGGACTGACGAGCCACGGGTCGCCGGGACTAATTCTGGACGCCGTCGACCGTATCGACGACCTCGAATCGCTGATGTTTCCCCTCAACCCGGTCGTCGCCGGCAAGGACGGCGAGGAGTACGACTACGAAGCCGTCCTCGAACGCGCCGACGAGGAGGGAATCGGCACGCTCGGCATCAAGGCGTTCGCCAAGGGGTCGTGGCCGTCGACGGAGGAACTCCCGGAGGAAGACCGGCCGTACGCGAACTGGTACGAACCGGTGGGCGCGCCCGACGAGATTCGAGAGCGATTCGACTTCGCCGCCGCGCAGGGTCTCACGAGCGTCGTCTCGCCCGGCGATCCGAAACTCGTGGCGATGGTGCTCGACGCCGCCGCCCGCTACGACGGAATGGACGAGGCCGCCCAGCGGTCGCTGATAGAGCGACTCCGCGACGAGGACAGCCCCGTTCCCGAGCAGCTCCACCACTGAAATTCCACAATTTTCTAAATTTTTAACACGCCAAGAGTTACCACGGCATGGAAACCATCACGACGGTTTATGCTCGGGCCGCCCCATATTCATACGAAAGACCATGTACGACTCCATCCTCGTTCCGACCGACGGAAGCGAACACGCGGGTCGCGCCGCCGAGCACGCCGGCTACCTCGCCGGACTGTTCGACGCGACGGTGCACCTCCTCTCGGTCGCCGACGTTCAGGCGGCCGCCGGCGCGTTCGGCGCGGGCGGCGTCGACGAGACGTACATCTCCCGGTTGGAAGCCGAGGGGGAACGCGCCGTCGAAGCGGCGGCGGACGCGGTAGAGGGGGCCGACGCGGTCCAAACAGCGGTGGTTCGAGGGCGACCCGACGAGGCGATTCTCGACTACGCCGGCGAAAACGGTATCGACCTCGTGGTGATGGGGACGCACGGGCGGACGGGACTGACGCGCTACGTCGCCGGGAGCGTATCAGAACGCGTCCTCCGCCTGTCCGACGTCCCGGTGCTGACGGTCCGAGCGGTCGACGGGAGGGGGACGGACGGGTACGAGGAGGTGCTCGTCCCGACCGACGGGAGCGAGTACGCCGAGTTGGCCGTCGGCCACGGCCTCGCCGTCGCCGAGGCGACGGGGGCGCGCGTCCACGCGGTGAACGTCGTCGACCTCGGCAGTATGACGATGGGCGCCCCCTACACGTTCCCCGACGACGTCATCGCGCGCATCGAAGCCGACGGCGAGACGGCGACCGAGGAAGTGGCCTCCCGGGCGCGCGAACGGGGTCTCGAAGCGGTCACCGACGTCCGGCGCGGGTCGGCCGCGCGGACCCTCTTAGACTACGTGGACCGGGAGGATATCGACCTCGTGGCGATGGGGACGGCCGGCCGGACCGGGCTGGACCGGTACCTGCTCGGAAGCACGACCGAGGAACTCGTCCGGCGGTCCGACGCACCCGTGCTGGCGGTCAACGCGCGGGGCCGAACGTCGGAGTAGACGCCTACCGGCGTCGGCCCCGACACCGACATCGGCGCGGAGGTTCCGCCGTGGTCGTCCGACCGGGCCGGCCGCCGCCCCCCTCACTCGCCTCTTCTGTCCGGGTCCTCGACGCTATCGATGAGTTCCGCGGCGCACTCTAACACCGCCTCTGGGTCGGCGTTCGCCGCCGCCGCGACCTGTTGGGCGTGGACGGCCAGCGGCGAGAGCAGGTCGTACACCTTCCAGTCGAGTTGTCCGTCCGCGCCGTCGGCGTGGGCGTGGACGTAATCGGTGCCGTTGCGGTACTGCACCGCGACGAAGAGCGACTCCGGTCGCTCCGCGTCGTCGTTGAGCAGGGCGGCGGCATCCCGGAGCGACTGTCGAAACTCCTCGGGTGAGGCGCCGGGTCGCGGGCCGGTGGAGGGGTGATTGGTAGTCCCTTGCATAGGTCTCTGTCGTCACACACCCTAGACACCCACATAAGTCTGTCGCGAAAGATAGAATGTGTACTATAAAATAATTTCTCGTCGGAGGAAGTGACGTCCGCTACGTCTCCTCCCAGTTGTAAAGCGCGTCGAGGAAGACGTCGCGCACGTCGTCCTCGGTGACGGGTCGGGGGTTCGTTCGCAGGAGGCGCTTCTGCGTCTCGACGGTCTGTTCCGCGAGCCAATCAACGTCCTCCTCGGTGATGCCGGCCAGTTCGTCGAGGCCGCTCGGCAGGACGTTCAGGTCGCGTTGGAGTTGGACGTACTCGGCCTTCAGGGCGTCCGTGGCTTCCCGGTCGGTCATCCCGTCGGTGTCGACGCCGAACATCTCCGCGAGGTCCGCGAACCGCGAGGGGTCGCTCGCGGAGTTGTAGTCGATGGTGCTGGCCGGCGTGAGGACGGCGATGGTCTCGCCGTGCGTCGTGTGGTATTTGTTGCCGACGGGGTACGCCATCGCGTGGCAGAGGCTCGCCCCCGCGGTCAGTCCCGCGATGGCGCCGAAGAGCGCCCCCTGCAGCATGTTCTCGCGGGCCTCCAGGTCGTCGCCGTTGTGGACGGCGGTGCGGACGTTGTTCGACAGCAGGTCGATGGCCTTCTCCGAGAACATCTCCGTCAGCGGCGTCCGCCCGGCGTACACCGGTCGCTCGGCCGGGTCGGTCGGTCGGAGCAGCGAGTCGTACTCGTGAGTCGTGTAGCCCTCTATCGCGTGTCCGAGCGCGTCCATCGCCGTCTTCGCCGTCAGATCCGGCGGGAGCGTCGTCGTGAGCGTCGGGTCGAGGACGGCGGCGTCGGCGCGGACGTTGTTCGAGGAGATGCCCTCCTTGATCTCCTTTTCGGGCACCGAGAGGATGGCGACGGGCGAGATTTCGGCGCCCGTCCCGGCCGTCGTCGGCATCAGCACGAGCGGTTCGCCCGAGTCCTCCAGCGGTTCGCCCTCGCCGGTCGGTTCGGCGATGTAGTCGGTCGGGTGCCCGCCGTTGGCGATGACCGCCCGGGTCACCTTCGCGGTGTCCATACAACTGCCGCCGCCGAGGCCGACGTAGAAGTCGTAGCCCGCCTCGCCGGCCTCCTCGCGGACGAACTCGATACAGTCGGCGACGGCCTCGACGGACGGTTCCCGTTCGGAGTCGTCGTAGACGTCGACGGAGAGGCCGTCTTCACGTATCTCGCCGGCCACGCGGTCGGCGTGGCCGATATCGACGAGGTTCTCGTCCGTGACGACGAGTCCGCGCGCGTCCTCGTCGACGCCCAAGTCGCGGAGTTGGAACGCGAGTTCCTCGGTCGAGTCGCGGCCGAAGCGTATCTCCGGCATGTCGATGTGCCACACCGTCTCCGGGGAGAGGGCGTGGTCCGGCGCCGAAACGGAGCGCTCGTAACTCATCAGGACCACCCCGACTCGATTTCGGCGAACTGCTCGGGGTCGTGCCCGTAGACGACTTCGGCGTCGTGGCGCCGTTCGAGATCCTTCAGCGTCTGGAGACTGTCGAACCAGTGACGACCGCTCCAGAGCAGTTGCGCACCCAACGGCACCTCCTCCTCGTAGTTGTCGCTCTGGTATATCTCGTCGCCCGCGAACACGACGGTGCCGTGGTCGTCGAGGTGTATCATCGTCCCCGTGAGACCGGGCGTGTGGCCCGGTAGACGGATGAACTCCATATCCTCGAAGTGCGTCTCGCGGTCCTGGTGGAGCACCTGCCAGTTCAGGTCGTGGTCGAAGTCGCCGAGGATGTACGCGCCGCTTCCCTCGTCGGTCTTCGCGGAGTAGTAGGCGAACTTCAACTCCTCCTCGTGGACGTAGACGGGCACGTCCGTCCCGTCGAAGTGGTGGAGGCCGCCCGCGTGGTCGAGGTGGAGATGCGTCTGGAACACGGCGTCGATGTCGTCGAGCGAGTAGCCCGCGTCGTCGAGGTCGCCCTCCAACGTGTGCTCGTGCACGTCGTGGGGGTAGAACGCCTGTTTCAACCCCTCCGGCCAGTGGCCGTCGAGGGCGTCCTCGTGGTTGCCCGTATCCCAGAGAATGGTCGCCTCGGGGTGGTCGACGACGAGGTTCCACACCGGAATCTCGACGTAGTCCGTCGCCGGGTTCGGTTCGTCGTGGCTCCCGAGCGTGTTGCCCTCCACGAGGTAGTTGAGGTCGCACTCCAACCCACCGCGGTCGATAACGTCGATTGTGGCGTCTACCATACGAACTAGTGCGATTAACAATGTAAAAAGACTGGTGGAGGGGGCGAAACGCTCGTTCTCTCGGCCGCGATATCTCGGAGAACCGGGAACTCCGTTCCGAGTCAGTCGATTCTCGACGCAGTCGCGGGCGACTCTCGTCGGCGCCTGTGAACGAACGATTACGTCGAGAGATGTTTTTCGAGAGAGAAGAGCACTATTATCGGGTTATCATGTTGCAACTGAATGTATAGCTACGAAAAGACACGGAGTAGATCTACTGTTTCAAATATGTGTATGACACTCCGGTATTCGGAGTCAGATTCTTCTATCAATCTCGAAGTCCGGTCGAGGCTCGGTCGAATGCGTCGACGGAGACTTCGCCTGGACGATGCGAACGGCTCGGACGACCGGCGGCGACGGAAACCGACCCTTCGGTCGTCCAGGAGCCCTAATTTCTCTTTTCTATCCTTGAAAATAATTAGTTTTAATTGACGGCGTACACACTCTCCGTGTATGGATAGGCACACCGCGGAACCCACAGCGGAGGGTCTACCCGGACCGAACGCCGCGGAGTGGATCGAGTTCCACTCGGAACACGCCGCGCCGAGCGAGCACTCGCACGATTTCGTCTGGGACGTGACCGCCGAGGCGGACGGGCCGTTCGTCACGGACGTTGACGGCAACGTGCTGCTCGATTTTACCTGTCACATCGGCGCGGCACCGCTCGGCTACAACAACGAGAAGGTGCTCGGGAAACTCCGCGAGTTCGACCTCGTGGAGCCGATGAAGATAGCGGGGCAGGACATGTACTTCGGCGCCGGACCGGACCCCGAGGAGTCGCCGTTCCCGGGGTCGGGCCACCTGATGGAGAAACTCTGTGAGGTGTCGGAGGGGTACGGGATGGACACGGTGTTCCTCTCGAACTCCGGCGCCGAAGCGGTGGAGAACGCGCTGAAGATAACGTACGACGACGCGCCGTCGGCGAAGTACGGCTTCGCCTTCGAGGGGAGCTTCCACGGCCGGACGATGGCGACGCTGTCCGTTACGCGGTCCAACGAAGTGTACACCCGACATTACCCCGAGATCTCGGGCGTTCGGACCGTCCCGTTCTGTAGCGACCGGCACTGCACCGAGGGGGAGTGCGACTGCGGGTTCTCGACCCGCGACGGGTCGCAGTTGCGACGGGCGCTGGCCCCGGAGGGCGGTCACGTCAACCCCGCGGAGGTGGCGTTCGTCGTGTTAGAGCCGATTCAGGGCGTCGGTGGCTACCGCTTCCCGAGCGAGTCGTTCATGCGAGAGGTGGGCGACGTGACCGACGAGTACGACATCCCCCTGGTCGTCGACGAGATACAGTCGGGCGTCGGGCGGACCGGCGAGATGTGGGCGTCGGACCACTACCCAATCGAACCCGACGTCATCGCCAGCGCGAAGGGCCTCCGCGTCGGCGCGACTATCTCGAACTCCGAGCTCTTCCCGTCCGAGTCGAACCGTCTCGGGTCGACGTTCGGCGGCGGCGACATCCTCTCGTCGATGCAGGGCGTGTTCACGCTCGAGGCCATCGAGGAGCACGACCTGCTGGCCAACGCCACCGAACGCGGCCGGCAGGCGAAGGAACTGCTCCGCGACGACGCGCCGAACCACGTCGCCGACGTCCGCGGGAAAGGGCTGATGTTGGCCGTCGAGTTCGACACCGCGGACCGCCGCGACACCGTCGTCGAGGAGTCGCTGAAGCGCGGCCTCCTCACGCTCGGTTGCGGTAAGAAGACGATTCGGCTCCTCCCGCCGCTCGATTCGACCGAGCGCGAGATCGAACTGGGAATCGGTATCTTCGCCGACGCTGTCGACGCCGCGGCGGACGAAGTCGCCTCCGCCGCGTCGTCGTAGCGGGCCGTTCGGTTCGCTTTCTCTCCCGCCCGTTCGACCCCGAGCGACGGCTATCTCGTCCACGTCTGCTCGAAGACCGGGTCCCCGTCGTGGGTCACCGCGGTCCGCACGCGACAGAACGACCGGGAGATGCGACTGGTCGCGCGCACCTCGAAGACGCCGAGGGCGTTCTCCACTGTCAGCGTCAGTTCGTTCCGTGCGGACGCCGACCCCGGGTCGTCCCGCCGCACGGACGCCTCGAAGTTCCCCTCGCGCGTCAGCGTCCCGTGCGGAAGGTTGACGCGCAGTTCGTCCGACTTCTCGACGCGGGCCTCCCCGGCGGCGTGCTCCCGCGCCGTCACCCACGAGGCCGACCCCGAGGCGCGTTCCGGGGACGGCGACAGGCGGTCGTCCGGGGGGGCCATCGGGACGGCGTCGTCGAACGCGACGCGGTCCAGCCGTCGCCCCGGGAACTCGAGGACGGCCGGGTCGTCGGGCCGCGACCGGAGCGTGAACGACCCCCGCTCCGGCGTCGGCAGCACCGCCGGGAACAGCGACGACCCGACGCCGACCCGGATTCGGTGGCCCGCCTCGAAGACGTGCGACTTCGGCGCGAGGGGAATCGAGAGCTCGGTCGCCTCGCCGGGCGTCATCGGAGTTCGCTCGTCCGTCCCGCCGCGGTACACTCCCCTGACGGCGCCGTGAGTGACGAGCCTCCCGCGTCCGTCGGGCGCCACGTCGACGATGCGGACCGCCACCGTCGGGTCGGCGACGGTCGATTCGAGGGGGAGCGAGACGGCGCCCGTCCCGGTGAGTTCGACGGCCGTCTCCAGCGGCGGCGAGTCGAACGTCAGACTGCGCGCGTCGTCGTCGTTCGTGACCGGGGGGGCGACCGTCGCGCCGTACGGGTCGATGGACGCGGGACCGACCGTCGGGTCGAACTCGTAGGATTCCTCGACCGCACCCGCGTCGTACTCGGCGGGCGGGGCGAGGCCATCGGGCGTGAGCGCGAACGCGAGGGCGTCGTCGCCAGCCGTCGCGAGCGTCGGCCACCGGTCGAGGCCGCGCCACTCGCCCGCCGTCGTCCCGCCGCCGTCGAGTTCCGTCCAGACGCGGAACGCGGGGGCGTCCAGCGCGCCCGTCTCCTCGTCCTTCAGGAAGCGGTCGAACCACGAACGCACCTGCCGTCGGAAATCGACGGCCGACTCGCGCCCCCGGTGCGGCATCCGGTGTCGCCACGGGCCGAAGAGCACCCGCGTGGGCGCGTCGATGCGGTCGACGTACCGCACCGTGTCCTCGATGTACGGGTCGCGCCAGCCGTCGACGGCGAGGACGGGCACGTCGATTCGCTCGACGGGGATGACCTTATCGTCCCAGTACGCCTCGTGCGGGTCGTTGTCCAGGAACTGGAACAGCCACGGGTCGCGGTCGGGCAGTCGGTCGAGGCGGTCCCGCCACGCCGTCATCGCCGCCGGGTCGGCCTCCGGGTTCGATGGCGGCTTGGCGTCCAGCGCCTGCATCAGGGTGAGCCAGTCCATCCCGATGGTGAGGAACTCGAACAGGCCGCCGTAGGTGTAGGCGTTGCGCATCCCCTCGAACGGCGTGTGGATGGGGACGATGGCGTCGAGGCCGTCGGGTCGCTTCGCGGCGGCGTCGAGGGCGGTGATGCCGCCGTAGGACTTCCCGAACATCCCTACCTTCCCCGTGGTCCACGGCCGGTCGGCCAGCCACTCGACGAGTTCGGCGGGTTCGGCCCCCTCGCGGCGCGTGAACGGTTCGTCGACGAACCCGGTCGACCCGCCCGTCCCGACCATGTCGGCGACGACCACTTCGTACCCGCTCGCGGCGAGATAGCGGTTCAGCGGGTCGTAGGCGCCGTACGTGATGCTGTCTTGGTGCGGGTAAGGAACGTACGTCAGGAGCGCCGGCGAGGGTCCGTCGGTCAGCGGTTCGTACCGCGTCGCGGCGACGGTGTCGTCCCCGACGGGAATCCGCACGTTCTCGTGTCTTCGAATGCCGTCCATCCCAACGTCAGACATCGGCGAACTCACCGCCGGCGCGAGTCGTGTCTACTGCTATCATACGTCGTGAGAAGAGGCCGTCGCGGGATAAAGGTACAGCCACGAACCGCGATTCGCGGAGTCGGTTCCGAAACCCCCGACCGTCACCCGAGCGTGTGCGACGCGACGGAGATTCCCTCCGCGTCGTCCAGCGACGCGAGCACCTCGCGGAGGTGGTCCGGGCCGGTGCCCTCGACGCCGACTGCGACGGGCGTCCGGTTCGGCGGGTCGCCCACCGTCCGGTCGGCCCGTTCGACGGCGTCGAGGCCCGCCCCG
Source organism: Halogeometricum pallidum JCM 14848 (assembly GCF_000337095.1). Lineage (GTDB taxonomy): Archaea > Halobacteriota > Halobacteria > Halobacteriales > Haloferacaceae > Halogeometricum > Halogeometricum pallidum. The sequence goes on from NZ_AOIV01000021.1 coordinate 221,729, forward strand.
CGGTCGGAGACGGCGTCGGCCACCCGGCCGAGGGCCGCCGGCCAGTCCTCGACGTGCAGTCGCGCCTCGGCGTAGCGGTCGAGTTCGAGCAGTCCGGTCCGCGTCAGTTCGGCGTGCTCCGTCAGGTCGACGTTGCCGCCGGAGACGATGCAGGCGACGTGTTCGTCCGTCGCGTCGACGGCGCCCGAGAGGAGGGCGGCGACGGGCGCCGCGCCCGCCGTCTCGGCGACGGTCTTCGCCCGTTCGGCCAGCAGGGTGACGGCGACGGCCATCTCGCCGTCCGAGACCGACACGACGTCGTCGACGCGTTCGCGGAGGACGGCGAACGTCTTCTCGAGCAGACGCGCGTCGGCGATGCCCTCGGCGGCGGTGTCGATATCCGACAGCCGGTGTATCTCGTCGCGTTCCAAGGACGGCTTGGCGTGCGCCGCCCCCTCCGGTTGGACGCCGACGACGCGAACGTCGGGGTCGTGCGCCTTCAGCGCCGTGGAGACGCCCGAGATGAGGCCGCCGCCGCCGATGGAGACGAGGACGGTGTCCACCTCGGGATACTGGTCGCGTATCTCCGCTCCGACGGTTCCCTGCCCGGCGATGACGCCCGCGTCGTCGAACGGGTGGACGAACTCGTAGCCCTCCTCGTCGGCGAGTTCGAGCGCGTACTCGTAGGAGTCCTCGTAGATGTCCCCCTCGACGAGCACCTCCGCGCCGTACCCCCGGGTGGCCGTTATCTTCGCCGCAGGCGTCACCTCGGGGACGACGATGGTGGTGTCGATATCGAGGAGTTTCCCCGCGAGGGCGACGCCCTGTGCGTGGTTGCCGGCGCTGGCGGCGACGACGCCGCGCGCCTTCGCCTCCTCGGGGAGCGTCGCCATCGCGTTGTACGCGCCGCGGATCTTGAACGATCCCGTGCGCTGCATATTCTCCAGTTTGAGGCCGACAGAGGCCGCGCCGGACAGGTCGGCGAACGTCGTCGACACGTCCAGCGGCGTCTCGTGGACCACGTCGTCGATGCGCTCGCGGGCAGCCGCCACGTCCGCGGCGGTGACGACGGCGTCGGCGCTCTCGGGCACTGAGTTCTCTCCGTCTCCGCGGTCGGGCTCCCCGTCACTCGGCACCGGGCTCACCCTCGCCCGCCGCGAGCACCGCCTTCGTCAGCACCTCGACGCCGATGGGGAGGCTCCGCTCGTCCACGTCGAACGTGGCGGTGTGGTGGCTCGTCGGGTGGTCCGTCCCGACGATGAGGAACGTCGCGCGCCCGCCCTCCCGGTGGGCGCGGTCCATGAGGAACGTGGCGTCCTCGCTGGCGCCGAACGCCGCGCGCTCGGTCACCGTCTCGACGCCGTCGACGCCCGCGGCGGCGTCGGCGACGACGCCCGCCAGTTCGGGGTCGCTGTCGACGCGCGGGGACTCGCTGACTATCTCGACGTCGGCCTCACAGCCGTGCATCTCGGCGGCCGAGTCGAGCGTCCGCGAGAGCTTCGATTTCATGTACTCCATCAGTTCGGTCGTCTCCCCGCGCGCCTCGCCGTGGATGGTCGCCTTCTCGGCGATGATGTTGCTCGCGGTGCCCGCCTCCGCGACGCCGATATTGACGCGGGTCATCCCGTCGGCGTGCCGCGGGATGCCGTAGGCGTTCTGGATGGCCGTCCCGAGCGCCTGCATCGCGTTGTCGCCCTCGTTCGGCGCCTTCCCGGCGTGCGCGGACGTGCCCCGGAACGTCGCGTCGACGTGGCACATCGCCAGAATCTCCTCGACGCCCGCGACGACTTCGCCCGTCGGGTGGTCCAGACCGACGTGGACGGCGAAGAGGGAATCCAGACCGGCGGCGTACTCGCTTTCGGCCATCGGGTGGCCGCCGCCGGACACCTCCTCGGCGGGTTGGAAGAAGACGGTGAACCGCCCCGCGAAGTCGCTTCGCTTCACGGCGTCGAGGACGGCTAACCCCCACGTCATGTGCGCGTCGTGACCGCAGGCGTGCATCGTCTCTTCGGTCTCCGAGCGGAACCCCTCGCGGACCGGGAGGTGCTCCTCGTCGGCCGACTCCTCGATGAACAGACCGTCGATGTCGACGCGGAGGCCGACGTGCGGGCCGTCCTCACCGTCCGCGCCGTCCTGCCGGTCGAGGACGGCGACGAGGCCGGTGTTGCCGCCGGCCATCTGTTCGACCAGTTCCTCGTCGGCCCCTCGCTCAATCGCGCGGTCCATCCACCGCCGCACCTCATCGGAGTCGGCGTCGGGGGCGGCCATCCTGTCGTCGGGGTCGTACGCCTCGGGACCGACCGCGAGTTCGTCGACGCCGATGGACCGCACTTCCTCGACGAGTCGGGCCGTCGTGTGAAACTCCCGCCAGGCGGGTTCCGGGTGGCGATGGAACGCTCGACGCAACCGGGGGAGGTCTAGCTCGGTCGTCGCTACCATACTACGACCTGACACGCGCCACCCACTTAACTGTGAACGGATTTCGTGGACGCCGGATACGCAAAAGGACTAAGTTCGGAAGCGACGACACGAGAACGACTCACCATGACGGAGACACCGGACGTCGTCGTCCTCCGCGAGGGAACCGAGGGACTGTCGATGGAGTCGTACGCGGAAGCGCTCCGCGAACGCCTGCCCGACCGAACCGTCACGCTGGCGCGCACGCCGAGACAGGAGCGCGAACTGGTCGCCGAGGCGCGCGTGGCGACCGGTATCGACCTCGACCCCGAACTGGTCGAGTCGGCGTCGAATCTCGAACTGTTCGCCTGCACGTTCGCCGGGACGGACCACGTTCCAACCGACGAACTCGCCGCCCGCGGCGTCGGCGTGACGAACGCCGGCGGCATCCACGCCCCCGGCATCGCCGAACAGACCATCGGGAACATGCTGACGTTCGCCCGCCGCCTGCACGAGGGGTGGCGGCGGAAACAGAACGGCGAGTGGCGACACTTCCAGTCGGGCGAGTTCACCGACAGCACCGTCACCGTCGTCGGTCTCGGCTCCATCGGACAGGCCGTCGTCCAGCGGTTGCAGGGGTTCGAGGTGGAGACCATCGGCGTCCGCTACACCCCCGAGAAGGGCGGTCCCACCGACGAGGTGGTCGGCTTCGAGGAGGACGCGATTCACGACGCCCTCTCCCGGTCGGAGTACGTCGTCGTCGCCTGCCCGCTGAACGACCTCACGCGCGACCTGTTCGGGGAGGCGGAGTTCGCCACGATGCCGCCCGAAGCCGTCCTCGTCAACGCCGCCCGCGGCGGCATCGTCGACACCGACGCCCTCGTCTCGGCGCTCCAGTCGAACAAGATACGCGGCGCGGCCCTCGACGTGACCGAGCCCGAACCGCTGCCGAACGACCACGAACTCTGGGACCTGGAGAACTGCCTGCTCACGCCGCACACCGGCGGTCACACGCCGAAGCACTGGGACCGCCTCGCTGACATCGTCGCGGAGAACCTCGAACGCCTCGACTCGGGCGAGGAACTGGTGAACGGGGTCCTCGCGCCGGGCGGGGAGTAAATCAGTAAATCGGCGCCGACGAAAAGAGCGGAGCGGTACCCCGACTCAGGGCCACAGGCCCCGCGTCGACTTCGCCTCCGCGACGCGCCGCAACGCGACCACGTACGCGGCGTTGCGCCACGTCACGTCCTTCTCCTCGTACTGCGTCCGCACGTCGCCCCACGCTGAGAGCATCTGCGACTCCAGTTCCTCGTGGACGCGGTCGAGCGTCCACTGCCGTCGGTTGATGTCCTGTAGCCACTCGAAGTAGGAGACGGTGACGCCGCCGGCGTTCGCGAGAATGTCCGGAATCACGGCCACGTCCCGGTCGGCGAGAATCTCGTCGGCGGCGAACGTCGTCGGCCCGTTCGCCCCCTCGACGACCAGGTCGGCCTGTATCTGGTGAGCGTTCCCGGCGGTGACGACGTTACCGACCGCCGCCGGAATCAGCACGTCCACGTCGAGTTCGAGTATCTCCTCGTTCGACAGCGTCTCCGGGGCGTCGTAGCCCATCACGGCGCCCGGTTCCTCCTCGTGCGTCGCGACGGCCTCGGTGTCGAGGCCGTCGGGGTCGTGGATGGCGCCGTTCACGTCGGAGACGGCGACGACGTTCGCCCCCCAGTCGTCGAGGGCGCGGGCGGCGTTGGCGCCGACGCTCCCGAACCCCTGCACGGCGACGGTCGTCTCCGAGAGGTCCCGGTCGTAGTAGTCGACCGCCTCGCGGGTGACGATGGCGACGGAGCGGCCGGGCGCCTCCTCGCGGCCGTAGCTGCCGCCGATGACCGGCGGTTTCCCGGTGACGACGCCCGGCGTCGTCTCTCCCTGCTGCATCGAGTAGGCGTCCATAAACCACGCCATCGTCTGCGCGTCCGTCCCCATGTCCGGCGCGGGAACGTCCTGCTTCGGACCGACCACGTCGCGGAGTTCCTCCGCGAACCGTCGTGTCAGCCGCTCTCGCTCCTTGTGGGAGAGCTCCTTCGGGTTGACGGCGACGCCCCCCTTCCCCCCGCCGAACGGGAGGTCCATCACCGCGCACTTCCACGTCATCCACATCGAGAGCCCCATGCACTCCTCGGCACTCACCTCGGGGTGGTACCGGAGGCCGCCCTTGTAGGGGCCGCGGACGTCGTCGTGCTGTGCGCGGTATCCCGTGTACACTTCGAGCGACCCGTCGTCGTGCTTCAGGGGCACCGAGACGCGTTCGACGCGCGTCGGGTGCCGGAGGCGTTCGACGACGTTCTCGTCCACGTCCACGTGCGCCGCCGCCCGTTCGAGTTGACGGCGGGCCGTGACCAGCGCCGAGTCCGCGTCCGACCCGTCCGCCTCGTCTCCATTTGATGGCATATTCGAGACGATGACGAACCATCGTGTTAAATTAATCGATGATACAGCCAAGTCTGATCGGACTTGGTTCGTCTTTTCGGAGCAGTCTGAGATACAATTCAGGTGCGAAGAAGTATTGCGTCAAACGAAAGCCGCGAGCGCACGGGGTCCGAGCCCCGTCAGGTCGCCGCGGAGTTCACGCCGAGAACAGCTTTCGCGGGAAGTCGGCGAGTACCTCGGCGCCGTTCGACGTGACGTGGAACGTCTCCGAGAGTTCCGCGCCGAAGTCGTCGAACCACAGGCCCGGAATCATGTGGAACGTCATGTCCTCCTCGAGCACCGTCTCGTCGCCGGGGCGGAGACTGGCGGTGTGCTCCCCCCAGTCCGGCGGGTAGCCGAGGCCCATCGAGTAGCCGATGCGCTCCTCCTTTTCGATGTCGTACTTGGCGATGGTGTCGCGCCAGGCCTTCTCGACGCGTTCGCAGGTGACGCCCGGTTCGGCGGCGTCGAGGGCGGCTTCGAGGCCCTCGACGACGATTTCCATCCGCTCCGTCATCTCTTCCGGCGGGTCGCCGACGTAGGCGGTGCGCGCGAGCGGCGAGTGATAGCGGTGCCGACAGCCCGACAGTTCGATGATGACCGGGTCGCCCGCCTCGAACTCCCGGTCGGTCCACGTCAGGTGCGGCGTCCCCGTGTGGTCGCCGGAGGGCATCAGCGGGACGATGGAGGGATAGTCCCCGCCGTAGTCGTCGGTGCCGCGGATGAGCGCGTCGTAGATGGCCCGCGCCGCCTCCGACTCGGGGACGCCCTCCCCTATCGCATCGATGCCCGCGCGCATCGCGTTCTCGGAGATGCGGGCGGCCTCGCGCATGTAGTCGAGTTCCCGTTCGGACTTTCTGATGCGGACCCAGTTGACCAGAAGCGTCGCGTCCTCGAACGTCGCCTCGCCGAGGTTCTCCTGCAGGCGCGTGTACGACTTCGCGGTGAAGTAGTAGGCGTCCATCTCCAGTCCGACCGTTCCGTCGGAGACGCCGAGGGCTTCGAGGACGTCCGCGATGTAGTCCATCGGGTGGAGGTCGTACGGCGAGTGGACGTGGTCGTCGCTGTACGACTCGATGCTCTCCTCGGAGAGCCACGTCGTCGCGCGCGCGCCGTTGGCGTCCATCCCGCGGCCCACCCAGACGGGTTCCTCGCGGTCCGGCGTGACGATGACGGCCTGATTGACGTAGAACGACCAGCCGTCATACCCCGACAGGTAGTTCATGTTCGCCGGGTCCGCGACGACGAGGGCGTCCAACCCCTCCTCGCGCATCCGCGCCTTTGTCTCCTCGATACGTCTCTCGTACTCGCCGGGTTCGAAGGTTGACTGTCGCATGCTACCGAGACTCTACGTGTGCTTCGTCCAACGACGATATAACCTTTTTCGTGCCGGGAGTGATGGTCAGTTTCTGTGTACGGACCCTATGGAAACTGTGGACAACTTATTTACGATAGTTACACCTCAACACGCGTATGGCACGCGGACCACCGATAACGGAACTCCACTACGACGAGGCACCGTCGGTCGACTCGGTTCCCGGACCGAAGTCCCGAGAACTCATCCGAAGACAGGAGAACATCGACAGTAGCGCCGTCGCCTACCCCGAGGACATCCCCATCGCGTTCGACTCCGGGAAGGGCGCCACCGTCCGCGACGTCGACGGCAACACCTTCATCGACATGTTCGCCGGCATCGGCGTCCTCAACGTCGGTCACTCCAACCCCTACGTCCTCGAGGCGGTGCACGAACAGGCCGACAAGTTCGTCCACACCGTCGACTTCCCCACCGAGGCGCGCCTCGAACTCATCGAGAAACTCGACGAGATAGCGCCCGAGGGCCTGCGCGGGAACATGCGAACCGTGTTCGGCGGCCCCACGGGAAGCGACGCCGTCGAGGCGGCCATCAAACTCTCGAAGTACAACACCGACGGAACCGGTCTCGTCGCCTTCCGGGGCGCCTACCACGGCGCGACCAGCGGTGCGATGAGCGTCACCTCCAACAAGAAGTTCAAGGAGGCGTACACGCCGTTGCTCCCGGACGTGGTCCACGCGCCCTACCCGCACCCGTTCCGCGACGGGAAGTCTCCCCAGGAGTCCGTCGACCACGCTCTCGAGGAGGTCCAACAGATACTCGAAGACCCCTACGGCGGCCTCGCGAATCCCGCGGGCATCATCGTCGAACCGATTCAGGGCGAGGGCGGCGTCGTCACCCCGCCGGAGGGCTTCCTGAAGGGTGTACGCGACATCGCCACCGACAACGACGTGCCCCTCGTGTTCGACGAGATACAGTGCGGCCTCGGCCGGACGGGCGAGTGGTGGGCCAGCGAGTGGGACGGCGTCACGCCGGACATTATGACCACGGCGAAGGCTCTCGGCGGGGTCGGCTTCCCCCTCTCGGCGACGATGTACCACGAGGACCTCGACACGTGGGGATCGGGCGACCACGCGGGTACCTACCGCGGCCACGTCGTCGGCATGCGGGCCGGCACGCGGGCCATCGAGTACATACAGGAGCACGACCTGTTAGCGCACGCGCGCGAACTCGGTGAGTACCTCCGAGACCGACTCAGAGAGGCGGGCGAGTCGAACCCGCAACTGGCTGAGGTGCGCGGAAGAGGGCTGTTCGTCGGCGCGGAGTTCGTCGACGCCGACGGGAACCCCGACGGCGACGTCGCCGACGCGATTCAGGATTACTGCTTCGAGCACGGCGTTCTCGTCTGGAAGGCGGGCCGCCACGGCAACGTCCTCAGACTGCTCCCGCCCCTCGTCCTCACGCACGACCTCGCCGAGACGGCGATGGACGTCATCGTCGACGCCGTCGAACAGACGACGACGGCGACGGCGACGCGGTAGACCCGAACGGGCCTACCCGTCGAGGCCGTCGGCCGGCGACACCCACACCGTCTTTTTGTTCGTGAACTCGCGGATGCCGTCGGCGGCGAGTTCGCGGCCGTATCCGGAGTTTTTCACGCCGCCGAACGGGAGTTTCGGGTGCGACTGCACGAGTTCGTTGACGAACGCCGCGCCCGCCTCGAACTCGCCCGCGAGTCGCTCCCCGCGTTCTAAGTCCTCGGTCCAGACGCTCGCCCCGAGTCCGTAGTCGGTGTCGTTCGCCAGTTCCATCGCCTCTTCTTCGCTCCCGACGCGGAACAGAGAGGCGACGGGGCCGAACAGTTCGTCGCAGGCGGCCGGGGCGTCGTCGGGCACGTCTTCGAGCACCGTCGGTTCGAAGAAGTAGCCTTCACGGTCCAGCGCCTCCCCGCCCGTCAGCACCGTCGCGCCGGCGTCGACCGTCTCCCGCACCTGCGTCTCCAGGGTGTCGAGGAGGTCCGCGCGGGCGATGGGGCCCACGTCGGTGTCCTCGTCCGCGGGGTCGCCGACCGTCAGCGACTCCATCTCGCGGACGAGGCCGTCGCGGAACGACTCGTAGACGTCCTCGTGAACGATGAATCGCTTGGCGGCGATGCAGGCCTGCCCGTTGTTGTTCACGCGGGCCTTCGCGGCGACTTCGCACGCCCGGTCGAGGGGCGCGTCGGCGAGGACGACGAACGGGTCGCTCCCGCCGAGTTCGAGCACCGAGGGCTTGAGGTTGTTCCCCGCCGTCTCGGCGACGGCGCGGCCCGCACGGACGCTGCCGGTCAGCGTCGCGGCCGCGACCCTGTCGTCGGCGACGGCGTCGTGTATCGCGTCGGTGTCGACGACGAGCGTCGTGAAAACGCCCTCGGGGAACCCGGCCTCGTCGAGGATTCGCTCGACGGCCTTCGCACAGCCGGTGACGTTGGGCGCGTGGCTGAGCAGCATCGTGTTGCCGGCCGCCAGCGTCGGTGCGGCCACCCGCAGCACCTGCCAGAACGGGTAGTTCCACGGCATCACCGCGACGAGCGGTCCGAGCGGTTCGTAGGACACCTTCGTCCGCGCCCGCGGGTGGACGCCGACGCGTTCGTCCTGCAGGAACTCCGCGGCGCGTTCGGCGTAGAACTCGCAGACCCACGCGCACTTCTGTATCTCGCCGCGGGCCTGCGAGACGGGCTTGCCCATCTCCTCGGTCATCAGTTCGGCGTACTCGTCCTCGTTCTCGCGGAGCACGTCCGCTATCGACCCGACGAGCGCCTGTCGCTCGGTGACGGGTCGGTCCCGCCACGACTCGAACCGGTCGGCCGAACGGTCGAGCAGGCGGTCGAGGTCGGCGTCGTCGTGGTACTCGTACGTCTCGACGTCCTTCTCGGTCGTCGGGTCGGTAGTCGTGAGCCGCATGGTCACGCCACCTTCGCGACGGCGTCTATCTCGACGCGCACGTCCTCGGGGAGGCGGGCGGCCTCGATGCAGACGCGGGCGGGCGGCGTTTCGCCGACGTGGTCGGCGTACGCCTCGTTGACGGCGTCGTAGTCGTCCATGTCGGCGACGTAGACGGTGGTCTTCACCACGTCGTCCAGCGACCCGCCGGCCTCCCTGACGACGGCCGCGAGGTTCTCCATCGCGCGGTGCGTGTGCTCCCGAATGCCGCCCTCCACCTCCGCGCCGGTTTCGGGGTCGACGGGACCGAACCCGGAGACGAACAGGAGGTCGTCCGCGAGGACGCCCTGCGAGTAGGGGTTGTCGTTCTGCGGTGCGCCGGCGGTCGATATCGCGGTCTGCTCTGGCATGAGTCTCGGTCCCACCCACTCGCTGGAGGGTCATAAACGTTATTCGGTACGGCGTACACAGAATCCGTCTCCGGTTGCATCGGTCCGGGCGGGGCGGGCGCCGCGGGGCCGACGGCGTCAGTCGCTCAGGTCGTCCGCCCGCCCGTTCCGCCGCTCCGTCGCCTCGGAGACGGCGTCGAGGAACGCCGGCATCTCCGCTTTCATCCCCGAACGCATCTCCGCGGAGGAGAACTCCTCGGACTCGGTCATGAGGCGGACGAACGCGCGGAGTTCCTCGTCGGTTATCTCGTCGAACCGCTCGGACTCCAGTTTGTCGACGACGTCGTCGACGTCTATCCGACCGACGGGGTCCACGTTGAAGTCGACGGTCACCATGCGGTAGTCCGACCCGGCGAGTTTCTGCTCGGCCCGGTTGACGCCCTGTCCGAGCATGTCCTTGAAGGGGACGTGGTAGCCGAGGGTGCCGAGGTGGAGGAATCCGAGCATATCGACGATTCCTCGCGTGTAGGCGTCGCGGGCGTCGTCCTCGGGGTTGAACACCGTCTCCCGGTCGCGGTCCTCCAAGTGTTCGAAGAGGATAGAGAAATCGAGGATGGCGTTCCGCAGGCGGCGGCGGATGCGATTGCGCTTCTGCTTTTTCGAGTGCTCCGTGTAGTCGGTCTTTCGTCCGAGGAGGAACTCCCGGTCGCTGGGCGTGAGGATGCCGCGCGCTCTGTCCGCCGAGTGCGCGAGCGTCTCGTCCGCGGCGTCCGCGTCGGGGGTGTCTGTCATACACACTTCTCGTGTACGTCCGTGGTTAAGATTTGTGAACCACGAGAAACCCTCACACAGGATTCGAGCGCCCCGCAAACGGTGAATCACCGGACGAGCAGAATCGGCCGAATTCGGCTCCGTACCCGATTACAGAAACCGTGTAGCGGGTCGAGGCGTCCGTCCGATATCGGCGTCCGCACGGCGTTCGTATCCACAACGTTTAATTGTGAGTTTGAATATTGTCGTTGATACGCACACGCATACAGAGATGCATTCGAATCAGAGTGGCGAGCTCGGCGACCGTTCGCGGGCGTACAGCGACGTCAACCACCGGGTCCAGCGCGGGACCGACGGAGAGGACACATGAGCGAGCGCAGCGGCGCCGTCTCCGAGTTCCTCGACGAGATAGAGCCGACCATCTTCGGGTTCGGCGCGGGAATCACCCTCCTGTTCGTGGTGCTCTTCGCGCTCCGCCCCCAGGCGGCGGGCGAAGTCGTCTCCGGGGCCAACCAGTTCGTGCTCGCGCGGTTCAACTGGGCGTTCCTCATCGTCATGCTCGTTCTGGTGGGCTTTCTGGCCTTCCTCATCGTGGGTCCGTGGGGGAAGATCACGCTCGGAGAGGGCTCCCCCGAGTTCAGCTACATCTCGTACTTCACGATGATCTACTCGGCGGGACTGGCCGCGGGCATCGTCTTCTGGGGGCCGACCGAGGCGCTGCTACACTACTCGACCGTCCCGCCGCTGTACGACGTTGCCGCCGAATCTCAGGCCGCCATCCCCATCGCCGTCCAGTACAGCCTGTTCCACTGGAGCATCACCCAGTGGTCCTGCTTCACCGTCATGGGTCTCGGCATCGGCTACTTCGCGCACGAACACGGGGCGCCGCTTCGCGTCTCGGCCGTGCTGACGCCGTTCGTCGGCGCCGACAACGTGGACAACCTCCTTGGGAAACTCGTCGACATCCTCGCGGTGTTCGCGACGCTCGGCGGGGTCGCCACGTCGCTCGGACTCATCGGGAGCCAGTTCCTGACCGGTATCGAGTTCAACTGGGGGTACCAAATCGGCGACGTCGGGACGGTCGGCATCATCACCGGGATGACCCTCCTGTTCACCATCTCCCTGGTTCTCGGGGTCGATAAGGGTATCCGCCGCCTATCGAACTTCAACATGGGGCTGTTCGCGGTGCTCATGACGGCGACGCTGATACTCGGACCGACGGTCCGCGTCCTCGAACTGAGCACGCAGGCGACGGGCGGCCTCGTCGGCGACTGGTTCCAGATGAGCATGTTCACCGACTTCACGAACGGCGGGTCGTGGTCGAACGCGTGGACGGTGTTCTACTGGGCGTGGCCGCTGGCGTGGTCGCCGTTCGCCGGCCTCTTCATCGCCCGCATCTCGCGCGGCAGGTCCGTCCGCGAGGTGGCGTTCACCGGCGTCGTCGCCACGTCGCTGGCGACGATTCCGTGGTTCGCCATCGTCGGCGGCACCGCCGTTCTCTTCCAACACGGCGGCGTCGTCGACATCCTCGGACCCGTCGGACAGTACGGCGAGGCCGTCTCCGGCTACCTGCTGTTCCAGGCGCTCGACGTGGCGTGGATCCCCCTCCCGGTGGGGACCATCCTCCTGTTCGCGTTCCTCGTCCTCGTGACGACGTTCTTCGTCACCTCTGCGGACTCCTCGACGCTCGCCGTCTCGATGATGACCACCGGCGGGAAAGCCGAACCCTCCTCCATCAGCCGCATCTTTTGGGGCGCCCTCCAGGGCGTCGTCGCGTCCATCCTCATGGTCATCGGCGGCGTCGAAGCGCTTCAGTCGGCCGCCATCATCACCGGCGGCCCGTTCGCTATCGTCTGTCTCATCGCCGTCGCCGGCCTCGCGAAATCGTTCAGCCGGCAGTCCGAGAACGTCCTCCTGCGGGAGGAGACGGTGCTGTTCGGCGACACCGGCGGGTCGGAGTCCTCCGAACCCGAGGGTCGGCCGGCGGGCGCCGACGCTGACGACTGAAAGCGGCGCTCGAGGTCGGTCCTTCGACCCCACGATTCGGCAGCGACGAATAGACTCGCTCACTCACTCGCGGAGAAATCTTTCCTATCGTCATCCATCCGTCCGAACGTCGTCCCCCTAGCTTCCGCTTCGGACACCGCGTTCCCGTTCGTTCCTGAGAGCGGAACGGCGTGCTCACCTTCTTTCGCCCCGAGACGCATCCGACCTCCCGAAACACCTATTTCCGTTACGGGCCTAATACTGTAATTGATTTGCGTTGCCGGACGAACCGCTGTGAGAACTACGAGAAGGTGATCGCGGAGAGTAAGCGAGGAATTGGACGTCTCATCGGATAGCGACCATCGTTCTCCAAAAGATCCATAGAGGAAAGCTATTCGAGAGATCGTAACTACAACGTCCAATTACGGTGAGTTCCGGTCAGGAGGCAAGTGTACACGACTCGCGCGTCGAAAGGTAGCGTGTAACTCACGGCAGGCAGCCTGTTCCGCTCTCAGGAACGAACTCTAAAACAGATTCAAGCGCCCCCCACCACTCAGATAACCAAACACGCCGTAATACCGTTATTCCATAGATAGTATATCTAAACTCTTCATTTATAAATCTACTTTCAACCATTTTGTGTCCGTTATCTCTTAATATACCGTGGGACACGGTAAAAATCGCTATAACAGATTTAACAAGTGAGTGTCGACGTTTTTTGGGTGCAGATATGCCTATCAGAAGACTAGTCACCCCGCGGTAGCTTCTTGTGAACGTCGGACTTCTCGGACCGCATGGACGTACCGCGAACGGTCCGGGTCGCACTCGCGGACCGCCCGGTGGCGGGTTCGACCTGTTTGGAGGCCGGCGCGGGCGTCGGGAAGGCGACCGCCGGTCTGCTCGACGCCGGCGCCGCGCACGTCTACGCCGTGACGAACGACCGCGGCCACGCGCGACTCGTCCGCGAGCGCCTCGCTCCCGACGAACGGGCGCGGACGACGGTGTTGGAGGCGGACCTCCGAGCGATACCGCTGCCCGACGACTCCGTCGACGTCGTCACCGCGCACGCCCTCTTCAACGTCGTTCCGACCGCGTCGCTAGTCGCCGTCGTCGGGGAACTGTCGAGAGTCGCATCGCCGGGCGCCCACCTCGTCGTCGACGACTACGAACCGCTCCCCGACGGCGCCGCGGTGCGAGAGCTGTTCGCCCTGGAGAACGCGGCGACCGAACTCGCGGACGGCCGACCCGCCTTGACGTTCTACCCCGCCGAAGTCCTCCGCGCGCAGTTCGAGGCCCGCGGGTGGGCGTTCGACCGGACGCGGACGCTGTTGGACCCGGTGCCGTGGACCGAGGGACACGTCGCGGCGCACGCGAACGTCGTCCGTCGGGCCTGCGAGCGGCTTCCGGCGGTGTACGCCGAACCGCTCGCGGCGGCGGCGGACCGCCTGGAAGCGGAAATAGGCTCGGAGTCGGCCGGGGAGATGTACGGGCTGGCGTTTCGGCTGCCCGACGACGCCGGGGTATCGAGCGAGGACCCCGCGGAGAGGAGCTAGCCCATCGTCACGTCGAACGGCGGTTCGGCGTCCTCGGGGAGCGGCGTCTCGTAGGCGTCCGACCCGATAGTTGCCTCGAACTCCTCGTTCGCGGCCGCGAGGCGCCCCTCGTCGGCGAGCAGGTCGTACGTCGCTCCCGCGAGCACCTTCGCCGCAAAGGCGACGCCCTTCAGCCCGAAGTCGCCGTTCGCCGCGACAACCTGCCAGGAGTGAGCGGGCGTCCCGACGGGCCACGTCGCCCCGTTGAACTGCCCGGTGGGCGCGATCCAACTCACGTCGCCCACCTCCGTGGAACCGTGGGTCTGCCGGTCGTGGTCGTACGGCGCGACCGGGTCGGCGTACAGCGCCTCGCCCTCGACATCGGTTCGAAGGTCGTCGGGGAGTTCTTCGAGGCGCGCCTCGATGCGGTCCTCGGCCACCGTGGCCTGCAACTCGGCGGCGAACTCGCGGTCCGCGTCGTCATACGGTATCGCCCCGACCGCCTCGATATTCTCCCAGATGGCGTTCGAGACCACGTCGTTCGCGCGGTAGTCGTAACAGCCGGTGAGGAACCGCTCCGAGACGTCCGTCTGCGTCATCATCGCCGCGGCTTCGGCGATGTCGCGGAGCCAGTCGGTGTTTCGCTCGACCTCCTCGCGAGTCGGCGCGCGGACGTAGTACCACACCGTCGCCTCCGCGGGCACGACGTTCGGCGCGTCGCCGCCGTCGGTGACGGCGTAGTGCATCCGGGCGTCGTCCGAAACGTGCTCGCGCATGTACTCGACGCCGGTGTTCATCAGTTCCACCGCGTCCAGCGCGCTCCGCCCGGAGTCGGGCGCGCCGCCGGCGTGCGCGGAGACCCCCTCGAAGGTAAACGTGAGCGAGTTCAGCGCGTTCGAGGAGGCCATCCGCGGCGTGTTGAGGTCGCCGGGGTGCCACGTCAACGCGGCGTCGAGGTCGTCGAAGGCGCCCGCGCGGGCCATGTACGTCTTTCCGACCAGCGTCTCCTCGGCCGGACAGCCGAAGAAGGCGACCGTGCCCGGCACCTCGCCGGCGTCGATAGCCTCGGCGAGAGCGAGGGCCGCGCCGACGCCGGCCGTCCCGAAGAGGTTGTGCCCGCAACCGTGTCCCGGACCGTCCGCCGCTATCGGGTCGCGTTCGGCCGACACCGACTGCGAGAGGCCCGGCAGCGCGTCGTACTCGCCGAGGATTCCGATCGTCGGGTCGCCGTCGCCGTACTCGGCGACGAACGCCGTCGGCATCCCGGCGACGCCCGTCTCCACGTCGAACCCGCCGTCTTCGAGCGCTTCGATCAGCGTCGCGGCGGATTCCTCCTCGTGCAGACCGAGTTCCGGCGTCTCCCAAATCCGCCGTGCGATGGTCGTCAGCTTCGACTCGTTGGCGTCGATTCGCTCGAAAAGTTCCGATTTGGTCACGCTCTCGGGTCGCAGTGGTCGAGTATCAACCTACGTCTCGCGGCGGTTCGGTCGGCGTCGCCGTCCGCGGGCGAAGTCGATACGCCGCCGCATCGACCGAACCGACGGGCAGATCGTCCGCAAAATACGGGTCGCAGACGTCGGTAGAAAATGGTTGTCATTATGATATTCGTGAATCGACTCGTTTAGCCGATTATACGAGCGGTTTCGCTTCGGAGGGATGTCGACACAGCGGGCCTGAGACGCCTAAACTGTCGGTTCAGCGTTCTTAGCCGGTTCGTAGCTTAGTAGTGTTCGTCGGGTGGTTCAGTCGACCGAGGTGGGTCCTCGGTGGTACACCAATGAACTTCGGAAGACGCACATTCATCAAGGGAATCGGGGCGGTCGGAATCGCAGGGGCCGGACTCACGCTCGCGTCGGGCGACGCGTCCGCCACGTCAGATGTCTCCATCGACGCGCAGGACGTAGACGCGGCGACGAACGACGGGAAGGTCAGCCGCGTCGGAATCAGCCCCCAGTTCACCGTGGACTGGAAGGGCTTCGACGACCCGGTGGGCAAGGTGTTCTGCCTCGTCGAAGCCAAGGACGCCGAGGGGAACTAGTGGCCGCTGTTCCGCGCGACGCCGTGGCTCACCGAGGAACTGTTCGACGGCGGTACGCTCGTTCAGGCGCCCGGCGAGTCCGGAAAGCTGACGGTCGACCTCTCGCCGTCGGCGTTCGCGGCCGAGATTCGAGAGCGGACCGGCGACTCCGGTTACTCTATCGACGGACCGACCATCACCGTGTTCGA
This sequence comes from Halogeometricum pallidum JCM 14848, assembly GCF_000337095.1. Taxonomy (GTDB): domain Archaea; phylum Halobacteriota; class Halobacteria; order Halobacteriales; family Haloferacaceae; genus Halogeometricum; species Halogeometricum pallidum. Next base: position 237,702 of record NZ_AOIV01000021.1, read on the forward strand.
CGGCCAGGGTCGACCCGACTACCAGTCGTGGAACTTCAACCAGATAGCGGGCAGCGTCGACTATAGCTCCTACCTCGAGGGGAACTCGGTCTCCGACGCGGACAACTACGTCGAGGGCGGCGACGTCGTCGTCGGTCACGGCCCGCAGAACAACTACCCCGGCGCGGACGCGGGGTACTACGGCGCGGCCGACTCGACGGACCACATCAACGAGGACGCCGACGATTCCGAAAAGACGACGACGGTCCACCTCCGCTACACCATCGCCCTCTACGGCATCAACGAATCTGAGGGGTCTTACATGAACTACGGGAGCTTCGGAGACAAGACGCGACGCGAACTGACCAGGCCGGAGTGGGACGGGAGCGAGTCGACGTTCAAGCGGTACCTCGATTACACACAGAGCGACGACTCACAGAAGAACTCCGCGCTCGTCATGAACGACGAGGACGGGCTACCGGACGTCACCGACGCGACGGCCACGAACGACGACCCGGCGAACTCGGCCGCGTCGAACTACTACCCCGCGCTGCAGGCCGTCGCGGCGAACCACCCGGCGGTCACCGTCGTGGAGACGTCGTTCGACGCCACGGTCACCAACAAGACCGCGCAGACGGACGGCGTGTCGGGGACGTCGAACACGACGATGACGTAGACGGGATGAAGCGCATCCTGGTCGTGGTTCTCCTCGTCCTCGTCGCCGGATGCGGGGGAGACGGCACCGGCCGGACGCCGGCGGTGGACCAAGACACCCAGACGCTCGCGCCGACACCGGACTCGCGGCCCGGGGGCAGTCCGTCGGGTGCGCGCGGTAGCGACGCCGGCGAACCGACGGTGACACCCGATCCGGCGCCGGCGACGACGCCGTCCGAAGCGCGGAGGACGCCGGTGGCACCGCAGCAGACGACGCCCTCGAACACCGCGTCCGAACCCGACGACACCGCACCGCAGGCCGGCGAGTCGTCTGACGAGTCGTCCGGTGGGTCGGGGGCGTCGGACGAGTCAGTCGGACCGACGCCGACCGGGGAACCCGGCCCGGTCGTGGCCGTCGACGGCGCGTCGAACGCGACTATCTCGCGCCTCCGCGCGTAACGGTCCAGCGAGACGCGCGATGGCAGACCGTGCACCGTCGACACACTTGTTCGACGCGACGCCGGTGCAGTCAAACCCCTCCACCCTCTATCACGCGTAGAGACCGTATGGACAGACAACGTGACACGGCCCGGGTTCCCGTCCACGCCCTCAAGCGACAGGTCGCGGACGCCGTGGGCGCCTCCGCGTCGCTCGTCGAGATAGAGCGAGTGGATGTCGAGGAGAGCACGCTGGCGGTGGAGTACTCGCTCCCGACGGGCGACGCGCCGATAGTGGAAGTGTTCGTCGACCACCCCGACGGCCGAACCGACTCGACCCTCGTCGAACTGGGGGAGCCGATGGGGTTGAAGGTGTACGGCGAGACGATTCGTATCGAGTACGCCGGCCGGGATAGCGAAACTGACGACGTCCTCGTGACCGTCGACCAGCGACGCGGCGACGACTGGGTGACGCTGCTCGGGTGCGGGCAGATGTGGGCCGTCGAGAGCGAACGCGACGGCGAACCCGTGCGCGTGACCTGCCACGCCGAGACGCCGGGGACGGACGACGAGGAGGACGAAGCGGACCCCGCCGAAGAGAGCGATTCGGACGCCGGCCTCGACGCCGAGTGGTGAGACGGTCGGTGACGAGACGAGAGCGGTGAAACCGTCGAATCGGGTCCGACGGCGTCGCCCGCGGCGCTCGAAGCCGGACGAGAGCTTCTCGCGGCGGGGGGTGCGTCACCAACCGTCCACTCAAGTACCCGGAGGTAGAACCTCGACCGATGCCAATCGTCGAAGTGACGCTCCCCGACGAACTGCTGACCGAGTTCGAGCAGCTCGTCGACCAGGAGTTCGTAAGCGAGGAGCAGGCCGCAGAGGAACTGATAAGCATGGGAATCGATGCCTACAACGTCAACATCGTCGACGAGTCGACGCCCGGCGACGACTTCATGGACGGCGCCGAGAACAACCTGTTCGACACCGCGGACGACCCCGGCGCCGCGGACGACGACCGCCTCTAACTCGACTCTTTTTCGGCGCGAGGAACCCGCCGCCCGTCAGCGGCGGATATCCGCATCCGCGTCCGCGACGATGGCTGCCATCCGGTCGCTCCCGGCGGCGGCGAAGCCGCCGTGGTAGCACAGCGTCCGCGAGATATCTAGCTCGGAGAGCGTCCTGACCGACGCCAGCGCCTCGTCCATCTCCTCGGTAAACGTCGGGTCCGGGCCGTTCAGTTCGCCGTCCGCCGCGGTGACCGCGTCGCCCGCGAGGAGGAACGACGCCGCCTCGAAGTACAGCGAGACGTGACCGGGCGTGTGTCCCGGCGTCGGGACGACGCGCGCCGGTCCCGCGCGGGTGTCGAGCGTCGCCTCCCCGCCGAGCGCAACGTCGACGGCCACCGGTTCGTACCGGTCGTCGCCGGAGTCGGAGCCGCGAGGCGGTTCGGAGCCGTCGACGACGCGCGCCGCGCGTTCGCTGGCGACGACGACGGCGCCCGTCTCGGAGACGACGTGCGCGAGGCCGCCGACGTGGTCACCGTCCTGGTGGGTGAGAAAGGCGAGGTGCACGTCCGAGAGGTCGAAGCCCGCCTCCGCGAGGCCCGCTTCGAGTTGGTCTGCGGTGTGTGCGAACCCGGCGTCGACGAGGACGAGACCGCGGTCCGTCTCGACGGCGCAGGGCCAGAAACGCCGCGTCTCGCCGTCGGATTCGAGTTCGACCGGGAGCGGATGGACGGCGTCGGGAACGTTCATACGCGAGGGTCGGGCGGGCGCGGGATGGACGTACCGGCACCGGCGACCCGTTCCGGGGAGCGACGTCTTCCGCCGACGCTCGACGCACCTCGGGTCACGCCAGCGCCAGCGGGACGGGGGTGAACGAGAGCACACCCAACAGGAGCGTCACCGCGCCGACGACGAGGCGGGGCGCGCCGAGGGGCGAGTCGTCCACGGGTTCGGCGCTGCCCGCGCGGGCGAACAGGAGCGCGAGGAAGCCCCAGATGACCCAGAGGCTCAGCGATTGGCCGTCGGCGAAGAGGTAGGTGTACGCGCCGAGGGCGAACAGCGGGATGGGGACGAACCGTTGGACCGTCGCGTGCGCGCTGCCGAACATGGCGCGGACGATGTGTCCGCCGTCGAGTTGTCCGACCGGCAGGAGGTTCAGAAACGTCACGAACGCGCCCACCCATCCGCCGACGACGACGGGGTTGGCCATCAACGAGGCGTCCCCGTAGGTGAGCTGCTGACCCAGCGCGGCCGCGATGAGACGGATGAGCGGCGGGTAGCCCAACCGGACGGGGAGCGTGCCCACCTCGACGGGCGGCAGGGACACGCCGATTGCGGTGACGACGACGGTGGCGACCAGACCGGCGAGGGGGCCGGCGACGCCGATGTCGAACAGCGACTCCCGGTCGGGGAGCGTATCGCGCATGCGGATGACCGCGCCCATGGTCCCCAAAAGCGTCGGGACGGGGATGAAATAGGGCAGCGACGCCTGCACGTCGTGATGACGGCTGGCGACGTAGTGGCCGAGTTCGTGGACGCCGAGAACGCCGAGGACGGCGACGGCGAACGGCCACGCGTCGAGGACGCCGAGGGGGTTCGAGAGGGCGTCGATGCCGTACCACTGCGACCCCGCGAACAGCGTCGTGACGACGGTGAGACAGAAGAGCGCGACGTTCGTCGTCGGGAAACCGTCGACGCCGGTGGTTCGCTCGCTGGCGACGAGGACGTACTCGCCCAGTTCCCGCTCCACGGAGACGGTGTATCCCCGCTGGCGAAACATCGGCGCGACGACGCGGACGACGGACTGGCGGTCCGAGCGGGGTTGGCCGTAGTAGCGTATCTCTCCCCCGTCGGTCTCCATCTCGTAGACGTCGAACACGCCGGCGAACCGGCCGGGTTCGGGGGCGCCGCCGAGAACCGTCTCGGTCATAGCCCCGGTACGTGCCGAACGTACATATGTCCACAGACCTCGGCGGGGCGTCGAGGGGCGCTGAGCCTCAGATCCGGACGCCGTGTTCGGGGCAGCGCCGCCCCGACGCGGAGCAGTCGGTCTCGGTGGTGGACGCCGCCGCGGAACTGGCACGGATGGACCTCCCGCCGGCGGTCCGAACCGCGGTGGACGAGTAGCACGCCCCGCCGAACGGGCGACGTGAGCGTCGCTGATGCCGGAACGTCGACTCGAAGTGGTGTGGTAACCCGGAACGTTCTTTGTATCCGCCGTACCAGTCGGAGGTCGTGGAAGTCACGATTCGGTGTTACGCCGGCGTCGCCGACGCGGTGGGCGAGCGGTCGCTGGCGCGCGTCCTCGAACCGCACTCGACCGTCGAGGACGTGATTCGCGGCCTCGGCGCGGAGTTCGACGCCTTCGATCCCGAATCGCTGTCGAGCGAACTCGTCTGTCGGGTGAACGGCGGCGACGCCGACCGAACGACCCGACTCGCCGACGGCGACGCCGTCGTCCTCTCCGAGCGGTCCGCCGAAGGTGAAACCGGGAGAGAGAACGAGGGAGAGCGAAAATAAGAACGAAACCGGGAGCGAGGGCGGAAGGCGCTCGGACTCAGTCGTCCGCCGGCGCTCGCCGCGTGAGCGACCCCTCCCGCCACGTCCCGCGGCGGTACCAGAGGTAGGCGATGACGGCGCCGGCGACGTTCGAGACGGTGAACGCCATCCAGATACCCGTCGAGTCGTAGCCCCACGACTGCGAGGCGAAGTAGGCGAACGGCAGGCGGATGACGCCGAGCATCAGCACCGAGATGGCCGCCGACGTCAGCGTCTCGCCCGCGCCGCGGAAACTCCCGGTGTACGAGCGCATGATGCCGATGAAGCCGAACGTCGGCGCGACCCAGTGGAGGAAATCCGCGCCGACGCGGATCACCTCGGGGTCGTCGGTGAACACGGCGATGATGGGCGTCGCGCCGACGTAGGCGAGGACGCCGGCGAGCGAGAGGATGACGAACATCGCTATCGCCGCGAAGTTGGCCGCCTTCTCGGCGCGGGCCTCCTCGCCGGCGCCGATGTTCTGGCCCGTCATCGTCTCCACGCCGCGCGCGACGGCGATGGCGGGCAGGAAGATGACGGAGAACACCCGCACGCCGATACCGTAGGCGGCGACGACGGTGGTGGGGAACATCCCGACGACGACGAGAAGCAAGTTCACCGAAAGGGCGCGGCCCGTCCCCTCGATGGACGCGGGGACGCCGATGGCGAGCAGGCGCCGGAAGAACTCGAAGTCCGGTCGCATCTGCGAGAGACGGATCTGGACCCCCCGAGCGCTCCCGAACATGATGTACAGACCGACGACGAGGGCGAGCGACCGCGAGAAGACGGTGGCGATGGCCGCCCCCTGAATCCCCGACCCCGTGTAGCCGGTGGCGGCGAACAGTTGCGACTGGAGGCCGCCCAGTCCGAGCATCGTGAACAGCGGGTTTCCCTCGAATCCGAAGATGAGTATCGGGTCGATGGCGATGTTCAGGACGACCGATCCGAACATGACGAGCATCGGCGTGATGGTGTCGCCGTACCCCCGCATGAGGGCGACGAAGACGAAGAAGCCGAACATGAACGGGAGGCCCAGCGAGATGACCTGCATGTAGTCCGTCGCGAGGGGCAGTACCTCGGGAGAGGCGCCCAACAGGTCGAGGAACGGCCCCACGAGCAAGTAGCCGACGGCGCCGAGGAGAAGCGACCCGAGCAGCGAGAACGTCACCGTCTGCGACGCCGCGTACTCGGCCTCGGACTCCTCCTCCGCTCCGGTGTGCTGGGCGACGAGGACGCTGCCGGCGACGGACAGCCCCATCCCCAACGCGATGAGGAGAAACACCATCGGGAACGCGAAACTGATGGCCGCCAGCGCGTTCGTGCTGAACTGGCCGAGCCAGAACGTGTCGGCGAGGTTGTACGCCGTCTGGAGGAGGTTGGTGACGACGATGGGTAAAGAGAGGTAGAACAGCGGTCGGGCGATGTCGCCAGAGGTGAGGTCGAACTCGTCGCGGCTCTTGAAGACGCTGTTCAGTCGGTCCCAGAGGCTCATTCGGTCGTCACCTCGGGCGGGTCGGCGAGCAGTGTGCTGCGGACGTACCGGCGAAACGCGGCGAGAGCGTCGTCCAGCGACGCGCCGACAGCGACGTTCCGCGTCCGCGCCCCCCTGACGTAGGTGACGACGAACGACGACGACTCGTCGGGGTCGACGGACTCGTCGAACGTGCCGTCGGCGACACCCGCGGCGAGGATAGCGCGGACGCGGTCGGCGAACGCCTCGTCGAAGCGTTCGAGTCGCGTTCGGTACGCCTCGTCGTAGGGAGCCTGCGCCTCGATTTCGAGCAGGGCGGTCCGGAACTCGTGCGGGTCGCCGTCGGCGGGCGGCAGCATCACCGTCTCCGCGAGCGACAGCAACCGCTCCTCGGGGTCCTCGCCCGACACGTCCTCGATGCGGGCCTCGAACCGCTCTAAGAGGCGGTCGAGAAAGGAGAGGAGAAGGTCGTGCTTGCCGTCGAAGTGGTAGTGAAGAGCCGCTTTGCTCACTCCGGCCTCGTCGGCGATGTCCCGCATCGTCAACTCCGCGTACCCGTGCGCGCGGAGTGCGCTGTGCGTCCCGTCCATGATGGCATCGGCGGCATCAGAGCTCATTCGTAATCGACCGAGAATCGGTCACTACACTGATTGACTGGCCGGTCAGTCAAAAACGTTGCAGCTTCCGGCTCCCGTGCCGCCAACGACAGAGCTAAACTCGGTGAGCGGTCGAAACGCGCCGACGAGACGCCGCGCTGCCGGGGCGAGCGAACCTCGCGGGGGCGGCGAACCGAGGGATGCCGAACCCCTCAGGCGAAAAACTGGTTCGCATCGCCCCAGAACAGGTCGACGGGCGGCGGCGTCGCTTCCACCAGCGCCTCGAACGTCCGTTCCCCGAGCAGGTCCCGGGTGACCTCCTTCGAGAACATACCGGACCGGAAGAGGTTCCACACTTCTTCCCGCTGGGCGTCCGTTAGCTCGGCTGCCATACCGACGCGATGAACGCGGAAGCATATTGGTGTTCACTCCGTTACTCCGGTTAAGAGCGAGTTAATCTGTCCGGATCGGTCTTTTCGGCGGCCATCGGGCTCAAGCGTCACTCGGCGAAGAGTGAATCGGGTCCGGTCTCACGGGGGAAGCGCGACGCTCGGACCCCGACGGCGGCCGCCCGCGAAAGCCACCGCCACGGCCAGGACTTTGTGGGAGTCGCGCGCACTCCACGGCATGGAACTCGATATGGCAGGCGACGCGGCATTGGTGACGGCGTCGAGCAGCGGTCTCGGCAGGGCGTCGGCGCGAGCGCTCGCACGGGAGGGCGTGAACGTCGTGATGAACGGGCGCGACGCCGACCGACTCGAATCGGCAGTCGAGGACGTCCAGAAGGACGCAGCGAGCGATGCGACGGTGGTCGGTGAGGCGGCCGACCTGACCGACCCCGACGACATCGAATCGCTGGTCGAACGACCCGTCGAGGAGTTCGGCGGCCTCGACCACCTCGTCACCTCCGCGGGCGGGCCGCCGTCCGGTCCGTTCTCGGAGACGACCGACGAGGACTGGTACGAGGCGTTCGACCTGCTCGTGATGAGCGTCGTGCGGACGGTGCGTGCGGCCGAAGAGCATCTCAAGGCGGGCGGGGGCGGCACCATCGTCACCATCGCCTCGGGGAGCGTCAAGGAGGCCATCGACGGACTCGTGCTCTCGAACTCGGTCCGGATGGGCGTCATCGGACTGGAGAAGACGCTCTCGAAGGAGTTCGCCCCCGAGGTGCGCGCGAACGCCGTCCTCCCCGGGTCGCACGAGACGTCCCGCATCGAGGAACTCGTCGAACAGGGCGTCGAGCGCGGCGAGTACGACTCCTACGAGGAGGGCATCGAAGAGTGGGGCGAGGGAATCCCGACGGGCGGCGTCGGCGACCCGATGCATCTCGGGCGGACCGTCGCGTTCCTCTCCTCGCCGCAGTCGGGGTACGTGAACGGCGCCGCGGTTCCCATCGACGGCGGGTCGAGCGCGTCGAACCTCTAACCGGCGCCGAGACGATTAATCGCCGGAGACTTTCCGGCACGCGGGTTCCGCAACCCGAAACCACCTACGCCCCCGTCGCGGAGTTTCCATCGTGAGCGAGACGACGCGGCAGGGGGCGAACGCGACGGGCGGCGAGAGCGGAAGCGGCTACGCGACGCGGATGCTCCTCGTCGTCTCGCTCGGATGGGCGGTCCTCCAGACCGGTCGGTTCCTCCTCTCGCCGCTGCTGCCCGCCATCATCTCCTCGCTGAACATCACCGAGGCGACGGCGGGCCTCGCGCTCGCCGCCTTCCAGGGCGTCTACGCCATCACGCAGTACCCCGGCGGCGAGTACTCGGACAACTGGAACCGGACGACGCTCATCCTGCCGGGTCTCGCCGTCCTCGTCGTCGGCTTCCTGCTGTTCGGCCTCGCCGGGGGTCTCCTCGGCTTTCTCGCCGGCACCGTCGTCGTCGGATTCGGGAAGGGCCTGTTCGCCATCCCCTCGCGGGCGCTCGTCTCGGACCTCTTCACCGCCCGCCGCGGCCGCGCGCTGGGCGTCTACGCCGCCGGAACGGACGTTGGAGGGTTGTTGGCCTCCGGCCTCGCCGTCCTCGCGCTCACGTACGCGACGTGGCGGACGCCGTTCGTCCCCATCGCGGCCGTCCTCGCGGCGGTGACCGCGCTGTACGCCCTCTGGACGCGGGAGGCGGTCAGCGTCGGGTCTCCGTCGCTCGACGCCGCCGGGACCGTCCGGCGACTCGTCGCCAGTTCCCGACAGCGCGAGACGCTCCTCGCCTTCTCGCTGTTCTACTTCATGGTCGGCGGTTTCATCAACTTCTTTCCGACCTACCTCGCGCAGGCGCGGGGGTTCTCCGACGGCCTCGCCAGCGCCACGTTCGCCATCGTCTTCGTCGTCGGTCTCACCATCAAACCGCTCGCCGGCGGTCTCGGCGACCGCTACTCGCGCCGACACATCGCCGTCGCCGGCCTCCTGCTCTGCGCCGTCTCGCTCACCGGCATCGTCCTCGCGCAGTCGCGTCTCGTCCTCTACGTCGCCGTCTTCGCCACGGCGGCGGGCTACAAGGCGGGCTTTCCGCTCGCGGACGCCATCATCATGGACGAGGCGCCCGCCGACGGCATGGGCGCGGACCTCGGCGCGGCGCGGGCGCTCTTTCTCGGCGCGAACGCCCTCGGTCCGGCGTACGTCGGCGTCGTCGCCACCTACGCGGACTACGCCGTCGCGTTCGGCGGCTTCGTGGTCTGTCTACTCGTCGCGGCGGCGCTGCTGCTGCGTGGGTGAGAGCGGAGGAGGACGCAACCGGCGGCGGACGCCCGCGAGGCGACGCTTCCGAGCGGTGACGCTCCGTCGCGTCAGTCGAAGAATCGGTCGGTACCCGGCGGTCGCTCGGCGCCGTCGGGGAGTTCGTCAGCCCACGCGACGGCGGCGGCATCGCCGTCGCCCACGTCCCCGGCGGCCGAGTCGGGGGCGGGTTTGGGCGTCGCAGCGAAGACAACGAAGCGCCGCGTCGCCTCCCGCGCCTCCCCCTCCGCGCGGACCGTGACCGACCAGACGCCCTCGACTCCGTCGATGGTGACGGCGACGCACGTCTGTTCGCGAATCCAGCGGCGGGCCGCCGTGGCGTAGTCCTCTCGCTCAGCGACCGCCGGCGACGGAATCTTCCACGGGCAGTCCTCTGTGACGCGCGCCAGCAGAACCCGCCCCGCGTCGTCGACGACGCCGGTAGGGGCCAAGTCGTCGAGTTCGGCGAACCGGTCGAACGTCTCCGCGTTGACCGTCTCCGACTCCTCGAAGAACGGAACGCCGCGGTCGCGGAGAGCGTCGAGGCTAGCGACCGAAGTGATCCCGTCCGCGTCGCGTCTCTCGTCGGTGGGTGAACTCGTCACGCGGCATCGTGTCATTCGGGAGATAAGAATCTGTCGCCGTCGGAGCGACGCGTCGACGCGGGGGCGACCGGAAAAAGTCGACCGAGTCAGTTGACGCCGCGGACCTTTCCGGCGAACTTCTCGCGGACCTTCTCCAGTTTCGGCGGAATCTGGACCGCACAGTAGGGCTGGTCGGGGTTCTTTTCGTAGTAGTCCTGGTGGCGCTCTTCGGCCTCGTAGAACGCCTCTAACGGCGCTATCTCGGTGACGATGTCGTCGTCGTAGACGCCCGATTCGGTCATCTCGACGGTGAGGGCCTCGACGGTCTGTCTCTGCTCCTCGTCGTGGTAGAACACCGCCGAGCGGTACTGCGACCCCACGTCCGGTCCCTGTCTGTCCTCGGTCGTCGGGTCGTGGAGCGCGAAGAACACTTCGAGCAGTTCCCGGTAGGATAGTCCGTCGGGGTCGAACTCGACCTGTACGACCTCGGCGTGTCCAGTCGATCCCCGACAGACCTCCTCGTACGTCGGATCGTCGACGTGTCCGCCCGCGTAGCCCGAGGTGACGGATTCGACGCCGACGAGTTCCTTCATGGGAGCCTCGATACACCAGAAGCAACCGCCGCCGAGCGTCGCGAGTTCGGTCTCACTCATGGACGGAACTGGGCGTCCCACGAGCAAAAGCCCCTCGGAGGCGGTAGCCGACGGGCGGGTCGGGAACCGACGGGTCCGCCGTCGAACGGTCGATTCGGCGCAGATGTTGCAGAGATTTGGGTGAGAATCGGCAAATTCGCTTTTAGCTACCCCGACGCCGTTTCAATCGAGGGTACGACAGATGACCACAGCACAGGAGCGACGAGATGGCGGCGTGTGACCACTGCGGAACCCACGTCTCCGAACGCTTCGTCCGCGTCTTCGCGGACGAGTCGGGGACGGTCCGCGCCTGCCCGAACTGCTCGGCGAACGCCGGCTTAGTAGACGTGATGCGCGAACGCGCGCGCGGAGTCTGAGACCGGACTCGCGGCGACCCGACCTCACCACCCCGTTTCTTCGAGCGCTTCGAGCAGTCGGTCGACGTCCGTCTCGGTGTTTATCGCGTGCAGCGACGCGCGGACCGACCCGTCGAGCGACGGGATGGGTCTGATCACGATACCGTAGTCGTCCTTGAGCGTCCGCACCGTCGCCTCGGGGTCGTCGACCCGTACCGTCACGAGTCCCGACTCCGGGTCCTCGGGGCTCAGTAGCTTGTCGTTCGGAACGCCGTCCGTCAGCCTGCCCGCGAGGTCGAGGAGACGCGACTCCACGGCGTCGAGGCCGACGGACTCCATCGTCTCCATCGCCGTCCGGAGCGCCGCGTACGGCGCGAGGTTTGTCGTCCCCACCTCGAAGCGCGGCGCGCCGGTCTTGAGTTCGTACTCCTCGGCGGAGGGGTCCTCGACGCTCCGATAACTCACGTCCGTCGGTTCGAGGTCGTTCGCCGCCGACTCCGAGACGTAGAGGAAGCCCCCTCCCCACGTTCCGAGGAGCCACTTGTGCCCCGCGGCGGCGACGGCGTCGGCGCCCCAGTCGGTCACGTCCAACGGGGAGTGGCCGGGCACCTGCACGGCGTCGACGAGGACGAACGCGCCCGCGTCGTGGGCCTCCTCCACCAACTCCGAGACGGGGAGAGACGTGCCGTAGTTCCACGTCAGCGCGCTGAAGCAGACGAGTTTCGCGTCCTGGACGGCCTCCCGGTAGGCCTCGCGGTCGATTCGTCCACCCTCGGTCGGGACGACGCGCACCTCGCAGCCGTGACGTTCGAGGCGCGACCACGGGAGGACGCCCGCGGGGTGTTCGAGGTCGGTGCGGACGACCACGTCGCCCGCCTCCCAGTCGAACGCGCCCGCGACGCGGGTGATGCCGTCGGCGGTGCTCTGCGTTAGCGCGACTTCGGTCTCCTCGGCTCCGAGAAAGTCCGCGACGGTTTCTCTGACATCCTCGTAGAAGTCGAACGCGAACGGGTACGGGCCCTCCTCGCTGGCGGCGTCGTACTCGTGGCGCGCCAGCATCGCCTGCGCGTCCTCCACGACGGGGCGGGGGCTGGGTCCGCTCGCGCCCGTATTCATGTAGCGTACGTCCTCGAACACCGGGATAGACGCTCTGAGTTCGCTCGGGTTCATGGAAACGACTGCGGACCCGGGGTACGTATCAGTAGCGTCTGCGGCCGCCGCCGCGTCCCGGACCCCTCACGGCGGCGGCGGCCGCTTCGGCGCGTCGTCGACCTCTCGCGAGACGAACAGGCGTCGCGGGAGGACGACGCCGCGGGCGAAGACGTAACCGACGAGTCCGACGACGACGCAGATAACCGACTCGACGATTCCGAGCGGACCGATGGCGACGCGCCAAAATATCAACGTCGAGACCGGCATCGCAACCGACAGCGACAGGTCTGCGAGAAAGGCGAGCAGAAACGCGAGCGGGTGTGTTTGTGTCGGCACGGTGGTCGTTACCACCTTCGTTTTCGCTTATCAGTAATGAATCTCACGACTGCACGACGAAATCGCCGGGGTTCGGAGCGGCGCTACTCCCCTACCGTCACCATCCCCTTCACCACGTCCGGTTCCGTCGCCCGCTCGAACGCCGCCGTGAGGTCCGACATCGGCATCTCGAAGTCGATAATCCTCTCGACGTCCACCGCGCCGCGTTCCAGCAGGGAAACGGCGTCGTCGTACGTGTTCCGGAAGCGGAACGACCCCTTGAAGTCGAGTTCCTTGTCGACTATCTCGTTGGTCTCGACGGGAATCTCGTCCTCGGCGGAGAGGCCGATGCAGACGACAGTGCCCCCGCGGCGCACCACGTCGACGGTCGATTCGATCGACGCCGCCGCGCCCGAGGCCTCTATCACCACGTCGACCCCCTCGCCGTCGGTGAAGTCGTCGACGGCCTCGGCGAGCGATTCGTCGGCGACGTTCACCGTCGCCGTCGCGCCGTACGCCTCGGCGCGTTCGAGTTTCGTCCCCACCACGTCGGAGACGAGGACGGACCCCGCGCCGGCGGCGCGGACCGCCTCGCCGACGAGCATCCCGATGGGACCCGCCCCGGAGACGAGCACGGAATCGCCCAGTTCCACGTCGGCGCGCCGCGTCGCGTGGATGGCGACGCTCAGCGGTTCGCAGAGCGCGCCCGCGCGCGTCGAGACGTTCTCGGGGAGGCGGTAGGCGAAGTCGGCGTCCCACGCGACGTACTCCGCGAACGCGCCGTGGTCCGGCGGCGTCGCCATGAACTCCACATCGGGACAGAGGTTGTACTCGCCCGCGCGACACCGCGCGCACTCGCCGCACGGGACGCCGGGTTCCAGCGTCACCTCGTCGCCCGGTTCGAACCCGGTCACGCCCTCGCCGACGGCGGCGACTTCCCCCGCGCTCTCGTGACCGAGAATCAGGGGGTCCTCGACGACGTAGTCGCCGATGCGGCCGTGCTCGTAGTAGTGGACGTCGGAACCGCAGATGCCGACGTGGGTCGTCCGGACGAGCAGTTCGCCGGGTTCCGGGTCGGGGCGGTCGCGCTCTCGGTGCTCGAAGACGCCGGGTTCGGTGAGTTCCACCGTCTGCATACCGCCCCCTCGGCGACGAGCCGTGAAAAAACCGAACCCCGTCGAACGATGTAAATTATCGTCCCCGTTTCGCTGACCGTCGCTAATCCCTGTGCCGAACACTTTAGCCCCTCGTCGCCGTCGACTAAAACGGTCGACAATGACAAACTTGGTGCAGGACATCGCGGCGGCGACGGAGGCGAACCCGGACCGGACGGCCGTGGGGTTCCGCGGCGAGGAGTGGAGTTACGAGGAACTGTGGGAATTGACCTCGCGGTTCGCCGCGGGACTCGCGGAACACGGCGTCGAGGCGGGCGACCGGGTGGCCGTCTACCTCCCGAACCTCCCGCAGTTCGTCACCGCCTTCCACGGAACGCTCCACGCGGGCGGCATCGTCGTTCCGATGAACCCCCAGTACAAATCTCGGGAGATATCGCACCTCCTGGCCGACAGCGAGGCGCGCGTCGTCGTCGCCCTCTCGGACCTCGTCCCGTTCGTCGACGCCGTCCGCGAGGAGACGAGCGTCGAACACGTCGTGAGCGTCGGCGGGGAGGCGGAGGGGGCAACCCCCTTCGAGGAGTTCCTCGCCGAGGAGGGGGCCGACGTGGTCGAACGCGACGACGACGACGTCGCGGTCCAGCCGTACACCTCGGGGACGACGGGGCGGCCGAAGGGCGTCCTCCTGTCGCACCACAACCTCGCGTGGGACGCGCGCGCGACGGCGAAACTGCTGCCCGACGGGGTGCAACCGGACGACAAGTTCCTCGGCGTCCTCCCCCTGTTTCACATCTACGGGATGACGGTCACGATGCTGTCGACGCTGTTCGAGGGCGGGAGCTACTACCCGCTTCCCGCGTGGGACGCCGAGGCGACGCTATCGCGCATCGAGGCCGAGCGGTTGACCGTCATGCACGGCGTACCCGCGATGTTCAACGACCTCGTGAACTTCGAGGACGCCGACGACTACGACCTCTCCTCGCTCCGCTTCGTCAACTCCGGCGGGAGCAGCCTCCCGATAGAGGTGATGAACCGCTTCGAGACGGTGTTCGGCGTCGAACTGTACGAGGGGTACGGGCTGACGGAGACGAGTCCGGTGACGCACGCGAACCGGCCCGGCGAGCGACGGCCGGGGAGCATCGGCAAACCGCTGGACGGCCTCGACGCCCGCATCGTCGACGGGGCGTTCGAGGACGTGCCGCCCGTCGAACGCGGACCGGTGGACGAGGAGGCGGTCGACCTAAACGAGATAACGGGCGAACTCGTCGTCAGCGGGCCGAACGTGATGCGGGGCTACTACGGCCTGCCCGAGGCGGACGAGGAGGCGTTCACCGAAGACGGGGGCGAGCGCTGGTTCCACACCGGCGACATCGGCTACCGCGACGAGGACGACTACTACTACGTCGTCGACCGCGCGAAGCACATGATCGTCACCGGCGGCTACAACGTCTACCCGCGGGAGGTGGAGGAACTGCTGTTCGAGCACCCGCAGGTCGCCGACGCCGCCGTCGTCGGCATCCCGGACGACCGCCGCGGCGAGACGGTGAAGGCGTACGTCGTCCCCGTCCCCGATTCGGACGTGACGCCCGAGGAGATACGCCAGTACTGCCTCGACACCCTCGCGGAGTACAAACACCCCCGCGAGGTGGAGTTCATCGACGAACTGCCGCGGACGACGACCGGCAAGGTGCAGAAGTTCGAACTCCGCGACCGGAGCGGGACCGCGCCGTCCGACGACGACGAGACGGGGGGCGAGCGATGAACTTCCAACTGAACGACGAGCAACGCGCCGTCCGCGAGGTGGTACGCGAGTTCGGCGAGGAGGAGATTCGCCCCGTCGCCCGCGAGCACGACGAGGAGAAGAAGTACCCGAGCGACCTCGTCCAGAAGGCGGCCAGATACGACCTCGTGGCGCCCGGCATCCCCGAGGAGTACGGCGGCGCCGGGATGGACGCGCTGACGGAGATTCTGGTCACGGAGGAGTTGTGGCGGGCCGACGCCGGCATCGGGAGCGCCATCGGTTCCCGCGGGTTCGGCACGTCGATGCTCCGGAAGTACGGCGAGGAGTGGATGAAAGAGGAGTGGCTCCCGAAGGTGGCCGCCGGCGACGCCGCAACCTGCTCCTGCATCTCCGAACCGGCGCACGGATCGAACGTGGCCGGGATAGAGACGCGGGCGGAGCGCGAGGGGGGGAGCGCCTCGAACCGAAGCGGCGCAGCCGCGGAGGAGGACGAGGGCGACGAGTACGTCCTGAACGGCACGAAGATGTGGATAACGAACGGCACCGTCGCGGACGTGGCCGTCGTGATGGCGAAGACGACGCCCGACGCGGGCCACCGGGGAATCACGGCCTTCTTGGTCCCGACCGACGCGGAGGGCTTCGAGGCGACGAAGATAGACAACAAACTCGGCATCCGCGCCTCCGACCTCGCCGAAATCGTCCTCGACGACGTGCGCGTGCCGGCCGAGAACGTCATCGGCGAGGTGGACGAGGGGTTCTACCAACTGATGGACTTCTTCGCCGACGGGCGGACGCGCGTGGCGGCGCAGGCCGTCGGCGTCGCGCAGGCGGCCGTCGACGCCGCCGTCGACTACGCGAACGAACGCGAGCAGGGCGGACAGAAGATAGCCGAGTACCAGGCCATCCGGCACAAGGTGGCCGAGATGGCGACGAACGTGGAGGCGGCGCGGTCGCTCACCTACCGCGCGGCGACCGAAGTCGAGGAGGGAGACGACGACACCGCGGCGCGGTTCGCCAGCATGGCGAAACTGTTCGCCAGCGAACGCGCCGTCGACGTCGCCGACGAGGGCGTGCAGGTCCACGGCGGCGCCGGGTTCGTCACCGACCACCCGGCCGAGCGCTTCTACCGCGACGCGCGCATCACGAAGATATACGAGGGGACCAGCGAGATTCAGAAGAACATCATCGCAGACCGGGTGCTGTAGGGCGATGCGACTCAGCGCGGCCGGAGGAGGAGACGGAGAGCGGGACCGAAAGCGACACGGCGCGGGACGGAAACCACGGTGACGAGAATGGACGACGACGCCCCCGACTGGACGTTCAAGGACCGCGATACGGTCATCCTGCGCGAGTTGGCCGCGGACCCGCAGCGCTCCTCGCGGGAACTGACGCGCATCCTCGCAGAGAAGCACGACATCGAGGTGTCGCACGTCACCGTCTCGGAGACCATCCGCCGGATGCGCGAGGAGGGCGTCTTCCGGGAGGCCATCGTGCCGAACGAGGAGTACTACTCCTTCGCGCTGTTCGAGTTCAAGTTCGACCCCGAACACTTCGCCGAGACGTGGCACGACGCGATGGCGTACATCCGCGACGACCCGCACACGCTCTTTTACTTCCTCTCCGACGGCGAGTACCAGTGGAAGTCGGTGATGATGTTCGAATCCTCGCAGGCCCAATCGAAGTGGATACACGAGTTCTACAAGCGCCACGGGAAGGTGGTCTCGAACCTGCGGAACTCCGCCGTCCACAACGTCCTGAAGTTCCGGACCGACCCGGAACTGTTCGCGCGCCTGAACACCGAGGAGTGACCGCGGGCGGACGTCGTCTCCGCCCCCGACCCGTTCCCGCCGTCCGCCAGTCGCTCGTCGGCGTCGCTATCGGCGCGTTCGCGGCCGCACTCGGCGCGGCGTTGTTGTTCGTCTGAGGCAGATTTCCCATCGGAGCGGGCGCGCTACAGCGGTTCCTCGCCCTCGATGATGCGCTTGGCCCGGTCGCCGAGCGCCGGGACGCGCGCTTCCATCTTCGGGTACATCGGGTCGTCGCTGTTGCCCTCCAGGTAGCGCCGGAAGAACATCTCGCCGAGGCCGGCGAGCTTGTAGACGGCCAGCGCGCGGTAGAACCGCTGGTGCTCGAACTCGATACCGGTTCGCTCCTCGTACCGGGCGACGAGTTCCCGGCGCGTCGGGTAGCCCTCCCGCTCCATGAACCGCGTCTCCAACTCCGGTATCGCGGGTTCGGGGTCGTCGGCGTCGCGCCAGTACGACAGCATCCACCCGAGGTCCGCGCGCGGGTCACCGAGCGTGCTCATCTCCCAGTCGAAGACGGCCGCGAGGTCCGGCGGCGTCCCGGGCGCGTACAGCACGTTGTCCAGCTTGTAGTCGCCGTGGACGAGCGATTCGGGATGGTCCTCGGGAGCGTGGTCGTCCAGCCACTCGCCCACCTCGCGGAGCGCCGGCACCGAGCGGACTTCGCTGGTCCGCTCGAACGCCCACGCGAGTTGCTTGCCCCAGCGGTCGACCTGCCGCCGGGTGTAGCCCTCGGCGCGCCCGAATTCGGCGAGGCCGACCGAATCGAGGTCAACCTCGTGAATCGCGGCGAGCGTGTCGACGAGTTCGTAGCCGACGCGTTCGCGCGCCTCGGGATTCCCGAAGCGCTCGGGTTCCTCCTCGCGGAGCACGTCGCCCGCGACGCGCGACATGAGGTAGAAGTCGCTGCCGACGATATCGTGATTCTCGCAGGCCAGCACCGTCTCCGGGAGGGGGACAGGCGTCCCCTGCAGGGCATCCATCACTCGGTACTCCCGGAGCACGTCGTGGGCCGTCTCGGCCGTTTCTCCCGGCGGCGGCCGCCGGAGCACCAACTCGCGGGAGCCCCACGTCACGAACAGCGTCTCGTTCGAGTGACCCGCGGGGTGTCGCTCCACCTCGAAGGTCGACTCGGGGCCGAGTTCGGCTTCGAGGTACGCGCGGAGGGCGTCCTCGTCGACGAGTCGCCGGAAGTAGTCGTCGCCGCGGGTTCCTCGCTCGGCGTCCGCCCCTCCGTCGTGCGTTCGGTCGTCGCCGCCGTGGTTTCCGTCGTCGCTCATGTCATCAGTCCCGTTACCGACGATAAGTTCGGGGCGGAAATAGATTTACACCGTTCGATTGCGAGGATCGAGTATGGAGTACGACGACACGGAGACGGCGGCCGAACTCGCGGGGCGCGTCCGCGCATTCGTCGACGACTGCGTCATCCCGGTGGAGCGAGACTACCTCGGCGACGGCCCCGTCCCCGACGAGGAGATAGCGGCCCTGCGCGAGGAGGCGCGCGACCGGAACCTGTACGCGCCGCAGATGCCCGAGAAGTACGGCGGGCAAGGACTGGACTTCCGCGACGTGCTACCGGCGTTCGAGGAGGCGGGACGGAGCCTCCTCGGCCCGCCGGCGATGCACGTCGGCGCGCCGGACGAGGGGAACATGCACACGCTGGAACTCGTCGGCACCGAGGCGCAGAAAGAGGAGTACTTAGAACCCCTCGTCGCGGGCGAGATTCGCTCGGGCTTCTCGATGACCGAACCCGCGCCGGGCGGCGGGTCCGACCCGAAGATGATCCGCACCGAGGCGCGCCGGGAGGGCGACGAGTGGGTCCTCGACGGCCACAAGTGGTGGACGACGCAGGGGAGCGAGGCGGACTTCCTCATCGTGATGGCGCGCACGGACCCCGAGGCGCACCCCTACGAGGGCACCTCGCTCTTCTTGGTCGACGCCGACGCCGAGGGCGTCGACATCGTGCGCGACATCCCCCACGTCGGCGGCGAACTGCTCGGGTCGAGCCACGCCGAGATTCGCTACGACGACGTGCGCGTCCCCGAGGAGAACCTGCTGGGCGAGGAGAACGAGGGGTTCGCGCACGCTCAGCAGCGACTCGGGCCGGCGCGTCTGACCCACTGCATGCGCTACACCGGGATGGCCGCCCGGTCGCTGGAGGTGGCGAAAGCCTACACCGAGCAGCGAGAGGCGTTCGGCGGGAGTCTCTCGGAGAAGCAGTCGGTCAGGTTCACCGTCGCGGAGGCGGAGACGCGCCTGCACGCCGTTCGAACGATGGTTCGGGACGCCGCCGAGCGAATCGCGCGGGGCGAGGAGGCGCGCGTGCCCGTCTCGATGTCGAAAGTGTACGCCGCGAACGTCGTGCAGGAGGTGGTGGACGACTGCCTGCAACTGTGCGGCGGCAACGGCATCGGGAAGGACCTCCCGCTCGCGGACTTCTACGAAGACGTGCGCGCGTTCCGCCTCATCGACGGCGCCGACGAGGTGCACAAACGCGTCGTCGCGCGCGACGCCTTCGAGGACGTGGATTCGTCGCAGGTAGAGGGAATCACGCAGTACGAGGGATAGTCTCGGAGCGGTTCGATTTCGAGTTCGGCTACTCCGAAGCGTTCGACGTTCTCCGTGAGAACGGTCCCCTCGTGAACGAGCGCCGTCGCTGCGACGGTACTGTCGCCGACACCGTCGCTGGAACGTCGTTGTCGACAGGAGTTTTTTACACTGATAAAGACAGCCGAGGATTAATTACCAACGCACGAGAGTCGGACAGTGATGACACACAGTTCAGCGGAGGCGCGGCGATGACGACCGACCGATTCTCCGTCGACGGACAGACGGCCATCGTCACGGGCGCGTCGAGCGGTATCGGAAAGACCGTCGCCGAACGATTCGCCGCGGAGGGTGCGGACGTGGTGGTCTGCTCGCGCGAACAGGGGAACGTCGACCCCGTCGCGGAGGGAATCAACGAGGGGAGCGCCGACGGGGACGGCGGACGCGCCTTGGCCGTCGAGTGCGACGTGACCGACCGCGACGCCGTCGACGCCCTCGTGGAGGCCACCGTCGAGGAGTTCGGCGGCCTCGACTGCCTCGTGAACAACGCGGGCGCGTCGTTCATGGCGTCGTTCGACGACGTCTCCGAGAACGGCTGGGAGACCATCGTCGACATCAACCTCACCGGCACCTACCACTGCACGCAGGCGGCCGGCGAGCACCTGAAGGAGGGCGGCGGGACGGTCATCAACTTCGCCAGCGTCGCCGGAACGCAGGGCTCCCCGATGATGAGCCACTACGGCGCGGCGAAGGCCGGCGTCGTCAACCTCACGACCAGTCTCTCCTACGAGTGGGCCGGCGAGGACGTGCGCGTGAACTGCATCGCGCCGGGGTTCGTCGCCACCCCGGGCGTCGAGTCGCAGATGGGCGTCTCCGCCGAGAACATCGACCGCGGGGAGGTGGAGCGACGAATCGGCACCACCGAGGAGATAGCCGACCTCGCGCAGTTCCTCGCCGCCCCCGCCTCGTCGTACGTCGTCGGCGAAACGGTGGTCGCGCAGGGCGTCCCGCAGGTGATGGAAACGCCCGAGGTGTAGCGGGCGCGGTAGGAGGAGACTCACCGCGCGCCGAGCTAACGCGGCTCTTTTTCAGCATCGAAAAACGACCCTCAACCGCTAAGTAACATCTGTGAAGATTGTCACCTCTAAGTGAAGGAATGGGGCGGCGGCGGAGCCCGTGGCGTCGACGGCGCCGCCGCTCTCCGGTCGAGTCCATGAAAGTAGGAGTGAGCGGCAGCGACGTGCGCGTCAAGTACCCCTACCCGTCGCGCCCGCGGGCCGCCGCTCGTTCACCGTACCAACACGTACGTGAGACTGAATAAAAGTCTTGTGTCGCGTCCGCCGTG
The DNA here is from genome assembly GCF_000337095.1 of Halogeometricum pallidum JCM 14848. Taxonomy (GTDB): domain Archaea; phylum Halobacteriota; class Halobacteria; order Halobacteriales; family Haloferacaceae; genus Halogeometricum; species Halogeometricum pallidum. The sequence goes on from NZ_AOIV01000021.1 coordinate 258,677, forward strand.
TGTCTGACGCCGAGGACCCGTCTCGACGCCAAATTCGTGTGAATTCGTCTCAGGGCCACACCGTTTACCACCCTCCCGTCCGTCGGTCGAGAGGATGCTTCAGAACGAGAGCAACACGTTCGATATCGGCGGCGAGCTGACGGTCCACCGACTCGGGTTCGGCGCGATGCGACTCACCGGCGAGGACATCGTCGGACGTCCGGACGACGAGGCGGAGGCGGAGCACGTCCTCCAGACGGCGATGAACCTCGGCATCGACTTCGTCGACACGGCGGACTCCTACGGGCCGGGCGTGAGCGAACGGCTCATCCGCGAGGCCCTCGCGCCGTACCCGGAGGACCTCGTGGTGGCGACGAAGGGCGGCCTCCTCCGCAACCGGGACGGGGATTGGCTCCCTCGCGGCGACCCCGACTACCTCCGCAACGCGCATCTGTGTAGTCTGGACCGCCTCGGCGTCGAGAAGATAGACCTCTACCAGTACCACCGCCCGGACCCGGACGTCGACTTCGAGGAGTCGGTGACGGCGCTGGCCGAACTGAAAGACGAGGGCGTCGTCGGACACGTCGGCCTCAGCAACGTCAGCGTCGAGCAGTTGGAGACGGCGCGGGACATCGTCGACGTCGCCACGGTGCAGAACCGGTTCAATCTCGGCCACCGCGACGACGACGTGCTGGCGGCCTGCGAGGAGTACGACATCGGGTTCATCCCGTGGTCCCCCCTCGCGGCGGGCGACGTCGACGAGAAGTCCGACGCCCTCGAAGACGTGGCCGCCGAACGCGACGCGACGAAGTATCAGGTGATGCTGGCGTGGTTGCTCGAACACTCCCCGGTGATGTTGCCCATCCCCGGGACGTCCGACGTCGAACACCTGAAGCAGAACGTCGGCGCGACACACCTCGACCTCACGGACGAGGAGATGTCGCGGTTGAACGAGTAACGAGCCGTCGTCGCCGGTTTTCAGACGTCACTCAGCGAGAAAAATAGTCTCGAAGGAACATCGAACGCGGGGACGGCACGCGCGTGCGTTCGATGAGTGGAGGATCGAACGGCGAGAGCGCGACGCTCAGGCCGACGCTTCGGTCTCGGTGTCGGTCTCGTTCTCGACGTTGATCGTCTCGTTCTCCTCGGGGATGTCGGTCTCTTCCATCGAGGAGTTCTCCACGGTCTCATTTTCCATGGTCGAGTTCTCCTCGGTCTCGTTCGTCATCGAGGAACCCTCTTCGGTCTCCTCCATCTCCGTCGCGTTCGCCTCCTCGTCGGTAGCTTCCATCTCGGCCGTCGTCTCCTCGCTCGCGGAGGTCGTAACTTCCGTACCTGTACCCGCTTCCGTGCCCGCACCACTGGACCCCGAGCACCCTGCGAACAGCATGAGTGCCGCGACGAGTCCGGCAGCCACGATCTTTCTGTCTACCATCGATTCGGCCGACGGCGGTGCGGGATAAAGGCCCCGGCACCCGTTGCGAGCGCTTTCACTGTTTCAATCGGTAGAGGCCGAAACAAGAGCGCTATAGAGTCTATAAACCGTGTGGTGCGATCTCAAGCGTCGACGTAGCTACCGGCGAATCGTGGTCTCGAAAGGAAAACGCCGGGGTGGGGAGCCCGGCTAGCAGTCGAGAGCGCGCAGTGCCGGACGGGTGTCCGGGCACCGAGCGTGACCGCGCGGGAACGTCGATGGGGATGTGACGTCGCGCGGACGTGCTGATGCGGGAATCGGACAAACACAGTGGGTCGCTGGGGATGCGACGGGGGAACTCCCGGGGATGCGGGATGGGGACGCCGTCGTGGGGACGGCGGGACGGGAGTTCGGAGCCGGTGCCCGGAGTGGGGTCCTCCAGACCGGCAGTGTCGTCCGGAACCGCGCGCTTCTGTCGCCTACGATGGCTCGGACCCGGTGACGCGTCAGAACGGCGGCGGGTGATGCGGCCGCGACGCGGTGGGAGTCCTTACGATGCCACCGACTGGTACAAACACAGCCGTAGATAAAATCGGTGATACTCGTTACGCTCACTTCCACTGTTTCAGGACTGTTTCGCCGGGCGAGCCGCGCTTAACCGATTAGAAAGATAACCGTTTCAGCGGCGGCACCGGCGGAAGGCGAGAAAACCGCCGAATTCCGGCTCAAATCTCCGTATAGCGAGTGACGGGTGCTCACCCAAACAAGAAAGGATGGGTGAAATTCCCATATACACGACCGATTTAGCATCACATTATACTGATATTCCAACACGATCCAGTAAGTTTTTGAGTCGAACGCGACGATTGACGTGCAACAGGAATCGAAAAGATGTCTCAACCCGCGCTTCGGTCTGTACTTTCGTTCGCCGCGGTCGCGTTGATCCTCCTCGGGGTGGTCGGCGCGCCAGCCGCGGCCGCCCCCGGAGCGACAGTTACGTCGCAGTCTGTCGCCACGATAGACGGCACCACCTACGTCTGGCAGTCGTCGCCGACCGACATCCGGGTCCAGACCGACAGACCGCTTTCTTCCTCCTCGTCGGTCTGCGTCGGTCCCGTCGGCGGAAACCGTACAGTCACGTGCGTGCCCGCGAACGGAGCGACGAATCTGACGATATCGGTGCAGAACTGGCCCGACGGGGTCACCGGAGCACAGAACGTCTTCGTGAACGGAACGGACGGGCGGCGGACCCTCGTCGAGAGCGCGGTGTTCGTCATGACGAAGGACGGCGACGTCGACGGCGACGGCCTCTCGAACCAAGCGGAGGTATCGGGCGAAACCGGGTTCAAGAACGCCGACACGGACGGCGACGGACTCGACGACGGAACGGAGGTGAACACGCACGGGACCGACCCGACGAAGCCCGACACCGACAACGACGGACTCGACGACACCGCCGAGATTCGGACGTACGAGACGAATCCGACGAAACCAGACACCGACGGCGACGGACTCAACGACGGTCCCGAGATAAACCAGTACTCCACGTCGCCCGCCGAGGCCGACACCGACGGCGACGGACTCGACGACGGCGAGGAGGTCAACACCTACGGGACGAACCCCAACAAAGCCGACACCGACGGCGACGGCCTCACCGACGGCGAGGAGATCAACACCTACGAGACGAACCCGAACAAGGCCGATACCGACGAGGACAACCTAGACGACGCTGCCGAGGTGAAGACGTACGAGACGAACCCGAACAAAGCCGATACCGACGGCGACGGCCTCAACGACGGCGCCGAGGTGAACGTCCACGGAACCGACCCCAACAGCGCCGACACCGACAACGACGGGACGAGCGACCGCGTGGAGATAGAGAACGGAAGCGACCCGGGCGAGGCGTCCGAACCCGGCACGCCCGTCTCGTCGGGCCCGGGCCTCGCGCTAATCGGCGCCGCGGTCCTCGCCGCGGGCGGCGGCTACCTCTGGTGGCGTCGCCGCGGCGGGGCCGCGTCCGCGACGGAGACTGACGACGGTGACGGGAGCGGCGGGGCCGCCGCCGTCTCGGCCGAGTCGGCCGACGAATCCGAGTCGACGGTCGGACCGGTGACGGGGGCGGGGACACCGAGCGCCGCGGAACCCGCGGCCGAGCGTGAGGAACCGGAGCGGTACGACGAACCGCTCACCCGCGAGGACGAGATAATCGCCATCCTGGAAGCCGCGGGCGGTAGATTGGAACAGAGCGCCATCGTCTCCGAGACCGGGTGGTCGAAGGCGACGGTCAGTCGCGTCCTCTCGTCGATGGCCGACGAGGGGCGCATCACGAAGATATCGCTCGGTCGGCGGAATCTGATCACTCTCCCCGGCAACGAACCCGACGGCGCCCGGTCGCCGTTCGAGCACCCCCCGTAGACGACGGGGCGGTCCGCGAACCACCACACGAATCTTCAACGCCCCGTCCGTACGACGGGTATGGGACGAATCGAGGCGGATTTCTCCGAGGAGACAGTTATCGTTACCGGCGGCAGTTCCGGCATCGGTCGAGCGGTCGCACTCGCGTTCGGCGAAGCGGGCGCGACGGTGTTGAACGCGGACCTGCGAAGCGAACCGAAAGACCCCGACGCGGAACTGCCCACCCACGAGGAGATTCGAGAGCAAGGCGGAGAGGCCGCTTACGTCGAGTGCGACGTGTCGGACCCGACAGAACTGGAGGCCCTCGTCGACCACGCCCGCGAGTACGGCGGCGTGGACGTGATGGTGAACAACGCGGGACTCTACACGAAGACGCGCTTTCGCGACGTGACGCCCGAGGAGTTCGACGACGTGTACGGCGTCAACGCACGCGGGACGTTCTTCGGGACGCAGTACGCCGCCGAAGACATGATAGACCGAGGCGTCGAGGGCGTCATCGTCAACACTTCCTCGAGCACCCAGGGGCGCGCGGAGTGGGACCACTCGCACTACGGCGCGTCGAAGGGGGCGATTCGGATGGTGACGCGGAGCGCCGCCCTCGAACTCGCCCCCGAGAACGTCCGGGTGAACGCCGTCGCCCCCGGCCCCGTCGCCACCGAGATACGCGAGGGATGGGCCGAGGAGGCCGAGGAGATGGAACCGGAGGGGGAGACGCCCGGCCTGCCGCACCGCGCGGCCGATCCCGAGGAGTTGGCGAGCGCGTATCTCTATCTCGCCAGCGAGAACGCCTCCTACGTCACCGGCGAAACCGTCTGGGTCGACGGCGGCGGGCACGTCGACTGAACGCCGCCGAACCACGTCGTAAAACAACAGCGGACACGGTGGTGTTCCGATCGAAATCGCCCGCGAGGCGGTTCGAGCGGTCGGAGGGGGCCACCGTACGCGGCGAATTGTAAAAAATGGTGACAACCCATAAGTAGTCTACTGGTCAATTATCTTCAATGACCGAGACGGTTCGCGTGCTGCACGTCGACGACGACCCCGCGTTCGTCGAACTGGTGGCGACGCACTTAGAGCGGCGGGGCGGGTTCGAGGTCGTCGCCGAGACTGACCCGTGCGCAGTCCTGGACCGTCTGGAGGGGGCGGAGGGAGACGGAGACGAAAACGGCTCCGACGGCCGTCCGGCGGCCGTCGACTGCGTCGTCAGCGACTACGAGATGGGCGGGACGACGGGCATCGACCTCCTCAGGTGCGTCCGAGAGCGTCACGAGCGACTGCCGTTCGTCCTCCTGACCAGTCGCGGGAGCGAGGAGGTGGCGAGCGAAGCCATCTCGGCGGGCGTCACCGACTACATCCAAAAGCGGACGCACGGGAAGCAGTACGAACTGCTCGCGAACCGCATCCGCAACGCCGTCGAACACTACCGAACGGAGCGGCGACTCCGCGAGAGCGAGGCGCTCTACCGCACCGTCGTCGAACGGACGCACGACGCCATCTACATCTATCAGGGCGACCGGTTCCGGTTCGTCAACCGCCGGGTCCGCGAACTGACCGGCTACGAGGAGTCGGAACTGCGCGAGAAGGAGATCTGGGCCCTCCTCCACCCCGACGACGAGGCGCGGGTGCGCCGCATCGCCGAGCGACGCGCGAGCGCCGGCGAGGACGCTACCTCGCGGTACACGGCGCGAGTCGTCCGAAAGGACGGCGAGACGGTGCGGTGCACGTTCGACGTGCAGCGAATACGGTACGAGGGCGAACCGGCGACGCTCGGTACCGTCCGCGAGGTGAGCGACGAGGAACGCGCCGAAGAGCGATTCCAAGCCCTCATCGAACGTTCAACCGACCTCGTGACGACGGTCGATCGCGAGGGAGTCATCCGGTATCAGAGCCCGTCGAGCGAGCGAATCCTGGGTATCGACCCGAAGGACGCCGTCGGGCGAGAGGTTCGCTCGTTTGTCCATCCCGAGGACGAGACGCGAGTGCGGGCGACGTTCGAGCGCCTGTCCGAATCGGCCGGGTCGGCCGTCGAGACGTTGCGGTTCCGCATCCGGCACGCGGACGGGTCGTGGGTGTGGCTGGAGTCGGTCGCGCGCGCGGACCCCGTCGAGAGCATCGACGGTATCGTCGTCAACTCGCGCGACGTGACCGAGCGTCTGGAGTACGAACAGCGGCTCCGCCGGTACGAGAGTCTCGTACAGAATATCCGGCAGGGGGCGTGCATCGTCGGGACGGACCGCCGCCTCTCGTTCGTCAACCGCGTCGTCGAAGCGTGGACGGACGTGCCCGTCGAGGAACTCGTCGGTCGCCCCGTCTCCGCCCTTCGCGACGTCGGTATCCTCGACGACGAGGGGTTCCGGCGGGTTGCGGCGAGCGTCGACCGAATCCTCACCGGGGAAGGAGAGTACGAGCGACACCGACTCCCCGCGAACCTCCCGTCCGACGTCGAGCGAATCGAGGCCGACCTCTCGCCGCTGCACGAACAGGGACCGGACGGGCCCGAAGGCGCGGAAGCGGAGGCGACCCGCGGCGTCGTCGTCGTCCTGACGGACGTGACGGCGCAGTCGCGATATCAAGAGCGGCTGAGCGCCCTCCACAGCGCGAACCGGGAACTGACGACGGCGACGACGTACGACGACGTGGCCCGCGTGGTGAGCGACGCCGCGGAGAACATCCTGGGCTACCCCCTGGCCGGCGTCGCGTTCTACGACGCGGACCGCGACGCCCTCGTCACCCGCGCGCTGTCGGACGCCGCCGCGGAGACGGTCAGAGACCAGGTGATACCGCACGGAGAGGGCATCGCGTGGCGGGTGCTGGAGAGCGGTGAGGGGGAGGTGTTGAACAACGTGGGCGAGGACCCCGACGCACTGAACCCCGACACCGAGGTACAGAACGAGGTGATCTTTCCCATCGGCGAGGAGGGTGTCCTGATAGCCGGGTCGTGGGAGGCCGACAACCTCGGCGACTCGCGCGTCTCGCTCACTCGACTGCTCGCGCTGAACGCGAGCGCCGCGCTCGAACGCGTCCAGCGTGAGCAACTGCTTCGGCGCCGGGAGCGCGAGTTGGAGTCCCAGAACGAACAGCTCGAACAGGTCGCGAGCGTCGTGAGCCACGACCTACGGAACCCCCTGAACCTCGCGTCGGGGCAGGTGGAGCTGCTGCGGGCGAACTACACTGCCGGCGACGACGACGCGGTGATGGAGCGGCTCGAACGCATCGAGGGAGCCCACCGTCGGATGCGCCGCATCATCGAAGATATGCTCGACCTCGCGCGGAACGGTCAGCCGGTCGAAGAACTCGAAACGGTCCTCCTCGGGAGTGTCGTGCGCGACGCGTGGGAGACGGCGATGGCGGGGAGCGACGCGACCCTGGAGGTGCCCGACGAACTCGGAACCATCGAGGCGCACGAGGGGCGCGTGAGACAGTTGTTCGAGAACCTGTTTCGCAACGCGGTGGAACACGCCGAGACGGACGGGTCGGCGGAGTCCGGCGACGGCACCATCGCGGTCCGCGTCGGCCGTCTGGACGACGGCGGCTTCTTCGTCGAGGACGACGGGGACGGCATCCCCGAGGCGGACAGAGAGACGGTGTTCGACCCCGGCGTCTCGTCGAATCCCGAAGGAACGGGCCTCGGCCTCGGCATCGTTCGGACCATCGCCCACGCGCACGGATGGAGCGTGACCGCCGTCGACGGTCGGTCCGGCGGCGCGCGCTTCGATATTCGAACCGACGGCAGCGAAAACGACGGAGTGTCGGACCGGGAGCGGTCGCTCTCAGGGTAGCAACCGGAGATACAGTAAGTGGTTCGGCGGGGGGACCGCCGTCCACCAACCCATGTTCGCTCCTGGCAGACCGAGAACGGGACTGGATTCCGAGGAGCGGTCGAGATGACGCTTCGATTAGTCATAGTTATTCGGCTGTTAGCCGGGGTAGGATGGTCTTAGCGGGACGTCCCGGACGACCGCGGACCGCCTGGCTTCGACGGGTCGCGTCACGTCCGATGGGAGCTCGGAGTTTTCCAGTCTACGTCGTCTCGCTGCCAACAGGCTCGGCAGACTGTCCCGCACGTGCTTAAATCACTCGTTAAATACAGTCGTTAGGAAATTATACTCTTCCGAAAAAGATATTATACATCGGGTGGGTATAAAGGACGTGTCAGACGACTCGACCCGACGTCGATTCGTCATCGACGCCGTCACGGTCCACGCGGCGGACCCGTTCGAACGTCTCGGGGGAGACTCGGACGGCGGCGTAGGAACGTCGGGAAAAACGGGGGGAATCGGGGGAGAAAATACGTCGGCAGCGCCGACGGCTTCGAGCGGTGACGCTACGGCGGGCGAGCGAACTGGCTCGTCTCACGGCGTGCGGGTCGCGGAGCGGGTCGACGCGACCGACCGCACTGGGGGGCGCTGATGGGCGCACGCGTGGCGTTCACCGCCGCCGTGACGTTCCTCGTCGTCGTCTCAGCCGTCGTCGCGCCGGTCGTCTCGGCGCTCGACGAGGCGGACGCCGAGGCAACGGCTGAAGCGGAGAGAACAACCGAGACAGCGGTGGCTACAATGACGGAAGCGTCGACGGCAACTGCGACTGCGACCGAAACGTCGACGGTGACCGAAACGCCGGCAGCCACCGAACCACCGACGGCGACCGAAACATCGCGGACGACGGTCACCGAACGGGACGCTGTGACGGCGGTAGTCCAAGCGAAGGTCGACCCCGAACTGCTCGCCCGGAGCGGCGACGACGAGAGCGGGAGTGCCGCTGTCGCCGCGAAGCGTCTCGATACCGAAGCGTCGAGCGAGGAACCAACTGAGTACTCCGTCGTCGTGGAACTCGACGCCGAACGGGTCGCGGCGGGGCGCGAATCGGTCGCGCGGGTCCTCGGTCGCGACGCCGCGGCGCACGGCCGGTACGTCGGCGCAACGGCGACGCGCGAGGAGATACTCGCCCTGGCCGCCGAACCGTCCGTGTCGTACGTCAGGGAACCGGCTCGGCCCGTCTCGTTCGCGGGGAGTGACGGGACGACGGAGGCGATCCAGACGGCTCGATTGGAGTCGCTGCACGCCCGCGGCTACGGCGGCGAGAACGTCACCATCGCCGTCATCGACGTGGACCGGTTCGACCTCGACAACCCGGCGCTCGCAGACCGTGTCGTCGCCACGAAAGACTTCACGGAAAAGGGACTCGACGGGAACAGTGAGTCCGGCGAGCACGGGACGGGGACGGCCGAACTCGTCGCCGAGACGGCGCCGAACGCGTCGATCGTGCTCGTGCGCATCAGCACCGACTGGGACCTCTACAACGCCGTCGACTGGTTGGAGGCCGAGACGGACGCCGACGTGGTGTCGATGTCGCTCGGGTGGTACAACCTCGGCCCACTCGACGGCACCTCCAAGATGGACCGCGTCATAAACGCCAGCGCGGCGAACGGCACGTCGTGGGTCGTNTGATCGACGCGCCGGAACCGCGACCGCCGCTATCTGCTCAGTCGTCCGCCGAACTCGACCGCTTCGCGTAGTCCGGACGCTCGTCCGCGACTTCGTGCAGGGGGTTCCGAACCGTCCCGTGCTCGGAGGCGTGGGGACGACCCGGCGCGTCGTCGTAGCCGTACTCGAAGATGCGGTTTCGGTTCAGGGTAAGTTTCGTGAACTCCGGTCGGAGCAGGTCGAACAGTTCGAACCGGTCTTCGAGTTCGGGAAACTCCGACTGGTAGGCCAGAATCGCCTCCCGAGCGTGCGTCCAGAACCGCTCTTCGGGGTAGTCCTCGTGGCGTTCGAGCACGTCCGCGACGTAGCGGAGAACGCAGACGAACAATCCCGAGAAGACGAACTGACACAGTCCCTCCGGGGGCTCTTTTCGCAGTACCTCGTGCATCTCGTCGGGGAGCGTCTCCAACTCGGGGAGCGGCCGGTCGCTCACGTTCACGTCGTCCGCGAAGTCCTTGACCGCCAGTCTGGACGGGGCGCCGTCCTCGACGACGAGGATGGTGTTCTGTCCGTGCGGCGAGAACACCGTCCCGTAGCGATAGAGGTAGTGCAGGAGCGGCGGGAGCACCGTCTCGAAGAACTCCGGGAGCCACTCGTCGGTGCTGAGCCCCGATGCCTCGACGAGTCGGGAGATGTAGGGGACGCCGTCGCCGTCGACGTGCATCAGCGACGACAGCGTCACCGCTCGCTCCTCGTCCTCCAAGAACGCGTATATCGGCTCGCGCCACACCGCGCCGAGCAGTTCGTGGTACTGGTACGGCGACCCCTCGATGTCGGTGAAGTCCCCGTGGTCGTAGTTGAGGCCGGCCACCTCGCCGGGGAGAACGAGCCCCTGGTCCCGCAGGAACTCGTCGTCATCGCGGATGCCCTTGACGTACTCGGTCACCGTCGGCGCGAGTTCCGTCCGCTCGCCGGGCAATCCGCGCCAGACCAGCGTGTTCAGGATGCGCATCGGCACTTTCACGTGATGTTTCTCCTCGCTGTCGACATTGACGAAGGTGCGCACCGACTGCTGGGGGAGGTACTCGTCGGGCCCCTCGCCCAGCGGAACGATATCGTCACGGGCGATATCGCCGGGGAACAGCGGTACGACGCTGTGTTCCCACTGCCAGTCGTGGACCGGCAGGAGGTAGTACTCCTCGGGGTCCAGCCCCTTCGACGCCAGTCGCTCGCGGAACGCGCCGTAGCGGTCGCCGAGTTCCCCCTTCACGAGCGAGTCGTAGTCGAGTTCCGCCGTCGAGACGAACGTCGCCTTCTCCCTGCTGACGGCGACCCACGACAGCGTGACGGGCTCTTTCGCCTCGGGGGCGTACTCGCGGTAGTCGTCGTACCCCCAGCCGAGACGGCCCTTGTTGTACGTTATCCACGGATGGCCGTCCATCTCCCCCTCGAGTTCGGCGTAGCCGAGTTCGAGGGTGTCGAACTCCCCGCTCTCGGCGCGCTTCCGCTTCCGCGCTTCGACGTGCGCGTCCGCGAGGAGCGTTCGCTTGTACTCCCGAACGAGGTTCCCCTCCGTCAGACCGTCGAGGTCCGTCGTCCGGCCGATATCGCGGAGCAGCGTGAGCGGGTCCTCGAGCGGCGTCCAGCCGCTTTCGTCCCCTTCCCCGTCCGCGCCGCCGCCCCGCCGTTCGACGCTCTCGGCGTCGACGGACAGACTGTCCATCAGTCGCGTTTCCGCGCGGAACCGGTAGGTGTCGTCGCCGAGTTCGAAGCGGTGGGTCGCGGCGGCGTCGTCGGACCCGGTGTCGGCGTCACTCGCTCCGAACCCGGCGTCCGCGTCGTTCGCGTTCGATTCGACCCGCTCGGGGTCGACAATCCCCTCGTAGGCGAACTCTTCGAGCATCTTCGCGAGGAGGCGGCGTTCGACCGTCTCCCACACGTCGGCGTCCAGTGCGTCGTCTCGGATGGTGTCGTTCGGGTTCATGGTAATCGTCGGTCGTCAGTCGTCCCGCGTCGCCGCGGTCGGTTCGCTCTCTCGGCGAGAGGCGCCCGGTGCGTGCTCGACGAATCGGTCGAGCGAGAAGTCCTGATAGACGGTGTCGGCGTCCTCGGGGTACACCCCGCGGCCCGCCAGTCGGTTGACGAACTTCGTGTTCCGGTAACAGCCGAGACCGAGGTCCGGAACGCCGACGCCGTGGGTGTGGAGTTCGGCGTTCTGCAGGAACACGTCGCCCGGTAGGTCGACCTCCAACCGATGGTCCTCGGTCACCCCGAAGCGGCCGCGGTCGTCCCACGATATCTCCTCCTCTAGGGGTTCGAGAAAGCCCGGCATCGGCCGCTCGTAGCCGGTGCCGCAGACGACCACCTCGCTCTCGTGGACGAACGACTCGTCGGTCTGCCACTGCCGGCAGTCCAGCGCGTAGGCGTCGCCGACGGACTCTATATCCCTGACCTCGGTCATCGCGAACAGGCCCACGTCCGGGTCCCTGTCGCCGATGGACCGCCGGTACAGCAGGTCGTAGATGTCGGCGCTCGTCTCCGGGTCGACCCCCTTGTATAGCAGGTCCTGGTTCGGGATGAGGTCGTCTTTCACCCCCTGCGGGAGGTCGTAGACGTACTGCTCGTACTCAGGCGTGAAGTGCTGGAGTCCGAGCTTCGAGTACTCCATGGGGAAGAAGCCGTCCGAGCGGGTGAGCCAATCGAGGCGGTAGCCGTGCTCGTCCTGCCGCTTCAGAAGGTCGTAGAACACCTCCGCGGCGCTCTGGCCCGACCCGACGACGGTTATCGACTCCCCGGAGAGGGCGCGCTCGCGGTTGTGGCGGTACCTCGCCGTGTGGAACACGTCCTCCTCGGAGTGCCCTCGCAGCTGCTCGGGAATCTGCGGCCGCGAGCCGATTCCGAGCGCGACGTTCTCGCCGCGGTACTCGAATCGCTCGCCCGTCTCGGGGTGGCGGGCGAGGACGACGTACGCTTCCTCCTCCGCGTCCCAGCGCACGTCGGTCACCTCGCGGCTGAACCGACACGCGTCCAGTTCGTCGACGACCCAGCGCAGGTAGTCGTCGTACTCCCGGCGGGGAATCTGGAACGTCTCGTAGAAGTAGAACTCGTATATCCGGCCGGTCTCCCGCAGGTAGTTGAGGTAGCTGTACGGGTTCGTCGGGTCCGCCAGCGTCACGAGGTCCGCGAGGAACGGCACCTCCAGCGTCGTGCCGTCCAACAGCATCCCCTCGTGCCAGTGGAACTCGGCGTCGCGTTCGAGAAAGAGGGCGTCGACGTCCGCGTCGCCTCCTTCTAACAGCGCCGCCAGACCGAGGTTAAACGGGCCGACGCCGATGCCGACGACGTCTCGCGTCTCCGCCGTCCCGTCCGCCGCTTCGGCCTCTTCGGCGGTCATTCGCGCACCTCCGTCGCGCGCGCCTTTCGGTCCGTTTCGGCGCCCAGCACGTCCGTCTCGAACCGCTCCCGCTCGCAGACCATCAGCACGGCGTCCTTCCCGGCCTCCTCGAAGTGGAACTGCTTCTCCGATTCGAACCCGCAGCGCTCGAAGACGCGGATGACGCGTTCGTTCCGCGCGTCGGGTTCGGCTATCACGCGCTCCGCGTCCGAGTTCTCGAACTGCATGGCGACGGCGGCGCGCAGTAGCGGAAGCGCATAGCCGTGACCGAGATACTCCGGCGGGCCGATGAGCAGGTGGACCCCCCGGTCAGACGGGCGGGCGTCGTAGTGGTTCGCCACGTCGTCGTCGGCCGCCCGGTAGCACTCCCAGTAGCTCATCGGGACGTGGTCGAGACAGCCGACGTAGGGCGTGAGGTGGTCGTCCGAGAGCTTCTCGGCCAGTCGCTCGCGGAACTCCGAGGGGGGTAGGTCCAACTGCCAGTACGGCTTCACGTGGTCGTATCCGAGCCACGCGTGGAGCCGTCCGAAATCGCGTTCCAGCGTCGCCGGGCGGAGCGAGACGGTCCGGTCTCTCTCCGCGTCGTAGCGCCGGTAGTCGTAGCCGGGTCGGTACTCCTCGTTCGGGGGAGATTCGGTCGTTCCTCTCATCGGTCGAGTTCGGTGACGAGCGGGTTGGTCACGTCCGCGTAGACGGACTGCTCTTCGAGTTCGTTCTCCAGTTCGTCCAGCCCGCGAAACCGCGTGAGCAGGTTGGCCTTGCAGGGAACCGTCGGCGACTCCAGTAGGGGCCCGAGGAAGTCCGACTCGGGGTGGTCGTAGCGCTCGCGGGCCCGTTCGAGTTCCCCGCGCAGGAGGTCCAACAGGCGGCGTTCGTCCACGAGTCCGGCCGTGCCAAACGCGTTTATCACATCGAAGGCGTTGTTCAGCACGACGTAGTAGCGGAGTCGCTCGTCCGCTATCGCGTCTGCGCAGACGGTGTCCGCGCGCGCGCCGACGCCGGGGAGGTAGGCGTCGACGGCGTCGTACCGCGACTCGGGGAAGTAGAACCCCTGGTTGTCGCGGTAGCGGAACTCGCTCGGGTAGCCCTCGGCGTCGAGGGTCAGCACAGAGTTCTGCTGGTGCGCCTCGACGCCGACGCCGCGTTCGAGGTAGAGCCACAGGATGGGGCGGATTCCGACTTCGAGATAGCGGCGGAACCACTCCTCGCTCACCGCTGCCGCGGTCCGGCCCTCGCGTTCCGCGATGCCGGCGACGAGGCGACCCAACCGCGACTGCCCCTCGATGGCGTCCTGACACAGCGAGACGACCGGCGTCGAGCGCTCGCCCGTCCCGCCGCGGAACGGGTTGGCGCGCAGGATGGTCTCCAGACCGGACTCGGGTTTCTCGCCGGCGTCCAGCGCGAGGTACGCCGGGTCGCGGACGATGTCGAAGTCGGGAAACTCGGACGCCAGTTCGTCGCCGAAGGCGGTGCCGAGCAGTTCCGCGACGGCGACGCCGCGTTCCAGTTCGGGGCGCTTGTTCGTCCGCACGGAGTTGGTGATGGCGACGTTCAGAGAGGATTTGACCATGAACGGCGCTTCGGGGCTGTACAGCGTCCGCACGGAGGTGGTGGGGTAGAACTCCCGGCCGACCGAACCGAGATGCTCTAAGCCGTCGCCGAGGCGCTCTCGGACGCGCGACTGGTCGAGCAGGTGGTCGGCCTGCCAGGGATGGACCGGCAAGAGTACGTCGTCGCTCTCGACGTGTTCGGCGACGAACGACTCCGAGACGCGGGAGTCGGCGCGCAGTTCGTCTTTCACCCACGCGGTCGCGCTCCGATCCAGCGCCGACTCCGAGGTGACTAGTTCGGGGTCGGCGCGGAAGTACTCGAGCGCGAACGACCCGCGGAGTTCCGGCGCGTACGTCGCCCGATTCCGTTCTGCGATGCCCTCTCGACTCTTCGGCGTCGGGTGGCGGTGGTGGCCGAACACGAGTGCCTGCTCGGCCTCGCGGAACGACGCGCCCTCGCCGTAGAGGCGTTCGCCGTCCCCGGTCCGCGCGGCGACGAACGACTCGACGGCCCGCTTGCTCCGGAGGACGCGCGCCAGCAGTTCGTCCGTCTCGGCGTCGCCCCCGCGGGCGAGCGAGAGGTCCTTCACCACCAGCGATGCGAGCGTCGCGGCGTCCGCGGGGTGGACGCCGCCGTCACCGTCGTCTCCGCCGTCGCCGCCGATTTCACTCCCGCCGCCCGGCAGGCGGTATCGAACCGGCGTCTCGAACAGGTGTCGCTCGGTCGGAGAGCGGTACGACAGCGGCGCCAGGAGGTCGATTCCCTGCGCGGGGAGTCGCGCCCGGAGGAGACCCTCGGGTCCGGGTTCGACGCCGGCGACGCCTGCGTCCTCGCCCTCCCGAATCTCGTACTCGCCCGTCTCGCGGAGGTAGCAGTTCAGGAACGCGTGGACCGTCGCGTCGTCGGCGCGTTCGGCGGCGTCGACGTCGTCCGCCTCGCGTTCGACGCCGAGGCTCACGCGACCACCCCCCGTTCCGCGGCGAGTTCGTCGCCGCAGTCCCGGATGGCGTCGAGCATCGCCTCCACGTCCTCCGGCGTCGCCCTCGGGTTCAGGAGGGTGAACTTCAGGCTCGTCACGCCCTCCACCTCCGTCCTGGCGACGACGGCCCGCCCGTCGTCGAGCAGTCGCCGCCGGACGGCGGCGTTCACCCGACTCACGGCGCGGTCGTTCATCCCCTCGCGCGGCCGGTAGCGGAAGACGACGGCGTTCAGCGTCGGTTCGTGGACGAGCTCGAAGTCCTCGGTCGAGTCGAGGAGCGACGCCGCGTCGTCGGCGAGTTCGAGCGTCGCGTCGACGAGGCGCGCCAGTCCCTCGCGCCCGAGGGCGCGGAAGGCGACGTACGGTTTCAGCGCGTCGAATCGCCGGGTGGTCTGGACCGACTTGGCGACGAGGTTGGGGACGCCGGCGTCCTCGTGGTCCTCGGGGTTGAGGTAGGCGGCGTTGCGCGCCATCCACTCGAAGTCGTCGCCGTCGCGGAGCAGCAACGCGCCGCAGCTAACGGGCTGGTAGAACAGTTTGTGGAAGTCGACGGCGACGGAGTCCGCCCGCTCGATGCCGTCGAGCAGGTGGCCGTGCTCGTCGCTCAGCGCCGCCGCGCCGCCGTAGGCCGCGTCGACGTGGAACCACAGGTCTCGCTCGGCCGCCCTGTCGGCGAGTTCGGACAGCGGATCGACGCTGCCGAAGTCCGTCGTCCCCGCCGTTCCGACGAGCGCGAACGGCCGGTCGCCGCGCGCGTCGAGTTCGTCGAGCGTCGCGTCGAGAGCGTCGACGTCCATCCGGTGCTCCCCGTCGGTCGGCACCGAGACGACGGCGTCCTCGCCGAGTCCGAGGTGGTGGGCGGCCTGCGCGGCGGTGAAGTGCGCCTCCGCCGAGCAGACGATTCGGAGTGATTCGGCCTCCGGCGGGAGGCCCTCGGCCTGCACGTCCCGGTCGAACCGACGCCCGCAGCACCGGTCGCGAGCGAGCAGCAGGGCCTGGAAGTTCGACTGCGTCCCGCCGCTGGTGAACACGCCGTCGGCGCCGTCGGGCAGGTCGAACAGGTCGCAGAGCGCCCCGACGACGCGTTCTTCGAGCACCGTCGCGGCGGGCGCCTGGTCGAACGAGTCGAGCGACTGGTTCGCCGCGGTCAGCATCGCCTCGGCGGCCAGCCCCGGCACCATCGGTGGACACTGGAGGTGGGCCGCACAGCGCGGATTCGACGTGGCGACCGAGTGCGACAGCACCCGTTCGGCCGCCTCGTCGATCGCCGCGTCGAGGCCCGCGCCCTCCTCCGGCAGGACGGGTTCCTCGAAGAGGTCGGCGAGGGCCGCGGCGGATTCCCCGGTGTACGGGTTCTCTCCGTCGGCGAGGATATCGACGACGGCGTCGGTCGCTCGCTCCATCGACTCGCGGTAGGCCGCGTCGCCCGATTCGGAGCCGAGGAATAGGTCGTCTCCGCTCATGCTGTCACCTCCGTCTCCGCCCGTTCTCCGCCGGCGACGGCCGCGACGGCCTCGTCGAATATCGCGGCCACGTCGTCCAACTGCTCGTCCGAGACGGTCAGCGGCGGGAGGAACCGCGCGGTGGCGCTCTCGCGCCCGCCGAGTTCGACGACCAGTCCGCGGTCGAAACACGCCGCGCGGACGGCCGACGCGAAGTCGCCGTCCGGGGGGTGGGGTCCCGGACCGCGCCAGTCGCAGGTCGGGTCCACGAACTCGACGCCGAGCATCAGGCCGCGACCGCGCACGTCGCCGACGGCGTCGAACCGCTCGGCTGTCTCGTCGAGGCTCTCGCGCAGGCGTTCGCCCGCTTCGGCGGCCCTGTCGGCCAAATCGTGCTCGAGCACGTAGTCGATGGTCGCCTCGCCGGCGGCCATCGCCAGTTGGTTCCCGCGGAACGTGCCCGCGTGGGCGCCCGGTTCCCACACGTCCAGCGACTCGTCGTAGACGACGACGGCGAGGGGGAGGCCGCCGCCGACGGCCTTCGAGAGCGTCACCACGTCGGGCGAGATTCCGGCGTGCTCGAACGCGTACGTCGCGCCCGTCCGACCGAGTCCGGTCTGAATCTCGTCGACGATCAGGGGAACGTCGTGCTCGCGCGTGACGCGGCGCATCTCTCGGAGCCACTCGTCCGGGGCCGGAATCGCGCCGCCCTCGCCCTGCACGGGTTCGAGAATCATCCCCGCGGGGCTCGCGACGCCGCTCCCGGGGTCGGCGAGGAGGTTCTCCGCGTACTCGGCCGCGAGTCGGTGGCCCTCCTCGCCGCCGACGCCGAACGGGGGACGGTAGTCGTACGGGTAGGGAAGGTGGTGGACGTGGCCCGACAGCCCCGAAATTGGCTCTTTCGCCTCGGTGTCGCCCATCAGCGAGAGGGCGCCGCTCGTCATCCCGTGGTAGGCGCCGCCGAAGCCGAGGACGCTCCGGTTTCCGGTCGCCGTCCGGACGAGTTTCAGCGCCGCCTCGACGGCGTCGGTGCCGGCGGGACTACAGAACTGCACCTTCGCCCGCGCCGCGAACTCGTCAGGGAGGCTCTCGAACAGCGAATCGACGAACCGCTCCTTCGCGGGCGTGGAGATGTCGAGCGTGTGGAGCGGCCGGTTCCGGTCGAGGATTCGCTCCATCGCGTCGACCACGTGCGGGTGGTTGTGCCCCAGGACCAGCGTTCCGGCGCCCGCGAGGCAGTCGTAGTACTCGTCGCCGTCCATGTCGGTGACGGTGAATCCGCGCGCCTCGCGGATGGCGAAGGGGAGGTGACGGGGGTAGGTTCGGGCGTTCGATTCCCGATTGATTTGCTGGGCGAGGATGGGGTCGTTGCCGTCGCTCTCGTAACTCACGGCGCATCACTTCCGGAGGCGTCCGAAACGGCCGCGCGTCGCGTCCGAATGGGGGTGCTCTGTGACTGCATACAATTTTAGGCGAGCCTAAAAGTACGTAAAACCAGCGAATTTTAGGCAGACCTAAAATATATGCCGGCGCGCTCCCCACTCTCCGTACGCCGGTACGAGCGCGCGGATTCGGGACGAGAATCGCCGCTGGCGGGAGCCGGTTCTCCGCGCGGGAGGGTCGGTCAGCGGGGCGCACCGAGGGCGTCAATCCATGTTTTAGGACGACCTAAAATAACTGTTTGGGTTCTACGACGCGTCGGTGGACCCGTCGGTACTCACCAGGACCGAGACTTCGTTGCGCCGCATGAACGGCGGCGTGTACGGGTCGTTGTACCGCAGGAGCGTCGGTTCGCCCCGCGGTTCGACGCCCTCGCGTTCGAGCGTCGCGCGGAGCGACTCTTCGGCGTTCGCCACCCGGCGGTCGGTCGCCCGCCACGAGAACGACCGCACTGCCACCGTCCGCGGCCCTTCGACGACGAGTCGGACGTCGGGGTCCGTCGGCACCGGCGCCGTCTCCTGCGTGTACTCCGCGGGGAGGAAGAACCCCATCCTGACGCCGTCGTCGCCCTCGTCGCTGCGGACGGGGGCGGTCATCGACACGCTCGACCCGTTCTCCGTGCGAACGGGCGTCGTCATCGGGACCGATTCGCCGTCCCGCTTCGTGTCGCTCTCGTCAGAGCGGACCGGAGCAGTCATGGCGAGGTCTCGCGAGCCCTCGTTTGCACCCGAAATGTAGCCGAACAGACGTCGGAACGCCGTTTCGTCGTCCCGCGCCGTCGTCTCGACGAGGAGCGTCCGCGGGTACCGCCGCAGTTCCACGGCTCCGTCACCCAGCGACCCCAGCGTCTCGTACGGGACGCGATCGGCCGACTGAGCGCTGTAGACGCCCCATCCGACCCACGCCGCGAGTGCCGTTCCGACGCCGCCGAGGAGGAGTTTCGATTTCGTGCGCATACCGTCTAGTAG
>NZ_AOIV01000022.1 GCF_000337095.1 Halogeometricum pallidum JCM 14848
CCCGCGCGAGCGTGTTTCATTTCGAACGCAGCACACACCCGACGAGGAGCGACCGCACTCCGAACCTCTCGAGCGCCCCGGGCACGTCGACGCACTGCTCCGAGACTGACCTCGACCCGGTCGACCTTTCACGTACGTCCGATCCGGGGACGCGGGCGGGGCGGTCCGTCCGTCGACATTCCAGACCGCTAGGCTTAAGCGCGCAACATCACTACACGAAACCGCGCCAAGGTGGCAGAGTTCGGCCTAACGCGTTCGCCTGCAGAGCGAATCTCCGCCGGTTCAAATCCGGCCCTTGGCTTACACTCCTCGACTTCTCTCGTGACTATACGTCCGCACGCGCGAACTGACTCGTCTCGAAGCGGTCGGTGTCGTCCGTCCTCCCGATAACGACATCTCCTCGACGTTCCGTGATACCGACGGACTGTCGCTCGGTCACTTGGCGTCGCGGACGCCGTGGGTTCGACTCGCGGACCATTATCGGTCTGACGAAACGGTAACCGTTATACGCCATCTATTCTTTGCTCGAACTATGCAACGACGCGCCGCGGCTATCTACGTCGCACTCTTCGTAGTCATCGGTGCGGCCTCCTACTCGCTTCTGGCGACGGCGGAGACGCCGCAGATCGAGTTCCAGAATCCGGAGTACGAACTGTCGTCCGGTCAGACGTTCCAGGCCGGGTCGCAGACGTACAACGTGACCGGAATCACCGCCGAGATGGAGGGCGGCGGACACGGGGGTTCGGCGTCGCTCGCACGGTCTGGAACCATCAAGTACACGAACCAGTCCGCCGACTACACCGCCTCGTGGGAGAACAACTCCACAGTGAGCATCGACAATACCACCTGGACCGTCCTCGCCCCCTCCGGCGAGAACGCCACCGAGTTCACGCTCCGCGAGGACGTCAACGAGACGGCCCTGCTCCAGCAGGACCCGAACGCCGAGGACGAGTTGGTGACTGTCAACGGGACTCAGCAGGTCGTCATTCAGGAGAACGGCACGCGGCGTCTCGTCCCGGCGAACGAGTACTTCCCGAGCCCCCGGTCGCAGAACTACAGTCAGGGTGCGACCCTCAACTACCAGGGTAACCAGACGACCGTCACCGCCGTCGGCGGCGGTGCGGTCGAAGTCTCTTGGACCGCTCCCCGGACGAACACCATCGACGTGAGCGACCAGGGCAACGTGACGCTCGGTGACCAGACGTACCTCGCCTACTTCCCGAACAACGAGACGATGCAGCTCACGAGCGACTTCGAGAGCTACAACGCCCAGACCGAGGAGATAGAGACGTTCCACACGCACGAGAACGGCCTGTGGGGCATCAGCATCCTCTCGTTCTTGACCGCCGTCCTCCTCGTCGGCATGGCGTATATGCCGTCGCGGTACTGAACGCCGGCGCTCGCTTTTCTGCGGTCGGTTCGGCTTTGAACGTCCCGCGAACGCTTCGCGGAGTCGTCGGTCAGTTCGGTGCGGGGACCGGGTCGGCGTCGGATCCACTGTCGCCGGCGAGGCGGTACAGTCGCTTTCGCGCGTCTTGGAGATAGAGTCGCTCTTCGACGATGTCCTCGTCGCGGAGTCGGTCGAGAGCGTACCGAACGGTTCGCGTCGGTAGGAGCGAGTGGTCGGCCAACTGCCGTTGCGTCAGCGGACCGTCGTGCTCGAGCACCTTGTAGACGAGTTTCGAACTCGGCGGCATCTCGCGGAGACCCGTGGGTACCTCGTTAGTCATATGTATCGTTCGAGGAGACGAATCACGCCAAGTGCTTCGGAGTTGTGCGCGGCATTCGCACGACCTCTACCGCGTGGCGTCGGGCGCTTCGCCCGCGGTTCCGGGTACAGATAAAAGGGGACGGGGTGCGTACCGCTCGACGTGTCCGACCGAACCGACGACGACGCGCGCCCGCACGACATCGACGACACGCCGACGGTCACCTGCTCGCGGTGCGACCAGGAGTGGACGCTCGACTACGAACTCGACGATTTGGAGGTCGGAAACCAGTCGTTCGAGCAGTTCGCCCTCGACCACATGCGCCACACGGGGCACTTCCCGGACGGCGTCTCGCCGTGGCTAGTCGCTTGCCGACGCTGTCCGGAGGGCGAACGGTTCCTCTCCGAGGGGCCGGCCCGCCGGTGGGCCGAGACGCACGCGCGCCACGCGCGCCACGCGGTCGAAATCGAACACGAGGGAGACGCGAGCGTCGTCACGCCGGAGTGAGCGAACGCTGTCGCCGGTCGCGGTGTCGGTAGCGGTGCGGTCACTCGGTACGAGGTCGGACGAACGCGGTTATTCGGCGAGAGAAGTAGTCGGAAGCGGTCGGCGCGCACCGACCGCGGGCCCGCGCGGCCTCCCGGTGGGGGAAGACACGTCAGTCGATGTGGCCTTCGGCGCGAAGCTGCTCTGCGTCCTGTTCGCTGTAGCGCCATTCGATGTTACCCTTCTCGTCCTGCCAGTCCCACGGTTCCACGAGGACCACGTCGCCCTCCTGAATCCACGTGCGGTACTTCATCCGGCCGGGGATGCGTCCCATGCGCTCTTTGCCGTCCTGACAGCGCACGGTGACGTGGTTTCCGCCGTTGTGTTGTGTGACTACCGCGAACACTTCGTCGTCGCTGGGCATTCGGAGGTTCCGACGCCCGCTGGATTCTTCGCTCATGTGTGTCCTATAGAGGCGTCAAAGGTTTAAGCCATTGGTGATGCGTGGTTCCGCGCCGCACGGCGCTCCGAGCGTCCTCGCGTGGGCGCCGTCCGTCGCGTCACTTCGGGACGAACGCGCGGAACGTGTCGCGGTCGAGCGACCTCGATTCGACTTCCGCGAGGCCGACGCCGGTGAACACGTCGTTCCAGTCGCGGTAGTAGAGTGGAACCTCGCCGTCGACGTAGTTGACGGCCGGCCCGTCGGCAGGGTCCCCCCCGGTCGTCTTCGCGCTCTCACCCTCGACGCCGGAACCGTCGTCCCCGTCGCCCTCGTTCTCCACGGTGACGAGCAACGCTCCGGCGACGCGCGCGAGTTCGTCGAACACCCACTCGGCGTCCGGGTGGAGGTGTTGGAGCGTTTCCACCGAGTACACCACGTCGAAGGCGTCGTCGTCGAACTCGGCGACTACGTCCTCTATGGCGCCGACGCGGAACGTTCCGGTCTCGGCGAGGTCGGGGAAA
>NZ_AOIV01000023.1 GCF_000337095.1 Halogeometricum pallidum JCM 14848
ATCCGAGTGGGACGCGATTCGAGCGTGCTTTGGAAGTGTGGCACCCCGGTCGCCCGGGGCGCCCCGCGTATTTCTACGAATGGCCGGGTAACATAAAAGGCCGTCGAACCGAAGCCTCCGCGTCATGCGATTTCATACCCCGTCGGCGCGGAATCGAGGGGGAGGCGATAGCCGTCGCTGGCGAGTGGGAGAGATATCGCGCGGTCGGAGGCCGGTCGGTCATCCCTCGCGTCTCGCGTCAGGTCGGACCGGGTGCTAGCCGCGCGAGTACGCATCGCCGGGGGACGGTCAAAGCCGTGTCGGATGCGTACTCCGGCGCGGGGTTGCACGTGTGCGTGAAGAAAAGGCGAACGGCGGCGTCGTCATCCTCGTTACTCTTCGAGGTGTTCGATACCCTGTTTCGAGACGTTCCCTTTCGTGATGTCGCCCTCCATCCAATCGGGCTTGTCCCCGGGGGCGTCGTCGGCCCACGCCCACGCGTGGAAGATGTGCACCTTGTCGGTGCCCTTCTCGCGGAGATGGATCTCTGTGGCGTGTTCTTTGGCTTCGTCTTCCGAGCCGTGCGGTTCGAGGCGTCGGGCGGCCTTCAGGGCGGCTTGGCGGGGCATGCTTCCGGAGAAGACGCTCGACTCCGAGCCGTCCTCCTCCCGCAGCACGAAGTTCCGCTTACCGTCCTCGCGTACCATGGTTTGTAACCTCCATGCCAACCGAACACATGGCTTGGCTTAAATATATCGGCAAAATTGGGAGCCGGCGGCGAGGTGCTTATATACCGAGTCGGGGTTCGGCCGCTCCTCGGGGTCGAACCGAAACCGGAGATGCGGGAGGCGGCGCCGCAATTCGGTTCCGGTTCGGAGGAACAGCGGTCGGGTAGACAACACTTATGTAGGTCCTACGGCGAAGCATCGAACAGAGAGACCCCGATGGTCCGGAAAAAGAAGCTCAGCCCAAGTGGCGCGAAAGACGAGAACGGCGAGTACCACAACGTCCACGTGAATCTCCACGAGGACGAACTCGCCGTCGCCGGGATGGACATCGGCGACGAGGTGTTCGTTCGGGTCCGTGACGGGAAGATCATCATCCAGAAGGCCGACTCCGACGACGTCGAGCACGACTTCTGAGACCGTCGCGCAGGTCGAACGAACGCCGACACACCCACACACGGATGCGCACCCTCTATCGAACACTGAAACCCGCACTCTTCTCGCTCCCGCCGGAGACGGCGCACGGACTCGTCCACCGCGGCCTCCGGACCGTCCAGCACACGCCCGTCTCCGACGCACTCGCCGCCCGGTACCGCGTCGACGACGACCGACTCCGAACCGAGGCGTTCGACTGCTCCTTCGAGAACCCCGTCGGCGTCGCGGCCGGGTTCGACAAGAACGCCGAGGTGCCCGACGCGCTCGGCGCCCTCGGGTTCGGACACGTCGAGGTAGGCGGCGTGACCGCCGAATCGCAGGAGGGCAACCCGCGTCCCCGGATGTTCCGCCTCCGCGAGGACCGGGGCATCGTCAACCGGATGGGACTGAACAACGAGGGCGCCGACGCCGTCGGCGAACGACTCGCGGCCGGACCGCGACCGGACGTTCCCGTCGGCGTCAACCTCGCCCTCTCGGAGTCGGCGGACGCCGACGACGCCCCCGCCGACTACCGCTACACCTACGAACGGGTCGGCGAACACGCCGACTACGTCGCGGTCAACGTCTCCTGTCCGAACAGCGAGGGCTTCCGCGACCTGCAGAACCGCGACTCCCTCGAAGCCATCCTCGGGGAACTCGTCGACGCGGGCGCCTCCCCCCTCCTCGTGAAACTCTCCCCGGACCTGCCAGACCCCGCCGTCGAGGACGCCATCGACGTCGTCGACGAGTACGGCCTCGACGGCGTCGTCGCGACGAACACGACCACCGACCGCCCGCCGGGACTCCGCAGTCCCAACCGCGCCGAACGCGGCGGCCTCTCCGGGGCCCCCATCCAGGACCGGGCGACCGAGATGGTCCGCTTCGTCGCCGAACGGACGGACGTGCCCGTCGTCGGCGTCGGCGGCGTCTCCTCCGCCGAGGGCGCCTACGCGAAGATTCGCGCCGGCGCCAGCCTCGTCCAGTTGTACACCGGCCTCGTCTTCGAGGGGCCGACGCTCGCGCGCGACATCAACGAGGGACTGTTGGAACTCCTCGAACGCGACGGCTTCGACTCCGTGGCGGACGCCGTCGGCGCGGATCCGTAGCGGACGGACAGCGACCTCCTGCATGGAAGCTTCGGGGAGTGAAACGCGGAAAACGAAGAACTGAGAGGGTAAATCGACGAGACGGAACGGAGACGAACGAGCCGCGAGTTCAGTCGCCGTGCCGGACGATGACGACGGCGTCGCCCGCTTCGAGCATCTCGCCTTCGCCCGTGTACTTGCGCTCTTCTTCGATGGTGAACATCTCGGAGTCGAGTTCGGCGTCGCCGGCGCGGAGTTCGCCGTCGACCACCTCGTACTCCTCGGCTTCGATGGCCGACTCGATGTCCGGCACCTGCGCGCCGAACTCGGGGCCGACGAGCGAGTAGTCGAGGTCGACGCCCGTGACGACCGACTCTATCGGCGGGCCCTCCGAGGAGGTTTCCAACTCCTCGACGTGCATCACGCCGCTGATGTCCTCCTCGAAGCCCCGCACGTCGCCGTACACGAGCACGTGGTCGACCGAGGCGTTCATCGACAGTTGGTTGTCGCTCTTGTACTTGCGGAGTGCGCCGACGACGGCCATCGCCGTCTCGCCGGCCGCGACGTCGGCGTCGACGCCGAGCGGTTCGGGCCACGCGGCGCGGTGGACGCTCGCGGCTTCCTCGCCGTACATGTCGCGCCACAACTCCTCGGTGGCGTGCGCGAGGACGGGCGCGAACAGTTTGACGAAGCGGCGGTGCGCCGTCCGGAGCGTGTACTTCGCGGAGTCGTCGTCGTCCTCGCGGACCCGCTGTTTGGCGATTTCGAGGTAGTCGTCGCAGAACGTGCTCCAGAAGAAGCTCCGGAGGCCGTCCCGCGCCTTCGAGAACTCGCGGTTCTCCAGTTTCTCGGTGACGCGGTCTATCTCGCGGTCCAACTCGGCCAACAGCCAGCGGTCTAAGGCGTGGAGTTCGTCGTGGTCGAACTCCGCGGGCGCCTCGTGGGTGAGGCTCTCGACCAGTTTCGAGGCGTTCCACAGCTTTCGGATGAGCTTCTCGCCCGCGCGGAGCCCCTTCTCGGAGTACGGCAGGTCGTCGCCGACGGCCGACCCCGCGGCCCAGTAGCGCGCGGCGTCGACGGGGTACTTCGAGACGACTTCGTCCGGCGAGACGACGTTACCCTTCGACTTCGACATCTTCTCGCGGTTCTCGTCGAGGACCATCCCGTTTATCATCACGCTGTCGAACGGCACCTCGCCGGTGTGCTCGTAGCACTTCACGACGGTGTGGAACAGCCAAAAGGAGATGATGTCGTGCCCCTGCGGGCGCAGGTCGAACTGGTACAGTTCCTCGCGGTCCAGCGTCGTCTCGCCGTTCTCCGCGTCCCAGTCCCACCCGGCGTTGATGAGGGGAGTCAGAGAGGAAGTGGCCCACGTGTCGAACACGTCGTCCTCGGGGACGAACTCGTCGTGTCCGCACTCCGGGCAGGCGTCGACCGGCGGGTCGTCCGCGAGGGGGTCGACCGGCAGGCTCTCTCGTTCGGCGACGACGACGTGTTCGCACTCCTCGCAGTACCAGACGGGGAACGGAATCCCGGAGGAGCGCTGCCGGGAGATGGACCAGTCCCACTGGAGCCCCTCGATCCAGTTTTTGTACCGCGTGAACATCTTCTCGGGGTACCAGTCCATCTGCCGACCCGCCTCGAGGTACTCGTCGGTCTTGTCGAGCAGTTCGATATACCACTGGTCCTTGACGAGGAACTCGACGCTCGTCCCGCAGCGCTCGTGGACGTTGACCGTGTGGGTGATGGCGCGCCTGTCGAGAAGCGCCCCCGCCTCGTCGAGGTCAGCGACGATGGCCTCGCGCGCCTCCTCGGAGGACATGCCGGCGTACTCCCCGGCCACGTCGGTCAGCGTGCCCGACTCGTCGATGGCGATGCGGAGGTCCAGGTCGTGCGCCTGGTACCACTCGATGTCGGTCTGGTCGCCGAACGTACAGCACATGACGATGCCGGACCCCGTTTCGAGGTCCACGCGGTCGTCCTCGATGACGGGCACCTCCTGTCCGAAGATGGGGATACGCGCCTCCTCGCCGACGAGGTGTTCGTTCTCGTCGTCGTCGGGGTGGACGAACACGGCGACGCAGGCCGGGAGCAGTTCGGGCCGCGTCGTGGAGATAACGAACGACTCCTCGGAGTTCACGACGTCGAACTCGATGTCGTGGAAGTGGCTGTCCTGTTCGTCGTCCTCGGTTTCGACCTGCGAGATGGCCGTCTCGCACTCGGGACACCAGATGGCGGGGGCGCGCTGGCGGTACTCCCGTCCCTCGTCGTACAGTTCGATAAAGGAGAGTTGGGAGGTGCGCTGGACCGCCGGCGAGATGGTCTGATACGTCTGTTCCCAGTCGATAGAGATGCCGAGCCCCTGCATCTTCTCGGTGAACTCGGCCTCGTACCCCTCGCAGACCTCCCGGCACATCCGCTGGAACTCCCGCCGGTCGTAGTCCTGGTGGCGCACGTCGAGTTCGTCCTCGGTCAGTCGCTCCGAGGCGATGCCGTTGTCGTCGAAGCCGAACGGGAAGAAGACGTTCTCCCCGCGCATGCGCTCGAACCGAGCGACGAAGTCCTGCAGCGTGAAGCCGTAGGCGTGGCCCCAGTGCAGACTGCCCGAAACCGTCGGCGGCGGCGAGTCGATGGAGAAGGCGGTGTCGGGGTCTACCGCGTCCGCGTCCTCGGCGTACGCGTACGTGTCCTCGTCGACCCACCTGTCCTGCCACTTCGCTTCGACCGTCACGGGGTCGTATTCTCCGCTCGGCATTCTTGTGCAGGAGTACCACCGGAGGGCGTGTTAAGTCACTCGATTGAACCGGCGAGACTCCCCCACGGGAACGATACCGGGCGAACCGACCGGCCTCGAACACGCGTCGCGGGGCGCACCCGCGGCCGGGAGGGTGCGCCGCCGCCGCGGGACGGAAGCGACGGTCAGAGCGCGTCGAGTCCGGTCGCGAGGTCCGACAGCAGGTCGGACTCGTGTTCGACGCCGACCGAGATTCGGAGGAGGCTGTCGGTGATGCCGAGGAAGTCGCGTTCGGACTGCGAGAGCGGCGAGTGCGTCATCGTCGCCGGGTGTTCGATCAGCGACTCGACGCCGCCGAGGCTGACCGCCAACGGGAAATGGTCGAGTTCGGCGACGAACCGCGCCGCGCCGTCCAGACCTGTCGCCAACTCGGCGGAGAGGACGCCGCCGTAGCCCGACATCTGCCGCGCCGCCAGGCCGTGTTGCGGGTGCGAGTCGAGGCCGGGGTAGTGAACCGCCGACACCGCCGAGTGGTCCGAGAGGAACTCCGCGACGGCCCGCGCGTTCGAGGCGTGCTTCTCCATCCGGAGCGGGAGCGTCTTCAGGCCGCGGAGGGTGAGGTAGGCGTCGAACGGCGCGAGCATGTTCCCCATCCCGACGCGTTGGAGGAAGGTCACCTCCTCGGCGAACGCCTCGTCGTTCGTCGCGAGTGCGCCGCCGATGGAGTCGGAGTGACCGTTGAGGTACTTCGTCGTCGAGTGGACCACCACGTCGGCACCGAGTTCGAGCGGTCGCTGGAAGTACGGTCCGACGAAGGTGTTGTCGACGCCGAGCAGCGCTCCGTGTTCGTCGGCGACGGCCGCGACGGCCTCGATGTCGCAGAGTCTGAGCAGGGGGTTCGTCGGCGACTCCATCCAGATGAGCGCCGTCTCCGGGCGCATCGCCGCCGCGACTTCCTCGGTGTCGCGCGCGTCGACGAGCGTGACGGCCACGCCGAGTCGGTCCTCGAAGAACCGCGAGAGCATCGACTTCGTGCCGCCGTACAGGTCGTCGAAGGCGACGACGTGGTCGCCGGGTTCGACGGCGGCCGAGATGGCGGTCACGATGGCCGCGGTTCCGGAAGCGAACGCGAAGGCGTGCTCGCCCCCGCAGAGCGCCGCCAAGCGGTGTTCCAGCGCGTTCCGCGTCGGGTTCGACAGCCGCGAGTAGAGGAACTCGCCCGCGTCCGGGTCGAGCGTCTCCAGCGACGCGTCGGGGTCGATGTCCGGCACCGCGTACGTCGAGGAGAGGTGGACGGGGACGGCCACGTCCTCGACGCCCTCGGCGGGTCGCTGTCCGCGTTCGCCGTGCGTCACCGCGAGCGTCTCGAACTTCCCTCCAGCATCGTTCATGAGGGATAGCGAGGCGACGGCGTACTAAACATTCCGATGATTTCTCTCGAAATAATTTGAGATAATTTTGTGTAAAAGAAGATTCTCCCGAGTTATGTTCCGCCGAACGGCGCGGGCGGACGAGGGTATCGAATCGGGTCGACATCCGGCGGTCGCGAGAGAGACGGACGCGGAGAGAAACGGGAACACGGGGAAACAGCGAGACGGAGGCGGGGGACGGTAGAACGGGACGAAAGAACGAGAGGCGCAAACCGGCGCGAGGGGGCTTAGCGCAGTGCGTCGAGGTCGAACTCGAACGCCGCGACGGGCAGTTCGAGGTCGTGTTCCACTAACACTCGCGGGTGAACCTCCCCGACGACGCCTACGTCCTCGCCGTCGACGACGACGCTCGCCGCCCGGCCGTCGATGAACGACGGGTGCTCGGTCGGCGGCGTCTCCAGGTCGACGGCGAAGTCCCGACAGAGCGTCTGCAGGCGGGCCTTCGCGTCCTCGAACGTCGCGTCGTGCCGCGCGAGGACGCCCGCGACGTGCCGGCGCTCCTTCACGCGCGTGTTCACGGAGTCGTCTCGCTCGGCGACGAGACCGATCTCGGCTAAGTCCTGCGGATACGCCCGATGGGTGTTGTTCTCCAGCACCATCATCAGCGAAGGGAGCGCCCACGTCCGCAGGATGGTGTAGTCCTCGCTGTACGGACCCGTGATTTCGGCGGGGTCACCACCGCCGAGCACCTCCGACCCGGCTTCGACGCCCATGCGCTCTTGCACCTCCGCCTCGCTCGTCATGTGGAAGTTGAGCATGTCCTCGAAGCCCAGCCCCACGAGCGAGTTCCGAACGGCGTCCTCCAGTCGGGAGCGCTCGTGCCGGCCGCCGACCGTGCCGACGTTCGGGTAGCGCGGGTCGAGTTCGTTGAAGCCGTACGCCCGGCCCACGTCGTCGACGAGGTCCAAGGGGTGGAGCACGTCGACGCGGTACGGCGGAATCGACACCTCGTAGACGGTCTCCTCGGCGTCGTCGCCGTCGGCCGCGTCGGTGCCGACGCCCGCACCGCCCTCGTCATCGTCGGCGAGTGCGGCGCCGAGACCCGAGCGCTCGAACAGGTCGGCCACCTCCCTCGTCTCGAACTCGACGCCGAGCATCGTCTCGATTCGCTCGTGGGAGACGCGCTTCGTGTCCACCTCGAAGTCGGGGCGCACGAGCGTTCCCGACTCGTACTCGACCTCCACCTCCTCGATGGTCGCGCCGCGGGCCGCCAGCGCGTAGCAGACGATGTTGCACATCCGGTCGATGGTCCACTGGTCGGTCCCCGTCAGTTCGACGAGGAGTTCGCGCGACTCCGTCGACACCTCGGTCCGACGGCCGTTGATGACCGGCGGGAACGAGAACAGACCGAGTTCGTCGTAGATGGCCGGATAGCGCTCGTACTCGCTCACGAGGCCCGCGTACTGCTTGCCGGTCTGATGCTCCGCCAGCACCGCCGCGGGCGTCATCTCCCGGTCCCCGTCGAGGGGGACGAACGTGTCGCCGTCGGGGTCGACGCCGCGGTAGGTGATTGAGTTGCCCTCCGAGTCCTCGCGCAGGGCGTCGCCCTGTATCATCGTCAGGTCGTGGATGCCGATGGCGCCCTTCGCGCGCTTTCGACCCATCGTCGCGTGCAGTTTCTCCTGCAGTTGGATGAGCGAGTCGAGGGCGTCCTCGTCCAAGTCGACGCCGCGGATTATCGCGCCCGTGACGTACGGGCGCTCCTCGGGCACGCTCTCGTCGACGGTGAACGTGAAGTCGGGGTCGTTCGTCTTCGGGACGTACACGCCCCGGTCGTCGCCGTACTGGTAGCGCAGCGACCGCGCGACCCCCTCCACGGAGAGTCGGTCCAGTCGGTCGGGGCCGAACTCCAGTTGGAAGGCGCCGTCTTCGGTCTCCCCCTCGAACTCCAGTCCGAGGGCAAACAGGTCCTCCTTGAACGACTCGTCGGATTTGTCCTCGTGCCCCGTCAGCCGCCGCAGTTCGTCGGGGTGGACGTCGACGACGGGCATTACCGCAGCACCTCCGTCTCCCGGAGCAGTTCGATGTCTGACATCGTCCCGTGCACGTCGCGGATATCGTCGAAGCCGTACATGAGCATCAGCAGTCGTTCCAGCGCGAGGCCCCACGCCATCACGTCGCAGTCGACGCCCAGCGGTTCGAGCACCTCATCGCGGAACATACCCGAATTACCGATCTCTATCAGTTCGCCCGTCTCGGGGTGCCGTCCGAACAACTCGAACGACGGCTCCGTGTAGGGGTTGTAGTGCGGTTTGAACTGGATGTCCGTGATGCCGAACTGCGCGTAGAACTCCTCGAAGGTGCCCATCAGGTCGCGCACCGAGAGGTCGTCGGCCATCACCCAGCCCTCTATCTGGTAGAACTCGAGGAGGTGCGTCGGGTCCAAGGTGTCGTTGCGGTACACCTTCTCGACGGAGAAATATCGCTGCGGCGGTTCCAGTTCGCCCACCTCGTGCCCCGAGAGGTACCGCATCGACAGCGAGGTGGTGTGGCCGCGCAGGGCGATAGCGCGCGCGAAGTCCTCCGACCACGGCGAGTGGTAGCCGTCGCCGTCCCGACCGACGCCCTTGCGGTGGGCGTCCTCGACCCTCTCGACGAGGTCCTCGGGCAGGTCCTCGATGGGCGGCACGTCGAGGGCGAAGCGGTCCCAGTGCGTTCTGGCGGGGTGGTCCTGCGGCATGAACAGGCAGTCGTTGATCCAGAAGTCCGCGTCGGCGTGCGGCCCCTGCATCTCCTGAAAGCCCATGCCGACCAAGACGTCCTTCACGCGGTCGGCCGTCTGCCGAAGGATGTGTGTCTTCCCGCCGCGGGTCTCGGGCGCGTCCGCCTCGACGTTGTACTCGGTGAACTCCACGTCCTCCCACTCCCCGGAAGCGAGCATCTCGGGGGTGAGTCGGTCAACCGTCTCCGCCGTCTCGACGCCCTCCATGAGGAGCGTCACGCCCTCGTCGGTGAGCGTCACCGAGCGAACCGTCTCCTCGCGGCGGTCGACGAGGTTGCGCGAGACGAGTTGCTCGAGCGTCGCCTCGTCCGCGTCGTCGACGGACTGGCCGTCAGCGAGGGCGGCTAAGACCGTCGACTCGGGGTCTTCCCCGGCGTCGGCGTCCCCGTCGGCGCTCAGTTCGCCGCTGTCGATGTCGCCGTAGCCCTTCCGGCCGAAGTTGGCGAGGGCGATGTCGACCGCCGGACCGCCGAGGCCCGACGCGCCGATGACCTGCCCCATCGGCGCGGCGCTGTCGGCCGCGCCCGCCTCGACGGCGGCGCGGTAGAGTCGCACCTCGGGAAGGCCGTCCTCGACGTACTCGCGGCCCTCCTCGGTGAGTTCGTAGTCGACGTCCGTTCGCTCCTCGACTGCGACGTAGCCCTCTTCGCGCAGTTCGAAGGCGGCCTGCGTCACCGTCTCCGGTTTCAGTCCCGTCTCGTCGGCGAGGTCGCCGACGGTCTGTTCGTCCGTCGCGCTCGCGGCGTTCAACACCGCGACCTGTGATTCGGGTAGTTTCATGTCGTGTTCGCGTCGGTCGATGTCGCGTCTTACTGGCCGAGCACCAGTGAGAGCGTCGATTGTCGGCGGTCGAACGCCCGGCGACGCCCCGAGGCGTCTGCGCTCGACGACCGGTGTCTCCGCGTTGACTGTGAAGTCGGACAACCGACGCAATAGCAGTTCCGAAGGGCGCTGGTGCGCGGTCCCGCCCCGGACCGGGTCGGACAGTTTTGTCGGCGGCGACCGCGCGGCGGGCGCGGCTCCGTCGCGTCGGTCCCCGTCGAGTCCGCCGTCGTCACGCGGCCTGTAATCGCGTCCGCAAATCGTCACACACTCGACCGCGTGACATCGTGCGGTCGGATGGATACTCAGTTGCGGACGCGACTATCGAAGAAGCCGGACCCGTCGGTCGCGGTCGGTTCGCGCGCGCCGCCCCCGCCGTCGGTGGGTCCGGTCGGCACGCACGTGAGAAACCGGTCGCGGGGCAAAACGGTTCCGAATCCGTGCGACCCGCTGTCACTGCATCGAACAACGGAAGCGGCACGAGACGGTCGCAGTCCCGTCAATAGGCCGCTCTCGGCTCGGCGAGGGTCGAACGTCACACCGAATCGCCCCCCAGACTCATGTCCGCCGCGCCCGTTCGACTGTACGAGAACCCATGAGTGGACACACACCAACGCGCGAAAGTGCGGAATCGGCGGGTCGAACGACTGGAACGAGGGGGCGGGCGAGATGAGCGGTCTCGGCCTCCTTGCGTTGCAAAGCGGTGCGGAGTCGAACGCCGGGTCGCTCGCCGGTGCAGTCCTCGTCTTCGTCGTCAACCTCCTCATCGGCGCCGTCGGCATCCACACCGGCGCGCGACTCATCGTAGACAAGGACGTTGGCTACCGCAGAGCCGTGTTCACGGCTCTCATCGGCGCCATCGTCTGGGCCGTCGTCGCGTTCTTCCTCGGGTGGATTCCGCTGCTCGGGCCCATCCTCGCGCTGGTGGCGTGGATCGGCGTCATCAACTGGCGCTACCCCGGCGGCTGGGGGCCGGCGACGCTCATCGCCTTGGTCGCGTGGGTCATCGCCGCACTCGTCCTGTACGCCCTCGCCGCCATCGGCCTGTTCGAGTTCTCGGCGCTGGGTATCCCGGGCGCCTGATCGCGCCGACGAAAAGCGGCGGACGGAGCGGAGAACGCCGGAGCGGTTCGGGCCGCACGGCCCGTCTCGGCTCCGGTTCGGCCCCGGTTCGGCCGTGCGCTTTATTCGGACCCCGTCCTACGAGGTTGCATGGTCAACAAGACGCTCAACGCCGAGAAGCTCTCCCGAGAGGAGACGGCTAATCGACTGCGGGCGCTCGCCGACGCCATCGAAGGCGAGGACGACGCCAACGTCAACGTCGGTAACAAGCAGATAACGCTCCGACCGCGTTCCAACATCGGCTACGAAGTCGGCGTCCGCGAACGGTCGTCCGTCCTCCGCGGCAGTCGCGAGAGCGTGACCGTGACGCTGGAGTGGAAGGCGCGGGGCAACTGACGAACGAAGGCGAAACCGATTTTCTTCGACCCGCCGATAGTCAGGAGTCGAACCGCTCAAGCGACGTTTTGCTCCACCGTGCCCGGTTCGTCCGACTCGAACCGTTCGAGCGACAGCGCCGAGACGTCGACGTGCGACGCGGCGCCGTCGAGGCAGAGTTCGGCGACGCACTCGCCGGTCGCCGGGGCGTGTTGGAAGCCGTGGCCGGAGAACCCGGCGGCGACGACGAACCCCGGACGCGCCTCGTCGACGACGGCGTGGTGGTCCGGCGTGACGGCGTAGAGGCCGGCCCACCCGTTGCGGACGCGCGTCTCGGGACCGAAGTACGCCGCCGCGTCGGCGGCGCGTTCGACCGCCTCGGCGGTCCACGCGAGGTCGGGCGACTCCGAGAAGTCGTCAGGGTCGACGTCCGGGTCCGCGTCGGCGAAGTGACCGCCGACCAGCGCCGTCCCCTCGCGTTCGGGCCGGAAGTACACCCCTCGGTCGAGGTCCACGGTCAGCGGCACCGACTCGGCCATCGCCGTCTCGGGTTCGACGACGGTCGCTTGGCGGCGGCGCGGCGCGATGGGCAACTCGACGCCGGCGAGTCGGCCGACCCGCCGCGCCCACGCGCCCGCGGCGTTCACGACGTAGTCGGCCGACAGCGTCTCTCCGGGCGTTTCGACGCGCCACGGTCCGTCCGCGGATTCGGGGGGCGAGAGGCCCGTCACCGGCGTCCTCGTTCGCACGTCGACGCCGCGTTCCTCGACGGCGCGCGAGTAGCCCTGCACCGCCGAGTGCGGGTCCGCGACGCCGTCGTCGGGGCAGTACGTCGCCGCGACGAACGCCTCGGCGCGCAGTTGCGGGCAGTGCTCGCGGGCCTCGGCGGGCGAGAGCGTCCGACTGTCGACGCCGCGGGCGGTCTGCATCTCGACGTTCGCCTCGAACGCCGCGGCGGTTTCCTCCTCGCGCGCGAGGAACAGGTAGCCGTTCTTCCGGTAGTCGACGTCGACGCCGAATCGCTCCTCGAAGGACTCCCAGACGGGGACGCTGGCGAGGGAGAGGTCGACGTTCACCGGCGTGGAGAACTGCGCGCGGATTCCGCCGGCGGCCCGGCCGGTGCTCCCGCCGCCGAGCGTCCCGGCCTCGCAGACGGTGACGTCGCCGCCGCGTTCGGCGAGGGCGAGGGCGCAGGAGAGGCCGACGACGCCGCCGCCGATGACAACTGTGTGCATACGTCGCGGTTCGCGGTAGGTGGGTAAGAATGTCACCCATCATTGGGGGCGGACTGATATCCCCGGCGCGCGAACGCGCACCCGTGCGAAGGATACGAACCGAACGCGAGGGTGCGGCCCCGGCGGAGGCGGCGTGGGACAGGGTGAGCGATATCTCGTCGTACCGCGAGCGGAATCCGCGCGTCGTCGACGGCGGCGGGCGATTCGAGGACGCGAACGGCGGCCGACGGGAGGCGGGAGCGTGACCGACGTTCGCGTCCTCTCGGACGACGACGTGGCCGCGTTGCTCTCGCTGTCGGACCTCCTGCCCGAGATAGAGCGGGCGTTCGTGAAGCAGGGTCGCGGCGAGGTCGAACGGCCCCCGCGCCCGCACTACCCGGTGGGGACGGAGACGCCGGGCACCGCGCTGACGATGCCCGCGTACCTGCACGGCGACCCGACGTACGCGACGAAACTCGCCGCCGTCCACGAGTCGAACGCGGAGAGGGAACTGCCGACGGTGAACGCGCAGGTGGCCGTGACGGACGCCGAGACGGGACTGCCGCTCGCGTACCTCGCCGGCACCCGCGTGACGAGCGCTCGAACCGGCTGTATCGGCGGCCTCGCCGCGCGCGAACTGTCGAACGGGCCGGTCCGACTCGGCGTGTTCGGCGCGGGCACGCAGGCCCGGTGGCAGACGCGCGCTATCGCCGCCGCGACGGACCTCGAACGAGTGCGGGTCTACTCGCCCTCCGACTCGCGGGAGGCGTGCGCGGCCGACCTGCGCGAGCGACTGCCGGACGTCGGCGTGACCGCCGTCGACTCGCCGGACCGGGCGCTGGCGGGGTCGAACGTCGTCGTCACCGCGACGACCAGCGCCGACCCCGTCTTCGACGGCGGCGGACTCGAAGCGGGAACGCTCGTCGTCGCCGTCGGGGCGTTCACCCCCGAGATGCGCGAACTCGACGGCGTGACCGTCCGCCGGGCGAGTCGACTGTTCGCCGACGTGCCCGAGGAGGCCGTCGAGACGGGCGACTTCGCGGACGTGGGCGTCGAGGCGACGGACCTGACGCCCCTCTCGGACGTCTTCGAGGGCCGGGTCGGCCGCGAGTCCGACGAGGAGGTTCTCGTCGTCGCCAGCGTCGGGTCCGCCGTGCTGGACGCGGCGACGGCGGGGCACCTGTACGAACGCGCCGAACGCGAGGACGCAGGGACCGTCGTCGAACTGTAGGCGGGGTCGGCATCGCTACGGGCGCAAAAGAGAAGGAATCAAATCGGTCGGGGCGCCCGCTCAGTCGTCGCCGGGGGCGACGTCGCGGCGCGCGGACTCCGTGGAGATATCGAGGTCCGCCAGCACTTCTTCCATCTCCTCGCGCTTCTCCTGGTGGTCTTCGAGGAACTCCTCCATCAGTTCGGCGGCCTGCTCTTTGCACCCGCCGCAGAGGCGTTCGCCGCCGACGCACTCCTCGTACACCTCCGTCGCGAACGCGTCGTCGTCGCCCGAGAGGAGGTAGGCGTACAGCTCGTAGACCGGACATTTGTCGGCTTCGCCGCCGAGTTCGCGCTGTTTCTCGGCCGTCTCCCGGCCGCCCGTCGTCGCGGATTTCACCTTGTCGTAGCCCTCCTCGGGGTCGTCGAGCAGCGAGATGTGACTCGCGGGAATCGAGGAGGACATCTTCCCCCCCGTGAGGCCGGTCATGAAGCGGTGATAGAGGGACGACGGCGCGCGGAAGCCGTAGCCGCCGTGCTCTATCTCCACCTCGCGGGCGAGTTCGTCCGCTTCGTCGAACGAGAGGTCGAACGCGTCGACGTGCTCGTCGTAGCGGCGCTTCTCCCCCTCGACGGCCTCGATGAGGGCGTCGAACGCTTCGTCGGTGGCGTTGGCGTCGAGAAAGCGGACGCGCGGGCGGAGCGGTTCCATCCCGGCGTTCGCCAGTTTCTCGACGGCCGACTCGCGGGCGGACTCGGCGGCGACGACGCCGTGGGCGTCGAGGTCCGCCGCCGAGAGCCACTCGCCCGCCTCCTCACAGCGCGGCGTTTCGGGGTCCTCGGCGAATTCCTCGCGGGCGTCGTAGGCGGCGGCGACGAGGGGTCGCTCCGCGTCCCGGAGTTCGAAGCTGGCGTACGCCTCGGTCACCTTGAAAAAGCGCATCCGGTCCGCTAAGTCGCGGGCGAGGCGAACGTGCGGGTCCTGGTCCGGGCCGACGGGGATAACCGTCGGTTTCGGCTCTTCTAACTGCGGGTAGAGGATGTCGGCCATCTGCGTGACGACCGACTGCACGTGCGAGACGTTCGTGCTCCCGTCGAAGCCGTAGATGGCCTCGAACTCCGAGTAGTTCGCCTTCGAGCCGAGTTCGAAGGCGAGGTCCTGCAGTTCCCGGTTGTCCGACTGTCGGTAGAGTTCGCCCTCCTCGGGATCGAACCCGAGCGCCAACAGCGAGAGCAGGTAGTCGCGGGCGTGTTCGTCTATCTCCGCCCACGACATCCCGCGGGCGGAGTGGGCCTCCAGGTCGGCGATGAGGCCGTACGCGTCGCCGCCCTGCTCTTGGTGCCAGATTATCTCGTCGAAGACGAGTTTGTGCCCGATGTGGGGGTCGCCGGTCGGCATGAATCCCGAGAGGACGGCGAAGTCGTCGCCGTCGCGCATCGCCTCGGCGACGGGGCGGTAATCGCGGTGCCCGAAGATGACGCCGCGGCGCATCAGGTAGTGGGGGTCCGGCACCTCCGGCAGCACCGCGTCGAACTCCTCGATGCCGAACTCCTCGAACAGTTTCCGGTAGTCCGAGATGGTCGAGGAACCCCACGGGTCGAGAGACGTTGCATCCGCTCCCTCTGCGGAGGCGCCCCCGTCGGTTCGGGGGTCCTCGCGTACCGACTCGTCGGTCTCGGTGTTGTGGTCTCGTGTCATGGGGTGAGCCGGGCTACCGAAAGCCAGTCTATCTGTTCGTTGGCGCCGGTGAGCGCAAAAACCATTCGTTTGCGGACCCCGCCGGCGAGGCGCACGTCGAGCGAGAGGTCCCGCGGCATGAACGCGTGGTCGGGCGTCACGACGCGCACCAGGTCGGCGGAGTGGCTCAACTCCGAGACGGACTCGAAGTCGGTGTACAGTCGGAAGTCGGCCC
Source organism: Halogeometricum pallidum JCM 14848 (assembly GCF_000337095.1). Taxonomy (GTDB): domain Archaea; phylum Halobacteriota; class Halobacteria; order Halobacteriales; family Haloferacaceae; genus Halogeometricum; species Halogeometricum pallidum. The sequence continues at coordinate 15,685 of NZ_AOIV01000023.1, forward strand.
CGAACTTGAACCCGCTCTTCGGGACCGCGTCGGCGTTTCTGAGCGCCGCGTAGGCGCACAGACGGCGGTCGAACCGGTCGCCCTCCACGTCGCGGGCGAGGCTCACCACGTCGGCGGCGTCGACGTCGAGGGCGCCGCGTTCGGCGAGGTACGCCCCCTCGATGAGCGACAGTTGCAGGGGGCCGGCGTCGGCGTTACGGCCGAACAGTCGCTGCCCGTAGAAGCCCCGTTCGTACACCTCGTCGGGCGATTCGTAGCAGACGACGCGGTCCGAGAGGAGGTCCGCGTCGAGGCCCGCGGGCGGGTCGTAGTCGCCGGTGCCGCTCACGTCGGGGTCGGCGTCGGTGTCGAAGTACGTCAGGTCGCCGTCCTCGTCGACGACGGCGAGCACCACGTCGCCCAGAGACGACGCGGCGACGCGTTCGCGTTCCCCGATGACGCGGACGCGGTGCTCGACGACGCCGTCGGTCGGACCCTTTCCCCTGGGGTAGACGACGAAGTCGACGCCGTCGGGGTCCTCGACGCCCGGCCACTCCTCGCGGGCGGGCGAGAGGTAGAATCCCCTGTCCCGGAGGTCTTTGTAGACGACGAACTCCAGCACCGCGCCCGTCTCCGCGAGGAACTCGCGGAAGTCCATCCCGTCGATGCTGTCGAGGTCCCCCCGAGAGAGCAGGTGCGCCGCCTCGACCGGCGCGAGTTCGACGCGGTCCCCGTCGAGGGGACGACCGTAGCCCCTCGCGTCGTAGAACCGCTGACGCGCGTCGTCGGCCGCCCGGACGACGCCGTCGTGCAGTGTCGCGTCCATGTTCGAGAACGGGACGGGTGGCGACATAGGGCCTGCGATGCTCTCGCGGTTCCGCGGCCGACGAACGGCGACGACCGCACGGGCGCCGAAGAGACCTGTCGGTCTGAGCGGAATGTCCATACGTCGACGCGACGTATCGTGGGCATGGTCCACTGGTCCCCGTCTCAGACGGCCCGGCGACGTCCCTCGGTTACGTTCGGCGTCGCCGGAGGGGTGTCCGCCCTCGTCTTCGTCGCGGTGGCGACGGCCCAACGCGCGGCCGGCGGCGGCGGATACCTCCCGTCGGGACCGGAGATGCTCATCGTCGGCGGCGGGGCCCTCGGTGGCGCACTGCTCGCGCGGGTGCTCTGGACGCGCCTCGGCGGGGCGAAATCACCGCTTCGGGGGGCCGCCGTCGGCGCACTCGTCGGGTTACTGGCGATGCCGGTGCCGATGTACCTCCTCGAATTCGCGCTGGTCGTCGTGGACGGGATGCCGTTCGAGGCGGTGCCCGGTGTGTCGCCGTGGATGCAGGTGGGGAGCGATCTACTGCTCTTACTGGTGACGCCGCTCCTTCTCGCCGCGTTCGGCCTCGTCGTCACCTACGGAGGAACCGTCGTTGTCGGCGCCGTCACCGGCTATCTGCTCGCCGGCCGGTGAGCGCCGCCGGAGTTCGTCCGCGAAGCGCCTCCACTCACCCCGCGAACCGCTCGCACGTTCCGTCGAGACACCGCCGCCCCCGCGCCGTCTCGAACACCGGGAGGCCGCAGTCGCAGTCGTCGACGACGAAGCCGGCGGGAATCGAGAAGGCCGTCTCGCAGTCGGGGTACGCCGCGCATCCCGCGAGGAGGCGGCCGCCGCGCCGGATGATTCTCAGGTCGGACCCGCAGTCGGGGCAGGTCCACTCGCCGTCGAATCGCTCCCGCACGGCGTCGTCCAGCGACTCGCAGGCGCGGTCCACGCAGAGTTCGAAGACCGCGCCGCACTCCGCGCGCATCGTCGGGAGGCCGCAGTCCCCGCACGTCTCCTCCAGCACCGTCGCGCCCGCGGGGAGTTTGTACTCGGCCCCCGAGTCGAGGGCGACGACGGCGCCGCCCGTTCGAATCAGGGGTTCGCCCGTCGACGGGTGCGACCCGACGGGGACGCCCGCTTCCGTGACGGGATACTCCGCCCGTCCGCTGGATTCGTGACTCCGGACGCGCAGGACCTGCTCGTCCGCGCGGGCGACGAGGCCGAACCCGGAGTCGTCCGTCTCGACGGTCAGCGAGTCGGGACGAGTGAGCCACGATACGGGCTGGTAGCCGTCGGCGTCGTGGACGAGGACCGTCCGGTCGGGTTTCACGACGACCACCACCCGTCCGCGCTGTGTGCGGGCGTGCGCCCCCTCGAAGGTGGTCGTGCAGTCGCCGGCGAACACGCGAATCGTCTCGGACATGGGAGGCGCTGGCCGCCCGACCGGTGTTAAATCGTCACACGAAGGACTTTGAGTGGTGGCGCGCGTTGGACCGCGCATGGAAGTCCCCGACGACGCGGTGTTGTTCGACATGGACGGCGTGTTGGTCGACTCGGAGACGTACTGGTATCAGTTCGAAGACGAGTGGGTGTACGAGGAGGCCATCGAGTCCGGCGACCCGGACCACGAGGAGGTGACCGGGATGAACTACCGCGAGATTCACGACTACCTCACCGAGGAATACGGCACCGCGGTGACGAAAGAGGAGTTCGTCGAGGCGTACAACGAGCGAGCCGAGTCGCTGTACGGCGAGAACGTCGAACTGATGGACGGCGCCAACGACCTGTTCGACGACATCCGCGCGGCGGGGCGAAAGCTCGCGATCGTCTCCTCGGCGCCGCAGGCGTGGATCAAAATCGTCCGCGACCGCTTCGGCCTCGACCCCCTCGACTTGGTTCTCAGCGCCGACGACATCAGCGAACCGGGCAAGCCCGAACCGCACATCTACGAGCACGCCGCGGCCGAACTCGACCTCGACCCCGAGGAGTGCGTCGTCGTCGAGGACTCCGTCAACGGCATCGAGTCGGCCGCGCGGTCCGGCGCGTTCACCGTCGGCTACCGGTCGACGCACAACGCCGAGTTGGACCTCTCGCGGGCGGACGTCGTCGTCGAGGGTCCCGAGGAATTGCGCGAGACGATTCTCGGCTGAGTCAGAGGGCGGCGAAAACGCGCCGTTCGAACCGCTAACGGCGAAGAAAACAGTTATCGTGCGTTCTCGCGGACGAGTCGTATGCGTAGATTGTCAACAATACTCGTGTGTCTTCTTATCGTGCTCGCCGGGTGCGCCGGGAGTGGCGCCGGCGGCGACGCGACGGACTCGACGCCCGCACCGACGGCGACGGAGACGGAGGACGCCGGAAGCGGAGGGAGCGGCGGCGCCGATAGCGGCGCCGGGAGTGGAGGCGACTCGAACGAGGCCAGCGGGTCCGCCGGCGGCGACGACACGCCGCCGGATATGGCAGTCGTCCTGCGGACGGGCGAGTCCTACGAGTACGCGGTCCACAGCGCCGTCCTCGCCGACGAACCCGAGACCGGGACGATAACCATCGACGTCACGGAGGGCGGCGAGTGGCCCGGGGTGGCGATGGACGTCGTCCGCGACGCCCCCGGCGGCCGAATGGAGGCGTCCTCGCAGGCGGCGGTGTTCTCCCCCGCGATGGGTGAGATGAGTTACGCGCTGAACGTGCGGAACCTGGTCGTCACCTCCCGCCTCGTCACCGGCAGGTCGACGGATATCCGGACATACGAGGTCGGCGAGACGTGGCGCTTCCGAGGGTCCGACACCGAAGCGAACTTCGAGGTCGTCGACGAGGAGGACGTCGGCGGCCTGGCGGCCAAGCACGTCCGGGTCACGGGCGGCGCGGAGAGCGACTTGGACGCCGAGGTCTGGTTGGTTCACGGCGTCGGGTTCCCCGTGAAGTTCGTCCAGATGGAGGACGGCGAGGCGACGATAGAGCTGACGCTGACCTCCTACAGCGGGTAGTCGGGAGCGAGAGCGGACTTTTCGGATCTCAGCCTCACTCGACACGGACCGTCCGCATCTCCGTGACGGGGTGGAGGGGCGCGTCGGGGAACGTCACTTCGACGCGGTAGGTCACCTCGTCGGCGGGCGCGCCGAAGACGCCGACGTGGACCGTCGTCTCGTCCGAAAGATACGTCCGCTTGGTCGTCATCTCCACCTCGTCCCCCTCGTCGGCCACCGCGGAGACGCGGACGCCGACGGCCGCGCCGCCCGCGCGATTCCGGACGCCGACCTCGCACATCCTGTTTTCCCCCGTCGCGATGGACTCCGGGAAGTCGCCCCACGAGATGCTCACGTCGGGAAACGCCCGCGCGTTCTTCACGACCTGTTTCGCCACGCCCTCCGAGAGACCGGCCTGCCGGAGTTCGTCGGTACCGGCGGCCACCACGTCCCGCGGGGAGCGCAGGCCGCCGGTGGCGAGTTTGTTCGCGCGGTTCGGGCCGATGCCGTCGACGGCGGTGAGGGCGACGGCGTCGCGGGAGACGCCGTGTTCGACGCGCGCCTCGACGCGCCGGGCTAGGTTCGCCGCGCGCGGCCCGGCGAACTCGTCGAGGAACTCCCGGAGCGCCGAGAGCAGTCGGAGCGCGTTCTGGCGGATGACCCACGCGTCCGAGCGGAGGTCCGCGGGCGTGCTGTTCGACATGCTCGCGTGGAGGATGGCGAGCACCTTCCGCGGGCCGTCTTCGAGGGTCGTGTCGACGTCCCGCAGCACCGAGTTCACGGCGTCCATCTCCGATTGGCGCGCGGACACGTCGTGGAACTCGGCGGCGCCTGCGACCGTCTCCAGGACGGAGTCGTCGGTGATGGTGTCGCGTTCGCAGAGCGTGCCGAACCGGCGGGCGGTGTCCAATCGAAGATAGTACTTCGAGGCGAGGCGGCCGAGCGTCGTCGCCTCGATGGAGAGGTCCGAACCCATCTCGACGAACCCGCGCGCGACGAGCGATTCGAGCGTCTCGCGCACGCGGTCGCGCAGGCCGTCGAAGTCGTACTCGTCGGGTTTCGAGCGGGCGCGCTGGTAGAAGAACGTCGTCTCCAGCCACGACATGACGTCCTCTAAGTCCCCGATGGTGCCCATCGCTATCTCGGCGTTGAGATGCGAGTCGAGGTCCTCGGCGAGTCGGGACTCTATCTCCTTGCCCTCGCGGAGCAGTTTTCGATATTTGTCGGCGTCCGAGCGGTCGCAGACGACCCAGCCGTACCCCACGTCGTCGTAACCGGGGCGACCCGCGCGCCCGAGCATCTGGAGGATGTCCAGCGGCGACATGTCGACCTCCCCCTCTAGGGGGTCGTGGTACTTCGTGTCGCGGATGACGACGCACCGCGCGGGGAGGTTGACCCCCCACGCCAGCGTCGACGTGGAGAAGAGGAGCTGAATCTTCCCCTCCTTGAACCACTGTTCCACCCGGTCGCGGTCATCTTTGGCCAACCCGGCGTGGTGGAAGCCGACGCCGTCGGGGGCGGCTTTCCTGAGCGAGTCGTTGCTCAACTCCTTCGCGTCGTTGTGGAAGTCGTAGTCGCCGCGCGCGCCCATGGGGATGTCGCGCTTGCCGAGTTCGTCGCGGGCCTTCCCGGCGGCGCGGACGGTGTCCTGTCGGGAGGAGACGAACACGAGGGCCTGCCCGCCGTCGCGGATGTGTTCCTCGGCCAAGTCGATGGCGCGGTAGAGCCGCCGGTACTTGTCGGCGAAGGCGTTGTCGCCGTGCGCGTACGTCTTCACGCCGGCGTGGAGGTCCACCGGGCGGTAGTCGTCGCCGAACTCGAACGTCGTCTCCGGCGGCGCGTCCAGCCAGTTCGCCACGTCCTGGATGTTCGGCATCGTGGCGGAGAGGGCGACGATGCGCGGGTCGCAGATGCGACGGAGGCGGGAGACGGTGACTTCGAGGACGCCGCCGCGAGTGTCCGAATCGAGGAGGTGCACCTCGTCGATGACGACGCAGTCCACGTCCGTGACGAACGAGTAACGCGCGGAGTCGTGCTTTCTGGTGGCCGAGTCCGTCTTCTCGGGCGTCATCACGAGGATGTCGGCGCGTTCGGCGCGCCGGGGGTTCAGGTCGCGTTCGCCGGTGACGACGTAGACGGAGTAACCGAGCGACTCGAAACGCTCCCACTCGGCCTCCTTCTCGTTGGTGAGCGCGCGGAGGGGGGCGATGAAGAGGGCGGTGCCGCCCTTCTTCAGGGTGCGACAGATGGCCAGTTCCGCGAGGGCGGTTTTTCCGCTGGCCGTCGGCGCGGCGGCGACGACGTTGTCGTCGCGTTCGAGGATGGCGGGGGCCGCCTCGCGTTGCATCCGGTTGAACTCGTCGAACCCGAAGGCGTCGGCGAACTCGGGGACGACGGACGCGACTTTCACGGGAGGGGCCTCCGCGGAGACGAGACAGCGAGAGTCATACGCGACACCGGGTTCTACGGACTAAAAGGCGTTTCTCCCCGGGGGCGTCGCTGGTCGGTGCTCGGTTCGCTCGGAGAATAATCGGTCGGCGCGGGGGACGCGCAAGTCGGCCTTACGCGGCGCCCAGCGCAGCGGCGACGAACGACCAGTCCGTGCCGCTCTTGGGCTCTTCTTTCTTCGCTTCTGCGGTCGTGCGGTCGCGGCGGTGTTTCCAGTTCACACCAGTATTATGATTTACTCGGACTTGAGTTTTTCGATTATCTGATATATACGTCACGGTCTTCGATGCTCGATACGGAACTGTCGTGAGGAACCGGTCGGAACCGTGAACGACCCGGAGCGGCGGAGAGAGAGTCCGACAGGAGGTGCTCGGAAGCCGACGCCGAGGGCCGAGTCACTCCAGATGCTGCTTCGTCGGTTCGCCGAAGGAGCTCTCGCCGAGTTCGAGGGTGCTCTCGAGGAGATTCTTGTGTCCGCGGCGGAGTCGCTCCGAGACGGCCTGCTGGGAGATTCCGAGCGTCGCCGCCAAGTCGCTCATCGTCACGTTGCGGGGCACGTCGAAGTAGCCCTGATCCATGGCCGTCGTGAGCACCTCGTACTGGTCCTTCGAGAGGCCGTACTGGCCCCGCCCGACGGACCCGGTCACCTCGTAGATGTGCTTGATGACGAACGAGAGGTTCCTACCCTCGCAGAACTGGGCCGTCTCGGTGAGCGATTCGCGGTCCGGCAGGAGGACACGGAGGCGCCAACCGTCCGGGTAGCCGTTCATCTCCAGGACGACCCCCTCCTCGTCCAACAGGAGGTGGACGACGACGAGGATGTCCTCGACCCACTCCATGCGGTACAGGCGTTCGTCCCCGAGGTCGTCGACGAGTCGCCACTCCCGTACCGTCGGGTCCTCGTCCAACGCCTCGCCGAACGAGTCGAAGTCGTCCGCCGAGACGCGGACGTACGGGACGAGGGTATCGCGGTTCGTCGCGGCCACCCGAATGACCTCCAACTCGCCGTTCTCGAGCCTCGGGAGCGACCGGCCGAGCGCGAACTCGTCCACGTCCAGTTCGACTGACGCGATGGTACTCATCAGGAAAGAGGGTGCCCGCGACGGATATGAAACCGTCGGTCAGTGACCAACAGATAGAGAGTAGCTGTGAAAAGAATATAAATTTAATACGATTGTTTATTCTTCTATATTTTCCTACGAAAGCACATATTTACGGAGAGGGACTTATAAAAGACAAGAATATACAACCACAATCAAGTACGGGAGAGAGGGAGTACTTTATTTCACGACGATGGACCCCTACAACCGGCTCGACAGGGGACAGCTCCCCTATCATTGGCACGTGGTGTCCTCGCGGGACTGTATCGGTTTCAGACACCGCGATCGAGGCATCACGGTCGAGGCGGTGGAGGCAGAAGGCCCTCACCGCGAGTACGAAGGTCGGTGGCAGCTACGGTGTCGGCAGCGGTGCAACGAGGCCGAGTCACAGCGTACCGTGGGGCACGTGACGAGCGAGTCCGAGGCTCTCAGCGCGCTGTTCACCTGGATGGAGCGCATCAATACCGCCGCGGAGGAGAACGAGGCCACCGTCGATATCATCGGCCTCGGGAAGATTGCCGCGACGGAGACGGCCCCCCAAAGTAGCACGCACTGGGTACCAGACGAGAACGACAGGGCGGAACCGCGTGACACCGGTCCGAACACGCGAACCTCCCGCGACAGTCTGAGAGGCGCGCACAACATCGATTCTCGCGAACGAATTCGGAAGTAATCACAGTTCATGGCAAAGACCCCACCGTCGGAGACTGCGGACGATATTCGTTTAGAGGCGGACGACAGAATGAATCCGAACCAACGAGCGGACGCCGAGGAGGCGGCGGGGAGTCGCCACCTCGTCGTCGTCTCCAACCGGGAACCGTACCAGCACCACTACGAGGCGGACGGCAGCATCGGCGTCGAGGAACCCGTCGGCGGTCTGACCGCCGGACTCGACCCCGTGGTGCAGAAGACGCGCGGCGACTGGGTCGCCTGGGGCGACGGCGACGCGGACGCCGTCGTCACCGACGACGAAGACTGCGTGGCCGTCCCGCCCGGTGACGAGCGATACACGCTCCGCCGGGTGTGGCTGACCGACGAGGAGGTGTCGGGCTACTACTACGGCTACAGCAACCGGGTCCTGTGGCCGTTGTGTCACGACTTGGTCGACCGCATCGAGATGGAACCGGAGTACTGGGACACCTACAAGTCGGTCAACGAGTCGTTCGGGCGCGCGGCGGTAGAGCGCGCGACCGAGAACTCGACCGTCTGGATACAGGACTACCACTTCTGTCTCGCGCCGAAGACCATCCGGGAGTCCCTGCCGACGGGCGCGAACATGGTGCAGTTCTGGCACATCCCGTGGCCGGCGTGGGACACCTTCCGCGTCGTCCCGCATCCCGAGGAACTCATCGAGGGACTCCTGGCCAACGACGTGATCGGATTCCACGTCGAGCGCTATCGGGACAACTTCCTCGAGTGCGCCGCCCAACTCGACAGAACGCGCGTCGACCGCGGGGCCGGTATCGTCCGCATCGACGGACGCGAGGTCCGCGTCGGCGCGTTCCCGATGGGGGTCGACGCCGAACACATCGAGTCGACCGCGGAGGGGTTCGGCCGCGACGAGTGGGTCGACCTGGCGGAGCGATACGACATCGACCCCGACACGCGCGTCGCCGTCGGCGTGGACCGCATCGACTACACGAAGGGCATCCCGCACCGTATCGACGCGCTGGAGGCGTTCTGGGAGACGCACCCCGAGTGGCGGGGCGAACTGACGTTCGTCCAGAAATCGAGCCACAGTCGCTCGCAGATTCCCGCCTATCAGAAGATAGCGGCGGACGTCTGCGAGGCCATCCAACGGGTCAACGACCGGTTCGGCACCGACGAGTGGACGCCCATCGTCCACATCGACGACTACCTCTCCCAGCGCGAACTGTTCGGGCTCTACCGCCACAGCGACGTGGCGCTGGTGAGTCCGCTCCGCGACGGGATGAACCTCGTCGCCAAGGAGTACGTCGCCGCGCAGGTCGAAGAGGACGGCGTCCTCCTCCTGAGCGAGTTCGCGGGCGCGCACGAGCAGATGGACGAGGCAATCCCCATCAACCCGTACTCGCCGGACGGCTTCGCGGAGTCCATCCGCGACGCGCTGACGATGGCGGCGGGAGAACGCCGCCGCCGGATGCGGTCGCTCCGCGACCACGTCCGCGAGGACGACCTGGACGCGTGGGTGGCCGACCTGTTGGAGGCCGCGGGACTGGCCGCCCCGGAGGCGCTCCTCGCCGGAGGACACGATGTCTGAGGCGCAGAGCGCGGCGTTCACCTCGGCGGTCGAGACGCTCGATTCGAAGCTCCGGGAGCGCGAGGAACTGCTCCTCTGCGTCGACTTCGACGGGACGCTCTCGCCCGTCGTCGAGGACCCCGACAGCGCGACGATGCTCCCGGAGAACCGCGCCGCGCTGGAGGCGTTGCAGAGCCACCCGGACGTCACCGTCGCGGTGGTGAGCGGCCGGGAACTCTCCGACGTTCGCTCGCGCGTGGGCCTCACCGGCGTCACCTACGCCGGGAACCACGGGCTCGAACTCCGCACCGAGGGGACGACGAAGGTACACCCCGTCGCCAAGGAGCGGAAATCGGACGTCGAACGGCTGAGCGCGGAACTCCGCGGGACGTTCGAGGAAGTCAGGGGCGTCCACGTCGAAGACAAAGGCCAGACGCTGACGGTCCACCACCGTCGCGCGGCGGACGCCCACGCCGAACGGGCCCGCCGGACCGTCGCGCGCCTCGTGGGCGAGTTCGGCGGCGAGACGCTCACCGTCAGCGGCGACGAGGAGATAATCGAGGTGCGCCCGTCCATCGACTGGGACAAGGGCAGCATCGTCTCCTCGCTCCTGCACGACCGCGTGTCGTGTCTCCCCGTGTTCGTCGGCGACTCGCGGACCGACGAGGCGGGGTTCCGCGCCGTCGAACGCGACGGCGTCGGCATCCGCGTCGGCGAGCCCGACGACCGAGCGACGGCGGCGACGGAGTTCGTCAGCGACCCCGCGGAGACAGCCGCCCTGCTAGAGTGGTTCCAGCGGACGGGCGTCGACCGCCTGACGGGACCGCCGGAGACGACGCAGGCGAATCAAGCGGGGCCGACGGGCACCTCGTCCCCGTCACCGTCCTCGTCGGACGACCGACCGGACGTCGCGGACGACTGAACACGCCGGGACCGACCGGGTCGGTCCATCGGTCTAATCCTCACGCTTTTTACCTCCGCGCCGAACGTTCCCGTATGAGCGGCAGGCGCAAACCCGACTGGCTGAAGATGCGTCCGCCGTCGGGGCGACGCTTCACGGACATCAAGCAGACGCTTCGGGACCGCGACCTACACACCGTCTGCGAGGAGGCGAACTGCCCGAACATGGGCGAGTGCTGGAGCGGTACCGACGGCCCCGGCACGGCGACGTTCATGCTGATGGGCGACCGCTGCTCCCGCGGTTGTAACTTCTGCGACGTGCAGACCGGCGGGATGGAGCCGCTGGACCCCGACGAACCCGCGAACGTCGCCGCGGCGGTGGCCGAAATCGGCCTCGACTACGTCGTCCTCACCTCCGTCGACCGCGACGACCTCCCCGACCAGGGCGCCTCGCACTTCGCCGAGACCATCCGCGAGATAAAACGCCGCGACCCCTCGATTCTCGTCGAGGTGCTCATCCCGGACTTCCAGGGCGACGAGGACGCCGTCCGGGAGATAATCGACGCCGAACCCGACGTCATCGCGCACAACATCGAGACGGTCGAACGCCTCCAGTGGCCCGTCCGCGACAGGCGGGCGAACTACGAACAGACCCTGTCGGTGCTCGAACAGGTGAAGCGCGACTCGGACATCTACACGAAGACGAGCGTCATGCTCGGCCTCGGGGAGTACGACCACGAGATATACCGGACGCTGTCGGACCTCCGGGAGGCGGACGTGGACGTGGTGACCCTAGGCCAGTACCTCCAACCCTCCAGGAGTCACCTCGACGTGTTCGAGTACGTCCACCCCGACGCCTTCGAGACGTGGCGCCGCGTCGCCGAGGAGGAGTTGGACTTCCTCTACTGTGCCTCCGGTCCGATGGTCCGGTCGTCGTACAAGGCAGGCGAACTGTTCGTCGACGCCGTCGTCCGCGACGGCAAGAGTGTCGAACAGGCGCGCCGCGAGGCCCGCACCGCGGCCGGCGACTGACACCGTATCGCACGACGGCGGTGCGACGAACGTCTCCAAACCGGAAGTCGTCACATAATTTTACACATTCGTCCATTATCGTCCTCCGTCTGCTCCGGACGAAGAACGAATCACCGAGTCAGAGGGCCAAAAATCAAAGAAGTAGATTTCTTACCCGATGAGGATGGACGCTTTTCGCGTGGTCGGCAGTATTTCTTGGCATAGTAAACTATTTACGAAAACACTTTACGCGGGGCGGGTGAGGACCCGAACATGAGCAGGTGGGTTCACCCATGAGCGTACTACAGCGAGACCCGCAGGACATGCTTCGCGTCCTCGACGAGGGCGGCGAACCCGTCGGCGAGGTCCCTGACCTGAGCGACGACGAGTTGGTGACCATGTACCGCGAGATGTACCTCGCGCGCCACTTCGACACGCGGGCCGTCAGCCTCCAACGGCAGGGTCGGATGGGGACGTACCCCCCGCTGTCCGGACAGGAGGGAGCGCAGGTAGGCAGCGCGTTCGCCCTCGACGAGGAGGATTGGCTGTTCCCCAGTTACCGCGAACACGGCGCCGCCCTCCACCGCGGCCTGCCCCTGAAGCGGACGCTCCTCTACTGGATGGGCCACGAGAAGGGCAACCGCATCCCCGAGGACGTGAACATGTTCCCCGTCGCCGTCCCCATCGCCACGCAGGTGCTCCACGCCACGGGCGCGGCGTGGGCGAAGAAGTTGCAGGGCGAGGACGCCGCGGTGATGTGTTACTTCGGCGACGGCGCCACCTCGGAGGGGGACTTCCACGAGGGACTGAACTTCGCGGGCGTCTTCGACACGCCGAACGTGTTCTTCTGCAACAACAACCAGTGGGCCATCTCGGTCCCCCGGGAGCGACAGACCGCCTCCGCGACCATCGCGCAGAAGGCCACCGCCTACGGCTTCGAGGGCGTGCAGGTCGACGGGATGGACCCGCTGGCGGTGTACGCGGCGACGCGCGCCGCCGTCGAGAAGGCGAAGGACCCGGGCGAGGACGAGCGTCGTCCGACGCTCATCGAGGCGGTGCAGTACCGCTTCGGCGCCCACACGACGGCCGACGACCCGACGGTCTACCGCGACACCGACGAGGTCGAAGAGTGGAAGCGAAAGGACCCGATTCCGCGCTTAGAGCAGTTCCTGCGGAACACGGGCCGCCTCGACGACGAGAAGGTCGAGGCCATCGAATCGAGCGTGAAGGACGAAGTCGCGGAAGCCATCGAGGCGGCGGAGTCCGAGGCGCGACCAGAACCGAGCGAGATGTTCTCGAACGTGTTCGCCGAGCAGACGCCCGAGATTCGGGCGCAGGCGGAGGCGTTCGCGGAACTGCACGAACGACGCGGTGACGAGGGGTTCCTCCGGGAGTAACTATGAGTCAGAGCCAACAGACGCAGAATCTCACGCTGGTACAGGCGGTGCGGGACGGTCTCCACACCGAAATGACGAACGACGACCGAGTGGTCGTGATGGGCGAGGACGTCGGGAAGAACGGCGGCGTCTTCCGCGCCACCGAGGGCCTCTGGAACGAGTTCGGCGACGACCGGGTCATCGACACCCCCCTCGCGGAGTCCGGCATCGCCGGCACCGCCATCGGGATGGCGGCGATGGGGATGCGGCCCGTCGCGGAGATGCAGTTCTCCGGCTTCATGTACCCCGCGTTCGACCAGATAGTCAGTCACGCGGCGCGCCTCCGCGCGCGCAGCCGCGGCCGGTTCACCTGCCCACTCGTGGTCCGCGCGCCCTACGGCGGAGGCATCCGCGCGCCCGAACATCACTCCGAGTCGAAGGAGGCGTTCTACGCGCACGAGGCGGGACTGAAGGTGGTCATCCCCTCGACGCCGTACGACACGAAGGGGCTCCTCATTTCGGCCATCCGCGACCCCGACCCGGTCATCTTCCTCGAACCGAAACTCATCTACCGCGCGTTCCGCGGCGACGTGCCCGAGGGCGACTACGAGGTGCCCATCGGCGAGGCGGCGGTCCGCCGGGAGGGGACGGACGTCTCCGTCTACACCTACGGTGCGATGACGCGCCCGACGATGGAAGCGGCCGAGAACTTAGAGGAGGAGGGCGTCAGCGTCGAAGTCGTCGACCTGCGCACCGTCTCCCCGATGGACAAAGAGACGATAGTGAAATCGTTCGAGAAGACGGGCCGGGCCGCCGTCGTCCACGAGGCGCCGAAGACGGGCGGTCTCGGCGCGGAGATAACGGCGACGCTCCAGGAGCGAGCGCTCTTACACCAGGAGGCGCCCGTCGAACGCATCGCGGGCTACGACGTTCCCTACCCGCTGTACGCGTTGGAGGACTACTACCTGCCCTCGGTCGCGCGGGTCGAAGAAGGTATCCGGAACGCCGTGGAGTTCTGAACGATGGCTATCAAGGAATTCAAACTGCCCGACGTGGGCGAGGGCGTCGCGGAGGGCGAACTCGTCACGTGGCACGTCGCCCCCGGCGACACGGTCGAAGAGGACCAGGTCGTCGCGGAGGTGGAGACGGACAAGGCCCTCGTTGACGTCCCCTCCCCGTACAACGGGACCGTGAGCGAACTCCGCGCCGAAGAGGGGGAGATGGTCCCCGTCGGCGACGTGATAATCACGTTCGAGGTCGAGGGCGAAGGCGAGGAGGACACCGCAGAATCGAGCGACGGCGAACAGGTGACGGCCGACGACGCCGGCGACGGTGACGATGCTGGCGACGCGGCCGACGAGAGCGCCGAGGAGACGACCGACACCGCCGAGACGGAGCGAACGTCCGGGCGCGTGTTCGCGTCGCCGAGCGTTCGCAGACTCGCGCGCGAACTCGGCGTCGACATCGGATCCGTTTCGGGGTCCGGTCCGAGCGGACGGGTCACCGAGTCCGACGTGCAGGCGGCCGCCGACTCGGGGTCCGACGGCGACGACGCGGACTCCGGCGGCCCGCGGTCGGTTTCCTTCTCCGGGAAGTCGGCCGTCTCGAAGCGCGGCGACGCCGGTAACGGCGAAGTCGCGTCCGGTTCGGCGTCGGCGGACGCCGCCGGCCGGGAGAAGACGCTGGCCGCGCCAGCGACGCGCCGCATCGCCGACGAGGAGGGCGTGAACATCGACGACGTGCCCGCGAGCGAGGAACGAGACGGCGAGGCGTTCGTCACCCCCGAGGCCGTCCGCGAGTACGCGCAGGCCCAACGCGAGGCGCAGGCGGCCGACGCGAAAGCGCTCTCCGAGGAGGCCGATGCGGGCGAGGTAGCGGCCGAATCCGGGTCCGAGTCCGAACCGGAGACGGCGTCCGAACCCGCCGCATCCGGTCCCGCGGCCGGCGAACGCGTCCCCTATCGAGGGGTCCGCCGCGCCATCGGCGACCAGATGGAACGCTCGAAGTACACCGCGCCGCACGTCACCCACCACGACGACGTGGACGTGACGGACCTCGTGGAACTCCGCGAGGACCTGAAACCCCTCGCCGAGGAGCAGGGCGTCTCGCTCACCTACATGCCGTTCGTGATGAAGGCCGTCGTCGCGGCGCTGAAGGAGTTCCCGTACGTGAACGCCCAACTCGACGAGGAGAACGAGGAAATCGTGCTCCGCGACGAGTACAACGTCGGCGTCGCCGCCGCGACTGACGTGGGCCTCATGGTGCCCGTCGTCCGCGGGGTGGACGGGAAGGGCCTCTCCGACCTCGCACGCGACATGAACGAGAAGGTCGAGAAGGCGCGCGAGCGCAAGATTTCGCGCGAGGAGATGCAGGGCGGCACGTTCACCATCACTAACATCGGCGGCATCGGCGGCGAGTACGCGACGCCGATCATCAACTACCCCGAGGTGGCCATCCTCGCGCTGGGCGCCATCAAGGAGAAACCCCGCGTGGTCGACGGCGACGTGGTGCCGCGGAAGGTGCTGACGCTGTCGCTGTCGGTCGACCACCGGGTCGTCGACGGCGCGGTGGCCGCGCAGTTCACGAACAAGGTCAAGGAGTACCTCGCGAACCCCAAACTCCTCATGCTCGAATAATGGTCGTCGGAGACATCTCGACGGGAACGGAGGTACTGGTCATCGGTGCGGGGCCGGGCGGCTACGTCGCCGCCATCCGCGCCGCACAGCGCGGTCTGGACACGACGCTGGTGGAACGAGACGCCTACGGGGGCACCTGCCTGAACCACGGCTGTATCCCCTCGAAGGCGTACATCACGGCGTCGTCGCTGGCGCACGAGGCGGGCACCGCCGAGGAGATGGGCATCCACGCCGACCCCGCCGTAGATATGTCGCAGATGCGGAGTTGGAAGGACGACGTGGTGGACGGTCTCACCAGCGGCGTCGAGAAACTCTGCAAGGCGAACGGCGTCAACCTCATCGAGGGGACGGCGCGCTTCAAAGACGACTCCTCGGTCCGCATCGAACACGGCGGCGAGGGGCAGGGCTCCGAGACGGTGGAGTTCGAGCGCTGCATCGTCGCCACCGGCTCCCGACCCGTGCAGATTCCGGGCTTCGAGTTCACCGACGACCCCGTCTGGTCCTCGCGGGACGCCCTCGCCGCGGAGTCGGTGCCCGACGAACTGCTCGTCGTCGGCGCGGGTTACATCGGCATGGAACTGTCCACCGCGTTCGCCAAACTCGGCGCGGACGTGACCGTCGTGGAGATGCTCGAAGACGTGCTCCCCGGCTACGAGGACGACGTCTCCAGCGTCGTCCGCAAACGGGCCGAGGAACTCGGCGTCAAGTTCAACTTCGGAGAGGGGGCCAGCGGGTGGTCGCCCGACGGCGACGACGTGGTCGTCGAGACGGAGACGGAGGACGGCGAGACGGCGTCGTACCGCGCTGACAAGGTGCTCGTCGCCGTCGGCCGGTCACCCGTCACCGACACCGTCGACGCAGAGAACGCCGGATTGGAGACCGACGAGAAGGGGTTCTTCGAGACGGACGACCGGATGCGAACGAACGTCGAGCACATCTACGCCGTCGGCGACGTGGTGGCCGACTCCCCGATGTTGGCGCACGTCGGGTCGAAGGAGGGCATCGTCGCCGCCGAACACGCCGCGGGCGAACCCGCCGCCTACGACGCGCAGGCCGTCCCGGCGGCCGTGTTCACCGACCCCGAGATAGGGACGGTCGGCATGACCGAGGCGGAGGCCGAGGAGGCGGGCTTCACCCCCGCCGTCGGCAAGATGCCGTTCAACGCCTCCGGACGCGCGATGACGACGGGCCACACGGAGGGGTTCGTCCGCATCGTCGCCGACGAGGACAGCGGGTTCGTCCTCGGCGGGCAGATAGTCGGTCCGGAAGCCTCGGAGCTCGTCGCCGAACTCGCCCTCGCGGTGGAGATGGGCGCGACGCTGGAGGACGTGGCCAGCACCGTCCACACGCACCCGACGCTTGCGGAGGCCGTGATGGAGGCCGCCGAGAACGCGCGGGGCGAGGCGATTCACACGCTGAATCGGTGAGCTGACGCCGCCCCGGGTCGCGAACGGGCCATCTATTTGTTCGTTCGAAACATATTCTCGGTATGGTACTAGTGGTGCCGTTCGACGGGTCCGAACTGGCCGAAGCAGCGCTCGTCCGGGCGGGGCAGTTCGGGGCCGTCTTCGAGGAGGACGTGCTGGCGGTGAGCATCGTGCCCCGCGGAAACGTCCGGTACGCCGTCGATCGAGGGTGGTTAGAACCCGGCGAGCCGTTCGATCTAAACGCCGTCGTCGCGGCGTTGCACGAGCGGGTGACGGCCTGCTGTCCGAGCGCCGACTTCCGGCACAGCGTCGTCGGCCGGTACGCACCGCCGGGCAGCATCTCGACCCGGATTCGACGAATGATCGAGGACGAGGGCGCCACGATGGTTTTCATCGGCAGCGAGAACGCCGGGCACGTCGTCGCGTCGCTGAGCAGCGTCGGAAGCCACGTTGCCGCGGACGAGTCCTACGACGTGGTCATCGTCCGGCACGGGGTTCCATCTCGGATTGCCGCGCTCGCGGCTGACAGACGGAAGCAGCGACGGCCGAAGTCCGATTTCTTCCTTCCGGAGTGACGCCTCGAGACCCACTCGAACGCCGAAGGCGGCCGGTACGCCGCATCACGAGGGCCGCTCGGCCACCGTCGGTCACTGCCGCTCGTCGACCGCTTCCACGAGCGCTCGCACCTGTTCCGTTCCGTTCTCGACCAGCGCCCGCGGCAGTCGCCGTTGCCCGTTCGTGACGGCGTCCGTGAGTGCCGCCGCGGCGTCCTCGAACACGCCCTCGCCGTGGCCGACGAGGATTCGCTCGGGGTCGTAGCCGAGGAGGAACTTCGGGGTCACGAACCGCTGGAGCAGGTAGAGGCCGAGGCGTTCGTCGCCGGCGACGAACGGCGAGGCGGTGCCGAGCGTGTCCGGCGTATACAGCGTGCCGTCGGCGGGTCGGTAGGCTATCGCCTCCGACCACGCCGGGAGCGGCGCGTACTCGCGGATGCGGACGCCCGTGTCGGCGAGTTCGCCGTCGAACCGTTCGACGGGCGCGTCCACCCGTTCGGCGACCCGGGGGAGCCACCGCGGCAGCGACACCGGCACGTCGTAGCGGTCCGCGAACGCCGCGGCGTCGCGCGCGTGGTACGCCGAGAGGACCGCGACGCCCTCGACGGGGCCGAGTTCCGCGAGGGCGTCGTGGACGTTTCCGGCGTCGAGGGGGTCCAACAGCCAGACCCCGCCGTCGGCGCCGCAGATGGCGTGACTGCTCCGCGCTGCCGTCTCTTCGGGAAACGCGAGCCAACTCACGCCCCCGTCCCATCGGCGGATGCGGGCCTCGGTCGACTCCCCGCGGTCGTACATCGTCATCCCTCCGCAAATGGGTCAGCGACGCAAAAAGCGTGTCCCGTTCCCCCCGTCGAGACGCCGCGTTCGGTGGACGAGGCGAGAAAATTGAGATAAGCGAGCGGGTTCGGAGAACGGAGCGAAGCGAGGAGAGCGGGTCAGCGACGGGGCTGGGGGCGCCGGCCGGCGCGTTCGGACCTGCCGCCGTCCGTCGCCGTTCGGGCGGCGGCCGTCGGCGTCGGCGCCCGGGCCTCCGAGACGCCCGACGCGTCCGTCGCCGTCGCCTCGGCGGATGCGCCCACTTGGAAGCGAGCCAGGCGGTCGTGGAGCGACGCCGCCGCCGTCGAGAGGTCGCCGATGCTGGTCGCCACCTCGGAGACGGAGGCGGTCTGCTCCTCGGAGGCGGCGGTGACGCTCGATATCTCTTCGCTCGTCCGGTCGCCCGCCTCTCGGGCGTCCTCGGCCTTCAGCAGGGCGTCCTCGGTGGAGGTCGCCTGCTCGGTCGTCGCGCGGTCTATCTCCTGAATCCCGCCGTTGACCTCCTCGACGCGCGCGGCGATGTCTTCGAGGGCGGCCAGCGCGGATCCGACCGTCTCGGTGCCGGAGGTGACCCGGTCGCCGACCTCGCGCATGTCGCCGGCAGTGCCCGCGGCCGACGACTGGATGTCGGTGACGAGCGTCTCGATGCGGCCCGTGGCCGTCGTCGACTCGCTGGCGAGTTCCTTTATCTCGGCGGCGACGACAGCGAATCCCTTGCCGGCCTCGCCCGCGCGGGCGGCCTCGATGGAGGCGTTCAGCGCCAGCAGGTTCGTCCGGTCGGCTATCTCGGTGATGAGGTCGACGATGGCGACGATCTCGTCGAGTTCGTCGCGGAGCGCCTCCACCTCGCCGACGGTCCGGTCGGTCGTCCGCTGGACGTGGTCCATCTCCTCCAGCGCTTCGGTCGCGGACGCGCGGCCCGCCTCGCCGAGTTCGGACGCCTCGCCGGAGGTCTCGGCCACCTGCGTCGTCGACGCCGCCACCTCCTCGACCGTCGCCGAGAGCGTGCTCATCTCGTCGGCGGCCGCCGACAGGTGTCGGTGCTGCTCGTCGGTCTCGCCCGCGACGGCGGTCATCGAGGTGCTCACCTCCTCGCTCGCCATCCGTATCTCACCGGCGCTGGCGTCTATCTGCGCCGTCGAGTCGGCGACGTCGCCCGCGAACGACTGGATGGTCACGACGGTCGTCTCGAGGTCGGCCATCATCCCGTTGAACGACTCGGCCACGCGGGCCATCGCATCGCTCTCGCCGTCCCGGCTCATCCGAACGGTCAGGTCGCCGGCGGCTGCGGCGTCCATCACGCGGTCGAACTCGGCGGCGCCGGTTTCGAGCGACTCGGTCAGTGACTCCGCCGCCGCGCGGGACTCGGCCTCGCTGGCGCGGGAACGCTTCATGTCCTCGACGACGGCGTAGGTGCCCGTCGCGCCGACGGCGAAGACGGCGATGGTCGCCGTCAGGAGCGACACGCTGATGATGTCGAACACTTCCCCGCCGATTCCGAGATGCTCGGCGCTGACGACGCCCGCCCAGAAGAACCCGAGCAGAGCCGCCAACCCGAAGTTCAGCCAGAATCCCGACTCGGCGTCGGCCCGTCGGTAGGTCCGGAACGCGACGACCGCGGTGCCGAGGTACGCGACGGTGCCGACCACGTCGAAGACGGCGGTGAACTCGACCATCTCACTCCGCCTCCTTCGCGAGGACCCGACTCCGCTTGCGGGCCGCGATGAAGAACACGATGCCGGACGCGGCGATACCCGCTCCGTGCTCGACGGCGTTGAACAGGTCCCCGAACGCCAGTGCTTCGAGGTTCGTCGCTAACGCGCCAGCGCACAGTAGGAGATATCCACCCATGAACCACTTCGACTGCGAGGAACGCAGGAGCAACACCGGGACGACGCCGACCAATGCGACCAGTATCAGTACTAGTTCTTTCGGATCTAATGCGGTAAGTTCTGCCGACATGCCTCTGGGAGGGAGTATCAAGCGTTTCGGTATAAGACTACGGCCCCGAATATCAAAATTGGAAGTTTTGGGCGCTCGAGTTCCGTATAGACAACTATTCGTCCGGAAAATGTCGACACGAAAGCACGGTCGGGGGAGAAGACGCGTGGTTCCGTCCGCTTACCGGTCCGTCTTCCGCACGACGCCGTAGCCCTCGAGCACCTTTCCGAGGCGGTACATCGAGGCGACGACCACGTCGCAGGACGGTCGGACGGCCGGTTTGGGGACGAAGCCGACGGCGAGGCCGGCGACTTCGAGCATCGGCAGGTCGTTCGCGCCGTCGCCGACGGCGACGGTTCGAGAGAGTTTCACGTCGAGTTCGTCGGCGAGGGTTTCGAGCGCCTCGTCTTTCGTCCCCTCGATGAGCGACCCCTCCACCTCGCCGGTGAGACGGCCGCCCTCCACCGGGAGGCGGTTGGCGACGATGGTGTCCACCTCGACGCCCTCCTTCTCCAGGGCGCGTTCGACGCCGCGTTCGAACCCGCCCGTGAGCACGGCGACGTGGTGGCCGGCGTCGCGCAGGCGGCCGATGAGTTCCGCCGCGCCGGGACGGAGCGTCACCTCGTCGTACGCTTCCTCGGCGTCCTCGGCTTCGAGTCCGTCGAGGAGTTTCGCCCGCTTCCGGAGGCTGTCGGCGTAGGATATCTCGTCGTTCATCGCCCGTTCGGTGATGTCGGCCATCTCGTCGGCAACCCCCATCCGGCGGCCGAGAAGCACCGTCATCTCCGAGTCCGAGAGCGTTCCGTCGAAGTCGAAGGCCACGAGTCGCATACTCCCCTCTCGTCGGCGGCCGGTTTGAAACCAACTCATCCCGTCCACAGGGGGGAGATACCGCCGTCCCTCCCTCCCGTCGGAACGCCGTCGTGAAGCACGAGAGCACCTAACATAGCCAATACCGCCGACGAAGAAACCCTTAACCGGCGACCTACGGTGATTACGCGCATGAAGGTACTCGTCACGGACCCCATCGACGATGCGGGTCTGGAACGCCTTCGTGAGTCGGGTCACGAAGTCGAGACCGCCTACGATGTAACAGGGGAGGCGCTGTTGGACGCCGTCGCGGACGCGAACGCGCTCGTCGTTCGCTCCGGGACCGAAGTGGACGAAGCGCTGTTCGAGGCGGCGCCGGACCTCGTCATCGTCGGCCGCGCCGGCATCGGCGTCGACAACATCGACATCGACGCCGCGACTGACCACGGGGTCATCGTCGCCAACGCGCCGGAAGGAAACGTCCGCGCCGCCGCCGAGCACACCGTCGCGATGGCGTTCGCCGCCGCGCGCTCCATCCCGCAGGCGCACGCCCGCCTCAAGGACGGCGAGTGGGCCAAGGGCGACTACCTCGGCACCGAACTGAACGCGAAGACGCTCGGCATCGTCGGACTCGGCCGCGTCGGCCAAGAGGTGGCCAAACGGCTGGACGGCATCGGCATGGACCTCGTCGCGTACGACCCCTACATCAGCGAGGAACGCGCCGACCGACTCGGCGCCGAACTCGTGGAGTTCGAGGCGTGTCTCGAACGCGCGGACTTTCTGACGGTCCACACGCCGCTGACGCCCGAGACGGCGGACCTCATCTCCACCGACGAGTTGGAACTGATGGGCGGCGGTTACGTCGTCAACTGCGCCCGCGGCGGCGTCGTCGACGAGGACGCCCTCGCCGCCGCCGTCGAGGACGGAACGCTCGACGGCGCGGCCATCGACGTGTTCGCCGACGAACCCGTCTCGGCCGACAACCCCCTGCTCTCCGTGGAGGACGTCGTCGTCACCCCGCACCTCGGCGCTTCGACCGAGGCCGCCCAAGAGAACGTCGCCACCTCCATCGCCGACCAGATAGACGCCGCGTTCAACGACGAACCCGTCATGAACGCGCTGAACGCGCCGTCGGTGGACGAGGCGGCCTTCCCGCGCATCCGGCCGTACATCGACCTCGCGGAGACGGCCGGCAAGGTTGCCGCCCAACTCTTCGACAGTCGCATCTCGAGCGTCGAAGTCTCCTACGAGGGCGAAATCGCCGAGGAGGACATCGAACTCGTCACCGCCTCGGCGCTGAAGGGCGTCTTCGAACCGCTGGAGTGGCAGGTCAACGCCGTCAACGCCCCGAGCATCGCCGAGGAACGCGGCATCGACGTGACCGAGTCGAAGACGCTCCAGGCGGCCGACTTTCAGAGTCTCGTCACCGTCACCGTTGGCAACGACGAGGACTCGCTCGCCGTCTGCGGAACGCTGTTCGCCGGCGACGACCCGCGCATCGTCCGCATCGACGGCTACCGCGTCGACGCCATCCCGCACGGGCAGATGCTCGTCGCCCGCAACTACGACAAACCGGGCGTCATCGGGTTCATCGGCGGCGTCCTCGGGGACAACAACGTCAATATCGCCGGGATGTTCAACGCCCGCAGACACGAGGAGGGCGGCGAAGCGATAACCGTCTACAACCTCGACGACCCGGTCTCCGAGGAGGTCCAGGAGAAACTGCTCGCGGACGAACGCATCACCGACGTGAAATACCTCACGCTGAACGGCACCGACGAGTAGGTCGGCGGCGGTGAGCGGAGGGGGCGACGGGGGGAATCGGAGTTACAGTTCGCGTTCGGGTTCTTTTGCGTGACGGCCTCGGAGCCTCAGAGACCGGTCTGTCGCTGCCACGCGTGGTAGCGCCGTCGAAGGCGCGTCCATTGCGCGTCGAGTTCGTCGGCTAGCCGTCGCGCGAGCGACTTCGTCGGGGCGGGCGAGGTGTGCGGCGGCGACGGCGACGACCGCGCGGACGTGCCCGGCGCCGGCGTCGAGGGGGCCGTCTCGGTCTCGACTTCGACGTCGGCGTCGGTCTTGCCGTCGAGGAGTCGCTCGTACCGGTCGATGACGTCCTGTCGTCGCTGGCGGGTATCTCGAAGTTCCTGCCGCAGGTCCTCGTTCTCCGCTCTGAGCCGTTCGACCTCCGCTTCGAGCGTGGGCGGCGCGCCGCCGCGTCCGTCGGTCCGGGCGTTCGACTCGTTCGCGTCCGAGGCGGCGTCGCGGGGACGGTCGAACCGGTGTTCGTCCCGGATCGGGAACGTCCGCGACCCGTTCGACCCACCGCTCACCGTCCCAGTCGGCATCGTTGGCGAGGGCATACGTGCGAGGAAGTACCAGGGCGCTAAGAAAGTACGTCAGACCGCCGTCATTCACCAGATAGAAGAGAAGACAGTCTCAAAGTCCTACGTCGAGCCGATGTGGTCGAGCACCGCTTCGGTCGAGTTCGCCACGGGTTCGGGTTCGTTGCCCGCCTCGAACGCCGCGTCGGGGTCTTTCAGCAGGTGGCCGGTGGTGAGACAGACCACGTCCTCGTCGGCGTCGACGACGCCGTCGGACCGAAGTTTACGCAGGCCGGCGACGGAGGCGGCGGAGGCGGGTTCGACGCCGATACCCTCGCGGGCCAGGTCGCGCTGCGCCGAGGTTATCTCCGCGTCGGAGACGGCGACGGCCGTCCCGTTCGTCTGTCGGATGCCGGGGAGCGCCTTCGGCGCGTTGACGGGGTTGCCGATGCGGATGGCCGTCGCGCGCGTCTCCACCTCGTCCCAGCGTTCGGTGTCCTCCCAGCCGTTCTCGACGGCCTCGACCATCGGCGCGGCGCCCTCCGCCTGCACGCCGGTGAGTTTCGGCACGTTCTCGGGGTCCAGCGACCCGGACTGGACGAGTTCGCGGAACGCCTTGTACAGCGCCGCGGTGTTGCCCGCGTTGCCGACGGGGAGGACGATGCGGTCCGGGAACCGGTCGTAGTCGTCGCGGAACTCCTCTAAAATCTCCAGCCCGATGGTCTTCTGCCCCTCCAGTCGGAACGGGTTGAGAGAGTTCAGCAGGTACACCTCGCCGCGTTCGGCGAGGTCCTGCACGATGTCGAGACAGGAGTCGAAGTTGCCGTCGACTTCGAGGATGCGGGCGTCGTGGAGGGCGGCCTGCGCTATCTTCCCGGCGGCGACTTTTCCGGAGGGGAGGAGTACCAGCGTCTGCATCCCGCCGCGGGCGCCGTAGGCGGCGAGGGCGGCGGAAGTGTTGCCCGTGGAGGCGCAGGCGAGTCGGTCGACGCCGAGTTCCTTCGCCACGCGGACGCCGACGGTCATCCCGCGGTCTTTGAAACTGCCCGTCGGATTCATCCCCTCGTGCTTGATGCGGAGGGTGTTCACGTCGATGTCCTCGCGCAGGCGGGGGGCCTCGTGGAGGGGCGTGCCGCCCTCGGGGAGACTGACGCCCTCCTCGAACGGGAGCGCCGAGCGGTAGCGCCAGACGCCGCGGCCCTGGCCCTCGAAGTCGTCGAGGGAGGGCGGGTCGGCGTACTTGACTTCGAGCAGGTGGCCGCCGTCGCTGGTGTACCGTATCTCGTCGAAGGGGGCGTACGTCTCGCCCGTCTCGATGCACTCCAGCCACACGCCGTCCTCGGCGACGTCCGGGGCGTCCGGCGCGGGTGCGGTGAGGTCGAGGCTCATTGTCCACAGCCTCGGAGTCGGCGAGCAAAAAGGGGGACGGTTCGGACGCGTCTCAGTCGTCGACTCGACGGCGACCGTGGCGTTCGACCAGTCGCCGCATCGCCCCCGATTCAGCCCGTTGGAGCAGGTCCGAAGCCGTGCTCGGCGCGCAGTCGAGTTCGTCGGCCACGTCTCCGACGCCGGCTTCCCGCGGAATCTCGTAGAATCCGAGTTCTGCGGCGGTTCCGACGGCCTCCAGTTGACGTGTCGTGAGTTCGCCCGCGACGGGCGCGTGTCGCCTGTCGTACTCGCCGACGGCCTTCACGGTCACGTCTATCTCCTCGGGGAGGTCCGAGAGCATCGCCCGCAACTCCTCGCCGGGGCCGACGAGAATCATGTGGAACGCGGCGTTTTCGTCGTAGACGACGGGCGGTGCGAGGACGAGGTTCAGATCGGCGAACGCCTCTCTCCACGCCACGTCCTCGGGGCGCGTCTCCTGACTGACGTAGACGTAGAACGACTCGTCGTCTATCGGCGTGAGGTCGTACCACCGGACGGAGTCGACGGCCGAGAGCGCCGCTTCGTACGGCTCGCGGTCCGCCTCGGCGTAGAACAGTTCGTGTTCGACGCTTCTGTCGCCCGTGACCCCGCTCCACGCCTGCAGTTCCTCGTACCGCACGGCGTCCCCGTCGCGGATGAACTCCTGCATCGGGTGCAGCATCCACCGCGGTTGCGAGAGGCGCACGTCGAGATACTTCACGCCTGGTGCTTCCGGCGGCGCGGACTTGAAACTTAAACGAGCTAGTATCGCCGCGGAAAACTCCACGCGGCGACGGCCAGAATCGACGCGTATGGTGTGGACAGTCACGACGGCCCTGTTCGCGGTCGGCGCAGTCGCCGGAGTCGGTAACCTGGTCGGTATCGTCGCGAGCGCTCTCGGATGGGCGGACTACTGGCCGCCGGGAGACAGAAGCTGGGAGTACTACGCTCACTGGACGCTCTCGCAGGTGGTCAACCTCTCTTTGGCCGGGGTCGCGTACCTCGACTGGAACGCCCTCGGACTCCCGCAACCGGCGGCGGTCGTCGGCGGCGGCGTCCTCTTTGCGGTGTGGTACGGTGCCGCACTCGCCGCCGGGTTGGACTTGGGCGTCGAAGAGACGAAGGGGCTGACCGGCGACCTTCGCACCGACGGCTGGTATCGCTACTCTCGAAACCCGCAGTACGTCTGTTACATCGTCGCGACGGTCGGATTCGCGGTGATGGCGGGGTCGACGCTGGCGGCCGGACTCTGTGCGGTCTATCTCGCGTGGTGGCTGGTCCTCCCGTTCGCCGAGGAACCGTGGCTCCGCGAACAGTACGGGGAGGCGTACGAGCGCTACGCCGAACGCGTCCCGAGGTTCGTCGGTCCGCGTTCGCTCTCGGCGCTGACCGGCGACGCGCGGTCGAACGCCGATCCGGAGTGACAGGGGCCGCAGGCGGTGGCCCGCGTGGGAGAAACGCTGCCGGAGGGGACGAACCGTCGGCCGCGAGTCCGTGCGTTCGCGCCGGTCACTCCTCTCTACCGTACTCCTCGATGCTCCCGTGGACCTGTTCGACCCACTCGTCGAGGGCGGCGTGGAGCATCTCCTTGGCCTCCGGGAGCGGCGTCCCCGTGTACTGGTAGACGTAGCCGCCGGGGTCGAGCAGTCGTCGCTCGCGGTCCGCGAGGTTCTTCTCCATCAGCGTCGTCAGCGAGCGGTTGACGTTGCTCCGGTCGCGCTCTAAGATGTCCGCGAGTTCGGCGACGGTGCTGCCGGGGTTCTCGAGGAGCGTGAGGTAGGTCCGACTCTCGTGGTCCTGGACGCCGAAGACGCACGCGAGCACGCGTTGAAAGCTCGGGTCGTCCGTCTCGATGAGGTCCCCCATGTTGGGCGTATCGCTCATGTTCCCCCCTTGACCGCCCGCCCGATTAAAACGACCTGCAATCGGTAGCCGTCGCGGGCGCCGTCTGGCTCACTCGTTTCGCGCGTAGCCCATCTTCAGGATGCACTCGCGCATTCCGGCCTCGTCGGCGTGCTTGTGCAGCGTCGTCGGCGTGTCGCAGTAGTAGGTCGTGCCGTCGTGGCGGAGCGACACTTCGTGGACGCCGCCGAGCATCTCCGCTTCGACGACGACGCGGCGCCCCTCGCGGACCGCGTCGAGTATCTCTTCGACCGTCAACTCGCCGGACTTCGCGCGAAGTGGCTCGGACATCGCTCGTACGGAAGGACCTCTCGATAATGAGGGTACCGTCGGCGGAGAGGGTCGCGACGAGCGAATCGGGTGGGAAGTCAGTTCGTGCCGGGGTTCGACTCCGGTTTCGACTCCGGCGGCTCGACGCCCTCGGCCGCCTCGGCGTTCGTCGTCTCCTTCTCGACGTCGACGTGCCAGCGGTCCACCGTGTCGTCGTACTCGCCCAACCGGGTGCTGACGGCGGATTTCAGCTCGTCGTCGTTGATGTTCACCTCGAAGATGAACGTCACCTCCTCCTCGCCGCGGTGGGACTTCTGGATGTTGGCGCTGATGAGTTCGTTGTCGAAGTAGTACGGCGCGAGTTGGGTCATCACCTTCCGGTAGACGGTGTCTTCGACCTTTCGGAGCGCCCGTCGGCCGGCGGAGTCGGCGGCGCGGGCGACGTAGCCGATGGACTCGCTCCAGCGTTCGACGGCGCCGTCGTTGTCCCCCTCGTCCACCTTCTGATACGACTCGGACAACTTCTCGCCGGCCGTCTGAAGGTCCTCGTTGGGCTCTTTACCCGCCTTCTCCCCTTCGCCTTCGCCGACGCTCGCCTGCGCCGCCGTCTTCTCGTTCACGTCCTCGCTCAGCCGTTCGTGCGCCTTGGGACGCCACTCGTCCCACTGCTCGAACGCCTCGCTCTCGACGCCGGCGTCGCGAAGCGCGCGGGTGATGCGCTCGCCGTGTTCGACGATGTCGCCCCACGACCCGCGGATCTTGAAGCCGGAAACGCTCTCTTCCATCTGGTTGAGGGGTGATAAGTCCGGAGCCGTATAAAACTCTACTTGCGGCTTGCATCCGGTCAGGCTGTCACACGGTATCGTCCCTTGCTCGGCCGACGACGGCCGTCGCGGGGCGAGTTAGCGCGACCCGTAGACGAACCGCGAGGCGGCGTCGTCGAGACGGGAGACGGCGCTCGAAAGCCACGCGGCGGGCGAGGTGGCCCGCAACTCCCGGTCGGAGAGTTCGATGCGGTCGTCGCCGAACGTCGACGCGCGTCTCTCGTCGGCGTCGTCGCCGTCTGTCTCCGCTCCCCCCCCGACGGCGTCCACGACGGTGGACATCGCACACCGGCCGCAGGACTCGGTTCGTTTCCCGGACATCTCTGTTCACTCGTCGTACGGGACCCTCACGATTAAAACGTTGTGACCGCGGCGGACCCGGGGCGCTTTTGAGAACGTGCGGAGTGTGAACGCGTATGGGATACCGCGTCGTGGACTGCGAGACGGTGGAACCGAGCGACGATAGGGACTGCGAGATGCGCCGTCTGTCCGGACCCGCCGAGTTGGAGAACGTCGCTCTCAACCGGTTCCGCGCGGAACCGGGTCAGGAGCTTCCGCTGGCGTACCACTACCACGAAGAACAAGAGGAGGTGTTCTACGTGCTCTCGGGGACGCTGTCGGTCGAAACGCCCGAGGAGACGTACGAGGTGGGAGAGAACTGCCTGTTCGCCGTCGACCCGGGGAGCCCGCAACGAGCGTACAACCCCGCGGACGCCGACGACGCGGTGAACGTCCTCGCCCTCGGCGCGCCGCCCGTCTCCGGCGACGCGGTGCCGTACGACCCGGAGGACGGGGAGGAATGAGCGAGGCGGCCGACGACGGAGACGGCTCGTTCGACCCGAAGGCCGCCGCCGAGGAGGCTGGCATCGACCTCTCGGACGTCCCCGACTGGGAGGACGAGTACCTCGACCGGGTGTCCGACCGCCTCATGTTCAACTACGACTTAGAGCGGGACCGAAGCGTCCGCGGCGAGCGGTTCGACCTGTTCGGGGAGATGCGTATCGAGAGCGAAAAGCGGTTCTTCCACCCCGCCCTGAACTACGCGAACCACGAGACCCGAGAGTTCCTGTTCGCTCGGCGCGTCCCGAACGCGACGCGGGCGGAGTTAGAGCGACTGGTCGAACTCGGCCACGAACTGGCCGGAGCGTGGATAGACGCCGACGAGGAGCACTTCGGCACCGACTTCACGTTCGTCCTCCTCGCCGACGCGGTGCCTGAGGACGTGCGCGCGTTCGTCGCCGACTTCTCCGACCGGACGCTCCTGAAGTACGGCTACTACGGCCACTACGAGGTGAACCTCGCCGTCGTCGCCCCCGACGCCGAGGACGCCGTCGCCAGCGAGGGCGCCGACGCGGCGCGGGCGTTCACGCTGTGGGACGACGTGGACCCCACCCGGCGAGAACGGGGCGTCGTCGCCCGCCTGCTGGACCGTCTGCGCCGCTGAGCAGGCGGAGAACGGAATTGGAGGGTGAGAAACGAGAGGCGAAGAGGCTGGGGGGCGGCGGTCCGCGCGCGGTTCAGTCGTCGCTCGGCGAGTAGCCGCCCTCTTCGGGTTTCGCGCGGACGCGCTGGATGTTGCGGTAGCCCATCACCACCAAGGAGAGCGCGAGGTAGATGAGCACGAACGCGATGGCTATCTGGACCACCGCCGACAGCATGGCGAACGCGCCCGCCTCGGCCATCCACGCGTCGTTGAGGAACTTCGCGTAGACGTTGTCGTGCAGCGCCAGCCACAGCAGCCCGATGATGGTGATGAACGTCATCAGCGCCATCGGCGCGCCGGTGCTGAGGAGCTGTTTCGACTCGCTCCAGTTGGCCAGCCACACCGTCGCGGTGAGCAGCGCCAAGGCGGCGAGCAGTTGGTTGGCGCCGCCGAACAGTTGCCACAGCGTCAGCCACGACCCGCTGGTGATGAGGACGTACGCCGGAAGCGCCTGCACGAGAGCGTTACCGTAGCGGTCCGCCGCGAACGACTCGACGGACGACTCGGGCGTCCCGATTATCTCCTCCATCATGTACCGGCCCAGACGGACGGCCGTGTCCGTCGACGTGAGGAGGAAGCTGACGAGCACGAGCGCCATGAACGGTCCGCCGAAGGAGGCGGGGATGCCGAAACTCGTCAGGATGATACCGCCGCCCGTGGCGAACGTCGGCAGGGCGAGGCCGATGCCGCCGCCGACTTCGGGCGCGACGATGGCGACGGTGATGAGCGCCACGGTGGCGAGCAGTCCCTCGCCGAGCATTCCACCGTAGCCGATGACGCGCGCGTCGGACTCCTGATTCAGTTGCTTCGAGGTGGTCCCCGAGGAGACAAGCGAGTGGAAGCCGCTGATGGTCCCGCAGGCGATGGTGATGAACAGGAGCGGGAACAGCGGCGCGCCGGAGCGACCGATGAACCCGTAGTACGGTTCGAGGTTGGTCGTCAGCGGTTGGCTCGGCGTCACCGCCGAGATGCCGAACGCCGCGCCGGCGGTGCCGACGATGACGGCGACCAGCGCCCCGCCGACGCCCGTGTACAGCAGGAACGACGAGAGGTAGTCCCGCGGTTGCAGGAGCACCCAGACCGGGAGGGCGCTCGCGAGCGCCCCGTAGAGGAGGATGACGGGCACCCACGCCGCGGTGTTGGTGCCGAGCGAGGACGCTCCCGGAATCCACGACCCGCCGCTCGCGAACAGCACGAAGGTGTCTGCGGGCGCCCGCGAGGCCGGTTCGAAGAGCGCGAGGGGGTAGTGCGTCCCCAACCAGACGCCGACGAACATCGCGACGACGAACGCCACGGTGCCGGGGATGAAGGGGAGGTTCAGTTGGTAGAGGTAGACGCCGAAGACGACGGCGAGTCCGATGTAGATCAGACTGGCCGTCGCCGCCTCGGGGTACGCGTCGAACACGATGGCGACCACGAGGGCGAACACCGCCACGACGAGGACGATGGTGAGGAAGGCGAACCACAACAGCATGTTCTTACCCCGTTCGCCGACGTACTCGCCGATGATGTAGCCGATGGACTTCCCCTCGTGTCGGAGACTGGCCGACAGCGAGACGAAGTCGTGGACGCTGCCCATCAGCGGGTTCCCGATGGCTATCCACGCGAGCGCCGGGACCCACCCCCAGACGACGCCGGCCGTGATGGGGCCGACGATGGGCGCCCCGCCCGCGATGCTCGAATAGTGATGCCCGAGCAGGACCGGCTTCTTCGCCGGGACGTACTCCTGCCCGTCTTCGTACTTGTGCGCCGGCGTCGACCGACTGTCGTCGAGTTCGACGAACCGGGCGAGGTATCTCGAATAGCCGAGATATCCCACCGTGAAGAGCGCCAGCACCGCCGCCACGAGCCAGATGACTTGTACCATTGTATGACAGCCTCACTCACCCCTCATGGATAACAGCGGTTTAACGGTAACGATTGTTATCGTTCGAAAGCGGGTGTTAACTCCCGCTACCGCCGATATTCGGCAACATAGTCCGATTTAAGCGCCGGATGCCGACCCTCACGCGGGCCGTTCGGCGGCCGCGTCGATATCCAACTCCGCGGCCACCTCTTCGAGGAAGTCCCCCTTCACCTCGGAGACGCGGGTGGCTATCTCGGCGACGACCGGGTAGTCGAACGACTCGCGGAGTTCGCGCAGGCGTTCGCGTTCGGTCGCCACCCGGTCGCGGAGGAAGCGCGCGCCGCGGCCCTCCTCGTGCGCCTCCGGTTCCGGCGTGAGGCGGTTGACGGCGAGGCCGCCGACGGTCAGCCCGTAGGATTCTAAGTCGTCGGCCGCCCGGCGGGTCTCCCGCAGGGAGAGTTCGTCGGGGTTGACGACGAGGAAGAACGTCGACGCCTCGCGGAGCGTCTCGCCCGCGAACTCGAAGCGCTCCTTTCTGGTTTGCAGTCGGGCGAGGATGGGGTCGCCGTCCATCACGCGCCGGGGTTCGTTGTTGCCTATCGCCGCCTTCTCGTAGAGGTCGATGGACTTCTCGCGCTTGTGTGCGAGTCGGTCTATCCACCCCTCCAAGAGGTCCGGCAGCGAGAGCAATCGGAGCGTCCCGCCCGTCGGCGAGGTGTCGAAGACGACGCGGTCGAACGCCTCGGAGGACTGCATCACCTCGATGAAGCGGTCCATCAGCGCCGACTCGTACGCGCCGGGCGTCTGGTGGGCCATCTCGATTTGCCTATCGATTTCGTTGACCATCGCCGGACTCACCTGACTGCTCATCGCACGCTTGGTCTCCATCAGGTGTCGCTCCACCTCGTCCTCGGGGTCTATCTCCATCGCCGAGAGGTTCTCGACGCCCTCGACGGCCTGCGGGTCGTTCCCGAACTGCTGGTCGAACACGTCGGAGGTGCTGTGGGCGGGGTCGGTGGAGACGACGAGCGTTTCGAGGCCGGCGCGGGCGCACTTCAGCGCGTACGCCGAGGAGACGGTGGTCTTACCGACGCCGCCCTTGCCGCCGAAGAAGACGAACTTGCGCATCGTCAGAAGTGGTACTGGTGGCCCTTCCGTTCGAGCAGCGACCCGCGGTCCCACATCCGCCGCTCCCACGCCTCGAACTCGTCTTCGAGGTACGGCAGGAGTTCGGCGGTGTAGTAGGAGACGGGACTCGGGATGCCGAACGCCTCCGGAAAGCACGCCAGCATGAACGTGTCTTCTTGGTCTTCGGCCTCCTGCTCTATCTTCTCGTACGCCGGGTGCGAGACGAGTCCGTGGTAGAAGCCGCGAAGCCACTCTTCGAGGGCCTCGCGATAGTCGCCGATGCGGTCCGCGAGCGTCATGCGTTCACGTACCCCGGCCGGCGCGGAAAAGGATGTCGTTCGCGGGCGTCGACGGGGATTCCGCCGGTTCAGCCCGTGACGCACCGGGAGCGTCTCGGAAGGATTGCCCGCACCGGGCGGGCCGTTCGACCCGACGTCGGCGTCGGATTCGACGGCGGCGAGAAGAGAACACGCGAGCGGGCACCGCAGGTTGAAATACCGTGCCGGACCACTCTCGGACATGAGTCTGGGCGCGGCCAACGCGATACCGGTCACCATCCTGACGGGGAGCCTCGGCGCCGGCAAGACGACGCTCCTGAACCGCATCCTGCGGAACGCCGGCGACCGGAAGGTGGCCGTCCTCGTCAACGACATGGGCGAGTTGAACGTCGACGCCGAACTCGTCAGCGAGGAGTCCGAACTGTCCGTCGCCGACGGCACCGTCGCCGAGTTGTCGAACGGCTGTATCTGCTGTGAACTCCGCGACGACCTCGAAACCGCCGTGGTCCGCCTCGCCCGCGAGCGCTCGTTCGACCACCTCGTCGTCGAACCCTCTGGAATCAGCGAACCCGCGCCCGTCGCGCGCCTGTTCACCGGCGGGTCGCCCGCGGCCGCCCGGTACGAGGTGGACGCCGTCGTCGCCGTCGTCGACGCTCGGCAGTTCGCGGACACGTTCGACGGCGACGGCGAACCGACGAGGACCGTCGAGACGGGCGGCGACGGCGAGCGTCGCCCCCTCTCGGACCTCCTGGTCGAGCAGGTGGAGTTCGCCGACCTCGTCGTCCTGAACAAACGCGATTTGGTGAGCGAGGCCGAACTCGCGCGCGTGAAGTCGGTCGTTCGCGCCCTGCGACCCGACGCCGAAGTCATCCCCGCGGAGTACGCCGCGGTGTCGGTCGACCGACTGTTCGACATCCGCCTGTTCGACCCGGGGACGGCCGCCGAACGCGCCGGGTGGCGGCGGACGCTTGATGAGGCGGAGTCGGAGTCGGAGTCTGCATCGGCGGCGCACGGCGACCATCGCGACCACGAGCACAGCCACAGCCACGACAACAGCCACGAACACGCCCACCCCGAGGAGGCGTACGGCGTCGACTCGTTCGCCTACCGGCGTCGGCGGCCGTTCCACCCGGAGCGAGCGGCGGCCCTCCTCTCGGACCTCCCCGAGTCGGTCCTCCGCGCGAAGGGGTCGATGTGGGTCGCGGGGCGCGAGGACGCCCACCTCACCTACAGTCGGGCCGGGCCCTCGGCGTACGCCGAGGCGACGGGCCGGTGGGTGGCGAGCCTCCCCGAGTTCGAGCAGGACGCCTACCGGCGGAACCGCTCGGACCTCGGGTTCGAGTGGGACGAGGAGTGGGGCGACCGGCGCACGGGATTGGTGTTCATCGGCCGCGAAATGGACGAGGGGGCGCTGACCGCCGCGTTGGACGACTGTCTGCTCACCGACGAGGAGTTCTCCGCGGAGTGGGACGCCTTCGAGAACGCCTTCCCCGAGGAACCCGGCGCGCGGACGACGTTAGCGGAACCGACGCCCGAGGAGTGAATCCGGATTCGCGCTACGCGTCCGCGGCGAGGGCGTCGAGGGCGCGTTCGAGTTCGCCGCGGCGCTTCCACGCCGCGAGGCGGTCGGTCACCGCCGGAAGGGGCAGTCCGAGCGCGACCGACGAACGGGCGGTGACGGAGGCGCCGCCGTCGGCCGGTTCGACGGAGACGACCGTCTCCATCGCCTCGAACGGTCCGGCCTCGCCGTCCTGTTCGTAGCGGAGGCCGTCCTCGATGGACTCGAAGCGGAGGGCGAACTCGACGCCGCGCGCGCCGACGACTACGACCGTCTCCGGATCCTCCTCGCGGACCCCTCGGACGTCGAAGCTACCCTCGTACCGCACCATCGCCTCGGGCGCGAGTCGTCGGAGCACCGTCGGTTTCGACCGCGGGACGAACCGGGAGACCGTCACCTGACGCATACGCTAGCTGGTGGGAACGGCCGCGTATACCTGCCGACTCGGGTCGGCGGCGAACGAGTCGGAACGGGTCGGTCGGGTCCGGACGAACGGACCGGATTCGCTATCGGACGCTGTCGAGCGACCGAGCGACGGAACGGTCGACGGTTATCCACTGGGTCGCCAGCGTTCGCTCTCCGGGCGAGAAGATGGTCAGTTCGGACGGATTCGTCCGGTCGTCGTACAGACACTCCAACTCGACGTCGGGCGCGTCGTCGGGCTCCTCGGGCGCCCGTCTCTTCGAGTCCATCGATTACGCGGTCACGTCCGCCTTCAGACAGTTCGCACAGCGAATCTTCCCGCCGCGCGCCTTCCGCGTCGAGACGTACTCGCCGCAGTCGAAACACCGTACCCGACTGCGCGCGTACTCGGTGTGCGATGCGACGGGCGTCCGTCCACCGTGTTCGGTCATATCCGGTACCATGCGGGCAGCGTACAAAAGTACTTTGACAGATAGGTTCCTATTCGAGAATTTGCTTTCCTTCCGCGGTTCTATTCGGTAGATATCGTTATCTCTAGACTATTCTCACTACTTCGATGGACGATCGGTCGTATACGGGGCGCAGGAGAAAGCACCGGGCGGAACTATAAGCGCGCGAGCCGGAACTGTCCCGCATGGGAACGGACACCGCCTCGCGCGGCGACCCGCGCGTGCTGTTCGTCATGAATCTCGTCCTCTCCTCGGTGTTCGCCGCAGGGGTCGTCTGGGGGCTGGACTTCCTCGGGATGCTGGCGCTGACGTTCGTGAACGTCGCGTCGTTGGCGCTCGTCGTGATGGCTGTGACGTATCTCGTTACGCGATGACGCGGCGACGACGCGCCCGCGACCCGCACTGCCTCGCGTGAACCACCCGCACGAGCGCGTCTGCGGGGGATTCATCGGAATTTATGTCGCTGGGGGGTCCGCGTTTCGAACAACATGCCCATCGAAGACCGAGACGACGCGTACCTCATCACGCACGCGCTGGCGAAGGACACGCTGCTGCGACTCCGCGACGTGGAGACCGAGCAGGTGGCGTTCCGCAAAGGGCTCGTGAAACTCGGGCGCATCTGCGGCTACGAGATAATAGACGGCGTGATGGAGACGGAGTACGTGACGGTGCAGACACCGCTGACGGAGACGACGGGCGAACGCGTGAAGGGACTCGACGACGTGGTCATCATCAACGTCCTCCGCGCGGCGACGCCGTTCGTGGAGGGACTGTTGAAGGCGTTCCCGCGTGCCAAGCAGGGCGTCATCAGCGCCGGCCGCGACGAGGACGCCGGGATGGACGAGGAGGGGGAGTTCCCCATCACCGTCGACTACGTGAAACTGCCCGAGATAACCGAGAAGGACACCGTCATCGTGGCCGACCCGATGCTGGCGACGGGCAGCACGATGTGCGCCGTCCTCGACCACGTCCTGGAGAGCACCGAGGCCGACCCCACGGACCTGTTCGTGCTCTCGGCGGTATCCGCACCGGACGGCCTCCTCCGCGTCGACGGCCAGTTCCCCGAGGCGGACCTGCTGACCGTCTCCATCGACGACCACCTCGACGACGACGGCTACATCGTCCCCGGACTCGGCGACGCCGGCGACCGGGCGTTCCGCACGAAGTAGTCTCTCTTCCTCTCTCGTCTCGCCGCGGCCCCCCGCTCAGTCGTCGGCGGGGGTGCCGGCGGAGGGCGCGTTCGACGATGGCTCCTGACGCGCCCGCGCGACCGACTCCCAGCGCTCGCTCGACCCGCGGAGGAACCCGACGAGCGTCCGAAACACCACGAAATCGAGGAACTGCCGGTAGCCGACGACGTGGAACGGGACGTACGCGAGCAGTCGCCAGTCGCCCCCGGACACGTCGAGCGCCGTCGCCGCGACGAGCGAGAGGACCACGACGAAGTAGCCGGTGGCGAGAGCGACGGAGAGGAGAGTGCCGTGGAGCGCCGCGCCGATTAACGTCGCCGTGACCAACATCCCCGCCAGCGGGACGAACAGCAGCGAGCACGCCCACAGGGGGAACGTAAACCGGTGGAGAGAGCCGTACGCAGGCGTCCAGAGCACGTCGCGATGCTTGCGGAGCGTCTGGACGTTTCCGCGGGTCCAGCGGAGCCGCTGGTGGAGGAGGTCCGCGAAGGAGAACGGCGCCTCCGTGTAGACGACGCCCTCGGACAGTTCCACCCGCCAACCGGCTTTCAGGAGTGTGAGCGTCAGGTCGAAGTCCTCGGTCACGGTGTCGGGGTCGTAGCCGCCGACGCCGACCAGCGCCTCGCGGCGGAACGCACCGAGACAGCCGGGGACGACCATCACCGACCCGAGGTGGGAGAACGCGCGTCGGAGCGTGTTGATGCCGAGGACGTACTCCAACGCCTGCACGCCGCCGACGACGCCCTCGGGGTTGTCGATGACGACGGTCCCCGCGACGGCGCCCAGTTCGGGGTCCGCGTCGAGTTTCGCCACTGCCGTCCGGAGCGCCCCGGGGTCGAGGACGCTGTCGGCGTCGACGGTGACGACGAACTCGCCGCGGCCGCACGAGAGCGCGAAGTTCAGCGCGGCGTGCTTGCCGCCGTTCGCGCGGTGGTACACGGATACTCGGTCGTCGCGGTCACGGTAGGCGGCCGCCTCCGCGTACGTGCCGTCGGTGCTCCCGTCGTCGACGACGAGCACCTCCATCCTGTCGGCGGGGTAGTCGGAGGCGAGTATCGACTCGATGCAGGCGCCGACGTAACCGGACTCGTTGTACGCGGGGACGAGCACGCTCACGAACGGCGCGTCGCCGCCGAACGTCTCGTCCGGTTCGGGGCGACTGCGGACCTGCGCGAACGTCAGCGGAACGACCACCGCGACGAGACAGGAGACGACGAGAAAGCCCGCGAAGACGGCCGACTCGAACGCCGAGGGGAGGCGCCAGCCGAAGACGGCGCCCGCGGTGAGGCCGAGCAGCGACAGCATGGTGAGTGGCCACGTCGGGACCCGAAGACGCGTCGACGCCGCCCGACGGATGTCCCCGCCGAATGCCAGAGCGATCAACCACGGGAGGCACAGCGACGTGAGGAGGGCGAACTCGGCCGCTGCGACCGTGAGCCGTTCGACGAACGAGAGTGCGCCCGCGAACGCGAGAGCGAGGAACGCGGCGGCGGCGACCCAGACGGGTACCGGGAGGCGGGCGGCGAAGAGCCGGTCGAACCGCTGCGGCCACCGCTCGGCGGCGAAGAGCAGGGTCGAGAGGACGAGCGCGAAGCCGAGCGGTGCGAGGACGAGCGGGGCCGGAAACAGCAGCATCCCGGCGAGGACGGCGACGAGGAGGAACAGCAACTGCACCGGGGCGCGACCGGCCCATCGGGCCGCCCGGTCCGACGACGCCGCCTCCGCCATCAGTCGGACTCCGCCGCCCGCGGCACGCGCGAGGCGAACGAGACCGGCGCGTCGAACCGGTGGTCGCAGGACGAGCAGTCGTACAGAAAGCCGACGCACCGCAGGTCCTCGTCCGCCGGCGCGAGCGTCGCGTCGCACTTCGGACAGACGACGGCCGGACCGTCGGCGCCGAAGGCGGCGACGACGTCGACGAACCCGCACCGCACGTGCTCGAACGCGCCGACCCGCCGAACCCGGCCCTCGCCGCAGTCGGGGCACTCCGGGTCGGCGCGGCGGCTTCGAGAGACCGGCGCGTGTGTTCTCTCCACCATGCAACTAATATCGAATTTTAGATATATTGTTATCAGTCAGTGACCGCGAAGCGGTCGCGGCGAAATCGGTCGTTTAATCGTCCTCGGACGGTGTAACGGCCGGTTTAGCGGCGGAGGTGCCGGGGTAGCGGTGTGCTACTAATGACGGGTCCGGACGGAGGGCGCGTATGGACCGACGGCAGTTTCTCGGGTTGGTCGGCGCGTCGGCGGGCGCCGCTGTCGGCGTCGCGGGACTGACGCGGACCGCCTCGGAGACGGGAGCGACGCGGACGGGCGACTTTCTCGCCGGCGTCTCGGTCGACCGGCCGACCGTCGAGACGCTCGACCGCTTCGAGCGCTGGACCGGGAAGCGACACGCCGTCGTCACGCAGTACGCCGCCCTCGGGCAGTCCGACGAGGAGATAGCGTGGACGATGTCGGTGCTCGAAGCCCTGTGGGAACGGGGGCACGTGCCGATGCTCGTACTCGAACCGACGTTCGGGTCGGAGGCGGCGACACCGACCACCGTCTCGGCCGACGTGGCCGCGGGCGACCACGACGGCCGGGTGGACGCGTGGGGCGACGCCCTGACCGACTGGGTCCGCCGCGGGTTCGGTCGCCCGAACCGACGCCTCTTCGTCGAGTTCGCCCCCGAGATGAACGGCGACTGGGTGAAGTGGGGCGCGCCCGCCGGCGGGTCGACGCCCGAGGACTACGTCGAGATGTTCCGCCGGGTGCGCGGCCGCGTGATGTCGACGGGACTCGACGCCTCGGACGTGCAGTGGGTCTGGGGGCCGAACGCCGGCGGCCGCGGCGGCATCCCGATTCCGCGCTACTACCCCGGCGACGACGCCGTCGACTGGGCGGCCGTCAACGGCTACAACTGGTGGGAGTGGGCCGGGTGGTTCTCGCCCCCGGAGATATACGCCAAGGCGTTCGAGCAGGTCCGGAGCGTCACCGACGCGCCCCTCGCCATCACCGAAGTCGCCTGCTCCAGCGAGGTCGGGGGCGGCAACGACCCCGAGCGAAAGGCGGCGTGGATAGCCGACTTCTACGACTACGTCGTCGCCGAGGACGTGCGACTC
Organism: Halogeometricum pallidum JCM 14848; assembly: GCF_000337095.1. Taxonomy (GTDB): domain Archaea; phylum Halobacteriota; class Halobacteria; order Halobacteriales; family Haloferacaceae; genus Halogeometricum; species Halogeometricum pallidum. Next base: position 54,863 of record NZ_AOIV01000023.1, read on the forward strand.
GTCTCGTGGTTCGAGCACGCGAAGGAGACGGACTGGCGCGTCTTCGACGGCGTCCGCGGCACCGACGGGGCGACGGTGGGCGGCGAGACGGTCCGCGTGTACGACGCCTACAAGCGGGTGATGGACCGGGAGTCGACGCTCGGCGCGCACCCGACCGACCCGCGGCGATTGACTGACAGAGAGTTCCGCGGCGCGTTCTGAGTCCGCTTCGGCGAATCCGGGAGAAGCGCCCTACTCGTCGTCGCCCGGCAGTTCGCGGAGGAGACCGAACCGGACGCGGTAGAGCACGGTGCCGACGGCTTTGCCGAGACCGTAGTGGTGCCTGAACGCGTCCGGGTCAGGGGACGCACGCCGAAGCAGGAGGTGCCACCCGATGCGACAGAGGCCGAACAGGAGGCCGCGGCGGCGACTCGTCCGGATGCGGCCGGCGTCGCGGTCGTACAGGGCGCGGTGTATCGCCGCCGTCACCGCCCCTGCGGCGAGTCCGAGAGGCGAGAGCGATTCGACGTCCTCGCCGTGCCGGCGCAGGAACCGTCGAAGCCACACCGCGTATCCGAGCGTGGCGACTCCGAGGAGGAGTCCGAGGCGGGCGCGCATTCGTCGTTTCACTCTACCATCAGTTTCGTGCGCGCCTATCACTGTTGTGTTGAGTATGGCGACCCCGTTGCCGCCGACTCGCCTCCGACCCCTCGTCGCCCGAGTAACCCCCTCGCTTCGGATGGAACCCCACCGCAGTCTCCCGGTTTTTCTTCGAATTGAACGAGACGAAACGGACCACTCGACGGCACCCGTGGGAAACGTAGTCACGGGGTTGACGATGGATCGGGGGACGAACGCGCCGATCAACCCCTTCGCTTCCGCTCGAAACCGATAGACTGCGGTCCGAGAGGGCGGCGAGAAGCGGAGCGGAAACGACCCCTCGGAGCGAGAGGGTGCGGCACGTACTCCTCCGGAGACGCGCCTACCGGTCGTCTTCGTTCTCGTCTCCGCCTTCCGTTTCGTTCTCGTCGTCCGCGGCGGCCGAGAGGCCGTCGTCGCCGCGCTCGAGCGCTTTCGGCGCGTCGTGGTGCTCGGAGTAGCCGTCGAACCAGCGGACGGTGCGTTCGAGTCTGTCGACGACGTGGGCGGGTTCGCCCGAGCGAGAGAGTTCGTGTCCCTCGCGCGGATACCTGACGAGGCGAGTCTCGACGCCGTTCTTCTTCATGAACAGGTAGAACATCTCGCCGTTGTTGACGGGAACTCGGAAGTCGTTGTCCGCGTGCATCACGAGCGTCGGCGTCGTCACCTCGTCGGCGTAGGCGACGGGCGATTGCTCCCAGAGGAACTCGGGGTCCTCCCACGGGGCTGAATCGAAGTCGCCCTCGATAAGTTTGAACGCGTCCGTCGACCCGTAGAACGACGAGAGGTCGAACACGCCGCGTTGGGCGACGGCGCCCGCGAAGAAGTCGGTGTGACCGGCTATCCACCCGGTCATGAACCCGCCGAACGATCCGCCGGTGACGAACGCGTTCGACTCGTCGACGTAGTCGCGTTCGCACACCGCTTCGACGCCGTTCATCACGTCCGTCATCGTCACGTCGCCCCAGTCGGACTCGATGGCCGTGGTGAACGCTTCGCCGTAGCCGGTGGACCCGCGGGGGTTCGACCAGAAGACGACGTACCCGCGGGCGGCCAGCAGTTGGTACTCGTGCCACATCGACCCCGAGGCGGTCCACATCGCGTGCGGCCCGCCGTGAATCTCCGCGACGAGCGGGTAGGTCTCGTCCTCGTCTCGCGACTCGTCGTCGAACTCCGGCGGCGTCAGCACCCACCCCTGCACCTCCCTACTGTCGGACTCGAACCACAGTTCCTCGGGTTCGCCAACGTCGACGCCGGCGAGGTAGTCGGCGTTCACCTCGGTCAGGCGCGTCTCCTCGCCGTCGCGGAAGGAGAACACGTCGCCGCGGTGGTCCCACTCGCTCTTGGCGTAGGCGACGACCGGGTCCCCGGCGTCGCCGTCGACGGAGAGACCCGTCGCGTGGCCCTCGTCGGCGAGGAGTTCGGGTTCCTCGGCGGCGTCGCCCCTGACCCGGCGCGAGACGTAGTGACCCTCGTCCGGGGTGAGAAAGTAGACGAACTCCTCGCTCGGTCCCCACTCGAACCCCGAGAGGTCGACGGTGCGGTCGAGGTTCTCCGTCGGCGTCGTCGTCTCGTCCGTCTCGGGGTCGTAGACGCGGATGTCGGAACTCCGCATCGACAGGCGCTCCTCGGGCGTGTGACCGTAGGCGACGCGGCCGTCGGAGGCTACGTCCATCACCAACCCCCAACACGTCGTGCGCGTCACGTCGGAGAGGTCGCGGTCGTCGGAGTCGAGGTCGACGGATTGGATGTCGATGACGACGCTGTCGTCGGGTTCGACCTCGCCCTGGGGATATTTCACGCCGAGATACAGCGTTTCGTCGTCGCGCCACGCGGGCGAGACGTGGTCGAGTTCGCCGTCGGTGAGGCGTTCGACGCGGTCGGAGGAGGCGGCGTCCCCGCCTTCGCCCTCGACGTCGGCGACGTAGATGTGCGCGACGGTGCCGTCGCGGTAGCGTTCGTGCTGTCGGTAGACGAGTCGGTCGACGACGCGCGGGTCGGGCGTCTCGCGTTCGTACTCCTCGCCGTCGAGGCCGACGTCGATGCCGTCCTCNCGCTCAGAGATGTGTATAAGAGACAGCCACTCGATACCGGAGACGCCGCCGGGCACGTCCGTGATTCGCTCGGCCTCGCCGCCGCCGAGGGGGAGCACCCACAGTTGCGGCCGGTCGTCCTCGGCGCCGCGCGTTGAGACGAACGCAAGTCGGTCGCCGTCGGGACTCCACCGGGGTTGAGAGTCGTCGCCCTCGGCGATAGTGAGACGGCGGGGGTCCTCGCTCCCGTCGGTCGGGACGACGTAGACGGTCTGTTCGTAGGATTCCCCGTCTCTCGGTACCTTGCGGACGAAGGCGACGCGCGTCCCGTCGGGCGACACCCGCGGGTCCTCCACCTGCACGATATCGTGGTAGTCCGTCGCGGCGACGTGAGTCATACCGCCGCGTTCGGAACCTCCGCTGAAAGCCTTACGCCCACCGGCGGGGACGGCCGCCGCCGCCCCGTTCGTGTAAGATCGTTGAGCTAAATTCCGTATTTGCAGATAATCCGGGAATTGATAACAATGTGTATATACGTGGCGAAGGTAAGTACGGAGATATGGCAGGTAACATGCGACGCCGTGAGTTCATCGCAGCGACCGGCGCGGCGGGCATAGTCGGTATCGCGGGCTGTTCCAGCAACGGGAACGAGGGCGAGACGACGACGACCTCGGGCGGCGAGGAGACGGAGACGGGGACGGGAACGGGGACCGAGACGGAGTCGTCGGGCGGCGGGTCCGGCGGCAGCGGACGCCTCTCGTGGCACGCCGGCGGGACCGGCGGGACGTACTTCCCGCTGTCGAACGAGTTCAAGACCGTCGTCGAGGACAACACCGACTTCACCCTTCAGGTGCAGTCGACGGGGGCGTCGGTGGAGAACGTCGGCAGTCTCGCCCGCGGCGAGGCGGACTTCGCGCTTATCCAGAACGACATCGCCTACTTCGCGTTCAACGGGGAAGGCATCGACGCCTTCCAGGGCAACGCCGTCAAGAGCCTTCGCGGTGTGGCGACACTCTACCCGGAGACAATCCACATCGTTACGCTCGCCGGGACGGGCATCCAGTCCCCCTCGGACCTCTCAGGAAAGACCATCAACACCGGCGACCTCGGGTCGGGGACGCAGGTGAACGCGACGCAGATTCTCGAAGCGCTCGGCGTCTCCGACTACGAGGAGCAGAACACCGGGTTCTCCACGGCGTCCGACCAGTTGAAGAACGGCGACATCGACGCGGCGTTCGTCGTCGGCGGGTGGCCCGTCGGCGCCATCGAGGAACTGGCGGCGACCGAGGACGTGGTCGTCGTCCCCGTCGAGGGCGACAACAGGCAGGCGGTCAAGGACGCCGCGCCGTTCTACGCCGACGACGAGATTCCCTCCGGGACGTACGGCCTCGACTCCGCCGTCCCGACGGTGTCGGTGCAGGCGATGATAGCGACGACGACGCAGGTGGCGGACGGAACGGTCGAGAGTGTCGCGGGCGCCATCTTCGATAACACGGATCAACTCACCATCAAGACCGACTTCATCACGAAGGAGTCCGCCCAGGACGGGATGTCCATCGACCTCCACCCGGGCGCGAAAGCCTACTTCGGGTAGCGGTCGGCCGTGATATCGAGACGAACCGCACGCTCGCTGGTGGTGTTCGCTCTCGTCGTCCTCCTCGTCGCCGGGGCGGGAGCGGCGACGCCGGACGACCGCGTGCTGGTGGTCGAGGACGCCGAAACCGGCGAGACGCTCCTGACCGTCCCCGTCTCCGAGGGCACGCCCGTCGCCCTCGAATACACCCACAGCGTGGAGAAGACCCGCGTCCTGGACGGCTACGCCGTCGACGGGACGAATCTGACGATGACGCGGATGGAGTTCGAGTCGTACGGGGCAGGCCTCCCGGCGCGGGCGAACGTGACCGTCGAGAACGGGACGTTCGTCTTCGACCCCGAGGGCACCTACGAGGAACTGTACGTGAAACCCGGGCGCATCGCGGGCCACGAACTCCGCGTCGGCGGGGAGACGTACGACCTCGTCGCCCTCTCCGACGCTCGGTCGGTTCGGTTAGCGGTCGAACGCCGCTCGGCGCTCTCGCACGCCCTCTCGGTCGCAGATAGTAAGCTATGACATCCGATACAGACGACCGCCGAAGTGGTGACGGCGCGGGGGACGACCCCGAGACGAACGCGCGGCCCCTCGCAGACGGCGGCCGGGACGACCCCGGCCGAGACGACCCGGGTCGAACGGCGGACGACCGGCCGGTCGGGGATGAACCGCCGGGCGGCGACCCCGCCGGGCCCGAAGGCGAGGCGGACACGCTGAGCGACGCCGATGCCGAAGAGCTGTTACAGGAGATAGAGCGGCGGCGCTCCCTGTCGGGCTACGCGGCCGTCTTCGTCTCCGCCGTCGGCATCGCGTTCTCGCTGTACCAGATGTGGCTCGCCGCCCGCGGGTTCACCTTCGAGGTGGACCTGCCCGTCGTCGGCGAAGTCGGGGTCGGACAGCTTCAACTGCTCCAGATAAACGCCATCCACGTCGCGTTCGCCCTCGTCCTCGCGTTCGTCCTCTTCCCGCCCGCCGACGGTACCGGTGCCGTCTCCCGGCGTCTCGGCCGCGTCGTCCCCGCGGTGCGCTCTCGATTCGGTTCCGACAGTCCGGTGACGAGGGGAGCGACGGCGGTGCGGGGCGGCGTCCGGTGGGCGGTCGTCGACGGCGACCGGAACCGGGTGACGCCTGCCGACCTCGTCTGCGTCGTCCTCTCGATCGCCACGGCGCAGTACATGGTGACCGAGTGGTCGGAGATTCAGCAACTCCGCGTGCTCGGATTGGCCGCGGGCCGGTCCGTCGCGGAGTACCTCGGTCCCGCAGGCGTCCTCGCCGAGGCGGTGAGCGCCGTCGGAATTCCGCTCGCGGACGTCTCCTACCCGTTCTTCCTCGGCGCCGTGGGCGTCCTGCTCGTGCTCGAGGCGACGCGGCGCGCGCTCGGCCTCTACCTCATGCTCATCGTCGCCTCGTTCATCGTCTACGCGCGGTACGGCTACTTCATCTCCCCCGACACGCCGGTCATCGGCGTCCTCTCCATCACTGAGGGGTCGTGGGCGAACATCGTCCAGAACCTCTGGTACAACACCGAGAACGGCGTCTTCGGCATCCCCGTCACCGTGTCCGTGCAGTTCATCTACATCTTCATCCTGTTCGGCGCGTTCTTGGAGATGTCCGGCGCCGGCCAGTGGTTCATCGACCTCGCGTACGCGGCCACCGGGACGCGCCGCGGCGGACCGGCCAAGGCATCCATCCTCGCCTCCGGGTTCATGGGAATGATATCCGGGTCCTCCATCGCCAACACGGTCACGACGGGGGCGTTCACCATCCCGCTGATGAAGAAATCGGGCTACCGCCCGGAGTTCGCGGGCGCGGTGGAGTCCTCCGCCTCCTCGGGCGGACAGATTCTCCCGCCGGTCATGGGCGCGGCGGCGTTCCTGATGATAGAGTTCATCGGCGTCCCGTTCTCCGACATCATCATCGCCGCCACCATCCCCGCCATCGTGTTCTTCTTCGGCGTCTGGGTGATGGTCCACCTCGAAGCCGTCCGCACGGACATCGGCGGCCTCGACCGGAGCGAAGTCGTCGACCTCGGGGCGCACCTCCGCATCGGGTGGTTCTACCTCCTTCCCATCGGCCTGCTGCTGTTCTACCTGCTGATCGAACGCCTCACCGTGGCGCGGTCGGCGTGGTTCACGCTCGTCGCCATCATGGCGCTCGTCGCGTTCGTCGCGGCGTACAACCGCCGGACGCGGGTGCCGCTAGTCGGCGCCGTCGTCGCGCTTGCGACCGCGCAGTTCGCCGCCTACCTTCTCACCGGCGTCGGCGTCCTCGCGGCGGTGACCGGCGGGGCGGGAGAGGCGATGGCTCCCGTCGAGGCGGTGTTCGCCGTGGGCGGAGACCTCGGGACCATCGTCGTCGTCGTCAGCCTCGCGTTCCTTCTCGCGCGCCGTCGCATCGACGCGCCGCTTCTCGACTTAGACGCCGCCGTCGACGAGACCGGCGAGCGAGTCGCGCGGTCGGTCGGTCGACCCGCGCTGGCCCGCCTGAACGCCTTCCGCTACAGCGTGTTCGTCGGCAAGTCGATGGACTCCGGTGCGCGCACCGCGACGGAAGTCGTCGTCGCCGTCGCCGCCGCGGGCATCATCCCCGGCGTCGTCAGCGCGACGGGTCTCGGGCCGAACTTGACGTCGCTCATCCGGACGACGGCGGGCGGGTCGCTCGTCCTGCTGCTCGTGTTCACCGCCATCGCCTCCATCATCCTCGGGATGGGGATGCCGACGACGGTGACGTACATCATCCTCGTCTCGCTTCTGGGGCCGGCCATCGCGCAGTCCTCCGACATCCCCCTGCTCGCGGCGCACCTGTTCATCCTCTACTTCGGCGTCATCGCCGACATCACGCCCCCGGTGGCCGTCGCCGCCTACGCCGCCTCCGGGATAGCGAAGTCCGATCCGTTCCAGACGGGGGTGCAGGCGTTCTCGCTGTCGCTCAACAAGGCCATCGTGCCGTTCGCGTTCGCGCTCACCCCCGGCATCCTGCTCCTCCGCGGGAGCGGCGAGTCCGCCCGCGTCATCACGTTCGCCGACGTGGCCGACGTGGCGTACTTCCTCCCCGAGGTGGTCATCCCCGTCGCCGGGGTGTTCCTCGGCGTCGTCGGTCTCGGCGTGACCGTCATCGGCTTCCTCTACCGCACCGTCGACGCCGGCGAACGCGCCCTGTTCGCCGTCGCGGCGCTGCTGCTCATGGCTCCGATGCTGCTTCTGAACGCCGTGACCGACGTGCTCGGAGTGCTCGGCGTCCTGACGAACCTCGGCGAACCGCTGGTCCTCGACGTGGGGATGCGCGCCGCCGGCGGCGTCCTGTTCGCCCTCCTCGCGTTCCGGAACCGCCGCGGGGCCGACGAGAAGCCGAATCCGACGACCTCGGCGACGAGCGACTGATCCGGCCTCGCCGACCGCGGTTCAGAAGCGGTCGACGGCGAACCGCTCGATGTCCGTCGCGGGCGTCTCGCCGCGCACGGCGTCGGCGACCATTTTCCCGCTGTACGGTCCCAACTGGAGGCCCGTGGGTCCGTGTCCCGTACAGAGGTAGGCGTTCGGAACGCCCGGCACCGCGCCGAGGACGGGCAGGCCGTCGGGACTCAGCGGTCGGAGGCCGACGCGCGAGGAGCGAAGGGAGGCGTCCGCGAGGCCGGGAGCGACGCGGAGCACCTCCTCGAACACCTCCCGCAACCCCTCGACGGTGGTGTGCGGGACGAACCCCGACCCCGTCTCGCGGGTCGCGCCGGCGGCGACGCGGCCGTCGTCCCACGACACCATGTAGTGACCCTGGAACGGGCTAACGATGGGCCAACCGTCGGTGTCGGCGTCCACGTCGAGGTGGACTATCTGCCCGCGTTGCGGTTCGACGGGGACCTCGACGCCCAACTGCGACCCGAACGACTCGGACCACGCGCCGCCCGCGACGACGACGCTGTCGGCGTCGATGCGCTCGCCGGATTCGAGGACGACTCCTCCGACCGCTTCGACGCCGCCGTCGCCGAGAACCAGTTCGCGCACGCTCGCCTCGCGTTCGGTCAGCCCGTGGGACTCGGCCGCCCGCCGGAGCGCCGACTCGAACGTCCGCCCGTCGACCCGGGCGGCGTTTTCGTAGTAGAACGCCCGTTCCACGTCGGCCAGCGGCGGAAACCGCTCTCTCGCCTCCTCGGCGTCGACTTCCCGCAGCGACCCCGGCTCGGGAACGCCGAAGCGCTCGCGTCGCTCTTCGATATGTGTCATTGTCCGCTCGAACGCCTCGACCTCGTCGTCGTCGATGGCGACGCTCAGGACGCCCCGTTCGGCGTACCCGTGCGGGCCGTCCTGTTCTCGTTCGAGGGCGGCGACCAGCTCCTCGTAGTAGCCGACGGCCTCGACGGCGAACGCGACCCACGTCTCGTCGTCCCTGCTGGTCGTCGCAGGCGAGAGGATGCCCGCACCGGCGTCGGTGGCCCGGCCCTCGTCGCGTCGGTCGACGAGAAGCGTCTCGACTCCCTCGCGGGCGAGGTGGTAGGCGACGGAGGAACCGACGATGCCGCCGCCGACGACGACCGTCTCGTATCGGTCTGTCATGGAGGCGAGACGACGGTCCGAGACGTGATACTGTCGCTTCCGTCTCTTCGGAGGAGCGGACGGTGCGAGTCGACGGCGAGGTCGGGAGGGTCGGAGACGCTACTCCACTTTGTCGCTGACGCGGATGTCGACGCCGCCGTCGCTCCACAGCCCCATCGTGAGGTTTTCGAGTTCGATGGTGACGCTGATCTCGACGTCGCTCGTGTCTTTGAACAGCATGTCGATGGCGTCGGGGTTGATGTTATCGTACAGGCGGAACTCGTCGCCGGAGAACGTCGCGTGCTCGTGCTCCTGAACGGCCTCCAGTATCGCCTCGCTGAGCGCGATGTCGTCGTCGGGGTAGTACCGTCTGCGTTCGGGGTCGTAGGTCATGGTTCGCCTCCTCTCAGGTACACCGACTGTGCTCAAATTTCTTTTTGCAGCGGCGGGAAAATATAGTCGGCACGGGGCGCTACCCGACGTCGGCCCGGCCGCTGGTGGCGCTCCGAATCCGGTCGCGGAGACCGGACCCCTCCTCGACCGGAACCCGAACGTCGAAGGATACGTCGGCCTCGTAGGCGGCGTCGAACTCGACGTCCGCGCTCTCTAAGATGCCGCGGACGGTGCCGGAGTCGTCGTAGGCGACCGTGACGGAGAACGTCTCGTGCGGTAGTTCCTCGACGGTTCCGGCGGCGTCGACGGCGTCCTTCACGCCGCGGGAGTACGCGCGGGCGAGGCCGCCGACGCCGAGGTTCGTGCCGCCGTAGTAGCGCGTGACGACGGCGACGACGTTTCTGATGTCCTGTTGGACGAGGACGTTCAGCGCGGGTTTGCCCGACGACCCCGAGGGTTCGCCGTCGTCCGAGGAGTACTCGCGGAGCATCGTCCCGGACCCGGCCGACTCCCCTCCGGCGGGGACGCGGTAGGCGGGCACGTTGTGCGTCGCGTCGGCGTGTCGCTCCCGCACCGCGTCGACGAACGCCTCCGCCTCCTCGACGGTGTTCGCCCGGTCGACGTAGCCGATGAACTCGGAGCCGCGAATCTCGAAGCGGGCCTCACCGGGGCCGGCGACGGTGCGGTAGGCGTCGGTCACGGTCGGAGTTGGCGCGGGTTCAGGCAAAAGGGTTCGGTCGTCGCGGGCGAGGTCGGTTTGAGGTCCGAGTTCTACTCGTTCACCTTCCGGAAGCCCTCCAAATCCCCCTGCGGGCTCCCCCACTCGATGTTGACGCCCTCGACGTCGGCCTTCGGCGGGCCGCGCTTGCACCAGTCGACGACGTGTTGGACGTCCGGTTCGGCCCCCTCGAACACCGCCTCGACGCGGTCGTCTTCGAGGTTCCGCGCCCACCCGTCGACGTCGTGGGCGCGGGCCGTCTCGTGGAGGTTGTCTCGGAAGTGAACACCCTGTACCGTACCGGAGACGAACACGTGTGCGCGTGAGTCGGCCATCGAAGACGTTACGCACGGGCCACTGAAACGGGATTGGGCCGGAGCGACGGACAGTCAGGCGATGCTGATACGGCGGACGAACGGGAGTCCCGACAGTTCGTTCAGCAGGTCGCCCGGGACCGGTTCGTCGGTGACGAGGTAGAGTTTCGGGTCGTCGGTGAACTCGGGGTCTTCGCTTATCGTCTGGCGGATGGAGATGTCGCGGTCGGCCAGTCTGGACGTTATCTCGGCGACGATGCCGGGGGCGTCGGCGTCGGCGACTTCGACGGTGAGAACCGAGAGGTCGAGGACGGGCGCGAGGTCCATCAGGCTGGGAATCGAGGAGATGTTCTGGAAGATGCGGCGGAGTTGCTCGTCGTCGAGGATGGCGCTGGTCGTGGAGTCGACGACGCGGCGGTCGACGCCGATTTCGCGGGCGATACCGGTGTTCGGAATCTCGATGCCGCCGGAGACGACGCGCCCCTCGTCGTTGACGGAGAACCCGCGTTCGAGGAGGAGGCGGATGACCTCCTGTTGGCTCGGACTCCCCTCGAACTTCCGCATTATCTCGTCGAACATCGCTTCTCGGGAGATTGGAAGGCGGCGGCATTAATCCCTCGTTCGTCGCCGGACGGGACGGCCTCGCAGGGGTCGGGGGCGACCGAGTCCGGCCGCGGCGAGAGGGTTTAACCGCCCGCGGTGAGCATCGTTCGGGTATGCCTATGCGACAGCTTCGCTCGTGTGACTTCTGCGGCGAGGACGCCAGCGGAATCTACGAAGTCCTCCCCGCGGAACTCTCGCCGACCGAAGACGAACAGCGTCGCGTCGTCCTCTGCGACGACTGCCTTCGGACGCTCGAAACCGTGGTCGACCCCCTCCTGGCCCGCCTCGGCTTCGACGCGGCGGCGAGCAGAGATTCCGTCGTCGAGAAGCGAGAACGGGGCGAGTCGCCCGAACCCGTCTCCGCCTCGCGGATGAGCAACCGGGAGGGCGACATCACCGAACGGCCCATCGCCACATCGGCGAAGGACACGACGGACGCGACGCCGATGACGACCGAGTCCGAGCGAACGTCCCGGACGGCCGACGGCGGAACCGACGACGAAGGCGCGGCCCACGGCGAGACGGCCGACGTCGACGACGAGGGGGCCGTCGAGCAGACGGGCGACGAGGAAACGGGTGACGAGGAGACGTTCGGCGACCGGCCGGCCGAGGATTACGAGGTCGACGAGGAGGCGGCAGTCGAGGAGACTGCGACGCCGGACGAAACGAGGGAGACCACCTCGGAGTCGGACGAGGAGAGAACCGTCGAGGAGACGGACGACGAGGAGACGTTCGGCGACCGACCGGCAGAGGATTACGAGGTCGACGACGCCGACAGGCGGCAGTCGACCGAGGGCGACCCCGCCGAGGACTACGAGGTCGAAGGGGACGTCGAGGCGGGAGGAGAGATGGACGCCGCGGAGTCCATCGAGGCGGAACCGGAGAAGTTCCGGCGGGTGATGCGCCTGCTGAACAACCGCGACCTGCCGGTCGAACGGGACGAGTTCGCCGACGTCGCGACCGGTGCGTACGAACTCGACCGCTCCGAGGTCGACGCCATCATCGACTACGGAATCGAGCGCGACGTGCTGGCGGAGGAGGACGGACGGCTCCGGAAGGCGAGCTAGAGCGCCCCCTTCGTGCTCGGCGTGTCGCTGCGCCGCGGGTCGACGCGCGTCGCGTCGTCCAGCGCGCGGGCGAGGGCTTTGAACAGCGCCTCGACCTCGTGGTGGGCGTTGTCGCCGCGGACCTCGGTGTGCAGCGTCAGGCCGGCGTGCATCGCCAACGAGTAGGCGAAGTGCCGGGCCATGTCGCTCGCGAAGTCGCCGATTTCGTCCTGGGAGAACGCGCCGTCGAACGCGAAGTACGGGCGGCCGCTCACGTCCACGACGACGCCGGCGACGGCCTCATCCAGGGGTACTTTCCGGTCGGCGTACCGGACGATGCCGCGCTTGTCGCCGAGGGCCTCCGAGAGGGCGTCTCCGAGGACGATAGCCACGTCCTCGACGGTGTGGTGGTCGTCGATGTGCAGGTCGCCGTCGCACTGGACGGTCAGGTCGAACAGCCCGTGCTTGGCGAACGCTTCGAGCATGTGGTCGAAGAACCCGACGCCGGTGTCGACGACGGCGTCGCCGTCGCCGTCGACCGTCAGCGTCACGTCGATGGTCGTCTCGGCCGTCTCGCGGGAGATGGCGGCGGTGCGCGGGGCGGCCTCTCTCCGTCCGTCCGCGTCGGCGTCGTCGGTCATATCGGCGAGTCGTCGCGGGGCGGTATCACGGTTGCGCTCTCGCGCGGCAGCGGTCGCTCGCCTCACGACGCGTCCGAACTGGCTCCCTCTCCGGCCGCCCCCGAGGGAGGGCCGTCGACGGGAAACAGCCCCGTCGCCATCAGTCGGCGGACGATGGTCACGAGTCCGTTGTCGAACCCGCGCCCGAACACGGCCTGTTCGGACTCCTCTTTCGTCGCGGCGTTCGAGTGAGCCGTGCTCACGAGGATGGTCGCCCGGTCGATCAGGAGCAGTCGGGTTATCTCGGTGTCGTCGTCCGCCGCGGCCATCGAACTCAGCCAGCCCAACTCGGAGACGAACGCCTCCGCGCCCGGGAGCAACGCGCGCACGTCCTCGCGGAGCGACTCCGACACCGTGCCGACGATGACCGAGACGCCGCGGTCCTGCGCCGATTCGAGTTGGTCCACCAACCCGTCGGTCAGTGCCAACTCGTGGCCGACGACGAGGACGATTTCCTCCTCGGCCTCCTCGATGAGTTGGGACGTGCGGGTCGCTATCGCCGCGCTTCCCGAGAGCGCCCACACCTCGTGGGAGACGTCCACCTCGTCTTCGACGGTGGCCGCCTCGACTCCCTGCAACGTCTCCCGGAGCGAGTCCGTCCGCGATTCGTACTCGGCCCGAAGCGTCTGGGCCGCCTCCTCGATGGAGACGGCCCGAAACCGCTGCGGGTTCGCGTGCTGAATCTCGACGAGTCCCTTCGTTTCGAGCACGCGGACGGCGTCGTACACGCGCGTGCGCGGCACCTCCGAGATTTCGCTGATGTGTTTCGCTGTGCCGCTCGGAAGCTGCGTGAGCGCGACGAAGCACTTCGCTTCGTACTCTTTGAGCCCGAGTTGCTGGAGCAGTTCCACCGCTCGTTCGACGTTTGTTAGGTCTTCCATGGGTCCCAACCTCTTCGACCGGCTACTCAGTCGTCACAGTGGGGTTGGCGTCCCCGAGGAAAGACGCTTCCGCTCCGAAACGTATCGAGGGGTCCGAGCGGGGAAACAGCGGCGACGAGGTGATTCCGTTTCGACGGTCCGAGGGCGGCATTCGGCGGCATCGGATGCAGTCACTCGATTACTCACAATAGCGTTGGAGAGAACAGCAGGCCGTACCCTGCTTACTAGCTTGTCAAATCCGTTAACTCGATTAATCACAACACAAATATAATCCCGGAGCACGCATCGGCGAGTGGCACGTCGTCAGAATGGGTCCCAACCTCTCTGCATCGACGTGCTGTGGCTGCCCCTCCGGGGGCAGTTTCCGACCGCGAAGTCCGCCTCTACTATGTCTCCAGACTCGTCCGACGACCCGCACGCCGTCGCCGTCGAACAGTTAGAATCGCTCGGGTTGAGCGCGTACGCCGCGCGAACGTTCGTCGCGCTCGACAGCATCGAGCGGGGAACGGCCCAGGAGATAAGCGACGTGTCCGAGGTCCCGCGGACTCGCGTGTACGACGCCGTCGAGGAACTCCGGGGCCGAGATCTCGTCGACGTACAGCAGTCCTCGCCCAAGCAGTTCTGGTCCGTCTCCGGCGAGACGGCGAGGCGACGGTTCGAACGCGAGTACACTCACCGACTCGACACGCTGTCGGACGCCCTAGACGCCATCGAAACCCCGCCGCGGACGACGGAGCAGCGCGGGGTGTGGACCGTCACGGGACGGGAGACGGTCACCGACCGCCTCGTCGAGTTCATCGACGAGGCGACCGAGGAGATAGTGTTCATGACCGTCGAGGAACTGCTCTCCGAGGAGATAGTCGACCGACTCCGCGCGGCCGGCCGACGCGGCGTCTCCGTCAGACTGGCCGGCCTCTCGCCGTCCGTCCGGGACGACATCCGAGCGAAGGTGCCGGAGGCCGAACCGTTCGAGTCGCTGTGGGCGTGGTCGGAGACGCCCGCCGGTCGACGCCTGATGGTCGACCGGGAGAAGACGCTCGTGAGCGTGCTGGTCGACGGAGACAGCCACCACCCGCCGGAACCCCGCGACGAGACGGCCATCTGGGGGACGGGTGAGACCAACGGTCTGGTCGTCGTGCTGAAGGCGATGTTCACCTGGGAACTCGAACGCGACGGCGCCGACGGAGTCGACGGAGCGAGTTGACGCCAGTGGGACGGAGCGACGGCGTCGCCTCGCGGCGCTCTCGAACGCTCCCGCGTCCTCGTCAGTTCCTGGTTCGCTGCGGGAATCTCCGCCGTTCGGACTGGCGGAGATAGCTTTCGATGAGGTTCGCGGTGCCGCGCCGGAGACACTGCGACGCCGCGGTGTCCGAGATGGCCAACCCGTCGGCGAGTTCCATCAGCGACGCCCGCCTCGGAACGTCGAAGTAACCGATTTCCCACGCCCGGTGAAGTACCTCGCGTTGCTTCTCCGTCAGGGTACTTCCGGGCGTCTGCAACGTCAACTCGGACGAATTGATGCGGTAGATGGTCAGCGGGTACTCGGGGTCGTCGTAGTCGGCGTAGAACCGCGACATCGTCCCGCGGTCCGAAAACCGGAGCGCGAGGCGCCACTCCCCGCCTCGCAGGGAGGCCCGGACGAGAGTCCCCTCGGCGTCGCGGACGCGCCGGAACAGTTCGGGCAGCGTCTCCCCCCAAGAGAGTCGATAGATCGCACCGTTCTCCGTCTCTTCGACGCGGCGGACGTCTTCGAGGAGGGGGCTCTCGCGGAACGCGGCCACCACCGCCTCGGTGGCGTCCCCGGAGATGACGACGGCCGCGGAAGCGACGCGGTCCGGAGCGAAGACGGCGCGTTCGAACTCGACGTCCGCCGCCGTCAGTCGGGTTCCCGTCCTGACGAGACCCAACGCACCGGCGGGCACCGATAGCTCTACGAGCATCTCGGGGTCCAGTCCGCGAACGGCGGGACCGGCCCGGACCGGGCGACGGAACGCGTCCGACGCGACTCGGCCCGGCCGTGGGGAGCAGTTCGCTTTCGAGGGCCCGCGGCGGGCGAAAACGACGATTCGGCCGAGGCGGCTGTCGTATCGGATAACATGTGTGGTTCCTCCCCGTTCGAGCAGTGTGGTGCGTGCGTAAACGTGGGACTACACGTTCACGCGCGCGTCGGAAGCCGGTGTCGTTACTTCGCATCCTCACACGACCGCGTGCGCTCTCGGCCGGATTTCGAAATCGAGTCGGCTGTATATTCCGTTTCCATACCGTCTGACGGGCGTCTGCCGGATATTCATGCGTCTCGGGCCGCCAAGAGGTAGTAGTCCATGCGCTTGAAGGGAACGGCGGTGGCGCTGTACACGCTGACGCTCGGATGCCTCCTGCTGTTCGCGCAGTCCAGCACCGGGACGGCGCTCGGAGTCGCGCTCATCGCCCTCGTGTCGACGGCCGCGGTGGCGAGAGTCACCATCGACCGGCCGGCGCGTGGAAAGCGACGGCGGGACGTGGAGTGACCGAACCGGTGGATTCGGTCGAACGGTGCGGCCGCGAGCGTGCGGCGCCCCGAACGCCCGGCGAGCGACGACGACGGGTCGCTACTCGCCGACGGCCGCTCGGGCCGCCTCGAGGGTGAACGTCCCCTCGTAGAGGGCCGTCCCGACGACGACGGCCGCCGCGCCCGCCTCCTTCAGCGCCCGAACGTCCGAGAGCGACGCGACGCCGCCGGAGGCGACGACGGGGATGTCGACGGCGTCGACGACGCGGTGGGTCACGTCGGTCTGAACCCCTTCTAACCGCCCCTCGACGTCCACGTCGGTGAACAGTATCGCGCCCGCGCCGAGTTCCTCGTAGCGCGCGGCGGCCTCGGCGGGGTCCAGTCCCGTTCCCTCGGTCCACCCCGAGACGACGACTTCGCCGTCCTTGGCGTCGAGACTCACCATCACCGACCCCGGATGCGACTCGCTTATCTCGCCGACGATGTCGGGGTTCTCGACGGCCGCGGTGCCGAGGATGACCCGCTCGACGCCGAGTTCGAGCAGTTCGACCGCGTCCGCTGCGGTCCGGATGCCGCCGCCCAACTGGACGGGCACGTCGACGGCCTTCACCACCGACTCCACCGCGTCGGCGTTCTTCCGGTCGCCCTCGAACGCGCCGTCCAAGTCGACGAGGTGGAGCGTGCGCGCCCCCTCGTCGACCCAGCGCTCGGCGGCCTCGACGGGGTCGCCGTAGCGCTTCTCGGTGCCGCGTTCGCCCTGCACCAACTGGACGACTTCGCCGTCTTGCATGTCGACCGCGGGGACCACCTCGAACGTCGGAAACGCCGCTGTCATACCGGAGCGTGGACGCCCGCCGCGCGTAAAGTCACCGGAGACGGCGGCTCTGCCGCGCGGGTCGTCCCGGGCGGTGAGGACTGCGGCCGGACAGAACGGGAACTATCAGTTCGGAGGGGTGAAAATCTTGATATCGTTCGGGAAAGACGCGAGCGATTCGAAGGAACTGATTCGCAACCGCTTTGGCGTCGGCCGAATCAAAAGGAGGTAATGAAACTGTTCGGTTCGAGCGGGACCCGGGGCGTGGTGGGTGACGGTCTCACGCCCGAGTTCGTCCTGCGCGTCGCGAAGGCGGCGGGGACAGTCTGGGCGTCGGACCGTGCGGTGGTCGCGCGCGACACCCGAACGACGGGCGAGATGTTCTCCGACGCGGCGACGAGCGGTCTCGCCAGCGTCGGCGTCGACGTGGACGTACTCGGCCCCGTCCCGACGCCGGGCGTCGTCCGCTACTGCGAGGCGGAGGAGGTGCCGGCCGTCGTCATCACCGCCTCGCACAACCCCCCGGAGTACAACGGCATCAAACTCGTCGGCGACGACGGCGTCGAACTCTCCGTCGCCGACTTAGAGCGCATCGAAGAGCACATCCTCGCCGAGGACTTCGCCACCGCCGCGTGGGACGAGGTGGGCGAGATACGCGAAATCGACTCCGCGAACCGCGAGTACGTCGAGGACCTCTTGGGCGCCGTCGACCGCGAGGCCATCTCCGAGGCGAACCTGACCGTCGCTCTCGACCCCGGTCACGGCGCGGGTTGTCTCACAAGCCCCCAGTTCTTCCGCGAACTCGGCTGTGAGGTCGTGACGGTCAACGCCAACCCGGACGGTCGCTTCCCCGGCCGCGAGTCCGAACCGGTCGGGAGCAAACTGGGCGACCTCTGCCGCCTCGTGAAGGCCAGCGACGCGGACGTGGGCGTCGCCCACGACGGGGACGCCGACCGGGCGGTCTTCGTCGACGAACGCGGCGAGTTCGTCGCCGGCGAAGCCTCGCTGGCCGCCCTCGCCGCCGCCCACCTCGGACCGAACGACACCACCGTCGCCGCGGTGAACGTCTCACAGCGACTCGTCGACGTCTGCGAGGAGACGGGCGCCGACCTCGAACTGACGCCCATCGGCGCGACGAACATCATCACGCGCATCCGCGACCTCTGGTCGCGGGGCGAAACCGTCCCCGTCGCCGGCGAGGGCAACGGCGGCATCTTCTTCCCGAACTACCGCCTCGTCCGCGACGGCGCCTACACCGCCGCGAAGTTCCTCGAACTCGTCGCCGAGCGTCCGACGAGCGAGGTGGTCGCCCCCTACTCCGACTACGTGAACGTGCGCGTCAACCTCCAGTACGAGAACGACGCGGAACTCGAAGCGATGCTCGACGCCGCCCGCGAGTACGCCGAGAACTCCGAGGCGACGCCGAACACGACGGACGGCTACCGCCTCGACTACGGCGACGCGTGGGTACTCGTGCGCCCCTCCGGCACCGAACCGAAGGTGCGCGTCTACGCCGAAGCGCGGAACGAAGAGCGAGCCGCCGAACTCGCATCCGGGGCCGAAGACGCGCTCAGAGACGCTCTCGAACGGGTCTGATTCCGTTTTTCACCGTTAAAACGAACTGAGTAGGCCGAACAACAGACAGAGCAACCCGAAGACGAGGAGGCCGACGCCGCGTTCCACCGACACCTCCGAGGCGGAGTCCTCGGGCATTGCCGCCCGTTCGTCGGGCGGGAGCAACCACGCCGTCGGCGCGTCGTCGGTGCCGGTCACCTCCCCCGTCGGGTCGTCGCGGCGGCGCGCCCGGCCGACGGCGCGTCGGAGTTCCAGCGCTTTCGCGGCGTAGTAGAAACAGACGAAACCGAGCGACACCGCGAACGCGCCGACGACCGACATCGTCTCAGTCCTCGGCGAGTTCGGCGGTCAGTTTCTCGCGCGCCTCGCGGAGTTCGCGCAGGTCCGTCTCGACGGCGCCCGAGCGGAGACGGTCGAGTTCGTCGTCGGTCAGTTCCGTGCGGGCGCGCGCCGCCGTCCGGAGGCGGTCGTAGTCGTCCAGTCGCGTCAGCGCCCGAACCTCGCGCAGGCGGGCTACCGTTTCCTCGTCGGCGAAGCGGTCCAAGACCGAGACGAGTTCGTCCGCGCGGCGGCGGAGCGTCTCGGCCGACGGCGGCGGGAACGACACGCGCAGGGGGCCGGCGTCGAGTCGTTCGAGGTACGTCCGGTGGACGGCGACGGCCGTCTGGAGGGCCGCCGGGTCCTCGGCGTAGTGGTCGAGTTTCGACCCCGTGTAGTCGGCGAACTCCAGCAGTTTCGGGACGGGTTCGTCGGCGTCGGGGCTCTCGCGGACGAACGCCCGGAGGTCTCTCGGCGGCGTCTGGTAGTCGACGAGCGGGTACCACTCCGTGGCCTCTATCGTCGTGAGCACCTCGTACGCCGAGAGATTCCGCTTGTACGCCCGAAATTCGTCGGTCACGGCGTCGTTGTACGTCTCGACGGGGTCGCGGAGGCGTTCGACCGGCGCGTCCACGTCCGCCTCGCCGAGTTCGCTCAGTCGCCGCAGTTCCTCGATGCGGGCGTCGATATCCTTCCGGCGGAGTTTCGCGTCGCGCCGCGCCGCCGACAGTTCCTCGCGCGCCTCGCGTCTGCGGTCGAGGCGTTCGACGGCCGCGGCGGCGGATTCGAGGTCCTCCCGCGCGCCCTCGAAGTCGCGTTCGCGGAGGCGGCGGCGGTCCAGACGCTCGGCCGCGGCCTCGAACGCCTCGCGGTGCGGCAGGTCCTCGGGGAGGTCCTCGACGAGTCCGAGGAACTTGTCCTGGAACTCGACGTACGCCTGAAAGTCGCCTGACCCGACGGCCGAATCCTCGTACCGGTCGAGGAGTCGCGTCGCCTTCCGGTAGGCGTCGGCGGCGGCGACGACCGACTCCTCGCCCGTCTCGGCGACCGCCGACTCGGCGGCGTCGCGGGCCTCGCGCGCCTCGGTGAGTCGCCCCCGCAGGTCGTCCGTCTCGGCCGCAGTCGGGTGCTCGTCGGCCATCTCAGTAGACGTCGTCCGGGTCGAACACTCGTTCGCCGACCTCCTCGCCGTCGACGGTGCGGTAGAAACACGACCGGTGTCCCGTGTGGCACGCGCCGCCGGTCTGGTCGACGAGGTAGAGGAGCGTGTCGGCGTCGCAGTCGACGCGCACCTCCTCGACGGACTGGGTGTGCCCGCTGGTCGCCCCCTTCTCCCAGAGTTCGTCCCGACTGCGGGAGTAGTAGTGCGCGCGGCCCGTCTCGCGGGTCTGTTCGAGGGCCTCGGGCGAGACGTACGCGAGCATCAGCACTTCGCCGGAGTCGGCGTCCTGCGCGACCGCGGGGACGAGACCGTCCGCCCCGAAATCGACCTCGACGTCGTCTGTCATCGAGTGAGCACACGTGATTCCGGCCGATATGTCTTGTGTACCGTCGAATCGCGCACTATCGACACCCGTCCGTCGGGTCCGCTCAGTCCGCGCCATCGCTCATCGCCTCGTCGGGCGCCGTCGGCGGGGCGGCCGTCCCCCGGCGCCCGAGGGCGATGCCGGCGCCGACGGCGGCGAGTATCGCGCCGCCGAGGAGAACGACCAGCGCCCACCGAAGCGAGTCGGGAATCGCTAACCCCGCGTGGATACCGAAGATGGCGACGCCGGAGAGGAGAAGCGAAGGGACGGCGTTCGCGAGCGACGCATCTCGACTCGCGTTCGTCCACGTCTCCCGCTCCCGGTACGCGAGCGCGCACCCGAGCCCCCAGCAGAGACCGGCCGTCGCCGCGAGCAACGCGTCCGGATACAGCAGGGACGAGACGGCGCCGCCGAGCAGTGCGCCGCCGATAGCGATAGCGCGGGTGGTTCGGGACACGCGCGGCAGTTAGTCCGCGCGCGGCAAAAGTGTCGCGTTGGCGATGTTTTCTCAGACCAACCCGAGCGCCCCGACGACGCCGAACACGATGTCGCCGTAGGTGAACGCGAGGACGGTGCCGAAGAACATCGGAACGAGGAACGGGATGCCGGGCGATATCCACACCTCCTCGCGCGAGGTGACCACCTGCAGGCCGTCCCGGAGTTTCTCCGGC
The DNA here is from genome assembly GCF_000337095.1 of Halogeometricum pallidum JCM 14848. Classification (GTDB taxonomy): domain Archaea; phylum Halobacteriota; class Halobacteria; order Halobacteriales; family Haloferacaceae; genus Halogeometricum; species Halogeometricum pallidum. The sequence goes on from NZ_AOIV01000023.1 coordinate 75,655, forward strand.
GTCGTCCCGTACGCCGTCGAGTCGATGTCTTCGAGGAACGCCTCCGCACCCCACGGGTCCTCCGCCTCGACCGAACCGCCATCGACGGCCATCCCGTCGCCGACGGCGCCGTCGGTCGGGTCGTGCGTCTCGGTGATGCTGTTCGGGTCGCGGAGTCGCTCCGGTCGTTCGCGGAGTTCCGCCAGCGTCGTCCCCCGCCAGCGGAGGTACATCCGCAGGGCGTCGATGTCGAGGCCGTTCCTCGTGTACCCCGTCGTCGTCTCGAACAGGCGGCCGTGCGCCGTCGACAGCGAGGGGACCGAGACGCGGCGACCGAGGAACATCAAAGGGAGTTCGACGCTCCCGTCGAGGAGGTTCCGCACGCCGAGGGCGAGCGGATAGCCGACGGCGAGCACGACGGTGTTCGTCAGGACGGTCATCGAGAACACGCCGAGCGTCGTCCTGACGACGGGGAGTCCCAGCCCCGGCAGCAGGTACCGCGGGAACGTCGGCAGCAGTATCGAGATGGTGATGAGCGCCTTCGCGTCGGCGCCGCCGAACCCGCCGAGTCGCCAGAACACGTACGAGAGGGGCGCGACGAACAGGAGGCTGATACCGACGCGGAGGAAGTACAACTGGTCGAGAGGCGTGAAGGCGAGGTGGCCGAGCGACTCCCACGCGAGGAGCGCCGCGCCGAGAGCGACGAGCGGATACCACACGACGGAGGGGACCCGTCGCGTCTCGATATCCCGCCACGCCGCCCATCCCAGGAGGGGTAGGACGACGAGTCGGAGGAGGTCTGGTACGGAGGCGAACATACAGGCCGAACGAGTCCGGGGGGAGTTATCGTTTTGGAACGTTGAAACGCCGGGGACGCGAGACGGAGGCGTATCTCGTGAGCGTGATTTCGGGAGAGTGAACGGTCGTATTCGTCGTCTAGCGTCTCAGCGGCGTGCGGGCGTCGAGGGCACCGTCACTGTTCGACCGGGACGTGGTGAGTCGACTGAATCCACGCGTGGTGGTTCTCGGTGTCCTGGATGACGGCGACGGTGCCGCCGTCGTCGTTGTACTGGATGTATCTGTATCGGTCGGTGCATTCCGGTTCCGGATCGGTGTGTACGGACATGTGGTTCTCGGGTGCTTCGTAGTCGTGGTCGGATACGCTACCTCGTCGGTTCCGTCAGTCGCCGCGTCGGTCGTTCCCCCTCTCGTCTAGCCACGCCGTCCTGCAGTCGTCGTCGCAGAACAGGTAGACGGTCGAGGGGTCGTGCGGGACGACGGCGGCCGGGTGTCGGTGCGTCGGGTCTATCTCCACCCCACAGGAGGCGCACCGCTTCCCGTCGGCGTCGTCCGGAGGGCGACACTCCTCTGCGACTTCGTCGTTGCGACGGCGCCGGTCCGGGACTTCGTCGTCCGGATACCGCATCAGCGTCCACCTGCCGGCGGTGACGCGCCCGATTCGAAACCCGGTCGGCGAGGACCGTGGCTCGGAGCAGTCCACCGGGTTACCGTCCGTCGGCATCGCCTCTGCCGCCCGCCGCCGAGCCCACGTCGGCGACGGAAACGGTGGGGTGCTCGGACTCGAACTCCGCCGTCGGCGGCGCGCGCGTGACCGAGACGGTTCCGTCGTTCTCGACGGTCACGTCGCAGCCCTCGTACCGAAACGACAGGTCCGCGTCGTGTCGGACGGTCCCGGTCAGTCCGGTGGTCGCGAACAGCGCTTCGACGGCATCGGTGTCGACGACGGTCCCCAGCGGTTCGAGTTCGAGCGGATCGGTGGCCGTGAGTTTCGACACGGTGTCGACGACGGCGAAGCAGATATCCCCCTCCGAACTGACGCAGACTGTTTGACACTCACTCATTGCTCTATCAGTTAGTATCGTAGCTAGCCCTATGGAACTGTGGCGTATCCTGATATCCCCCCCGCGTAATCCGGCGCTATACTGATTCATCGTCCGGTCGCAGATCCCCGAAAACGAGCGAGAACAGTTCGTCACTCGCCCTTGCGGATGTGCCGGTTCACGGTCGGTTGCGACACGTCGAGGAGTTCTGCGACTTGCTTTCCGGTCGCCTCCCGAGGCCAATCGAAGAAGCCCGCGAAGTACGCCGTCCGGAGCACCTCCTCCTGTCGGTCCGTGAGCCGCTTGCGGTAGAGCGCTCGGAACTCCGACTCCGTCTGGATGGGCCGCTCCAGTTCGCGGCGGGCGACGAGTTCGACCCCGTCGTACGTCCGGAGGAGCATATCCAAGAACGCCCGGATATCCCCGGTTCGGGGGAGTTCGACGGTGAGCGTCGCGCCGTCGGGCGTCGCCGTGAACCCGGTGGGGTACGCGCCGTAGTCGAGGAGTGCGCCGAAGAAGTTCCCGTCTTCGAGCGTGGCCTCGAACAGGTAGCCGTCGTCGCGTTCGGCGATGAGACTCCCGTCGCTGATGGTCGTCAACTGCGAGGAGAGAGACAGCGTCTCGTCGGGGTCGATGCCGCCGACGACGAAGAAGATGCGAACCTCGCCGTCGCCCCGTTCGACCAGGGCGTCCAGCTCGAACGTGGTGTCCGTCTCCCTCGCTAGCGTGACGGGCGGGACGTCCACGTCGTCCATGCGGAACTCCAGTTCGACCGCCCGGTCGCTGACGAGCGCCTTGCGCCGTTCGAGGGCGTTGATGGCGAAGCCGATGCTCTTGCCGAGTTCCTCCAGCACGTTCACCTCCAAGTCGTCGAACACCCCGGGTTCGTCCGCATAGAGGTTCAACACCCCGTACATCGTCTCCTTGTACACCAGCGGAATGGAGGTGGACGCGCGGAACCCTCGCTGGAGGGCCTTCGCGCGCCACGGTTCGAACGGCGGGTCGGTGTGGAAGTTGTTCTGCACCTGCGGTTCGCGCGTCCGGAGCGCCCGACCTGCCGGTCCTCGTCCCGTCGGACTGTCGTCGGCGGTGACGGTGATTTCGTCCAGATAGCCGCGGCCGACGCCGGCGGACGTCTTCGGGACGAGTTCGCCGCTGACCGTCTCCTGTTCGCCGATCCAGGCGAAGCGGTAGGGGTCCGCGTTGACCAACTGCGTGCAGACGACCTGCTCTATCTCCTCGCGCGAGGTCGCCTCCGTGAGCGCCCGCGTCAGGTCGCGGATGACCGTGTTGATGCGGTTCACGCGTTCCAGCGAGGTCGTCCGCGCCTCCAACTCCTCTTTCTGCTCGCGGAGCGTCTGCTCTCTGTCGGTGCGCTCCAAGGCGGCGCGCACGTTGGCGACGAGGATGTTCGCCAGGATGACGTCCGTCTCGGAGAACGCGTCCGCCTCCGGCCGACCGCTGACGAAGACGCCGTACTTGCCGATGGGGAGAACGACCGCGCTCCGAAGCGGCGACTCCGAGGACTCCTCGGCGGCCACGTCGTCGAACACCGCGCTGGTGCTGCTGGCGTACACCCGCCACGGCACGTCGGAGTCGGGGCCGAACAGCGACCCGTCGCCGACGTACTCCTCGGCGGCCTCGGTGCGCGCCGTGACGACGAGTTCGCCCCGGTCGTCGTACAGTTTAATGTCCGAGAGGGGGAAATCGAGCGTCTCCGCCGCCGCCCGGACGGCCAGTTCGCACACCTCCTGGGAGGTCTCGGCGGTCGTCAACGCCTGCGCCGTCTCGTTGAGTGAGGCGAGTTGCGTCTCCCTGCGCTGCCGGTCGGTGATGTCGCGGACGACGCCGACGCGGCCGTACGTTCCGTCGCCGAGCGGGAACGGCGAGATGCGCGCCTCTAAGGGGACGTCGCCCCGCGGCGTCGACACCGTCGTCTCGTACGTGACGGCGTTCTCGTCGTTCCGCAGCAACTCCGTCAGGAGCGACTCTATCTCCTCGGTGGTCTCGTCGTCGCTCACCGTCGCCGCCGCCGTGCCGAGCAGGTCCTCCTCGGACCGACCAACCAGTTCGGTGTACGCCCGGTTGACCGCGACGAACCGGCTCCGGTCGTCGAGGACGTATATACCGTCCTGCACAGTCTGGACCATCGCCTCGTACCGCTCTAACTCTCTCTCGCGGCGCTTCTGGTCGGTCACGTCGCGGGCGACGCCGATGAATCGGCGCTCCTCGTCGTAGCGGAGTTCGTTGAACGCGATGCTCAGTTGGACCTCGTGGCCGTCGCGGTGGACGGCGGGGAGTTCGACCTCCTCCCAGTCGAGGGTTCGTTCGCCCGTCTCAAGGTAGCGAGCGAGTCCCCGTTGATGTTGTTCGCGCATCTCCTCGGGCATCAGTACCGTGAGCGGTCGCCCGATCAGTTCGTCGGGCGGGTAGCCGAGGACGTTCTCGACGGCCGGATTCACGAACCGAATCGTGCTCTCCTCGTCTATCGAGAGCACGACGTCCGAGAAGGCGCCGAGGAGCGTTCGCAGTTGTATCCGGGTGGGGAACTCCCGTTCGGACCGCGTCGTCAGGGCGACGACGTGGTCGCCGAGGACGGCGGCGTCGTCGGGACCGGTGTCCCGGACGTACTCGTCGACGTCAGCGCCGCGAACCCGGCCGAGGAGTTCGGGCGAGTGTTCGGCGTCGAACAGGACCGTCGTGACCGACGGATACCGCGCGGCGACGGACGCGAGGAAGTCGACGCCGTCGCCGGCGGACGGAGCGTCGCCGTCGTTGAGGGCGGTCGCACCGTCGTCAGCCGAGTTCACCTCGGACGACTCGGCGGCCGTTAGGGAGAGGCGGGCGACCACGCAGTCGACCGACGACTCCGAGAGCGCCGTCTCAGCGGCCGACGCGGTCGTGACGGTCCGGAGTCGGAGGTTCGGATGGGATTCCCGGAGCGTCGAGCAAAGCGCGTCGGAGCGGTCCGAATCGGCGTCGACGTAGAGGGCGAGGGGTTCGTCTGATGACATGGAGGGCTAACGGGATGGGACAGCGTTAGCGAACTTATTTGTCTGGCAGTCTGATAAACGACTCGGCTGCGGTGAACGGTGCTGCGGAAGGGAGCGGAGACGGCGCGTCAGAGGCTCTGAGACGAAAGTAGAATAGAACTGTATTCTGATATGTCAGTGTTAATTTATACATCGGCGTCGTGACTGCCGGCTCGCCGGTTGAGCGACCGTCGTCAAAAATGGAGTGCGAATCGACCACATCGGGTCGTATATCGGGAGATATACGGCCGTTAGATGACGCGGTTCTGGAGGTAGTCGAGGTGCTTCGCGTTGTAGACGATTTTGACCTCGTCGGCCTCCGGCGACCCGATGCAGGTGAGACGGACGTTCTTGTCAGAGACCTCCTCGTCGGAGAGAATCTGCTGCATGTCCATCTCGATTTCGCCCTCTTTCAGGATGGCCGCGCAGTTCGCGCAGGCGCCGGCGCGGCACGAGAAGGGCCAATCGTAGCCCTGTGCCTCGGCGGCTTCGAGGATGTACTCGCCCTGGTTGACTTCGAGAGAGCCGTAGTCTTCGTCGTCGAAGTCCGCGTCTGCGGCCTTCTCGAAGAGGTCGTCGTCGTTGATATCCCAGCCGTTGTCGTCCAGCGTCTCGTAGTTGAGGTATTCTACCGTGGGCATCACCGCATGGTTCAGGACCCACGCCATTAGACTTTGCTGTTTTTCGCTGAAAAGATGGGCCCTCGAAATCGGGAGAATCCGACCGCTTGGCCGGCCTAAAACCGGATTACGGTCACAGCGGCGTGGCCGAAAACAGCGCGTACGACGCCACGGCCGACAGCGACGGCGTGAGCAACCAAAAGAAGATGACGCGGCCGGTCGTCCCGGGGTCGAATAAGTCCGACCCGGCGAGGTCGGTTTCGGACTCCTCGCCGACCGGCGGCACGTCCTCGCGCGTCTCGGCGGTCAGCGCGTTCACCGACATGCCGGGGGACTTCCCGCTGATGGCCTCGCCGATGGTTACCGTGCGGGTCGCCCGCCCCCATCCGAGTCCGACGATGCACATCGTCGCCGAAACGGCGAGGCTGGCGGGGATGCCGATGTACGAGAGGAACGTGATGAGCGACGCCGAGACCGTCTCGACGATGAGAGCGGCGAGGATGGGCAGTTCCGTCAGGTCGTTGCCGACGGTGTCGAGCGTCCGCCGGGCGATGGTGAACGCGCCGAGACCGATGGCGCCCGCGCTGAGGAGGATGCCCTCGTTGATTCCGAGGGCGCCGTTACCGACGAGGGGGGCGACGGCGTTGGCGGCGTTCGACGCGCCCGCCGAGTACGCCATGTAGCAGGCGATGACGACGACGAGAACCGTACTGGCCGCCTCGCGGACGGTCGTGTTCGGACCCAGTTTCGGCATCGGGACGCCGTCTCTGTCCAGCTCGACGAGTGCCCCCGGCGAACTGTCGAGTTTGAGTTTCGCGTCGAGGTAGGGGTAGACGTAGCGGCCGACCATCGCGCACACCCAGAAGGCGATGACGGGTGCGACGATCCACCACGAGACGATTTCGAGCATCACGCCCTCGTCGAGCGTTCCCGTGGCGATGCCGAGACCGGCGATGGCGCCGACGGCGGTCATGGAGGTGGAGGCGGGGACGCCGAACGTGTTCGAGATGAGCAGCGCGAGGCCGACGAAAAAGAGGACGGCGACGCTCGCTACGAGCGTGAACTCCGACTGCGGGACGATCTGACCGCCCATCGTCTTTATCACTTCGCGGCCGGCGGTCCACGCGCCGAACAGGGCGAACGCGGTCATCAGCGCGCCCGCGGCGAGTTTGCTGAGGAGGCCGCTGCCGACCGCCGGACCGAAGGCGACGCCGGTGGAGGAACCGCCGATGTTGAAGCCGACGAAGACGGCGACGAGGAGGCCGACGATGAGGAGTATTTCGACCACGAGTTGCGTTCGGTGCTCCGTCCGTTAAACGTCACCCATTCGGTCGCTGAACCGCGGTCGGGCCGTCGTGCCGGGGAGAACTCCTCGAACTGCCGCGGCCATCGCTCTCCCCTTCGTCGTCGGTCGTTCTCGCTCGGACAGTCGCTCGGACGGTCCCCCGCCTCAGTCCGTCGCCGCCTCGATGGCCTGCGCCAGGTCGGCGACGATGTCTTCGGCGTCCTCGATACCGACCGAGAGGCGAACCATGTCCGGCGTGACGCCCGCGGCAGCCTGTTCGTCCTCGGTCAACTGCTGGTGGGTCGTCGAGGCGGGGTGGATGACGAGCGTCTTCGCGTCGCCGACGTTGGCCAGCAGGGAGGCGAGTTCCACCTCGTTGACGGTTCCGCGGGCGGCCTCGTAGCCGTCCGCGAGGCCGAACGTAATCATGCCGCCGTATCCCCCTTCCAGATACTTCGACGCCTCCTCGTGCGTCTCGTGCGATTCGAGGCCGGGGTAGTTCACCCACGACACGGCGTCGTGGTCTTCGAGGAACTCCGCGACGACCATCGCGTTCTCGCAGTGTCTGTTCATCCGCATCGGGAGCGATTCGATCTTTTCGAGCGTATTCCACGCGTCGAACGGCGACTGAGCGTTACCCAAATCGCGCAAGCCGCGGGCGATGGCCGCGTAGGTGAACGCCGCCTCGCCGAACCGCTCGGAGAAGTCGACGCCGTGGTACGCCGGGTTCGGCTTCGCTATCTCGGAGTACTTCTCAGCGTGTTCGGTCCACGGGAACGACCCGCCGTCGACGAGGGCGCCGCCGATTGTCGTGCCGGCGCCGTGAATCCACTTCGTCGTCGACTCCCACACCAGGTCGGCGCCGTGTTCGAGGGGACGGCAGAGGTAGGGGGTCGCGAAGGTGTTGTCGACGAACAGGGGGACGCCGTTGTCGTGTGCGACTTCCGACAACCGCTCGAAGTCCGGCGTCACGAGGGCGGGGTTGCCGATGGTCTCGACGTGGACGAACGCGGTGTCCTCGTCGATGGCCTCGTCGTAGGCGTCGTAATCGAGCGTGTCGACGAATTTGGTCGTGACTCCCCGTCGCTCGACGGTGTGGGTGAGGTAGGTGTACGTCCCGCCGTACAGTGAGGAGGCGGAGACGATGTTGTCGCCCGCCTCCGCCAGCAGGAAGGTCGCGAGGTCGAACGCCGCCATCCCCGAGGCGGTGGCCGCCGCGCCGACGCCGCCCTCGAGCGAGGCGAGTCGCTCCTGCAGCATCGCCACGGTCGGATTCATCAATCGCGAGTAGATGTACCCCTCCTTCTCCAACGCGAACTGGTCCGCGGCGTCGTCCGCGTCGTCGAAGACGTAGGAGGTGGTCTGGTAGATGGGCGGCGCACGCGCGCCGGTGGCCGCGTCCGGTTCTTGCCCGGCGTGGAGGCTCCGCGTGCTGAATCCGGGCGTCTCGTTCTCTGCGCTCTCGTCGTCCGCGTGGTCTGTGTCGTCCGCCATGCGCGTGGGGACGCGTGACTGGGTGTTAAAACGACGCGACAGACGGCGTCACGCCGCGTCGCCTCGCGGACCGTTCAGCGACGCCCCCGAGAAGAACAGGAGGAAGCCGACGACGCCGGTGACGGCCACGACGAGGGGCGAGAACGCGTACAGGACGAGGCCGAGGGCCGCGACGGCGACCAGTAGCGTGCCGACGGTGATGGCCCACGACCGACCGCGGCCCGCGGCGACGGCGAGGCCGACGAGGGCGACGACGACGCCCGTGAGACCGATGACGACGAAGACGTTCACCTCGCCGGCGAGGAGGGCGTCCAGCCCTCTCGGAACCGTCACGGAACCGACGAGCAACCCGTAGTAGGCGACGAACGCACCGACGGCGGCGGCGAGGAGGCCGCCGAGACGACCGAGGAGACGCGCGAGTGACATACCGGTCCGGTGGTTCGGACGCGGGAAATCGCTTCGGGTCCGAACCGCCGTTCACCGACTGAACAGCGAGGAGTGCACCGGCGCGAAGTCCCGGTCGTCCGGCAGCGACTCGGGTTCTTCTTCGGTGTCGTGGACGGCGCGGCCGTCGACGCCGTCGTCGAGGAAGTCTCGGAGCGGCGGGCCGACCTTCTCGGGTTCGACGAGGAAGGCGTCGTGGCCGTGGTCGGACTCGACGACGTGGTGGGCGACGGGCGCGTCGAGTTCGCGGAGCGACTCGGCCAGCGACTCGGACTGCTCGGTCGTGAAGTGCCAATCGCCCGTAAAGGAGAGCAAGAGCGTCTCCCCCTCGAAGGCGGCGAGGGCGTCGGCGTCGTCCTCGTAGCCCTCCGCGAGGTCGTAGTCGTCCATCGCGCGCGTGAGGTAGAGATAGGAGTTGGCGTCGAAGCGCTCGACGAACTTCTCGGCCTGGTAGTCGAGGTACGACTCCACGTCGCGGTAGGGGAAGTACGCCGCGGCGGGGTCCGTCGGGAACGACTCCCGTTGGGCGTCGCGGCCGGCGGCCCGCCGGCCGAACTTCCGCTCCATCGACGCCTTCGAGAGGTACATCACGTGACCGAGTTGGCGCGCGAGGGCGAGGCCGTCCGTCGGCGGGTCACCGTCGTAGTAGTCGCCGCCGTTCCAGTCCGGGTCGGTGGTGATGGCCCGCCGGGCGATGGCGTCGAGGGCGAGACACTGCGGGTCGAGGCGGCCGGCGGCGGCGACGACGGCGAGGTGGCGCACGTCGTCCGGATAGCGCTGCGCCCAGTCGAGGGCGTTCATCCCGCCGACGCTGCCGCCGACGACGGCGTGCAGGCGGCCGACGCCGAGTTCGTCGAGGAGGAGACGCTGGGCGCGCGTCCAGTCGCCCACCGTGACGGGCGGGAAGTCGGTGCCGTACGGGTCGCCGTCCGGACCCGGAGAGGCGGGGCCGGTCGTCCCGTAGCAGGACCCGGGGACGTTCGCGCAGACGACGTAGTAGTCGTTCGTGTCGATGGCCTTCCCCGCGCCGACGATGTCGTTCCACCACGCGCGGGCCTGTCCGGCCGTGTTCTCCCCGTAGCCCGCGACGTTCTGACTGCCGGTGAGGGCGTGACAGACCAGTACCGCGTTGCTTCCGTCGAACTCGCCGTAGGACTCGTAGGCGACGTCGAGCGAGGGGATGTCCGCGCCGCACTCGAAGTCGAACGCGCCCACGTCGACGGTGCCGCTGTCGGTCTTCATCTTACCGCGTCGCCTCCGCGGCCCGGCGAATCGATTCGTCCAGGTCGGCGACGATGTCTTCCGAATCTTCGATGCCGACCGAGAGGCGGAGCATGTCGGGGCCGACGCCCGCGGCGCGTTGCTCGTCGGCGCTCAACTGCGCGTGCGTCGTGGATGCAGGGTGGATGACGAGCGTCTTCGCGTCGCCGATGTTGGCGAGGAAGGAGGCGAGTTCGGTGTTCTCGCAGGTGCGCTTGGCCGCCTCGTAGCCGTCCGCGAGGCCGAAGGTGACCATGCCGCCGTACCCGCGTTCCAGATACTCGCCGGCGTTGTCGTGCGTCGGGTGGTCCTCGAACCCCGGATACGACACCCACGCCACGTCGTCGTGGTCGCGGAGGGAGGCGGCCACCTCGCGGGCGTTCGCGCAGTGTTTCTCCATCCGGAGCGGCAGGGTCTCGACCCCCTGAATCGTCTGCCAGGCGTCGAAGGGCGACTGCTGGTTCCCGAGCGTTCGGAGCGAACGTTGGCGCGCCGCCATTGCGAACGCCCGGTCGCCGAACCGTTCGGTGAAGTCGACGCCGAAAGCGGGGTTCTCCCCCGAGAGTTCGTCGTAGTCGGCGTGCTCCCAGGGGAACGTCCCGCCGTCGACGAGGACGCCCCCCACCGTCGTCCCCGACCCGTGGATCCACTTCGTCGTCGACTCCCAGACGATGTCCGCGCCGTGTTCGAGGGGTCGACAGAGATACGGCGTCGCGAACGTGTTGTCGACGACCAGCGGGGCGCGCGCCTCGTGGGCGATATCGGCCAGACGCTCGAAGTCCGGCGTCTTCAGCGAGGGGTTGGCGATGGTCTCGACGTGAACGAACGCGGTGTCCTCGTCGACGGCCTCCTCGTAGGCGTCGTAGTCGAGGGTGTCCACGACGCGCGTCTCGACGCCGCGGCGCGAGGCCATCTTCGTGAGGTACGTCGAGGTGCCGCCGTACATGTCGGCCGACGCGACGACGTTGTCGCCGACGGACGCGAGGATGCTCGCGGCGGCGTCGAAGGCGGCCATGCCGGAGGCGGTGGCGACGGCGCCGACGCCCGATTCGAGCGCCGCCAATCGGTCTTCGAGCACGCGCGTCGTCGGGTTCGAGATGCGCGAGTAGACGTCGCCCTCGGCGTCGAGAGCGTACAGGTCGGCGGCGCGGTCGGCGTCCTCGAACAGGTACGAGGTGGTCTGGTAGATGGGCGGCGCGCGCGACCCGGTCGTAGAATCCGGCTCCTGCCCGGCGTGGAGGCTCCGGGTGTGGAACCCGTGTGTCATGTACTACACGCATATTCCTCGTGAGAGATATAACCTGCGGTTACGGTAGCCGACGACGGCGAGTCGGGCGCACCGAAGTGTTTTTTCGCTCCGCAGAACGTCTCCGACTCATGTCGAATCAAACGGGCGCGGTGGACGCCCGAATCGAGGTGGGGTACGACGCCGCGGTGTACGAACGACTCCGCGGCGGGGAGTCGAATCCCGACGCGGTCGTCCGGGTGGTGGCCGACGGTCGGGAACTGACGCGCGGGCGCGACGGCCTCCGTCGGCACTGCGCCCGACTGCTCGACGCCGCGGAGTCGGTGCTCGCCGACGACCCCGCGACCGTCGAGTGCTACGGGGGCGGCGGACGGTACCGCCTCGTCCCGGCGGGCGAGAGTGTCCGGATCGTCCCGGACGCCGACCGGCGGACGGACGCGGAGGGAGGAACGACGGGCGTCGGGTCGGAGCGCGCGGAAATGAACTCGGACGGGGACGGAGACGCGGACGGGGAAACGGGCGTCACCGTCGACCGGGAGGAGTTCCTGACGGAGATACTGCGGACGGCCGAGACGTTCTGCGACGTGGCCGTCGGAGCGAATCCCGCGCTGGCGGCGGACGTCGCCCCGATGCGCGAACGCGTCGGCGCCGCCCGCGTCGCCGCCGCGGGGTTCGGGGAGTGGGGCCTGCCCGTCCGCCTCCTCGACGCCGTTCCGGAGACGGCGTACGGCGGGACGGTGTACGCCCAGACGGCCGTCGTCGCCGCCGGCGACGCTCGCTTCGGCGCCTTCGACGGCGAGACGCTGGCCGACGACTGCGCGCGCGACGCGCCGGCCGCCGCCCGAATCTGGCTCTCGGACGTCGAGGCGGTCGCCCGCGGCGACGGCGTCGGACGGCACGTCGAACCGAACCCGGACGCCCTCGTCTGGCACGACCACGCCTTCGCCGGCGAGGTCGTCTCCGTCGGACCGATTCCGGCGTCAGCGCGCACGCCTGCCGACCGCGCCCCCGAGCGGTACGCACTGCTGCACGTCGGCGCGGGCACCGTGGCGTTCGACCCCGACGAGGTCGAAACTGGAGCGGAAGGAAAAACGGTCGCCGCGGGTGACCGCCTCCGCCTCCACGCCTCGCGCGTCCACCTGAGCGACATCGACGTCACCGACGCGCCGTCGCTGACCGACCGGTCGGACGCGTCGCTCCGCGACTCGCTGTCGGACCCCTCGCGCCGCGCCGCCGCCGCCGCGGAACTCGCCCGGCGCGGGGACGACGACGCCGTGGCCGCCCTCGTCAACTGTCTCCGAACCGACCCGCCGATGGCGGACCGCCGCGCTCTCGTCCGCGCGTTGGACGTGCTGGACGACCGGGCGGCCGTACCGGGACTCGTCGACCGACTGGCCGACCCCGACCCGGACGTGCGCCGGGCCGTCGCGGCCGCCCTCGCCACCGTCGGCGACCCCGAGGCGATGGACCCGCTACTGGCCGCCGTGCGCTCGGAGTCCGACGCCGCCACGCGCCGCGCCATCGCCCGCGCGGCCCGCGACGTGGACCCGACGAACGCCCTCGATTACTTCGCCAGCCTCGTCAGAACCGACACCGACCCGGAGGTACGCGAGACCGTCGTCCGCGTCCTCAGCGGGACGCGGAGCGTCCACGCGGAGGCCCTCGTCGTGGAGGCGCTGGACGACCCGGACACCGCCGTCGCCTGCGAGGCCATCGACGCGGTCCGGTGGCTCACCGACGAGCGACCCGTGGGCGGCCTCCTGCGCCGTCTCATGGACGACGACCCGACGGTCAGAGTCGCCGCCGCCGGCGCCTTCGTCGAACTCGGCGCGCGCGCCTCCGACTACCACGACGGCGGGGCGTTCGGCCCGGAGACGCGGACGCGCGTGGTCCGCTCGCTGCTCGAACGGTTGGACGACGAGAGCGCCGCCGTCAGGGCGACGGCGATAGAGGCGCTCGGGTCGCAGGCGCACCCCGAGTCGGTCGCGCCCCTGTGCGACGCCTACGACGAGGACGAGGAGTGCCGGCCGAGCGTCGTCGACGCCCTCGGCCGCATCGGCGACCCGCGGGCCATCCCCACGGTCGTCGCCGCACTCGACGACGACCGACCGGGCGTCCGCCGCCGCGCCTGTCGCGCCTGCGCCCGTCTCAGCACCAAGGCGGGCATTGGCCGGCTCTGCCGCCTCGCTCGCGACGACCCGAGCCCGGCCGTCCGCGTCGAGGCCGTGGAGACACTCGGCCGCGTCGGCAACGACCGCGACGAGGTGTTCGACGCGCTGGAGGCCATCCTCGACGTCCGGGAGGCGAACGCCGACGCGTGCGGGGCCGAGCGGGACCGCTCCTCGGCGTTCGGAGGCGCCGACAACGCGGACCTCCGCTGGGAGGCGGTAACGGCCCTCGGGCGACTCGACCACCCGCGCTCGCGGTTCCTCCTCCGGTGGGTGGCCGAGGAGGACCCCGACGACTCGGTCAGAGACCGGGCGCGCAGTCGGTTAGAGTAGCGAAGGAGAGGGCTCTGTTGAAACCCTCTTCACGTCTTGCGATTTTGTATAGAAGCTAGTTTCAGTCGCATTGGTCGTGAGTGACGAGTAGAGCACCTGTCCTGAATGTCAGCAGCGAAGGGTTTCAACAAGGCCAAGGAGAGAGGGAGAAACGCGGGCTCAGTCGTCGGCGTGCGCCGACTCGACCGTTTCGAGTTCAGCGCGCGCGGCGTCGACGCCGGCTTCCACGTCCGCGTCGACGCCCGCGTCGGCCATCGCCTCGCCGACGGTGCGGACGCCGCGGAGGATGGCGTCGTCGGGCAGACCGCCCATGTTGCTGACGCGGAATATCTGTCCGCCGAGGTGCGCCTGCCCGCCGGAGATGCTGACGTTCCGCTCCGTAACGCCGTCGAAGAACGCCTCGCAGTCGTCGCCGTACACTTCCTCGGGCAGCGAGACGGCCGTGACGGTGTTCGAGTAGTCGCTCTCCTCCCGCAGGTCGGCGAACAGGTCCAGCCCCATCGCGGTGAACCCCTCTCGGAACGCCTTCGCCTGTCGGCGGTGCCGGCGGATGCGCGTCGGCATCGTCTCCTCGACGATGTCCTCGACGGCGACGGCCAGCGCGCGGAACAGGGGGACGGCGCTCGTGAAGGGCGTCTGGTGGCTCTCCGCCTTGCGGAGGTGCCACTCCAAGTCCTCGTAGAACGGCGCGGACTCCCCGTCCAGTTTCTCCTCGACGTCCGCCGAGAGCCACATCGCGCTGACGCCCGGCGGCGCGGCCAGCGCCTTCTGCGAGTCGGTGACGGCGACGTCGACGTTCCAGTCGTCGAGGCGGAACTCGTCGCCGCCGATGGAGGTGACGCCGTCGACGACGAACGTGGCGTCGTGGTCGGCGGCTATCTCGCCCACCTCTGCGACGGGGTTCAGAATCCCGGTGCTCGTCTCGTTGTGAACCATCGTCACCACTTCGGTGTCGTCGGTGACCGCCTCGCGCACGTCGTCGAGGGAGAGGGAGGTGCCCCACTCGGCCTCGACGCGCGTCGCCTCGTCGGTGTGACGGTCGGCGATGCGGGCGAAGCGGCGCCCGAACTTGCCGTTGACGAGCGAGACCGCCTCGTCGCTCTCGCCCACGAGGTTGGCGACGGCCGATTCCATGCCCATCGTCGCCGTCCCGTTCAGGACGAGCGACGTGCCGCCCGACTCGGGGGCGGTGGAAGCGCCGTCGAGCGTCGACTCCGTGAACACGTAGTCCAAGCCGTCCTGCGCGCGTTCGTACACCGCCTCGAAGTCGGCGGACCGGTGCGAGACCATGGGTTCGTCCATCGCCGCCGACACCTCGTCGGTCACCGGCACCGGGCCGGGGTTGAGGAGGAGAAAGTCCTCTGTCATAGGTGGTCGATTGTGGTCCCCACGAATAAGCGGTGCGGGTGCGTGCAAACGTCGCCGTCGCTACCGTTCGTTCACACGGGTCCGACCGACTCGCGTTCCGATGACTTTTCGCGCCGGCGGACCGACGGGCAGGCAATGAGCGACGAGGCCGACGCGGACGCGGACGGAGGCGGAGACGTGGACGCGAGGGACGGCGCCGGCGAACGCGACGCCGGGACGGCGCCGGTGGACGCGGGCGAACCGGAGCACGCCGACCCCTCGAATCCCTTCCTCTCGGACCCGGACACCGACTTCGAGCCGGTTGAATCGCTCTCGCGCGAGGGGGCCGAACGCGAGGCCGAACGGCTCCGAGAGGCGATCAGAGAACACGACTACCGCTACTACGTCGCCGCCGACTCCCTCGTGGCCGACCGGACGTACGACGCCCTGTTCGCCCGCCTGCAGGATCTCGAGGACGCCTTCGAACTCGACGACGAGTCGAGTCCGACCCGGCGCGTCGGCGGCGAACCGCTGGACGAACTCGAAACGGTAGAGCACGTCGCGCGGATGCTCTCCATCGACCAGTCCGTCGAGGAGGACGACGTGCGCGAGTTCGACCGGCGGGTGCGCGATTCGGTGGGGGAGGTGACGTACGTCTGCGAACCGAAGTTCGACGGCCTCTCGGTCGAAGTCGTCTACGAGGACGGCGAGTACGTCCGCGCGGCCACCCGCGGCGATGGCGACAGGGGCGACGACGTGACCCGGCAGGTGCGGACGATTCGCTCCGTTCCGCTCCGCCTGCGCGGCGACCACCCCGACTTCCTCGCCGTCCGCGGCGAGGTGTACATGCCGAAGGACGCCTTCCGCGAACTGAACCGCGAACGGGTCGAGGAGGGGAAGGAACCGTTCGCCAACCCGCGCAACGCCGCCGTCGGCACCCTCCGACAGTTGGACCCCTCCGTCACCGCCGACCGACCGCTGGAGTGTTTCTTCTACGACGTGCTCGACGCCAGCGAGGTGCCCGAGACGCAGTCGGCGACGCTCGACCGACTGGAGGCGTGGGGTCTGCGGACGAACGAGGCGGTGGACGCCGACGCCGAGAGCATCGACGACGCCATCGCCTACCGCGAGGAGATGATGGCCGCGCGGGAGGACCTGAACTACGAGATAGACGGGACGGTCATCAAGGTGGATAGGAGAGACCGGCGCGAAGAACTCGGCGAGACGAGTCGCTCCGTCCGGTGGGCGTTCGCGTACAAGTTCCCCGCCCGGTCGGAGGTGACGACGGTGACGGACGTGGTGGTGCAGGTGGGCCGGACGGGTCGCCTGACGCCCGTCGCTCTGCTCGAACCCGTCGACGTGGGCGGCGTCACCGTCTCGCGGGCGTCGCTGCACAACCCCGAGGAGATCGAGCGGTTGGGCGTCGACGTGGGCGACGAGGTGCGAATCAAACGCGCGGGCGACGTGATTCCGGACGTGGAAGAGGTAGTCGAGAAGCGCGCGGAGGGGACGTTCGCGTTCCCCGAGGCGTGTCCCGTCTGCGGGAGTCCGGTCGAACGCGAGGGACCGCTGGCGTTCTGTACCGGCGGACTCGCCTGCGAGGCACAACTCGTGCGCGCCGTGGACCACTACGCGATGCGCGGCGCGTTGGACATCGAAGGCCTCGGCGGCGAACGCGTCGAGCAGTTGGTCGACGCGGGTCTCGTGACGGGCCTACCGGACCTCTACCGACTCGAACGCGAGGAGTTGGCCGAACTGGAGGGGTGGGGCGAGACCAGCGCGGACAACCTCGTCCGCGAGATAGAAGCGGCGAAGTCTCCGTCGCTGTCGGCGTTTCTCGTCGGCCTCGGCGTGCCCGAAGTCGGCGGGTCGACGGCGCGGAACCTCGCCCGCGCGTTCGGCGGCCTCGACGCCGTGATGGACGCCTCCACGGAAGAGTTAGAAGAGGTGGAGGACGTGGGGCCAACCGTCGCCGAGAAGATACGCGAGTTCTTCGACACCGAGACCAACCGCGAGGCCGTCGCGGAGTTGCGGTCGCTCGGCGTCGAACCCGAAGCGGAAGCGACGGACGGGGACGACGAACTGGACGGACTGACGTTCGTCTTCACCGGGTCGCTGTCGGTGACGCGCGGGGAGGCGCAGGACCTGGTGGCGGAACACGGCGCGAACGCCACCGGAAGCGTCTCCGGGAACACGGACTACCTCGTCGTCGGCGAGGGCCCCGGGCAGTCCAAGCGCGACGACGCCGCCGAGAACGACGTGGAAGAGGTCGACGAGGAGGCGTTCGCGGCCCTTCTCGAAGCGCGAGGCGTCGACTACCCACCGTAGTCGGTCGGTCCGGCCGGCCGTTTGAACGGAACTGATTCAAGTTATTTGAATATCTCAGAATAGCGCCGGAGACCGGGTTTCCACCGGGTGAGTGCCCGCCTCTAACGTTTCACTTTCTTACGATTTCCGGTGGTTTGAAGCGGTCTGACAGCGAATGCACAGTTCGGTACGAGATTGACAGAGATGATTGACGACGATTCGGCTCTCTCGGAGTACGAGGGCTACGACTGGGAGAGTCTCTCGGGCGTCCCGTCACCCGACGCGCTGTTTCGGGTACTCTCGCACCGTCGCAGGCGACGCATCCTGTGGTTCCTTCTAGAACGTCCGGAGACGACGGTCGGGGAGCTAGCCGACATCTTAGTGGGGTGGGAACTGGACGACGAGGACGGCACCGCCGGCCCGGATAAACACGAGCGCGTGCTGGTCGCACTCCACCACAACCACCTCCCGATGCTCGCCGAGAGCGACCTCGTGGAGTACGACATCGAGACGGGCGCGGTGCGGTTCTCGTCGCCGCCGGAGCCGATAACGGTGCTCATCAAGTTCAGCTACCAGTACGAGCGGGCCGTCGCCGGCCGGAGGACGTGAGGGACCCGAGATGGCAAGCGACGACGCGGCGGGTCTGAGGGCGATACTGGATGCGGCCGAGCGACGCCGAAAGTCAGTCACGTACTACGCGCCGGAGGCCGGCGACCTCATCGAACGGCTGGACACTCGGAACCTCGACGTCGAGTTCCGAGCGATTCCGCCGCGCGGACCCGAACCGTTCCTCATCGTCCGGGCGGGCGGACAGTTCCGGGGGGCGATGCCCGTCGAAGCGCTCCGCGAACACGTCGGCTGGTCCCGAAACCGGCGCGGCGAGATGGACGAGCACTCCGAGGCATACGCTATCATCGTCGAATTGCTGGACGACACGGTGTTCGCGTCACTGTCGAAACGCCAACTGCTGTTGACCGTGCGGGAGTTCGAGGACCGCGCGTGGCGGGTGGGGAACGGGGTGTTGCACACGGGGTTCCAGTCGGCGACGGCGTTCGCTCCCCAGCGGGGGCTGTACCGGGAGTTGGCCGCCGAAACGGCGCTGGACGTGCACATCTACGTCGCGGACGGGGAGCGGGTCGAACCGCTCGATGAACCGAACGCGACGCTGCACACCGAACCCGCCGAGGAGATCGGTCGCTACTGGTTTCTCGTGTTCGACGGCGGCGAGGAGCGCGAACAGGGGGTGGCGCTCGTCGCCGAACAGCGGCCGGACGAAACCTTTCGCGGCGTCTGGACGTACGACCCGGACCTCGTCGACCGGGCGCTGTCGCTGCTCCCGTCGGTCGACGGAGACCGGTGAGAAGCAGCGCACGACGCGATACGGTCTTTCGACGGATCGGTAAAGAGAGCGGACAGTCGGGAGAGAACTCGCGAAAAGGACTCTGACGCGTCTCGGATTCAGAGGTCTCGCTCGCGGAAGACGTAGTAGCCGACGAGGGTGGGGACGACTATCCACGCCAAGAAGACGAGCAGCATCGCCCCCCCGGAGAGGTAGATGGGCACGCCGCCCTGCGCCGGAGCGAACTGGTTGGCCACGGCGAGTTGCTCGCCCGTCGTCGCGCTGACCAGACGGGCCCGCGCGGGGCCGTAGTACACCTGCGCGACGAGCGTCTCGTACGTCCGGAGCGGGTTGAGATACTTCAGGAACAGCCCTATCTTCACCCGGGTGAAGTTCTCCAGCGCACCCACGCCGGCCTCCTCGGCGGCGTAGTTGAGAAGCTTCGGGATGCCCTCGGCGATGGGCTTCCAGAGGATGCCGAAGATGAGGTACAGCCCCATCGTCGCCAGCGTCGCCTCGCGGTTGGAGTCGGCGACGGCGGAGATGCCGAGACCGACGGAGACGAACGCGAGGGCGAGAAGCACCGTCAGCGCTATCATCGGGACGAACGACTCGAAGCCGATCGACGTGCCCGTGGCGAGGAGGGCGACGAACGCCGCGAGGAACCCGACGAGTAGCGCGGCGACGACGACGGCGCCGCGGCCGAGGAACTTCCCGGCCACGAGGTCCATGCGCGAGTTCGGCAGCGACAGCGCGAGCTTTATCGTTCCCGTCTCGCGTTCTTCGGTTATCGACCCGTACGACGTCGACAGCGCGACGAACCCGAGGATGAGCGCGAACAGTCCGGGGAACGAGAGGCTGAAGATGCCGAGGTCGACGAAGAAGCCGAACAGGTTCGACGCGTCCTTGAACTGGTCCGGGAGGAGGAAGCCGAACGCCAGCGCCGCCGCGCCGCCGAGGAACAGGACGAAAAAGAGCGTCGACCCGTGGAGCCAGCGCGAGCGGATGGAGTCGTCGAACTCCTTGCGGGCGACCGCTTGCCACGTCATGCGTGGGCCTCCTGCCCGTCGCCCGCTTCGTCCGTTTCCGGGGCGTCGTGACCGGTGTACGAGAGGAAGAGGTCCTCCAGCGACGCCTCGCGCGTCTCGAAGTCGGTCACGTCGAGCCCCTGAGATTCCAACTCGTCGATGACGGCCATCTTGGCGTCGCCGACGCAGGAGACGGTGAGCGAGTCGGCGGCGGCGTCGACGGTGACCGAACGGACGCCGTCGAGTGCGGTGACCGCCTCGACGTCCAGCGCCGAAACGTCCCCCGCCACCTCGACCCGGAGCGTGGAGTCGGCGTCGGACTTCTCGCGCAGGCTATCGATGGTGTCGACGGCGACGAGTTCGCCCTCGCGCATGATGCCGACGCGGTCGCAGACGGCGTCGACCTGTTCGAGGACGTGACTGGAGAAGAACACGGTCGTCCCGCGTTCGGCCTCCTCGGTGACGATGTCGCGCATCTCCTTCGCCCCGGCGGGGTCGAGGCCGGACGACGGTTCGTCGAGGACGAGCAGGTCCGGGTCGCCGACGAGCGCCATCGCCAAGGCGAGGCGCTGGCGCATCCCTTTCGAGTAGCCGCCGGCCTTCCGGTCGGCGGCGTCGGCGATGCCGACCCGTTCGAGGACGGCGTCGACGTCGGCCTCGTCCTCGTCGAGTCGTTTCGAGGAGGCGGCGAATTCGACGTGCTGCCGTCCGGTGAGGCGGTCGTACACGTCGAAGCCTTCGGGGAGGACACCGGTCCGCGCGCGCACGTCGACGCTCTCGTCGCGGGCGTCGAAGCCGAGGACGCGAATCGCGCCCTCGGTGGGGCGGACGAAGTCGAGGAGCATGTTGATGGTCGTCGATTTCCCCGCGCCGTTCGGACCGAGGAAACCGAACACTTCGCCCTCCTCGACCGTCAGCGAGAGGTTTCTGACTGCGGTAACGTCGTCGGAACGCTCGGCGTTCCGAACGGAGTCGACGAGGCGCGAGAGTCTCCCGCCCTCCTCGAACCGCTTCGTTACCTCGTCGAGTTCGATGGCGGCCATGGGCGAGGGTAGTCCGTTCCCCGGATAAAGCGTTTGGTGCGAAAATCAGCGTTGAGATTGGGAGGCGCGGGTGGGGGGGTTCTCGGGTCGAAAACCGCGCTTACAGTTCGTCGTCGGGGGCGTACTCCCCGCGGACGCGTTCGACCTCGGTGCGGTAGCGCTCGCGCGTCTCGGCGTCGTCGACGGGTTCGAGGTCCGCGGCCGCCACCGTCGTCGCCGCGGTGGCTTCGGTACCGCGTTGGCGCATGATGGTCGCCGAAATCTGTTTTCGCCGCACTCGGTCGCCCGAGGGCGTCGCGTACACGAGGTCGATGAGGCCGCGGTCGGTGTACGTCCGTTCGACGAGCCAACACTGGACGTCCTCGTCGCCGGCGTCGGAGTCGGTGTCAGAGTCGCTCACATCGACGTTCTCGGTCACCGGACGCTTGACCCTGTCGCTCACGGAGCATCCGCCGTCTCCGGAGTTGGTCCGCGGGGAACCGCCGTCCGGCGGTGAGCGGTCCGGCGACGACGAGCCGCGTCCGCCCAACTGTCGGAAATAAAATGTAATTTTAGTAAGTATTAACTGCGGGCAAAACAGTTCTCCAGACACCATGGGGCGGGAAGACATCGGAGTCCTGTACGAGATGCTATCGACCGAGCGACGGCGGCGAGCGCTCGCGGTGTTGACCGACGCGGAGGAACCGCTCGGCCGTGAGGAGTTGGCGCGGCGAATCGTCGCGCGTCGCCGTACCGCCGACGCGGGCGGCGTCGAACCGGACGGAACGCGGAAGACCGACATCGAAATCTCCCTCGGTCACATCCACCTTCCGAAACTGGAGTCGGGTGGGGTGGTGGAACGGACCGCGGAGGGGAAGTACGACGCGACCCCCCTGGGGTGCGACCTCAGACGCGCGGCGCAGGCCTTCGAGACGTCGCTCGACGCCGACGCGCGGGAAATCGAGGGAACGGCGTCGCCGACGAACCGCTCGGACGCCGTGCCCGCGAGCGAAGCCGACGACGGACGGTAACTGTCTCCGCGACCGGCGCTGTTTTTCCGCGCGTCAGCCTCAAGCCGTTCGGGGCGTAATCTCGCGTAGATGGATGCGAGCGACGTCCGCGAACGAGCGAACGACCTCCCGACGGGGCCCGGCGTCTACCAGTTCCTCGACGGCGACACCGTCCTGTACGTCGGCAAAGCCGTCGACATCCGCGCCCGGGTGCGGTCGTACGCCGACCCGCGCGGCGAGCGCATCCGGCGGATGGTCGACCACGCGGCGGCTATCGACTTCGCCGTCACGGACACCGAAACGCAGGCGCTCCTCCTCGAAGCCAACCTCATCAAGCGCCACCAACCGCGGTACAACGTCCGCCTGAAGGACGACAAATCCTATCCGCTCGTCCAACTGACGGACCACCCGGTGCCGCGAATCGACGTGACGCGCGACCCCGAGGAGGGGGCGACGGTGTTCGGGCCGTACACCGACAAGGGCCGCGTCGAGACGGTGGTGAAGGCGCTGCGGGAGTACTACGGCATCCGCGGCTGTTCGGACCATAAGTACGCCAACCGCGACCGACCCTGCCTGGACTACGAGATGGGTCTCTGCACGGCCCCCTGCACCGGCGAGATATCCGAGGAGAACTACCTCGCCGACGTGGAGTCGGTCGTTCGCTTCTTCGAGGGCGAGACGGGCGTTCTCGCGGACCCGCTCCGCCGGACGATGGAGGAGGCCGCCCAAGCGGAGAACTTCGAACGGGCCGCCAACGCCCGCGACAGACTCGAAGCGGTGGAGTCGTTCCACGGCGCGGGCGAGGAGGCCGTCGCCTCCCAGTCGGACGAACGCGCCGTCGACGTGCTAGGTGTCGCCATCGAGGGCGACGCGGCCACCGTCGCGCGCCTGCACAGCAAGCGCGGCCAACTGGTCGACCGCTCCCGCCACCGCCTCGACGCCCCCGAGGGCGGCGAGCGCTCGGCGGCCGTGCTCTCGGCCTTTCTGACCCAGTACTACGCCGAACGCGAGTTACCGGACGCCATCCTCCTCTCGGAGCGTCCGGACGACGAGGACGTGTTGGCGTGGTTGCGCGCGGAGGGCGTGAACGTCCGCGTCCCCGGCGCCGGCCGCGAGGCCAAACTGGTCGAACTGGCGCTGAAGAACGCCCGGCGCGGGCCGGCCCGGAACGACGAACTCGGCGCCCTCTCGGACGCGTTGGGCATCCCCGGCATCTCCCGCATCGAGGGGTTCGACGTGAGCCACGCCCAGGGGAAGGCCGTCGTCGGTAGCGACGTCTGCTTCGTCGACGGCGACGCCGTGAAGGCCGATTACCGGCGGAAGAAGCTCCCCGAACGGAACGACGACTACGACAACATGCGCGCGCTGATCCGCTGGCGGGCCCAACGCGCCGTCGAGGGGCGCGACGACAGACCGGACCCCGACCTGCTCCTCATCGACGGCGGCGACGGCCAACTCGGCGCGGCGACGGACGCCGTCGCGGAGGTGGGCTGGGACGTCCCCGTCGTCGCCCTCGCGAAGGACCGGGAACTGGTCATCACGCCCGACCGGGTGCACGATTGGCCCGCCGACTCACCGCATCTACACGTCCTGCAACGCGTCCGCGACGAATCCCACCGCTTCGCTGTCCAGTACCACCAGACGCTCCGCGACGACGTTCGGACCGTCCTCGACGACGTGCCGGGCATCGGCGAGAAGACGCGGCGCGCGCTCCTACGTCGGTTCGGCAGCGTCGAGAACGTCCGCGGGGCGACGGTGTCGGATCTGACCGACGTGCCGGGCATCGGCGAGAAGACGGCGGCAACGCTCAAAGAGCGGTTGTAGCGGGCGGTCCCTTAATTTTCAACTCAGGGTTCGAGTCCCCGCGCCCAGTCCACCGCGTCCTGCGGCGTGTCGGGCGTCTCGACGACGACGTTCGTGCCGCGGAGGCGCCCGCGAAGCGCCACCTGCTTCGCCGTGGGGCCGACGAACGCCACGCGCCGGACGCCGAACTCGTCTATCTCGGCCGCGAGCGCGTCGAAGCGCTCGAAGAACCACTTGCTGATGCCGCCGTCGTCGTCGAGGACGAACACCGACGCGTCCACGTCGGGGCGCGAGTAGACGGCCGTAACCGTCTCGAAGAACCGTTCGAGGAGGACGCCGCCGCCGACCGCAAACTCCGTGAGGTCGAACAGGGCGACGCCGTCGACGATGTCGTATCGGTACACGTCTGCGCTCATACCGCATAGAATCCCCGAGACGGACCTAACTACGCGGAGACTACTGCGGGCGTAACCGACGGTTAACAGCGGTTAACAGGCCACTCACGCATCGTACGCGAGTCCTACCGCCCCGTCCGACCGGTCGCTCCCGCGACAGCGCGGACCGGTACCGAGACCATCAAAATATCGGCTTGAGGAGACAGTCAGGCTCGCGTTATTCTTCTCTTAGGTGGCGTCGAATCCCGCGACGCCGTCGGAGTCGGTCGCTTCCCCTGGGTCGTGCTCCGGAGGGCGCGGGGATTCTTTGTCGGTCGACGCGAACGGTCTGGGGATGTCCTCCACATTCGAACGAGTCGGCCTCCTCGCCGCCGGGGGTCTGTGCGTGCTTCTCGCCGCCAACGGCGCGCTGGTACTGTACAGCCTGGACGACAGGAGCCTCGCGACCGGACTCCTCCTCCTCGGGGCCGCCGTCGTCGTCGGAGCGGTGGTGCTCGCACGCGGACGATAAAGAAACGAAGTGAGGGAGCTGAACGGCACTCACGACGCGAACGCGTCGGCCCGCAGGAGCAACCACGCCGCGAGGGCGACCCACGGGAGGGCCGCGAGCACGCCGACGGGGGCCGGTCCGAGGAGCGAGTGGGGACGGCCGAGGACGAACAGCGTTCCGAGTCCGGCCATGGCGTTTATCGCGCCGTGCCCTATCGCCGCAGGCCAGACGCTGTCGGTCCGGAGCGTCGCCCACGCGAGGAAGACGCCGGTGGCGACGGTGAACACGCACATGGCGAGAAAGCCCGTCCACGGCGCGCCGACGTAGCCGAAGCCGTAGTTGTACCCCATAGCGACGATGGGCCAGTGCCAGACGCCCCAGACGACGCCGACGACGAGTGCCGCGCGCGTCGCGCCGAGGGGGAGGAGTTTCGGCAGCAGGTAGGCCCGCCAGCCGAACTCCTCGCCGAACGCGAAGACGGCGTTGATCAACGGCGCGATAGTCAGCGCGGCGACGACCTGAATACCGACGAGCGTCCACGGGTCGACCGGCACGCCCCCCGCGGCGGTCTCCAGCGCCGTCCGGTAGGCCGACAGCGCGGGGTCAAACTGACCGGGGAAGACGGCGAAGTACAGCGCTGCGCCGATGAACGTGAGGAGAGCGGGGGCGAACCACGCGGCGGCGTAGACGCGGAGCGACTCTGAGGGGTGCGGGCGGACCCGGAGGTTCGACCGGCCCTCGCCGGTGACGAGTCGCGCGACGACGTTGCCGACGGCCGGCGCGAACATGTACGCCGTCGGGAGGAGGACGGACGCGAGCGTGAGACCGAGACCGGGGACGACGACCGGACTGTTCGCGAGGCCGCCGGTGGCGTAGATGACGGCCGCGGTGGCCCACGCGACGCCGAAGGCGACGGCGAGGAAGACGCCGACGCGGCGCGTCGGAAGGGATTCGGAAGACATAGCTCACCGTTCGCCGGGCGAGCGCAAAAATGGAACGCGGGTGGACGCGGACCGGACCCGACGCGGACGCGGCGCTCCGATTACCTGAATTGAGGCGCTAAGGCCCCTTCCTCAACGAGCGAGTGGAGCGAGTGAGTAGGGAGGGGATACAGCGTTGACGAGACGCGCTGCGTCTCGTCCGCACACGAGAGCAAAGCTCTCGTGAACGCCGCACGGTTCTCAAACACGTCCGTCACTCAGCCCACAGGCCCACGTAATCGCAACTCTTATTTGTGTAGTTTGTGTATATTGTGGTGTGGCAACGCGCAAGAACATCTCTATCCGCGACGACCAAGCCGAGTGGGTTGAGGACAACCACCTCAACCTCTCGTCGTTCGTCCAAGAGAAACTTGACGAACTCATCGAAGAACGCTCGTAGATGAACTACAACTACAGGTATCGGCTNAACCACCTCAACCTCTCGTCGTTCGTCCAAGAGAAACTTGACGAACTCATCGAAGAACGCTCGTAGATGAACTACAACTACAGGTATCGGCTCCGGCCGTCCGACGCTCTCGAAGAGCAGTTAGCGTGGACTGTCGATACCTGTAGACAGGTCTACAACCACTTCCTCCACCGCATGAATCGGAACGGCGACACCTCGGCATACAGCGAGCAGAAACTCCTGCTGAGCCTCAAGAAGTGGTGGAACGACCTGAAAAACGTTCACTCGAAAGTGCTTCAGAAAGTCGTGCAACGGTTGTACGACAACCTCTCGACGCTTCGTGGACGCAAAGAGAACGGCTACCGCGTCGGGACGCTCAAGTGGAAAGCCCCGGACGAGTACCGCAGTTTCACCTACAGTCAATCCGGTCACCAGAAGCCTTTGGCTTCTGGTTAGCAACCAGAAAGCTCCGCTTTCTGGTGACGGCTTCAAGCTCAAGAACACGAGCGGTCGGACGAGATTGTGGCTCTCGAAACTCGGAGAAATCCCGCTCACTTTCCACCGCGACCTCCCCGATGACGCCGACATTAAGACCGTCACGGTCAAGCAGGAACCCACCGGCAAGTGGTACGCCATTCTCGGTGTCGAAACCCCGGACGGCCCGCCGGAGAAACCGGAGAACCCCGAGCGGTGCGTCGGCATCGACGTGGGGATTCTCAAGTACGCTCACGATACGGACGGAACCGCCGTCGAATCTATCGACCTCTCGGACGAACGTGAGCGGTTGGAACGCGCTCAACGCGACCTCTCGCGGAAGGAAGACGGCTCTGCGAATTGGGAGAAACAGCGCCGCGTTGTGGCCGAACGCCATGCCGAGTTGAAGAACAAGCGCCGCGACTTCCTCCACAAACTCTCGAACTACTACGCTCGGGAGTACGACTTTGTGTCGGTCGAAGACCTCGACGCGAAGGGTTTGGTCGAACTTCCGGGCAACTCACGGAACCGGGCAGGTGCGGCGTGGGGGACGTTCCTGCGGATGCTTGAGTACAAGTGCGAACGGGAGGGGACGCACTTCGTCGCCGTGAATCCACGCGGGACGACGAAAGAGTGTGCCTCCTGCGGGGTTTCGACCGAGAAACCGCTGTGGGTTCGTGAACACTCCTGTCCGGCGTGTGGGTTTAAGGCGGATAGAGATGCGAACGCGGCGTGGAACATTCTTTCTCGCGGTGTCAAAAAGCGGTTAGGAGCGGGACGCTCCGAAGAAACGCCTGTGGAGGCTGCGCTCCCTGTGGATACGTCCGTATCTGCAAAGCGCGTCGTGGAAACAGGAAGCCTCACCCTCAAGCGCGAGCCGTCAGGCGAGCGGTAGGGTGGGGTAGTTCACGAAATCTCGTCGTACTGATCGCTCAGTTTCTCGGCGGCGTCGTCCATGAGGTCCCGTTCGTACTCGTCGAGGTCCCACTCGACGACCTCTTCGATGCCGTTCGAGCCGAGTCTGACCGGAACGCCGAAGGCGGTGTCCTCGTAGCCGTACTCGCCGTCGAGGACGAGCGAACCGGGGAGCACCTCGCCGGTGTCGCGGAGGATGGCCTCGACCATGTGAGCAACGCCCGTCGCCGGTCCCCACTGGGTCGCGCCCTTGCGGGAGATGACGTCCATCGCGGACTCCTGGAGGTCCGAGAGAATCTCCTCGCGTTCGTCGGCGGTGAACTCGGGGTCCGCGCCGTCGACGCGAACCTTCGAGAACGCGGGCACCTGCGCGTCGCCGTGTTCGCCGAGGATGGTCGCCTCGACGTTCTTCACGGGGGTGTCGAACCGCTGACTGAGAACGTAGCGGAACCGCGCGGAGTCCAGGCGGCCGCCGAAGCCGACGACCTTGTGTCGGTCTCTGTCGCCCGCCTCGTACAGGTGACGGTTCAGGAGGTCCACCGGGTTCGAGGTGGTGACCGAGACGAAGTCGTCGTTGTGTTCGGCCAGCGACGACCCGATGTCGGCCATGATGGGCGCGTTGTCGCCCGCGAGGTCGATACGGGTCTGCCCCTCCTTTCGCGGGATGCCCGCCGTGATGACGACCACGTCGGACCCCGACGTATCCTCGTAGCCGC
The DNA here is from genome assembly GCF_000337095.1 of Halogeometricum pallidum JCM 14848. Lineage (GTDB taxonomy): Archaea > Halobacteriota > Halobacteria > Halobacteriales > Haloferacaceae > Halogeometricum > Halogeometricum pallidum. The sequence continues at coordinate 103,589 of NZ_AOIV01000023.1, forward strand.
CCTGATACACCTCCGTGTTCGAGTCGTAGGCGATGCCGTGGTTCGTGTCGGCCGCCTGCCCGACCGTCTTGTCCTCCATGTCCGGGATGTCGACGAAGACGAGTTCGTCGACGATATCCCGAAGCGCGAGGTTGTACCCGGCGGCAGCGCCGACCGTCCCGGCCGCACCGACCACGCTAACTTTCGTCATACCACGTAAACGACGCGTCGGATTCCGATTAAACGCTTCGGAACCGCCCCCTCCGCGCCTCTATCGTCGTATTAGTAGTTCGTCGTTTGTCGAAATCCGTCGACAGCCGAACGGTCGCGACGCCGCAGTCGTCGGGCGGGGCGGTTCGGTCGGCGGTCCCGGTGGGTTTTTCGACGCACGTGCCCTCCGTCGAGATATGAGCGATTTCGACAAAGAGGCGGAGCGACAGCGTCTCCGCGAGAAGTACGAGAAGGACGCGGAGCGACGCGAGGAGACCCAGCGGATGAGCGAACTCCTCCTGCAGGGGGCGACGATGACGAACAAGCACTGCAACCAGTGCGGGACGCCCATCTTCCGCTATCAGGGGACGGAGTTCTGCCCGAACTGTCAGAGCAAGCAGACGAACGCGGCGGCCGAGACGGCCGACGCCGCCGCCGCGGACATCGCCGACGGCGAGGCCGGGAGCGCCTCCTCCGACGGCGCGTCGGGGTCCGTCGAAGACGGAGAGTCGGCGGGCGAGGCGGAGCCGTCGGTGCCGACGCCGGAAGCCGAACGCGACGTGCCGGCGGAGGTGTCCGACGCGGGCGGTGCGCCGAGCACCGAAGCGTCGAACGCGGGGACGGGAACCTCGAATGCACGGGCGGGGGCCTCGAACGGCGGGAGCGCCTCGAACATGCGGACGGCGTCGACCGAGGCGGCCGCCGAGGAGTCGGCCTCCTTCGGGTCCGCTGAGTCGTCGACCGCTCCAGCGACGGGGACGACGGAACCGGCGGGGGGAGCGGCGAAAGCGGCGGATGCGACGAATGCGACGGACGCCTCGATGCGAGGGGCGCGCGAGGCGCTCCTGCGGGCGATAACGGAGCACGCACGACGGTCGACCGCGACGGAGGAACCGCAGCAGGCGACGGCCCATCTCGAAGCGGCCCGCGAAGCGGCCGAGGCGCTGGACGCGCTGGACCGATAAGCGGCAGACACCTCTTTCTCGGTCGCTCCCGTAGGTGCGTGCATGGATATTCTCGCCCCTATCGACGGTTCGGACTGCAGCGACCGCGCCGTGACGTTCGCCGCCGAACTCGCCGCCCGGTTCGAGGCCGAACTTCACGTCGTCCACTTCTCCGACGCCGAGACGGACGCGACCGATATCGTCCTCGGACGGGCGCGCGAGGCCGTCGAGTCGGCCGGACTCGACTCGGAGCCGGAGCTGTCTATCCTGGAGATGGACGTCACCCCCGGCGACCAAGTGGGTCGGGAGATACTCCGCTTAGTCGAAGAGCGGGGGTTCGACCACGTGGTGATGGGGCATCACGGCTCCGGCACCATCGAGCGCGCCATCCTCGGCAGCGCCGCCGACACCGTGGTTCACGACGAGAGCGTTCCCGTCACCATCGTACCATGACGCCCCGGGCGCCGGGGTTCGACGCCGGCGACGTCTCCTCGGTGCGCTCGCGTTCGACCCGTCGGCGGAGCGCCTCCGCCTGAATCCGCCTTCGCTCGGCGCTCGACCACTCCGCGTAGGACCGCAGTTCGCGGTCGGTGGGGGGTGACGGTGCGGTGACGACGCACGCCGCTTCCGGGTCGGTCAGCGGTCGCGTCTCGTGTTGCGGGGTTCCGTAGAACGCCCGCACCGCACCGGGAGTGAGTTTGACGCTCATACGTTCTGTATACGCACTGTGAGGATATAGTAATATCTCCGACAGCTCAAACGGATGACTTTCTGTCTCCCGGAACTGTCCCGAACGTGGGTTACGTCGACCTATTCGTAGTCGGAGCCGACCACGTCTCGGATTCGCTCTGCGGTTACCGCTCCGATTCCGGACACTTCCAACAGGTCGTCTTCGCGGGCGGTCATCACCGCTTCGACGGTGCCGAACGCTTCGAGGAGATTGCGCGCGGTGACGGGGCCGATGTCGGCGATGGAGGAGACGACGTACTCCTGCTGTTCGGTGAGCGTCTTGGTGCTCTTGCCGCCGTGGACGCTCACCGACCGGTCGCGTTCGGTCTGTTCGCGCGACGCGACGGTCAACAGTAGTTCCGCCGTGTCCGCCTCGTCGCGCGTCTGCAGGACGCTCACGTCGAAGTCGACGGCCAGCGAGGCCAAAGCGCCGCGAATCGCGCCGGGGTGGATGTTCCGCTCCTCGTAGAGGCCCTCGCCTTCGAGAATCAAGAGCGGTCGCGCGTACGCCCGCGAGAGGTCGCCCACCTGTTCGAACAGCGACCGGTCGCCGCCGGTGAGCGTGTCGAGGAAGTCCGAGACGGACTTGCGTTCGACGGCGACGCGGTCCGAGAGCACGTAATCGCCCACCGCGAGCGTTTCTAACCGAGTTTCGACGCCGTCGCGCGTCGAGAGGTCCTTCGCGATGGAGGAGTCGAGTTCGCGCTGGTCGACGACGATTTCGACCACGTCATCGTCGCGCCCGGCGGTGGCGACGGTGCCCTCGGGTTCGGTGTCGAGGGGTTCGTCTCCATCGTCTCCGTCGCCGCCGTCGTCCCCATCGTCGCCTCGATTCGCGTCGTCCTCGGCGCGGGCTAGCTCCGCGTCCGTCGCGGAGAACTCCGTGAGACCGGATTGGCCGTTCGCTCCCGTCGTCGACGCGGCGTCTGTCGCCTCGCCGTTCGCCGACGCGTCCGCACCGTTCGGCGGCGCGGCACCGCCTGACTCGCCGGATTCGCCCGACGCGCCGCCGAACGCGTCCAACCCCTTCTGGGAGTCGTCGAGTTCCGCCTCCACCTCGTCGGCGACGCCCTTCAGGTCGCGCAGTTCGGACTCCATCTCCTTTTCGCGACGCCGGGAGATCCAGAAGTACGCCTCGTCGCGCGTGTCCTCGGCCATCAGGACGACGACGCGCCCCTCGGCCTGCCGGCCGGTCCGCCCCTTCCGCTGGATGGAGCGAATCGCCGTCGGCACGGGTTCGAAAAAGAGGACCAGGTCGACTTCGGGCACGTCCAACCCCTCCTCGGCGACGGAGGTGGAGACGAGCACCTCGAACTCGCCGTTCCGGAATTCGTTCAGCGTCTCCTGTTGCTCCTTCTGGGTCATCCCGTCGGAGCCGTCCTTGTCGCCCTGACCGACGAACCGCCGGACGTCGAACGACGCCGAGAGGAAGTCGGTGAGCGCCTCGGCCGTGTCGCGCGATTCGGTGAAGACGATGACGCGCTGGCCGCCCTCGATGCCGAGCGTCTGCGCGAGGAGGATTCGCGTGCGGGAGAACTTGGGGTGGAGTTCGTCGAACGACTCGGCCTTCCGCATCGCCTCTCGCACCTTGGGTTCGGAGACGAGTCGCTGACTCGCCTTCGACGCCCCCGACGACCGGGCGGCGTTGCGCTGCCGTTCGAAGTAGCGCCGGACCGATTCGACGGACTGCGTCTCGACCAGTTCGACCGCCCGCCGGAGCTTCATCACCTCCGCGTGCGTTGACATCCCCTTGTAGCCCTCCGACTTGTCGTTGTTTATCAGCTTCTGCAACTCCGCGCGCATCCCGTTCAACTGCTTCTGCGAGACGTCCGGACTCGTCGTGTTCGTCACGCCGAGCGACTTCAGTTTCTCCAGTCTGTCCTTGATGACGTCGTTGAGCGCGTCGCGTATCGCCAGAATCTCGTCCGGCAGGTCGATTCGCTCCCACTCCACCTCGGTGTCGTAGGTGTACTCGTCGACGTCGGCGTCCTCCTCGGTCATCACCTCGACCTCCGAGAGGCCGAGGTTCTCACAGACTTCGAGGATGGACTCCTCGTCGCCGCCGGGCGAGGCGCTCATCCCCGTGACGAGGGGGTGTTCGGCGTCGGCGTGGTATCGTTCGGCGATGTAGACGTAGGCGTAGTCGCCGGTGCCGCGGTGGCACTCGTCGAACGTGAGATGCGTCACGTCGCGCAGAGAGATGCGGTTGCCGATGAGGTCGTTCTCCACGACTTGCGGCGTGGCGATGACGATGCGGGCGTCCTCCCACAGCGCCGCCCGGTCGTCCGGGCGCACGTCGCCGGTGAACACGACGATCTCGTCGTCGGGTATCGTCAGCGCCTCGCGGTAGAAGTCGGCGTGCTGTTGGACGAGCGGTTTCGTCGGCGCGAGAAAGAGCGCCTTGCCGCCGATTTCGTGGAGGCGTTCGGCCGTGACGAGAAGGCTGACCGTCGTCTTGCCGAGTCCGGTGGGAAGGCAGACGAGCGTATCCGCGTCGCGTGCGGCGCCCGCCAGCCGAATCTGGTACAGGCGTCGCTCGATGAACGACGGGCTCAGGAGGGGGTGGTCGACGTGCGAGGGGTCGTCTGCGGCCGCCATTGGGCCCGCTTGGGCGCGATGCGGGTTAAGGCTTAGCGAACCGCGGTGAAAGTGTATCTCCGGTCGCGTGCGGTGCTCGCCGGTAGGTATCGTCGGTCGGTGGTTGTCGTCAGTCGGCCGTTATCGTCGGTCAGCGTCGCGGTCGCCCCTCGGGTCGGGCGTCAGTCGTTCCGACCCGTCTGCGACGCCGTCCGGGATGGACTCGCCGACGAGGTCGGCCCACTCGGCGACGCGGTGGCCGTGGATATCTCGGGTCATGCTCTCGCTCGCCACATCTCCTCATGCGTACATAACGATTGTGCAAACCCCACTCGAATCTGGACAGACACGATACGTGAAACGTTGGACGGCGTCGCGACGAGACCGTCTTTCTCCGCGGCGTCCGAGCTATCTATCGGGGGCCGAATCAGTGTCGGTCAGACGACCTGTTCGCCGTCGTCGTCGTACAGTTCGATGGCGTCGACGGGACAGACCCGCGCGGAGAACTCGGCCTCGAACTCCTCGCCGTCGGGAACTTCGAGTTCGAAGACGCCGTCTTCGACCTCTTCGGCGCCCGCCAGGTCGGCCTTCCCGTCGTCGAGGTTCTTCTCGAAGGCGTCCCACTCGTCGACGCACTGGAACATGCCGATACAGGTGTTGCGGTCGTAGCGGATCTTCATGCCGGGCGTTCGGTGAGGGCGTACAAAGCGGTGACGACGCCGCGACATCGAACGGCGCGCGGCGGCCTTCGCCGACGGGTCCGACAATTTAAACCGGGTGACGGCTTACTCCGCGCCAATGAGACCGGAGGACGTGCCGGGCCTGCCGGAGGGGGTGCCCGAGCGGTTGCAGTCGGAGGGCATCGAGGAACTGTACCCCCCGCAGGCCGAGGCGGTGGAGGCGGGCGTGACGGAGGGCGAGAGCGTCCTCGCCTCCGTCCCGACGGCGTCCGGGAAGACGTTCATCGCCGAGTTGGCGATGCTGTCGAGCGTACAGCGAGGCGGAAAGGCGCTGTACATCGTCCCGCTTCGCGCCCTCGCCTCCGAGAAGAAGGCCGAGTTCGAACGCTGGGAGGAGTTCGGTATCGACGTTGGCGTCTCGACGGGCAACTACGAGTCCAGCGGCGAGTGGCTCTCCTCCCGGGACATCATCGTCGCCACCTCCGAGAAGGTGGACTCGCTCATCCGCAACAACGCGGGGTGGGTGAGCGACCTCTCCTGCGTCGTCGCCGACGAGGTGCACCTCGTGAACGACGGCCACCGCGGCCCCACGTTGGAGGTCACGCTGGGCAAACTGCGGAAGATAAACGCCGGGCTACAGGTCGTCGCCCTCTCGGCGACGGTGGGCAACGCCGAGGAGGTGGCCGAGTGGCTCGACGCGACGCTCGTACAGTCGGAGTGGCGACCCATCGACCTGAAGATGGGCGTCCACTACGGCAACGCCATCTCGTTCGACGACGGGAGCCAGCGGGAGGTTCCGGTCGGGAAGGGCGGCAGACAGACGTCGGCGCTCGTCGCCGACACCCTCGACGAGGACGGGTCCTCGCTCGTGTTCGTCAACTCCCGGCGGAACGCCGAGGCGGCCGCGAAGCGTCTGAAGGACGTGACGGCGGAGTACCTCACGGGCGAGGAGCGAAGCGAGTTGGCCGAGTTGGCACAGGAGATACGCGACGTGTCGGACGCCGAGACGAGCGATACGCTCGCGAACTGCGTGGCGAAGGGCGCCGCGTTCCACCACGCCGGCCTCGCCTCCGAGCACCGGCGGTTGGTCGAGGAGGCGTTCCGCGCCCGGTCGGTGAAAACCGTCTCCGCGACGCCGACGCTCGCGGCGGGCGTCAACACGCCGAGTCGGCGCGTCATCGTCCGCGACTGGCAGCGCTACGACGGCGAGTTCGGCGGCATGAAACCGCTTGACGTGCTCGAAGTCCACCAGATGATGGGGCGGGCGGGCCGCCCCGGCCTCGACCCGTACGGCGAGGCCGTCCTCCTGGCGAAAGACTCCGAGACGCGCGACCAACTGTTCGAGCGCTACGTCTGGGCCGACGCCGAACCCGTCCGCTCGAAACTCGCCGCCGAACCCGCCCTGCGGACGCACCTCTTAGCCACCGTCGCCTCCGGGTTCGCCCACACGCGCGAAGGACTGTTGGAGTTTCTCGACCGGACGCTGTACGCGACGCAGACGGACGAGCCCGGACGGTTAGAACGGGTCACCGACACCGTCCTCCGATATCTCGAAGCGAACGGCTTCGTGGAGATGGACGGGGACGACATCTCCGCGACGGCCATCGGGCACACCGTCTCGCGCCTCTACCTCGACCCGATGAGCGCCGCGGAGATAATCGACGGCCTGCGCTGGGGCGCCGACCACCGCGAGGAGAAACTCCGCGCACTGGAAGGCGTCTCAGACGCCGACGCTCGGCGCGCGGCGAGCGACGCCGAGGAGGAGGCGGACGAGTCCGGCGGGTTCCAACGGGCCAGCGAGATGGTCTCGACGGGAGACGAGGAGGGAGCAGAGAGCGCGGAACCCATCGAGACGGACCGCACCTATCCGACGGCGCTCGGCCTGTTCCACCTCGTCTCGCGGACGCCCGACATGTACCAACTCTACTTGAAGTCGGGGGACCGCGAGACCTACACCGAGGAGTGCTACGAGCGCGAGCCCGAACTGCTCGGGAGCGTCCCCTCCGAGTACGAGGACGTGCGCTTCGAGGAGTGGCTGTCCGCCCTCAAAACCGCCAGACTGCTCGAAGACTGGACGCGCGAGGTGGACGAGGACCGAATCACCGAACGCTACGGCGTCGGCCCCGGCGACATCCGAGGCAAAGTCGAGACGGCGCAGTGGTTGCTCGGCGCGGCCGAACGACTCGCCGGGGAGTTGGATCTCTCCTCGGCCGTCGCCGTCCGCGAGGCGAAAAAGCGCGTCGAGTACGGCGTCCGCGACGAACTGCTCGATTTAGCCGGGGTGCGCGGCGTCGGCCGCAAGCGCGCCCGCCGCCTGTTCGAGGCCGGCATCGAGACCCGGAACGACCTCAGACAGGCCGACAAGTCCGTGATTCTCGCCGCCCTGCGAGGGCGGCGGAAAACCGCCGAGAACGTCCTCGAAGCCGCCGGGCGGCGCGACCCGTCGATGGACGACGTGGACGAGAGCGAGGCCGACGTGCCCGAGGCGACGTTCGAGCGAGCGAGCGAGCGAACCGAAGGCGGCGGCGACGACGCGGACGACCCGCAGGAGCAGGCCAGTCTGGGTGATTTCGGGTGAGGTTCGTCGAGGGCGTCGCCGACGTGGAGAGCGTCGACGCGTTCGTCGCCGCCGTCGCCGAGGTGGCCGAGGAGACGGGCGCGACGGTGCAGGTGTTCGACGCGCGGTACGTCGCGGGCGAGGAACACCTCCGCTGCGCCGTCGAACTAGCCGACCGCGCCATCGACCGGGGAGAGAACGTCGCCCGCGACAGGGCCGTGGAGATACTGCTGTACGCCGCGGGCCGCCGCCAGATAGACGACGCGCTGACGATGGGCGTCTCCGAGGGCGAGGTGCCCGCCGTCGCCCTCGTCGACGGCGGCGACGAGGCCCGCGCGGCGGCGGACCTGCGCGAGATGCTGGTCGACGAACGGACGCTCGGACGGTTCGACGGCGAACGGATGCGGGAGTTTTTCGACGTGACCGACGCCGAACTCGCCGTCGTCGACGGCGACATCGAATCGCTCGTCTGCGAACGCGTCGCGCTACTGAACGTCGAGAAATAACTCGAAGCGAACCCCTCCGTTTCGTGTGGAGATTCGAACCATCTCTCCGTCGACGAACCCCTTCGTTTCGACTGGAAAACAGGAGACTGCGCGGCGACGAGGCGTCGAGATGAAATCCGGAGCGGCGATCCCGCTCGGACGGCTGGGTTACTCAGTAGCGCCGAGAGCCACTAAAGGGATTCGAATCGACGGGGCGCCGTCGAGAGGGAGAGAGGACGGGGGAACAGTGCACCGTCGTCGACGTACGATACGTGGGTCCAGTTGGCGTCCGCCGACGGGGTCGGGTTCCGAGGCCGTGCGGACGGTCGTACCGAACTCGTCCGTAACGACGTTTTTCACCGCGGTCTCGTCCTCGAGTCGAAGGAGCGCCTAGTTTCCTCGTCTCACGACCCGCCTTCGTATTCTAATCGCACGACGCGCCCGTCAGCGTAGATGACGAACGCCTCCTGAGCGCCGTCGTCGTCGACGTCCGCCAGCGTCGCGTGGGTGAATATCGGAACGTCGCGGCCGTACGTCGACAACACGTCGCCGTCGGCAGGGTCTAACACGGTCACGCTGCCGTCGTTTCCGGCCGCGAGGAGTTCGGGCGAGCCGTCGCCGTCGAGGTCACCGAGATTCGGCGGGGGCATCATCTGGACCTGGTCGACGACGATTTCGATCGTCCACTCGGTCCGCCCGGTTGCGGCGTCGAGTGCACGAACCGTCCCGTCTTTCGCGGTCACGTACGCCTCGGCGTCACCGTCTCCGTCGCCGTCGCCGAACGCGTGAACGGCGGCGAACTCGCCGACGCTCGTTCGCCACTCGACCGCGCCGGTACCGCCGTCGACGGCGACCACGTCGCCTCCGACGGTCGTGAACACCGCTTCGAGGGCCGGGTCGTCGTCGGCCTGCCCGTGCGTCCCCCACGTCAGCGACCCGTTCTCCGTCACCGTCTCGTCCCATTCGACGGAGCCGTCTCCGGCGAAGAGAACCGCCTCGCCCGTCCGTCTCCCGACGAGCAGTTCGGGCGAGCCGTCGGCATCGAAGTCGGCCACCGTCGGTTGCGCCCAGACGTAGCCGTCGAGGTTCGCGGTCCACAGTTCGGTGCCGTTCGACGCGAAGACGAACGCGGTTCCGGTCACGTCGACCGCGACGATTTCGCGCCCGGGCGAGGGGGCGAGGTCGGCGACGAGGGGCTTCGTGTAGCCGTAGTTCGAGAGCCCGAGTCGCGTCCGAACGTCGCCGGACGCCGCGTCGAAGACCGCGACCTCCCGTTCGGTCGTCGCCGCGAGCACTTCGAGTCGCCCGTCGCCGTCGAGGTCCGCGACCGTCGGGTCGGCGACGGAGTGAATCGTGCAGTTCGCCGCGGGAAGCGTGTCGTTCCAGACGCTCGACCCGTCGGTCGCGTTCATCGCGACGAGCGCGCAGTTTCCGGTTCGGTCCGCGCCGCTGATTGGCGCGTACACTCGGTCGTCGCCGACCGCAACGGCGTGGTGATTCGAGGAGATGTCTCGACCGGTGTCGCTCGTCCACGTCGCGTCCAGCCCGTCGCTCCCGAGTCCGCCGGTGAATCCGAGGACGACGACGGTTCCGAGAACCAGGACGATACCGAGCATCGCGAGGAACGTCGTCGCTCTCATTCGAACGGAGTTCGCATCTCGGCGGACGTGAGCGCTCCGGTATTCCTCCCGGAAGCGCGACGACTCAGGCGGCGACGGGCAGGGAGATGACCCACAGCGAGAGGACGGTGTAGCCGACCATCAGCGCGACCAGCGGCGCGTGAGCGATCAGCGCCCAGCGCTCCGTGGGCGCGCGGCGCCGAGTGACGGCGTCGGCGGCGACGACGGCGACGACGTGACCCGCGACGATGAGACACACCTGCATCCCCCAGTACGACGGAAGCGAGAGCCACCACAGCGGGTCGATCGGGTCGAGACCGGCGACGCGCGGGAGTCGTCCCGCGTACGTCAGGACGTAGCTGAAGGTGTGCGCGAACTCGTATCCCGCCGCGATAGGGAGGAGCGTCGGCGCGAGAACGAGCGATATCGTCGGGACGGACCCGCCGTCGGACTCGGCCCGCGACGAGCGTCCCGCACCGGTGCGCGCGACGCCTTCCCGAAGCAGTCGGTCGACGAGGGCCGTTACGCCCGCGAAACACCCCACGAATCCGAGTAATCCGAGGCAGTACAGGAGGATACTCACCGTCCCGCCGACGCCGAGCGCCTCCTGTGCGCCGAAGTAGAGGTCGCGGTAGATCGGCGACTCGGCGAACCCGTCGAAGGTGACCGTATAGACCATCGCGACGACGAACGCCGCCGCCGTCCGCGAATCGAGCGGTCGAGAACAGGCTTGCCACGGGTAGCGAACGGTGAGTTCGACCGTTCCGCGGTCCGTTTCGCGTGACCCGACGGGGGCGACTCTCCCTAGCAGCCGATAGAACACCGCCAGCGGGTCGGCGTGGTCTAACCACGCGCGGCCGAACACGAACGCGCCGAGTACCATCACGAGACCGTACGACGCGACGACGACGGCGGTCACTTCGGGCAGTTGCGGAATCCGGGTGAGGTTCTCGACGACACCGACGAGGAGAACGAATCCGATCAGCGCGGGCCAGTCTCCGAGCCGGTCGGGATACCGCCGGACCCGTATCGGTTCGCCCTCCAACCGGCAGAGGCCCTCGTAGACCGTCCGCCACGGTGAGAGGATTCGCCACGGACTGCCGAGGAGTATCGAAACGAGCGCGACGCCCTTCAGCCAGATCGCCCACGTGACGAGCGTCGCCAGGTTCTCGCCCGGAGCGCGCGGCCCGAAGAGTCCGTGTAGTAGCACGGCGAGACAGACGAGGAGGAACCCGACACGGCCGAGCGACCGGAGAGCGACGAGGAAACGGCGCGGAATCGCGCCGAGAGTCGCAGTCCGCTCCGGCGTCGAGTCGAGTCGCGCGACGAGGACGGCGGTCAGGGCGACGGTGACTCCCGCGCCCGCATAGAGTAGTCCCAGCGGGACGGGAGCGTCGAACCGAGTCGAAAGCTGGTGGGCCGCGACTGGACGGGCGGCGAACGCGAACGCGGCGACAGCTACGACTACGCGTGCGGCGCTCCGATAGGGAACTCGGCCGCGCATCGGTCGAGCTATTTCTTCAGCGCACAAAACACGCGCGGAACGAGCGCACCGTTCGACGCCTCCACTCGCCGAACAGTCTGATGCGCTCTCCGGAACTCCGTCGGGAGTTCCTCGCCTTCTCTCCGAGCACGACCGGTGAGACGCTCATGGGACGACACTCACTTCGAGAATGCGCGACGGGTGATGGATACGTCCCCCGTCGAGTGCTCAGAGGTGCGTACCGCCGTAACTACTACTCCCGTGAGCGACCTGGTCGCGGACATGGCTCTAGACCTCCCGCCGATCGGCTTCGGCACGCTCGACATCACCGACGTCGACCTCCTGACCGCCGGCATCGAGATGGGGTACGAGTACGTCGACACGGCCCAGTTCTACGGGAACGAGTCGGCAGTCGGCGACGCCATCGAACGCGCGGACGTCGACCGCGACGAGTTCACGCTGGCCACGAAACTCTGGTACGACAGCCTCGGCTACGACGACGTACACGACGCCGTCGAGGGGAGTCTCGACCGACTCGGCGTCGACACCATCGATCTGCTCTACGTCCACTGGCCGCTCGGCGACTACGACCCCGAAGAGACGCTCGAAGCGTACAACGAACTCGTCGCAGAGGGGACCGTCTCGAACATCGGCGTGAGCAACTTCTCGCCCGAGATTCTCGACACCGCCCTAGAGTACGCCGACCCGACGGTCGCCGCGAACCAGATCGAACTGCACCCGCTCCTCCAGCAGGAGCGCTCGCGCGAGTTCCACCGCGAGCGCGGGGTACAGACCACCGCCTACGGCCCGCTGCTCGGCGGCCGGGCCGAGATGATACCCGAACTCGGGGGCATCGCCGAGAAGCACGACACGACCGAGAGTTCGGTCGCGCTCGCGTGGGCCCAGCAGCTCGACGGCGTCATGCCCATTGCGGGCGCGGAGACCGAATCGCACCTCCGCGAGAACCTCGACTCGCTCGACCTCGAACTCGACGACGAGGACGTCGAGACCATCGACACGCTCGGCCGAGAAATCAAAGCGTACGGCAGCAACGGCGTCAGCATCGACCCGGGCGTCGACCGCCTGTGACTCGAGTGTGGGTCGAGAGCGCGCTTACGGGATAGCTGAGTACCGTCTCGGACGGCGTAATCGAACCTCGGTCCGATGAATCACGCTATTTTTGACAATCGTCGAGATATGACACGAGTTCGCTCAGCCGTATCATCGCGAAGAATCCGAGCGTACGGCGCAGGCGCTCGACGGCCTGAAGTCGAAGAATAGTCCCACCAGGATTCGAACCTGGGTCGTTGCCCCCAGAAGGCAACAGGATTGGCCACTACCCCATGGGACTGACATGTCTGTCAGCAGCCACCCGCCGGCTCGTACCAACGGGACAACCAACTCTTCCGCCCGATAGCGTATCAATGTTGCGAAACCGCTCGAAGAGCGGCTATCGAATCACGTGAACGGCTCTCGGACGAAGCCGGCGGTTCGACGTCGCCGTTTCTCAGTCGGCGTCGATACGCTCGTTCGAGACGCGACCGAACTCGGCGACCACCGCGGAGGGTTCGAGGCCTAATCGCTCGAATCGGTAGTCGGCGTGCTCCTTTCGGTGGCAATTCGCACAGAGGACGTCACAGCGCCGTATCTCCGCGCGAATTGCGTCCCGTGAGCGTTCGTTCGAGACCAGTGTGCTGACGCTGGCCGTCTTCTCGACGCCGTCGCGGTGGTGAAAATCGAGACAGGCAGGGTCGGTCTCCGAACACCGAAGACAGCCGCGGTCGCGTTTGATACCGTGGATCCACGCTCGAAGTCGCGCCCGGCGGTCGAGCGACTGCGTCGCGTTCTGCTCGCGGTGTCGGTAGTGCCAGCGTTGGTCGACGCTCAGTTCGGCCCATGCATCATCCGAAATATCGACGCCGTCCGGCTTCGAGTGAACGCGGCTGCCGCGACTCGCCGCCGTCTCCAACCCGGCCGCTTTCTTCGCGGCGTTCCATCCGCCCATCGTCCGAATAATGGTGGCCGACGCGGGGGTGAGACCCAGCGATTCGTACTGGGCCTTCGACGGGGATTCGTCGAGACGATTCGCAGCGGTTCTGAGCGCCTGTCGACAGTCGGCAGGGGAGGTGCTCGCCATCGCTCGTTTCTGGCGAGGGACTATTTCTCACGCGGCGGTCACCACTCGGTCCGCGGAATCGACAGCCGAACGCTGGCACAAGTGGCGCGGTGCGCTTCCCGGTGGACACCGCCGACGGACGAACGCGAGACAGTGCAGTGCGCTGATCAAGAGACATCAGCCCACTGCCGACTCTCCTCTGGTCTCGGTATTCGAGAGAGACGGTGGAGTGGAAACCGTGGGAGACAGATTTGACATATCAGATATCGGGCAGTGGAAAAGAGGGCTAAAATCGGCGTACACCCCCGAAATCTCCGGAGTGTGGCCCGCTGTGGAGCGTGTAGCGGTGAGCCGAGTCGATAGAGTGGTATTCGATGTTCGATGAGAACAGCGAGTTCGGAGGGGAGCAATTTCTGGTTCTCGGCGCGTCTCGCGGCCGTGTAGCCGAGAACAGAGCGCACACGAATGAGCGAATGGGTGACTTACGTCGAAGCTCGAAACCGAATTCGACCGATACACCCCCGATTTATCGGGGTGTACTGGGGTTTCAGATGTTGGGGTTCGATTGATTTCAGCGGTGGACCCAACTGATCGTCGTCGGTGCCGTCCGGGTATCGGCTTGTAGGCCCCGCTTATCGGCAGATTTCGGCCGATAACGTGTTCGTTCGACGGCGACAACTGACCGGCCGAACGCGTCGTCGACGGGGGTCGTTCCACACCCGAAAGACACGGTCTTCTTCCGGAGGCGAGTGTAGATGTACTCCGCCGAATAACGGATTCAGGCGACTCGTGGGGGTGATCTGCTCGTACAAAGGGGTGTACGCCGAATTCGCCGTGAAACTATGACGGATTTTGTACCTGACGGTTATCGGACCCAGAGGAGGTATCCAAGCAGTCGGGCGGTCGTTTCTTGAGTCGTCCCTGCGTCGACGCGAGTATGTCAGAGCCGACGTACGTCATCGGTCACCGGAAACCGGACACGGACACCGTCTGCGCCGCGTTGGCGTACGCCGAACTGAAGCGGAAGCGTGGGGAAGAGAACGTCTCCACGGCCAGAGCCGGGGATCCGAATCCGGAGACGCAGTTCGTGTTGGACTACTGGGACACCGAGGCGCCGACGCTCCTCGAAGACGCGGCTGGGAAGCAGTTAGTGCTCGTCGACCACAACGAGTACAGCCAGACCGTATCCGGAGCGCGGGAGGCCGAAATCGTCGAAATCGTCGACCACCACCGCATCGGCGACGTCGAGACGAGCGCCCCGATTCCGTTCCGAAACGAACCGGTGGGGTCGACGGCGACGATTCTGGTCGACCTATTCGACGACGCGGACGCGACCATCGACGCACAAACCGCCGGCCTCCTCCTGAGCGGACTGCTCAGCGATACGGTCGTCCTCCGTTCGCCGACGACGACGGAGCGCGACCGAACGGTCGCCGAGCGACTGGCCGATACCGCCGGCGTCGACATCGAGGAGTACGGCGAGGAACTCCTCGCCCACAAGAGCAAACTCGGCGAGAAGAGCCCCCGCGAAATGGTGCTGGGCGATTTCAAGGAGTTCGAGTTCGGTTCCAGTCGGGTCGGCATCGGGCAAGTCGAGACGGTGGAACCCGCCGTCGTCTTGGACCGACGGGAGGCAGTCCTCGACGCGATGGACGACGTCGTCTCCGAACGCGGCTACGACGCGCTTCTGTTGCTCGTGACCGACCTGCTGAAAGAGGAGTCGACGGCCCTCGTGGCCGGCGACGAAACCGCGACGGTCGAAGCGGGACTCGACGCGACGTTCTCGGACCGAGCGGCGTTCCTCCCCGGCGTGATGTCCCGAAAGAAGCAGGTCGTTCCGCCGCTCGAAACGGCGTTTGAATAGCGAGAAAAGCCCGCGATACCGTTCGTCTCGGGTTCGGGGTTTCCTCGACGCTTCGAGGGCAAACGTCGAGTGAAAACGAAGGAGCGGATCGAGGCGGGCGTATCGGGTATCGAGAGCGGTCGAACGATTCAGTCCGCGTGTTCCGTCTTCCCGCCGCCGCCGCCCACGGCGTCGCGCGCGTTCGAGAGAGTGCGACCGACGAGTTCGGTGAGGCTCTCGCGCCGCTTGAAGAACAGGGCGAAGCCGAGGACGAGGTAGACGGCGGTGTAGGCGTAGAGGATAGTCATGCTCAGGTTCGTGGCGGCGGGTTCACCGTACGTCTGTATCACGTAGAACTCCGCGAGGACCTGCGTGACGAACAGGACGAGAAGCGTCACCGCCTCGCGCGTGCTTATCTCGAAGTTCGTCAGGATGGCGATGGCAAAGAGGCTCTGTGCGGCGGTGATCCAGATTTCGGCGGCCTGCTTCGAGTCGAACGGCAGCGTTCCGATGGCACCGGCGGAGATGGAGTAGACGACGGCGAGCGTCCCGATGAGAAGCGTCCACTGGTTCAGTTTCGAGGAGATCAAGGCGTTGAACCCCGCGGTGGAGCGCGCCTTGTTCACGAGGTAGGCGACGACGATGAGTTCGGGGCTCTCAGAGGCCAGCGGCGCGAGCCACTGTATCATGAAGAACTCGGGAATGCCGTACTGGAGGCCGAGCGTCTCCAACCCCTCGGCGAACGGGTGGACGGCGGTGAAGATGATGGCGCCGGAGAAGGCGAAGCCGGCGAGGACCGAGGCGATGCGCACGCCCTTCGACTTCTCCTGGAAGTAGGCGGGGACGCCGACGTTCTCCTCGTGTTCCTCGACGCCGCCGCGGATGATGACGAAGAGATAGAGGACGTAGAGACCGACGAGAAACAGCGTGTCGACGGGGCCGATACCGCCGCTGAAGGGAACGAAGAAGGCGAACGCCGTCGCCGCGAGGAGGAACGTTATCTCGGTGGCGATGTCGCGGTCGAGGCCGACCACGTCGGCCATGAATCCCGAGCGGTGTTCGACCGCGGGGTCGGACCCGCTCTTCGCGCGGAAGATAGTGAACAGGGCGATGCCGGACCAGCCGAGACCGATGAGGATGCGGTTCGCGCCGGTCATGTTGGCGACGGCGAGGTTGGCCGCCTGGTCGGACCCGGCGCCGGCTTGCCAGGCGTAGAGGGCGTCGACGGCGTACTCGGGGGCGACGGCGAGAACGGCGAGCACGGCGATGGCGAACGCCTGTGGAACGTCTTTCTCGGCCGTTTCAGCGGCCCACGCCAGCAGGAACGACGCACCCAGGATGGCGAGGCCGGCGACGAGAACGGCCGTGCCGGGAGTGATGTTCTCGCCGGGGTGAACGGTGCCGTAGCCGCCGTAGGAGAAGAACAGTCCGATCCACGGTACCGTCAGCAACAGTGCGATGACGACGGCGACGAGGGGATGGCGAAGCCTATCGAGCATTGGTCGGGTAGTGGAAAGACAGGCACCTACGTCTTTTGTTTGTCGGCCCGCTATCGAACAGTTCTCCGAGCTATTGTTCAATTCTCTCGCCGGTTCAAGTGACGAATAAGATACTCGTCCGTTTACGGAACGTCGAGGAACGAACCGGAGGGTTCGCGCGCCGCACGCCCGACGCGGGCGGCGCGCCGAACCGACCACAGGGTTATCCCTCCCATCCGCCTGTAGACGGTATGGCAGACACGAAGAAGGGACGAGAGAAGCAGGCCCGTAACGCGGAGACCCGTCAACAGGAGCGAGACGTCGCCGAATCCCGCGAACGCGCCGACGAGGCCGAACCGCCCCTCCCCGACGACGAGGTCGAGGAGGGGGACGAGGACGAATCGCCCAGCACGTGTCACCGTCGCGGGTGCGAGGAACCGGCGGCGTTCGTCGTCCTCGAACGATACCAGGAGGACACCGGGTACGGAGCCGTCGAAGCCGAGGCGTTCCTCTGTCGGGAGCACACCGCCGAGGAGAGTCCCGTGAACCTCGACGGCGTCTACGACGAGTACGTGTTCCGCGTCGAACCCCTCCCCTCCCGGTCGGTCTGAGCGGGACGCGACGGCCCTATCGCCGGCTCCGCGGAGGAAGAACGTGTACAAATCATCACCTATTTAGCGTCCGTCTATGCACTCTCGTGTATGTACGTCGGACGATTCATCGTCGTCGGTCCCGATTTCGGAGCGTATCGCGTCTCCTCCCGGTCGTTTCCCAACCGTCGAGTCGTCGAACGCGACGGCGTCCTGACCGTCGCGCCGACACCGGACGCCCCCGAGAGCGACAACCCCTACATCTCCTACAACTGCGTCCGCGAGGGGGGCGACGGCGTCGTCGTCGGCAACGGGTCGCACGTCGACCCGGTCGCGGAGAAACTCGACATCGGCTACCCCGCCCGCGACGCCCTCGCGGAATCGCTTCTCGCACTCGACTACGAGAAGGACGACTACGACACGCCGCGCATCGCCGGAGTTGTCGGCGAGGACTCGTACGTCGGCATCGTCCGGAAGGACGCCCTCCTCGTCCGCCCCGTCGAGGAGGACCCCCTTCTCGTCGCCACCTACGAGGAGGACGACCCCGCGCCGGTCACCTTCGACGGGAGCGGTTCCCCCGCCGACATCGCCGAACGCGCTCACGGGATGGCGTACGAGCACGCCGTCTGCGCCGCGGGCGTCACCTACGACGACGGCGACGTGGACGTCGGCTTCTACAACGGCGAGTGAGCGAAAGAAGCCGCTCAGTGCGACGGTGACGATGACGGCGACTTCGGGAGACGGAGCGTCAGGAGGACGACGACGGCGAGCACCGCGGCCAAGAGGACGTAGCCCTCGTCGAAGTAGCCGCGGTCGGCCAGTCCGCCAAAGAGAACCGGACCTGCCGCGCCGAGCGTCGCCACCGTCGTTCTGACGACGCCGAGGCCGGTGCCGCGGACCTCCTCGGAGAAGGAGTCCGAGAGGAACGACTGCGTGACGGCGCCCGACCCGAGCATCGTGCTCACGACGGCGGTGAGGGCGGCGAGCGGCCAGAACCCCTCGACGACCGGGAGGAGCGCCAACCCCGCGACGGGGCCGACGAGGACGGCGACGAGCGTGCTCCGCATCCCGATGCGGTCGTACGCCGCCCCCGCGACCGGTTTGACGACGACGCCGAACGCGAAGAACGCGCTGAACAGCGTCCCCGCGGCGGCGGACGACAGCCCCTTCTGTTCGACCAGGTACGTCGGATACAGCCCCGTGAACGACTGCCAGATGAGGATATAGAGGAAGAGGATGAACGAGACGAATCCGAGGTTCGAGCCCCGCAACTCCGCGAACACGTCGCGCACGCTCTGCGTCGGAAGCGGGTCCGCGGCCTCGGACGCCGATTCGGTGCCGGCCGGGAGCGTCACTCGGACGACCACTCCGGCCACGAGGAGTAGCGGAACGACGAACAGCAGGCCCGCCTGCCAGGCGATGGCCGCCGCGAGCACCCCGGCGACGGGCGGGAGGACCGTCTGTCCGAGGTCGCCCGTCGCCATCGTCACGCCGAGAGCGCTCCCGATTCGGTCCGGGTATATCTCCGACAGCATCGTGATGCGCGCGATGGGGTACAGCGACTGTCCGAATCCGACCAGCGCCGTCGCGGCGAACAGGACGAACGCCGTCGGGGCGGCGGCGACGAGCACCAACGCCGCCGCGGCGAGGACGGCGCCGACGCTCATCACCGACCGCTCGCTGTAGCGGTCCGCGAGGAGGCCGCCGGGGAGTTGCCCGACGGCCGACCCGAGCCACAGGACCGTCACGAGAAAGCCCGCGGCGGTGAGGCTGATGTCGAAGGAGTCCCGCAGGTACGGCAGCAAGACCGGATAGATCATCCGCGCGCCGAGGAGCGTCCCCCACCCGCCCGCGATGGCGACGAGCGACGTTCCTCGGCCGTCGC
This sequence comes from Halogeometricum pallidum JCM 14848, assembly GCF_000337095.1. GTDB lineage: Archaea > Halobacteriota > Halobacteria > Halobacteriales > Haloferacaceae > Halogeometricum > Halogeometricum pallidum. Next base: position 122,764 of record NZ_AOIV01000023.1, read on the forward strand.
CCCACAGCGCCTTCATCTCGCCGGCGACGGACTGGAGGAGGGTCATTCGGGGGTCGGTGGGAGTTCCCGCGAGCGGCGGATAAGCGTTCACGTACCCGCCCTCGCTCACCGCCTGTCCGCGCGCCCCGCGTCGTCTTCGGTGGGGAGACGAATCCGCGGGTCGTTTTTGGGGCTCCCTCGCGTACGTCCGGGCATGCGAGTCGCCGTCATCTCGGACGTGCACGGGAACCGAGTCGCACTCGACGCCGTCCTCGCCGACATGCCCGACGTCGACGGGATAGTCTGCGCCGGCGACGTGGTGGGCTACAACCCCTGGCCCGCCGAGTGCGTCGCCGAAGTCCGCGAACGGGGCGTGCCGACGGTGATGGGCAACCACGACAGGGCCGTCGCCTCCGGGACGGCGTTCCGGTTCAACGGCATGGCCGCCGCGGGCGTCGAGTACACCCGGGAGGTGCTCGACGACGACGCGATGGAGTGGCTCTCGGACCTGCCCGACGAGCGAACCGAGTTCGACGGGCGCGTGAAACTCGTCCACGACCACCCGTGGGAACGGGACAAATACACCTACCCCGAGGAGTTCGACGCCGACTTCATCGAGGAGGAGGACGTCCTCGTCCTCGGTCACACCCACGTGCAGGACCACCGGGTGTTCGAGGAGGGTATCGTGATGAACCCGGGGAGCGTCGGCCAACCGCGCGACGGCGACCACCGCGCGGCGTACGCGATACTGGATTTAGAGGACCTGTCGGTGGAGGAACGCCGCGTCGACTACGACATCGAGGCCGTCGTCGAGGCGGTGAACGAGGCCGGGTTGCCCGAGCGCATCGGAACGCGACTGTACGACGGGCGGTAGCCGACGGCGGGTGGCCGACGGCGCGGGACCGTCCCGCGCCGCGTTTCGGCGAGCGTCGTCGCCACCGTCGACGAAACCGCGCGGCCGACAGGGATTACCCGTTCGGCGTTCACGTGGCCACAGCGACGGCCGCGCGGCGCCGCGTCGGCCGTCGGCAGCAATCATGTCTCTCTCACTCGTCTCGGTCGCGGCCGCCGGATTCGCCCTCCCCGGGTTCGGGGACGGAGTCGTCGCCGACGCGGTTCGGGCGGCGAGCGGGTGGGGCGGACTGGCGCTCATTTTCGTCTACTCGGTGCTCATCGCCGTCATCCTGCCGCTCCCGGGAGAGGCGGTGCTCGTCCCGGCGGTGGAGGGGACGCTCAAACTCGGCGTGCCCACCCCGGTCGAAATCGCGCTCGTCATCGTCGTGAGCAGTCTCGGCAAGGCGCTCGGAAGCGTCGTTGCGCTGTCGCTCGGGCGCCGGGCCACCCGGTCCGGTCCCGTGACCCGAGCGCTCCAGTCGCTCGGATTCGACCCCGTGGGGTGGTCGACGCGCCGCGTCGTCGAACTGGTCCGGCGATACGGCTACGTCGGACTGGCCGGGACGCTGATGGTTCCGATATTTCCCGACACGCTGTTGCTGTACGCGTTCGCCGTACTCGACCTCGAACGGATGAAGTTCGCGGTGGCGGCGTTCGTCGGGACCGTCGGCCGGCTCCTCATCACGCTGTTCGTACTCGAGAGCGTCAGTTCGGTCTCCTGAGGCCGGCGGCGGGGAGTGGAACGCGAGCGACGCGGCGGACTCAGTCGGCCGATGGGGACGCGGCGGCGGGTTCCAGACGCGCCGAGAAATGCCGCAGTTCGCGCATCGGCGGTTCCTCGACTATCTGCAATCCCTCGTAGCACTCCGCGGACTCCCGCACCGCGGCGGCCGTCTCCGCGACGTGTTCGAGATGTTCGCGCGAGTACGTCCGACGCGGGAGGGCTAATCTGACGAGGTCAGGACGGTCGGTGCCGGGGAACGCGAACCCGCCGAGTTCGACGCCGCGGACGCCGCCTTCGAGATAGAGCGCGCAGACGAGTTCCTGTCCGGGGAACCGCTCTTTCGGGACGTGCGGGAGGACGGACTCGGCGTCGACGTAGACGGCGTGGCCGCCGGTCGGTTCGTAGACGGGGACGCCGGCGTCGGTCAGGAGGCGACCCAGTTCGGCCACCTGTTCGACCCGCTCTCTCACGTAGGGGGGTTCGACGGCCTCTCGGAGGCCGACGGCCATCGCCGCCACGTCGCGCCCGGCGAGGCCGCCGTAGGTGGGAAAGCCCTCGTAGAGGATGCACCGTTGCTTGGCCGCCTCGAACAGGTCGGGGTCGTCCATCGCGGCGAACCCGCCGATGTTGACGAGGGCGTCCTTCTTGCCGGACATCGTCACCGCATCGGCGTAGGAGAGTTGTTCGCGGGCGATTTCGGCGACCGTCGCGTCCGCGAACTCGGCCTCTCGCTCCCGGACGAAGTGGGCGTTTTCGGCGAACCGGCAGGCGTCTATCACGAACGTCGCGTCTATCTCGTCGGCGAAGGCGGCCACCTCCCGCGTGTTGGCGACGCTGACGGGTTGCCCGGCGACGGAGTTGTTCGTCACGGTGAGGACGACGACCGGAATCGATTCGGCGCCCACGTCCTCGACCAACTCCCACCCCGCGTCCACGTCGAAGTTCCCCTTGAACGGGTGGTCGGCGTCCGGGTCGCGGGCGAGTTCGTGCGGGCAGTCAACGGGGTCCGCACCCTGATTGGCGACGTGGGCGCGCGTCGTGTCGAAGTGTGCGTTGTTCGGCACCGCGTCGCCCTCCTCGACGAGGACGCCGTAGACGACGTTCTCAGCCCCTCGCCCCTGGTGTGTGGGGACGACGTGCTCGAATCCCATCACCTCGCGGACGGCCTCGCGGAGTTCGCGAAAGCTTCGACTCCCGGCGTACGCCTCGTCGCCGCGCATCAGCGCCCCCCACTGCTCGGCGCTCATCGTCCCGGTTCCCGAGTCGGTCAGCAAGTCGACGAACACGTCGTCGGCGTCGAGGTTGAAGGCGTTGTACCCGGCCGCGTCGAGGGCCTCCTCGCGCCTCTCGCGCGAGGGGAGGGTGATGGGTTCGACCATCTTCGCTTTGTAGGAGCGCATACGGAGAACACGCCGCCCGCCGTGAAGGTGGTTCCCGACGGAAATCGGCGGACGAGTGCCAGTTCGAAACTTCGACCGCCGGGATGGGACGACGATGAACGGAGTCGTGCGTCGGCGGGTGGCGGTGTCGAAAGTGGTCGAAAAGCGGACGCGGCTTCGACGCTCAGAACTCGTCTTGGACGATGCTGAGCGTCTCCTCGCGGTCGTCCCACGCGACGAAGATGGCGACGGACGTGGCGGAGGTGATGACGTCGTGGATGTTGATGCCGGCCTCGGAGATGGGTTGGACGATATCGAGCATGACACCCGGTCGGTTCGGGAGTTCGCCGCCCGTCACGCGGATGACGGCGATGCCGTCGTCGACGGTGACCGAGGAGAGCGACTTCTCGTTGACGACTTTCGAGTGCAGGAGGTTCTCGGCCTCCTCGGCGCGGTCCTCGCCGATGTAGAAGGTGACCGAGTCCATCCCACTGGCGACGGCGTCGACGTTCACGTCGTGTTCGCGAAGCGCCTGCGAGAGGTCCGCGAGGATGCCCGGTCGGTTCCGGATGGAGCGTCCCGCGACGGTGACGCAGGCGAGGGGATTCTCCTGCATGTCGATGAGGTTGTGGAACTCACCTTCGATGAGCGTCCCGCCCGTCAACAGGTCGCCGTGCTGGTAGTGGACGACGCGGACGCCGAGCGTGTCGTCCTTGTAGGAGAGCGCCGAGGGGGCGACCACTTCGGCCCCGCGGAACGAGAGGTTCCGGAGTTCGTCGACGGTGATGCGCCCGACGTTCCGCGCCCCCTCGACGACGTGCGGGTCGCCCGTCATGACGCCCTCGACGTCGGTGACGATGACCACTTCGTCGGCGTCCATGTAGCGACCCATCATCACGGCCGTCGTGTCCGACCCGCCGCGGCCGAGCGTCGTGATCTCGCCGTCGTGGTTCTGCGCCAGAAAGCCCGTGATGACGGGGACGACGCCGTCCATCTCCGCCGCGAGTTTCGCGGCGCGTCGCCTCGTCTCCTCGACGTCCACCTCGCCGAGGTCGTTCGTGATGACCGGCCAGTCGTCGGACCCGGGTTCGATGAACAGGGCGTTCACGCCGCGGGCGGTCAGCGCCGCCTTCAGCATCCGAACGCTCGTCCGTTCGCCCATCGAGACGATTTCGGCCCGGTCGCGGTCGTCCGCCTCGAACTGAATCTCGTCGAGGAGGTCGTCGGTCGTGTTGCCCATCGCGGAGGCGACGACGGCTATCTCGTGGCCCTGTTCGACGGCGGCGGCGACGGAGTCGGCGGCGCGGTTGATCCGGTCGCCGCTTCCGAGGGAGGTCCCCCCGAACTTCGCGACTACTCGCACGGGCCTACCCCCGGCCGATTCGCCCGCAGAGACTGAGACTGGTGCTGTGGCATGCGCGGGGGTAGCGTGGGGCCGCGTATAACTGTGTCTCCCCCTTCAACCGTTGCCGACGCCGACAGTCCAGAACGACTGACAAGTTCGACTCCCGGGCGGACGGATCGACCGACGACGTCGCGTCCGGCCGACAGCCGCATTTATCACTGCTGCGTGGTACCGTACGGTATGGACGCGGAGGTACGCGACGCCCTGGAAACGGACGCCGAATCGCTGGCCGCCATCGCCGACGTACCGACCGACGTGATGCGGAACGTCGTCCACGACCGAACGGTCCGCGTGGCCGAACGGCGACGCGAGGGGTCCGACCCGAACGCCGACACCGACGCGACGGACGCGGAACTCCTCGGATTCGTCGCGTTCGACGTCCGCGACGACACCGTCCACGTCACCCAACTCGGCGGGTCCGCCGAGGCCGTCGAGCGACTGCTGGGCGAACCCGTTCGCTTCGCCTCGAACGAGCGGTTACGCGTCGAGTACCTCGCGGTCGCGTCGGACACCGAGCACCACGAGGCGGCCGAGCGGGCCGGATTCGAGCGTCGCGGCCCCGGACCGCGGTTCATGAACGAGGAGACGGTGCGGTTCGGGATGGAGCCCTGACGGCGTTCAGTCGTCGGCGCTCGCCTCGGACGGCACTTCGTGGTCGGATATCGAGGCGCTGGGGACGAGGAACGCCTGCGGGTCGAACTCGTCGAGTTCGCCGCCAGACCGGACGCGACGCGGCCAGTCGGGGTTGGCCAGCGCTCCCGTCGCCAGCGTCACGAGGTCGGCCCCCGACTCGACCGTCTCGCGGGCGTCGTCGGGGTCGGTGAGGCCGCCGTTGGCGACGACGGGCGCGTCGCCGTACTCGACGGCGTGTTCCGCCAGCGTCGGCCCTCCGTCGTCGAACGCCGGCGCCGTGATGTCGGGGTCGGTGACGTGGAGGTAGTCCGCGCCCGCGTCGGAGAAGGCGCCGAAGAACGCCTCGGCGGCGTCGGCGCCCTCGGCCCACTGGTACTCGGCGTCGCTCACCTTCGTCTGCGAGACGCGGACGCCGACGACGAACTCCTCGGGCAGTTCCTCGGCGACGGCTTCGACCACGCTCGCGGGGTAGCGAGCGCGCGCCTCCGGGTCGCCGCCGTACTCGTCGTCGCGCCGGTTCGCGTCCGCCGCGAGGAACTCGTTGAGCAGGTAGCCGTTCGCGGCGTGTATCTCGACGCCCTCGAAGCCCGCCTTTCGGGCGTTCTTCGCCGCCTCGACGAACCCCTCGCGGGCGTCCTCGAGTTGCTCTTTCGTGGCTCTGTTCGGGACGTAGTACTCCCCGCTCCCGCCGTACGCCTCGGCCATCTCCCCGTCCGGTTGCACGTCGGAGGGGGCGATGGTCTCGCCGTCGTCGACGTGCGGGTTGCCCTGCGCCTGCGCGCCGGCGTGCATCAACTGCGCGAAGATGGGTGCGTCGGCGTCGTGGACGGCGTCGACGACGCCGCGCCACGCCTCGACCTGTTCGTCGGTGACGAGTCCGGGTTGGTTCAGATAGCCCTGACTGTAGGCGTCGTCGGTGTAGGTACCCTCGGTGATGAGAAAGGAGAACCCCCCGTCGGCGAACTTCGTGTAGTAGCGGGCCATCTCGTCGGTCGCGCGGCCGTCGTCCGTCGCGCTGACCCGCGTCATCGGCGCGAGGCCGACGCGACCGTCCAGTTCCCGGCCGTTCAGCGTCACGGAGTCGAACAGCGTGTCCGAGTCGGTCATCGGGCGTAATTGCGTCCGGACGCTGAAGAACGGGCGGCGGACGTGTCGCGCCCGCGCACAGTACGTGTGGTACCGAGGGTCGTGCGGCGTCTCGAAGGGAACTTGAGGGACGGGGGACGAAGGGCGGAAGACGAGAGCTACGAGAACTTGCGGACCGTCATGTCGAGCGTATCCAAATCGAGGATGGGCGCGTAGCCTGCGTCGGGGTCGATGTTGACGGACTTCTGGAAGTCGGTTTGCGCCTGCCAGCACCCGGAGTTGACGGCGAGGACGTTGTGGTACTTCCCCCAGCCGAGTTTGTGGACGTGGCCCGTGTGGAACACGTCGGGAACCTCCTCCATCACGAGGTAGTCCTTCTCCTCGGGCGCGAGGCGGGTGTGGCCGCCGTACTGCGGGGCGACGTGGCGCTTTTTCAGCAGTTGATACATCGCCTTGTGCGGTTCGTCGTAACTGGCCGACTCGGCGGGGAGTTCGGCGATGACCTCGTCCAAGGAGACGCCGTGGTACATCAGCACCTTCACGCCCTCTAACGTCACCGTCGAGGGGTTGCTCGTGATGTGCGCGTCGTGGACGGACATGATGTCGCGGAGGTGCTCGTCGAACCCGGGTTGGGGTTCGGCGAGGCGGACGGCGTCGTGGTTGCCCGGTATCATCACGATCTCCATGTCGCCGGGCACTTCCTTCAGGTGCTCTGCGAACTGCTCGTACTGGTCGTAGATGTCGACGATGTCCAACTCCTCGTCCTGATTCGGGTAGACGCCGACGCCCTCCACCATGTCGCCCGCGATGAGGAGATACTCCACGTGTTCGGCCTCCTCGGTGTGAAGCCACGAGGTGAACCGCTGCCACGCCCCGGTCATGAACTCCTGGCTCCCGACGTGCACGTCGGAGATGAGCGCCGCCTGCACGTGCCTGTCGGCGGTGTTCGGCTTGTACGTCCGCGGCACGTCCGGGGAGTGCATCGAGTCGACGAACATGATACCCGCGTCGTCCGCGAGTGTTCCCTCGACGGCGATGCACTCGTCCAAGAGGAGTTCGTCCACCGCCGAGGCGAACTCGCGGTCTTTCATCACGAGGCAGGGGAACGTCCCCGTCGTGTCCTCCAGTTCGACCAGCCAGTGACCGCTGGCCGTCGAGCGGATGTCGTTGACGAGGCCGACCATCGCCGCGTCGCTGCCGCCGGACATCGACTGGATGGCCTCGGCGGGCCGGTGGTTCACCCGCCCGCGGAGTTGACGCGAGAGCTTCTCGTAGCGGTCCTTGAACACCTTCACGAAGTCGCCGTACTCGCCCGTCCCGGTGCTCTGCCCGGTCATGTCGTTGGCGACGTCGAACGACCGGAGCGACGGGTCGGGGTTCCGTCCGGCCCACACTCCCTCCGTTTCGGGTGCAGTTGTCTCCGGTTCCGTCGGACTCTCGTCGTTCGGTTTTCCACTCGAATTAGAGGGGTGGGGGGTAGGGGAGCCGGAGTCGTCCGCGGGCCTCTCGGCCGTCGCGCCGCCGTCCGTCGTCGTCGGTTCGGCCGCCGGTGGTTCAGCAGTCGAAGGTTCGGCCGTCGTGGATTCGACGGTCGAGGTGAGGTCGGAGACGGGCGCGTCGGTCGCGTTCGGACCGCCGTCGAGCACCGCACGGACGTCGGCGGCGGTGACGCGGAAGGCGTCGGGGCCGGCGCGTTCGACGGCGCGCGCGAGCGTCGTGCCGGGGTCGGCGGCGCCCGCGATGAGCGTCACCGCCTCCCGTTCGGCGTTGTAGCCGTGGCGCGCGAGTTCGCGGACGATGCGGGCCGGCGTCTCCAGAGGCACACCGGTCGAACGGCGACGTCGAAGAAAAGCGTATTGAAACCCGAGTCGGGAGGGAATCCCAGAACGTTGAAACTTGGCGGCGGAGAAAGCAGGGGTAGATGAACGACGACCAGGGCGATACGGGCGCCTCCGACGACGCGCCTCGCCCGAAACCCGACGCGTCGAGTACCGAGTCGTCGGACTCGCCCCTCCATCGACTGCTGAATGCGGAGGACGGCCCCCTCCTGTTCGTCCGCGAACTGCTGGTGAGCGTCTCCGCCGTCCTCGTTCTCGGCCTCCTCCTGTTCGCCATCGCCGGCGTCTGGCCGCCGATGGTCGCCGTCGAGAGCGGGAGTATGGAGCCGCACATGCACCGCGGTGACCTCGTGTTCATCACCGAACCCGACCGCTTCACCCCCGACTACGCCTTCGAGGACACCGGTATCGTCACCGTCGACATCGGGGACGAACACGGCTACCAGTCGTTCGGCGGGGCCGGGTCCGTCATCGTCTACGACCCGCCGTCGCGGGTCGGGTCTCCCATCATTCACCGCGCGCGCTTCCACGTCGAAGAGGGCGAGAACTGGTACGAGAGGGCGAATCCCGACTACATCGCCGCGGACGACTGCGAGGAGTTGAGTTACTGCCCCGCGCCGCACGCCGGGTTCATCACCAAGGGCGACGCGAACGCTCGATACGACCAGGCCAGTCGCATCGCCGAACCGGTTCGCTCGGAGTGGATACAAGGCGTCGCTCGACTCCGCATTCCCCTCCTCGGGTACGTTCGACTCGAACTGGCGGGGGCGATACTTCCGACGCCCGCGACCGCCGAGACGGGTAGTCCGGTGCCGACGGCAGACGGGACCGAAGGAGGAGTGACGACGACGACGGCGGAGACGACGAGCGCACCGCCGACTGCGACCGCTTCGAGAAACGGGACGCCGACGGTCGAACCCCTCGGTTTCGACTCCGCGGGTCCGACGGCGGGCGTCGCGTAGAACGGGAGAATCCGGTTCGAGTCGAACCGAAGGGGTTCGGTGGCGACGGAAGCGGGAGACGAGAAGCGAGCGACGGGAGAGTCAGTTGTCGAACCGGGCTTGGACGAACGGTTGCGCGTTCTCGATGTCACCGAGGCGGGAGTCCGAGAGGAGAACCGCCTCCGTCTCGTCGATGGGAACCGACAGCGAGATCTCCTTCGTCCGACCGTAGCGACCTTTCGAGACGACGACGGCGTTGACGATGCCGAGCATGTCGAGTTCGGAGATGAGGTCGGTGACGCGCCGTTGGGTGAGGATGTCGGCGTCGATCTCCTCACAGAGGCGCTTGTAGATGTTGAACACCTCGCCCGTGTTGATGTTTCGGACGCCGTTCTTCTCCAAGAGGATGATGGCGAAGAGGACGATTTTCGACTGCGTGGGGAGGGTGCGGACGACTTCGACGACCCTGTCGAGTTCTATCTTGTCCTGCGCCTGCCGGACGTGCGCCTCCTCGACGGTGTCGGCCTGCCCGCGTTCGGCGAGTTCGCCCGCGGTCCGGAGTAAATCGAGCGCGCGTCGCGCGTCGCCGTGTTCCTGCGCGGCGAACGCCGCACAGAGGGGAATCACGTCGTCGGTGAGCGCACCGCCCTTGAACGCCACGTCGGCGCGGTGCTGGAGGATATCGCGCAGTTGGTTCGCGTCGTACGGCGGGAAGACTATCTCCTCCTCGCCGAGGCTCGATTTGACCCGCGGGTCGAGAAAGTCGGTGAACTTCAGGTCGTTCGAGATTCCCATGATGGAGATGCGCGAGTTGTCCAACTCGGAGTTCATGCGCGAGAGGTTGTACAGCGTGTCGTCGCCGGACTTCTCGACGAGTTTGTCTATCTCGTCGAGCATGATGACGACGACGCGTTCGTTGTAGTCGACGGCGTCGAAGAACGTGGAGTAGACGCGGTCGGTCGGCCACCCCGTCATCGGCACCGTCTCCATCTCCTCGCGGTCGGTCTCCAACTGGTCGATGCGTTCCTCGACGGCGTCGAGCGAATCGAACTCGGTGTCCGAGAGCAGGTCCGGGGCCTCTCCCGCACGCGCGCTCAGGTCTTCGAGACGGTCGAGTTCGTTCTCGATGACGGAGAAGTTCTTCTCGATGAATTTGTTCGCCAACTGCGCGAGGACGCGGTACTGCGTGTCCGTCACCTCGCAGTTGATGTACTCGACCTCGCAGGGGACGTCGTACTTCTGGGAGGTGGATTCGAGTTCCTGGCTGACGAACTTCGCGCTGGCCGTCTTCCCCGTCCCGGTCTTCCCGTAGATGAGGATGTTCGACGGCGTCTCCCCGCGGAGGGCGGAGACGAGAATCGTCGCCATCTGATTTATCTGCTCGGTGCGGTGAGGGAGTTCGTGCGGGGTGTAGGAGGGGCGGAGCACCTCCTTGTTCTCGAAAATGGGTTCGCCCGAGAGCAGGTCGTCAAACAGGCCGCGACTGTCGCCGTCCTCTTCGTCGAGGACGACTTCGTCGAGGCTCACGTCGGTCGCCGCCTCGTCGCTCGTCGACTCTCCGGTCTCGCCGGTGCTGTTGGCGTTTCCGTCCCCGGCGCTCGAACCCTCGGCCCCCGCGCCGTCGACGCCCGGCCCGTCGACTTCGGAGATATCGATGTCGGATCCGCTCGGACCGATGCTCTCGCGGATGTCGATATCCTCGGCCGTGACCTCCTCGGCGGTTTCGTCGGCTTTCCCCTCGGCGTCGGTCCGCGTCTCGTCGTCTCCGCGAGCCCCTTCCTTCGTGTGGGGTTCGTCTCCGGCGTCGGCCTCGGCGTCTCCGACCGCCGAATCCGACCCCTCCTCTCCGTCTCGTGCCGGTGTGTCGTCGTTCATGCGTGAATAACCCCCTCATTTCGACTGGAATACGCTCCGAAAACGGACCGCAACGGGCGGAATGCCGGTCGTATCCGTGGCATTCGACCTCAGAACCGAGAGCGGAGCGTCCAGATGATGCAGACGAACCAGACGAAGAGGTGCTACAAAAAACTTGTCTATCGGTCGCACGGTCTCGGGAGAGAGAGACAGTCGTGATAACTATTATCACTCTAGTTCGAATAGGTCGATAATATGGGTATTAAGTCGCTATCGACCGGAAACGGAGGGGTCGCCGACGTAACACGGGGTCGTTTCGGATGCACGCGAATCCGTAGTTCCCGCTGTACGGTCCGTTCACGGCCGGCTCGGTGAGTCGGGTCGGTCGTAGACTCGAAACGGCGGAGGCGACCACCTCCCCCACCCCTTCGTTTCGGGTGGAACGGCGTGAAGGTGGGGGTGGGGGTTCGCGGGCAGTCTGTAAAGCCGGTGGTTTTACTATGGTCTAATGATTACCAAACCCGTAGTAGAGAAGAAAAGAATAATCACACTGCCTTCTTATCTGTATTAAACTAGGTACGCGGGCGTCACCGGGACGAGGGGTGGGGGGTTTCGGCGGGTTCCACCCGAAACGAAGGGGTGGGGGGTGAGGAGGAGACGAGAGCCGAACGGCAGACTAGTCCTCGGCCAGTCGGTCCCGTCGCCTTTCTGTTCGGTCCCGCCTCGGTTTCGGATTCTGCGGCGAGAGCACTGACTGTGGACCTCTCCCCGATGTCGGACCGTCCTACTCGGTCGCTCGACTCGAAATGAAGGGGTAGGGGGAGGAATGGGGGTACGGCCGAACTGGACGCAGAGTTTCAATTCGCCACCGTTCAGACCTCTCTTTCCGGTCGACTCCGTTTCGGAACTCAGCTTCCAGTTTTTGAGTCCGTCGCGCGTCACCGGTTTACTCCACCTCGTCGGTTCGTCCTCTTCTCGCCAGTTCAGTCCTTCCTTCGCCCGGCAAACGACATTCGGAGATGAGAGCGATTGGTGACGTATGCCTCGTGACGTCCGCACGTCACCAAGATGTAGAGAGTCACGCCACTCGGGTGAGTATGTAACTCCCGTGTCTTGTCTTCAAAATACACTCTCTCCCGTCAGATTATCTCTCTATCCACGGAGTATCTCTGCCTGAACGCCACTCCATCGGTTGGTTTCGCTCGTGCGCCTACTCGGCCGTTAATCGGGTTTCGACCGGATAAAGCAGACGTGAACGTGACTGGCGTCTGACGTAGTGCTTAAGTAAGCGCAGAAATGTGGTACCTGCATACGCCCCTCCACGACGGATTCGGGAGGTGCGGGAGGACAGGATGGGACTGCTTACAGGATTACGAGACAGCATCTCACGGGTCGTCGACCGGATGTTCTCGGACGCAGAGCCGAGACGGATCGGCATCTACGGACCCCCGAACGCCGGGAAGACGACTCTCGCAAACCGTATCGCCCGCGATTGGACCGGTGACGCCATCGGCCCCGAGAGCCACGTCCCTCACGAGACGCGCCGCGCGCGCAGAAAGGAGAACGTGGAGATAGAACGCAACGGGAGGAAAGTCACCATCGACATCGTCGACACGCCGGGCGTGACGACCAAGGTCGACTACAAGGAGTTCCTCGAACACGACATGGAGAAAGACGACGCCGTCCGGCGGTCCCGAGAGGCCACCGAGGGCGTCGCCGAGGCCATGCACTGGCTCCGCGAGGACGTCGACGGCGTCGTCTACGTGCTCGACAGCACCGAGGACCCGTTCACGCAGGTGAACACGATGCTCATCGGCATCATCGAGAGCCAGGACCTCCCCGTCCTCATCTTCGCGAACAAGACCGACTTGGAGGACGCGAACGTACAGCGGATATCGAACGCGTTTCCGCAACACGAGACGGTACCGCTCTCCGCGCTGGAAGGTAACAACATGGACGAAGTGTACGACAAGATAGCGGAGTACTTCGGGTGAGTATCATGCCTGAAGTCACACCCGGCGACGACGGGGTGCAGATCGACCTCATCAGCGGAGCCCGTATGGAAGGGCTCGCGAGCATGGAGAAGATCCGTCTCATCCTCGACGGCGTCCGCGACGGCAACATCGTCATCTTAGAAGAGGGGCTCTCGCCCGACGAGGAGTCGAAGCTCATCGAAGTCACGATGACGGAGATTAGCCCCGACGAGTTCAACGGCATCGAGATAGAGACGTACCCGCAGTCCCAGGGCGGACAGGGGTTCCTCGGCCGACTGATGGGCAAAGAGGAGACGAAGAAGCTGACCGTCATCGGCCCGGCGAACCAGATTCAGACGCTGCACAAAGACGAGAACCTCATCAGCGCTCTCGTCTCGCGGAAGTAACCCAGCGTAGCGTACCACCCGCACCCGAAGCGGACCACCAACCCAACCCAACCCACACCAGACCACAACGCGCCGCCGGCGCGTTCGAGCGGAGGGGCGGACTCGACTCGTTACGAGACCCCGCCCGAACGCCACGAACGCACGGCGGCCGCGACAACCACACGAGAACGGACACACATGCCCCACCAATGTACGAACTGCGGGAGGGTGTTCGCCGACGGCTCGAAAGAGATGCTGTCGGGGTGCCCCAACTGCGGCGGCAACAAGTTTCAGTTCAGCCCCTCGAAGGGCGGACGCGACGACGCCGCCGAGACAACCGGCCGCCGAGAGGCGTCGTCGTCCGACGCGACGGCGTCCTCTGATACGACGACGTCCCATACGACGGGGGCCTCCGACGCGACGACGTCCGATTCGGCGCCGCGGTCGCCCGACTCGACGCCCTCGTCGGGGCAGACCGCCGACGCGACCGACGCCGAACCCGCAGACGAGACGTCCGGGTCGAACACTTGGCGGCGCGCCGCCTCCCGGGCGGCCGACGCGGAGAGCGACCCCGACGCCGACGGAGAGACGCGGACCCGGTCGGACCGCGCCGACGGCGTCGACGCCGCCCGGCGCCGCGGACAGTCCCTCCGCGAGTGGGCGAACTCCCGCGGTTTCGCCAGCGAAGTCGAAGACGCCAAGGACGAGACCACTCTCCGCGAGAACCGCCGACAGACCGGCGACGCGCAGCGCCTCCCCCCGGAACGTCGGTCGTCGACGGAGGCGCCCGACTCCTCGCAGCCATCTGACCCGGTCGATTCCGCGGGGGCGTCCGACGCCGGGGACCCGTCCCGTCCCGTAGACGAAACGTCGTTCTCGACCGCCTCGGAGCCGCCGACCGCCTCGAAGTCATCGACCGACCCCGAGGACCGGCCGGCGGAACGCCCCTCCGAACCGGCAGAACGCCCGTCCGAGCAGACGGAACGACCGTCGGACTCGACGGAAACACCGGACTCATCCACCGGTCGCGCCGCTCCCGACGAGGACGGCACCGAAGACGACGCGCAGGCGAGCGCCCGGTCCGACGTCGTCTCGCCCGACGAGATTCGCGCCGCTTCCGAGGAGACCCCGCCGACGGACGCGAACGGGCGCGTCATCGAACCCCAGAGCGACGACCGACCGAATCTCGACGAACTCCGCGAGGAGTTGAACGAGCAGTTCGAGAGCATCAAGATCGTCGCTCCCGGCGAGTACGAACTCAACCTGATGGAACTGTACGACCGCCCCGAGTACATCATCTCGCTGCGCGAGGACGGCCGCTACGTCATCGAAGTCCCCGACACGTGGGGACCGCGCGACGACGACGACCGCTGACCTCGCTCGCCGAATCGATCCCTTCTCCTCCCGTCCGAACCCCTGCGTGTCCGGTCGAACTCGGCGTTTGACCGCTCTCGGACGGAACTGCCGACCGGGCGGGTACCGGCCCTATCCGCCGGTTGGTGAACGGCTACACGGGTTTCGTCCATCTCCCCGACATGTCCTCGTCGCTCCAGCGCCGCGCCCACGACGCGCTGATGCGCTTTCCCGCGCTGTTGGCCCGACTCGGCCTCGTCGACCGCGAGAAGGGGTCGCGGGCGTTCGATCTCGCGGTGCCGGTGATGGTCACCGGCGGGATGCGGACGCTGCTCAGAATCGCCGACTTCCTGATGGTGAGCATCGCGCTCGGCGAATCGGCCGTCGCGGGTCTCGAACTCGGCTTTCAGTACTACTTTATCCCGTTCGGCCTCGCTCTCGCGCTGACCAGCGGCACCATCAGCGTCGTCTCGCGGTTCGTCGGCGCCGACGACCACGACGCCGCCGACTTCGCCGTCAAGCAGTCGCTGTGGCTGTCGCTGCTCCTCTCGGCGCCCATCACGGTCGCCGGGTGGGTGTACGCGACGCCGCTGGTCGACCTCCTGACGAACGACCCGGCCGCCATACGACTCGGGAGCGCGTACCTCCGCATCGTCATGCTCTCTGTCGCGTTCCGCTTCTGGAGCATGATCGCCGCCCGCGCTCTGGCCGGCGTCGGCGACACGCGGACGCCGATGTACGTCCGCGTACTCACCGTCCCGACGAACGTCGTGCTCAACGCCGTCCTCATCTTCGGGCTGTTCGGCGCGCCGCGACTCGGCGTCGAGGGGGCCGCGTGGGGAACCGTCGCCGCTAACGCGCTGGCGGCGGTCATCTTCTTCGCCGTCCTCGTGTCCGGACGACGGGCGATTGCGCTCCGACTCGGCGGCAAGCAGTGGGACTGGGACATCGCGGGCGAAATCGTGCGCGTCGGTCTCCCGCTCGCGGGAACGCGTCTCTCGCGGACGTTCGGGCGGTTCCCGTTTCTCTTCGTCCTCGGCGTCCTCGGCACCGACGTGGTCGCGGCGTACGCCATCGGTCGCCGCGTGATGCTCCTCGCCCTCATGCCCGCGTGGGGGTACTCGACCGCCGCCTCGACGCTCGTCGGGCAGTCCGTCGGCGGCGGCGACGAGGCGGAGGCGACGGCGTTCGGCTGGCAGACGCTCCGCATCGCGCTGGTGACGCAACTGCTCGTCGCGGCCGTGCTGTTCGCCGGCGCGGAGTGGCTGGCGCAGTTGTTCCGCGCGGGCGACGTCGCCCTCACCGCGACGTTCGTGCGCGTGTTCGGTCTCGGCGTCGCCGGATTCAGCGTCTCGCGGACGATGCGCGGCGCCCTCCGCGGCGCGGGCGACACGCGCTGGCCGTTCTACGGCGCGCTCCTCGGGACGTACGTCGTCCGACTTCCCGTCGCCGCGGCGGCCCTCCCGGTCGGCTTCGGTCTCACGCTGCTCGGAGTGACGGTCGCACCCGGTCTCGGCTGGGGTCTGCCGGCCGTCTACGCGGCCATCCTCGGCGACATGTACGCCCGCGGCGTCGTCAACGCCGCGCGGTACCACAGCGGGAAGTGGCTCCGCGTCGCGCGCGAATCGACCGTCGGGTCCGCGTCGGATTGATCGGACTGACCGCCGTCGGTTCCCCTCTTCTCGCTCCGTCCGGCGGTACCGAACGAGACGACGTTAGCCGATATTGAAGCCTTTAAGCGCCAGCGGTCTCAGCGTGACAGTATGAGCCAAGCGACGAAGATCGTCATCGGTACAGTCGGCATCTCCGGGGTCCTCGCCATCGCGCTTCTCGCAATCCTCGCGTTCGGATAGCGGAGACGGCCACCGGCCATCGAGCACGCCTCGGACGCGGCCGAACGCACCCCTGAAGGGTTCGGGGCTCGAACGAGGACCATGTTCGAATCTCGCGACCTCGCCGAGGACGTGGCCGCCGTCCGCAACGAACACGCGCCCGACTCGCTCGTCCTCTCGGCCGACGCCGACTTCGAGACGATTCCGCCGGCCGCAGCGGAGGACCTCGGCCTCGTCACCGACTCGCTCGACCCGAAATCCTACCCCGCCGACTGGCTCCCGGACGACGCGCCGGCGCTGCTCGTCCGCTACGCCGGCCGCGACTTCACCATCGGGATGCCCGGCGACGGTACCGTCGTCTGGACGCGACAGACCGTCCCCCCGGCCGTCATCGCCAAGAAGCGCGCCGAGGGGACGCCGACGGACTTTCTCGATTTCCTGTTCGCGGAGGCGTTCGTCCAGATAGGAACGGATGCGCCCGAGCACTTTCTCCCCTTCTTCGGCGAGCACTACCGCGAACTCGACGCCGCCGTTCCCCTCCCCCCGAACGACGTCTATCAGATAGCCGCGGCGCTGTACGAGGCGTGGCTCGGCCTCCAGACTCGGGACACCTTCGCCTCCTGGGAGGAGAACCACCCCAGACTGCACGGCGCGTGGGTCGACGCCGGCGAGCGGTTGACCGGCCGCCTCGACACCCTGCCCCGCGCCGTCGCCCGCGGGGGAACCTCTTTCCCGGAGGCGACGGAGTACGCCTGCTCGGCGGTCAAACACGGCCTCGACCTGCCGGCGCCGTTCGCCGCCCTCGACACCGCGGCGTACGTCGAGTACGGCCCGACCTACGGCGTCCGCTGGGCGAAGAAGACGTTCGAACGGTTGGACGAGGGGGACGGAGAGACCGTCGAGGAGTGACGCGCCGTCTCGTCACGGTCGCTCCCGTCACGCCGTTCCCTGCGACCGCTCACCGCGTCCGCCTCAGAACTCGCAGGTGACGCTGCCGTCGACGTCGAGTTCGACGACGCCCTCGAACAGGTCGCGGAACCGCGTTATCGTCTCCTCGCCGTGGACTTCGTTCGAGAGGTGGAACAGGCCGACGGCGTCGTGTTCGTCGAGCAGGTCGAGCAGTCGTTCCGTGGCCTCGAAGGCGCCGTCGACGTCGGCGTAGTACGCCATCTCCGTCACGGAGTCGACGCTGACGCGGAGTTTCCCCTCGTGGGATTCGAGGAAGTTCCGCGTTTGCTCGACGATGCCGTCCAAGTCGTCGGGCGAGGAGACGTAGTGGACGTTCTCGGAACTCCGCCGGGAGTAGCCGCGTTCGACCGAGAGCGTATCGAGGATGACCGCACGGGACTCGTCGACGTCGTAGTGTTCGAGTTTCTGCTCCACCTCGCGGGCCGTCGTCCGAGTGGAGACGACGAGAAAGTGATCGGTGTCGGTCTTCAGGAAGTCGGTGTCGATACGGTCCGTCTCGCCGATGCTCGGATGCAGGAGAAGAATACCTGTGCCGCCCGGAATCGTCTCCGGGGCGTTCTCGATGGCGAGGGTGTAATCCATGTCGGGAACTCCGACCGAGCGACCTTAAGATTGCGGGTGGGTCTCCGTTCCGTCCGACGATTCCCGGACGGAGAAGTCGCCGGCGGGGCCCCGATTTCCGACGGGCGCGTCTCGCCGAGCGACGCCTCAGAACACGCTGTCGGCCGTCGCCGCGCCGATGACGCTGAACACGGACCCGATGCTCGTCGCTTTCAGCGTCGTCGCCCACATCTCCCGCTGGAATCCGAGGAAGGTGGTCCCGCCGCTGGCGGCCATATCGCTGAGGAACGTTCCCGGCGCGTCGAACGCCAGCGCGAGGATGAGCACCGAGAGGTAGGAGACGAGGATGAGCGAGATGAACCGAACCGGAATCCCGAGGAAGTCCTTCTCCCTGTCGGGGTCTCTGTCGTCAGCCTTGTACAGCGTGCCGTACCCGATAGTGAGGACGATGACGGCGGTGAGCGCTCCCTGCACGGTCGACATGCTCCGCGCGAGGCTCCACACCTCCTCGGTGACGACGAACGGTCCCGCCAGCAGGAACCCCCCGACGACCTGTTGGGCCGTGTCCGCGAGCGCGAACCGACGGCGTACTCCGACCATACCCCGATGCTGGCGACGGCCCGGTATAAGCGGCCCGACGTCGAACACCGCGACGACGCCTCCTCGTCTCCACGTCGCCTCCCCGACCCCGCGCCCCGAAATCCGACAGGTTTAGTCGTCCGACGCCGACGCGGTGGATATGAGCGTCAGAGACGAGTTCGACGCGTGGGCCGAGGACGGCCGCGACAAGGGGATGGAGGACCGCCACTGGCACACGGCCAAGCACGTCCTCGCGCGCATGCCGGTCGAACCCGGCGACGTGGTGTTAGACCTCGGGTGCGGGAGCGGGTACGCCGGTCGCGCACTCCGCGAGACGAAGGGTGCGGGCCGCGTGTACGGCCTCGACGGCGCGCCCGAGATGGCGCGCAACGCCCGGTCGTACACCGTCGACGGCGAGGGTGACGGAACGACCGAAGCGGACGCCGAACTCGGCGACGTGGGATTTCTCGTCGGCGACTTCGACGAACTCCCCTTCGCGGACGACAGCGTCGACCACGTATTCTCGATGGAGTCGTTCTACTACGCCGCTGACCCCGAGCACACCCTCGAAGAGATAGCCCGCATCCTCGCGCCCGGCGGGACGTTCTTCTGCGGGGTGAACTACTACGAGGAGAACGAGGCCTCCCACGAGTGGCAGGAACGTATCTCCGTCGAGATGACGCGGTGGTCCGGTCCGGAGTACCGCGAGGCGTTCCGGGAGGCGGGTCTGCACGTCGCCGAACAGGACAACGTCCCGGACCGCGACATCGAGATACCGCCGGCCGAGGCGTTCCCGACGGACGACTGGGAGACGCGCGAGGCGATGGTCGAACGCTACCGCACGCTCGGAACGCTCCTGACCGTCGGCGTCGCGCCGTAGCGGTCCGGACCGCCGCTGGAGCCGTTTTCTCCGCCACTGCGGTCGTCTTCTCTCCCGCTCAGTCGTCCGACTCGGACGCCAGGTCTTCGACCGCGGGGCCGTCGATGACGCCGCCCTCGTAGTCGAACCGGGAGCCGTGACACGGGCAGTCCCACGTCCGGTCGCCGTCGTTCCACTCGACCAGACAGCCCATGTGCGGGCAGACGGCCGAGACGGCGTGCACGTCGCCGTCGGCGTCGCGGTAGACGCCGCAGACGTCGTCTCCGTCGCGGAGCACCGTCGCCTCGTCGACGTCGAGGTTTCGCATCTCCTCGGCGCGCGGTTTCGTCAGCCAGTCGCCGACGAACGACGCCGCCACGTCCGCGTTCTCCTTCACGAAGTCGCCCGCCGCCGAGGGGGTGAACCGACTCGGGTCGAACACGTCGGCGTGGGGGTTCGGTTCGTCGCGGATCAGGTCGGCGATGATTCGTCCCCCGGCGGTGCCGTTCGTCATCCCCCACCCGTCGAAACCGGTGGCGACGTAGACGCCGTCGGAGACGGGGCCCATCTCGCCGACGTACGGTAGGTCGTCGACGGGCGTGAAGTCCTGCGTCGACCAGCGACACTCGACCGATTCCACCTCGAAGTGCTCGCGGGCCTGTCGTTCCAGTCGTTCGTACCGCTGGCTGGTGCTCCCACCCTTTCCAGTCTGGTGGTTCTGTCCACCGACGAGCACTATCGGGTCGTCGTCGGCGCTGGCCCCGGCCGACCGAATCGAGAGGTAGGGTTCGGACTCGCGGTAGAAGTGCGCCTCCGTCGGCGGGTCGGCGACGCGAACGCCGACGACGAACGAGTGCTTCGGCGTCTGCCGGGCGAAGTAGCCCCCGCGGTCGAAGACGGGAAAGTGGGTGGCGACGACCACGTCGTCGGCGACGACGTTCCCGCGTTCGGTCCGCACGCGGTGCGGCGCGCCCGTATCGAGGTCCGTCGCCCGCGTCCGCTCGAATATTTCGCCGCCCGCGTCGACGACGGCGTCCGCGAGGGCGAACAGGTACGCCCGCGGGTCGAACTGCGCCTGGTCGTCGAACCGGACGGCGCCGACGGCGTCCTCGGAGACGGTCACCTCCTCGACCAGCGACGCCGGCAGGCCGGCCCGTCGGGCGGCTTCGACCTCCGACTCCACCGTCTCGCGCTTCGAGTCGTCCTCCGTGTAGACGTACGCCGGGAGGCGGCGGAACCCGGTGTCGATATCGGCGGCCTCGCACCGGCGTTCAACGTAGTCGATGGCCGCCTCGTTCGCCTCGGCGTACCCGCGGGCCGTCTCCTCGCCGAACTCGTCGACGAGGCCGGCGTACCGAAAGCCGTGCTGGGAGGTCACCTTGGCCGACGACCGGGCGGTGACGCCCTCGCCGACGCGTTCGCGTTCGACGACGGCGACGTCGCGGCCCGCCTCCGCGAGTTCCAGCGCCGCCGTGAGACCGGGGATGCCGGCGCCGACGACGGCGACGTCCGCGCGCACGTCCGTTTCGAGGGGGTCGTACGGCGGCCCGGACGCCGTGCGGAACCAGTAGGCGTCCCGTTCGGCGGTCGATTCGTTCCGCTCGGTGGATGGGGTATCGCGAGACATGGTTGCGCCCCGCCTGCGGCGAGACAACGCAGATACCGACGCCGACAGCAAACGTCTGCCGGCCGACCGACACGATCCGCCGAACTGACCCCGACCCCTTCGTTTCGAGTGGAGATACCAACAGGTCAGACGGACCGACGCCGGCCGCGCAGGATGGGAGGGTCAGAATCCGCCGCGACCGCCGGCCCGCCCGCCGAAGCGTTCGATGACGACGAAGCTGAGACCCGTGACCGCGAGGAGAACGCACCCCATCGCCGTCGCTGGGCCGAGTCGCCTTCCGAGGTAGCGCTGGACGGCGACGGGCATCGTGTAACTATTCGACCCCTCCGCGAGGATGACCGTCGAGTCGAACTCGCCGATGCTGATGGCGAAGGCGAACGCCGCGCCGGCGACGACGCCTGCGGCGACGAGCGGTAACTCGATATCGAGGAGCGCCCGGACGCGACTCGCGCCGAGCGTCCGCGCGGACTCGACGAGTCGCGGGTCGAGGCCGCCGAGGAGGGGGGCGACGTTCCGCGTCACGAACGGGTACGCGCCGACGGCGTGCGCGGCGACGACGGCCAGCGCGCCGGTCACCTGTACGCGGGTGCCGAACACCACGGTACCGAACCTGTCTCTTATACAC
>NZ_AOIV01000024.1 GCF_000337095.1 Halogeometricum pallidum JCM 14848
AGATGTGTATAAGAGACAGCCCATCGGGAGCGCGAGCGCCAGCGTCCCGAGGCCGAAGACGAGCGAGTTGCGCACCGCCGTGAGGGGTCTGACCTGATAGCTCGTTCCGGTCCGCTGGCGTTCGAGCAGGAACAGGTAGTGGTCGAGCGTGAACTCGCCTTGTGGACCGGCGACGCTGGCGAGGAGCATCGACGCGACGGGGGCGACGAACACGAGGGCGACGACGACGCCGTAGCCGGCCACGGCGAGTCGCGTCGCGGCGGCGCGCCGCGCCCACGACGCGGGCCACAGCGGACGGCGACGCCGCGGGCGCGCCCCCCGACCGCTCGACGCCGTCCGCGCCTCGTACCGGAGGTAGCCGTACGTCAGACCGAGCGAGACGGCCGTTTCGACCACCGCCAGCGACGCCGCCTCCGCGAACGCGAGGTTCTGAACGCGCGAGTAGATGAACACCTCGACGGTCGCCAACTGGTAGCCGCCGAGGGCGAGGACGATGGGGAACGACGCGAACGTGAAGACGAACGTCAGCGTCGCGCCGACGGCTATCGCGGGGAGCAGTTGCGGCAGCACCACGTCGCGGAAGGCGCGCCGAGGCGACGCGCCGAGCGTTCGCGCCGTCTCCACCGCCGAGGCGTCGACGCTCTCCCAGGCCGCCGTCGTCACCCGCGTCACCAGCGGCGCGTTGTAGAACGCGTGTGCGACGAGTATCGCCGGCAGCGAGTACAGAAGCGTCACTTCGGGCAGTCCGAGGGCCTCCAACAGCCCGTTCAGCGTCCCGTTCCGGCCGAACGTGGCGACGAAGCCGATGGCGACCATGATGGAGGGCATGACGAACGGCAGGATGGTGAGCGAGCGGAGCGTCTCCCGCCCTGGGAACTCGAAGCGCGCGAGCACCCACGCGCCGGGGAGGCCGAGGGCGACGGAGGCGACGGTGGAGAGGAGCGCCTGGTACGCCGTAAACCGGAAGATGTCCCGGTAGAACGGCGAGGTGAGCACGTCGAGAATCGGTGCCGCCGTCCACTCGCCGCCGACGGAGACGGCGTCGACGAAGACGGTGCCGACGGGGTAGTAAAAGAGGAGACCGAGAACGACGGCGGTGAGGGCGGCGACGGCGGTCAGCGCGCGGCGTTCGCCCCACCGGAGGAGGGCGGCGACGCGGCGCACGCTAGTTCCCGACGAACTGTCGCTCCCACGCGCTGGTCCACTCATTCAGGTTCGCTTGCAGGGCGTCGTACGTGAAGGTGACCGCCTCCGGCGGTTCCTTCGCGTACTGCGCGAACGACTCGGGCAACTCCGCCGTCGTCGTCGCGGGGTACTGGACGTTGCGGACGGCTATCTCGGCCTGCACCTCGGGTCTGAGCACGAAGTCCATGAACGTGCGAGCGAGTTCGGGTCGGTCGGTTCCCTCGAACATCGCCATCCCCTCGGGGTTGGCGTAGCCCTGCCCGTTCGGGAAGCGCAACCGGTGCTTCGCCAGGTCCTCACCCTCCTCGTGGGCGTACACCTGGTCGGTGGAGTAAGAGACGACCATCGGCGCCTCGCCGTTCGAATAGGCGGTGTAGGAGGTGGTCCAGTCCTCGAGGACGCGCACGCCGTTCTCCTGCAGGTTCCCCCAGTAATCGAGGTAGCCGTCCTCGCCCTTCGCCTTGATAGTGTGGNGGTCCAGTCCTCGAGGACGCGCACGCCGTTCTCCTGCAGGTTCCCCCAGTAATCGAGGTAGCCGTCCTCGCCCTTCGCCTTGATAGTGTGGAGTAAGAACGCCTTCCCCGTCGCACTCGACACCGGGTTCTGCGTCAGCAGGTCTCCGGAATACTGCTCGCGCAGGAGGCCGTCGAACGTCTCCGGCGCGGCGAACCCGCCGTCGCCGAACGTCTCGTCGTAGACGATGCAGATGTACCCTGTGTCGTACGGGACGGCCCGTCCCCGCGGGTCGAACTCCAGCGACTCCTTCACCGTGTCGCGTCGGTCGAGGCCGTCGACGGGGGGGAATAGGCCCGACTCGAGGTTCTCGTCGATGCGGATGAGCATGTTCACGTCGAGGCCGACGTAGAGGTCCGTCGGGATGTCGACGTTCCGCATCGCGCGTTCGATGTAGTAGTTCACCTCGCTGTCGGGCGTCTCGTACCGCACCGTTGCGTCGAACTCCGATTCGAACGCCCGTTTCAGCCACGGCCCGGGACTCGTGCTCGGCGCGTCGACGAACGCGCCGTACGTGCCGATGACCAACTCCGGCACCTCGCCACCCGCGGTGCCCGTGGTCGTTCCCTCCGCGGCGGCCGACCCGGTTCCGCTCCCCGTCTCCGCTCCGCCGCCGTCCGTCGCCGTCCCGTTGCCGCCGGCGCACCCTGCGAGCGCAGCGACGCCGCTCGCGCCCGCCGCCGCGAGGAAACTTCGTCGGTTCATTACCCGGTAGTTTCACCTGGTGTTACTTAATCCGTGCCATCGACGGTCGCGGGCCGCCGCGGTCGCGCTTTCGTACCCGCTCCCGTTCCCGTTCGGGTCGCTCCCGTCGATTCCGCGTACCTGACTCTCAGTGAGGAACGACTTTGTACGTTCCCGTGTATCTG
This sequence comes from Halogeometricum pallidum JCM 14848, assembly GCF_000337095.1. Taxonomy (GTDB): domain Archaea; phylum Halobacteriota; class Halobacteria; order Halobacteriales; family Haloferacaceae; genus Halogeometricum; species Halogeometricum pallidum. The sequence continues at coordinate 2,568 of NZ_AOIV01000024.1, forward strand.
CAGTCGTGACTCTCGAACGTCGGCACGTATTCGGCGGGTTGTTCATCGTCGCCGGCGTCGCCGCCGCGTTCCTCCTCCGCTCGGTGCTCGGGACGGTGTTTTTCTCCGTCACCGTCGCGTACGTCCTCTGGCCCCTCCGGCAGGCGTTGGTGCACCGCGGCCGGTCGCTCCGCGTCGCCAGCGGACTCGCCACTGCCGCCGCGTTCCTCGCGGCGTCGCTCGTGCTCCTCCCCCTCGCCGTCGTCGTCTACCTCCGGTACGACTCGCTCGTCGCACTCGTCCGCAGCCTCCCCGACGAAGTCGTCGTCGAACTGTTCGGCATGGTCTACCGCGTCACGCTCGCAGAACTGGTTCCGGTGGTCCTCGGCTTCCTCCGGACGCTGGCGGGTTTCGTGGCTGTCGCGACGCCCGTCCTCCTCGTCAAGGTGACGCTGTTCGTCTTCGTCGTCTACTCGCTGCTCGTCCACGGCGAGGACGCCCGCCGCGCCGTTCTCGCGCTCGTTCCCACCTCCTACCAGGGCGTCGCTGGGGCGATGAACCGACGCGTGCGCGAGACGCTGTTCGCCATCTACGTCCTCCAGGCGGCGACGGCCGCCGGAACCTTCGCCCTCGCGCTTCCGGTGTTTCTTCTCCTCGGGTACGAACCGTTCGTCACGCTCGCCACTGTCGCCGCCATCCTCCAGTTCATCCCCATTCTCGGTCCGAGTTTCCTCCTCGCCGGACTGGCGGCGTACCACCTCCTCGTCGGGGAGGTGACGCAGGCGATTCTCGTCGTCGGCGGCGGCGGAGCGGTGGTAGCGTGGCTCCCGGACGTGCTCATCCGTCCGCGCTTGGCCCGTCAGACGGCCGACATTCCGGGCAGCCTCTACTTCGTCGGCTTCTTCGGCGGTGCGCTCACGCTCGGCGCCGTCGGCGTCGTCGCCGGCCCCCTCGTCGTCGGCCTGTTCGTGGAGACGGCGTCGCTGCTGTCGACGGAACTCCACCCGGAGTCCGTCGAGGACGGCGAGTAACCGCCGACGACCGCACCCGGTCAGGCCGTCTCAGTCTCCGTTTCCGTTTCCGTCGGACCGCCGCGCTCCTCCCACTCGGTGAGGCTCCCCTCGTAGAACGCCACGTCCTCGTATCCAAGCGACCGCAGGACGACGTACGTGTGGCTGATGCGTCGCGCCGTGTTGCAGTAGAGGACCACGCGCTCGTCGGGCGTCACTCCGACACTCTCCAGCACCGCCTCCAGTTCCTCGGGGGATTTCAGTCCGCGCGTCTCGTCGTCGACGAGTTCGCGCCAATCGAGGTTCACCGCGCCCGGCAGGTGTCCCTCCTCGTACTCCCAGTCCTCGCGGGTGTCGACGACGACGGTGTCCCCGTCGTCCAGGCTGTCCAGCACGGCGTCGTAGCCGACCAGCGGCGAGCGCTCGGGTTCGCGCACCTCGTACGTCGTCTCCCCGTACGCCGCCGCCTCCGTCGTCGTTTCGCGCTCGCGGTTCCACGCGCTGTAGTCGCCGTCGAGCAGGTGGAGTCGGTCCGTCGGGTGGCCGTACAGTTCCGCGGTGACGAGGAAGCGCGCGGCGAACACGCCGTGGGTGTCGTCGTAGGCGACGAGGTGGTCGTCGGGTCCGATTCCGACGGCGGACAGCAGCGACTCCCACGCCTCCTCGCCCGGGAGCATCCCCTCGTCGCCCTCCGAGGACCGGAACTCGTCGAACGGCACGCTGACCGCGCCGGGGAGGTGACCGATGCCGTCGAACTCCCAGGCGTCGCGCACGTCCACGAGGCGAACTGTTTCCGCGTCCGCTCCCTCGCTCGCGTCCTCCGCGTTCCCCTCACCGGCCGTTTCGTCGCCGACGCTCCCGTCGCCGCCCGCGCCGAGTCGTGCGGCGACCCAGTCGGGGGAGACGACGATGTGCTCGTACATGCGACCACGTTGCCGCGGCGACGCCTTCAACCCGGCCGGTCGGGGTGTCGTTCGCCGGGCGTCAGAGAACGCGGACGATGTTGCCGACGCTCGTCGGGGCGAGTGACCACGTTCCTCTCCCGCGGACTGTCTCTCGCGGTTACCTCGAATATACCGGCAAAATCGCCCTCGTAATGTGATGATGGGCAGTACGCGCCGTAGATACGAGAATTAAGCCGGAGGCGTGCGTAGGGGGGAACGTAATGACATCCGACGGCTACGCGAAGGACGTGCTCGTCTCGGCGGACTGGGTGGAAGACCACCTCGACGAGTTCCAATCCGACGACTCGGAGTATCGACTCGTGGAAGTGGATGTGGACACGGAAGCCTACGACGAGGGCCACGCGCCCGGCGCCATCGGCTTCAACTGGGAGACGCAACTGCAGGACCAGACGACTCGCGACATCCTCGACAAGGAGGACTTCGAGGACCTCCTCGGGAGCCACGGCATCTCCGAGGACTCCACCGTCGTCCTGTACGGCGACAACTCCAACTGGTTCGCGGCGTACACCTACTGGCAGTTCAAGTACTACGGCCACGACGACGTGCGCCTGATGAACGGCGGCCGCGACTACTGGTTGGACAACGACTACCCGCTGAGCGAGGACGCCCCCGACTTCGACGCCGTCGACTACGCCGCCAAGGGGCCGTACGAGTCCATCCGCGCGTACCGCGACGACGTGGATCACGCCATCGGCGAGGGGCTTCCGCTCGTCGACGTCCGCTCGCCCGAGGAGTTCTCCGGCGAGATTCTCGCGCCTCCGGGACTGCAGGAGACCGCCCAGCGCGGCGGCCACATCCCCGGCGCGGAGAACATCTCTTGGGCCGCGACGGTGAACGACGACGGGACGTTCAAGTCGGCCGACGAACTCCGCGATCTGTACGCCGACCAGGGCATCGACGGCTCCGAGACCACCGTCGCCTACTGCCGCATCGGCGAGCGCTCCTCTATCGCGTGGTTCGCGCTCCACGAACTGCTCGGCTACGACGAAGTCGTCAACTACGACGGCTCGTGGACCGAATGGGGTAACCTCGTCGGCGCGCCCATCGAGAAGGGTAACTGAACGGCGAGCAAACGTCACTTAGCCGCGCGGGCGTTCGGTCGCGCCCCCGGACGGCGGCCGAGCGCACCGACTTGACCTGACTCCGATTTTTCTCCGACCGTTCCGTCCGGAGTCCCGACTCCCGAAGCGTTTCTGCTCGCGAGGACGGCGCGCGGACGCGGAGGGGTGAGGCGGGTGTGCGGTCAGGCCGACTCCGCGCGCGGCAGCGATATCGAGAACACGGTCCCCTCGGGGTCGCGGTCCTCGACGCGAATCTCGCCGCCGTACGACTCGATTATCTCCCGCGTGAGATAGAGTCCGAACCCAGTTCCGTTGCTCTTGAGGCCCTTCCGGCCCTTCTCGAACATCTGCGCTCTCACCTCGTCGTCGACGCCGGGACCGTTGTCCGCGATGCGGACCGTCGTCTCTCTCTCGCTCGTCTCGACGTCGACCCAGACGCGGGGCGTCTCCTTGTCGTTGTGCTGGACGGCGTTGACGAGGAGGTTCTCGAACGCCTCCGTCAACAGGTCGTCGGCCAGCACCGTACCGGCCCCCGCGACGCTCTTGCCGACGTCGAACTCCGCGCAGTCGAACGCCCGTCGGGTTCGTTCGACCTCTGCGCCGAGCGCGGTTCCGAGGTCGGTCGGTTCCAGATCTCGCTCGTCGGTTTCGTCGACCGCTCTCATTAGCGTCCGAACCTTCCCGACGAGGTCTATCATCTCGTCCGTCCGCGTCTCGACCGTCTCCAGGTGGGTCGCCGCCTCGGGGTCGACCGCGCCTTCGAGCATTTCGACGCGAGCCCTGACCACGTTGAGGCTGTTCAGCAGGTTGTGGCGGACCAGTCGATTGAAGAACTCCAATCGCTCGCGTTCGTGCGTCAGTTCCCGTTCGTGGTCGATGACCGCGATGGCGAGGCCCACTATTTCGCCGAGTTGCGTGAGAATCTCTCGCTCCTTCTCGTCGAACGCGCGTTCTCTGGTGGTGTAGACGGTCAGCACGCCGTACCGCTCGTCCTCGTACGCGACCGGAATCGACGCCACGCCGGTGATCCCCCGCCTTGCCAGCTCCTGCCACGGCTCCGTGTCGGGTCCGACCTCGGTGTCTCTCAGGACCTGCGTGTCGCCCGTGCGGGCGGCGCGGGCCGCGAGGCCGCCCGCTCCGAGTTCCAGTATCTCCTCGGCGTCGGGGTGGGTCGCGTCGGTCGACGGTACCACGTCGCTGCCTTCGACGGTGCCGAACCAGGCGAAGGCGTACGAGTCAGACTCGGTGAATCGGTCGCACACCACCTGTTCGACCTCCTCGCGAGTAGACTGCTCGGCCAGTTCCCGGTTGATGTCGCGGGCGGTCTGGTTGAGGTTGTCCAACGCGACGAACTGGTCGGTCCGACGCTGCTTTTCGAGTTCGTAGCGGACCCACTGGCCCATCAGGTGGTGGAACGCCTCGTCGGCCGCCGAAATCTCCTCGCGCGGCCGTCGGCTGACGAACCAGAACGTCCGGTCGTCGGCGTCGTCGAACTCGAGGTGCGTTCCGAGATACGTCCGGACGCCGAACTGCTCGTAACAGAGGTTCTCCTCGAACTCCTCGGTGTCGGTGATAGCACGGGTCCCGCCGTCGGCGACGGCCACCCGACAGTACGTCTCCGAGAGCGGGTACTCGCTCCCCGGGACCAGGTCCTCGTGGTCGCCGTTCGTCACTTCGACCTCGAATCGGTCGGTCTCGGAGTCGACCCGCGCGAGGCCGCCCATCTCCATGTCGAAGCGCTCACAGCCCAGATCCATGAGGGCCAAGAGCTTCTCCTCGAAGGTCCCGTCGACGTCCGCGACAACCTCGTAGAGGGCGTGCAAATCGCGTTCGTGGTCTCGAAGCGCCACCCTTGACTCCTCCTGTTCGCGGAGCGTCCGGAGTCGCCTGTCGACTCTGTCGCCCGGTCGGTCGGGACCCAGCACTTCCTCGGGCGGCGTGTAGTAGATGTTCTCCGAGACCGTCTCGCCCTGAGCGATCAGCGGATGCGTCTCGATGACCTCGTCGATGACGCCGTCGGGGAACCGCGTCCGGTCGTACTGACAGAGGAGGGAGCACTGGTCGTCAGCGGCGAGGGAGTCGAGCATCGCCTCGTACTCGACCAGTCCCTCGGGAACCGACTCGCCGTCGAGCGCCAGCGTCATCTCCGCCGTCGCCCGGAATTCTCCGTAACCGCCAGATGCCACGTCCGCGAGCCTTTCGTGCCAGAATTCGAGCATCGCCTCTCGGTCGAACTCGCCGCCGGGGCGACGCGACTCCGGCGGCGCCACCACGGCCAGCGCGCCGGAGTCGAGTGCGGCGTCGACGTCGATACCCCGGTCCCGCAGTTCGGCGAGAATCGCGTCCGGAGAGCCGTCGTCCGCGACGTAGAGGCACTGCTCTCCCAGTTCGAGACCGCGGCGGAGGAACGATGCGACGGCGTCGAACTGCTCGTCGCGGTCCTCGTAGACGAGCGCTTGGTGCCCGCCGTCGTGGTCGTGACCGGCCGGTTCCGGCCCCGTCGGCCCTCGAATCGTCCGACTACCTCCGGCCTTCTCGTCAGTCTGCTCGGGGGTCCTTTCCTCCTCCCTGTCTCCGCTCCCCTGCAGCGTAGTCATTCGCCTTGTCGTGGGAGAGCGTCCCGAGCACAAAAACTCTTGTCGAAGAAATTCATCGAACGCGGTCACTCGCTCGGTTCGGCGCCGACCATCTCGCACGGGCGCCAGACCGGGTACTATCCGACGATAATCGACGCGATTTGCGGCGTGAGGAACGCCTCGACGAACGCGGCGACGACGAACAGCGGAACGAGACCGAGGAGCACGCGGTAGGCGTGGCGAATCGCCGCCGCGAGGCCGTCGGCGCCCGTCCGACCGCGAGCGACGCGGAGGCCGACGCCGCCCAACCAGAGACCGATGCCGCCGCCGAGGACGAGCGCCGGTACCTCGATGACGCCGTGCGGGACGACGAGGGCGACGAACAGTTGGGAGTCGAACACGCCGCCGAGTGCGCCGACGATGAGGCCGTTGAACGCGAGACTCGTGACCGAGGGAACGCCGAAGGCGACGCCGCTGTACGCCGCGTCCGCCGCGACCAGCCAGTTGTTCACCGCGAGGTTGACGAACGTCGCCAGCGGGAACGCGCCGAACACCGCGGATATCTCCCCCTCTATCGGGACCTCCACGGCGTACGGCGACGTGGCGGCCCACCCGCCCGCGAGGCCGCCGGCGAAACAGACGGCCGAGGCGACGTTCGCGAGCGGGTGGTCGCGGACGAACGCGCCCAGCGCCCGCAGGCCGCCGCCGTAGGCGTCTCGGAGCCGGTCGCCTATCGGCGGCGTCTCCCGCCGCGGCAGGTCGCGCTCGTCGTACAGCGCGGTCTTGAAACCGTCGAGCACCGGCGGGACGAGGACGGCGCCGACGAGCGAACTCACCCGCGCCGCGCCCCCGAGCGACGCGACGAACGCCACGCCGCCCGTCAGCAGGAGCGCCCCGAGGGCGACGGCGACGTACCCGACGAAGTCGGCGGGACGACGGAACGGGAACGCGGCGCTCCGACGGACCGCCGCGACCGCCCCCAGACCGTCGACGACGACGGCTTGCTCAGCGAAGGCGAACAGCAGGAGGACGGCCAGCGCCAGCAGAGCCGACAGCAGGGCACCGGCGAGCACCCCGAGGACGCCGGCGACGCCGGTACCGTGAGACAGTGCGACGCCCAGCAGGCCGAGGAGGACGAGCGGAACGGCGGACACCGCCAGCGCGGCGAGGAGCAGCAGGTGAATCCCGAGGAAGCTGAGCCAGTCGTCGCGGGCGCCGAGGAGTGCCGCGCGGACGCCGTCGTCGCCGCGGAGCAGTCCGAAGACGCCGTGGACGCTCGCGGCGTTCGCCACCGGCGAGACGACGAACGACAGGAGGAGCGACCCCAGCAGACCGAGACCGAGCAGCGCCAGCACCTCCGGGGAGAGGAGGTTCATCACGGCGTCGCCGAGTCCCGGGGGAATCGCGTCGGGATTCACCGACCCGTCTTCCACCGCGCCGACGTCCACCTCGCCGGCGATTTCGAGCACTCGACCGAGGCTGCCGTCGAGCGAGACGAGGGCGAAGGCGGCGAAGACGGCGAGCAGCATCGGGACGCGGGCGACGCCCGACAGACCGGTCGCGAGGAGGTACACCGGCAGGACCGACGAGGAGTACTCCGAGAGCATCCGACCGCCGGCGCGGAGAGCCGTGGAGACGTTCACGGGCGTACATCTCAGAGAGTCGTCATAACGCTGTGGGATTCGACGGCCGCGTCGGTTCGATGGCTACAAGCGGCGAGGTACCCTATCGCGTCCCATGAACGCAGACGACCTCGCAGACCGCATCCGCGACGACCACGAGACGGCGTTCTCCCGCCTCGGTTCCTCGAAGGCGCTGTACGCGTTGACCGGCGGCGAGATGGAGGCCGAGTCGGTCCGCGCCGCCGCGGCGACCGACCACCACGCCGTCGCGGACCTCCTCGACGACTGGGCGATGGCCGAACACGGCGACGCCGCGCCCGTGTTCGCGGACCTCGCCGAGGAGACGCGCGAACACGCCGAGTCGCTCGAACCCGACGGCTACGAACCCGCGGACGACCCCGACCTGTACGACCGCCTCGCGTTCGAGGACGAGACGCCGGGGCGCGTCGGCGCTCTGCTGGGACGGTACCTCGTCGTCTCCGAGTACGTCGGACAGATGGTCGGCTTCTTCATCGGCGACGCCGACCCGAAGGCGGCCGACGAGTTCCGCACGCTCCGCTCGGCCGTCGAGGACGAACGCGACCGGGTGCTCGACCTCTTGGACGACGTCTGCGGGGGCGACGACGACTGGGACGCCGCGGGTGAGGCGGCCGACGCCGTCGTCGAGGCGGCCTACGACGACTACGTCGAGACGCTCGAATCGATGGGCGTGAAGCCGAAGAACGTCTGTTAACCCACCTTTCTTTTCGGGGGTCCGAGCAGACGGCGAAGCCGTCTGCTCGAACCCCCGGAAGAAAGCTGGACCAAAGAATCGCCGCGAGGCTCACTTCGCTCGCCTCGCGGTACTACACGCTACTCTCCGCACCGCCTCCGCTTCCACTGCACCGCTCTGAACGCCCGGACCTCTCCCGACGACCGCGTTACTGAGGTCGTGTCACTCGGTTCCGTACACTTGATCGCGAGAACCGTCACCGTTTTCCACCCGAAACGAAGGGGTTTGGGAATCGGTCTCAGACACCTTCGACGCCCTTGCGGTACTCGAACACGTGGTCGCGGGCGGCCTGCGTGCGTTCGCTCACCTCGCCGGACGTCTCGCGGGCTATCTCCGAGAGAATGTTCATGTGACGGTCCAACCGTCCGTGGTCGGGGTCGCGGTCCGACATCGCCAACTCGGCCAACGCCTCGGCCTGTTCGGTGAGTCGGTCCTGCGTCTCGCCGTCGGCCGCCTCTGCGGCCGACCGGAGTTCCTCGCTCGCAGCCGTGAGTTCGTCTTGCGACATGCGTGGACAATCGGAGACGGCGGTAAAAAAGCGGTCGGTGGAACGGCGGTCAACGGTCGGTAACGCGGCGGCCGACGGTCGGAGCGCAGTTCAGTTGTTCTGACGACGCTGACGGAGGTACAGCGCCATCGCGAGTATCGTCTGGGGCCACTGGCCGACGAAGAGGGCTCGCTCGGTGTCGCCCTTGACGTAGTACTCGTACATCGAGAACGCGATGGACGCCAGCGACGCGAAGAGGAAGAGGTCCGTCCCCTTTGCCTCCTCTAGCTGGGCTTGGTTCGACTGCTGGTTCTGCTGCGATGCGGCGTTCGACTGCGATGATTCAAACAGGCTCATGCATTAAATTCGTAGGGCTGGATTTGATTAATTATATCGGCAAGACACTTTTCCGTGTTCCTCCCTGCAACCCCTCTCACCGACGTTCACGGCAGTTTGAGTGTAACGACCGCGCGGCTAAAGTGCCTCCGTCTCCACATACTGACAATGAGTGATTCCTCCGACTCCGGCGGCGCACTGACGCCGGACCGTCCCGGAGCAGACCGCCAGTTCCGCGTCGACGCGCCCTTCGACCCCGCCGGTGACCAACCCGAGGCCATCGAGCAGTTGGCCCGGGGGTTCCGGGAGGGCATGGAGAAGCAGACACTCCTCGGCGTCACCGGGTCGGGCAAGACCAACACCGTCTCCTGGACCGTCGAAGAGATACAGAAGCCCACGTTGGTCATCGCTCACAACAAGACGCTCGCCGCGCAGTTGTACGAGGAGTTCAAAAACCTCTTTCCCGACAACGCGGTGGAGTACTTCGTCTCCTACTACGACTACTACCAACCGGAGGCGTACGTCGAGCAGACGGACACCTACATCGACAAGGACATGTCCATCAACGAGGAGATAGACCGCCTGCGGCACTCGGCCACCCGGTCGCTCCTCACGCGCGACGACGTCATCGTCGTCGCGTCCGTCTCGGCCATCTACGGCCTCGGCGATCCGGCGAACTACACGGACATGTCGCTCCGTTTGGAGGTCGACGACCGGATGGACCGCGACGACCTGCTCCGCAGACTGGTCGACCTGAACTACGAGCGCAACGACGTGGACTTCCACCAGGGGACGTTCCGCGTCCGCGGCGACACCGTCGAGGTGTTCCCGATGTACGGCCGCTACGCCGTCCGAATCGAGTTCTGGGGCGACGAGATAGACCGGATGCAGAAGCTCGACCCCTTCAAGGGGGAAGTCAAATCCGACGAACCCGCCGTCATCGTCCACCCGGCGGAGCACTACTCCATCCCCGAGGACCAACTGGAGACCGCCATCTCGGAGATAGAGGAGTTGATGGAAGAGCGCGTCCGGTACTTCGAGCGACAGGGCGACCTCGTCGCCGCCCAGCGAATCGAGGAGCGGACGACGTTCGACATCGAGATGCTGCAGGAGACGGGCTACTGCTCGGGCATCGAGAACTACTCGGTCCACATGTCGAACCGCGAGTCGGGCGAGGCGCCGTACACCCTCCTCGATTACTTCCCCGACGACTTCCTCACCGTCATCGACGAGTCCCACCAGACCTTACCACAAATCCGCGGGCAGTTCGCGGGCGACAAGGCGCGGAAGGACTCGCTGGTCGAGAACGGCTTCCGCCTCCCCACCGCCTACGACAACCGTCCGCTCACCTTCGAGGAGTTCGAGGAGAAGACCGACCAGACGCTGTACGTCTCGGCGACGCCCGGCGACTACGAACGCGAGCACTCCGAGCAGATAGCCGAACAGATCGTCCGTCCCACCCACCTCGTCGACCCGAAGGTCGAGGTGTCGCCGGCGACCGGACAGGTCGACGACCTGATGGACCGTATCCAGAACCGGATCGAACGCGACGAGCGGACGCTGGTGACGACGCTCACGAAGCGGATGGCCGAGGACCTCACCGAATACCTCGACGAGGCGGGCGTCGACGTGGCGTACATGCACGACGAGACGGACACGCTCGAACGGCACGAACTCATCCGCGACCTGCGACTCGGCAACATCGACGTGCTGGTCGGCATCAACCTCCTCCGCGAGGGGTTGGACATCCCCGAGGTGTCGCTCGTCGCCATCCTCGACGCCGACCAGGAGGGCTTTCTCCGCTCGGAGACGACGCTCATCCAGACGATGGGGCGGGCGGCCCGCAACGTCGAGGGCGAGGTCGTCCTCTACGCCGACGAGACGACCGACTCGATGGCCTCGGCGATAGAGGAGACGCAGCGACGCCGCGAGATTCAGACCGATTTCAACGAGGAACACGGCCACGAACCGACGACCATCGAGAAAGAGGTCGGCGAGACGAACCTCCCCGGCAGCGACTCCGACTCCTCGCGGTCCTCTTCGGAGCAACCCGCGAACGAGGAGGAGGCGCGCGAACGCCTCGACTACCTCGAAGACCGGATGCAGGAGGCCGCGGACAACCTCGAGTTCGAACTCGCCGCCGACATCCGCGACCGGATGCGGAAGATACGAGAGGAGTTCGACGCGTTCGAGGCGGACGAGGGCGTCGAACCCGAGGCGGACCCCGAGTTCTGATCCGGTCGCGGTGACGGCCCATCCGTCGCTCTTCGGCAGTGAAGCCCAAAAAACCGCAGCGTCCGCTGCGGTCGTCGAACCGCGCGACGTGATACGGTTACGTGCTGGTGCTGGTGCTGGTGCCCGTGCCGGTGCTGTTGCCGCCCCAGTCCCACACGCCGTTGTCGATGTTGTTGTCGATGTCGATGCGGTAGCCGGCGGCGTTGCCGAGGTCGGCGCTCGGGAAGTCGATGGAGAACTGCCACTCGTCGCCGGAACCGAACGTCTGGATGTCCTCGCCTTCGGTGTTGTCGAACCACGCACCCAGCACGTCGTCCGTGTCGTCGAGCAGCGTCGCCTGCACTTCGATCTGCTCGTAGGTCTGGCTACCGGTGTTTCGGACGGTACCGGTCAGGCGCGCGCCGGCGCCGTCACCGTCGAGTCGCGTCAGTTGCGTGTCGGTGACCTCGAGACCCTGCGGGATGTTCCCCGTGTTCTCCTCGAGGTCCAGAGCTCCAGACGAGGTGGTTCCCTGTGCAGTCTCTCCCTCGGTGCCGGTTCCCATCTCGGTACCGGTTTCGGTCTCCGTGCCGGTTCCGGTCCCGGTCTCGGTTTCGGTACCTCCGCCGGAATTACCGGAACATCCTGCCAGGAGACCGCCGACCATCGTCGCACCTGCCGCCTTAACGAAGTTTCTCCGGAACATGTTATCGCCGTGCCAGTACATTATGTCCTGACAGTGTTAAAATCGGTGGCCAATCATGTGATAATAATCCTGACAGCGAACGGGTGCCGGCGCTCGGATATGGGGTTGGTACCAGGTCTCTAAGGACCGCTGGAACATCAAGACTTTTTACCGAATCGTCGTTACGGGCGGGTCACGATGCTCTGCGACACGGCCGACGACCGCGCCGAACTCGACCGCCGCGTCCCACTCCCGACGGGAGGGTTCTCCTGAATGAGCGACGGTGACGGCAGTCCGGCGAACAGCGACGACACTGTCCACTCCCGGCACCCCTCGGCGCGGACGGCCGCCGACGGCACCGACCACTGACTCCTAACGATGAGTTCTGACACCTCGGACCCCCTGCAGAAGACGTTCCTCAAGTATCAACACGTGTTCGTGCTCCTCGCGCCGGTGGTGTTCGTCACCACGGTCCTCCTCGCCGCGCCCACCCAGGGGAGCGTCGGCGTGGACTACTGGCTGGAGTTCTGGTGGCTGTTCCCGGCGTTCCTGCTCGGCGCCACCATCGTCAACACCGTCGGAATCAGCGGGTCGGCGCTGTTCGTGCCGTTCCTCATCTTCATCTTCCCCCTGTTCGCCGCCCCGTTGGCACCCGAGACCATCGTCAAGGTCGGTCTCATCAGCGAGGCGTTCGGCCTGTCGAGTTCGTCCATCGCGTTCATCCAGTACGGCCTCGTCGACCGCCGACTGGCGCTGACGCTCGTCGGCGGCGCCATCCCGTTCGTCATCGCGGGCGCTCTGCTGTCGTTCATCATCCCCGAAGTGGTGTTCCACTCGCTGCTCGGACTGGCGCTGCTGGCGGCGTCGTATCTGCTGTTCCGCGCGGACCTCGGCCACGACGAGTCGAGCAGTAGCGACGAGGCCGTCGCCGACGGCGGCCCCGTCGACCCGGACCTGCCGAACGACGCGGAGAAACTCGGCCCCGCCGGCGTCGACACCGACGCCGACGGCAACGTGACGCGCGTCGACCGCGACGGCGACGACTACAGTTACACGCGCGGCGGCTACACCCGTCGGTTCGCCAACTACAGCATCGGCGGTCTGTTCCAGGGTCTCGCCGGGTTCGGCGTCGGCGAACTCGGCATCATCTCGCTACTGGGCACGAAGGTGCCCGTCCGCGTCGCTATCGGCACGAACCACATCGTCGTCGCCCTCACCGCCATACTCGCCTCCCTCGTCCACGTCTTCGGCGGCGGACTCGTCGGCGGCCACTCGCTCAGTCTGGCGACGACGCCGTGGAACATGGTGGTCTTCACCGTCCCGGCCGCCACTCTCGGCGGGCAGATCGCCCCCTACGTGTCGAACGCCCTGGAGACGGACACCATCAAGAACTTCGTCGGCGTCCTCTTCGCCATCATCTCGGTCGCGCTGTTCGTCATGGCCGCGGGCAACGTCCTCTGAGGCGCTCTCGCCGTTTCCCTACTGGCTTCCGGCGTCGTCTGCGTCGCCGTCTTTGTCCTTGTCCACCAATCCCTCGCCGTCGTTGAGGTCGCCGTCGCCGTCGAAGCCGTGGTCGCCCAGTTGCTCGGAGGGCGTTGACCCCTTGTCGTCGACGTACACGTCGGCGTGGCCCTTCTCCATCCGCAGGCCGTGCCAGTCGATACCCCACTCGGTGAGGCGGGCGACCGTCTCCTGTGCGGCCTCCCACGGGCGCGCCGTCCAGACGATGATGGTGTGGCCCTGCCGGTACTGGTAGTTCACCCACTCGACCATCTCCTCGTCCGGTTCCTCGGCGCGCTTTGTGATGTAGGACTCCTCGCCCTTCGTCAGCGTCTTATCGAAGTCGACGGCGATTCGCTGGTGCTCGTCGGCGTCGAACGGTTCCTCGCCGTCGAGCATCACACCCTCGCCGTCGGTGTCACTGTCGCTCATCCCCTCTCTCGAGCGTCGCCAGCGACAAAATCGTGTGGGCCGCTCCCAGTCGCTATCGGTCGCCCGACTCCGCTCGACCCTCGGACGCGTTCCCGGCGACCGCCTGTACGCGCATCTCGACGTACCGTCCCGACCAGGTTCGGAGATGCCGCAGTACGCGGGCGACGACGCCGCCTTCGGCCGTCGGCCGCGGTACCGACGCCCCCTCCGGTCCGGTCGGACCGCGTTCGTGACTCATGGCCCCATATTATGAACTATTGTTCATAAGGTTTGTGCGACTCTCACGGGCGTCGAATGCTACCAACTAACACCTTCACTCGCGTAAAACCCGACGTGACCGACGAGTTCGAACTCCGCGAGGCGACGGCGGCCGACCGCTCGTACGTGCGGACGCTCCTCGAACGCGAGGGTCTGCCGTCGAGCGACGTCGGAGAGTCGCCCGCCCGCTTCTACGTGGCCGTCGAGGGCTCCGACGCCGTCGGCGTCGGCGGTATTGAGGCGTACGGCGACTGCGGCCTCCTCCGCTCCGTCGTCGTGGAGGCGGCCGCCCGGGGCGAGGGGACGGGGGCGGCGCTCTGCGACGCGTTGGAGGCCCGGGCGCGCGACGCGGGCGTCGAGACGCTGTATCTGCTCACGACCACCGCGGCGCCGTTCTTCGCCGACCGCGGATACGCCGAGACCCCTCGGACCGACGTGCCCGAGGCGGTGGCTCGGACGGCGGAGTTCGAGGACCTCTGCCCGGACGCCGCCACCTGCATGAAGAAGTCGCTGTGAACCCGGAACGCCGCGGTTCTACCGTTCCCGCGTCTCTTCGAGTTGAATCTCCCGCTCGCCGGTGTCGCCGTTCGCCAACTTCTCCACCTCGCCCAGAATCTCCTCGATGTCGTCGAGGCCGATGAGTTCGCGCGTTTCCTCGTCGAAGTCTCTGCTCTCCAGTCCCGCCGACTCCTGCACGTCGGAGTCGCTCAACTGCCGGCCGTAGCGGCCGAGGAGGCTGGTGAGTTCCTGCGGGAGGACGTACGTCGTCGACGGCGATTCGCCGATGCGTCGGAGCGACTCGAGTCCCCTGTCGATGATGGCGCGTTCACCCATCGACTCGGCGGATTTTGCTCGCAGTACCGTCGAGATGGCGTCACCCTGCGCTTCGAGTATCTGACTCTGCTTTTCACCCTGCGCGCGGATGATGTTCGACTGCTTTTCCCCTTCGGCCTGTTCGACGGCGGAGCGCCGCTTCCCCTGCGCTTCCAGAATCATGGCGCGGCGGCGGCGTTCGGCGGACGTCTGCTGTTCCATGGCGTTCTCCACTCCGGGCGAGGGCCGCACTTCGCTCACCTCGACGGACTCGACTTCGACGCCCCACTCGTTCGTCGGTTCGTTCAGTTGCTCGTGGATGCGGCGGTTTATCTCGTCGCGTCGCGACAGCGTCTCGTCCAGTTCCATGTCGCCGATGACGGCCCGCAGCGACGTCTGCGAGAGATACGACACCGCGTTCCGGTAGTCGTCGACTTCGAGGAACGCCTTCTTGGCGTCCTTCACGCGGATGTAGACGAAGGCGTCGGCCGTCACCGGGGAGTTGTCCTCGGTGATGGCCTCCTGCGAGGGGACGTTCAGCGTCTGCGTCCGCATATCGAACGGGTACGTCTTCGAGACGAACGGCGGAACGAGGTTGAAGCCCGGTTCGAGCAGTCCGCGATACTCCCCGAACACCGTCAGCGCCGTCCGTTCGTAGGCGTTCACTAGCTCGACGGCGCTGAGCACCGTGGTGACGACGAGGACGAGGGCGAGGGCGCCGAGGAGGACTATCGGGTCGAACCCTACCACCCCGAGCACCACGAAGACGGCGAGGACGCCGGCGACGCCGGATACCAGCCAGTCCGGAGGGCCGTTCGCGGACAGGCGGCCGAGTTCGCGGAAGAGGTTGGCCATAGTCGTCCCTTAGTGTCGACGGCATTAAGGGTACGTCCGCTCTGACGCTCCGACCCGCGAATCCGACGACTTTTCTTCTCCGGCGCCGACGCTTGGACGTGTTCAGCCTCAACGTGTCCGTTCCCGGCCGTGTCGAACGCCTCGCGTCCGAGCTCCACCCGGCGTTGACAGCGTTCGATTCGATCCGCGAACGGCACTCGCTGGTTATCAAACGGTTCGACACGACGCTCGACGACGACGCGAACTCGCTCCCGCGACTCCGCGAGCGACTCCGCGGGACGCTTCGCGGCGTCGAACCGTTCGAGGTGCGTATCGACGGTATCGACGCCTTCGAGATACCCACGCGCGGCGAGGGACCGGTCGTCTACCTCGGAGTCGAGAGTCCGGGGCTGTTCGACCTACACGACCGACTCTGCGAGGAGTTCGGCATCGTCCCCGAACTAGAGGGCGACGACTACACTCCGCACGTGACGCTCGCCCGCGGCGGGCGAATCGAGGACGCGCAGGCGCTTGCGGAACGCGACGTCGAGAGCGTTCGCTGGACGGTCGAAGAGGTCCACGTCTGGGACGGACGCTACCGCGAGGGCGCCGTGCGCATCCCGCTCTAACTCTCCTCCCGGCGCTTCAACTGCATCCCCATCGGCTCCTCGGGGTGCATCGTCAGCGACCCGCGGAGGTCGAACGGCTCATCTCGGACGTAATCGAGTTCGTACGCCTGCGTGACGGTTGCGAGGATGAGTTGCGCCTCCATCATCGAGAAGCGCTTGCCGATGCAGTGGCGCGGGCCGCCGCCGAACGGGAAGTACGAGAAGCGGGGCCGCTCGGCCCGGCGCGCCGGGAGCCACCGGTCGGGGTCGAACTCCTCGGGTCGGTCGTACCACCGCGGCGACCGGTGGACCACCCACTGCGGCAGCATGACGGCCGACCCCTCGGGGATGCGGTACCCGCCGAGGCGCACGTCGACCTGCGGTTCGCGGAAGATGACGTACACCGGCGGATACAGTCGCATCGCCTCTTGAATCACCCGCTCGACGTAGTCGAACTGTCGCACGTCGGCGGCGGTGGGCGTCTCGCCGCCGCACACCGCGTCGACTTCCTCCTGCACCTTCGTCTCCGCGTCGGGATGCTGTGAGAGCAGGTACCACGTGTACGTCAGCGTCAGCGCCGTCGTGTCGTGCCCGGCCAGCAGCATCGTCATCATCTCGTCGCGTATCTGCCGGTCGGTCTGTTCGCCGCGCCCCTGCGCGCGCAGGAGCACCGAGAGGAGGTCCATCGGCGGGCCGCCGTCGCCGTCCCCGCCCTCATCGCGGGTCACGGCGGCGCTCGGGTCGTTCTCGGTGCCGCGTCGTGCCGAGACGACGTCGTCGATGATGCCCTCCAGTACGGCGACGGACTCGGCGTACTCGCGGTTCTCCCGCGTCGGCGCCCAGTCGGGGACGAGAAAGCGCATCGGGTCCGGTTCGAACCGCTTGCCCAGCGGTTCGAGGTTCTCCTGTACCATCTTCACCCGTTCGTCGCCCAGCGACGACCCGAACATCGCGTCGACGATTATCTTCACCGTCACGCGCGCCATCTCCAACTGGACGTCGCGCACCTCGCCGTCCGCCCACCCGTCGACCATCGACTCGGCGTGGTCGGTCATCGTCTCGCCGAGCGACGAGATGCGCCCCGGGCCGAACGCCGGTTGCGCCAGTTGGCGCTGTTTCCGCCACGTCTCGCCCTCGCTCAGGAGGAGTCCGTCTCCGAGAAGCGTCCCGATGGCGTCGTCCTGGAAGTCGGGTTTCCGGTAGCGCGCGTCGTCGCTCACCAGCACCCGCTCGATATCGGCGGGGTTCGTCAGCATGTAGGTGTCCAGCGGTCCGAGTCCGAAGCGGACCACGTCGCCGTACGTCTCCGACACCTGCGTCAGGAACGTGAACGGGTCCTTCGCGTACTGCCGTCCGCTCCCGAACAGCGGTACGCCGTTCGGACCCGGCGGTCGGATACTCATGCGGGCGCTTAGCTTGCACACGTATGAGTGTCTCGGATGGTCGGGAAAGTGACAGCTATCGCCCCGTTCGCTACGGCCGCGGCGGTTCGCCCGCGTAGGCGTCGTGGTCGCCGTAGAAGTTCAGCATCGCGAACTTCAGCTTCTGCGCGGAGACGTCGACGAGTTCGGCGCGCTCCTCGGACGGGAACGACGAACGGACGCCGTACTTGCCCATCTCCGAACTCATCCGCGTGTAGCGCTTGTCGGCGAGGACGCGCACGCCGAAATCCTCGGGCGAGCGGATGACCCGCCCGAGGGCCTGTCTGGTCTTGCGGATGGTCGGAATCTCGACGGCGTAGCGCCACCCCGCCTCGCGGCGGCCGCTGTACGCTCGGTCGTAGGCGTCCTGAATTGCCTCCAGCCGCTCGGAGAGATGCGGGTACGGCACGCCGACGACGACGACGGTCCGCGCGTCGTTGCCGTCGAAGCTCACGCCCTCCGCGAGCGTCCCCCACAGCGAGGTGAGCATCACCGCGCCGTCGCTGCCGACGAACTTCGCGCGAATCTCCTCGGTGGGCGTCCCCGCCTCGTCGAGGAACAGGCGGTCTGTCACCTCCGGTCTCGACTCGAGACGCTCGTGGTAGCGCTCCGCCTCGGCGTAAGAGGGGAAGAACACGAGCGTGTTGCCGGGGGTGAAGCGCGAGGCGTCGGTTATCACCTGGGTCAGCTTCTCTTGCGTCGCCGGCTCTTCGCGCTCGGAACTGAACAGCGCGGGCGTCTCGACGGCCAGCGTTCGCCGGTTCTCCTCGGGGTATTCGAGCCCGTACGCCATCGTCACCGGGTCCGAGAGGCCGAGGACGTCCTCCATCACGTCGAACGGCCGAAGCGTCGCGGACATAAGGACGCTCGCGTGCACCTCCTCGAACAGCGCTTCGGTCACCTCTCTCGGGATGCAGGTGTACAGTTCGGCGCGGCCGTACACCTCCTCGGTGCCGCCGTCGCGGCGCACGGAGCACATCGGGTGCTGGCCCAACTTCGCGCCGTCGGCCATCCACGCGCCGACGAACTCGGCGGCCTGCAGGGTCTGACACTCCTTGCGCGTCGTCGTCTCGCCGTTCTTGTAGGCGTCCTCGTACTCGCCGTCGAGGCGCTTGCCCAACTGGAGGGCCAACTCCACCTCCGCGTCGATGCCGCGGCCCTCGTACTGGTCGAGGAACGTCAGCGTCAGGTCGTCGCGTCGGTCCCGGTTGGCGATGGGCAGGTCGTGCCAGTTCTCGCCGACCTGTTCGCGCTCGCCGAAGCCGAACGCCTCGTCGTACGTCTCCCGCAGGGCGTCGAGGAACGCCGAGAGGACGTTCTCAGCGGCGTCGGCGCGCGAGTCGTCGGTGTCCTCCAGTTCGTCCAACGCCTGCCGGAGCGTGTTCTCCGTCAGCGTCCGACTCGCGTGGTCGCGGGCGGCCGACTCGATGTTGTGCGCCTCGTCGAAGACGGTGATGACGTCGTCGGGGTCGCGGTCCAACCACCGGAAGAACTGCTCGCGGATGTTCGGGTCCAGGAGGTGGTGGTAGTTGCACACCACGAGGTCCACCCCCTCCATTCCCTCTTTCAGCAGTTCGTAGCCGCACAGTTTCCGCTCGTCGGCGTACTCGTAGATGTTCTCGGGCGTCCGCACGTCGTCGAACAACCACGAGAAGAACTCGTCAGTGTCCTCGGTGAGGTTGTTGTAGTAGTACTCGCAGACGTTGCCCTCCCGGAGGTCCTCCAGTTCCTCGTCGATATCTTCGAGTTCGTCGGTGACGGCCGTCCGCGCCTCCGCGGCGCCGTCTTCGCCCGCGCGCATCCGGTCGACGAGGGCGTCGGCCTGTTCGGAGAGTTCCTCTTTGTCCTCCTCTCTCTCCACGAGACTCCGCGTCGTGTCGCGGAGCGTCTGACACTCCTGGTAGTCGACGCCGATGTGACACATCGACGACTTGCCCTTGAACACGACGGCGCGAATCGACTCCGTCCGGGTGATGGCGCGCGCGTCCTCGACGAACTGGCGCATCTGCTGGTGGACGTTCGTCGTGATGACCACCGTCTTGTCCTCGCGGCGGGCGTACTCCAGGGCGGGGACTAACGCCGATAGCGTCTTGCCCGTCCCCGGCGCGCCCTCGATGAGCACGTCTCGCCCTCCGTCGAGGGCCTCGGCGATGCCGTCCATCGCCGCCTCCTGGTTCGGGTACGGGCGGTCGTACGGGAAGAACCGCATGTGTCCGCTCGTCTCAGCCACACGCGTTCTTGCGCGCCATCGGTTATAACATCCCGGTTGGCGATATCCGCGACTCCGGTTACGACGGCTCGAAAACATTCTCGGCGTAACTGTCGACTCTGACTACCAAAACCGGTTTTATTAACGGGTCCTTCTCTGCGTCCGAAACATGTCCGTTCTCAGTAGCGTGGCGGTCGCGCCGTTACAGACGACGCCGAATCCGGACCCGTGGCCGGACTCGGTGAACGAACTCCTCGCCCAGTACGGTGGACTCGTGGGTAAGGCCATCGCCTTCGTCGTCGCCTTCTTCGTGGTCTGGACGCTCGCGCGCCTCGTTCTCGTCCCAATCGCCAAACGCCTGCTGAAGGGGGCGGGCTACGACGAGACGGTGTTGAGCCTCGCGGACAGTCTCCTCGGCGCGTTGGCCGTCGTTCTCGCCATCGCCATCGCGTTCACTGTCGCCGGCTTCGGGCAGGTCATCGCGGCGTTCGCCACGCTGGCCGGCGCGTTGGCGCTGGCGCTCGGATTCGCCGCGCAGGATCTCCTCTCGAACTTCGTCGCCGGCGTGTTCATCCTGAAGGACAAGCCGTTCGAGGTGGGCGATTGGATCGAGTGGAACGATATGTCCGGACGCGTCGAGGACATCGACCTGCGCGTCAGTCGGGTGAAGACGTTCGACAACGAACGCATCACGGTGCCGAACTCCGAACTCGCGAACAACGCGGTGAAAAACCCCGTCGCGTACGACAAACTCCGGCAGAAGTTCGTCTTCGGTATCGGCTACGACGACGACATCGAACACGCTCGGTCGGTCATCGTCGACGAGGCGGAGACGAACCCCGGCATCCTCGACGACCCCGCGCCCGACGTGCGCGTGACCGAACTCGCGGACTCCTACGTCGGCCTCCAGTCGCGCTTTTGGATCGCGAACCCCTCGCGCTCGGACTTCACGCGCATCCGCTCGGACTTCGTGCAGTCGGTCAAAGAGCGTCTCGACGCCGAGACCATCGACATGCCGTACCCGTACCGCCAACTCACCGGGGCGGTGGAGACGACGGTCACCGACTCGGAGTCGCGGTCGACGGCGACCGACGACTGACGCTTCGGTCGGACGATTTCCCGCGACTGTTCCGCGTCGTCTCCGGTGCCGCCCTCGGCGAACCGCCTCGCACTCACTCCCTCGACGAACCGGTAATATTCTCCCTCTCTCGACCTAAACCTATCCCCTTCGTGCGACTCGCACACCCGCCCGGAGCGGCGTTATGTTCCTCTCTCACGCTACTGATTAGCATGTCAACCGAAACAGCCACGCAGACGGTCGAATCGACGTCGAACGACGACTGGCAGAGCGGCGTCGCCGCCGGACTCCTCGGCGGCGTTGCGATGGGGGCGCTGATGGCGGTGCAGATGCCCGGCGTCCTCGAGGTGGCCATTCCGTCGATGTACTTCCTCGCCGGTGTCCTCGCCGGCTTCACCGTTCACCTCGCGCACGCCGCGGTACTCGGAATCGGCTTCGCGGCCGTCGCGGCGACGCGGCCCGAACTCTCGACGGGCCGAAGCATCGCTCTCGGCGTGGCCTACGGCGTCGTCCTGTGGGCCGTTCTCGCCGTCCTCCTGATGCCCGTCTGGCTCTCGGCCGTCGGGTCCCCCGCTCATCCGTCGCTTCCGAACATCAACCCGGCAAGCCTCGTCGCTCACGTCGTCTACGGCGCCGTCCTCGGCGCGACCTACCCCGCCGTCCGGCGTCGACGCTGAGCGATTCCACGTCCGCGTCGCCGCCGAGAAACCGTCGGCGGCGCGGACAGTCGACCTCGGGACGCAAACAGCCTCTTCAGTCTCACGCCGCTACTCAGTGTTATGTTCGGTGCATACACTGTCGGAAAGAAGGCGGCGAAGTTCGGATACAAACGGCTCGGCATCCCGGGAGCGGTGGCCTCGGGCGGTCTCGCCCTCGTCGGCTACGTCGCCGTGCGACGGGCGCTGAAGTCCGCGGTGAAATCCGAGAACGTCTCCTCGGCCATCGACGCCGAGGAAATAAAGACCGCCGTCGACGAGGACGGTCTCTCTGCGGTGACGAACGAGGAGACGCTGGATAACGCGATAGACGAGGACGAACTGGAAGGCGTCGTCGACTTCGAGGAAGTCGGCTCGTCCGTCGAGACGGAGTCCGAGGAGTTGACCGACGGAGACGACGGCGTCGACGTCGTCGGTTCCGACGAGGACGTCGACGTGGTCGACCCGTCCGACGAGACGGACGTCTCGGGGTCGGTCGACGTCGTGGACGCGACGGACGAAGCGGCCGACGGCGAGGACGTGAGCGAGAACGAACCCGAGGACGCGAGCGACGACGAGAGCGAGAGCGACGAGTAAGTACGCGTTATCGCTACTCGCTCCGCCCGTCGTCCAGCAACTCCACCAGTAGCCCCTTCTGGGCGTGCAGGCGGTTCTCGGCCTGATCCCACACTAACGCGCGGTCGGATTCGAGCACGTCGTGGCTTATCTCCTCGCCCCGGTGGGCGGGCAGACAGTGCATCACCTTCGCGTCCGTTCCCGCGAGGAGGCCCTCGTTCACCTGGTAGCCCTCGAAGGCGGCCAGTTTCTCGTGGCGTTCGCTCTCCTGTCCCATCGATATCCAGACGTCGGTGTACACCACGTCGGCGTCGGCGACGGCCTCCTCGGGCGTCTCCGCGATGGTCGGTTCCCCGCCGTACTCGGCGGCGTGGGCCACCACGTCGTCGTCGATGCCGTAGTCGGCCGGCGTGGCGACGGTGACGTCGAGTCCCGCCATCGCCGCGCCGACGACGAACGACTGACCGACGTTGTTGCCGTCGCCGACCCAGGCGGCCTGCACGCCGTCGAAGCCGCCGAACTCCTCTCTGATGGTCAGGAGGTCCGCGAGCGTCTGGCAGGGGTGGGCGTCGTCGGTCAGACCGTTGACGACGGGCACGTCGGCGTACTTCGCTATCTCCTCTAAGTCCGAGTGGTCGAACAGGCGCGTCATCACCGCGTCGACGTAGCGCGAGAGGACCCGCGAGGTGTCCGACAGCGGTTCGCCGCGCCCGAGGTGGATGTCGTCGGGTCCGAGGAAGATGGCGTGCCCGCCCAACTGCGTCATCCCCGTCTCGAAGGAGATTCGCGTGCGGGTGCTGGGCTTTTCGAACACCATACCGAGCGTCTGGTCTTCGAGGCGGGCGTCGTCCGCGCCCGACTTGATGGCCGCGGCGCGGTCCAGTACCGTGACGAGTTCGTTCGTGCTGAGGTCGTCGATGTCGAGAAAGTGTGTGGTTTCGAGCATCCCTATCACTCCGTGAGCGTCTCGCAGACGCCGGTCAACACCTCGACGGCGGCGTCGTACTCCGCGAGGTCGAGGTGTTCGTTCGGCGCGTGGTCGAGATCCGAGTTGCCGGGGCCGTACGTGGCCATGGGACAGTCCCACTCGCCGGCGTAGATGTTCATGTCGCTGGTGCCGGTCTTCCGCAGGAGGCGGGGGTCGCCGTCGGCCTCCCGGATGGCGACGCGGAACGCCCGCGCCACCTCCGTCCGCGGGTTCGTCATCACGGGCGGGATGGGGCGGTTCCAGTGGACGCTTCCCTCCGTGAGTTCGCCCTCCGCGACCTCGCGCACGTCCTCGATGCCGAACCGCGGCGGGACGCGGAACTGCACGTCCACCTCCGCCTCGACGGCCAGTCCGTCATCCGTGGGGCCGCCGTGGAACGAGACGGGTTTCGTCGTCACGGTGTCGAAGACGCCCTCCTCCTCGTCGGCCTCGAAGAAGTCGGCGGTGCGCGACCACCAGTCGACGGCCGACTGGATGGCGTTGTTCTCCGGCCGCGAGGAGTGCCCGAGTTCGCTCGTCCCCACGTACGTCCCCGAGAGGATGCCGCGGTAGCCCAGCGTGATTCCGTCCCACCCCGAGGGTTCGCCGTTGATGACGGCGTCGGGGGCGTCCCTGTTCTCGACGAGGTGCCACGCCCCCTTCGAGGTGGTCTCCTCCTCGACGACGCCGACGAAGGAGACGCCCGTCTCGACGGCGGCGACGGCCATCGACGCGAGGGGGCCGGTGGCGTCGACGCTGCCGCGTCCCCAGAGCACGTCGTCCTCTATCTTCACGGGGACGTTGCCGGGGACGGTGTCGATGTGCGAGGTGAGAAGCACCGAGTCGTCGGCGGGCGCGCGCACGTTGCCCACCTCGTCTATCCACACCTCGCGGTCGTGCGCCTCGAAGAACGCCTTCAGGCGCTCGGCCGCCTCCGACTCGTTTCCGGAGACGGCCGGGGTGGCGACGAGGTCCGCCAGCAGCGTCTGCGCCTCGTTCAACCCGTCCGTCAGACCCGCCTGCACGTCGAACTGCATCGGTTCGTCGCCGGATCCGTCGGCCGCGTGCGCCGACCCCTCGGCGTCCGCGGCGGTGCCGTTCGCTCTCGTGCTCGCAGTCCCGTCCGCGGCCTCGTCGGCGACTCGCTCCTCCTCGCTTCGCTTCTCGTCGGTCAGTCGGGCGCTCATTTCAGCACCTCCGTGAACGCGGCGACGAACTCGTCGGCGTGGTCCTCCGTGACGACAAGCGGCGGCAGCAGGCGCACCACGGACCGACCGGCGGGTAGCGCCAACACCCCCTCGCTGATGGCGAGGTTCTTCAGGATGCGGTTCGCGCCGCGCTTCACCTGGATTCCGAGCATGAGACCCTGTCCGCGCACTTCGCGCACGGGCAGGTCGTGCTCCTCCGCGGCCGCCTCTAGCTCCGATTTCAGGTACTCGCCGACGGCGGCGGCGTGGCCGGGAACGTCCTCCTCGACGATGGTTTCCAGCGTGGCGTTCGCCGCCGCGCAGACGACGGGGCCGCCGCTGAACGTCGACCCGTGGTTGCCGGGTTCCTCGGCTATCCAGTCGGCGACGAGCGTCGCGCCCAACGGGAGGCCGTTGGCGATGCCCTTCGCGGAGGTGAGGATGTCAGGTTCGACGCCGGCGGCCTCGCAGGCCCACAGCGTCCCCGTCCGGCCGAGACCGGTCTGAATCTCGTCGAAGACCAGCGCCGCCCCGGCCTCCGCCGTGGCCTCGCGCGCCGTCTTCAGATACTCCGTCGCGGCGGGGTGGATGCCGCCTTCACCTTGGACGGGTTCGAGGAAGACGGCCGCCGTCTCCTCGTCCACCGCCTCGGCTAACTCCTCGGCGTCGCCGTAGGAGACGAACTCCACGTCGCCGGCGAGCGGTTCGAACGGCTCTTTGTACTTGTCCTTCCACGTCATCGCAAGCGACCCCATCGTCCGGCCGTGGAAGCCGCGCTTGGTGGCGATTATCTTCGAGCGACCGGTCGCCGAGCGCGCGAACTTCATCGCCGCCTCGTTGGCCTCCGTCCCGGAGTTACAGAGCCAGACGTTCTCCAGTCCGTCGGGCGCGACGGCGGCCAGCCTGTCGTACAGTTCGGTGCGGACGTCCACGGGGTAGGAAGCCTGCACGTACGTCAGCTTCTCCGCCTGCTTTTGCACCGCCTCGGTGACCGCCGGGTGGTCGTGTCCGAGGGAGGCGACGGCGTAGGAGGCGCCGAAGTCCAGATACTCGGTGCCGTCCTCGCCGTACAGGTACGCGCCCTCCCCGGACTCGATTTCGATGGGCTTCTCAGAGAAGACGAATCCGCTCATGCGTCCACCTCCGCCGCGACGGCGGCGGCGTCGACGTGCGTCCCGCCCCCGCCAAGCGCCTCCACGATGGGGTCGTTCGCGTTCGCGTCCGCGACGATGACCTTCGCGGCGCCGCCGGTCAGCGCCTCCTTCGCCGCCATGACCTTCTTCGTCATGAACCCTTCCGCGGCCGATTCGAGCGCCTCGAACTCCGCGGGCGTCCGGACCGACTCGATGAGCGTCGACTCGTCGTCGGGGTCCTCGTAGACGCCCGTCACGTCCGTGAGCACGACGAGTTCCGCGCCGAGGGCGCCCGCGACGGCCGCCGCCGCGCGGTCCGCGTCGGCGTTGACCGCCACGCCGTCGTCCGCCAGCATGGGGACGGTGACCACGGGCACGTAGTCGTCGCCGAGCAGCGTCTCCAGCAGGTCGGCGTTCACGCCGGTTATCTTCCCGGAGTGGTCGCCGCGCTTGATCATCTTCTTCCCGTCCTCGACGACCCGCACGGCCGACTTCCGAGGGCCGGTGAGCAGGGCGCCGTCGACGCCCGAGAGGCCGAGGGCGTTCACGCCCGCCCCCTGAAGCGTCGTCACGAGGTCGGTGTTGAGTTTGCCGGGCATCACCATCGAGAACACCTCCATGGTGCGCTCGTCGGTGAACCGACCGACGACGCCCGAGGGCGTCTCGACGTAGGTGGGTTCCTCGCCGAGTTCTTCGAGGGTGTCGTCCACCGCCGTCGACCCGCCGTGGACGACGACCACGTCGCGGCCGTTGGCCACGAGGTGCGCGACGTCCTGCACGGCGCCGGCCGGGTCAACCGCTCGCGCGCCGCCGACTTTGACGACCACCGGCGGTTCGTCCGCCGGAACGGTGCCGCCGTCGGCGCGGAGCGCGGCGTCGTTGTCGGCCAGTTCGTCGTGCATCGCGCACAGTTCGTCGCGTGTGTAGTGGGTCATCGGTGTGGGGTTGGAAGTCGTTCGTGTGGTGGTGAGGTGCTGCGTGGTCAGTCGTGGCCGGACGGCGCTCAGGGCGACCCGACCGGGTGCAGGCCCGTGAACTCCAGACCGGCCGTCTCCTCCAGTCCGAGGGCGACGTTCGCGGCGTGGACCGCCTGCCCGGCGGAGCCTTTCATCATGTTGTCGATGGCCGAGAAGACGACCACCCGGCGGTTCGAGGGGTCGAGTTCGAAGCCGACCTCCGCCATGTTGGTCCCGGCTACCGACTTCGGTTCGGGGTAGCGGTAGACGCCGCCGCCGCCCGCGACGGTGCGGACGAACGGTTCGTCGGCGTAGCTTCCCCGGTAGGCCTTCCACAGGTCGCCCTTCGAGACGGGCGACTCCGGGAAGACGTGACAGGTCGCGCTGGCGCCGCGAACCATGTCCACGGCGTGGACGGTAAAGGAGACCGAGAGGCCGAGGAACTGCTCTATTTCGGCCTCGTGGCGGTGGCCGATGGGCGCGTACGGACGGACGATGCCCGAGCGCTCGGGGTGGCTGGAGGCGTCGCCGCCGCCGGCGCCGCCCTCCGAGGAGCCGACTTTCACGTCGACGACCACCTGCTCGTCGCCCGCCAGGATTCCGGCGTCGAACATCGGCTTGAGACCGAGAATCGTCGCCGTCGCGTTGCACCCGCCCGAGGCGATGAGGTCGGCGCCGGGGAGGTTCTCGCGGTTTATCTCGGGGAGAGCGTACTCCGCCTTCTCCAGGTACTCGGGGCAGACGTGCCCGCCGTACCACTCGTCGTACTGTTCTTCGGTGTTCAACCGGAAGTCCGCCGAGAGGTCGACCACCGTGTCGGCGGCCTCCTGGAACTCGTCTATCTGCTCCATCGAGACGCCGTGCGGCGTCGCGGCGAACAGCGCGTCCACGGATTCGAGGTCTTCGGGGGAGGTGAACCGCAGGTCCATCTCGCGCAGGTTCGGATGGACGTGGCCGACGGTCTTGCGCTCCTTCGAGCGACTCGTCGCCTGCGCAACCTCGAAGTCGGGGTGCTGGTAGAGGAGGCGGAGCAGTTCGCCCCCGGTGAAGCCGCTGCCGCCGACGACGCTTGCGGTGTACTCGGCCTCGGTCGTATCCGCCGCGTGCTCCCCGCTCATGCGGTCGCCTCTGCGAAGCCGGCTTCGTTCTGTACCTTCGCCTCCAACCAATCGACGACGAGGGCGGGCACGTCCGCGTCGACGGCGTCGTTCAGCGCCTTGAACTCGACGGTGTGGTTGACCTCGTGGACGGTGTAGTCATCGCCGGTCTCCATGAGGTCGACGCCGAGCAGTCCGCCGCCGACGGCGTCGGAGGCCTTCTCTACGAGTTCGCGGACGCGGTCGTCCACCTCGAACGCCTCGACTTCGCCGCCCTTTGCGGCGTTCGTGAGCCAGTGGTCCGACGAACGCGTCATCGCCGCGATGGGTTCGCCGTCGACGGCGAGCACGCGGATGTCGCGGCCGGGTTTCTCGACGAACTCCTGCACGTAGAACACCTTGTGCTCGTAGTTGCCGAGCGTCGATTTGTGTTCGAGGATGGCCTCGGCGGCCGATTCGGAGTCGATTTTCGCCATCAGCCGACCCCACGACCCGACGACGGGCTTCAGCACGCAGGGGTAGCCGAACCGCTCGATGGTCTCCATCGCGCCGTCGGTGGTGAACGACACCTCCGTGTTCGGGGTGGGGACGCCCGCCTTCTCGAGGGCGAGGCTGTTTTTCACCTTGTCGGCGCAGACGTCCGCCGTCTCCGCCGAGTTCACGACGGGGACGTCGTAGTTCTCGAGGAACTTCGTGACGTACAGGCTGCGGCTCGTCGCCAGACAGCGGTCGAGGACCACGTCCACGTCGTCGAGTACCGCCGGCGGTTCCGCGATGTCGAACTGCTCTTTCCGGACGTCTATCTTCGTCACTTCGTGCCCGCGCTCGCGAAGCTCCGAGAGGAGGAGCTTCTCGTCTCTGCGTATCCGGGAGTAGAGCAGTCCAACGTTCATCTTACTCGCCCCAGTCCTCTTCGAGTTCGGGCGCCTCCTCCAGTGTCACGGGGTCGACGGAGACGACCTCCAGTTCCGCGCCGGTCGCGGGACTGTCCACGATTTCGCCGACTTCGACGTCGGCGGGAATCTCTATCTCTTCGCCCGTCACCGGGTCTTCGGCGGTAATGGTGTCTGCCATTGTACTCCTCGCTCGGCTGTGAGGAGACTTAAACCCATCGAACTTATTGGAGAATTGAAATGAACGGAGACGGCTCTATCGGGGTCAGAAGGTCGAACAGGCCGGCCGTGCGAAATCGATGTCTGATTTCATATGTTAGTTGTCCCCGGGCGGGGACGGTCGTCGCGGCGGTCGCGGGACCGGTCGAAGCGGCTTCGCGTCGATGCAGCGCGTGGCGGTCTGCACGGTGTTCGAATCAGTCACGGGACATCACCTCTACGTCCGCCGCGAGCCTCTCGGACGCCGAGTCGAGCGCCTCCCGACGCTCGGCGAGCGCTTCCCGGTGAGAATCGAGGTCCGTCGACGCCTCGTCGAGTTGGGCCGCGACGGCAGCGGGGGCGGGCCCGCCGGCGGAGTCGCGGCTCTCGACGGAGGCGACCGGGTCGAGCGCTTGCTCCACGTCACTACGGCTCACATACTCGAAGAGGGACGCATCTAATACGTCCTCCGCGGATGCGTCAAGTGTTGCGAGGTCCGGCGTTCCGTCCCCGCCGCGTTCGGCGGCGGCGGCGACGACTTCGTGCGCCGTGCGGAACGGGAGGCCGGCCATCGCGAGGGCGTCCGCGACGCCCGTCGCCGTCGAGAACCCCTCGCCTGCGGCCGATTCGAGCGTCTCCGCGGGCCACGTCGCCGACGACACCGCGCCGGCGGCGACGGCCGTCGCCTCGGAGACGATATCGACCGTCTCCCAGGCGTGCGGCGTCGCGCGTTGCAGGTCGCGGTTGTACGCCCGCGGGAGCCCCTTCAGCGTCGTCAGGAGGCCGGACACGCCGGATGCCGCGTCGCCCGCGACGGCGCGGACGAGTTCGAGCGTATCGGGGTTGACCTTCTGCGGCATTATCGAAGAGGTCGAGGAGTAGTCGTCGGACAGTTCCACGAACCCCTTGTTCGAGAAGAGGACGAGGTCCTCCGCGAGTCCGGACAGCGTCGTCGCGTGCGTCGCCAGCGCCGACGCGGATTCGAGGAGGAAATCGCGCGCCGAGGAGGCGTCCATCGAGTTCCGCAGGACGCCGTCGAAGCCGAGCAGGTCGGCCGTTTTCTCCCTGTCGACGTCGAACGGCGTCCCCGCGAACGCGGCGGCGCCGAGGGGCGACCGGTTCGTCCGGTCGTAGGCGTCCACGAGGCGCGCGGTGTCGCGGGCGAACGCCGCCTCGTAGGAGAGGAGGTAGTGCGCGACGGTCGTCGGCTGTGCGGGCTGTAAGTGCGTGTAGCCCGGCATCACCGTCTCCGCCTCCGCTTCGGCGGCTTCGACCAGCGATTCGCGGAGCGCGAGAGTGGCCTCGACGGCCGAGAGGAGGTCCTCGCGCAGACGGTAGCGGATGCACGTCGCCACCTCGTCGTTGCGGCTGCGGGCGGTGTGCATCTTCCCGCCGTCGGGGCCGATTCGCTCGATGACGGCCGTCTCGATGGCCTCGTGGACGTCCTCGCCGTCGGGGAGGGCGGCGTGCCCCTCCGCTTCGACGGCGTCGAGAGCGGACAGAATCTCGCCCGCCGTCGCCTCGTCGACGATACCCTGTTCGGCGAGCATCACGACGTGCGCGCGGTCCACCGCGAGGTCCGCGGCGAAGATGCGCTCGTCGGCCGCGAGGCTCGACATGAACCCGCGGGCGGGGCCACCGCTGAAGCGGTCCCGACGGACGACGCCCTCGTCGTCGTGATTCTCGCTCATCGGTCTACTCGTCTTCGTTCGCGTCCGCGTCCGAACCGCCGTCGCTGGCGAGTTCGGGCTTGTCCTTCGAGGCGTTCTCGATCGCGGCGTTGGCGAGGCGCGACTGGAAGCCGTGGTACTTCGCGACGCCGGTGGCGTCCTCCTGCGTGATGCCGCCGACCGTCTTCGTGTTGAACGAGGCGGCCTCCTCGGAGTAGACGGCGAACTCGGACTCGCGGGCGACGGGGCGGGTGCGGCCGCCGTCGAACTTGATGGTCACGGTGCCCGTCACGCGCGTCTGCGTCTCCGCGATGAACCCCTCCAGCGCCTTCACGAACGGCGCGTCGATGAGGCCCTGATAGCCCTTGTTGGCCCACTGCTGGTCTATCTGCGCTTTGAAGTCGCGCTCCTCCTTCGTGAGCACGAGCTGTTCGAGACCCTCGTGGGCGGTGAGAAGCGTCGTCGCCGCCGGGTGCTCGTAGTTCTCGCGCACCTTCAGCCCGAGCATGCGGTCCTCCATCATATCGGTGCGGCCGACGCCGTACTGCCCGGCGAGTTCGTTCAGATGCTCGATGAGGTCGGCGGGATCCATCTCCTCGCCGTCGACGGCGACGGGGTAGCCGTTCTCGAACTCGATTTCGACCGTTCCGGTCTCGCCCGACGGCGCCTCGGTCCACTCGTAGATGTCCTCCGGCGGAATGTAGCTCGGATCCTCCAGTTGGCCGCCCTCGATGGAACGGCTCCAGAGGTTCGTGTCGATGGACCAAACACCGTCGTTGCCGGCCTGCACCGGCAGGTCGTGCTCGTCGGCGTACTGCTTCTCCCACTCGCGGGTCAGACCCATCTCGCGGACGGGCGCGACGACCTCGAGATCCGAGGAGCGCCAGATTGCCTCGAAGCGGAGTTGGTCGTTACCCTTCCCGGTGCAACCGTGCGCGAGGGCGTCGCAGCCCTCCTCCTGGGCGACTTCGAGGATGGCCTGGGCGATGACCGGACGCGCCAGCGCCGTCCCGAGGGGGTAGCCTTGGTACGTCGCGTTCGCGCGAACGGAGTCGAAACAGAGGTCGGCGAACTCGTCTTTCGCGTCGACGACGTGGATGTCCAGGCCGTGCGCGTCCGCCGTCTGCTTGGCCTCCTCGAACTCCGATTCGGGCTGGCCGACGTCGACGGTGACGCCGACGACTTCGTCGTATCCGTACTCTTCCTGCAGCAGTGAGACGCAAACCGTCGTGTCCAGTCCGCCGCTGAACGCGAGTGCCACGCTTGTCATGTATCTCACTGTGGCCGTTCGGGGTTGATAAATTACACGGTGTTAAGTTACGAAATCAAGGGGTAGAGATGCCTATACGGGAGCTGAGCGCTTGAGAGTGTTCCAACGAACCGCCGAAGTGTAGTGTGTAGTAGGCCCTAAAGGGCCGGTCGTCGCGGTCGTCGGGCGCCGACGGGCCGCGTCGGGGGAGAAATCGCCGTCTCGGACGCCGAGCCGCCCGAACGCGCGGCTCTCGGTGTGCCACGAACGGCGACCGCCGAGACCCGCGTCATTGCGATACCTCTCCGAGTACGTCCTATTAAATCCTTTCGAGAGTGCAACGGTTGCCGCCCGGAGCGGCGGCCGACACGGGGGTCGATTCACCCCCCCGCCGGCTCGGTTCGTTCCTCGCCGTCGCGGAAGACGAGTCGTTCGACGACCGAGGACTGACCCATCAGGATCGTTCCGAGCATGCTCATCACGAGGACGTAGCCGACGGCGAACGCGGGGATGATCTCCCGCATGATCGGTGTCGACCCGCCGGCGGCGAGCGCTGCGATGACGAGCGAGAACTCCCCGCGGGGGACCATTCCGAGGCCGGCCCGGAGCGACCGGCGCTTCGAGAGGTCGTAGACGCGGCCGCCGAGATAGCCCGACAGCATCTTCGCGGGCGTCGTCAGCACCACCGCGACGACGAGGGGGACGGCCGCCGCGGCGAGCAGCGTCGGGTCGGTGCCGACGCCGATCCAGAAGAAGAACACCGCGCCGAACACGTCGCGGACCGGGGTCAGCCGACGCTCTATCTTCTCGCGGTGCCCGCTCGTGGCGAAGCCCATCCCGACGAAGAACGCCGCGACGGCCTCGCTCACGCCCAGCGCCAGCGCCGCCCCCGCGACAGGGACGACGACGGCTAGCGTCCGCAGGACGAACGCCTCCTGCTCAGAGACGTCGAGGACGCGCGAGAAGAACGCCGTCCCGTACTGGACGGCGACGAGGAGCAGTCCCAGAAAGCCGAACGCGACGGCCAACGACTGAACGATGCTCCCCATCCCGTCGCCGCCCCCGCCGAGCACCAAGGAAGTGACGACGGCGAGGTAGACGGCGATGAACAGGTCCTCGAAGACGAGCGTCCCCAACAGCGGTTCGGCTTCCGGGTTGGCGATCCACCCGAGGTCGATGAGCGACTTCGTGATGATGGCGCTGGAGGAGATGTAGACGATTCCTCCCAGCAGCAGCGACTCCACGAGCGACCACCCGAGGACGAGGCCGATGGCGATGCCCACCGGGAGGTTCACCGCGATGTCGACGACGCCCGAGCGGGTTATCTTCGTGCGCGACTCCAGCAGTCGGTCGAGGCTGAACTCCAGACCGAGAAAGAACAACAGGAGGACGATACCCACCTCCGCGAAGAGCGTCACTATCTCGCCGTTCTCGACGTACGGCAGGCCGAGGCGTCCGGCGACGAACGGGCCCGAGAGGACGCCGCCGACGACGTACAGGGGGATGACCGACAGACCGAGGCGGAGGGCGACGGCGCCGGCGACGGCGACGACGACGAACAGTTGACCGAGTTCGAGGAGGTCCGCCGCCATCAGTCGCCGCGCACCGTCGAGAGCACGTCGCGGCACGCGTCGGTCTGGCCGATGACGACGAGCGTGTCCCCCGCTTCGACGACGGCGTCGCCGCCGGGGGAGACGATGACGTCCTCGTTCTCCCGTTCGATGGCGATGACCGAGGCCCCCGTCGCCTGCCGGAGGTCCGACTCGGCGAGCGTCTTCCCCGCGACGGGCGAGTCGGGGCCGACCTCGACCCACTCCAACAGCGTGTCCTCGCCCAGGAGCGTCTCTATCCGGTCGGTCTGGACGGGCTGAAAGTACGCCCCTTCGAGGAGGGTTCCGACCTGCCTGGCGAGTTGGTCGGAGAGTTCGAACAGCTTCTCCGAGTCGCTGTCGGCGTCCGCCCGGCGGAACACCTCGCGCTTCCCGCTGTTGTGCGTCACGATGACGAGGCGGGCGCCGTCGCCCAGTTCGACCTCGTGCTTCTTTCCGACGCCCGGAAGGTCGCTCTCGTAGACAGTCACGGGCGAACTTCGGCGCCGGACGACAAAAGCGCTCCCCGACGCGACGGCTCCGTCCTCCCTCCTCGCCTCACACCGCCGGGACGTCCACGACCCACAGCACGGCGGCTATCGCCAGACACGCCGCGGGCGGGATGGAGGCGTTGTCGTCGATGACGTAACCGCGGACGACCGGTTTCATCCCGTCGGCGGCCGTCGCGCCCGCCGACCCCGCGACGGCGGCCAGGAGGCCGACGCTCCCCGCGAGGGGATACAGGATGGGCGCGCTGACGGCCAGACAGACGAGGAACATCGCGGCCAGCGTCCGGAGGCGCTTGGACTCGCCCGCCTCTCGCGTCCGCCCGAGTAGCCCGCTCACCGGGTCGCCGACGGCGAGCATCAACATCCCCGGCACCGCGACGTACGGCTCGAAGACGAGGGCGACGGCGGTCATGCTGTACATGTAGAGCGCGTAGCCCGCGAGGTTCGTCTGCTCGTACGACCGGGTGAGTTCGTCGTATATCGCCCAGTCGAGACCGACGCGGAGGCGCAGGAACTCCAGGACGGTGACGACGGCCGAGAACAGGAGCATCATGAGGGTGAGCCGTCGCCACGAGATGACGTCGAGGAGGTAGCCGAGCGGAACGGCAGCGCCGCTGACGTGGACGAGACGGCGTTTGACCTCGCTCTTCGAGAGGAAGGAGAGGCTCACCGTCGCCTCAGGCGTCCGCTAGCTCGCCGTAGTTCTCGGCCAGTTCGTCGAACGTCCGGTCGCCGCGCCGCACCGCGCCGAGTTCGTCGGCGAGGGCGCCGACGGGCGCGCGGACCTGTCGGCCGGAGTCGCGTTCCCGGATGGTGACGGTGGTCTCGCCGGCGCCCTCCAGACCGTCGCGGTCGACGGTGACACAGAACGGCGTGCCGACCTCGTCCTGCCGGCGGTAGCGGCGGCCGATGCTGCCGGAGTCGTCGTAGACGACGGAGAAGCCGGCGGTCCGCAGGTCCGCGACGATGTCGTCTGCGAGGTCGACCAGTTCGTCGACGTTGCTCACGAGGGGGAACACGCCAACGTCGCGGGGGGCGACGCCGGGCGACAGCGAGAGATACGTCCGCTCCTCGCCGTCCACTTC
Source organism: Halogeometricum pallidum JCM 14848 (assembly GCF_000337095.1). Classification (GTDB taxonomy): domain Archaea; phylum Halobacteriota; class Halobacteria; order Halobacteriales; family Haloferacaceae; genus Halogeometricum; species Halogeometricum pallidum. The sequence continues at coordinate 37,232 of NZ_AOIV01000024.1, forward strand.
GTCCTCCTCGTAGGCGTGCGCGAGGAGCGTGTACACCGTCCGGTCGACGCCGAAGGAGGGTTCGACGACGTGCGGCGTGATGTGTTCGCCGCTGATGGTCTGCTCCTCGACGGCGAAGTTCGCCACGTCCGTCGGGACGGCGTACTCCTCGCCGTCCGCCTCGACGGTCACCTCCTCGTCGTCGAAGGCGTCCGGGTCGCGTTCGGCCAACGCTTCGAGCGCCTCCTTCACGTCGCCCGCGGCGCCGCCGAACTCGGGACCGAGGACGGACATATCGGGGTCGACGACGGCGCGTTCGACCGTCTTCGGTTCGTCGTACTGCCGGAAGACGGTGAAGTCGTCGTCGGCGTGTTCGCCGTGCTTCGAGAGGTCGTAGTCGGAGCGATAGGAGAAGCCCGCTATCTCTATCCAGTCGCCGTCCACCTCGCTCTCGGCGTCCCAGCAGTCGCTGGAGTAGTGGGCGCGTTCGCCCGCGAGATGCTGGCGGAACCGGAATCGGTCCATGTCGACGCCGATGCGCTCGTACCAACCCTGCGCGATACCGAGGAAGTAGCCCAGCCACGCGTTGCCGATGATTCCCTCCTCGACGGCGTCGCCGACGGTGGTCTCGATATACTCGCCGTCGTCGGCCTCCTGTTCGGTCGCCGGGTAGAGCAGCAGTTCGGTGTCCTCGACGGCCGACAGGTCCGGTTCGTCCCGCTCGGGGTCGATGAACTGCTCTAACTCCGCCTGCGTGAACTCCCGCGTGCGGACGATGCTCTTGCGCGGCGAAATCTCGTTGCGGTAGGCCCGACCCACCTGCGTCACGCCGAACGGGAGGCGGTTGCGGGCGTACTCCTTGATGCGCGGGAACTCGACGAAGATGCCCTGCGCCGTCTCCGGGCGGAGGTAGCCGGGCGTGGAGGACCCGGGGCCGATGTTCGTCTCGAACATGAGGTTGAAGTTCGTCACCGACTGGCCCGCCAGGTCGGCGCCGCAGTTCGGACAGACGAGTTCGAGGCTGGCTATCTCTTCGGCCGCCGCTTCGAGAGAGAGCGTCTCGGCGTCCTCCAACTCGGAGTTGTCCTCGATGAGGTGGTCCGCGCGGTGGGACTCGCCGCACTCGGGGCACTCGACGAGCATGTCGTCGAAGCCGTCGAGGTGACCCGACGCCTCGAAGACGGGTTCGGGCATGATGGTCGGAGCGTCTATCTCCATGTTGCCCTCCTGCGTCGCGAAGCGGTCGCGCCACGCGTCCTCGACGTTGGACTTCAGCGCGGCGCCCTGCGGGCCGTAGGTGTAGAAGCCGGAGGCGCCGCCGTAGGCGTCGCTGGACCCGAAGTAGTAGCCGCGGCGCTTCGCCAGTTCGGTGAGGCGTTCGCCCTCAGTTCGGTCCTCCGCCATTACAGCGCCTCCAGCAGGTCCACGTCGCGGACGATGCCGACGAGTTGGTCGCCGCTGACCAGCGGAATCTGCTCGATATCCTCCGTAATCATCGCCTGCGCCGCCTCCACGGCGGAGGTGCGCTTCGAGACGGTCACCATCTCCGTGCTCATGAACTTCGAGACGGGTTCGGCCGGAATCTCGACGTTACGGGTGGGGATGTACCGACTGCCGACGGCTTTGATCCCCTCCCACATCCAGTCGTTGTCCTGGGTCGCCACCGACTCGCCCGTCTCCTCTTCGCCCTCGACGACGCGCGCCACGTCGATGATGTCGACTTCGGTGAGGATGCCGGACATGGTGCCGTCGTCGTCGAGGGCGACGGCGTAGGGGACGTTGGCGTAGAATATCTCCCGCTCGGCGACGGTCAGGGGGGTGCTCTCGTACGTCGTGTTCACGTCGCGGGAGGCGACGTCCGCGGCGGCGACGTCGAGTCCGACCTCCTCGCGCGCGATGGCCCGAATCACGTCGGTGACCGTGATGATACCTTCGAGTTCGCCGTCGACGACGGGGACGCGGCGGGTGTCCTCCTCGACCATGAGGCGGGCCACCTCCTCGACGCTGGCGCCGACGCTCGTCGTCGGCACCTCGTGCATCAGGACGGCGAGTTGGTCCTCGTCGGGGTGTTCGATGAGGTCCTCGCGGGTGACGATGCCGCGAAACGCCTCCCCGTCGTCGGTCGGTTTGACGACCGGCACGGAGGAGAAGCCGCGCTCTTGGAGGTACTCCAACACGTCGTCGCGGGTGCCGGGAAGTTCCACGGTCACCACGTCCTCTCGCGGCGTCATCGCGTCGGCTACGTTCATACCCCGTCGTACTTGCCGCCTCCTCTTGTAGTCTGCGAAGGTCTGCGACGCGCTCTCGCGGTCACGTCTCGGGGTTACCCGCCGCGCTTCGACCGGCGCCCGCCCGAACGACCCGAACGCCTCCTCGCCGCCGCCCTCCGCGGACGGACCACGAAGACGCGCGTCTCGTTCTCCCGTCGCTTCCCCGGTCTCGGTGCCGAGGCAACCGCCACGCCGCGGGAATGGAGCCGTTCCGACGAGTTTATGTACGGTTGTCACACAGTATCATACATGACGCCGAATGCGACGGCTGCGTCCGACGCGTCGCGCGCCGAGGTGATGGCCTCGGTAGACTCTACCCCCTCCTGCCCGGAGTTCGTTATCGCGGACATCTCCTGCGACGACGCGTGGCTCTCGATGTGCGAAACCGAGGCGCCGTCGCTTCGAGACTGGGCCTGACGCGCCCCGCGAACCCGCGGGCGCGGCACGTCCGCGGTTCGACCCGTTTCCGCCGAGCGTCTCCGGTTCCGACGACGCTCGACGCTTTTTCGGCCGATTTCGCCGCCGAGCGGCGTCTCCGCCAATGTACCGCGGGAGACGGGTCGCCCGCGTCCGGACCTGCCGGCCGCGAACACTGAACACTTTTGACGGTCCCACGCAAGTTCTCGGCTATGAACTATCGGTCAGTCGAGTCCAGTCGCGAGTTCCTCGTCTCTCTGGACCACGGGGCGGACTGGCGCGAGGAGATAGAGGAGTTCGCCGAACTGGAGGACATCGAGTCGGCGTGGTTCAACGCCATGGGGGCAGTGCAGGACGCCGAGGTGTGGTTCTACGACCAGACCGAACAGGACTACCGCTCGGTGACGTTCGACGAACCGCTCGAAGTCGCCGCCTGCGTCGGCAACGTCGCCCTCCTCGACGGCGACCCGTTCGCGCACACGCACGCCGTCCTCTCCCGTCGGAGCGGACAGTCGCTCGCGGGTCACCTCAACGCCGCCACCGTGTTCGCGGGTGAGGTGTACATCCGCGCGTTCGAGGAACCCCTCGAACGCGAACACGACGACGTGACCGACCTCGACCTCTGGTTGTAAGCCGTGCACGAGGACGACGAACGGTACTTCGCGCGCATCGAGGACCGTCTCGACGAGGCGTTCGACCTCGCGCGCGCGGCGAAAGAGCAGGGACGCGACCCGCGACCCGAGGTGGAGATTCCGGTCGCCAAGGACATGGCAGACCGCGTGGAGAACATCCTCGAAATCCCGGGCGTCGCCGAACGCGTCCGCGAACTGGAGGGGGAGATGTCGCGCGAGGAGGCCGCCCTCGAACTCGTCAACGACTTCGTGGAGGGCAGCGTCGGCGACTACGACTCCCGCGCCGGGAAGGTCGAAGGGGCGGTCCGAACGGCCGTCGCCCTCCTCACCGAGGGGGTCGTCGCCGCGCCCATCGAGGGCATCGACCGCGTCGAGATTCTGGAGAACGACGACGGCACCGAGTTCGTCAACGTCTACTACGCCGGCCCGATTCGCTCCGCCGGCGGGACGGCGCAGGCGCTCTCGGTTCTCGTCGCCGACTTCGCCCGGTCGCTCCTCGGCATCGACGAGTACAAGGCCAGAGACATCGAGACCGAACGCTACGCCGAGGAGGTCGCCCTCTACGACAAGGAGACGGGCCTGCAGTACTCCCCGAAGGACAAGGAGACGAAGTTCATCGCGGAGCACATGCCCATCATGCTCGACGGCGAGGCGACGGGCGACGAAGAGGTGTCCGGGTTCCGCGATTTGGAACGCGTCGACACCAACTCCGCCCGCGGCGGGATGTGTCTCGTCCTCGCCGAGGGCATCGCCCTCAAGGCGCCGAAGATTCAGCGGTACACGCGGCAACTCGACGAGGTCGATTGGCCGTGGCTACAGGACCTCATCGACGGCACCTACTACGACGACGGCGGCGAAGGCGAGGGTGAGAGCGACGGTGCCGACGCCGACGACGCGGACGCCGACGGCGGAGGCGCGGACGATGCGGACGACGCGGACGACGACTCGCCCGAACCGCCCGGCCCCGCCCGCGTCGAACCCGCGGCGAAGTACCTCCGCGACCTCATCGCCGGTCGGCCCGTCTTCGGCCACCCGAGCGAGTCGGGCGGCTTCCGCCTCCGATACGGTCGCTCCCGCAACCACGGGTTCGCCACCGCGGGCGTCCACCCGGCGACGATGCATCTCGTCGACGACTTCCTCGCCACCGGGACGCAGATAAAGACCGAACGCCCGGGGAAGGCCGGCGGCGTCATCCCCGTCGACTCCATCGAGGGGCCGACGGTCCGCCTCGCCAACGGCGACGTGCGCCGCATCGACGACCCCGCGGAGGCGCTCGAAATCCGCAACGGCGTCGAGGAGATTCTCGACCTCGGGGAGTATCTCGTCAACTTCGGCGAGTTCGTCGAGAACAACCACCCTCTCGCGCCCGCCTCGTACGTCTACGAGTGGTGGGTGCAGGAGTTCGAGTCCGCCGGCGGGCCCGTGCAGGCCCTCGAAGACGACCCGGGCGTCGACCTCGAACACCCGAACCCCGAGAAGGCGTTCGAGTGGGCCACCGAGTACGACTGCCACCTCCATCCCGACTACACCTACGTCTGGCACGACATCTCGGTGGCGGAGTTCGAGACGCTCGCGGACGCCGCCGCGTCGGGACGAATCGCCGGCGTCGACGAGGGACGTTCGTCAGGCCCCCGGACGCAGTCCGACGAAGTCGAGTCCGACGGCGGGATGGTCGTCCGCCCGGACGCCCCCGACGCCGCCGACGGCGTCCTCGAACTGGACCGGACGCCGGACCTCTCTCGGATACTCGAACGCCTCCTCGTCGAACACACGCGGACAGAGGAAACGCTCCGCGTGCCGAACTGGCGACTCCTCGTTCGCTCGCTGGGTCTCTCCGAGTTGCTGGAACGGGAGTGGACCGACCTCTCTCCCGAGGCGCGCGAGTGGGAGGGCGGCGACAACGCCGTGAAGGCCGTCAACGAAGTCGCCCCCTTCGACGTGCGCGAACGCGCCCCGACCCGCATCGGCAACCGGATGGGCCGCCCCGAGAAATCGGAGTCCCGCGACCTCTCGCCGGCGGTCCACACGCTCTTTCCCATCACCGAGATGGGCGGCAACCAACGCGACGTGGGCGAGGCGGCCCGCGCCCGCAACGACCGCGGTCAGCGCGGCAAACTGGACGTCCTCGTCGGCGATCGGGCCTGCCCGGACTGCGGACAACACACGTACAAGAACCGCTGTCCCGACTGCGAGGTGCACACCGAACCGCACTTCGAGTGCGAGGACTGCGGCACCGTCATCGAACCCGACGAGTCCGGCCGCGTCTACTGCGAGCGCTGCGAACGCGAGGTCGAGAGCGTCGACTGGTTCACCGTCGACCTCGCGACGGAACTTCGCTCCGCGTTAGAGAGCGTCGGCGAACGCGAGTCCTCGTACCCCATTCTGAAGGGCGTGAAGGGGCTCACCTCCGCGAACAAGACGCCCGAACCCATCGAGAAGGGCGTCTTGCGGGCCAAACACGGCGTTTCCTCGTTCAAGGACGGCACGGTCCGCTACGACATGACCGACCTGCCGGTCACCTCCGTCAGACCCGCCGAACTGGACGTCACCGTCGACCACTTCCGCGAACTCGGCTACGAGACGGACATCGACGGCGAACCGCTCCGGTTCGACGACCAACTGGTCGAACTGAAGGTGCAGGACGTCGTCCTCTCGGACGGCGCAGCCGAGCACATGCTGAAGACGGCCGACTTCGTGGACGACCTCCTGACGAAATTCTACGGGTTGGAACCGTTCTACCAGGTCGAAGAGCGAGACGAACTCATCGGCGAACTCGTGTTCGGGATGGCGCCGCACACCTCCGCCGCCGTCGTGGGACGAGTGGTCGGTTTCACCTCGGCAGCCGTCGGCTACGCGCATCCGTACTTTCACGCGGCCAAGCGCCGGAACTGCGACGGCGACGAGGACTGCGTCATGCTCCTCATGGACGGCCTCCTGAACTTCTCGAAGGAGTACCTCCCGGACAAGCGCGGCGGACAGATGGACGCGCCCCTCGTGATGTCCTCGCGCATCGACCCCTCCGAGATAGACGACGAGGCGCACAACATGGACATCGTGCGGCGCTACCCCGAATCGTTCTACGAGGCGTCCCTTCGGATGGCCGACCCCGGAGAGGTCGAAGACGACATCAAACTCGGCGAGGACACCCTCGGTACCGACGAGGAGTACCGCGGGTTCGAGCACACTCACGACACCTCGGACATCGCCCTCGGCCCCGACCTCTCGGCGTACAAGACGCTCGGGTCGATGATGGACAAGATGGACGCGCAACTCGAACTCGCTCGGAAACTCCGCGCCGTCGACGAGACGGACGTGGCCGAACGCGTCATCGAGTACCACTTCCTCCCGGACCTCATCGGTAACCTCCGCGCCTTCTCCAGACAGCAGACGCGGTGTCTCGACTGCGGGGAGAAGTACCGGCGGATGCCACTGACGGGCGACTGCCGGGAGTGCGGCGGCCGCGTCAACCTCACCGTCCACCGCGGGTCCGTGAACAAGTACATGGACACCGCGATTCAGGTCGCCGAGGAGTTCGGCTGTCGCGACTACACGAAACAGCGCCTCGAAGTCCTCGAAAAGAGCCTCGAATCCGTCTTCGAGAACGACAAGAACAAGGCGTCGAAGTTGGGCGACTTCATGTGAGCCCACCTTTTTACTTCGTCGGGTCGCGCTCCGCGCGACCGCTCCTCGCAAAAAGCTGGATCAAAAAGATTCCGCGGACTCGCTCACTTCGTTCGCTCGCCGCGGCCTCCGTCCTCGTGTTCCCCGCGCCGCACAGCACCGCTCTCTGATGTCGCCCGTTCCTCACCCCGCTGGCCCGATACCGTGCAGGCCGTCGGCGGCGTCGACGTACACCGCGCTACCCACCGGCGTGACGCCGTAGACGCCCTGCATAATCTGGTCCGATACCTGTACCTCGGGCGTCCGGTACGACCACAGACCTTCGCCCGTCGTCGCGTCGTAAGCGTAGAGCCACCCATCCTGCCGAGCGTAGAGGACGTCTCCCGCGCGACAGATCGGTTCGGCACGGCGACCGAATTCCCTCACCTGCGCGCCGTCTTCGGCGTCGAGTGCAAGCATCGCGTCGCCTGCGCCGCCGACGTAGACGGTTCCGCCGGCGACGACGGGCGGGCCGGGGCGGTTCCGGAACGGGCCCGTCCGCCACTCGACGCTCCCGTCACTCGCGTTCAGAGCGTACACTCGGTCGTCTTCGTTGCCGACGTGCCCCGCGACGTACGCCGTCCCGTCGGAGACGACGACGTTCGCCCACCGGTCGTGAACCGTGTCGGTCACGAATCGCTCCTCGCCGGTGGCGAGTTCGACGGCGCGGATGTCCGCTTCGGTGGAGACGAAAACGGCACCGTCGCCGACGGCGGGCGTGGAGTTCGAGTCAAACCCTGACTCGTACGTCCAGCGCTCGGTGCCGTCGAAGTCGAACGCCGAAAGTTGCGGCTCCGTCTCGGTGAATCCGCCGCAGTTGACGAGGAGTGCGTCGTCTACGACGGTCGGCGCGCCCTGTATCCCTCTCGTCCGGGGGCCGCGCCACAGCACTTCGTCGCGGTCGGTGGCGAGACAGAACACTTCGGCGAACGTCGTGACGAACGCCCGGTCGTCGGCGACGGCGGGTGGACTGTTCGTGCCGTAATCGACGAGTTCGGTCCGTGAACGAACAGTAGCCGTCGCAGGGTCGCGCCGGGTAAAGTCCGTCGTCTCGTCGCCCACGTGGAGGTTGTAGAGCGCCCCGTCAGCGACGCTCGGAACGTGCCCGCCGTTGAGCGACCAGTAGCCCACGCCGTCGCGGAGACCCTCGGCCTCGGACGCGTACCCGGTGTTCCCCGCGTCGAAACGGTACTGCGGCCACGACCCGTCGGGGTTCAGGGGCGGGTCGCCGGGCGGCGTCCGCGTGAGGCGTTCGTCCGGTCCGTCGGTCGGTCCGTACGTCTCGGTAGCGGGCGGCGACTCCGTCGGCGTCGCCGTCGACGGGCGAGGTGGTGCGTCGGTCGGCGAGGACGCGTCGTCTCCCCGCGAAGCGCACCCCGCGGCGGCCGCGAGGGCGAGACCGGATAGTTGGAGGAATGATCGGCGGGTCGAACGTCGGTCCGAACGGCGCGGTGGAGGGCGCATATGCGCCGTTCGAAAAATCGGTACGAGTACTTTGTGGAGAATCGCCGACGTGATTTATTTCCTCGGCCGTCGAACCATCTCATATGGCCGACGAAAAACCGCGTGTCAGCGTGGGGAGTACCGTATACACCGAAGACGGCGAGGAACTCGGCACCGTTCGCGGGTTCGACGACGACGGCTTCTACGTGTCGACCCGGGAGGGTATCGTTAGTCTCTCGGTCGAACACGAGCGCTCGGGCCACGAGTTCGGCGAGGCGGAACTCATGTGGCGCTGTGCCGAGTGCGGCGAGATGGGTGACGTGGAGGAGATGCCCGACGCCTGTCCGAACTGCGACGCGCCCAAGGAAGAACTGTACTACTGGACCGAGGACTGACCCGGACCGCCGGACCCGACCGCTTTTTTGGACCGCCGTCAACCGATCGGCATGGATGTACTCGTCTTCGGCGCCGGTAGCCTCGGGACGCTTGCCGGTGCGCTTCTCGCGCGCGCACACCACGTGACGCTCGTCGGCCGCGACCCGCACGTCTCGCGCGTCCGCGAGGAGGGCGTCCGCGTCTCCGGGGCCGTCGAGGCTCGCACGACGCCCGCCGCGACGACGGAGTACGACGGCTCCGACGCCGATTTGGTCGTCGTGACGGTGAAGTCGTTCGACACGTCCGCGGCCGCGGACGCCCTCGCGACGGGGGCGTTCGACGCCGCTCTCTCCCTCCAGAACGGCCTCGTGGAGGACGAACTCGCGGCGCGACTCGACGCACCAGTTCTGGCAGGGACCGCCACCTACGGCGCGCGCCTCGTCGAACCCGGTCACGTCGAGTGCACCGGCGTCGGGCGCGTCGTCCTCGGCGCGAGGGGCGGCGGCACCGACCCGCGCGCCGAACGGGTCGGCAAGACGTTCCGCGACGCCGGTATCGAGACGCTCGTCGCGGCGGACATGCCCCGCCGCCGGTGGGAGAAACTCGCGGTCAACGCGGGTATCAACGCCGTCACCGCCCTCGCCCGTGTCGAGAACGGCGCGCTGGCCGACGACCCCGGGCGCACCCTCGCCCGCCGGGCGGCCCGCGAGACGGCCCGCGTCGCCCGCGCCGAGGGTATCCCGTTGTCGAATCGCCGCGCCCTCACGTCGCTGGCGGAGGTGGTCGACGCGACGGCCGCCAACCGCTCTTCGACGCTGCAGGACGTGGACGCGGGGACGCGGACCGAAGTTGACGCTATCAACGGCGCCGTGGTCGAACGCGGCGAGAAACACCGCCTCGACGTTCCGACGAACCGGACGCTGGCGGACCTGCTCCGGACGTGGGAGGCCGGACGGGGCGTCCGGGAGATGTAATCGGACCGCGCTCTGCCTCCGGAGTCGCGCCAGTGAAGGGCGTCCGCGCCGAACGGCCCGCGTGAACCAACAGACCGCGTGGTTGGTCCTCGTCTGCGCGGCGTTCTTCGAGACGGCGTGGGCCGTCGGGTTGGAGTACGCCGACGGCTTCTCGGACCTCCGCGCGACGGTGTTCGTCGCCGTCGCTCTCGTCGTGAGCATGGCCGGTCTCGCGAAGGCCGTCGAAGTGCTGCCGGTCGGCACCGCCTACGCCGTGTGGACCGGCATCGGCGCGGTGGGTACCGTCCTCGTCGGTATCGCCCTCTTCGACGAGTCCACCTCGCCGGTCCGACTCGCCTGCCTCGCCGTCATCGTCGCGGGCGTCGCCGGACTTCGTCTGGCGGGTTGAACCGTTCTTCTACTCCAGATAACCGAGGTCGCGGAGGCGTTCCTGCGTCTCGTCGTCCATCTCCTCGACGGAATCGTCCGACACGTCGGCGTCGAGGGCGTCCGTCCACGCGCCGCCGACGTTCGACTCGAACTCCGAGAGCGCGGATTCGGTCTCCGTCACCGCCTCGTCGTCGCTCTCGGCGAGGTTCTCCGTCTCGCCGGGGTCCTCGTCCAGTCGGTAGGCCTCGTCGGGGATGCGGTCGATGCGGACGTACTTCGCGTCGGTGCGCCGCGCCGCGCGCATCCGCGAGTAGAACCGCGAATCCTCCGGGAGCGTGATACCCGCGTCGGAGGCCTTCTCCTCCAACTGCTTGAGTTCGACCACGGGCCGGGAGTACTCCACGAAGGCGTACTCGCCGTCGCGGATCCGTCCGGGGTCGTCGTTGGTCGTCTCCCCCTCCGCGAACTCGCGGTAGGACTGCGAGAGCAGCGACCGGGTGCGGTCGAGGGCGACGGCGTCGTCGCCCGGCGAGGCGGGCGTGCCGCCCTCGACGTCGAGGGCGTCGAGAACGGTGTGATAGAGGTCGACCAGTTCGATCTGGTCCTCGCGGCGTTCTTCCTCCAGGGCGGGGTGTTTCACCATCAGGGGGACGTTCACGAGGGGGTCGTACAGGCAGAACTCGTGGCCGTACAGGTCGTGTTCGCCGTGGAGTTCGCCGTGGTCGGCGCAGACGACGACCATCGTGTCGTCCCAGCGTCCGGTCTCCTTCAGCCAGTCGAACAGGCGGCCGAGTTGGTCGTCGATGTGGGCGATCTCGGCGTCGTAGAGGCCGCGGATGGCCTCCCACTCGTCGTCGCCGATGTCGCGCGCGCCCGCGTTGTACTCCTTGGAGTTCTGGCACACCTCCGTGGAGTCGACGCCGGGGGCGAACCGCTCGGCGAACTCCTCGGGCGGGTGGTACGGCAGGTGCGCGTCCATGAGATTGATGAACGCGAATGACTCCTCGGAGGAGTCGATGAACTCCTTCGTCTGGTCGATGACGGCGGGCGTCTTCGAGTCGGCGCCGCCGCCGCCGGCGAAGTACTCGTGGGCGGTGTTGCCGAGGCTGACGAGTTTGTCCGCGACGGCGCGGAGGGCCTCGTTGTCGTTCATCGTCTTCCAGGCCTTCGCCAGCGGTCCGGAGAGGAACTCGCCGGGCATCACCTCGAAGAAGTTGTCCTGGCTGTCGAAGCCGTCTGTCAGGTGGGTGTACGGCGTTATCCACGCGTTCGAGGAGTAGCAGGCGGTGTCGTATCCCGCTGCGGACAGCGTCTCCGCGAGCGTCGTCGCGCCCTCCAAGTAGGGGTTCTCCTGGTCGGCGCCGTGGTGTGAGGGGTACATCCCGGTGAACAGCGACGCGTGGACGGGGAGTGTCCACGGTGCCGGGGCGACCGCCTGCTCGAAGACGGTCGCTTCCTCGGCGAACGCTTCGAGGTTCGGCGTCGTCTGTCGGCCGTAGCCGTACGGCGTGAGACGGTCCTTCCGCACCGTGTCCATCACGACGAAGAGAACGTTATCGGGTGTCTCGGTGCTCATACTCGCCTCTCGACGGGCGGGGACGAAAGAGTCACGGGTTTACATTCGCCGCACGAGACGGCGAGAAAACGGCTGTCGCCCGATTAGAAGGGGGCTTGCGGGCCTTCGTCGCTCCCGCCGTCGTCGGAACTCGACTCGCCGGGGAACGAGGGGGACATGCCGCCGTCGTGGCCGCCGTCGCCGCCCATCCCGGTGTCGGCGTTGACCTTCTCGATTTCGGGAATCTCTTTGACCATCCGGCTCTTGATGGCCTGAATCGTCATCGGGGAGATACCGCACCCCGAGCAGGCGCCGCCGAGCATGATGGTGACCTCGCCGGTCTCGCGGTCGAGGTGCTGGATGGCGGCCGATCCGCCGTGCATCTGGATCTGCGGGAAGTTGCGCCGCAGGAAGTTGGTCACGCGTTCTTTCAGGTCCTCGTCGGCGTTGGTCGCGTCCGTGCTCATGTCTCGCGATTCGGGACGGACCGGCTTAGGCCTTTGGTTCCCCGCGGTCCACTCACCCGCTCAGACCGAACACACGGCGGTGTTCGGCCCTCAACTCCTCGACGTAGTGCTCCAGCACGGCGTCCAGTTTCTCGTCGTCGACGACGACGCCCGTCAGTCGTTCCTCGGGGTTCTCGGGGAGTCGAATGTGGAACTCGCCGTCCTCGTAGACCGGTTCAGACTCGTTCAGAATCTGCTGGTCGATGGCGTGGATGAGGTTTGAGTCGTACTCGTCGTTCATCGTGCTGAAGGCGTTCTTGTAGGCGCGCTGGAGTTCCGGAAAGTAGTGGACGTACTTATCCTCGAACTTCTCGGGGTCGAACTCGGTCATACTCGTCTGTTCCCGTTCGAGAAGAAAAGTCGGACGGTCGGCGGCGCGGCCGTCGTCCTCGCCTCCGTCTATTCTTATTTCGTATCGCGCTATCCGATTTATCGTCCGCTCTATCCGCCGACCGCATATTCCGACGAATCAACATCTGACCGGGGTGAGAGCGTCGTCCGTAGCGTTTCTCTCTCGGTGAGTAAGTCGTCCCCGTCGCATCTCCTCCGTCACAGTGAGTCGATACTCTCGGCACGGCGATTCTCCGTCGGTTTCGCTTGCCCGCCGCTATCTTCCAAGCCCACGTGTTCGCGGACGCCTGACTCCCGCGCGTCAATCGTGGCGTCGAAAACGCCGGGACGGCCCGTGCGTTCGGTCGCGAAGCGACGTGGACGCCGTCCGATCCCACTGAATCCCAAGCGTCGTGCTCCTCGCAACATTTTCCCGTCGACACCGACCGGAACGACAAATGGCTCATCGTCCGTCGCTCCGGCCTCCGCTCCCGACTTCGACTCGGACTGTCCGGTTCCCGTCATCTGTCTCGGTTCTGACTCCACGTCTCGGACGAGAGTGCCTTCTCGACGCCTCTTCTCGATGATCCCGGGTTCCGCCTCTTCGCCACCGCCACGGAGTAGTAAATCACATAATGCTATACAAAATGTGGGTGACGCCCATCACAGACGGACGGAGCCCTCGCTAGCGAACCGAAATCGACCGTTCCGGAACACCGCAGAATCAGGGAATCGAAGACCCGCTCAGCGTCACCGACACCGAATCGACGAACGCGTCGTTGTGGTCGGAGGCGGCGAGGGTGGCCGTCTGGCCGACGGGAAAACGGGCGCCGCTCACGCTGGTCTGACCGGGGTCCACCGTGTCGCTCCAGACGCTGGAGCCCTTCGCGTCGATGATGGCCACCTTTCGGACGTTCTGCTGCGTCGTCGCGGTGTCGGTGAGCGTCACCTTCACGACGGCTTTGTTCGCCGTCCAGGACTCCGACAGCGAGAGGGAGTCGAATACCTCCGACTCGTCGACGCCGTCGGCACTCAGCGAGAGACCTGTCGTCACGCAGCCGCCGAGCGCGGCGACGCCGACGGCCGAGAGGCCGGCGAGCAGCCGCCTGCGCGTATGCGAGGAACCTTCCATAGCTGTGAACACGGTCGACCGACCGTACCGACAGTCCACCCGCGGCGTGCTTAGGCGGTTCGGCCGTCGCTACCCCAACTGCTCGCCGACGATGCGGTCGGCTTCCCGGAGGAACGCCTCGCGCGTACCCGCTGGGATAGTCGCGCCGGCGGCGACGTCGTGCCCGCCGCCGCCGCCGCCGACGGCGCGCGACGCCTCCCGCATCACCGCCGAGAGGTCGAGTCCGTTCCGGACGAGGGCGTGCGTCCCCCGCGCGGACACCTTCACCTCCTCGGTCGACTTCTCGGCGAACGCGAGGATGGGCACGTCGCCGCGAATACCCGCCGCGCCGACGGCCATCCCGGCGACGATGCCGACGATGGTCTCGCGGATGCGTGTCCCGGCGTCGAACCACTGGACGTGCTCTTCGACGGTGACGCCCTCGTTTTTCACCCACTGGAGCCCCTCCGAGAGGTTCCGTCGGTGGTTCCTCAGGAGCTTCCGCGCCCGTTCGAGGGCCTCGCCCCTGTCGCCGAGACAGACCGCCAGTCCCACGTCCGCGCGTTCGTACCGCGCGGTGGCGTTCAGCAGCGTGGAGAACTCGCTCACGTCGCGGAGTTCGGTGCCCTCCTCCTCGTCCAAGAGCGAGTACGTCGTCCCGACCAGTTCGTCGATGCGCTTTGCGGGCACGCCCGAGGCGATGGCGCGGCGCATCAGCGCGCTTACCACCGTCTTTCGCTCGGCCATCGAGAGGTCGACCCACCGACGCCACTCGCCGTCGGCCTTCAGTTCGAGGTCGAGGTCGGAGAGAAAATCGATGGCGCCGTTCTGATTATTCGAGATGCCGGGGATGCGCACGTCGCTCGCGTATTCCAGGAACTTCGGGAGCGGGCGCGTCTGCCGGCCGTAGATAGCGAGGTCCGTCGCCTCCTCGAGGACGCCCGCCGCCACGCCGTCGGCGACGATACCGGCGTTCGCGCCGTGCAACCCCCCCTGCGAGTTCTGCATGTCGCCGACGGCGCCGACGACGGCGAGGGCGGCCAAGTCCCGGTTCGCGCCCGGTTCGGACTCCAGCGCCCGCGCGAGGACGTAACTCGCGCCCGCGCCGGACAGTTCCGAGGCGCCGTTGATGCCGAATCGGAGCGGGTTGAGGTGGAACTCGGTGTCGGCGTCGGCCGGTTGGTGGTGGTCCGCGACGACCGGCGTGAACTCGCCCGCCGTCTCGTGCTCGGAAATGAGGTCCAACTGCCCGCTGCCGAAGTCGGTGAACAGGACGGTGTCGTAGTCGGCGGCGGCGATTCGCGCTATCTCCGCTTCGTCCAGTTGCTTCGAGAAGACGGTCTCGAAGGGGATTTCGGCCCGTTCGAGCGCCGAGGCGGCGACGGCGGCGCTGGTCAGACCGTCGGCGTCGATGTGGGAGGCTAAAAGCACCTCGTCGGCCGCGCGCAACCGCGCCGCGCAGTCGGCGGCGTGGTCGCTCATCTCCGGCACCGGTCCCTCAGACTCGGTCACGCCGTCCGCGCTCATACCCGGGAGTTTTCGCGTTCTCGGGTTTAAACCTGCGTTCCGTCGGTTCCGCCGGACGGGTTGTAGAGTCGTAGCGATCCGACTGTCTGGTGGGGACGACGCTACGTATCGAGCGTCTCGGCGGAGCGAACGACGAGCACGGGGCCGACGGACGCCGACGCCACCCGGTCGGACTCCTCGCCGAAGACGAGCGACCTGAACGACGGCGCTTTTTCCCCCATGATAACCGCGTCGTGACCCGGGACCTCGTCGATCAACGCCTCGAACGGGGAGTCGCTGGCTACGACCGTCGTCTGCACGCTGATGCCGTCGCGACGGAGTCGCTCTGCCGCCGATTCGAGTCGCTGCGTGGTCGCCTCCTCTTCGGTGACGAGAAACAGCGTCACGCCGATGTCGCGGTCGCCGACGAGTTCCGCCACGAACGACAGTATGCGTTCGACGGCGACGTCGCCCGACAGCGACACCAGAACCCGTTCGACGTCGCCGGTCGGCCCCGAAATCGCGAGGGCGTTCGCGCCGATTTCGTCGGCGACCCGCTCGACGGTCTGTTCTCGGTCGTGCGTGAACACGAGCCGGGAGTCGGCGGCGCCGCCGGCGGTCCGGAACTCGTCGGTCAGATCTTCGAGCGCGTCCGTGGCGTGGTCCTCGTACTGGAGTCTGGCCTGATCGGGCGGCGTCTGCTCGGGTAGCACGTGATATCCGAGCACGGTTACGTCGACGGTCCCGAGCAGGTTCATCAACCCGGGCGAGACTGTCCCTCCTTCGAGAATCGCGACGGGAACGAGTACGTGTGTCATCAGAGGACCCCTCTAAGTTTCACGTCCCGGGCGTAATAGAGGTACCACCCGGCGGTCGCGAGGATGACGACCGCGCCGACGGCGATCGAACGGGGGTCCATGAACGCGATGAGCCCGAAACTCGAGACTGCGCCCACGACGGGAATCGCCGGCCCGCCCGGGACGCGGAACGCCGGATCGTACCACTCGGGTTCGTCCCGACGGATCGCCACCAGCGCAACGCAGATCAGCCCGTACATGATCAAGTGGAGAAACGAAGCCACCTCCGCGAGCAACTGGACCTCTCGGGTCGCCGCCAGAACGATAATCGGACCGCCCGCCATCCCCAGCGCCACGTGCGGCGTCCCGTACCGCAGGTTGATTCGGCTGGCCCACCGCGGCAGGAGCGCGTCCTTCGAGACGCCGTAAATGGCACGGGAGGTGCTGAGAATCGACGCGTTCGCAGAGGACATCGTCGCGAGCAGGCCGCCGCCGACGATGACGAACGCGCCGCCGACGCCCAGCAGTTCGCGGCCGATTTCGACCATCGCCGTCTCGCCGAACTGGCCGAGTTGGTTTCGGTCGAAGACGCTCGTCGCGACGAAAATCGTCAACACGTACATGACCGTGACGATAACGACGGAGCCGATCATCGCCACGGGGAGGTTTCGACCGGGGCGTTTCATCTCGCCGGCGACGGTCGCGACCTGCGCGAAGCCGAGATAGGAGGTGAAGACGAGCGCGGCCGTCGAGAGGATAGGGAGCGCCGCCCACTGGTCGGCCTCGGTCCCGCCCGACGGTTTGGTACCGATGACGCCGAGCACGTCGAACATCCCGAACGCCAAGAACGCCACGAGCATCGACAGCAGCAGCGCGACGATACCGTTCTGGAGTTTCGCGGCGTTCTCCGTCCCGGTGACGTTCAGCACGGTGAACCCGATACCGAACAGCACGGCGAGCGCGGAGACGATGACGCCCGGAGACGCGCCGACGCTGACCCCGACCAAGGCAAGCGCGTCCAGCGCGTAAAAACCCAGTCCGACTAAGTAGAAGGCCGTCGCGAACACGAGGCCGAGCCACAGGGAGAGTCCGACGACAGTTCCGGCGAGCGTCCCGAGGCCGCGGGAGATGAAGTAGTAGCCGCCGCCGCTCTTCGGCATCGCGGTGGCCAACTCGGAGGTGGGTAACGCGACGAGCAGCGCCACGACGCCGCTGACCGCGAAGGACACCGTCGCGGCCGTTCCGACTTCGGCGCCCGCGAGCCCCGGGAAGACGAAGATGCCCGCCCCGATCATCGTCCCGATGCCGATAGCGAGGCCGCCGATAAGGCCGAGCGTCCGTTCGAGTTCGGCGTCGTCGGTGACGGTCGCCTCGTCGGTCTCGACGACCGTCTCGACGACCGGCGCGTCCCCCTCGATGTTGGTCCCGGTCGGCTGGTCGCTCATACGGACAATTTTTCCACGGCTGAACAGTTAACGATATGGGGCGTGAACCACCGCCGAAAAGTCGGCGGGCGCGTACCGCGGATTCGACCGGTTCCAGAAATAGCTCACACCCGCCGCCTGACGACGAACAGGAGCGTCGCGCCCACGAGTGCCAGGGCGGTCACGAACGCCCACGCCGCGTCGTAGCCCCACGTCGACTCGACGATGAGGCCGAACGCCGGCGGCGCGAGCAGTCCGCCCGTGTTCAGCCCCGTCTGTCCGCCCGCCGTCGCCGCGCCGATGTCGTCGTCGTCGACCACGTTGCTCAGACAAGAGTAGAACACGCCCGTCGAGCCGTGGATGGTGACGCCGAGACCGACGAACACCGCCGCGGTGACGAAGAGGGAGCCGCCGCCGTTCACGAGGACGGCGAACAGTCCGGCGCCCGCGGCCAGTTGCGCGAGGGCGACGGTGGCGGCGCCGCGCGCGCCGCCGAGTCTGTCCGCGAGCGTCCCCGCGCCGATGCGGCCGACGCTCCCCGTCACCTGCGTCGCCGCGAGCACCGCGCCCGCGACGGCGGCGCCGGTGCCCACCACGTCCTGCACGTAGAGGACGGTGTACCCGAGCATCGAGAAGATTGATGCGCCGAGAAAGAAGCCCGCGGCGACCAGCGCCACGTAGGCGCGGTTCGACGCGAGGCCGCCCATCTCGGGCCACGTCACCTCGCCGGTTCCTCCCTTTCCGCGGTAGACGACGGCGAAGCCGGCGGCGTAGACGCCCGCGAGGACGGCGACGGCCCAGAAACCCACCTGCCACGCCGCCACCGCCGCGATACCCGTGATGAGAAGCGAGGAGACGCCGCTCCCGGCGGTGACGCCGACCTGTTTCAGCCCCATGGCGAGGTTCGCTCGGCCGGGCGGCGCGCCGGCGACGATGCCGCGGTTCGTCCCCGGCATCGCCGTCGAGTACGCCGCGCCGAGAAGCGCGCCCGCGAGGAGCAACAGCGCGTACGTCGGCGCGAGCGTCACGCCCACCGCGGCGACGCCGAGGGCGACGAGTCCGGCCGTCATCACCCGCTTCTCGCCGTAACCGTCGACGGCCGCGCCGCTCGGAAACAGCGACACCGTGTAGCCGAGGAGCGCGGCGGTGAGAAAGAGCCCCACCCGCGACTCCGAGACGCCGAACGTCTCGCGGACGAACCCCGTCGCGGCGAAGATGCTGTAGTAACAGAGGCTGGCGGCCGTCTGCCAGCCGGCGACGACGGCGACGCTGCGCCACGACCCGCCGGATTCGGTTTCCGTCGACTCGCTCACCGATATCCGCTCCGGGCCGTCCCGGCGGTGGTCCGGGTCACTCGCGGTACGTCGGCGCCGCCGCTTCCACCACGGCGCACGCCAGTTCCTCGAAGTCGGCGTTCTCGGGGACCACGTCGACCTCGATACCGTGCGACTCCGCCGTCTCGCGCGTCGGCGGGCCGATGACGCCGACGACGGCGCCGTTCAGGCCCTCGATGGCTTCTTCGCGCACGCCTCGCTCTTCGGCCGCGGCGAGGAAGTTCTCTACGGTCAACGAAGAACTGAAACAGACACCTTCGAGCTCTCCGCCCGCGGCCATCACCGTCGACTGCCCGGCGCCCTCGGGACTGACGAGGCGGTACAGCACGGTCTCGTGTACCTCGGCGCCGGCCTCCCGCAGACCGTCCAAGAGCACGTCGCTGCCGTGGTCGCTCCGGGCGACTTCCACCGCCGCGCCCGTCACCTCCTCCCGGAGGCGTTCGACCAGTCCCGCGGAGGTGTACTCCTCGGGAACGATATCGACGGTCCAACCCGCCTCGCGGGCGCTCCCGGCCGTCGACGGCCCGATGCAGACCAGCGTCGCGTCGCCGGGCGACCACCCCGCCTCGGCGAGGAGTTCCACGCCCGTCTTGCTCGTCAGGACGGCGTAGTCGCCCGTTTCGGGCGTCGCGCCCGTCGGTTCGACGGCGAGCATCGGGTCCGGAATCGGCGTCGCGCCGAGGGAATCGAGCAGTTCCACGGCGTCGCGCATCCGGTCGTCGTCCGGGCGGAAGACGGCCACGCGGACCTGCCGGCTCACTCGTCGACCTCCCCCGAGTCGGGGTCGTCGGACTCCGCGTCCGCCGTTGCGTTCGCCTCGACCTCGCCGGTTCGGTTCCCCAGGAACTCCGCCACTCGCTCGCGCGTCCCGGCAACGTCGCCGACGACCGTGATGGCGGGCGGTTCTATCTCCGACTCGTCGCGCACGGCGACGATGTTCTCTAGGGTTCCAGTGGCGACGCGCATCTCGGGTCGCGTCGCTCGCTCGACGAGGGCGACGGGCGTTTCGGGTTCCATCCCGGCGTCGAGGAGGGCCCCCGTGTAGTCGGGGAGGCCGCCGACGCCCATCAGGACGACGATGGTTCCCCCGGTGGCCGCCAGCGCGTCCCAGTCGATGGCCGACTCCTCTTTCGTCGGGTCCTCGTGGCCCGTGACGAACGAGACGGAGGAGGCGTGGTCGCGGTGCGTCACGGGAATGCCGGCGACGCTCGGTCCGGCGATGGCAGAGGTGATGCCGGGCACCACCTCGAACGGGATTTCCTCCGCGGCCAGATGCTCCATCTCCTCGCCGCCGCGGCCGAACACGAACGGGTCGCCGCCCTTCAGGCGTACGACGGTCTTGCCCTCGCGGGCGAGTTCGACCATCCGGCGGTTCGTGTACTCCTGCGGCGTCCACTCGCCGCCCGCGCGCTTGCCCACGTCCTCGCGCTTTCCCTCGGGAATCGCCCCGAGTATCTCCGGGCCCGGGAGTTTGTCGTGCAGCACCACGTCGGCGGTTTCGAGCAGTCGCTTGGCCTTCACGGTCAAAAGTTCCGGGTCTCCCGGACCGCTGCCGACGAGATAGACGCGCCCGACCATCTCAGGCCCCGTCAGCGCCGGCCGTCTCCCCGGCGTCGCCGTCGACGTCGTCGAGTTCGCTCCGGGTGTCGTCGGTCTCCTCGCGCGCGCCGCCCCCGACGTCGTCGGCGTCCGCCTCCTCGCGCGCGGCGGCGATGAGGTCGTCCGCCCCGCGGGCGGCGAGGTCGGCGGCGAACTCCGCGGCCGCGTTCGCGTGGTCCCCCACCGGCAGGTCGCTGTTCGCCCGCACCTCCTCCTCGCCGTCCTCCGAGAGGACGCGCGCGGTGACGTGGACGTACTCGCCCTGCAGTTTCGCGTGGACGCCGATGGGCGCGATGCACCCGCCGCCGAGTTCCGCGAGCACGGTCCGCTCGACGGTCGTCGTCACGCGCGTCCGCGGGTCGTCGATGGCGTCGCGTATCTGGTCGAGGTCCTCGTGGTCGCGCCGGGCCGTGACGGCGATGGCGCCCTGACCGGGCGAGGGGACGAACTCGCTCGTCGGGAGCCGCTGGTAGTCGACGCGGTGGAGCAGCCCCGACCGCTGGAGGCCGGCCTCCGCGAGGACGATGGCGTCGTACTCGGTCTCTACGTCGCGTTCCAGCGCGCGGCGCTCTATCTCGTCTAAGCCGTTGAACCACTCGTCGATGGAGCGGTCGAACTCCGTCTCGTACTCCTCGCCGGACGCCTTCGCCTCGGCGGCGTTGCCCTTCTTCTCCCTGTCGTCGTCGACGCGGGCCTCGTGTTCGCGCTGGAGCGTCGGCGCGAGCAGTTTCTCGACGCGCGTGTCGACGTTGCCGCGGAGGGGTTCGACCTCCAGGTCAGGGCGGGCGGCGAGTATCTGCGCCTTCCGTCGGAGCGAGGAGGTGCCGACGACGGACCCGGCGGGCAGGTCCTCTAACTCCGTGCCGTCGACCGTGAGGAGCAGGTCGCCGGCCGCGGCCCGTCCGGGGACGCCGGCGACGACGAGGTCCCTGGGCTGTTCGGTCGGCATGTCCTTCATCGAGTGCACGGCGGCGTCCAACTCGCCGTCGAGCACCTCCTCGTCGAGGGCGCGGACGAACGCACCGGTCTTGCCGAGTCGGTGGATGAGTTCGTCGCGTATCTGGTCGCCGCGCGTGTCCACCTCCACGAGTTCCACGTCGAACCGGTGGTCGGCGAGTGCGTCGCGCACACTCGCCGCCTGCCGGAGCGCGAGGTCTGAACCCCGTGTCGCCAATCGGAGCGTCCCGCGTTTCATATCTACTCGAACGTGGACGCTGGTGCGTGAAAAGCCCACCAGTTCGCGTCCGGAGGCGCGGGGCGATGGCGGACGCGAGAACCCGTCTCTCCGCCGAACGGTTGCGTCCCACCGGAGCCGCTAAGTGTCGCTCGACCGCCGAGTCCGGTCCCGACACTTCTTCGTCGCCGCATCCTCCGATCGCTCTCTGTGATCGGGTCGCTGGCACTCCCGACCGAACTGCCGTGGCGATGGCTGCTCAACGACGGAAAATTGGATGGCGACGACCCGGCGTAGCGATCCGACTCAGGGCGTGCCGACCGCCTCGTGCCGCCGGTAGAGGTAGTAGATGCCGAACGGGACGCTCACCGTGAACGCCGTCACGACGACGCCCGCGAGGGCGACCAATCCGTACAGCACGGGGTCGGGCGACCACGGCGAGGCGGGGTCGTCCGAGAGCGCCCGCGCGTCCACGTAGACGGCGACGGGGAACATCACCGAGAGGACGAGGCCGACGAGGGCGGCGAGGCCGCCGAAGACGACCATCGCCCCGGCCGTCAGCAGTCCGCCCGTGAGGAAGACGTCGAACAGGAAGCCGACGAAGAACAGGCCGCCGGCAACCACCGAAAGGACGAACAGCGGAATCGGCGCGGCGATCCAGTACCACCAGTTCGAGTCGACCGACGCGTACGGAAGCAGGTCGCCTATCGGGTCGTCGTAATCCCCGCCGGCGCCCGCGCCGGTGTTCCGTGTGGAGGGTGGGCCGTCCATACCGGAGAGAGGTGCCGGCGGCACAAAAGCGCTCCCGAGCGGAACGGGGGCGCTCGGCCGCCGAACCCGCAATATCCGTTCGGCGCGCCGGCGAGACGGTGCGAACAGACATTTCTACGCTCGCGCCGTATCCGTTCTCATGTCGCGCCTCGCCGAGGCGTTTCGTGTCGTACTCGCCGTCGCCAGAGGGATGCGCGAACACGAGGTCGAGTACCCGGCGGCGTCGCTGGCGTACTACGGGTTCATCTCGCTGTTCCCGCTTCTCGTGTTGGTGCTGGCGGTGCTGAGCCAACCGGCCGCCGAGGCGATTCGGACGGCGACGCCGTCGTTTCTCACCCCGAGCACGCGGCAGTTGGTATACGAGGCGATGGCCGACCAGACCGGACGGACCGGAGCCATCCTGTTGGCCGGCGTCGTCCTCCTGTGGAGCGGAACGCACCTCACCCTCGGCTTCCGTTCGGTCGTCGAACGCGCCGAGGGGGCGGTCGAGGGGTCGCTCTTGACGCTCCTCCGTGACGGCGTCTGCGTCGTCGGGTCGCTGGGGCTCGCGGTGGTGTCAATCGGCCTCGCCAGCGCCTTCTTCTCGACGTTTCTGGCGCCGTCGGGAATCGTGGGCGTGGGCCTGTTCGCCGTCCTCACCGTCCTGTTCCTCCCGCTGTACTACGTGCCGTCCAGACTCGTCACCTCCTTTCGGGCGGCGGTTCCGGGGGCGGTGCTCGCCGCCGCGGGGTGGGCCGCCCTGCTCGGCATCGTACACGTCTACTCGGTCAACGCGGACCAGTACGCCGTCTTTGGCGCCATCAGCGGCATCATCATCGTCCTGACGAGCGTCTACGTCGGGGCGATGCTCCTCCTCGTCGGCGTCGTCCTCAACGCGACGATCGCCTCGCGGCGCCGGAGCGCCGCCTGAAACCCGCCTCGCCTCCCTTCAGAGCACTTCTTTGTACGCCTCCAGCGTCTCCTCGATGTCCTCGTCGGTGTGCGCGTAGGAGACGAACTGCGACTCGAACTGATTCGCGGTGAGGAATATTCCTCGCTCCTTCATCTCCTGCCAGAAGATGCGTTCCCATCGCTCCGTCTCGGCGTCGGCGATGTCGGAGGCGTCCTTCGGGCAGTGCTCGTAGCGCGGGCAGTCGGGACGCTGCTCGCACCCGGCCTCGCAGGCGCCGTCGAGGTCCGGCGGCCCCCCGCGCGTGAATATCGTCTTGAACATCGAGTCCGTTCCGACGACGGTGTAGGAGGGCGCTTGGTCCTCGACGATGTCCGTGATTCCGCGCCGGAGTTTCTCTCCGAGGCGGTTCACGTGCTCGTACACGTCGTTCTCGGCGGCGAACTTCAGATACTCGTAGCCCGCGGCCATCGTCACCGGATGCCCCGAGAACGTCCCCGACTGGAAGACGGGCCCGGACGGCGAGAACTGCTCGAGTATCTCGGATTTCCCGCCGACGGCGCCGACGGGGAAGCCCCCGCCGATTATCTTCCCGAACGTCGTCACGTCCGGCGTGACGCCGAACTTTCCCTGCGCGCACTGGAGGCCGCCGACGCGGAACCCGGTGATGACTTCGTCGAATACCAACAGCGAGCCGTGCTCTTCGGTGACGTCGCGCAGGTGTTCGAGATAGCCGTCGACGGGCAGGACGATGCCGTTGTTGCCGAGGATGGGTTCGGTGAGGACGGCGGCGATGTCCTCGCCGTGCGCCTCGAACACCTGGTTTATCGTCTCGAAGTCGTTGAACGGCACCGGAATCGTCTGTTCGGCGAACGACTCGGGGATGCCGCTGGTGCTGGGGTGCACGTCGCCGGGTTCCCCCTCGACGAGCGTCGACTCCTGCGCGCCGTGGTAGCCGCCCTGCATGACGACGATCTTGTCGCGGCCGGTGTAGCCGCGGGCGAGGCGGACGGCCGAGACGGTGGCCTCGGTGCCGGAGTTGACGAAGCGTATCATCTCCACGGAGGGGACGTGCCGCGCGACGAACTCCGCGTGCTCGACTTCCACCTCCGTGGGCGCGCCGTACATCGGCCCCTCGGAGGCGTGCGACTGGACGGCCGAGCGGACGGGGTCCGGCATGTCGTGGCCGTACAGCAGGGGGCCGTACCCCATCGCGTAGTCGAGATAGCGGTTGCCGTCGGCGTCGACGACGTGCGCGCCGTCGCCGCGTTCGACGAAGAAGGGGTATGGTCGCGTCGCCCGCACCGAGGAGTTTACGCCGCCCGGAATGACCGACAGCGCCCGGTCGTACAGCGAACGGGACTCGTCGTGGTTCATGCGCGGGCGTTGGGTCGGTACCAAAAAGAACTACTGGGTTCGGCAGTCGACGGCGGACGCGGAGCGCAGCCTTCGTTCCCGAACCGACGCCACCCACCTCCCGGTTCGGTACCGAACTGTCGGGTCAATACCGCTCTATCGCCGTCAGATCTGTCAGTATCAATATTATAAACGGCTACTACGTCGTCGGGTGCGTTTTCGAACGCCTCATGGCAGACAATCAGGCGGACGAGACCGTGACGAGTCGACGAAACGTGCTGCGGTCGGTGGGGGCCGCGACGGTGGGCGGCGTCTCGGCGTCCCTCCTCGACGCCGACATCGTGCGAGGGGCGGAGACGGAGACGGTGCAGGAGGGAAGCGCCGACTGGTCGACCGACCCGGACGAGGGGGCCTTCCCCCTCGCGGTGGCCAGCGGCGGTCCGACGCAGTCGGGGGCCATCCTCTGGACGAAGCTCTCGGCCGACGCCCGCGCCGACTCCGAGGACGTGTACGTCCGCGTCGGCACGGACGAACCGTTCTCCGAGACGGTGTACGAGGGCCGCGTCGCCGCCGAGTCGGTGACGGCGGACCACGACCACGTCGTCAAGGTGGACCTCGACGGCGAACTCCCCGGCGACAGCCACCTGTACTATCAGTTCCACCACGCGGGCGCGAACAGTCAAATCGGTCGCTGCCGGACGCTCCCCGCGCCCGACGCCAGCCCCGAACGCGTCCGGTTGGCCGTCGTCACCTGCCAGTCCTATCAGAGCGGCTACTACCCCGCCTACCACCACATCGCCGAGGAGGAGGTGGACTACCTCGTCCACCTCGGCGACCAGATATACGAGTACGCCGGCGACTCCGAACTGGAGGGTCGCTCCGTCGAACTCCCCAGCGGACGCGACGTGGTGTGGGGCCTCGACGACTACCGCCACCTCTGGGACACCTACCGCGGCGACGAGTTCTTCCAGGAGGCGTTGGGTCGTCACACGATGATTCCGACGTGGGACGACCACGAGATAATCAACAACCGCTACTGGGACTACGAGAACGACAACCCCTGGACCGCGGACCACCCGAAGGCGGACGACCCCGAGTTCCTCACGCGATTGTTCGCCGAGGGGATTCAGGCGTGGTGGGAGTACAATCCCGCGCGCGTCGAGTACAATCCGGACGCCGAGTCGCTTCTGGACCAGTTCCACCTCTGGCACAGCGTGCGGTTCGGTGACCTGCTCGAACTCCCCGTCACCGACGAGCGACTGTTCAGTTCGCTCCCGCCGGGCGGCGACGCCGCCGGCCAGCGTCAGTGGGGCGTCCCTCCGAACGCGCCCGAGGCGGACGACGCCGACCGGACGCGACTCGGCTTCGAGCAGCGAAAGTGGCTGCTCGACACGCTCGAATCGACGGACGCGACGTGGAAGGCGTGGACGAACGAAGTCGCGCTGTCTCCGCTGTGGCTCGCGTTCGGCGACGACGACCAGTTCGGCCGCAACTACGACGCGTGGGACGGCTACCAGCACGAACGGAAGGAGATCCTCGGGCGACTGAACCACTTCGGCGTCGACAACTTCGTCGCGTTCACGGGCGACATGCACACCTCCCTCGTCTCGACGCTGCTGAACGACTGGGAGTCCGTCGAGAACCGCACGGCCGTCGTCTCCGACGAGGAGAAAGTCGGCGTCGAACTGATGACGCCCGCCATCTCCAGTAACTCCGGCACCTCCGACTTCTGGAAGGCGGGCGAACGCATCGCCGAGGAGTCCGAGTCCGATTCGCTCACGAACGAGCGGATGACCGAAGTCGTTCTCGAGGAGAACCCCCACGTGGAGTTCTTCGACGCGAAGTACAACGGTTACTCCGTCGCGGAGTTCACGTCCGAGCACTGCACGTGGACGACGTACGCCGTCGACGACTTGGTGGACGACGCCGACGCCGCCCGCGGGGTCCTCCGGAAGTACCGCGTCCCCGAGGGGTCGGTCGAACTGGAGGAACTGGAGGCGACCGACTCGCCCGAGGGGTTCGAGGAGAACTGATCGACCCGCTCCGCTCGAATTCCCGCGTTCTCCCTTTTCCCCGCGTCGCTCGACGCTTCTCGCGTTCGAGAACCGCCCAGTTCGTCACGCCGCGACCGCTACTCAAGCCACCGGACGACCGACGGCGTCTCCTCCTCCTCGTCGGGGTCGGGCGCGTAGCGGTCGGCGACGAGCAGTCCGACGGCGTCGTTCAGCGCGTGGATGGCGATGAGCGCCGGCAGCGACCGGAACCAGAGGTACAAGAGGGTCGTGACCAGCGCCGGTTGCGCGATGCGGAGGACGGCCTGTCGGTCCCACGTGTCGCCGAGGTGACCGAGCGTGAACGCAAAGAAGGCGACGACGCCCGCGAACGGGACGCTCCCGGTCAGGGCGGCGAGTCGTTCGACGGCGTAGCCGTGGTACGGAATCTCCTCGGTGACGCCCGCCGTCGCCGCGACGAACAGGCGTTCGGGCACCGACAGCGCCGCGAACGAGCCGATTCCCTCGGCGAGGCTCTCGCCGCCGTCCCCGACGCGGGCCCACAGGGGCGCGAGGAGGAGGTTCGTCCCGAGCATCGCCGCGAGGCCGACGCCGACCCGCCAGACGAGAAGCGCCGTCGACTCGACGCGCCACCCGATGGACGCCGGCGTCGCGCCCTCGGCGGCGACGACGAGGAGGATTATCGCGGGGACGACCCACTTCCAGGCGTGGTCCGAGAGGGTGCCACCGGCCCACCCGAACCGGTCGCGTAGCCGGTGCAGCGACTCGAAGCCGACGAGGGCGACGACGAGTCCGAACGCTGTGACCGGCGTGAGTTCCACGTTCTCCGTCGGGGTGTCGGACCGCTTGGCTCTTTTCGTCTCCGGTGGGACGCGCGGCGCGTCGCCGGCTTCAACGCCGGTCGGTGCCGGTCGGCGGCGGAGCGCGCGCCTAGACGGCGTCGCGGCCGGTCTTTCCGGTCCGAATCTGCAGGGCGCTGTCGACGGACGTCACGAACACCTTGCCGTCGCCGGGTTCGCCGGTGTGCGCCCCGTCGGCTATCGCTTCGACGACGTCTTCGGCCGGAATATCGGAGACGACGCACTCTATTTTCACCTTCTGGTGGAGGTCGACCGTGTACTCCTCGCCGCGCCACTGTCCCTTCTTCGCCGGCTGAGAGCCGCGACCGGAGACGTTCGTCACCGTCAGCGACGGCGCGCCGGCCTCCGCCAGCGAGCGTTTCACGTCCGAAAGCTTGTCCGGTCGGACGATAGCTATCACCATCTTGATTCCTCCATCGTTCGGCAGTTCTTCGCTCATGATTCAGTTCTCTCCATCTTCCGTGGTAGTCTTTTCCACGCCACTGACCCGCCCGCCGTCGGCCGTTCGGTCCGACGGGGGACGCGACCCGCGAGTTCGTTTTCCGCCGTCAATCCGGACGCCGCCGTCCACGCGGACGGCCTCGTCCCGGCCGCCGAACTCGGGGTAGGTGTCGACGCCGTGCTCGGAGGAGTCGAGCCCTTCGAGTTCGTGTTCGCGGCTGACGCGCGCCTCGCCCGCGGCGCGGAACGCGCCGAAGACGGCGGCGGTGGCCGCAAGCGTCCAGGCGGCGATGACGACGACGCCGACGACCTGCGGGACGAGCAGTTCGACGAACGAGGCGTTCCCGGCCCAGAGGTCGACGGCGAAGACGGGGTACAACAGCGCCCCGAGGACGCCCGCGGAGCCGTGGACGGGGAAGACGGCGCAGACGTCGTCTATCTTCAGGCGCTTCTCGATGAACCCGAAGACGACGGGCAGTTGCGCGCCGGCGAGGAGGCCGACGACGATGGCGCCCGGCCAGACGATGGCGTCCGCGACGGACGTGATGCCGACCAGACCGGCGAGGACGCCGTTGGCGACGTACAGCGTGTCGACCTTCCCCGTCTTCACCAGCGAGAGGCCGCCCGCCCCCATGGCGCCCGCGGCCATGCCGAGGGTAGTGACGAGGGCGACGCGGCCGACGTAGGCGAACGACGCCAGCGTGACGCCGTCGGCCTCGGAGTACGCCAGGGGTGAGGCGGCGGTGCCGACGTTGAAGCCGTACCAACCGAACGCGAGGATGAGCGTCCCGAGGACGGCGAACGCCATCGAGTGACCGGGGATGACGTTGACGGAGCCGTCGTCGTTGTATCGGTCCATCCGCGGCCCGATTATCCACGCGGCCGTGAGACCGGCGATGCCGCCCATCGCGTGGACGATGACGCCGCCGGCGAAGTCGTGGAAGCCGAGGGTCGACAGGAAGCCGCCGGCCCACGTGAAGCCGACGACGACGGGGTAGATGACCCCCGCCAAGAGGACGGTGTACGTGATGTACGCGCGGAGTTTCGCGCGGCCGGCGACGGCGCCGGAGACGATGGTCGCGGCGGTCATGGCGAACACGGCTCCGAAGAGCCAGTTCACCCACGTGCCCGCCGCGCCCTCGGCGGGCATATAGAGGTCGGTGAACGCGCCGAGCACGTCGGCGCCGCCGCCCCCGGTGAAGCCGCCGACGATAGTCGAGACGGCGGCCCCGAGCAGGAAGTAGACCGTGACTCCGACGGACCACGTCAGGAGGTTCTTCGTCAACTGATTGGCGACGTTCTTCGAGCGGACCTGCCCCGCCTCCAGCATGGCGAAGCCGGCGTGCATGAAGAAGATGAGGAAGGTGACGGTGAGGACCCACACCATGTTCACCCCTTCGACGACGGTCGCGAGGTCGGACTGCAAGGGTGTCACGTGGCGATACCTCCGTTCGGCGGTGCTCCGGTTAGGTTTGGACGTTCGTTCATCAGTAGTCGGATTCGCGTTGGTTCGTGACGCGAAGCGTGGAAAATTCTATCCGGTCGAACACATATAAGGATAATCGTTGACAAATGTATGTTCTATGGGAGTATTATGGACGTTCGTCCGCTCTACAATCGGATAATAGCTGTATAAGGTCGTATCGTACGCGGATTCTCGGCAACTGTTGCCAAATTATCCGACGTACGTTTTGTTAAATATATGATAGAAGAAAGAACGAGGAGACTGCAGGGGACCGCGGCGCACGGGGTTCGCGGCCTACACCGCGTCCAGTCCTTCCTTGCCGGTCCGGACCTGCACGGCGCTGTCGACGGGCAGGACGAACACCTTGCCGTCGCCGGGTTCGCCGGTGTGCGCCCCGTCGCGGATGGCCTCGACGACGTCTTCGGCCGGAATATCGGAGACGACGCACTCCACCTTCACTTTCTGGTGGAGGTCGACCGTGTACTCCTCGCCGCGCCACTGTCCCTTCTTCGCCGGTTGGGAACCGCGGCCGGAGACGTTCGTCACCGTCAGCGACGGCGCGCCGACCTCCGCCAGACCGCGCTTGACGTCCGCGAGTTTGTCGGGTCGGATAACCGCCATCACCATCTTGATCTCGCCGTCGTTCGCGCTCATTGCTCCTCACCTCCTTCGGACGCGTCGGACGGAATCCACTCGCCGCCGTCCGTCCGCGCGGAGGACCCGCCGTCGGCCATCGGGTTCTCGCTCTCCGCGACGAACTCGGGGTACACCGAGACGCCGTGTTCGCCGAGGTCCAGCCCCTCAGCCTCTTCGCCCTCGGTGACGCGCAGTCCGACCGCCGCGTCGATGGCGTAGAGGACGACGCCGGACGCGACCGCGGTCCACGCCGCGATGACGACGACGCCGAGCACCTGCAGGACGAGTTGGTTCACCGCGAAGCCGCCGACGGCGAAGACGGGGATGAGCGCCGTGCCCACCGCGCCGGCGACGCCGTGCACGGCGAAGACGCCGCAGACGTCGTCGACCTTCAGCGTGTCGACGGTGTAGCGGAACGCGGGCAGGACGAGGAAGCCGCCGAGGCCGCCGAGGATGGCGCCGCCCCACCACGTGACGTGGGGGACCGCGCCGGTGACCGCCACGAGCCCCGCCAAGAGGCCGTTCGCGGTCCAGAGCGGGTCGGGCTTGCCCTGGTAGTACGAGGACATCACCATCGCCATCGCGCCGCCGGCGCTCATGCCGAGGGTGGTGACGAGGGCGACGCGGCCGAGCGCCTCGCCCATGAACGTCAGGCCGCCGTCGTCGCCGACGGCGAGGATGGTCGCCTGCGTGCCGACGTTGAAGCCGTACCAGCCGAACGCGAGGATGAACGTCCCGAGGACGGCGAGCAGCATCGAGTGACCCGGGATGGGTCGGCTCTCACCGCTGCTGTCGTAGCGACCCTTCCGCGCCCCAACCAACTTGGCGGCGACGAGGCCGGCCACCCCACCGCACATGTGGACGACCGTCGCGCCCGCGAAGTCGAGGTAGCCGGCCCCGAACGCGCTTCCGAGGAAGCCGCCCGACGAGAGGAGTCCGCCGCTCCACGTGAAGCCGACGACGACGGGGTAGATGACCGCCGTCATCACGACGGTGAACAGCACGTACGCGCGGAACTCCATGCGCTCCGCCACGGCGCCGGAGACGATGGTCGCGGCGGTCATGGCGAAGACGGCTCCAAAGAGCCACCCGATCCAGTCGCCGGGGTTGTTGATGTACGCGAACGCGCTCGCGACGTCGAACGTCCCCGAGGAGGTCAGGCCGCCGACTATCGTCGCCACGCCCGCGCCGACGACGAAGTACGTGAGCGTCCCGAGTATCCAGTCGTTCATGTTCTTCATCAGGACGTTCCCCACGTTCTTCGCCCGGACCTGCCCCGCCTCGAGGAGGGCGAAGCCCGGCTGCATGAAGAAGATGAGGAACGTCACGACCAGCACCCAGACGGTGTTGACCCCCGAGGCGATGGCCGAGGCGTCGGCTTGGAGGAGGAAACTCATACGTCCGCCTCCGACGATGGACAATCGTCAACTATTCCGACGTAAACTACTCCGTTCGTGTTCGAGTTCACGCGAGAACGTCAGGATAATATAGTACATAAGTGTATGCCTCCTACGTGTCCATTTATTAGCCGTATCATTCGACGAACGGCGCTTTTACCGCACAATCTAATGCATATAAGGCCGTTTATCTCCCGATTTGGCGACGAAAAAGCAAAATATCTGGACGAACGTTCACGCAATACCTGCCGGAGCGCGCGGTTCGGTTCGCGCGCAGGCGGGTCGCGCGGGCCCGGAGGGGACGCGAAGGCCCGCCTCAGAGCGAGGCGGCGACGTCCTCGGCGAAGTAGGTGAGAATCAGGTCGGCGCCCGCGCGCTTCATCGAGAGCAGCGACTCCGCCGCCGCCTCTTCGAGGTCCAACCAGCCGTTGTCCGCGGCGGCGTGGAGCATCGCGTACTCCCCGGATACGTTGTAGGCGGCGACGGGGTGGTCGAACCCCTCGCGCACCGCGCGCACGACGTCGAGGTAGGCGAGGGCGGGTTTCACCATCAGCACGTCCGCGCCCTGTTCTACGTCGGACGCCACCTCGCGCATCGCCTCGCGGGCGTTCGCGGGGTCCATCTGGTAGTGTCGCCGGTCGCCGAACGCCGGAGCGCCGTCGGCGGCGTCGCGGAACGGTCCGTAGAAGGCGCTCTCGTACTTCGCCGCGTAGGACATGATGGGCACGTCCTCGCGCCCGGAGTCGTCGAGTCCCTCGCGGATGGCGCCGACCATCCCGTCGGTCATCGAACTGGGGGCGACCATGTCCGCGCCCGCCTCGGCGTGCGAGACGGCCGTCCTCGTCAGGAGGTCCAGCGTCTCGTCGTTCTTCACCGTCAGCGTCGGGTCCGTTTCGGCGTGCTCTTCTACGACTCCGCAGTGCCCGTGACTGGTGTACTCGCAGAGACAGACGTCGGTGATGACGTAGGCGTCCGTCGCCTCCGTCACCCGCCGCGTCGCCTCCTGTACGACGCCGTCCTCGGCCCACGCCCGCGTCCCGCGTTCGTCCTTCGACTCGGGGATGCCGAACAGCATCACCGCCTCGACGCCGGTCTCTCTGACCTCCTCGACGCGCGCGACGGCCTCGGAGACGGGGACGCGCTCCTGTCCCGGCATCGACTCGATGGGGATTCGCTCCTCTGTCGTCGCGTCGACGAAGACGGGGGCGATGAGGTCGGAGGCGGAGAGGTCCGTCTCGCTGACGAGCGACCGGATACCGTCGGCCCGGAGACGTCGCGGCCGGTCGGTGAGATTCATACCCGACGTTCGAACCGCGGCGGAAAAACCGCATCGCTCCCGGCGACCGGGACGCCTCGCTCTGACGGCCCGACGCGGCCGGTCAGCCCCGTGACCGGTCAGCGAGACTACGTTCGGACGGAACGAAACTGGTATCAATCGTTCGGGGGTAGACCCTCCCAATGCAGGCCCTCCAGGTGGCGCAGATGCCCGCGGAACTGAAGGCGCTGTTGAACTCCGAGTGGGCCTACGTCGTCCTCTTCGGCGTCTTCGTGCTGGAAGGGGCGATGCTGATGTACTTCATGCCGAGCGAACTCGTCGTCCCGGCGTCGCTCGTCCTCCTCGGCACCGACGCCGCCGTCCCGGTCATCGGCGTGGCCGTCCTCGGCGCGACGCTCGGCCAGTACGCGCTGTTTAAAGTCGCTCAACGCGGCGGGCGCGAGTACCTCCTCCAGAAACGCTGGTTTAAGATCAGCGAGTCGAAACTCGACCGCTTCGACGGCTGGTTCGACCGCTGGGGTCCGGTCGTCGTCCCAGTGAGCAACTCGCTACTGTTCACCCGCGGGATGCTCACCGTCCCCGCCGGGTTCGCGGAGATGGACGATCACAAGTTCATCGCCCTCTCGGCCGTCGGGACGCTGTCGTTCGAGGTCATCCTCGCGGCGTTGTATCTCTACTTCGACACGCTGCTGTGACGCAACCGGTCGAACTCACTATCCGTTCTGTGAACTCGTCTGCAACGTGGTCGACCTGCAGGGTCTGCTCTTCGTCCTGACCGGTTTCCGAATCTGACGTGGTCTCGAAGCGCGCGACTCGGACTCCGATTCCGGCCGTCGCTGTGATGGCGCTCTTCGGCCTCGCGCGGTTTTCACTCGGGTCCCGTTCGCGTGAATCGGTCCGTGAAAACACCTGCGTCATTTCATCCGATACGCGTCTTCGGCCGTCCCCACTCGCTCGATGCGGTCGATGTTTCGTCGATATTCACCGAGAGGCGTTCGCGCGAGATTCACCCCGTTCGATCAATATCTGTCGGCGTCGACCGCGTCCTCGTTCGCATACGCTCACTCGGTTCGGTCGATATCTAATCGATATTCATCGAGAATCGTTCGCACGAGGCTCACTCCGTTCGATCAATATCGATCTGCTCCCGCAGGGCGGCGAGTTCGTCGGAATCGGCGAGTTCCTCGACACGCTCTCGGAAGTGCCGTTCGCAGAGGCCCACCTTTATCCCGTCTTTTTCGGCGGCGTACGCGGCTTTTCGGTCGCAGTAGTGGCACTTCATACACCCCTTTCGTTCCTCACCCGATTTAACTCTACGCTCCCGGTTATCGAGGGCGAGAGTCCGCGTCAGACGCTGGGAACGCGCGCGGCGAACGCCTCGAAGGCGTCTCGCGGCGGGCCGGCGACGCCGAGCGTCCTGTCGTGCGCGTCGCTCCCGCCGGTCAAGAGGAGGTCGTGCTCGGCGGCGACGCGTTCGACGAGGCCGGTATCCGCCCGTTCGGCGGCCGCGCCGCCGTAGGGGTAGAACCGCTCGACTGCGTCCAGTTCGGCGGCGCGTCCGAGCGCCGCCTCGGGGTCCGGATAGCGGAACGGGTGGGCGAGACCGATCACCGCACAGGCATCCCGAAGCGCTTCCACGCCCTCCTCGAACGCGGGGACGTACCGCTCCACGTAACAGGGGCCGTCGTTCCCGATGAGGTGTTCGAACGCGCCCGCGTAGTCGTACGGGGCGTCGCTCTCCTCGACGGCGCGCGCGATGTTCGGTCGGCCGATGCCCTCGCGGAGTTCGACGTCGAGGCTCACGCCGAGGTGCGACTCGACGCGTTCGACTATCTCTCGACCGCGCTCCTTTCGGTCGGCCTGAATCCGCTCCGTCACCTCGCGGACGCGGGGCGTGTCGCGGACGCCGTACCCGAGGAGGTCCAACCGCTGTTCGGCCGCCTCGACGCGGAGTTCGACGCCGCGTATCACCGTCACCCCGTCGCGTTCGGTGACGGGCGCGTCGAGGTCCGGATGGATCCGGTCGTGGTCCGTCACCGCGACGACGTCAACGCCCCCGGCGGTCGCGGCCGCCGGAACCTCCGGGACCGTCAGCACCCCGTCGGACGCCGTCGTGTGGAGGTGGAGGTCCGCGGCGGGGGCCTCGTCGCCGCCGTCGCCGTTCCGCTCTCGAATCACGGTCGTGGGTCGGCCGTGGCCCCTGAAAGCGTTTCCGACCGCCTCCTAATATGTGGTATAATGACCATAATACAGACTAATGTGTACAATCACGATAATGGAAAAACATTATGAATAGGGCCTGGCTACGACTGGGTGTAATGCGCCTGAACCGAACCGGCGACCTGATCGACGCCCACGAATACCCCGCGACCACCGAAGAACTCATCGAGGCGTACGGCGACCAGACCATCGAACACCCCAACGGCAGCGAACAGGTCGGAGACGTGTTCGCCCGCACCGGGTCCGAGACGTACACCTGCGCCGACGACGCCCGAAACGCCCTCCTTTGCGGTTTGGGCCACGAAGCCGTCGGTCGCCGCTACTACAGCGACCGGGACGTCTCCACCTTCGGCGAGGACGGTCCCGAACAGGTCTCTTTCTAAAAATTAGAACGGCACGTCGAGGGGGACGCGCCCCTTTGTGTAGCCGTCGAATCTACCGTCGGGCCGGACCCGAAACACCACCGCCGGCCGGTGGTGGACCTCGGGTTTCTCGTCGCGAACCGCGCGCCACTCGTCGTCCGGGAACGACGAGCAGTCGACGAACAGGACGACGCCGCCGCCGTGCTCCTGTAACTGTCCGCCGGACTTCGTCTCGGCGGTGTCGCGGACGGCGGCCACCGGCGTCCCCGCACTGCGCTTGCTCGTCGGAAGCGGCCGCGTCACCTCGACGAGCGTTCCGTCGCCGCCCTTCGTCGCGCGGTAGTCGATGGCGTGCCCGGTGGTGACGTCTATCTCGGGGACGATGTCGTAGCCCATGTCGACGAGGAACTTCCCGGCGTTGAACTCGCCCATCGACGCGGTCATCCGCGTCAGGTCGAGGTACTCGGAGGTGCCGAGTTTCCCCGCCATCACTTCCCGGTAGTCGTCGAGGACGCCCGTCGCGAGGAACTCCTCGTAGAACGAGAGCGCCTCCTCGCGCGTCGCGTCGGGGAACCCCGCGGCGTGGTCGTAGAAGAACGACCGGGTCGTCTCGCGGCCGTCCTTTGAGAGGAAGACGGGGAGGAAGTACCACGAGAGGTGGGGGTACGGCTCCAGCCACGGCGACTCCTCGTGCAGTTGCGCGGTCAGTTCGCGCGTCACCCACCGCCTTATCGCGTGGGGAACCTCCTCGAATCCTTTCTTGTCGGTCCGCCAGAGGGCCTCGGGGGTCTCCGTGTTGCCCATCCAGTAGGCGTCCTCGCCGTCCCAGCAGAACAGGGCGATGTCGCCGTTGTCCATCTCGAACCGCACGGCTTCGAAGCCGCTCGGCGGTTTGAACCACGGCGTTTCCATCGTCGCTCCGAGGTTCGAATCGAGGTCGTCGTACAAGTCTCGCCGGACGCGGGCCTCGTCCCACCGTCCCGGCGCGTAGCGAAATCGCAGGGGACGTGCCACGCACGTGATTTCTTCGGGCTCCCGTATAGCCGTTCCGCGTCGTCCGTGTCGTTCTCCGTTGCTTATATGTGGGAAGAACACACACGTTACCCTGTATCATGTCGATGGGTGCCTACGACGACGACGAGCACGAACGCAGAGAGCGGAAGAACGGCTCGGTCGACGCCGCCTTCGACGACGACCGGCGGGTGTACCGCGGGGAGATGACCTACGACGCGGGCGACTCCGCGGAGGCCCTCCTCGACCAGTTCCGCGAGATGCAGGAGCGCTAGGCCTCGTCGTCCACGTCGACGGTCACCGCGGCTATCGTCGAGACGACGGTAACGGCGACGACGTGGCCGCCGACGGCCATCAGCATCACGGGTTGGTCGAGGATGAACGGCACCAGCGCTAACTGCGCGACGCCGAAGAGGACGTTCCAGCCGTCCGCGATACGGAGCGTCCGCGCCGTCGCAGAGTCGACGGTGTAGCGCCAGGACCCCCACACCGAGACGATGGCCGCCCACCACGAGGTGCCGATGCGGTAGCAGAGGTCCCAGAGAACGAGTAGCGTGAGGTAGACGACGACGACGGGCGGTTCGCGTCCGAACACCGCCGTCACCAGCGTCGTCTCCCCCTGTAGCGGGTCGTAGACGAACAGGTGCGTGACGAGGGCGACGAACGCGAGGACCCCGAGGACGACTTCGATGCTCGACCCGAACAGCAGGCGCGTGTACGCGTCGGGGAGGTTCGTCTCCCGCGTCGTCCGGCCCATCCGGAGCATCACGACGCTGCCGACGGCGGCGACGCCGACGGCGATGCTTCCGGGGACGACGGCCTGCCAGAGGTCGTACGCCCACGCGAAGAAGACGACGAACACCTCGAACAGTCCCAGTTGGAGGGCGATGGCCTCACCGTCGGTCAGGTCGATGCCGGGGAGGGCGCCGACGATGCTCTCGTACACCCACGTCTCCCCGAACTGCGTGCGCGACACCCGCACGTCTCGCGGTGCGCGCGGCATTCAGCGGTCCGTCGGGTTCGCGTTCGATTCGAGGTCGGTTCCCCCCGCACCCGTCCTGGGTCCGTCGCCGTCGCTCTCGCCGCCATCGCCGGTATCGCGCTCCTCGATTTCGCCGTTCTCGTCGGCTGCGCCGTCGACGTTGTCGCCGTCGCCGTCGTCACCCCCTCGTTCTATCGCCGGAACCGTCCGTTCGCTCACCGACCCCTCGGCCTCTCCGAGGGCGCGGCGAACCGACTCGTCGAACGAGGTCAGCGACACCTCGACGTACTCTTTGATGCTGTCGTCGCGGACGACGACGGAGTTCTTCAGCCCGTCTATCAGCGGTCTGGCCACGGAGGGCGGCACGTCGGTGACGAAGCCGACCCAGTACGAGGAGAGACGCGGCGTCAGCACCGGCACGGAGAACAGTTTCGTCCGCCGGCCGAGGAGGCCGCCGACGCGCGTCAGCACCTCCCCGTAGGTCAGCACGTCGGGACCGCCTATCTCGAACGTCCGACCGGCCGTCTCCGGCGCGTCGAGGACGCCGACGAGGTACGCCACCACGTCGTCGACGCAGATGGGCTGACACTCCGTGTCCACCCACCGCGGTGTCACCATCACCGGCAGGCGGCCGGCGAGTTGGCGTATCACCTCGAAACCCGCGCTCCCGTCGCCGATGACGATGGCCGCGCGGAGCGTCGTCAGGTCGAACGCCCCCTGCCCGAGGATGAGTTCGACCTCTCGGCGCGACCTCAGATGCGACGACAGGCGGTCTTGGTCCTCGCCGAGGCCGCCGAGGTAGACGGCGCGTTCGACGCCCGCCTTCGACGCCGCCCGCTCGAAGTTCCGCGCGGCCCGCCGGTCGCGCTCCTCGAAGTCCTTGCCCGACTGCATCGAGTGAACGAGGTAGTAGGCGGCCTCGATGTCCAGCGCCGAGAGCACGTCCGCGAGCGTCCGGCTTCCCCGGTCGTCCTCGGTCGATTCGCCGTCCGGGCCGCCGTCGACGACGCGGT
Organism: Halogeometricum pallidum JCM 14848; assembly: GCF_000337095.1. Classification (GTDB taxonomy): domain Archaea; phylum Halobacteriota; class Halobacteria; order Halobacteriales; family Haloferacaceae; genus Halogeometricum; species Halogeometricum pallidum. The sequence continues at coordinate 75,378 of NZ_AOIV01000024.1, forward strand.
AGCTCCGCGGTTCGAGCAGGTCGCCCTCGACGACGCGAACGCCGTCCGGCAGGTCGCTCGACGCGGCGTCGCGGACGAGGACCGACACGTCGTGGCCGGCCTCCCGAAGCGCGGGGACGAGACGACTGCCGACGAACCCGGTCGCGCCGGTCACGAGAACTCGCATGGCCTTTCGAACGGACGCGACCCTGTTAACGGTTCGTCCCGCCCGGTCGGCGCACGGCCCCGCCGCGACCGCCGGGCGTCGCCCCGCCGCCTCCGCTCACTCGACGGACTCCCACCCGGGCGTCTCCGGGGCGCCGCGGGCGACTTCGACCGCTTCGCCGCTCGGGGCGTCGGAGGCGTCCTCGCCGACCGCTCCCGCGAGTTCGGCCCACTCGCCGGCCGCGCCGCCGGCCCACGAGTCCGCGTCGAGGACCGCCTCGCGGGCGTCCGCGGCGCGCGCTTCGTCCACTTCGACCGACCCCGGGTGCGACCCGACGGCGACGCCGACGAACGACGCGCGGTCCGCGTCGGTCAGTTCGCCCGCCCGCATCCTGTCGACGACGCCGTCGAGGCTCCCGGGGTCGGGGTGGGCGAACACCTTCGACCCGACGGCCTGCGGACCGAGGAGCAGGCCGCTCACGTCCGGCGCCTCGCGGTCCAGCAGTCTGTCGCCGCCGAAGGCGTCTTCGACTCGCTCGCACTCGGTCTGTTTTTCGAGCGCGAGATTGTGGCCGGGGTATTCGGCGCACTCGTCGGGGTACAGGTCGTCGCCGTGGATGCGACACTGGAGCGTCTCGGGGTCCAGAAAGGCGCAGGCGTCCATCCACGTCCGGCCGACGCCGAACGGCGAGACGGGTTTCGGCGACTTCCGGAGGCCGACGAAGAACGCCGGTCGGTCCCCGAGTGCGGCCACTTCGACGCCGTCTATCTCGACGCCGGGGTCGGATTCGCCCCGGTCGGTTCCCCCATCGTCGCCGTCGTCCTCGCTCTCTCCCTCGCCGGCGGCCCACATCCGCGGGACCAAGGCGTCCCCGAACCCGCCGCGGACGAACCCGGCCACCTCGTCGCGCGTCAGGGGGACGAGGTTGTACACGTCGTCGAGCGGTCGTCTCGGTCCGCGACGCTCGTGGTCCGAGGGCGCCGACGACACGGGGCGCCAGTCGACGCAGCATCCGGCGCAGCCCTCGCAGTTCACCTTCATGTACGTGGATTGTCGGCGGTCGGACAAGAAACTCGGCGTGGACCGGACGGACTGTCCGCGGACGCGACTGATAGGCCTCCGTCGAAGCGACCCGCCGCCACTCGGTGACCGAGCGCTCTTACCCGTCGAAGTCGTCCTCCGACCCGTGACGAAAGAACCGTGCGACGGCTGCGGTCAACCCGTCCGTATCGGCGGCGGCATCGGCGACTTCTGGTCGTTCTCGACCGAGTCGACGCAGGGAATCACGCTCGAATTCGACGACGGCGGCGAGTTCTTCCTCTGCTACGACTGCATCGACCGCCTGCCCGACGACCGCGCGGCGACGAGCGAGGACGTGAAGGCGCTGTGAGGGCGTTCGGGGCCGTCCGCCGACTCGGACCGCCGGGAGCGATGCTTTTACTCCCGGCGGCGGCCACTCGCAGACGTGGACCCCGACCGAATCCTCCCGTCGTTCCCGGCGCCCAGTTACCGCGGCGCGCAGGAACGGGCCCTCCGCGACGTGCGCGACGCCTTCGCCGCCGGCAACGATGTGGTTCTCGTCCGCGCGCCGACGGGGAGCGGCAAGTCGCTTCTCGCGCGCGCAATCGCGGGAGCCGCCCGGACGACCGAGGAGGCGAAACCCGCGCAGGCGACGGACGCCTACTACACGACGCCGCAGGTGTCGCAACTGGACGACGTGGCCGACGACGACCTGCTCTCGGACCTCAGCGTCATCCGCGGGAAGTCCAACTACACCTGCATCCTCAACGGCGAGACGGACACGCCTGTCGACCGCGCGCCGTGCGCCAGACAGAAGGGGTTCGACTGCACCGTCCGTCACCGCTGTCCGTACTTCTCGGACCGCGCCATCGCTTCTAACAGACAGATCGCGGCGATGACGCTCGCGTACTTCATGCAGACCGCCGGCTCGGACGTGTTCCGGCAGCGAGACGTGGTCGTGATAGACGAGGCGCACGGCCTCGCGGAGTGGGCCGAGATGTACGCGACCATCGACCTGAACCCCCGCACGGTCCCCGTCTGGGACGACGTGGGCATTCCGGACGTGACCGCCGCGGACGACCCCCTCGACCGAACGGTGCGGTTCGCCGAGGCCCTCCTACAGGTGTGTTCGAACGCGAAGGACGAACTGCTGACGAAGTCCGAACTCACGCCCGAGGAGGCGGCGCGCCGCGACCGGTTGCAGGAACTCCGCTCGGAGTTGAAGTGGCTCGTCGAGGACTACCGCGACCCGGAGAGTCCGACGACGTGGGTGGTCGACCAGTTCGGCGGCGAGGGCGAACCCATCACGGTGAAACCGCTCGACCCGGCGCGCTACCTCAAACACACCGTCTGGGACAGGGGGAACAACTTCGCCCTGCTCTCGGCGACCATCCTGAACAAGGAGGCGTTCTGCCGGAGCGTCGGTCTCGACCCCTCGAACGTCGCCCTGGTCGACGTCGAGCACACCTTCCCCGTCGAGAACCGCCCGCTGTACGACGTGACGCAGGGGAAGATGACGTACGAGCACCGCGAGGAGACGCTCCCCAAAATCGCTCGTCTGCTCGTCCGCCTGATGGCGAAACACCCCGACGAGAAGGGTCTCGTCCACTGTCACTCCTACGCCATCCAGTCCGAGTTGCGGAAGCGTCTCGCGCAGTTGGGCCTCGGCGACCGAATCCGCGGGCACGACAGGGGGAACCGCGACGCCGAGTTGGAGACGTGGAAGACCTCCTCGGGGGCGGAGATGTTCCTCTCGGTGAAGATGGAGGAGGCGCTCGACCTGCAGGGCGACCTGTGCCGCTGGCAGGTCGTCTGCAAGGCGCCGTACCTCAACACGAACGACTCGCGCGTCGCCCACCGTCTCGAAGAGGGCCAGTGGGCGTGGTACCGCCGCGCGGCGCTCCGAACGGTGATTCAGGCCTGCGGGCGCGTCGTCCGCGCGCCCGACGACTACGGCGCGACGTACCTCGCGGACTCCTCGCTGCTCCAACTGTTCGACCGGACGCGCTCGGAGATGCCCGACTGGTTCGCAGAGCAGGTCGACCGGATGTCGACGCCCGACCTGCCCGAGTTCGACCAGGAGGCCGCGGGCGGGCGGGGACGCTCCGGCGACGCGCCGCGTTCGTCCGCTGGTTCGGCGTCGACCGCGCCGCGCTCTCGGTCCTCGTCGCGGCGTTCGCGGTCCGGCGGGTCGAAGGGTTCGAACGCCGGCGCCCGAGCGAACGGGTCCGACGGGGGAGACGCCGGGGACGACTCCCGGTCGAACCACCCGCTGTCGGACGTCTGGGGCGACGGCTAACCGGGCGCGTACGCCCCGTCCCCACACGAATCCCACCGAGGCGGCGACGAAGTCCGTTACAGCAGGAGGCTGGCCCCGTACGCGAACGTCGACCCGCACATCAGGACGACGAGTATCAACGCGAGTATCTGTTGTCGGTCCACGTTCCTTCTGACGACCCGGGGGGTTTCAATCTTACTGCCTGACTGGTCTATCTGGAAGCATTTACACCGAACGGACCGCGGCGGCGGACGTTTACTTAATGATTGTTAATTCTATTACCTTCATGTACCGAAATTCTGGCGATTAGATTCCAAGTACTGCATTAATATCCCGGTAACCCTTATGTCTGTCACGCACTCTCACGAAATAGTTAACACCCTCGGGTTTGTTAGTGGAATTGTATCCGGCCATGCACACACACGCGCTGACGACGGCGATGACGCTGTATCAAAGCGGAACGCTGACGCTCTCACAGGCCGCGACCCGCGCGGGTCGTTCGGAGGCGGAGCTAGTGGCCGCCCTCCACCAACACGGTATCGAACTTCACGACGAAGCGGACGTGACCGCCGCGACGGCGGACGCGCCCATTCGAGCGGACTGATTACTCTTCGGCGTCCGACTCGACGGCGTCGTTCGGGAGAATGTGAAGCCCCGCGCGACTCTTGAGTACGGGGACCGAATCGGCGTCGCTGTCGAAGTAGGAGGGTCGCGAGATGGTCTTCGATTCGTACGTCTCGGGGTCCAACACCTGCACCGCGTTCTCGTCCTCGACGGTGACGACTGTCGTCTCCGCGGCGTCGTCGACGGTTCCCAGCCGACGGGCCTCCGGCGTCTCGCCCTCCTCGAAGCGCGCCTCGTACTCCCCACCGGTGTCGATGCGGACGCCCTTCAGGTTCCCGCGGACGCTCCGCACGAGGACGGGTCCGCCGTCGTCGTCGGTGTCGATTACCTCGCCCGGCGTGAACTTCGGCAGGCGGACGGCGTAGGTGACGCGGTACACCTCGTTACCGTCGCCGTCCTCGGTGACCAGCGTGGGGTACTCCTCGAAACTCCCGCCGAGTTCGCGGACGACGTGCTTGGCGATGCCGCCGCCCATCTGGTTCGTCGATATCTTGATGTCCGGCCCCTCGCCGGACTCCGTTATCTCGGAGATGAAGGCGTTCCTGTCGCCCGTCTCCTGTCGCTCGGCGATGTAGGACTCCGCTATCTCGATGGCGCGTCGCTCCTCTTCGTTGGTCGGGTCGCGGTCCTCCCCGCGTATCTGGACGATGCTGGCGTAGTAGCCGCCGGCGATGCGGCCGCACCGCTTGCAGGTCTGTCTGGATATCAGTACGGGCACCGTCACCGTCTCCTCGACGCGCGTCCCGCGGACGATACCGGAAAAGGTGCAGTGCATCCGGATGTTGTTCTCGTCGACCTGCTCGGGTTCGACGCCCCAGCGGACGTCCTCGGCGCTCAGGTGGACGCCGAGCGCTTCGGATACCTCCTCGACGGCGACGTCGGTGTAGTCCTGAGCGCCGACGTCCACCCAGCGATTCCCCTTGTGGACCGCACCGCACTGCGAGCAGACGCGGACCTCGATTCGCTCCGGGGCGTCCACGAGGTCGAAATCCTCGAAGTAGCACGAATCGCAGAGCACCGCGTCTTTGTCGCGCGGCATCCCGGGGAGGGGTTCCTCCCGTTCCGGGACCGGGTCGCCGCAGCGCGGACAGAAGTCGCCTGAACTCATTCGACTGTTTTAGTGGACGAGCGCGTTTAAGGACGGCGGACCGCTTTTAGTCCGTCACTCCTCCAGATACGTCAGCGCCTCCTCGTCGGTCACCTGCCCGAACTCCCGATAGTAGGCGCCGACGGCCGTGAAGTTCTCCGGCGTCTCCACGACTACCACCTCGTCCGCCTCCCCGCGGAGGTCTGACAGCGCCGACGCGGGGGCGACGGGGGCGCCGAAGACGACGCGCGAGGCGCCGCCCTCTCGAACCATCCGCAGGCAGGCCATCGCCGTCGCGCCCGTGGCGACGCCGTCGTCGACGACGACGACGCGCTTTCCCTCCACGTCCGGGAGGGGGTCGCCGCCGCGGTAGTCCCGAACCTTCTCGCGGGCGACTTCGGCCTCCGCTTCCCGCTCGGATTCGATATACGACTCGTCGACGCCGAGTCGCTCCACCAGCGAGTCGTTCAGCCAGAGGCTCCCGTCGCCGGCGACGGCGCCGACGGCCAACTCGGGGTTGTGCGGCGCGCCGAGTTTCGAGGCCACCGCCACGTCCAGTGGGGTGCCGAGGGCGTCCGCGACGGCGCGGCCGACGGGGAGGCCCCCGCGCGGAATCGCGAGGACGGCGTCCGCCTCGACGCCCGCCTCGCGCAGTCGCTCGCCGAGTCGCTTCCCCGCATCCGTGCGGTCTGTGAACATACATGTACCGTGGCTCGGCGGACCGAAAAGCGCTTCGCGGCCGCGGTTCGGCCCCGCCTACCCTTCGTACAGCGTCGGCGCCGGCACGTCCGCGTCCGCGGCGTCGCGCCAGGAGTGCGCGGGCGTCCATCCGAGCAGTTCCTCCGCCTTCGCCGTCGACAGGGCGGACTCCTCGCCGTCCAGCGAGCAGTCTGCGGGCGCCTCGCCGAAGCACTCGCGGACGGCTTCGACGGTGGGCCACCCGAGGTAGTTGTCCGCGGCGGCGGCGTGGAACGCCTCGTGACCCGCGAAGCCGGTGTCGGCGTCGAGGGCGGCGGCGACGAGTCCGGCCACGTCGCGCACGTCGACGTACGACCACCAGTTGCCCGCGCCGCCGGAGATGTCCGCCGAGGCGGCGACATCCCGGCAGTTGTACTCGCCGGGGTACTGAATCCACGACGGGCGAATCGATGCGACGCGGACGTCGAACCGACGGCTCACCATCTTCGCCACCTCCTCGCCGGCGGCTTTCGAGGCGCCGTAGGGGTCCTCTGGACGGAGTTCGTGCGCCTCGGTGACGGGGAGCTCGTCCGGGACGCTCTTCTCCTCGGCGAAGGCGAACCCGTACGCCGACTCGCTGGAGGCCCAGACGACTCTCGCGTCCGCGCGGCCCGCGCCGACGAGCGTGTTGTACGTGGCGAGGACGTTCGTCTCGAAGACGCGCCCGCCGGCGTGCCGCGTCGGCGAGGGGAGGTTCGCCCAGTGGACGACGGCGTCGGGGTCCAGTCCGGCCAAGAGGTCCAGCGCCTCTCCCCTGTCGGAGAGGTCCGCGGCCCGGAAGTCGACGTTCTCGCGCGCGTCCACCTCGAAGCCCGGATGCGAGAGGTCGACGCAGACTACTTCGTACTCCTCGGCGAGTCGGGCGGCTATCCACCGGCCGGAGCGACCACCCGCCCCGGTGACGACGACGGTTTCCATACCGACTCGACGACCCTCTCTCGCATAGTTCCGTCGCGTCGCTCGCCGTCGCCCGTCGAATGCGACGACCGGGCGGCTTCGAGCGTCGGGAGCGAAACTTCACACTCCAACAGCGTTTATACCGACGAACACGAAGATACGGGCATGGATTGGAAACCGGACTGGGGACTCCGTGGGCGCATGGTGCTCACGATGTTCCTGCTCTTCGCGCTCTACATCGTCTTCGTCGGCGCGCTCGTAGCCACGCGAAGCTGGGTCATCCTTCCGTTCGTCGCGGTGTTCCTGTTCGCGCAGTTCTTCTTCAGCGACAAACTCGCGCTGTACAGCATGGGCGCCAAGGAGGTCTCCGAAGAGGAGTATCCGCAACTCCACGCGACCATCTCTCGGCTCTCTCAGCAGGCCGACCTGCCGAAACCGAAGGTGGCCGTCGTTGACTCGCGCGTCCCGAACGCGTTCGCCACCGGCCGGTCGCAGAAGAAGGCGGCTGTCTGCGTGACCACCGGTATCATGCGGACGCTCGACGACGACGAGTTGGAGGGCGTCCTCGCGCACGAACTCGCGCACGTGAAGAACCGCGACGTGATGGTGATGACCATCGCGTCGTTCCTCTCGACGGTCGCGTTCATGATCGTCCGCTGGGGATTCTGGTTCGGCGGCGGCGGCAACCGCGACCGGCAGGGCGGCGGCATCCTCGCGGCCATCGCCGTCTCGCTGCTCGTCTGGATCGTCTCGTACTTCCTCATCCGGGCGCTCTCGCGCTACCGCGAGTACGCCGCCGACCGCGGCGCGGCGGTCATCACCGGCCGTCCCTCGGCGCTTGCGTCCGCCCTGATGAAGATATCCGGACGGATGGACCAGGTGCCGCAGGACGACCTGCGCGAGCAGTCGGAGATGAACGCGTTCTTCATCATCCCGATCAAGAGCGGCTTCATCAGCCGTCTGTTCAGCACGCACCCCTCCACGGAGAACCGCATCGAACGCCTCCGCCAACTCGAACGCGAGATGGAGACGGCGTAAGATGGGCTTCATGGACTCGATTCGCTCCGTCCTCGGAATCAGCGCCGAGGCGGACGCCACGCGTGACGCCGACCCCGAGGACCTCTTCGGGATGAGCACCGCCTACCTGACGATGGAAGCCGACCTCGGGTTCGAATCCGTCGGCGCGGCGGCGCTCTGCTTTTCGTCCGTCGACAGCACCGACTTCGCCGAGACGGTCGAGGAGGTAGAGGCCATCCTCAAGGCGGGCGAAGAGGAGACGGGGACGACGTTCCGCGTTCAGGAAGACGGCCACGGGTGGGAGTGGGTCGTCCTCGAAGACGACGACCCCGAGGACCTCGTGACGAGCGTTCACTTCGCCGCCGACGAGTTCATCGAACGCGGCTACGGGTCCCGCCTCCTCGCCGCCGTCTTCGGCTTCGAACGCGACGGCGACCGGGCGTACTGGATTTACTCGTTCCGGCGCGGCGCGTACTACCCGTTCGCGCCCGAACGCGGCCGCGAGCAGAACGACCGCGTCCTGCTGAAACTGGAGTCGGTCCTCGACGGCGAACTCGGCCTCGAACCGGACAAGGAGTACTGGTACCCCATGTGGCCCGACCGCGAGGGCGGACACCCGTGGCAGTGACTCGATAGGCCCGATCTCAGACCGCGACGCGACTTCGCTCACTACCCGGACCCCGACACGACCGGCCGGTCGACTCCCGGTCTCTCTTCTCTTCCGTGTCCCTTCGCGAGGAGCGCCGACGCCGCGAACCGTCGCTTAAACCTTCAGGATACGTTGAAAGATAGCGCGCCGCGGTCGACCGATTTCACTTCCACCACGGTGTTAACGAGGGTTTATGTGCTCGTGGGCCTCAGAGTGAGATACGATGCCCGAAGACGATCTCGAAAGTCTCCCCGGCGTGGGTCCCGCCACCGCAGACAAACTCGTCGAAGCCGGATTCGAGAGCTACCAGTCGATAGCCGTCGCCAGCCCCAGCGAACTCTCGAACACGGCCGACGTGGGCGAATCCACCTCCTCCGACATCATCAAGGCCGCCCGCAAGGCGGCGGACATCGGCGGCTTCGAGACCGGTTCGATGGTCCTCGAACGACGCCAGCAGATCGGGAAGCTCAGTTGGCAGATTCCCGAAGTGGACGAACTTCTCGGCGGCGGACTGGAGACGCAGTCCATCACCGAGGTGTACGGCGAATTCGGCTCCGGGAAGTCGCAGGTCACCCACCAGATGGCCGTCAACGTCCAACTGCCGCCCGAACACGGCGGTCTCGGCGGCTCCTGTATCTTCGTCGACTCCGAGGACACCTTCCGTCCCGAGCGAATCGACGACATGCTCCGCGGCCTCGACGACGAAATCCTCCAGGCCACGATGGACGACCGCGAGATAGAGGGGACGCCCGGCGACGAGGCGGCGATGGAGGAACTGCTCAGCGACGTCCTCGACAAGATTCACGTCGCGAAGGCGTTCAACTCCAACCACCAGATCCTGCTCGCCGAGAAGGCCAAGGAACTCGCGCGCGACCACGAGGACGACGAGTTCCCCGTCCGCCTGCTCTGCGTCGACTCGCTGACCGCCCACTTCCGCGCGGAGTACGTCGGCCGCGGTCAACTCGCCGACCGCCAGCAGAAACTCAACAAACACCTCCACGACCTGATGCGCATCGGCGACCTGTACAACACCGTCGTCCTCGTGACGAATCAGGTCGCCTCGAACCCCGACTCGTACTTCGGTGACCCGACCCAGCCTATCGGCGGGAACATCCTCGGTCACACCTCGACGTTCCGCATCTACCTCCGCAAGTCGAAGGGCGACAAGCGTATCGTCCGCCTCGTCGACGCGCCGAACCTCGCGGACGGGGAAGCGATCATGCGGGTGCAGGACGGCGGTCTGAAGCCGGAATAAACGGACTGCGGCGACGCAACCGGCTCTTCTCTCTTTTCGCTTCCGACGAGCGACGCCGTCGGTTCACCTCCATCCCGTCCTTCGGTTACCGTGCTACATGCTAACGACTATTAAGTCGGCGGAACCCGAACGGTGGCGGTATGGCCTCTCGAATCGACACCTCGTCGCTCACGACGCTCCACTACGTCGGTATCGCGCTCGCGGCCCTCTCGGGGGTGATCCACCTCGTCCTGGGCGTCGGCTCGCTGCCGACGGCGTTCGGCGTCTCTTTTCTCGTCGCCGCCGCCGGGTTCGCCGTCGGCATCGCCATGGTCGCGCTGAACGTCCGCCGCCGGTTGGCCTACCTCCTCGGCGTTCCGTTCGTCCTCGGACAGATCGTCATCTTCGGCTACACGGTGATTCAGGGGCTGAATCAGCTCTCTCCGGTCGCCGCCGCCGACAAACTCGCGCAGGTCGCCCTCGTCGCGATACTGGTCGTCCTCCTCGGTCGCGAGTAGTCTCGCCGGAAGCGGCGGTCAGGGAAGCGGCCTCTCTCGGCGCCCGGTGACGACGTACCAATCGACGAGAAAGTTGGCGAGAAACGGGAGCATCGTCGCCGTCGCCGCCGTCCACGCGACCCACTGCGGGACTGCGGGCACGAGGAGGACGGCCGTCGTCGCCATCTGCCCGCCGGCGAGCACGCGGCGCGAGGCGCTGTGCGGGAGGTCGAAGACGGGCAGTCCGCGCCGCCGCCGCGTCCACGCGCCGAAGACGAAGAGGTAGCGCGCGCCGCCGACGAGCGGGTACCACGGGGGGAGTGCCCCGGCGCCGACGCCGACGACGGCGGCGACGAGGAGTCCGGCGGCGTCGACGTTTATATCTAACCACGCCCCGAGGAGCGTCCGACGGTCCCGTGCGCGAGCGATAGCGCCGTCGAGAGGGTCGAGCGCGGCCACGGCCCCGTAGAGGAGGGTGGGCAGCCACCCCGTCGCCGACGGGACGGCGAGCAACCCGGCGAGCGAGGCGACGAGCGCCCCTCGGAACAGCGTCACCGCGTTGGCGACGCCCAGCGTGTCGAACGTCCGACTCCCGTCGGGCGGGTGGTTCCGACCGACGTTTCGGCGCGCGAGACCGACGGCGGCGGCGACCCCCGTCCCCGAGAGGACGGCCCACGGCAGGCCCGTTCCGGGCGCCCGTCGCTCGGCGACGGCGGCGGCGACGCCGATGCACGCGAGGAACCCGACGCCGAGCGCTGTCAGTTGCCGCGTGGTCCGAGACGATGCGGCACCGTCCGTCGGCCCCTTCGTTCCGTCGCTCGCCCGAGCCCGTGTCGTCTCGTCCGTCCGAGGTGCCGCCGCGCGGTTCTCCGATCTCTCCTCCACGACGTCCGCTAGGGGGGCGGCGGTGGTGAACGTTCGCACGCGCGACAGCTTTACCCTCGCTCACTCGTCAGTCGTGGTATGCACCGACAGACAGCGGCCGGGAGGGCGACGCCGTGCTCCGCGAGCGTCCGCCGGTGACCGATGCGAGGCGCGTCCGGTTCACCGCGCCGCGAACCGTCGACGTCGAGTCCGGCCCGGTCCCGCGACCGGCGGACGACGAGGTGCTCGTGGAGGCGACGGTGTCGGCCGTCAGCCCGGGCACCGAACTCCTCGTCTACCGCGACGACGTTCCGGCGGGCGTCCCACTCGACACGACGATAGACGGGCTGACCGAACCGCTGTCGTATCCGCTGTCGTACGGCTACGCGGCCGTCGGCGTCGTCACCGCCGTCGGCGACGCCGTCGACGCCACGTGGGCGGACCGCCGGGTCTTCGCCTTCCGCCCGCACGCGAGTCACTTCTGTGCCACTCCCGACTCGCTCGTCGTCCTCCCAGACGGCGTGTCCGACGAGGACGCCGCGATGCTGGCGACGGCGGAGACGGCGACGGGGTTCGCGATGGACGGCCGCCCCCGCGTCGGGGAACGCGTCGTCGTCTTGGGACAGGGCGTCGTCGGCCTCCTCACCACCGCGTTGCTCGCGCGGTTCCCGCTCTCGGAACTCGTCACGGTCGACCACCACGCTTCGCGTAGGGCTCGATCCCGGGCGCTCGGCGCGCACGAGGCGTTCGCGCCCGAGGCCGTTCCGGACGGCGTCGCCGACCGCTTCCCGGGGGACGGGCGGGCGGACCTCACCTTCGAGCTATCGGGAAACCCCGAGGCACTCTCGGACGCCATCTCGGTCACCGGCGACGACGGCCGCCTCGTCGTCGGATCGTGGTACGGCTCGAAGCCCGTCTCGCTCGACTTGGGCGGGCGGTTCCACCGCAGTCGGATGCGCCTCCGGTCGAGTCAGGTGAGCGAAATCGACGCCGACCACGCCGGTCGCTGGGACAAGGCACGCCGTCTCGACTACGTCCTCGACGCCATCGAGGACCTCGAACCCTCGTCGCTCGTCACCCACCGGTTCCCGGTCGAGGATGCCGCCGAGGCCTACCGGTTGCTCGACCGCGACCCGGCCGATACCGTACAGGTGCTCTTCACCTACTGATCGGACCCGACCGCGGCTTTACGGCGTTTCCGACCCACGAGGGGATATGTACGCCGTGACCGTCGTTCGACCCCTCGTCGCCCGGCACGCGCTGACCGTGCCGAATCCCGGCCCCGAGGGGGACCCCCATTCGCACCGGTACCGACTGGAGGTCGAGCTGACGGGCGAGACGCTGGACGAACACGATTACCTGGTCGATATCGACGCCGTGGAGGCGGCGCTCGACGACGTGGAGGAGCGCTACGCCGACGCGTTCCTGAACGACCTACCGGAGTTCGAGGGGTACAACCCGAGCGTCGAACGCTTCGCGCGGGTGCTCCACGACCGACTCGCCGCCGAACTCGACGCCGAGGCGGTGTCGGAGGCGACGGTCACCGTCTGGGAGGACGACGCGGCGAACGCGGCTTACGCCGCGCCGTTCTGATGCGCGTCGCCCTCGTCGTCCCCGGGTCGCTCGACACCGCCTCCGGCGGGTTCGCCTACGACCGGGCGCTCGTCGACGGCCTCCGCGCCGCGGGCGAGACGGTCCGCGTCGTCTCCGTTCCGTGGCGGCGGTATCCGCTGGGCGTCCTCGACTCGCTCGTCGCCCGACGGCTCTCGCCGCCCGAGTTCGATCCCGACGTCGTCCTCGCGGACGAACTCGCCCACCCGGCGCTCCTCCGTTCGGACACCGGCGCGCCCGTCGTCGCCCTCGTCCACCACCTCCGCTGCGACGCCGCCGACGGACTCGACGCCGCCGTCGCGGGGACGCTCGAACGACGCTTTCTCGACGGCTGCGCCGCCGCCGTCTGCACGAGTCGCCCGACGGCGAACTCGGTCGAACGGCGCGCGCCCGGACTCCGGACGCACGTCGCGCCGCCGGCGGACACGCAGTTTGACCCCGATGTGACCGCCGCTGACGTCGCGCGACGCGCTCGGAGAGATCCGTTCCGGGTGGCTTTCGTCGGCAATCTCGTCCCGCGGAAGGGGGTCCTCACGCTCCTCGATGCGCTCGCAGGACTGGAGGCGCCGTGGCGCGCCACGCTGGTGGGCGACCGCCCCGACGACGCCTACCTGCGCCGCGTCCGCGAACGGATCCGACGGCGCGGACTCGGCGACCGGACCCGCCTCGCGGGGTCGCTCCCGACCGAGGAGACGGCGTCGGTCCTCCGCGAGAGCCACGTCTACGCGATGCCCTCGGCGCACGAGGGGTTCGGCATCGCCTACCTCGAAGCGATGGGGTTCGGTCTCCCCGTCGTCGCCTCGGCGTCGGGCGGGGCGTCCGACCTCGTCGACCCCTCGACGGGCGTCCTCGTCGCGCCGGGCGACGTGGGGGGCGTTCGGGACGCCCTCACCGGATTCGTCGGGGACAGAGACCGCCTCGCGACGGCCGGCCGGGGCGCCCTCGACCGATACGAGGCGCACCCCTCGTGGCCGGAGACGGTGGCGGGCGTCAGACGCTTCCTCCGCGGCGTCGTCGACGAGGACGACGATATCGGCGGTGTGGGCGGTTTCGGGGAGAAGGACGACGCGGGGCGACCCCCGTGAAGGGGGACTTCCGACGGTACCTCGCGGCCAAGGAGTCCGTCGACGACCGAGCGTTCGTCCCCGGCGTGCGCCGCCTCGTCCGGTCGGACCTCGCCGACCGACCGGACGGCGTCCGCCTCCTCGACGCCGGGGCGGGCACGGGACCGTTCCTCCGCCGCCTCCTCGCGTGGGACGCCCCGGACCTCACGTACGTCGCCGTCGACGCCGACGGCGTGAACCTCGAACGCGCCCGCGAACGCGTCGTGGCGGCGCCGGCGGCCGGATACGCCGTCGACGCCGACGGCGAGCGGGCCGGCGACTTCGACGGACCGGGCGAGACGGTGGGGTCGCTGTCGCTAACGGGTGAGAACGCCGTCGACGTGCGCTTCGTCCGCGGCGACGCCCTCGACGCGGCCGACGCCGGCGGGTGGGACCTCCTCGTCGCGCAGGCGTTCGTGGACCTCCTCGACCCGGCGGGGGTGGACCGCCTCCTCGACGGCCTCGTCCCCGGCGGGCGGTTCTACTTCCCGATCACCTTCGACGGCGGCACGGCGTTCTCGCCGGCGCACGACGCCGACGACGCTGTCCTCTCGGCGTACCACGACACGATGAACGTCGGGGACCGCCTCGGGTCGCGGGCGGGGCGACGACTGGAGCGACACCTCGACGCGCGCGATGTCGATTACGTCGCGGCGGACGCTGACTGGTCGGTGCGACCGGTCGGGGGCGGCGGCGACGAGGGCGAGGCCGACTATCCGGCCGACGAGGCGTACTTCCTCCGAGTCATCGTGGATACGGTGGCCGACGCCGTCCGCGGACGCGTCGACGAGGCGACGAGGCGCCGGTGGCACCGCACGCGGCGGCGGGAACTCGACGCTCGTCAGTTGGAGTTCGCGGCGAGAAACAGGGACGTGACCGGAATCGTGTGACGCGGGCGGTGCGGGTCGGGGTCGCGGGTCGGCGACTGCCGAAGGGTCTCAGTCGTCCGCTTCGGTGGTCGTCGTCGCCTCGTCCGTGTCGCCCTCGTAGATGGCGGCGCCGTCCTGGGCCACCTGCCGCGCGAGGACGGCACATTTGATGCGCATCGGCGAGATGTCGACGCCGAGCATCTCGGTTACGTCGTCGGTGTCCATCTCGTCCAGTTCCGACAGCGTCGTCCCCTGCAGTCGCTCGGAGAGCATGCTCGCCGACGCCTGACTGATGGCACAGCCGTCGCCGGTGAACGCGACGAACTCGATGGTGTCGTCGTCGTCTTCGAGCCGCACCTGCATCGTGATGGTGTCACCGCAGGAGGGGTTCTCCCCGGTGTGCGAGAACGTCGGATCCTCCATCTCGCCTTTGTTCCGGGGGTTCTTGTAGTGGTCCAGAATCTGCTGTCGATACATATCCGAGCCCATACCCATAGTTATCGGTCGTAGGTGAGTTTGCCGGATAAGCGTTCCGGGGCGAACGATTCTCACCCGAACGCACTCGTATCCGGAGCGAGTGTTTCCACTCGATGGAGCCGACCAGACGCCTCGCTCACAACCTCCGGTCTCAGTCGCCCGCCTACGGCTACACGCTCACGATGTGGGGCGCGGGCCACCTCCTGATTCACGTCTACCGAATGCCCGACTCGCTTTCGGTGCTCGCCTACGTCGGCGGCGCCCTCGTCGGATTCGCGGTGCTGTCGACCGCCGCCTTCGGCGACCCCCCGGCCGACGTCGACGACGCGGACTCAGATACCGGCGTGACCGCCCTCTCGCTGGTTCACGTCACCGCGACGGCCGGTAACCTCCTCCTCATCTTGGCCGTCGCCCACCTCCTCCGGGCCGCGGGCGTTCGCTCCACGGTGGCGTTCGCTGTCGCCGGCGCGCAGTCGACCGTCCTCTACAACGCCTCGTTGCTACTCGAAGACCGCGTCTCGGAGGCGGTGGCGTCGGCGTTCGGCGCGTGATCACTCCGAACGCGCCGCGCCGACCCGCCGCCACTTCTTCTCTACTTCGCGGTTGGCGACGACGACCACGTCCCCCTCGTCGTCGCGGAACCGGCTCTTCCGCAGGCCGATGGATTCGACGACGCCCGTCGCCGGGTCCGACTCCACGCGGTCGCCGGGGTTGAAGTCCGGGTCGCGGAGCAGGTAGACGCCCGACACCGTGTCGGCTATCATGTTCGAGAGCGCGTAGGAGATACCCAGCGCGATGAACCCCGTCGCGGTGCCGAGACTCGCCGCCACGTCCCCCATTCCGACTATCTTGAAGAACGCCAGCGCCGCGCCGAACCAGAGGAACACCCCGGCGACGGTGACCCCGAGGCTGACTACGAGGTCCTGTTCGTCCGGATAGAGGGCGTCGAGCGTCCCCCGAAGCGCCCACAGCGCGAGTCTGATGACGACGTAGCTCAGGACGAGAAAGACGATACCTCCGAGGACGTTCGGAATCGCCTCGCGCAGTCCGGTGACGAACTCCACGAAGGTCCCGCGGACGACGTCGGCGACTGAGACGGCCGTTTGGAACACACGTCCCGCAGACGGGAGTCCGGCGAATAACGATTGGGGCGCCGCGCCGTCGTTGGATGATTCGGCCGCATCCGGGTCCCGGCTCGGCATCCCTCACCCTCGTTAACGATTTTATTTACTCAACGTGTAGTAAGTCTTTTCACCGCGTCCGCGTTACGCAGAAATATGGCAGTAACCTCCAACTCGCGCAGCAAAAATGAGGTAGAAGAACAATGATGTGGCAAGACATAGTTTTCCTCGCCGGAAACGTCTTCTCCGTCGCCGCGCTCGCGCCGACGCTGAGAGACGAGACGTCGAAGATTCCGCTCGGGACGAGTCTCCCCTCGCTGACTCTCGGGTTCGTCTACGGGACGGCGTTCCTCACGATGGGCATGACGTACTCGGCGGCCGGCGCCCTCCTCACCGGCGTCATCTGGGGACTCATCGCGCTGTTTCGCTCCCCGGCGGATGTCTCCGAACTCGGCGCGTCGCTTCGACGCTCGTCCGACGTGGCACCTTCGGCGTCGCCGCCGGGAGCGGACTGAACCGATACGGCCGTTTTGGGGGGTGCGACGACCTCAGGCGAACAACTGCCGGGCGTCGTCGACCGCTTCCACGAGTTTGTCTATCTCCTCGTAGGTGTTGTAGACGTAGAACGACGCGCGCGTCGAGGCGGCGATGCCCAGTTTGCCGTGTAGGGGTTGGGTGCAGTGGTCGCCGGCGCGGACGGCGACGGCGTGGTCGTTGAGGATGCTGGAGAGGTCGTGGGCGTGCACGCCGTCGAGGTTGAACGCGACGAGTCCGCCGCGGTCGTCGCCCGGCGGCCCGTATATCTCGACGTCGTCGAGTTCGGTCAGTCGGTCGTAGGCGTACTCGGCGAGCAGTTCCTCGTGCTCTTGGACGTTCTCCATCCCGACGTCGTCGAGGTAGTCGATGGCCGCGTGGAGGGCGATACCCTGTTCGATGACGGGCGTGCCCGCCTCGAACTTCCACGGGAGGTCCTCCCACGTCGAGTCCTCGTAGGTAACGCTGCGTATCATCTCGCCGCCGTAGAGGTAGGGGCTGGTCTCCTCCAGGATCTCCTCTTTGCCGTAGAGGACGCCGATGCCCGTCGGCCCGAGCATCTTGTGTCCCGAGAACGCGTAGAAGTCGGCGTCTATCTCCTTCACGTCGACCGGTCGCGTGGGAACCGCCTGTGCGCCGTCGACGAAGATGTACGCGCCGACGTCGTGCGCCAGTTCCGCCAGTTCGGCGACGGGGTTGATGGTTCCGAGCGTGTTCGAGACGTGGACGGCCGAGACCATCTTCACGTCCTCGTCGATCAGTTCCGCCGCGTGGTCCATGTCGAGGCGGCCCTCCTCGTCGATGCGGACGTACTCGACCGACGCCCCGGTCTTCTTGGCTATCTGCTGCCACGTGACGAGGGAGGCGTGGTGCTCCATCTCCGTGAGCACCACCGTATCGCCCGCGCCGAGTTCTTCGAGGCCCCACGCGTAGGCGACGAGGTTCATCGCCTCCGTCGTGTTCTTCGTGAATACGATCTCCTCGCGCCCCGAGGCGCCGACGAACTCCGCCACGCGGTCGTGGGCGTTCTCGTACGCGACGGAGGCCTCCTGACTCAGGTGGTGGATGCCGCGGTGGACGTTCGAGTTGTAGCCGTAGTAGTAGTCGACGATGGTCTCGACCACCTGCTTCGGCGTCTGACTGGTCGCCGCGTTGTCGAGATACACCAGGGGCAGTTCGTCGTCGTCGCCCTCGCCGGGTACCGTGAAGTCGCCGCCGACCTTCCGGTCGAGGATGGGGAAGTCCTCGCGGATGGACGCGACGTCTATCGGGTACGATTCCTGCACTCCCATTGTAACTCGGTAACCGCCCCAGCACTAACACGGCTTCGGTCCGCACGGCGCGACGAAACCGAATTCGGTAACGTTCCGAGCGAACCGCTACGGGAATCAGCTACGACTCGTCCGCTACCGCATCCAGAGCAGTTGGGCGTGGCGCGTGCCGCCGACGTCGAGGACCGACTCCTCGTCGACGATGCCGGCGTCGACGGCGACTTCGACGGCGCGTTCCCCGACGATGTTCGCCACCGTCGCGCGCGTGAGACTGTCGACGACGGCTTGGGCGTCCGCGTCGTCGGCCTCCTCGCCGCCGTAGAACTCTTCGGTCACTTCGAGGGACACCGGGCCGTCCTCGTACGTTTCGCCGAGGCAGTCGCGGTCGCAGACCGAGACGAGCAGTCCTTCCGGCGTGTCTCGCTCTCGGAGGAGCATCACTGGTCCTCGATGAGTTCCTGTTCGCGCTGCTGCCGGAGTTCGTTGGCCTGCTGTTGGACCTGGTCGGCCTCGTCCTCGCGGCCGAGGTCCTCCAGCGCGCGGACCTTCTCCTCTAAGACGTCGGCCGTCCGCATTCCCAGTCTGATCGCGTTGTCGAAGGCGTTGACGGCGTCCTCGCTCAGGCCGCGTTCCTGCAGGAAGAAGCCGCGGTTGTACCACGCCTGCCCGAAGCGCGGGTCTATCTCGACGGCGCGCTCGGCGTGCTGAAGCGCCTCTTCGGTCTCGCCGAACTGCCAGAGGGCGTAGGCGAGGTTCGTCTCCGCGGAGGCGGCGTGCTCGGAGTCGTCGTCGATGCGGAGCGCCTCGCGGTAGGAGCCGATTGCCTCGTCGAACTCCTCTAACTCGGCGTGCGCGGCGCCTTTGTTCACCCACGCCTCCTGCGCTTCGAGGGAGTCGTCCTCGGCGAACTGCGCGGCCCGCTCGAACGCCTCGGTGGCCTCCTCGAAGCGGTTTATCTGCATGTACGAGAGGCCGACGTCGACGAGTTGGTCGACGTCGACTTCGTCCTTCGCGATGTTCCGTTCGTCGAGTTCGTCGGCGATGACCCGGGTGTCGACCGGGTCGACCTTCGCCGGGTCGACGTTCAGTTCAGGCGGGTCGAGCGTGAACTCCTCGTAGTCCTCGCTGAACCCCTGTCCCTCGGAGAAACGGTGGGGTCTGTCTCGCTCGCCGTCTTCTGCCATGCGGCGCGCTTAGAGGTCGGGACGGTTAAGAACTGCGTCACGAATCCCGTCGCGCGGCGGTCTCTCGGGGGCCGGACCCCCGTCCGGCGTATGCCGGCCGAACGTTGAACCGTCGTCGGACCGTCTCCACCCGTATGCGCCTGTTCCTCAGCATCGACCTGCCCGACTCGCTCACGGAGGCCGTCGCGTCGGCGCAACAGCGGTTCGCCGGCGCCGAGGGGCTCCGGTTCGTCGCCCCCGAGCAGGTCCACGTCACGCTGAAGTTCCTCGGGGAGACGGACGAGGACCGCCTCCCCGACGTCGGGGCGGCCGTGGAGACCGCCATCGACGACTCGGGCGTCGAGGCGTTCGACGCCACCGTCGGCGGGTTCGGCGTCTTTCCCTCCTTAGAGTACATCAGCGTCGTCTGGGCCGGCGTCCGCGAGGGGGCCGGTGCGGCGGAGATGACGGCGCTCGCGGAGGCCATCGACCGCGAGACGGCCGCACGCGGCTTCGGGTCGGAGGACCGCGAGTTCACGCCGCACGTGACGCTCGCCCGGATGGACGACGCGCGCGGCAAGGACCTCGTCCAACGCGTCGTCCGCGAGGAGGATCCCGACGTGGGGACGTTTCCGGTGCGCGAGGTGCACCTGAAAGAGAGCGTGCTGACCGACGGCGGCCCGCGGTACGAGACGCTCCGGCGCTTCGCGCTCTGACGTCGAGACGCGCTGTCCCCCTTCTCACCGTCTCAGTCCGCGTCGCGCGGCATCCGCGCGTCGCCGTCGCACTCCCGTTCTCGCCGGTGTCCGCGTCCGCGTTCGAGCGCTCGCCGCACGTCCTCGCGCTTGACGAGCAGGAAGCCGACGAAGATGACGGCGAAGCCGGCGACGGTGGTCGCATCGAGCGCCGTCCCCCGAAGTCCCCACCCGGAGACGGCGGCGAAGACGGGGATGACGTACTCGAGGAGGCTCACCTCCACCGGTCCGACGCGGTCGAGCAGCCAGAAGTACATCACGAACCCGCCCGCGCCGGCGACGACGGCGAGGTAGAGGAGGGCGGCGACGGCCTCCGGGGTCCACTCGGCGGCCGCGAACGACTCCCACGGGAGGGCGGCGCTCGTCGCGTGCAGGAGGAGGGCCCCGACGAGCATCATCCACGCCTGCGTCGCGACGAACGGCAGGTCCGAGCGCGAGTCGTGCGTGAGCACCGCGCCGAGGGCGAACGCGACGGCCGAGGCGAGGACGAGGACGACGCCGAGGAGGTCCGACGCGCCGAGGTTCCCCGGGTCGGGGTCGGCGATGACGACCACGCCGACGAACCCGAGGAGGACGCCGGCGGCGCCGACGGGCGAGAGGCGTTCGGCCGCGGCGGTCAGACGGGTGAGCGCCGGCGTGATGACGGGGATGAGTCCGAGGAGCACGGCGGCGACGGCGCCATCGACGTACACCTGCCCGGAGAACAGGAAGGCGTGGTGGACGCCGATGGTGAGGGCGCCGCCGGCGAGGACGGGCAGCCACTCCGCGCGCGAGGCGGGCAGGAGCCGGTTCCCCCGGACGCGCGCGAGACAGAAGAGGAGGAGCGCGGCCACGTCGAAGCGAACGGCGGCGAACAGGGCCGGCGGCAGGGAGTCGAGACCCACC
The DNA here is from genome assembly GCF_000337095.1 of Halogeometricum pallidum JCM 14848. GTDB lineage: Archaea > Halobacteriota > Halobacteria > Halobacteriales > Haloferacaceae > Halogeometricum > Halogeometricum pallidum. Next base: position 96,217 of record NZ_AOIV01000024.1, read on the forward strand.
TCGGTGGCGACGAAGGCGGTGCCCCAGACGGCCGAGAGAAGGACGAAGACGAGGGAGGTCCGATGACGCATCTGGCTGTCCGGAAGCGGTCGGCCGTCGTGAATGGCTCGGTTCCGCTCCGGTCGGACGGTCGACTCGGTGGGGCCGGCAGCATCGGGACGGAGGCGATACCGGCCCCGGTCGTACTGACTATCGGCCGTGGCGGCCGTGAGGCATCCTCGCACCGGCGGAACCGAAGGAACAAGATTTTATGCGGGCCCGAGGTAGTTTCGGGCACCATGAGCAAGAAGTCCAAGGCCAAGAAGAAGCGACTGGCCAAACTGGAGCGTCAGAACAGCCGCGTCCCCGCGTGGGTCATGATGAAGACGGACATGGAAGTCACGCGAAACCCGAAGCGCCGCAACTGGCGGCGGAGCAACACGGACGAGTAAGCCATGAGCGCAAGCGACTTCGAGGAGCGCGTCATCACGGTCCCGCTCCGAGACGTGAAAGCCGTTCCCGCGCACGAGCGTGCGGGCCGCGCGATGAAGATCATCCGCGAGCACCTCGCGAAGCATTTCTCGGTCGACACCGAGGAGGTTCGCCTCGACCCCGCCATCAACGAGACGGTATGGGCGACGGGTCGACAGCAGCCCCCGAGCAAACTGCGCGTCCGCGCCGCTCGGTTCGACGAGGACGGCGAGCGAGTCGTCGAAGCCGAACCGGCCGAATAACGTGCTCCGCACCTCCTTCGCTGGCTCGGCGTACGTCGGCGTCTTCGCGTGCGCGACCGACGACATACTGTTGGTCCGCCCGGACGCCGAGGACGACGTCGTCGACGCGATAACCGACGAACTCGGCGTGCCCGCGGTGAAGACCACCGTCGGCGGATCGGGAACCGTCGGCGCCCTCGCGACGGGCAACGCCAACGGCATCCTCGTCTCCGCGCGCGCGACCGAGCGAGAGAAGGAGACCATCGAAGACGCCGCCGGCGTCCCCGTCTCGGAGCTTCCCGGCCGCATCAACGCCGCCGGGAACGTGGTCTTAGCGAACGACGCGGGCGCGTACGTCCATCCCGACTTCTCCGACGAGGCGGTGGCCGCCGTCGAGGACGCACTCGACGTGCCCGCCGAACGCGGCGACCTCGCGGACGTGCGGACCGTCGGCACCGCAGCCGTGGCGACGAACAGGGGGGTGCTCTGCCACCCCAAATCCCGCGAACCCGAGCTAGAGGCGCTCGAAGAGCTCCTCGACGTGCGCGCCGACATCGGCACGGTCAACTACGGCGCGCCGCTCGTCGGCTCCGGACTGGTCGCCAACGAGGCCAGCTACGTCGTCGGCACGGAGACGACCGGGCCCGAACTCGGCCGCATCGAGGAGACGCTCGGTTACCTCGACTGACGACCGCTACGCGACCGCTCTCCCTTCTCTCCGCTCCGCTCGGTTTGTCGCCTCCAGCGCCGCCGTCCGATTCGGCGCTCCGTTCCGGCGGCTCTGTTCCCTCCGAGTAGGAAGATACTTCCCGCTCGCGGGCCGACGATGCGGGTATGAGTCAATTTACGGTGAGCGGCCAGTTCCAGAGCCGGGACGGCCACAGCAAATTCGAGACAGTTGTCGACGCGCCGAACGAGAACGTCGCCCGAGACCACGTGTTCTCGAACATCGGGAGCCAGCACGGGCTCAAGCGCCCCCAGATCGAGATCTCGGAGGTGTCCGAGCAATGATGGGCGGCGGACAACAGCAGCTCCAGCAGCTCTCCCAGGAGCTTCAGGCCATCGACGAGGAGATAGAGGAGCTCGAAACCGACGTTGCGGACCTCGAACAGGAGAAAGAGGAGATAGACGAGGCCGTCGAGGCCATCGAGACGCTGGAGTCGGGGTCGACGGTGCAGGTACCCCTCGGCGGCGGCGCCTACCTCCGCGCGGAAGTGCAGGACATCGACGAGGTCATCGTCGACCTCGGCGGCAACTACGCGGCCGAGCAGGAGCAGAACGACGCCATCAAGGCCCTGCGCGTGAAGCAGGACTCCCTCGACGAGCAAATCGCGCAGGTCCGCGGCGAGATAGAGGACCTCGAAGACGAGAGCTCCGAACTCGAACAGCAGGCCCAGCAGATGCAACAGCAGATGCAGCAACAGCAGATGCAGCAGATGCAGCAGCAGCAGGGCGACGAAGACGGCGCGTAACGCCGCTTCGACCAGCTTTCACTCACTATGTTCGACGGACTGAAAAAGAAGCTCAACAGTTTCCGCGAGGATGTCGAGGATACCGCCGAGGAGAAGGCCGAAGCGGAAGCCGAGGCCGAAACTGAGACCGGGGACGAGACGCCGGTCGAAGCCGACGCCGAGACGTCCGAACCCGCCGCCGAGGCGGAGGCGGCCGAACCGGGGGCACCCGAGGCCGACGCGGACGCCGAGACGGTCGCGGCCGACTCCGAACCCGGAACGCCCGGTGTCGACGCCCCGACGACCGCCGACGGCGAGAACGAAGCGGGTTCGACGACCGCTGAGATGCCCGAGGAGGACCCCGGCGGCGTCTCGCTCTCCGAGAGCGCCGACGCCGGGACGACCGACGGGGCGACGGCGGACGCCGACGCGCGGACGCCGCCGGACGAGGACCCCGAGACGACGCCCGAGGTGGGGTCTGAATCCGACACGGCGTCGTCGCCGACCGGAACCGCGGACGCCGCCTCGACGAGTACGGGTACGGACGTAGGCGCGGACGCGAATACGTCGACGGCGGGAGCCGAAGCGGTCGACCCCGCCGACGAACGCGTTGAGGAGGCGGCCGTGGACGCGGACGACGAGGAGGCGCCGCCGCGCGAGCGTCTCGCGTCGGACGCCGCGAGCGAAGCGCTCGAACCCGGCGAAAAGAAGGACGGCGCCGGGCGACTCAAGCGCGCCGCGGCGTTCGCCACGGGGAAGGTCATCATCGAGGAGGAGGACCTCGAAGACCCCCTCTGGGAACTGGAGATGGCGCTCTTGGAGAGCGACGTGGAGATGCACGTCGCAGAAGAGATTCTGGAGACCATCCGCGACAAGATGATCGGCGAGTCGCGCAAGCAGGTCCAGACGATGGGCCAACTCGTCCACGAGTCGCTCCACGACGCCCTGTACGACGTCATCAGCATCGGTCAGTTCGACTTCGACCAGCGAATCGCCGAGGCGGACAAGCCCATCACGCTCACCTTCACCGGCGTCAACGGCGTCGGGAAGACGACGAGCATCGCCAAGATGGCTCGCTACTTCGAGAAGCAGGGTCTCTCGGTGGTCATCGCCAACGGCGACACCTACCGCGCGGGGGCGAACGAGCAGATTCGAAAGCACGCCGAGAACCTCGACACGAAACTCATCACGCACGAACGGGGCGGCGACCCGGCGGCGGTCATCTACGACGGCGTCGAGTACGCGAAGGCCCACGACATCGACGTCGTCCTCGGCGACACCGCCGGTCGCCTGCACACCTCCAACGACCTGATGGCCCAGTTGGAGAAGATAGACCGCGTCGTCTCCCCGGACATGACGCTGTTCGTCGACGAGGCGGTGGCCGGACAGGACGCCGTCGAACGCTCGAAGAAGTTCAACGACGCCGCGGAGATAGACGGCGCCATCCTGACGAAGGCCGACGCCGACTCCAACGGCGGTGCGGCCATCTCCATCGCCTACGTCACGGGCAAGCCCATCCTCTTTCTCGGCGTCGGACAGGGCTACGACGACATCGAGCGGTTCGACCCCCAACTGATGGTCGATCGCCTCCTCGGCGACGAGGAGTAGCCCGCCGACCCCCTTCGTTTCCACTCGAACCGGCTCGTTCTCCGGCCCGATCGAACCCCCCTGTTTCCACTCCAGCGCTCCTTCTCACTCGACGGCGACGCCGACGCCGAGCGCCACCATCACGCCGCCGCCGAGCCAGTTCAACCCCGAGGAGAAGCGCGAAGACTCGAGCGCCCGGCCGATTCGGCCGGAGCCGAGAGCGACGACGGAGAGGTAGACGGCGGTTAGCCCGGCGTACGTCGCGCCGAGCAGCAGCATCCGCGCGTCCGCACCGGAACCGGTCCCCGCGAACCCGGGGAGTAAAGAGAGGAAGAACAGCGCCACCTTCGGGTTGAGGGCGTTGACGAACACGCCCCGGCGGAAGCTCCCCTCCGGGTCGGTGCCGACCGTCGGGTCGAACTCGTCGTTCCGGAGCGCCGAGACGCCGAGATAGACGAGGTAGAGGGCGCCGACGTATTTCACCACCCGGTAGGCCGTCGGCGCGGCGCGGAGGAGGGCGGCGAGGCCGAACGCCGCGGCCGCGGTGTGGACGAGCACGCCGGTGGAGATTCCGAGCGCCGAGCGGACGCCGACGCCGCGACCCTGCATTCCGCGGGCGAGGACGTACATCGTGTCCGGGCCGGGCGTGAGGATGAGAGCGACGGCGGCCCCGCAGAACGCGAGGTACGTCGTCGTCGTCAGACCGGCGAGCAGTTCGGGCATCGGTGGTCGGTGTCGTCGCGGCGACTAAAACTCCCCCCTTAGCGCGAGAGCTGATTCTTCAGGTCGTCCCACTCGCCGGTCTCCTCGACGCGTTCGACGTTCTCGGCGAGGATGTCGGCGAGTCGCGTGAAGTAGTGGGGCGTGTGGCCCGACACGTGGGGCGTCAGGAGGACGTTCTCGAAGTCCCACAGCGGGTGGTCCCGCGGCAGCGGTTCGGGGTCGGTCACGTCCAACGCCGCCGCGCGGACGTAGTTGCGGCGAATCGCCTCCACGAGGGCGTCGGTGTCGACGACGCCGCCGCGGCCGACGTTCACGACGGCCGCGTCGCTCGGCAGCGAGTCCAGCGCCTCGGCGTCTATCAGTTTCTCCGTCGTCTCGGTCAGCGGGCAGGCGAGGACGAGGTAGTCCGTCCGGACGAGCGCGGACTCCAACTCGTCGAAGCCGACCACCTCGTCGGTCGGTCCGCCCTTCTCGGGCGTGTAGCGCGCGCCGACGGTGTCGACGTCGAACGGCTCCAACCGCTCGACGACGGCCTGTCCGATGGCCCCCAGTCCGACCACCGTGACGGTCGACCCCTTCAGTTCGCCGAACGCCTGGAAGTGCCGCCACTCGCGGCGCTGCTGCCGGCGGATGCCCTCGTCCAGCCGTCGGGCGAGCATCAGCAGCCATCCGAGGACGTGCTCTGCGATGTTCGGGCCGTGGACGCCCGAGGCGTTCGTCACCGCGACGCCGTGTTCGCGGAGGCGGTCGACGGGGAGGTGGTCGGTGCCGGCTGACTGGGCGGCGAACAGGCGCAACTCCTCGGCGGCCGCCAGCAGTTCGTCCGGAAGGTAGGTGCCGGTGATTATCTCGGCGTCCGCGGCCTCGTTCAGCCGTCCGTCCGAGGTTTCGGGGTGGACGACCGTCGCGTCGGGCAGTCGTTCTCGGAGCGCCGTCGCGTACTCCGAGGCGGGGATGCCGTGCGCCGAATCACCGAGGACGAGGATTTTGGTCATCACTCGGTGCCTCGGGCGGTCGCGTGATAGCGTTTGGGCTCCCCCTCAGCGCTCTCCCCGAGACACCACCGAGAACAACGGATAAAGCCTTTACACGGGCGGCGGCGTAGAGAAGGACAATGGTACTCGACAATCTCGGGAGTTCCCTTCGCGGCAGTCTCGACAAACTGCAGGGGAAGTCCCGGCTCGACGAGGACGACGTCGACGAGATCGTCCGGGAGATCCAGCGGTCTCTCCTCTCCGCGGACGTCGACGTGAGCCTCGTGATGGACCTCTCCTCGTCCATCGAAGACCGCGCGCTGCACGAGGAACCGCCGGGCGGCACGTCCGCGCGCGACCACGTCCTCAAGATCGTTTACGAGGAACTCGTCGACCTCATCGGCGAGTCGACCGACATCCCGCTGGAACCGCAGACGATTCTCCTCGCGGGCCTGCAGGGGTCGGGGAAGACGACCACCGCCGCCAAGATGGCGTGGTGGTTCTCGACGAAGGGGCTGCGCCCCGCCGTCATCCAGACCGACACGTTCCGACCGGGCGCGTACGACCAGGCCAAGCAGATGTGCGAAGAGGCCGAGGTGGAGTTCTACGGCGACCCCGACGAGGAGGACCCCGTCAAGATAGCGCGCGAGGGCATGGAGGCCACCGAGGATGCCGACATTCACATCGTCGACACCGCGGGCCGACACGCCCTCGAAGAGGCCCTCATCGACGAGATAGAGGAGATAGAGCGGCAGGTGAACCCCGACCGCTCCATGCTCGTTCTCGACGCGGCCATCGGACAGGGCGCGAAGGACCAAGCCCGGGAGTTCGACGACTCCATCGGCATCGACGGCGTCGTCATCACCAAACTGGACGGGACGGCGAAGGGCGGCGGGGCGCTGACCGCCGTCAACGAGACGGACTCCTCCATCGGGTTCCTCGGCACCGGCGAGACGGTGCAGGACATCGAGCGGTTCGAGCCGAACGGCTTCATCTCCCGCCTCCTCGGCATGGGCGACCTGAAGCAGTTGTCCGAACGGGTCGAGCGCGCGATGCAGGAGACGCAGGAGGGCGAGGACGACTGGGACCCCGAGGACATCATGAAGGGTTCGTTCACCCTCAAGGACATGCAAAAGCAGATGGAGGCGATGAACAAGATGGGTCCGCTCGACCAGGTGCTCGACATGATTCCGGGACTCGGCGGCGGGTTCAAAGACGAACTCCCGGACGACGCGATGGACGTGACGCAGGACCGGATGCGCTCGTTCGACGTCATCATGGACTCGATGACCGAAGAGGAGTTGGAGAACCCCCGCATCGTCGGCGCCTCGCGCGTCCGCCGCATCGCCCGCGGGTCCGGCAAGGGCGAGGAGTTGGTGCAGGAACTGCTCGAACAGCACAAGATGATGGAGCGCACCATCAAGCAGTTCCAAGGCATGGGCGACGGCGACATGCAGCGGATGATGAAGAAGCTCCAGAATCAGGGCGGCGGTGGCGGCGGCGGACTCGGCGGCATGGGTCCGTTCGGCGACTGATCGTCCCGTTCCGACCGCGACGTTCGACTGCTCCCCGTTTCGCCTCGCTCTTCGCTCCGCTTTGCTCCCAGTTTTCCGCCGGCCCGCGCGCTGAAACGCTTCCTTCTCGGCTGACAGCTTCGTCGCCGGTCGACGGATAGGTCGGGATTAAATCGCGCTCGACGTCGTCTCCGCACCGCAGACGACCGGACGCCCGCCGCGACGACTGTTCGATTACGTACTATCTACTAATGGTGGTTCCGGCACACTCCCGCACATGAACGTCGGAGACTGCGCCGCCACCTGCCGGGACATCCTCGACGAGGTGTCCCGCGCCGTCGTCGCCGACCGCTCGGTTCTGCGGTCGATACTGTTGGGCTATCTCTCGCGGGGGCACGTCCTCTTAGAGGACGTCCCCGGAACGGGGAAGACGCTCACCGCGCGGTCGTTCGCCACCGCACTCGGCCTCTCGGCCTCGCGCGTGCAGTTCACACCCGACCTGCTGCCCTCGGACGTGACGGGCACGCACGTGTTCAACGAGCGGACTCGGGAGTTCGAGTTCCAGGAGGGGCCGCTGTTCGCCAACGTCGTCCTCGCCGACGAGATAAACCGCGCCTCGCCGAAGACGCAGTCCGCCCTGCTGGAGGCGATGGAAGAGGGACAGGTCACCGTCGACGGCGACACGCACGCCCTGCCGGACCCGTTCTTCGTCATCGCCACGCAGAACCCCGTCGAACAGGAGGGGACCTTCGAGTTGCCCGAGGCGCAGAAGGACCGCTTCGTCGTGAAGACGAGCCTCGGGTTCCCGGACGAGGCGGGCGAACTCGAACTCATCGACCGGCGCGCGGAGCGTCACGAACAGTCGCCGTCGGCGTCGCGCGTCTGCGACGGGCGCACGGCGAGCGAGATTCGGACCGCCCCCGAACGGGTGCACGTCGAACGCGACGTGCGGAAGTACCTCGTCGACGTCGCCCGCGCGACGCGCGAGGACCGCCGCGTCCGCGAGGGAGTCTCGCCGCGCGCCACCCAGCGGCTGTTCGAGGCGTCGCGCGCCCTCGCCGCGATTCAGGGGCGGGAGTTCGTGACGCCCGACGACGTGAACGCCGTCTCGAGGCCCGTGTTGGCCCACAGGCTCGTCCTGACGCCGGACGCCCGCGTCGGGCAGGTGGACCCGCGCGATGTCGTCGACGACATCCTCGCGGACCTCTCCGTGCCCTCGGTGGACGTTCGGCGGCGCGCCTGACGGACCGTCTCTCGGAGAATCGAATTTACGCGCGAATTATTCACAGTGAAGACGGGGCGAAACAGCTACTCAGTATAGGGCGCTAACGTCACTGTGGATTGCAATCCACCAATCCATATCGAGAACTGCGACTGTGAACAGTCACCCAGTTAATCAATAGCCGGTTTTGCGTGAAATTATAAGTACTTTATCATGAACTCGGCTGTATTGCTACGTGCCATGCCATTGTTTATGGACGTCCACAGAAATGTTGACGCAACCGTCGAAGACGTTGTAGAGGCACACAAAAAAGACGTCGAGACCCAAGAGAAACACGGTGTGAAATACCTGAATTACTGGGTCGACGAGGACGAAGGTGCCGTCTTCTGTCTGTTCGAAGGCCCAAGCAAAGAAGCGGGTGAGAAAGTTCACGAAGAAGCCCACGGACTCACCGCAGACGAGATATTTGAGGTTGAACAGGGCGAGGCAACCTGAACCCCAACAAAAGCAATTAAAACGGCGGTAGTCGTATCTATAGAGATCGATTTCTCCACTGACGCTCGAACGCTGCTGGCCGATGCGCACCCTTCATTCGGTAGAGGACTCATGTCAGTACCCTCTCCCTGCTGACATCTAATATAGACATAAGCACGTGGTACGGGGTGATCTCAGCGTTCCTCTTTGGTCGGAAAAGACACCGGACTAATCGTCCTCCGAATCCTGTGATGTCGCCGCCCGCGCGTGTTCCTCAGTTCGACAGCGCCACCAGCAACGCGACGGCGGCGCACAGCAGCAACAGGAGACCGACGAGCGGAACGTCGGTGACGCCCATCCCGCGGACGCCGAGCGTCGCGGCGACGACGACGACGCCGTAGCCCGCGGTGGCGGCGGTTCGGCCGACTTCGACGGGCCACGTCCGGGCCGCGACGCCGACCTGTTCGCCCAAGGAGACGGCTCGCTCGCCGGCGTCCCACGCGACGACGGCGGCGACCATCGCGACGAGGAGGGGCGTCGCGCCCGTCTCCGTCAGGAGGCCCGCGAGGACGACGGAGACGGTGAGGACGGCGGCGCCGACGGTCACGAGTCCGCCCGCCCGGTTCGACCGAAGGGGGGCGACGCCCGCGCCGACGAGGGCGACGCCGGCGACGCCCGCGCCGGTCACGAGTCGCTCCGAGAGCGCTTCGGCCCCCGTCGCCGTCGCGGCGACGGCGGCGACGACGCCGCCCGCGCCCGCGAGCAGCAGCAGTCCGCCGACGACGGCGTGACCGCGGCGACGGACGGCCGCGGCCGCGACGAGGCCCGCGACGCCGAGAAGCGAGAGGCCGAGGCCGACGAGGGGGACGCCGGCGAGGGGTCCGGCGCCCGCCGAATCGGCCGCCCCGCTTCCGGTGACGGCGGCGACGACGAGGACGGCGGCGAGGACGGCGAGGACGCCGCCGGGGCGCGTCGGATGCGCGACGTGCCGCCGGGCCGTCGGTTCGGTCTCCGTCTCTGTCCTCCGCCCGGTTCGTCCGCTCACGCGAACCCCTCCCGCGCCCGGACGAGTTCCGGGCCGAGCGGTTCCGCGGGGTCCCAGTCGACGACGCGCACCTCCGCGCTCCGCAGTCGCCGAATCCGGTCGTCGCGTTCGACCGTCGCCAGCCGTCCGCCCCGCGTCGCCGTCGTCGTCGGGTCGGGCGAGACGACGGTGACGGCGGTTCCGCCGCGTTCCAGTTCGAGAGCGAACGCCGTCACCGCCTCGTCGGCGAGGGGGGAGAACAGCACGACCTGCGTCCCCGGGTCGAGGCGGCGCCGCAACTGCTCTAACTGGCCGTCCGCACCCCAATCGGCGTCCGGGGCGGGCGGGACGGTGGAGAAGGCGGGGTGGCTCCCCATCCGGCGGCGCGCCTCCGCGAGGTGGTCGCTCCCCGTTCGCGGCGGCAGCCAACAGGGCTGTCGGCCGACGGCCGCGACGCCGACGGGGTTGCGCGTGTCGGCCAACGCGGTCAGCACCTGCGCCATCCCCTCGCGACCGCAGGCGACGGCGTGGGGTTCGTCCTCGTCGGTCGCGCGGTAGGCCGAGGGGCGGGCGTCCAGACAGAGGACGACCGAGGCGAGTCGCTCCTCGCGGAACTCGATGGTGGTGAGTTCGCCCGTCTTCGCCCGCCGCCGCCAGTCGATGCGCGAGAGGGGGTCGCCGGAGCGGTACTCGCGGGTCTGGTGGAACTCGGTGCCGGCGCCGCCTTCATCGGTGACGACGGACCCGCCCGCCCGCATCGTCTGCTGCCGGAGGGGAACCTCGGGAACCGTCGCGGCGCACTCGATGGCGGTGTCCGTCTGTACGGTCGTCTCGACTTCGTGGGCGCCGGCCGCGTCGCGGGCGATGGCCGTCGCGGGGTCGAACTGGTGGCGTCCGTGTTCGGCGCGGACGGCGTAGGAGAACTCCGTCGTCGCGCCCGGCCGGAGGAACGCGGCGTGCCGGGGCGTCCCCCCGCTCACGGTGAGCATCGGTGGGACGCCGTCGACGACGCGGAGGTCCGTCAGCGTCGACGACCCCGTGTTCCGGACGCGGACGGTCACGTCCACGTCGGTTCCCGCCTCGGCGTCGTGCGGGTCGACCGTCCGCGTCAAATCGAGGTCGACGGTCGGCGGCGAGGTGAGCCACGGGTACGCCGCGTAGCCCGCGCCGACGGCGCCGAGGAGGAGGACGACGGGGTCCTTCGCGAGGAGGCCGACGGCGGCCGCGAACAGGGCGACGGCGACGACGCCGCGCCACCGACGGGTCCGCCGGACCGTCGTCATCGCCGGCCCCCGTCGGTGGCGGCTCTCGGCCCGTTCTCGACGTCGGCTCTCTCGTCCGCGACGCCCTCGACCCGACACACCTCGTCCGCCGCGCGCTTCGCGCCCCGCCGGAACCCCGGTCCCGAGAGCGGACCGAGGAGGCGAGCGGTCAGCGACGTCCGCTCGTCCTCGGAGAGGAACGCGGCCGCCACGTCGTCGTCCGTCCAGTCCCCGGCGTCGACGCGCGCCGCGGCCCGTTCGCGCGCGACGCCCTCGCGGTGCATCACCGACCGAACCGCCGCCTCGCGGACCCGTTCGCGGACGGTTTCTTGGTCCCCGTCGCGACCGACCGAGTTCCACGAGCCGTCTTCGACCGCGCGGTCGAACTCGACGCCCGGGTGTGCGGCGTTCTGAACGGTCTCCGGTTCGGGCGGCGTCGTTCGGGTCACCCCGTCGGCGCCGCGGAGGGCGAGGGCGGCGACGACGATCAGCAGCGCCACCGACGCGACGCCCGCCGCGAGCAGGTAGTCGTTGCCGGCGAAGGCGACGAGCGCCGCCGCCGCGTCGCCGAGGGCGTTCGGAAGCGCGACGAGAGCGAACGCACCCGCCGCCCCGACGGCGCCGACGCCACCGACGAGGAGTCGTCCCGCGCGGTTCACCGCCGGAGCCCTCCCGGCGTCCGCCCCTCGTCGAACCGCGAGAGGCCATCCTCCATCCGTCGGACTCGCTCGTCGGTCACCTCGCGGTCGCCGTATCTGACCTCCTCGAAGACGCGCCTGAGACGTTCGACGCCCTCGGGGTCGAAACCGCTCTCGACGGCGGCGGAGGCACACTCTTCGGGGGTCCGTCGCCACGGGTCCTCCACGTCGGCCCTCGAGAGGACGGACACCCACGCGCGTTCGATGGCGTTCTGCGGTTCGAGTTCGCGCGCGCCGGTCGGTTCCTGCCGGTCGGCGTCGCCTCCCAAGCGTCGAGCGAGCCTATCGCCGTAACGCGCCAGCAGCACCGCGACGCCGAGAAGGGCCGCCAGCGCGGCGAACAGCGGCAGGAACGTCTCTAAGAAGTCCATAAACACGTCGAGCCACTCGCGCGTCGCGTCGGACTGGGATTCCGACTGCGATTGAGACTGCTGGTCGTTCGACTGACCGTTAGAGTCCGCCGACCGCTGCTCCTCCTCGGCCGCACCGACGCGGGACTGTCCGTCACCGTCCCCGTTCGCCGACCGCTGGACGGCCGCTTCGGACCCCTGCCCCGTCATCGCGCGCTTGAGATCACCCGCGGTGTCGGGGCTGATGGGGACGGTGTTGTAGTCGAGGTCGACCACCTCGTCGGGGTTCGTCGACAGCGACGTTTCGAGCGTCGTCGACGCGACGCCGACCGATGCGATACAGGACAGAACGACGAGGGCGGTTGCGACTGTGCGTAGGTTCATCTCTCGGGGTGCGCGGTCGCGGTAGTGGTAGCGATTCGATCGCCGATGACGACTCCTAAACGTCGAACGCGTTCGGTCGTCCGGCGGTCGAGACGCCTCGCGGACGGCGGGAGTCTTGCGTTCGTGTCTCCGTCTTCGAGGCCCGGGTCCCGTCATCCGCGATAGCTGACTCGCGTGGATAGGCGACTCGCGCGCCCGCGGTAAGGTAATTGTGGCGCTTTCAGCTGAAACGCTCGCGTTAGCCATCCCTTAGGCGTGAAACCGTCTGAAACTGTTCGGACCGGCTAGACGGCCCGGTCGCGGGGGGAAGGCACCGCCGCGGACCGAGCGTCGCGTCCCTCGGACGTTCGGCACGGCGTGACACGTCCGACTTTTCATCCCCGCGCCCGTCGCCCCCTGTATGACTATCCGCGACGCGGCCGTGGAGGCGTACCGCGAAGCCCTTCCGGCACTCGTCGCGAGCCTCGTCGGCGGCCTCATCGCCGGCGTCGTCCTCACCGGCATGCGCGCGGAACTCCGGGAGGTACCCGGACTGCTCGTCCTCGTCCCCGCCCTCCTCGCCACGCGGGGGAACGTCTACGGGTCGCTCGGCGCGCGCATCGCCACCGCCCTCCACCAGGGGCTCATCGAACCCAGCGTCACCGCCGGCGACCGCCGCCTGCGCGCCGCCGCCGCCGCGGCGCTCGGAAACGGCCTCCTCGCCTCCGCGTTCGCCGCCGTCGCCGCCTTCCTCGTCCTCACGGCGCTCGGAAGTTCGGTCGCGCCCGTCGGCGTCCTCGTCGGCATCGCCGTCCTCGCGGGCCTGCTCTCGGGACTCGTCCTCGTCGCCGTCGTCATCACCGTCGTCTTCGCGGGCTACCGCCGCGGGCGCAACCCCGACACGCTCGTCGGTCCCATCGTGACGACGACGGGCGACGTGTTCGGCGTCCTCTTTCTCCTCGTCGCCGTTCGCACCGTACTGGCAGTCGTGGAGGTGCTCTGAATGGCGACCGAGTGGACCGTCCGGGACATCACGCGGGCGATGCTCCCCGTTCTCCTGGCGCTCACGCTCGTGGAACTCGGGAGCGGACTCGTCCTCGGGAGCTTCGAGTCCCAACTGTATCGGTATCCGACGCTCCTCGCTCTCGTCCCGGTCACCATCGGCACCGCCGGGAACCTGGGCAGCATCCTCGCGGCGCGTCTCTCCACCGCGTTCCACCTCGGGACGCTCTCGTTCGACCCGACCGACGAGGAACTCGCGGGCAACGCCGTCGCCACCGTCGCCCTCTCGGTCACCATCTTCCCCGTTGTCGGCGTGGGGGCGTGGCTCCTCACCTCGTTGGTCGGGGGCACGGCGCTGTCGGTGTGGACCGTCCTCACGGTGTCGCTCGCCTCGGGCGTCGTCCTCGCCGTCCTCGCCGTCGCCGTCACGCTCGCGGCGACGTACGCGGCCTACCGGTTCGAACTCGACCCCGACGACGTGGTCATCCCGCTGGTGACGAACTCCTGCGACGTGCTCGGCGTCGTGGTGCTGTTCGCGTCGGTGCAGATATTCGTCTGAAAAAAGGCCGACTGCGCGTTCGGTCCGCCTACTCGGCGGCGTAGAGGTAGCCGGCGACGAGAGCGACGACCGCTTCGGCGACTTTCGAGGCGATGGCCATCGAGTTCGTCGGCCCGCCCATGGCGACGTAGGCGACGATGGTCAGGACGGCGTAGCCGGCGGCGACGAGGTGGAGTTCGCGCCGCCAGTAGCGGGTGAAAAAGAGGGTGGCGCCGACGACCCATCCGGCCGCGTTCAGGTAGAACAAAACACCCGTCGTCGGGTCGAAGCCCATGACCACCGGTGCGAGATAGAGGTGGATCACCGCCGAGACGAGGGCGGCGACGACGCCGAGGTACGCGAGGTTGTTCGATGGAAGGCTCAACAGCGATGGGGACTCGGAGGCGGCAGTCGATTGACTGGCCATGCGCTCAGTAGCGCGACCGGGTGCAAATACCTTGACAGATTCGCCCTGGTTGGTAGTTCCGGTCTCTCTAGCGGTTCGGCCGTCGAACGGACGACGGCCGCCCCTCGTCTGTCCGCCGTCCGACACCGACCGCCGCCGATCAGGGCCGGCGGTCCCCTCCTTCATCCGTGCGGTCTGCCGACTTCCTCGAGGGACTCTGGCCCGTCGCCGTCGAGGTTCCCCCGCGCGTCGCCCGTATCGCGGTACTGGTCGCCGTCCCCGGAACTCTCCGAGTTCTGCTCGGAAATCGCGTAGCGATTTCAGACCGTCGGCGTCTTCCGAAGGCGGCCCTCGGCAAGAGCGGGACCAAAAGCGCGACCTCACCCCCCCTCCTCAGCGCGGCTTCGCAGCGCCCCGGGGATTCCTCGGTCCGCTCGCTCGCGGTGCGTGGCTCCCCCGCTTTCGACGAGGGCGGTTCTCGAACTAGGATATCGCCCACCCGCTTCTGTTCCGTCTCTTCAGCATCGTCAAAACCTACTCGCCGTGACGAGGGGCGGTCGGTTGTACTCGTCAGTTACTTCTATCATCGGATTCCGATACCTCCGTTACCGACGTGTCCTCCTCGTCCGTTCGACAAGCGTAACTCCGTCTACTCGCCTCGATTCTCAACGAGACCAACCGCGCTCGGTACGGTGGCATTTCAATCCGTTTCAGTCACAGCGCGAATGAATTCGTTCGGGCCGACCGAAGCCTCAAGCGTCCAACGGAGAAGGCTTCCCGCCGGTATCAACGGCGCGACCTGACATACTATCTCCTTCTCCGAAGGACCCCCCGGCGTGACCAGTACTCGCGGACGAGTCCTGCGAAGTCGTCACCGTGACTGCCGCGACCATCGTTCTCGGATTCTCGACATTCTGGGCATAGTCGCGACGTTTACCCTTCCGCATTTGAACGGCGGTTAGTAACAACCCGGGCGCTCACTGCTCTAACTCTCCATCTAAAGATGTCCACCAGACGGAAACCGGCCGACCATCCGCGTATCCACGACGAATCACTCACTCGGGATACCCCCGCTGGTGGACACCGGTCTGTGCCCCAATCCCCCAACGGTCGAATGTCGACCAAACAACGTCGCCTCCCCCGGGCGACGTTCACCCTACCACAACAGTTAGTCTGCCGTAGTTCACGCCTCTTCCGACGCATCTGACTGCGACAGCGACAGGCGGAGGGTCCATACGTGTGTCCCGTTAACGACCACCGTGGAAATCGTATGCCAGCGGTGTCGCTGGTCAATGAGTGATTCAGGCGATCTAACGCCCTATGAGTTCAATAAGCGGTCGATAGAGCACTTCGTAGAGACGGGCCATTCTGTCTGTAGTACCGACCACCATCCGAGAGAAAAGGGCTATTAGCTCCGACTGGCGGATTATTCTCTCCGACGACGATATGTCGCAGTAGACACGGTGAAGGCGCTGTTCTGGGGAATTTCACGGACAGTTGGTTACCGTTGTCGATTCTCTTTCCGACCGGGGTCTTACGCAGTTCAAGTGTGCTGTGCGTTTTCGTTCGTCACCATAGGTTTCGCAGTACGCAGATTCACGTCATGTGACACCGTCTGTCTCGCTTAGTGCGTCTGCGTTTAGTATACCGATCAAGTCAACGAACGGGTAGAGATATGCCAACCGTGACAAATTCAATGAATAAGCCGAATCGAGAATCACGTGCTGATGGTAACATTCGACCCGAAAAACGATAGCGTCGATGTCCGCGACGGGGTTAACCGCTACGCTCGTTCAGGACGCGCGTGACCGCAGTATGCACACTCGTAGACTCGGTGGGGTTTTCTGGCGCACTTCTCGTTTTCCGGCTTCACGTTGTCTCGCCGTACCACCGGCGTAATCGTCAGCGATATCTCGTGCTCGCGTTCCCCTCCGCAGTTCGAGCAGTGTCTGAGTACCATTCCATCCCGTTCTGGCCATTCAGATGTTGTCTTTGACATCGTTATACGAGGCTACTACTGAGCGGTCGATCTCCCGAAACGATTGCCGAGCGAGATGCGAACGCCGTACGCTGAATGCGGAGCATCAGCTATCCACCGTCTCCGTCGGAGGCTTCGACTCGCGGGCCCCGGAGCCTAGCACGGTCTCCATCTCCTCGTCGCCGTTGTACCGGACCCTCTCGGTCCGGTCGTCGACGTCGATAACGCCGCGGTCGGCCAGTATCGGAAGGTGACGATGGTACAGGTCGAGGGCGACCTGTTCTCTGTCCAAGGTCGACGACGGTCCCTCCCGCCCGATTACGTGGTCGACGAGGTCGTCGAACGATGCGGTATCGCCGTCGCTGTTCCGAACGTAACCGAGAATCTGCCGTCGCCGTTCGGTGGCGAGACAGCGGAAGGCCGAATCGGGGACAGGGTCTTTCGTTCGCATCATCCCTCGATACTCCGTCCGCCCGGTTCAGCGGTCGGGTTGACATATTCTGGTCGGGTCTTCTGAACCGAACATAGAAAGCAGCTTTAAGACGAGGCCGGTGTTACGCTTCGTCCGCCGGTTCGAGGGTATCAGAAACCAGACCAATCAGCGATTTCCGGAGGACCGTTTCGGCCCCGCGTCGAACGCGCTCGGAGGCGGCCTGTTTGGTGATACCCAACTGGTCGGCGATCTCGTCGAGTTTCGTCTTTCGAGGGACGGAGAAGTAACCCTCTTGGACGGCCATCATTAGGGCCTCGCGCTGTCCGGATGTGAGACCGAAGTTGTACTCCGTTCGGGAGGCCTCTTCGGGATCGTACACGCGGTCGATAGCGACCGGGTAGTCGTGAGCCTGATAGAACTGGTGGAACCGCGTCAGGTCGGCGTGACTCCGAAAGCGGACGGTGAACGACCACTCGGAATCGCTGTGGGCGTCCAGAATCGATCCGTTGTGCTCGCTGAGACCGTTCAGGAACGTCTCCTTGTCGGTGTCCCACTCGACGTAGTAGAGAACGCTGTCGCCGAGTCGCGTGACGGCCTCGACGTGCGTGACTATCTCGCTGTCTCGAAGATGCCGCTCGAACTGAGTGAGCTCTGTACCCGTCGCCCACAGCAAGGGGATGCGGGATTCTCTGAGGGGGACGAGTCGCTCGAGTTGGACCCGAACGCTCGGGTCCCCGCTGGTGGCCCGTCCGAACGGGAACGAATCCGAGGGGAGCGTAAACTCAAGCACGACGCTTACCGGAACGGTTCCTCCACGCGGTGAGCGGGGAGTGGACGGACGAGCTATCCGACGACCGGGGTATACGGTCGGTTCTATGGACCGGATACGTGAGTACTGTCATGCGTGACTGATGAGATTGCGGAACGTGTGTACTGAATAACATGCTCCGCGAGATTGCTACGCGAGGAGAACGAGGAGATTGTCCCCCTCAACCGGATATCTCGGTTCAAACGGCCCCTTCATAATTGGGGCGCGAACACAGGGTATGCAGCTGTAGTTCCGTACTACAAGTGAGGTGACAGAGACGGATAAATTTAGGTATTACCCACAGATGATTAATCGGAAACTATCCGAGAACGCGCCGTCGTCGTTCAGTGGCGGGCGCTGGGACGCCGAACTGAGAGTGGAGTAACACTAGTACCGATTGTGGTCCGTCTGTTGTGTTGGCTATCTGAGCAGATATGAGCTCGAAGCGGTCGACCCGTCGACATAGAAGCTACCTCGAAACGCAGCCGAACCTACCCCCTGTCTTCCGACTCGAAGTCTTCAGCGATCAGCCCGATCAGCGCCTTCCGGAGGACTGTCTCGGTTCCGCGCCGGACGCGTTCGGGCGCGGCCTGTTTGGTGATACCCACCTCTTTGGCGATTTCATCGAGGGTCGTGCCTCGGGGGACGGAGAAGTAGCCGTTTTCGACGGCCATCATCAGCGTATCGCGCTGTTCGGGCGTGAGTCCGAAACCGTACTCCGTTCGGGACGTCTCGTCGGGGGCGTACACCCGGTCGATGTGAACGGGAAAGTCGTGCGCTTGATAGAACTGGTGAAATCCGGTGAGGGCGGCGTGGTTCGGGAAGCGGACGGTGAACGACCACGTGGAGTTGCCGTGTGCTTCCATGATCGCCCCGTTTTGGTCGCTGAGACCGTTCAGAAAGGTTTCCTTGTCCGTGTACCATTCCGTCTGATAGAGGATGCTGTCGCCGAGTCGAGTGACCGCCTCGACGCGTTTGACTACCTCGCTCTCGCGGAGATGCCGCTCGAACTGGTCGAAGTCCTCGCCCGTCACCCACAGGAAGGGGATACGAGATTCGTTGAGCGGGACGAGACGTTCGAGTTGGACCCGGACGCTCGGGTCTCCGCTCGTGGACCGTCCGAACGGGAACGACTCTGAGGGGAGCGTAAACTCGACGACGACGCTCATCGAGTCTCCACCTCAAAGGAACGAACGGGCAAAACAAACGGTTTTGCGGATAGCCGGGGTGTGGGACGCGCCTCGCGGGCTGAAAGCGTGGCTTCTGTCATGTATGACTGGTCGCTGGTGCGGAACGTGATTCCCGTGTGATGGGTTCCGCGTGACGACCACGCGAGGAGAACGGGGGGGGGCTGTCTCTTATACACATCNCGCTCAGAGATGTGTATAAGAGACAGCTGCTCGACCGGGTACCCCGGTTCAAACGGCCCCTCCATAATCGGGGCGCAAACACACAACGTGCGGTCGTGGTTCCGTTACTCAGATTTTCGTTACAGAGACCAATAAATGATTGCCGCTACGAAGCAGACTGTCAACCGAGGAGGGTGTGTACTTCACCTGCCGGTCGAAGGTGTGTCGGAGTCGGGCATTCTCCCCCTCATAGTTTCCGAGGCAGCCCTTAATCCAACGCAATCGTGTTCGAGATAAGCGTGCTCGTCCCCCGCCGTATCCGAGCGGACAAGGCCTGCTGACTGATATCGAGCCGTTCGCTGAGCTCGGCCAGCGTGACGTTCTCCCCATCGGTATAGTATCCCGCCTCGAACACGAGCAGAAGTGCATCGCGTTGTTTCTCCGTCAGTCCGTACAACAGTCCGTCACGGTCGTCGCTGTTCGACAACCGCTTTACCGTGATCGGGAATCCGCCCCTGTGACAGTGGGTCTGAAACGTCTCGAACACGTCTCGACTCTCGGCGAGAAGAGTGAATCGCCACTCGCTACCTGTCGTCTTCGCCTGGAGAACCGCGAGGTCGTGAGCCTGGAGGATGTCGAGCAGTCCGTCGAGACGCTCCGTCCACTCGATCCGATAGAGCGTCGGACCTCTCGCTCCGTCGAGTTTCTGGAACGCCGCGACGCACGGCGAGTCGAGTACCGTCGACTCGAACACCTCGTGGTCGTCTGTTGTTACCCAGATATACGGGATAAAGCCATCTCCGACGGGAACGAACGGCGTGAACTCGATGCGATGCACGGCATCTACGTCCAATAACCTCCCCAAGACGAATTCGTCACTCGAGATCCCGAAGTCCAGAAGCGCCGTCATTTCCTAGCGTCGGTCGGTCGAGACCGGACGGAGTAGAAATCCCCACCGTGGCGGGTCCGATTGTGAACATTCCGTTGCTCGTCACCTGTCGATAGCGATAGGACGACCGTAGTCTGCATTCGACTTCTTATCGACGTGTACTGCTGATCTCCGTTCGGCTTGACCGGTAATCGGCTAATCTCCCCCGCTGGACATGGCAAGCACAGTTAAACCGAAACGTCGATTCCCGCTGGTGATTCTACGTTGACTGTTTCTCTCCCTCGCTGCCTTCTCTGGAACTAATTGCGTCTCGTGACAAACGCGCTTGACGCGTGGCCGGACGCGGGTATATCTCCGCACCGCTCGTAACCGACCCCGTGGCCGAGATTCGACGGTGCCCCGACTGCGGTGTGAGCATGGAGGCGATGAAGGTGCAGACCGCCGAAGGCTTCGCTCTACAACTCGTGACGAACGAGCGGAAGAAAGGAATCCTCGGCGGGTTCGGGATAAAAGAGCGACTCGAACCGACCGCGTACGTCTGCCCCGAGTGCGGATTGATACGCTCGTACGCCGAACGCGACGAGTCGGAGTGAGTCCTACTCGCGGTCGTCCGGGTGGACGGGTTTGCCGTCCTCCGTCGGCGGCGCGATGTGGTCGACGAACTCGTCGACGCCCGGGTTCTCGACGGTGACGTGCACCTCGATGTCGCCCAGTTCGTCGGGGTTGCCGACGGAGAAGTTGACGACGCCCTTGAACGCCGCCTGTTTCTTCAGCGCGAAGGAGAAGCCCGAGTCGTCGCCGCGCTTCGTGAACTCCCGCCGCGCCGTGTCGAGGATGGTCTGTTCGTGAAGCTTCTCGGAGAACTGTTCGAGCGAATGCGTCTCGCCGACGATCTGTCCCGCCTCTCGCTCGAACTCCACGTTCGGGAAGATGTTGCGCACGGCGTCTTCGACGCGGTCGGTCACCTCCGTGTCGCGCACCGGAACGACGATACGCGCGTGAGCGCTGTATATCACGTCCGACCCTCCGCTTCGGTCTCGACCCCGGCCTCGTCACCGTCTGCTTCCCCGGTGTCCGACCCCTCCTCGTCCTCGTCTTCTTCGAGGAGCGTGCGAATCCGCCCGCGGAACCGTTCGAGCGAGTCGGTGTTGTCGACGACGACGTCCGCGCGGTCCATCACCTCGTCCATGCCGAAGCCGAGTTCGCGCTCCTCCCGTTTCCGCAGGGCCTCGCGGTCCACGTCGCTGTCGTCGCGGCCGCGGTCCGAGAGGCGTTCGGCGCGGAGGTCGAACGGCGCCTCGACGCTCACGAGGACGAACTCCTCGCCGAACCGCTCCCGGAATCTGTCGAGTTCGTGCTCCGACCGGAGGCCGTCGACGAGCACCACCTCGCTCGATTCGAGTTCCACCTCGATGAGCGGAAGCGAGCGCTCGGCGATTGCGGCCGGACCTTCCTCCTCGCGAAGCGCCGTCGCTATCTCGCCGTGGTGCTCGGCGGGTTCGAGCCCTCGCTCCCGGCACTCGGAGCGAATCACGTCGCCCATGGTCACGACCGGGACCCCCGTTTCGCGGGCGACCGACGCGGCCTCCCCCTTTCCGCTTCCGGGGAGACCGACGGTTCCGATGACCTTCATCGTCGTCGCTTCTCGTCTGTCGGACTTAGGGCTGCCGCTCCACCTTTTTCCGCCTCGGGTCACACTTCGTGCGACCGCTCGGCGCAAAAATCTGGACCGAAAAACGACGCTCGCTCCCTCCGGTCGCTCGCGGTTCGACTGTTCGACTCCCCTTCGTCGGTACTTTTGCGGCGACGCTTTGCCCTCTGAACGGCTCTCTTCCCGCATGAACGAACGTTCCCTGTTGGTCCGCGCGCTGTGGTTCCTCCTCGTCGGCTGGTGGGCCATCCCCGTCATCGTCAACGCCGCGTGGGCGCTGAACGGGACCGTGGTTCTCCTTCCCCTCGGCATCAAGGTCATCAACCTCGTCCCGACGGTGCTGACGCTGATGGAGCCCCGTTCGCTGTCGGCACCGGATTCCGCGCGCGGGCAGCGCTCGCTCCCCGTCCGCGCCATCTACTTCGTCCTCGTCGGCTGGTGGCTCAGTTTCTTCTGGGCCAACCTCGCCGCGTTCCTGGCGATTACGGTCGTCGGCCTCCCCGTCGCCTACTGGATACTCAACCGCCTGCCGTTCGTCACGTCGCTGTACCGCTTCGACGGCTGATCTACACGAAAAGAATAGTTCTCTCGCGGTGTATTCACTGCTACCAGAATGCATCCAAAAGATAAGGGAGAAAAAGTGGAGGCTGCAGTCCTCTCATCGTTAGTCATGCGAGACATCGCCGTACTAACTCCATTCGGAGAGAATCATCGATACGATTTCGTTATCGAAATCGATGGCTCGTTCTATCGTCTGCAATGCAAAACTGGTCGTGATGAAGGCGACAAAATCATATTTAGCACGAGAAGCACGGGACCAAGCCGTACTGATCTCTCAACCAGCGACTATGACGACGATATCGACTTTTTCGCTGTTCGCACACTAACTAACGACCGTGTGTATCTCGTCTCTGTGGACGAAGCATCCAGTAACGAAATGACTCTTCGAACCGCACCACCCGGCAACAATCAGTCAAAGGGTATAAACTGGGCTGACGAATACACTCTGGAGAGGCGGTTACCGCAACTTTCGGGCGCGTAGCTCAGTCGGACAGAGCGTCGGACTTCTATCCCCACGCAGACTTCTGCTGGGGGAAGACATCCGATGGTCGCGGGTTCGAATCCCGTCGCGCTCGCTCGGCCTTCGGCCTCGCTCGCGCGACGACCCCCCGATCACTTCGTTCGCGGGGGTTCCGTCGCGCTCTTCTCTTCGCTTGTTGAGACTGCCGAGCGATAGCGAGACGTGTCGGAACTGTCCCTTGCGGAACTCGAATCGGAGAGTGAACGGAGTGAGCGAATGCCCCGTCCCACTTTCGATATTCGACTGCCGCGTCCGGCGAGAACGGCCTACCGAATCTCCAATTCCCGTCCGCACCCCGGACACGTCTCGTCGACTATCGTCACCTGCGCGTCGCAGTCCGGACAGAACTCCCGGTAACAGGCGCGGTCACCCATGGCCGGGTCTACGGACGCGGCGGTGTTGTATGTTACTCCGTCTCATCGGGTACGGCGAGGCGCGCCGCTCTCGGTTGGCGTCGAAAGAAATCGGATTCGGTTCGGCCCGCGTGCCGACGGTCCTGCGACGATTCGCGGTCGGGTCGGATGTGGGTGAGGTGTGCCTGTTCAGACCGACTTCACATGGCACCGCCCATGCCACCCATACCGCCCATGCCGCCCATGCCGCCGCCCATTCCGCCGCCGCCGGGCGGCATCTCGTCGTCGCCGTCGTCGTCGCCGACCTGACCGCCGGAGAGGTCGCCCGCGGCGATGACGTCGTCGATGCGGAGGATCATCACGGCGGCCTCGGTGGCCGACTCGATGGCCTGCGTCTTCACTCGGAGGGGTTCGACGACGCCCTCCTCCTCCATGTCGATGACTTCGCCCGTGTAGGCGTCGAGGCCGGCGGCGAACTCGCCGCCGTCGTGACGCGCGCGCAGGTCGACCAGCGAGTCGATGGGGTCGAGACCGGCGTTCTCGGCGAGCGTGCGCGGGATGACGTCGAGCGCCTCTGCGAACGCCTCGACGGCGAGCTGCTCGCGGCCGCCGACGGAGTCGGCGAACTCGCGAAGCTGCAGGGAGAGCTCGGTCTCGGGGGCGCCGCCGCCGGGCAGGACCGTCCCGTCGTCGAGCGTCGTCTTGACGACGCCGAGGGCGTCCACGATGGCGCGCTCCAGTTCGTCGACGACGTGGTCGGTGCCGCCGCGCAGGATGAGCGTGACGGACTTGGCGTCGTCGACGTCCTCGACGAAGATGCGCTCGTCGCCGCCGATGTCCTTCTGGGAGACCGACCCGGCGAAGCCGAGGTCGTCTTCCTCGATGTCGTCGAGCGAGCCGACGACGCTGGCGCCCGTCGAGCGGGCGAGGCGCTTGAGGTCGGAGGACTTCGCGCGGCGCACGGCCAGGATGCCCTCTTGGGCGAGGTAGTGCTGTGCCATGTCGTCGATACCGTCACCGACGAAGACGACGTCGGTGCCGATGTCGACGAGCTGGTCGACCATCTCTTTCAGCTGCTTTTCCTCTTGGTCGAGGAACTGCTGAAGCTGGTCGGGGTCGGTGACGTTGACTTCGGCGTCGATTTCGGTCTCGCGGACTTCGAGGGCGCCGTCGAACAGCGCGACGTTGGCGTCCTCGACCATGTAGGGCATGTTCTCGTCGACGCGCTCTTTGTCGACGATGACGCCCTCGACGAGCTCCGAGTTGTCGATGGAGCCGCCGACGACCTTCTCGATGGAGACGTTGTCCGTGTCGACGTTGTCTTCATCGGCGACGGCCAGCACGGCGTCGACGACGAGTTCGGCGAGGAGGTCCTTCGCGGACTCCGCGCCCTTGCCCGTCATCGCCGTCGAGGCGATTTTGACGAGCGTCTCGCGGTCGTCTTCGGATACGTCGATTGCCTCGTCCTCCAGCACTTCCTTGGCCTTCTCGGCGGCCTGGCGGAAACCCTGTGCGATGGTGGTCGCGTGGACGTCCTGATCGATGAGTTCCTCGGCCTGGTCGAGCAGTTCGCCGGCGATGACGACAGCGGTCGTCGTACCGTCTCCGACCTCGTCCTCCTGCGTTTCGGAGACTTCGACGATCATGTTCGCCGCCGGGTGGTCGATGTCCATCTCCTTGAGAATCGTCACGCCGTCGTTCGTGACGACGACCTCGCCGGAGTTGTCGACCAGCATCTTGTCCATCCCCTTCGGACCCAGCGTGGTCCGGACGGACTCGGCCACGGCCTTGCCGGCCGAGATGTTCATCGATTGCGCGTCCTTCCCTTGTGTGCGCTGGGAGTCGTCGCCCAGAATGATCATGGGCTGTCCCTGCTGCATTCGCTGAGACATATTCAGCCGATTGGTTGTTTGCGATTCTATAAAAAACTTTCTCACGACGCTCGGCGAAACCGGCGCACGGGGGCGCTATTTGCATGTTAGGTAGTGGCACGAAAACATGCCTATATATACCTTTTACCCTTCCGCGAGGGGTCGACCGGAGGCGACTGCAGGCGACTGGCCGTGGACGCTGCGTCTCGGTCGGCGAACGACGCAGTCGCTCGAACGTTTGCGTCGAAACGGGATTCGTGAGGGACGCGCCGACGGGATCAGTCCGAAGGCTGGACGTCGAAGTCGCGCGTCAGTTCGTTGTGCTTGCGTTCGAGGAACGAGTAGACGGCGCCGTGCGGCGCGCCGTCGAGGAGCATCCCCGTGGCGCGGCGGACGGCCTCGACCTCTTCGGGTTGGCCGATGATACCGAGCGTCGTCCCGCGGATGACGACGTCGGCGCCGGACAGTTCCTCCATCAGTTCGCGCGTCCGGCCGTTCTCACCGATGAGCCGACCCTTCTGTCGCTGGAGGTCGTTCTTGTTTCGCGTGTGCTGCTGTAGGTCGATGAGCTCGAACGTCCGCATGTCGTCGTCGAGAAGCGAGAGCGCCGCTTCGGGCGTGAACCCGCGACCGATCGCGCGGACGATGTCGGGCGCGAGCATCCCCGCGACGGGGTCCCCGACTTCGTCGATGGCGACGGCGCCGCTCTCTGAGTCGATATCCAGACGAACCTCGGCCCGACGCTCTATCTCGCGCATCGTCTCGCCGCCCTCGCCGATGAGGACGCCGATACGGTCCTGCGGGACCTTCACGTGTTGCATACCCCTCGCTATCCGGCGAAGCGGTTTAAGAGTTTTTCCGTCGGTTCGGACCGTGTGGGCGCGCCTCGTGGCGTCGTAGCCGATTTCGACTCAGGTGTCGCCCCCCGCCTCGCGGCCGTGCACGTCGGGATCGCCCGTCGGGTCCGCCTCCGCCTCGGTGACGAACTCGTACAGTTCGTCGGCGGAGGTGTCGGTACCCTGCCGCGAGAAGAACTTCGCCACGTTGTGGCAGTCCCGGCGCAGGAACTCGTCGGCGTTCGGGTGGTGGACGGTGACGGCCTGTCCCAGGTCGATGACGACGAGTTCGCCGTCGTGGATGATCATGTTGTACTCCGAGAGGTCGCCGTGGACGAGGCCCGCCGAGTAGAGACGGCGCATGTACTCGCGGGCGACCTGATAGGCCGTCTCGGGGTTCTCGACGTTCACCTCCGCGAGTCGCCGCGCCCGGTCTTCGACCAGTCCGACCAGTTCCATCACGAGGACGTTCCGTTCGACGGCGATGGGTTCCGGTACTCGGACACCCGCGCGGCGGGCCCGTTCGAGGTTGGCGAACTCCTTTTGGGTCCACGCGAGGACGACGCGCTTCTTGTCGTTACCGAGGCCCTCGAAGCGTGGGTCGCCTTCGAGGTAGTCGCGCATGTGGCGGAAGTTCGAGGCGTTTATGCGATAGATTTTGACCGCCACGTCGGTGTCGTCGGGACCGAGAGCCTCGTAGACGTTCGCCTCCTTGCCCGTCGAGATGGGACCGCCGAACGCGTCGATGTGGCCGTCCTGGACGAGTTTGTAGATGGCGGCGAACGTCGCGTCGTCGAACACCGACTGCTCGACTTTGAACTGGTCGGCGTCCTTCAACCGGGTTCGAAACTGGTCGAACTTGCGGTCGCGTTTCCGGGCGATGCGGTCGGCTTCCGTGTCGGAGACGTCTATCGACTCCCACTCGTCGCCGGGCGTATCCGCCTCGTCCGGCGCGATGAGGCCGAACTCTTCGCTCTCGGTCATCTATCTCGACGTACGGGACGGACCCTGAAAATCCCACAGGTCGTCGCGCCGGAGTCGACGGCGCGCACGCGGGAAGAAGAACGCGCGAAGAGGGGGAGAATCAGGCGATGTGGCCCTCTTCGCGGAGTTGGTCGGCTTCGGCCTTCTCGTAGCGCCACGCCACGTCGCCCTTCTCGTCCTGCCAGTCCCACGGGTCGACGAGGACCACGTCGTCCTCCCGAATCCAGATGCGCTTTTGCATTCGGCCGGGGATTCTGGCCGTCCGTTCGACGCCGTCGGCACAGCGCACTTTGATCCGGTTCGCCCCGAGCATGTCCTCCACGACAGCGAACACCTCGTCGCCCTCGGGCATCCGCAGGTCGCCGCGACCCGCGTTTTCGTTGTCGCTCATGGGGTCGCATTCGTTCTCGCTTCGGTTAAAACCGCCCGTTCGTTCGCGGTCGCGGAGCGGCACGTTTAGGTGACTGTCGGGGCGAGCGACGGTATGCTCGACAAACTCGGCACGAAAGGTATCGCCGGTATCGTTCTCCTGGTCATCGGTATCGCGCTCGTCGCCTACAGTTCCCCCGTCGTCGCCGCCGGCCTCGCTCTGGTCATCGCCGGACTCGCCCTCGTCGCCTCCGGCCTCATCCAGTCGGCGATGGGCGCGTTCGGGATGATGTAACTACAGCGTCCGACCGAGCCACGAGAACACCGACTCCCGAATTTCCGGGTACCAGTACGAGGAGTGGAGGTAGACGTGGTCGGCCCCCGCGTCGGTCCGCAACTCCGTCGTCGCGCCCGCCTCCGACAGTTTCGCCGCCATCCCCTCGGAGGATTCGACGGGCACCGTCTCGTCCGCTTCCCCGTGCAGGAGGAACGCCGGCGGCGCGTCCGCCGACGCGTGCGTCACCGGCGACGCCGCCGCGTACCGCTCCGGAATCTCGTCCTCGCTCCCGCCGAGGAACCGCCGGACGACGCCGTCCTCGTCCGAATCGGCCCGGAGGTCGTACGGACCGCTGATTCCGACGGCGGCGTGGACCGTCGGTTCGGGGTCGTCCTCGTCGCCGAACGACCCTATCGGCGCCACCGCGGCGAGGAGCGAGAGGTGCGCGCCCGCGGAGTGGCCGACGGCCGCGACTCGGTCGGCGTCGCCGCCGAACCGGTCGGCGTTCGCGCGGACCCACGAGAGGCACGTCCGCACGTCGCGTATCTGCGCGGGGAACGTCGCCTCGCCGCTCGGGCGGTACTCGATTTCGACGGCGAGAAAGCCCGCCTCCGCGGCGTCGAGCGCCCACCGCGAGAACTGCCCGCGCGCGCCGGACTCCCAGGCGCCGCCGTAGACGAGGACGACGACGGGGGCGTCTTCGACCCCCTCGCGCCGGTAGATGTCGACGGCGAGTTCGTCGGTCACCTCGCGGTCGCGTTCGACCACAACCGTCTCTTCCGCGTCCGTTCGGTCGGTTTCGTTCACGACTCGAACTGCGGGTCGACGGCCCGAGAAAGTGTAGGATTAGCGTTCGGCTCGGATTCGGAGTTCCCGACGGAGCGCACGGTCCGCGCTCGGAACGGCGGTCAGGAGCGCTGTTCTCGGATCTTCTCGCGACCCGGGGCGACGAGTTCGTTCAGGTAGTCCGCCAGCGCGCCCTTCGCGTCGGCGGGGTGGAGTTCGCCCGAGTCGAGGTCCGCGGCCAGCGACTCGTAGTCGTCGTACGTCAGGTTCCCGCCGTACTGCTCGGGGCGTTCGACGACGACGTCGCAGAAGCGGGGGAAGATGTGGTACTCGAATATCTGCAGCACCGGGTTGTCCCGGTCGGCGCCGTCGTCGGCCGGTTCGGGGTCGCGGGAGGGCGGACAGAACGCCTTGTTCACCTTCTCGCGGAGTTCCTCCTCGGAGTCCTCCATCGAGATGGAGACGCCCGCGGAGGAGGACATCTTGCCGACGCCCGTCGACAGGTCGGCGATGAGCGGCGTGTGCAGACAGGTCGGCGCCTCCTCGTCGATGCTCGGCAGGGTGTCGCGAGCGAGCATGTGCACCTTCCGCTGTTCCATCCCGCCGATGGCGAGGTCCACGTCGAGGTAGACGATGTCGAGCGCCTGCATCAGGGGGTAGACGGCCTGCGCCACCGTCGCGGTGTCGCCGCTCTGTATCTCGGCCATCGCGCGTTCGGCGCGCGAGAGGTTCGTCTCCAGTTCGAGGGCGTGCAGGTCTAACGTGTACTCCTCGTCCAACTGGAACTCCGACCCGAGGACGAACTCGGTGTTCGACTCGTCGAGGCCGTAGGCGACGAACTGCTCGCGCATCCGGTCGGCCGTCTCGCGAATCTCCTCGAACGTCCCCTTCCCGTTGAGGTAGGCGTGCACGTCCGCGAGGAGGACCACCACCTCGAAGCCGGCCTCCTGTAACTCGATGAGTTTGTTGGCCGTTAGCATGTGACCGATGTGGAGGACGCCGGAGGGTTCGTAGCCGACGTAGGCCCGTTTCCCGTCGGGGTCCTCGGCTAACGAACGTACCTCGTCCTCCGTGACCACCTCGGCGGCGTTCTGGGTGATCAGGTCGTACGCGTCCATACCTGTTCGTGTCCGGGGGGGAGGATATGACTTCTGGAACGGTTCGACCCGACAGCGCTCCGACGGTGTGCACACGTCGAATTCGACGCATCGAGCGTCGCTTTCCTCCGCCGTCGAGCGGCTTTCCGCACCTGCGGTCGACGCCGACTGCGAACCGCTCTCGCCTCACCGTCCGACCCGCGCCGCTGAACGGTCGGCACGGTACGGTTATTAACAGAGGGACTGCTAGCGGTGCCGTGAGCCAATCGAGAGAACACGGTGGGAGCGACGGAATCGACGAACTCGTTCTGGGTGCCAGCATCGGAACCGCCGTCGGCTTCGGAACCGGAACCGTCGCAGCGGTCGTGTTCTCCCGTCGGTAGTTCGAATGACCTGACACCTCGCGCACGGCGCTCTCGAACGGGGTGGAAACGCTCATCACCGTGCCACCGCTAGTCTCGGAGGATGGCTACGCGTTCACCGCTGTCTCTCCTCGCGCTTCTCGTCCTCGCGGCGTTCGTCCCCCTCGTGGTCATGTGGGTCGCCGTCTCCGGGTGGGACGGTATCGGCTACCTGATCGGGTTCGCACTCTACTTCGTCCTCTTCCACCTCCTCGTTCCGGCGCGGGTGTACGTCCACGCCCGCGCCAACGGCAGCAACGCCGTCCTCGCGTGGACGGGACTGGCGTTCGTCCTCCCGATTCTGGGTGCGCTCGTCTACTTCCTCGTCGGGATGGTGTTCGACCGGGCGGAGGCGAGCGGATAGCCCACTCCCGTCCCGCCTTCACGCGCGGATGTTCGATACAACTCCAACCTTGTCACTCAGTTCGTCAAACGTTCAAAGATACGTAAAGACGGTACCTCTTATCGCTGTGCATTGTGTCCTTGTTCCGGGGAATAGAGGCGAGTCGGTATTCCCCTCAGGAGGAGTCCTTGCGGTGGACCGGCCCTGCTCTTCCCTCGGATCGGGTCTCGACGTCCCGTCGGTGGTGGGACGACGGCGGGTGTCACGGGGACGGCCGAGAGTCCGGCTCTCGGCGCCGATTCGACGTCAGCGACCTTCGCTTCGCGATTCGGCCCGGTGTTCGGAGATGATGCGGTCGACCATCTCCGATTGCTCCTCCTTCCGCCTGTCCTCGGCGCGCCGCTCCCAGTCCTCGATGACCGTCCCGACGTCCGCCTCGCGGGCGACGGCGAGTTCGTCCACCTCCTGCATCGTCACGTCCGCCGCCGGCCCGACGGGTATCTCGTGCTCGAAGAGCACCTCGTCGGCCACGTCCGAGAGGCCGCCCGTCCGCAGGACCGCCCGCGGGTTCGTCTCCGCGAGTCGCTCGGCGGTCGACCGGCCCGCGCCGGAGGCGTCTCGGAGGTACACCACGTCGCCCGGCGAGAGGCCGTACGCCTCGTCCGCGCGGCCGATGGCGTCCTTCGTGAACTGCTCGACGACCTTCACGGGGACGAGATTCCGGTTCGTGTTCACGTCCGCGAAGTTCGAGTGGTCGAGCTTCCAGAGGCGCTTGAGACGTTCGAGTTTGCTCGATAGCTCCTCGTTCTCCTCCTCCAGCGACGCCAGTTTCCGTTCGAGGCGGCCGTTGTCGCGTTCGAGGCGCTGGACTTCGCGGCGCTCCCGGGCCTCGCGTCGCTCCTCGCGCTTGGCCTCCGAGAGCTCCTCTTTGTAGTTCTCGATGGTCTCCTCTTTCTTCTCGACGGTGGCTTCGAGGTTCTCGGCGTGTTCTTCGAGGCGCTCGACGCGGCGCTCCAACCGCCGTATCTTCTTTTCTTCCTCCGTGAGTTCCCGCTCCTCGTGCGTCGACTCCTCCGTCTCCTCCTCGCCGTCGTCGCCGGTCATCTCCCGGAGGACCGCCTCGACGGACTCCTCGCCGGCGACGACGCGGGAGATGACCTCTCCGCTCTCGATGTTCGGCGGCACCTTCCGCGAGATGCGCTGGAACTGGTCCTCGTGGGCGTCGAAGGCGAACAGGGCCGCAGCGAGGGCGTCGCGCTCGTGGTCGTTCTCGTAGCCCGCCTCGCGCGTGCGGTGCAGTTTCTCGTCGACGGGGAGGTCCTTCTCGGGCTCCCACCCGGCGGCGTCGAAGCTCCGACGGAACTTCTTGACGGTTTCGGGCATCGGCTCCACGTCGGCGGCGACGATGACCGGCCGCCCGCGTTCGATGAGCCACTCGATGACGTCGGCGGTGTCGGCCGTCCGCGTCGAATGGACGTCGAGTTTGTTGCCGTCCAGGTCGATGACTGCCGCCGCCGTCGTCGTCCCGGGGTCGATGCCGACGATGACGTGGTCGCGGCGCTTCACGAGCGGTTCGAACTCGATGCCGTCGCGCCGCTCTCTGTCTATCTCGACCCGCGTGTCGCCCGCGCGTCCGCTGGACACGGGAATGTCCGAGGGCCGCCCTTCGATGGTAAACACCGCGTTCGAGTAGCCCCCGTACTTCTCCGTCACGTCGACTTCGTACTCCAACCCGGCCTGCTTCAGTCGGTCTTCCACCTCGCGGCTCCGGCGCTTGACGGAGCCGTGGATGCGGCGGGTGTAGCGGTCCTGACTCCATCCGCCCTTCCCCGTCGAGCGCCCCCGAGAGACCTTCAGCTTCGTGGTGTTGGTGAAGGCGGACACCTCGTAGCCGACGTTGACCGCGGCGAGTCGGGCGGCGGCTTCGGCCTCTTTCATCGGCTTCTTCCCGTACGGGACGCCGTGGCGGGAGGCCACCCTAGAGAGCGGTTCCGGGCGCTCGGCGCCCGTCACCTGCACGAGTTTCGTCTCGGCCGGGAGCGAACGCAGGAAGTGGACGAGTTCGTCCTTGTCGGCGGCCAACTCGTACATGTTGTCGGTGGCGAGGATGGCCGGCCGCTCTCGCTCGATGAGTCGCCGCAGCTTCCGGTGTGAGACCACGTCTCGGTCGATGTTCTCGCCGTCGAAGGCCACGACGGCGTACGAAGGGGCGTCGCCGCGCACGTCGCCGCTCTGGATGTCCACGCCGAAGACGAGAGAGTCGAGTGCGCTCGTCCGGTCGTTCACGGAACACGGTTGGTCGTGTGTGGATATGAATCCCACGCCGGGGGGTGTCTTCGACGACACCCGACTGTCAGCCCGCATTTGATTCGTAACTAACATATTCTCGGAGGCCGACGTTCGCTCGTGAATCCAGACGTTTCGCCGCCCTCCACGTCGCCGCAGTCGCTGGCGCGGATGGCTCTCGTCGGCGGTATCGCGCTCCTCCTCATCGCGGCCCCGATAGCCGGCCTCCTCGCGTGGGAACCGGTCGAGGAGGGGAACGTCAAAGTCGTCAAGAGGTGGGGTGCGACGACGGGCGAGGTGTTCGGCCCCGGCGCGCACTTCGTCAACCCCGTCTCGCAGTCCACGGTTCCGCTGTCGGTCCGCCCGCAGTCGTACACGATGTCATCGCAGCAGGGTGAAGGAACGCAGGCGGGCCGCGACGACGCCATCACCGTCCTCACCGAGGACGGCCTCCGCACCGACATCGACGTGACCATCCGCTACCGCGTCGACGCCGGGAACGCCGTCACGTTCTACCAGCAGTACCGGACGCTCGGCGCAGCCGAAGAGCGCCTGATTCGTCCCTCCATTCGATCGGTGCTCCGGACCGAGGCCGGTAGACTCCCGGTCACGGACATCTACACCGGCGAGGGGCAGACGCGACTGAAGCAGGCCGCCGAGAAGGAACTCGGTGCGGAGTTCGCCGAGGCGGGCCTCATCCTCGAAGCCGTCCAGGTCCGCAACGTCGAACTACCGGCGCAGTACGCTCAAGCGGTCGAGCAGAAGGAGATAACCGAGCAACGCCGCCAGCAGAAGCAGGACGAACTCGAAGTCGAGAAGCTCGAAGCCGACCGGAAGCGCATCGCCGCGCAGGGGGAGGCCGACGCCAACCGCATTCTCTCCCAGTCGCTCGACCAGCGCATCCTGACGCAGAAGTACATCGACAAACTCGACCAGACCGACACGGTGTACATCCCCGTCGGCGGCGACGGCTACCCGCAGTTCGTCCGGTCGATAGAACCCGGTTCGAACGCGGGCGACGCCGCGAACGTCACGGCCGATACGTCCGGTTCGAGCGGTTCGGGCGGTTCGAGCGGTTCGACCACTCCGACGACCCCCGCGAGCGCCTGAGATGCGCTCCCGGCGCGGACTCGCCCTCGCAGTCGCCCTGTTCGCTCTCTTCGCCGCCATCGGCGCACTCGCGCGGACGCCCGCCGGACGGGTCGTGTTGCCGTTCGTGAGCCTCGCCGTCCTCGCCGCGTTCGCGTTCCTCCTGACGCGCGAGGCAGCCTACGCGCGGACGGCGGCGGGCGTTCGGACCCGACTGCTCGACTCGCCGGCCTCGGCCGGCGGCGACGACGACTGTGCGGCGTGCGGCGCGCCCGCGACGACGACGCGGCGGTACGTCCGCGAGTTCGTCGTCCTCGGCGTCCCCCTCGTCCTCCTGGACGACGGGACGAACCGCTACTGCGCGGACTGCTTAGACTAATTCCCCCTCGGCGACGAACTCGACGCGCCCGCCGACGCGGACGCTGACCTCGTCGCCGTCCTCGGCTTCGAGGTGGAGGACGGACGGTCGCCCCATCTCGTAGCCCTGTTCGACGGAGGCGGCCACTTCGTCGTCGCCGAAGTAGCGATTTCGGGCGAGATAGCCGGCGAGGTTGCCGTTCGAGCTCCCGGTCGCGGGGTCCTCGTCGACGCCGTGGCCGGGCGAGAACATCCGCGCCGCGAGGTGGTGGTCGGCCTCCCGCGGGTCCGCGCAGAACGGAAAGACGTTCTCGACGCCGACGTCGTCGTAGAGAGCGTCGTACGCTGTCCGGTCGATGTCGACCCGTTCGAGGGCGTCGCGGTCCGTCAGCGGAACTAAGATCGAGGGGAGACCGGTCGAGACGACCTGCACGGGCCACTCGCGGTCCACGTCCGCGTCGTCGAGTCCGAGGACGCGGGCGAGGCGCGCGTGGTCGAGTTCCGCGCCGAACTCGGGGGCGTTCTGGGTCATCCAGTACGCCTCGCCGTCGCCGTCGGGGCGCACCTCGACGGGGATGTCGCCGACGCCGAGTCCGAGGGTCACGTCGTCGCCGGCGTCGAAGCGTTCTCGCAGGACCGCCGCGGTGCCCAGCGTCGGGTGGCCGGCGAACGGAATCTCCTCTTTCTGCGTGAAGATGCGGACGGGCCACGCGCCGTCGACGGGGCCGCCCTCGACAAACGTCGTCTCCGAGTAGTTCATCTCCCGCGTTATCGAGAGCATCTCCTCGTCAGAGAGCGATTTCCGACTCTCCACGACGGCGAGTTGGTTGCCGGCGTAGCGCCGTTCGGCGAACACGTCCACGAGGTGGAACGGAGTCTCGGTCATACGGCGCTCTGCGTCGGCATCGGAGAAAAGGCTGCGGTGGGCGTGCCAGTCGGTGTCCCGCTACTCGCCGTCCGCGTCGGGGTACGGCACCTCGAACTTCTGACCGTCGTCGGGGACGAACGCCTCGCCGTCGAACGCCGCCTGCGCCTCGCGTTCGATGGGCGAGGCGTCGCCGGCGTACCGCGAGGAGATGTGCGTGAGGGCGAGGCGGCGCGCCCCGGCGCGGGAGGCGATTTCGGCGGCCTCGCGGCCCGTCGAGTGGCCGGTACCGCGCGCCCGGTCGGCCCTGTCGTCCGCGAACGTCGCGTCGTGGACGAGGAGGTCCGGTTCTGCGGCGACCTCGACGGTGGCGTCCACGGGCCGCGTGTCGCCCGTGTAGACGAGTCTCCGACCGGGCCGGGACTCGCCGACGACCTGTTCGGGTCGGACGACGGTGCCGTCCTCCAGTTCGACCGACTCACCTTCGTGCAGGCGACCGAACGCCGGACCGACGGGGACGCCCAACGCCTCGGCCTTCTCGCGGTCGAACCGCCCCCGCCGGTCGTCCTCGACGAGGGCGTACCCCATCGACCGGACGTTCCGGTGATTCGTCTCGAACGTGCGGACCTCGTAGTCCCCGCCCGAGAGCGCGACGTTTCCGGGTTTGACCTCGTGGATGTTGATCGGAAAGCCCGGCCGGTAGCCGCCGGATTCGACGAGGTTCCGGAGGTGGCGCTTCGACCCCGGCGGCGCGTGGACGACGAGGGGTTCCTCGCGGTCGTTGAAGTCCCACGTCTGTACCAGCCCGGGAATGCCGAGGACGTGGTCGCCGTGGAGATGCGTGACGAACAGGTGCGAGACGGTGAAGCCCGTCCCGAAGCGCATCATCTGCCGCTGGGTGCCCTCGCCGCAGTCGAACAGCAACCGCTCGCCCTCCCGGTTGACGAGGAGGGCGCTCGGGCCTCGTTCGGTCGTCGGCACCGCGCCACCGGTCCCGAGGAACGTCACGCGCATCGACATACTCCGACCCAGTGGGGGACGCGGTAAACGGGTGTCGAATCGACCGGGCGGAACACAGCCTTTTGCGCTCGGAAGGCGATTAGCGGGGTATGAGCGAGCGACGCCGAGACGCCGACGGAGACGACTTCGGGGGAGACGACTCCGACGGCGGAGGACCGTGGACCGGGTGGTGGGACGAAGAGGAGGACGAGGAGGACGGCGACTGGGCGGGCATCGCCTCCCTCCTCGTCCTCGGTCTCGGGTTGGCCTCGCTGTTCGGACTGCTCCCAATCGGCCCGTTCTGGGCCATCTTCGCTATCGGGTTCGCCGTCGTCGTCCCCATCGTGGCCGTGCTCGAATCGCGATATAGGGGCACTCCGGAGCCGACGCCGCCGGAATCGGGAGTCCGGCGCCGGGCCGAACGCGCCGCCGACGAGGACGAGTCGGTCGCCGACGCCCTCGACAGCCTCCGCGACCGGTACGCCCGCGGCGACCTCTCCGACGAGCAGTTCGAGCACAAACTCGAAGTCCTGTTGGAGACGGACACCCCCGAGAACGCTCGCGAGAGAACCGCCAGACGGCGTAGTGGACGGGAGCGAGAACGGAGCCGAGAGGAACGGGAGCGCGAATCCTCCGAGCGGGAGACGTAGGGTTTCTTACGCTCCGGCGGCTAGGCGAGTCCGATGGACGCGCCCCTGTGGACCGACACGCACGCCCCGTCGCTGTCGGACCTGCCCCAATCGGAGGTCCGCGACCGACTGGGCCGCACGGTGGACGAACCGATGAACCTCGTGCTGCAGGGGCCGCCGGGCGTCGGCAAGACGGCCGCCGTCCGGGCACTCGCCCGCGAGGCGCACGACGACCCGGACAACGACCTCGTGGAGATCAACGTCGCGGACTTCTTCTCGCGCACGAAAAAGCAGATTCGGACCGACCCGCGCTTCGAGCAGTTCCTGACCGGCCGGAGTCGGATGGCGAAGCGCGACATGATAAGCCGCGTGCTGAAGGAGTCTGCGGGCTACGCCCCCGTCTCGGGGGACTACAAGACCATCCTGCTGGACAACGCCGAGCACATCCGCGAGGACTTCCAGCAGGCGCTCCGCCGCGTGATGGAACAGCACCACCGCACGACGCAGTTCGTCATCACGACGCGGCAACCGACGAAGCTCATCCCGCCGATTCGCTCGCGCTGTTTCCCCGTCCCCGTCCGCGCTCCCTCGACGGAGGAGACGAAGGCCGTCCTCCGCGGCGTCGTCGACGCCGAGGCCGTCGAGTACGACGAGATGGCGCTGGACATGGTGGCCTCGAAGGCGAACGGCGACCTCCGCGAGGCGATTCTGTCGGCGCAGAGCGCCGCCGTCGAGGGCGACGGCGAGATAACGACGGAGGCCGCACAGACCGCGCTCTCGGAGGTCGGTCACGACGACGAGTTGAAGGACGTCCTGGAGACGGCGCGGGACGGCGACCTGAAGGACGCCCGGAAGTCGCTCACGGCGCTTCTGGACGACGAGGGCTTCGAGGGACAGGAACTGCTCCGGGACCTCCTGCGCATCGCCGACAAGTATCCCGAGGAGTTCGGCGAGGCCGACGTGGTGCGCCTGCACCGCCTCGCCGGGTCGGTCGACTTGGACCTCGCGGAGGGTCTCGACGACCGCCTCCACCTCACGCACCTGCTGTCCGCGTGGGCGACGGGACAGCACGAACTCGACGAGGAACGGGTCGTCTGATGCGCTACGCGCCCGGCGTCCGCAGGTTCGCGCTCCCGGCGTTCCTCGCGGCCGTCCCCCTCGCGTTCGTCGCGCCGCCGCTCTCCGCCCTCTCGCTTCTCGTCGGCGGGTTCGTCCTCTGGTTCTTCCGCGACCCCGACCGGAAACCGTCCGCGCCGGGCGTCGTCTCCCCCGCCGACGGCCGCGTCTCCGTCGTCCGCGAGGAGGGCGAACAGCTTCGGATTGGGGTGTTCATGAACGTGACCGACGTGCACGTCAACCGCGCGCCGTTCGACGGCCGAGTGGACAGAGTCACCCACCGCCCCGGCGCGCACCGCCCGGCGTTCTCGAAGGAGTCCGAGCGGAACGAGAGAGTGGACATCGACGTGTCGACGCCCGAGGGCCCGGCCGAACTGTCGCTCATCGCGGGCGCGTTCGCCCGTCGCATCCATCCGTACGTCGGCGAGGGCGAGACGCTCTCTCGGGGCCGTCGAATCGGCCACATCGACTTCGGCAGTCGCGCGGACGTGCTCTTGCCCCCCTGTTACGACGCCGAGGACGTGACGGTCGAGGTGGGCGACCGACTGCGGGCC
Source organism: Halogeometricum pallidum JCM 14848 (assembly GCF_000337095.1). Lineage (GTDB taxonomy): Archaea > Halobacteriota > Halobacteria > Halobacteriales > Haloferacaceae > Halogeometricum > Halogeometricum pallidum. The sequence goes on from NZ_AOIV01000024.1 coordinate 133,898, forward strand.
GGCGAGTCGGTGGTCGCCCGGCGCGAGGGGTAGCGGGTCGGGCGGTCGCCCGCACGGACGGCCGACACCAACGCGTATCGGCTCCCGGCCTTTCCCGGCGTCGCGGAGACGGCGCTGGTCCGCCCGAGACGCGTCGCGGTCAGTTGACTCAGCCGCAGGCTTTCTTTCGCCCGGTTCCCTCGTTGTCGGTGATGGGAGTCATCGCCCATCGCGGATTCGGACATCGATATCCGGAGAACACCGCGTTCGCCGCCAAGAACGCGAGTCGGGAGGCCGACGCCATCGAGGTGGACGTCCGACGGTGCGGGTCGGGGAGTTGGTCGCCAGCCATTTCAGCCACCTGCGCTGGGTGTCCGATATGTCGGGTCGAATCGCCGACTGCTCCGTCGAGACGCTGGCGTCGGTTCGCGTCGCCGGGTCCGAGTACGGCATCCCGACGTTCGAGGAGGCGTTGGCGGCCATCCCCTCGCACATCACCGTGGAGGTCGACCTGAAGGAACCCGGCCTCGTCAACGACGTCCTCGACGCGACGGACGCGGTCGAGAACGACGCCGTGCTCACCTCCTTCTACTCGGATACGCTCTGGGAGGCCCGGTCGGCGTCCGACGAGGTGGAACTGGCGTACAACTTCGACGTCCGACTCGACAGGAACCTACACACCGCCGAACTGATCGACTGCGCTCGGGTGAACGTCCACTGGGCGCTCTGTCTGGGAACCGACATCGTCGAACGCGCCGCGGAGCAGGGGATAGACGTGTACGCGCGGCCGGTCAAATCGCGGGCGGTCGCCGCGGCCGTCGGCGCCGCGGGCGTCGACGGCGTCCTCGCGACTCGGCCGGGAACGGAGACGTGGGCCGTCCGCGGGCGCAAACTGCGGGACGCGTTCGTCTGACCCGGTCGCCGACTCACGCCCGCGAGAGCACGTGAACGTGCCGGTCCAGCGAGCCGTGGACGCGGCGCTCGAACCGGGCGTCGACGCGCCACCCGGCGTTCTCGGCCGTCTCCTCCCACGAGCGGTCCGCGACGAGGAGGGCCGACGGCGCGATGCGCGCCGCCTCCGAGAGCGCCCCCCCGACGAGGTCCGAGAGTTCGTGCCGGGCTATCTTCGACTGCCGGCCGTACGGCGCGTCGAACACGACGGCGTCGGCGCAGTCGTCGCGGAGGGGCAGGGAGGTGGCGTCGCCGCGGACCGCCTCCCAGTCGGCGTCGGGGAGGTACGCGTCGAGGTTCGTCTGCGTCCCGCGGGCCATCTTCCACTGGGCGTCGCTACCGACGACGCGCGCCCCGGCGAGTCCCGCCTCGACGAGGAGGCCGCCGGTGCCGCACATGGGGTCGACCACCGTCGCGTCCGGTAGGGCGGGGCCGGCGGCGAGGTTGACGTACGCGCGGGCGTCGAGCGGGTTCATGCTCCCCGGTTGGAAGAACGGCCGGTCGGTGGGCACGCGGGTGCCGAAGTCGCGGACGCTCTCGGCGGCCCGCCAGCCGAGCAGGCAGCTATCGGCCGAGAAGAGGGCGCACAGGACGTTGTCGGGGTCGTCCAAATCGACCTCGAACCCCCTGTCGACGAGGACGCCGCCGAGGGCCCGTTCGGCCGCCGAGGCGCTCACTCCCGAGGAGGAGCGAACGTCGCGGGCGCGGACGGCGACGCTCCCTTCTTTCTCGAAGGAGGCGGCCGACAGGAGGGCGACGGCGCCCTCCACGTCGGCGTCGGCCCGCCCGAGGAGTTCCGAGACCCGGTGGGTGTACGCGAGCGTCGGCACCCGGTCCACTCGGACGCCGCGGGCCGTCGCCAGTCCGGGGGCGACCCGTTCGACGGCCGAGGCGGCGGCGCGTTCGGCTTCGAGGAGGGCGAGCGGTTCGTCGCCGGCCTGGCCGGCGAGTTCGAGGCAGTACACGCTCGGAACTTCCCGGCCGCGAGTATCAGCGTGTCGACTCGGCGTCGGTTCGACCGTTCGGCGGGGCGGCCGCGGTCCGTCGGAGGGTATCGTATAAGTCGCCGGGCGCAGTCGTCTCCGACGATGCTCCCGGTCACCGTCCCGTCCCTCCCGGTTCCGGCGCTGGACGCGGCCCTCTGGTTCTCGGCCGTCGCCCTCTACGGCGTCGGCGACTACGTCACCACCGTCGCCGCCGTGACGCGACCCGGCGCGCGCGAACGCAACCCGCTCGTCCGCCGCCTGTTCGACGTCGCTCCCCTCCCGCCGTCCGTCTCGTTCGCGGTCCTCAAACTCGCCGCGTTCGCCTGTTTCGCCGCGGGATATCTCTTCGTCGACGCGTCGCCGCTTCGCCCCCTCGTCCCGGCGTTCGTCGCGGCCGTCGGCGCCCTCGTGACCGCACAGAACGTCCGCGTCCTGAACGGCCGCCGTTCGCCTCCCCGGTGACTGCACTAACCTTTTTCAACCTTTATTACGTCATTTAAGTCGTCGCATGACCGACCCCAAGGATACTATCAACATCGAGAACGTCGTCGCCTCGACCGGTATCGGTCAGGAACTCGATCTCCAGAGCGTGGCGATGGACCTCGAGGGTGCGGACTACGACCCCGAGCAGTTTCCCGGACTCGTCTACCGGACGCAAGAACCGAAATCTGCGGCCCTCATCTTTCGCTCAGGCAAGATCGTCTGCACCGGCGCGAAGTCGACCGACGACGTGCACGAGAGCCTCGAACTCGTGTTCGAGAAGCTTCGCGCCCTGCAGATCCCCGTCGAGGACGACCCCGAGATCACGGTGCAGAACATCGTCACGTCGGCCGACCTGGGCCGGGACCTGAACCTCAACGCCATCGCCATCGGTCTCGGATTAGAGAACATCGAGTACGAACCCGAGCAGTTCCCGGGGTTGGTCTACCGTCTGGACTCGCCGGACGTGGTCGCGCTTCTCTTCGGGTCGGGCAAACTCGTCATCACGGGGGGCAAACAGCCCTCGGACGCCGAGAAGGCGGTCGACGAAATCGTCTCTCGGCTCAGCGACCTCGGTCTGTACGACGGCTGAGACGCTCTTCGCTTTCGGACCGGACGGATGCGCCCCTCACCCGCACCCGTCCCGTGCTCTCGCCCGACCGCGCGACCGTAGCGAACGGGGGCCGTTCGGACGCCACTATAAGTCGCCGGCGTCCGTGACTTCCGGTATGTCGATACGCGTGACTCCGTTGCAGTCCGGCACCGCCGGCGGCAGCGCCGTCGCCGTCGCGGGTACGTTCGTCTCGTTGGCCCTGTTTCTCTCCTTGACCGCACACATCGCGGCGAGAAACGTCCTCGGGGACGTGCCGGTGAAGTACGCCCTCGTCGTCGGTCCCGTCCCGGCCGCCGTCGCCGTCGTCGTCACCACGTTCGGGCTGAACCCCCTCCTCGGCATCCTCCTCGCCGTCGTTCTCGACGGCGTCGCCGTGCAGTACCTCTACGGGCAGTCGAGGGGACTGACGGCGTACATCACCTTCATCCACGTCGTCGTCTCGATCCTCCTCGGGACGGTGCTGTACGGCGTGCTGGCGCTGTGGGCGTCGGCGCCCGGCTAACCGACCTCGACGGACCACTTTCTTGCTTCGCCGATTCGAACGCCCGGCGTGAACTTTCCGCCCGCCGTTCGCACCGTCGTCGGCGTCGTCTGGAACTGGAGCGAGCGCCGCCCGCGCGCTTTCGTCCGGTTGTTCGTCGCCGTCGCCGCGCTACCCGTCACGATACTCCTCATCGGCCTCGCCTTCAGCGTCTTTCCCGGGCTGTTCGGCCCGGTCGGCGGCTTCGTCACCACTTTCATCTCCATTCTCCTCCCCGGTTTCGTCGCTCTCGCCCTCGCCGTCGTGGTCGACAGGCGGACCGTCGCGGACCTCGGACTCGGCGTCGACCGCGACTGGTGGGTGGACCTCGGGTTCGGCCTCCTCCTCGGCGCGGCGCTCATGACCGGCGTGTTCGTCCTCGCGGTCGCGCTCGGGTGGTTCCGAATCGAGGGGACGTTCACCGGCGGCCCTCGCGGCTTCCTCGCCGGATTCGTCCTCCTGACGCTCCAGTTCCTCGCGGTCGGCGTGAGCGAGGAGGTGCTCTCGCGGGGTTACCTCCTCACGAACGTCGCGGAGGGGCTGGCGGGTTACACCTCCAGAACCGTCGCCGCCGGCGTCGCCGTCCTCGTCTCCTCGGCCGTGTTCGGCGCGGCCCACTTCACGAACCCGAACGCGACGCTCGTGAGCACCCTCGGAATCTCGCTCGCCGGTATCTTCCTCGCCGCGGGCTACGTCCTGACCGACGAACTCGCCATCCCCGTCGGCCTCCACGTCACGTGGAACCTGTTTCAGGGCGGCGTGTACGGCTTCCCGGTCAGCGGACTCGGCGTCGATGCGAACGTCGTCAACACGACCGAGACCGGACCGGACCTGTTCACCGGCGGCGCGTTCGGCCCCGAGGCCGGGTTGCTCGGGATGGGCGCCGTCATCGTCGGAACGGTCGCCGTCGTCGCCTACGTCCGGTGGCGCTACGGCGAGGCGCGACTCGCTCCCGGCGTGTTCGTCCCCGACCTGCGCTGGCGGAACTGAGCCCGTTACTCCACCAGACGCTCTATTTCGGTGACGAGGATGCCGGAGGCGCCGACCGCCTTCAGGTCGTTCACCGCCTCGAAGACGTGACGCTCGTCGACGACGGCGTGGACCGCGACGCCGTCGTCGCCGGCCACGTCCATCACCGTCGGACCGCCGAGACCGGGGAGCACCTCGCGGATGTCGTCGAGTCGGTCCCGGGGGGCGTTCATCATCACGTAGCGTTTGTCCTCGGCGGCGAGGACGGACCGGAAGGCCGTCACCAACTGCTCGACCTTCGGGTCGTCGACGGCGTCGGGGTGGGCGAACAGGCGCACCGAGGAGGAGAGTACCTCGTCGACGACGGCTAAGCGGTTCATACGCAGGGTCGTCCCCGTGGAGGTGATGTCGATGATGGCGTCGGCCATCTCGACGTGCGGGGTGAGTTCGGTCGCGCCGGTGACCTCGACCACGTCGGCGTCGACGCCTTTCTCGGCGAAGTACTCGCGGGCGATGGTGGGGAACTCCGTCGCCACCGTCTTCCCCGCCACGTCCTCGACCGAGGTGATGTCGCCGTCCTCGGGCGCGGCGAGGACCAACCGACAGGACCCGAACTCCAGGTCGACGAGTTCATCGAGGTCGTGGCCCGACTCGCGCATCTGGTCGAGGCCGGTGACGCCGACTTCGGCGGCCCCGTCGCGGACGTACTCGGGGATGTCGGCCGCGCGGGCGAACAGCACCGTCACCTCGGGGTCGACGGTGTCGGCGTACAGTTTCCGGTCCGCTCCGTTCTTCACGTGGAGGCCGGCGCGCTCTAAGAGTTCGACGGTCGGGTCGTGGAGACGCCCCTTGTTGGGCACGGCGATACGCATACGTCCCCGTCTCGGCGGTAGAACCTACGCCTTTCGCTCCCGTCGGCCGGGCGAGGGGAGGGCCGAAAAGGGGTCGCGTCAGTCGGGGTGTGCTTTCGGTCTCAGTCGGCGTCGACGGGCGCCTCGCCCGTCCCGGCGGCGTCGGCGTTACGTTCCATCGCCGCCACCGCGTCGGCGTCGAGACGCGAGAGTAGCGCCGCCGTCGCCGCCGGCCGGTCGAGCACCAGCGTCACGCGGTTCCGGATGTCGCGTCTCTTCTCCACGACGCCCTCGGCTTCGAGGTGGCCGACGTGCCACTCCAACGTGCTCCGGGCGACGTCGAGGTCCTCGGCGAGGGCCGCCGGGCGCGCCTCCTCGTCCTCGAGGAGAGCTTCGAGCACCTCGCGCGCGGTCCCGCGGTGATAGAGCGCGACGGTCGCGCGTTCCCACTCGGTGAGGCCGGGCGAGTAGTAGTGCGTTCGGCCGTAGAACTCCTCGCGGACGACCGCCTCCGCTTCGACCAAGCGGCGGACGTGGTGTTGGACCTGACCGGGTGCGAGGTCCAGCGAACGGACGAGTCCGTTGAAGTGGACGCCCGGGTGCGAGTCGACGTACGTGCGGATTTGGGTTCGTGTCTCGGTCATCTGTCGCTCCATCGGCGCGTCGGGGGACGCGCCGACGTGTTAGTCGTACACTCGGCCCGCGCCGAGGGTAAGATGGGTTCACGATTCTCGGAGTTCGGGAATCGGGCCGCTCAGCGCTCTACGGCCGCTTTCTCGTCGGAATCGACTCGCGCGACCTCGCCGCACGCATCACTCGGCTCACGGGTCGGGAGGACGGAACCCGATGGAGTGATACGCCCGCCGTCGGTACGCCCGTCCATGAACGCGCTCTGTATCGCGGGCGGGCGGGTGCTCCGACCCGACTGCTCCGTCGAGGACGCCGACGTGGTCGTCGACCGGGACGCCGGCCGCGTCCAGGACGTGGGCGAGGGAATCGCCGCCGAGTACGACGGCCAGACGCTGGACGCCGAGGGCGGCGTGGTGATGCCGGGCCTCGTCAACGCCCACACGCACGCGGCGATGACGCTCCTCCGGGGGTACGCCGACGACAAACCGCTCGGGTCGTGGCTCCGAGAGGACATCTGGCCCGCGGAGGCCGCCCTCGAAGCCGAGGACGTGCGCGCCGGCACCGAACTCGGCATCGTGGAGATGATTCGCTCGGGGACGACGGCCTTCGCGGACATGTACTTTGAGGTGCCCGAAGTCGCCGCCGCTGTCGAGGAGTCGGGGATGCGGGCCCGCCTCGGCCACGGCGTCGTCACCGTCGCGAAGGACGACGAGGACGCCGCCGCCGACATCGAGGAGAGCCTCCGCGTCGCCCGAGAGTTCGACGGCGCCGCAGGCGGGAGAATCGAGACGGCGTTCATGCCCCACTCGCTGACGACGGTGGGCGAGGAGTTCCTCCGCGAGTCGGTGGCGACGGCCCGCGAGGAGGGGATTCCGCTACATTTCCACGCGAACGAGACGGCCGACGAGGTATCCCCCATCGTCGACGAGCACGGGACGCGTCCCCTGTCGTACGCCGACGACCTCGGGATGCTCACTGAGGAGGACTTCCTCGCGCACGGCGTCCACGTCGACGCCAAGGAGATAGAACTGCTCGCCGCGCGGGGCACGAGCGTGATTCACTGCCCCGCCTCGAACACGAAACTCGCCTCCGGCATCGCGCCCGTCCAAGAGATGCTGGACGCGGGCGTGAACGTCGGCATCGGCACCGACGGCGCCGCCTCGAACAACGACCTCGACGTGTTCGACGAACTGCGCGACGCGGCGATGATAGGGAAACTCGGGGCGGACGACGCCGCGGCCGTCCCCGCCGCCGCCGCCGTCACCGCCGCGACGGCCGGCAGCGCCGACGCCGTCGGTCTGCCCGGCGGCCGAATCGAGAAGGGCGAAGCGGCGGACCTGATAGTGGTCGACTTCGACGCCCCGCACCTCGCGCCCGCCCACGACGCGGTGAGCCACCTCGCCTACGCCGTCCGCGGGTCCGACGTGCGCCACACCGTCTGCGACGGGCAGGTGCTGATGGAGGACAGAGAGGTGCAGACGCTGGACGAGGAGCGAGTCGTGGAGACGGCGCGGGAGCGAGCGGCGTCGCTGGTCAAGCGAGCGGAGTGACCTGATTCAGTTCTTGTAGTCCTTCTGCGGCACGTCGACGACGTCTCTGCCCGCCTCCTGCCACGCGGTGAAGCCGCCGCCGAGGTGGGCGACGTCGCTATAGCCCATCTCTCCGAGTCGCTTGGCGGCCAGGGCCGACCGACCGCCCTCGTTGCAGTAGCAGATGTATCGCTTATCGGGGTCGAAGTAGTCCTTGTAGTACTCCGTCTCCGGGTCCGCCCAGAATTCGAGCATCCCGCGGGGCGCGTGCTTCACGCCGGGGATGGAGCCTTCGAGCCAAACCTCTCGGATGTCGCGGATGTCGAGGACGACGACGTCCTCTCGACCGAGTTCCGCCGCCAACCGCTCGACGTCGACGGTCTCTATCTCGTCCTCGGCCGCCTCGGCCATGCCCCAGGCCGTCCGCGTCAGTTCGGTCATGTTCGTCTTCCGTTCCGGCCGCGGTGACAAATACCGTTCGCCGGCTATCGATGACGGTCGGTCTCGTCGCCCGTCTTCGACTCACGTTCGGCGGCCGTCGACCGCCGACGCGCCCAACCCGCCTTCGGTAGGGTTTTGCCGCACCTGCTCAAACCCTCGCCCATGAGTGACTATGCCCCCGTAAGCGAGCATCTCGACGACGTGGAGAGCGCCCGCGAAGAGGGACGACGCAAGATGGACTGGGCGCTCCAGCACATGCCCATCCTGACGGAACTCCGCGAGCAGTTCGAGGCCGACCAACCCCTCGACGGCGAGGTCATCGGCATGGCGATGCACGTCGAGGCGAAGACGGCGAACCTCGTCGAACTCCTCGCTCTCGGCGGCGCCGAGGTGGCCATCACCGGCTGTAATCCGCTGTCGACGCACGACGACGTGAGCGCCGCCCTCGACGCCAACGACGCCATCACCTCCTACGCCGTCCGCGGCGTCGGCGACGAGGACTACTACGCGGCCATCGAGTCGGTCATCGACCACGAACCTACCATCACCGTCGACGACGGGATGGACATGGTGTTCGCCATCCACGAGGAGCACCCCGAACTCATCGACACCATCGTCGGCGGGTGCGAGGAGACGACGACGGGCGTCCACCGCCTCCGCGCGATGGACGAGGACGGCGCGTTGGACTACCCCGTCTTCGCCGTCAACGACACGCCGATGAAGCGCCTGTTCGACAACGTCCACGGCACCGGCGAGTCCTCTCTCGCGAACATCGCCATGACGACGAACGTCTCCTTCGCCTCGAAGAACGTCGTCGTCGCCGGCTACGGCTACTGCGGGAAGGGCGTCGCCAAGAAGGCCTCGGGGCAGAACGCCAACGTGGTCGTCACCGAAGTCGAACCCCGCCGCGCCCTCGAAGCGCACATGGAGGGCTACGAGGTGCTCCCGATGAAGGAGGCCGCGAAGAAGGGCGACATCTTCGTGACGACGACCGGAAACCGCGACATCGTGACGGAGGAGGACTTCGAGGTGATGAAGGACGGCGCCATCCTCTCGAACGCGGGCCACTTCGACATCGAAATCGACCTCGACGCCCTCTCTGACCTCGCCGTCGAGGAGTACGACGCCCGTGACGGCGTCCGCGCCTACGAGATGGACGACGGCCGCCGCATCAACGTCCTCGCGGAGGGCCGCCTCGTCAACCTCGCCTCGCCCATCGCGCTGGGTCACCCCATCGAAGTGATGGACCAGTCGTTCGGCGTGCAGGCCGTCTGCGTCCGCGAACTCGTGGAGAACGGCGACGACTACGACGCGGGCGTCCACGACGTGCCGGATGGACTGGACAAGGAAGTCGCGGAGATAAAACTCGCCGCCGAGGGCGTCGAGATAGACGCGCTCTCGGACGAACAGCGCGAGTACATGGGGAGTTGGAGCCACGGGACGTGAGGGTGAGGTAACCGACGCGGCGTCGGTTCGCCCTCTCCCTTTCCCCGCGCCGCTCACTCGATTTCGTCGAACGAGTCGAACGCGCCCCAGCACTCGCAGTCCAAATCGTCCAGCGACGTGACTTCGTCCGGTAGACTGGATACCGGCATCCCTCCTCCGACCGCGTCGCAGTCGCTCGTGTGCATCGTGAAGTCGTCGCTCGACATCGTGTACATCGACTATTGGTCAAATTCCCAACTATAAAAACCTCACTCGAAATCGCAACTACGGCGACCGATGGCCGGCTATCGGGACCGCCCGTCGATTTCGTCCGCCTGTCGCTCGATGTCGTCAAGCGCCTTCTCCTGTTCGCCGCGCGCGATACCGCCGGATTCGACGTGGAGGCCGTCGTACTGCCACCGCGGGATGACGTTCCAGACGGAGTCTCGCTCCCGGTCCGAGGAGACGAACGCGCGGAGTCGTTCAAGCAGTCGGAGGGGCATGAGCGAAAGTACCACGCCACGGGAAATAACGCTACGGGTGATGCCGCGTCCTCACCGCGCGGTCGTCGACCCGCCGCGGACGACGTGTCCGTACTTCAGGAGGGCGACGAAGACGGTTCCGCCGATGGCGTTCCCCACCGTGGAAACGACCATGAACTCCACGAACGTGGCGAGTCCGATCTCCGAGGAGAACAGCATGGCCGGGAGCACCTCGACGATGCCGGCGATACAGTGCGGCAGGTGGGCGATGCCGATGGTGGTGGCGACGAGCCAGACGAAGAGCGTCCGGCTGATGGTCTCCTGCGCGGCGGAGACGAGCCACGAGAGGAGGCCCATCAGCCACCCGGCGAGGATGGCGGCGGTGAACTTCGCCTCCACCGGATGGTCGACTAGTTGCTTGCCGAGTTCGACGAACGCGCTCGGTTCGACGATGCCGAACGAGGGGGCGACGGTGACGGCGATGACGGAGAACACGCCGGCGCCGACGACGTTACCGGCGTAGACGACACCCCATAGACGGCCGAGTTGACTCGTGGAGGCGTCGCCGTTGAGCACCGGAATCACCGCCAGCGTGGTGTGTTCGGTGAACAGTTCCGACCGACCGAGGACGACGAAGACGAACCCGATGGCGTAGAGGTTCGCGAGGACGAGGCTCTGCGTGACGTCCGCCCAGATACCCGCCGCCGTCGTCGCCACCGTCGCCATCAGCAGGGGGCCGAAGCCGATATCCAACCCCGCGGACAGCGCTGAGAGGAACAGACCGCCCGTCGGGCGTTGCAACTCGTTCAGGCCGTGCTCTATCTCGGATTCGAGGATCGCCCGCTGTGGCGTCTGTTCGTCCGACGATGCGGGCCCACTTCCTTCCGTCTGACTCATGTGGTAATCTTCTCAAATCGAGAGTTGATAGGTGCTTTTGCCGACCGGTTCGGTTCCTTCGTCTCATTTAAGAACGGCCGCGGCCGAGAGTCGTCCATGTCCTCGAATCGAAAGGGCGACCGCAGGGAACGCGAACTCGTCAACCGCCTCGACGAGGCCGGGTTCGCGGTCATGCGCGCGCCGGCGTCGGGGAGCGCGACCGAACGCGAACTCCCGGACGTCCTCGCGGGCAACGGCGAGACGTTCTACGCCATCGAAGCGAAGGCGAGTTCGGGTCGGCCCATCTACCTCCAGGGCGAAGAGGTGGAGGCGCTCATCTACTTCTCGCAGAACTTCGGCGCGAAGGCCCGCGTCGCCGTTCGGTTTGACCGCGAGGACTGGTACTTCTTCCACCCCGGCGACCTCTACACGACCGACGGCGGCAACTACCGGGTGAAAAAGGAGACGGCGCTGGCGGAGGGGGAACCGTTCGAGTCGTTCGTCGGCGGCCCCGCTCAGAGCAAACTGACGGACGTGAGCGAGGAGTCGGCGGACGGCGACTGAACGCCGCCGCCCGGACTCCCGAACCCGCCCGCTCGAACCCCTTCGTTTCCACTGTACGATGACGCGCGTCTGACGGCGCCGACTAGACCAGCGACGCCTGTCTCGTCTTCGGCCGGTCCTGCGCCGTCGCGTGTCGGACCGCGTCGGCGTCGGCGAAGCCCGATTTGACCGGACGGAGGCGCGAGGCGGGGAAGCGATAGCGCGTCCGCCCCGCCAGGTCGGCTACGCCGCCCGAGAGGGGCAGCGAGTCGACGTAGACGGCCTCGAAGACGGGTTCGTGCCGTCCGTAGTTTGCGTTGCTCTCGTAGTCGGCGACGAGCGTCCCGTTCTCGGTGGTCGACTCGTCGGCGCGTTCGCCCGTCGCGCGGACGACGACGAGGAGGCTCTTCGTCTCCCTGTCGCGCACCAGGTCGCCGGGGACGTGGTCGTGCCGTTCGCAGAGGGCGGGCGCGGGGTCGAACATCGGGACGAACGTCCGGCGGCCGCAGACGGCGCAGACGCTCGTTCGCTCGCCGGGCGTCGGGACCAGCCCCTCGTTTATCTCGATGGCGACGCGGCGCAGGTGCTTACAGCGGGCGTGTCTGATGGCGCTGTCCGGGCAGGTGCAGTTTCCGGTCTCCACGTCGACGACGTACGTTCCGCCGGCCGTCTCGACGACGTACCGCCCGTCTCTGAGCGGTCGGATGGCCATCGCCTCGGCGCGGGCGCGGCGGGTGCGGCCGGCGAACCCCTCCGCGGGGAGGGTCGTCATCCGCCTCACGGGGTGGACGGCGGGCGCGGAACGGGCTGTCGACGCGGGTGTGTTTCGGGTGTGCGTCATGGTTGATTCGTGCCGAGAGAGCGTCTCTCTTGCCGCTCTCTCGTTATATTCTTCTACGCTCCGAACGAAGATAAACCCTCGTTTCATATGGAGTCCGGACGCTCTTCGAAGCGCTTTTAGAACGGCCAGCGGAAGGCAGGGGCATGGCTCTCGAAGCGGAGATGCGTCGGAAGATCGCCGTCTCCGTCGTCGCAGTCGGCTTCTTTATCGCGCTCGTTGTGGGCGTCGGTGCGACCTACAACGACGGCGGACTCGTCGGGGACGGCGGCCTCGTGCTCGTCGGCATCCTCGCCCTGTTCGTACTGGTTATGGGTATCATCGGTTTCGTCCTCGACCGCTGAGCGCGGCGCTCTCGGTCGTTCGGTCTTCTCCTCCCTCCGGAGCGACGCTCGGGTTCAGCCGCCGTCGGGTGCAGTCGCGTCCGCACGTCTTCGCTCGCTCGACCGCACGATATCGTGCGGTCGGACCGGTACTCAGTTGCGGACGCTACGATAGCGCCTCGCGCCAATCGCGCACCTCGCCGGCGTCCCGCAGGGCGCCCGCGTAGTACGACAGCGGGTGCGAGATGGTCTCGCAGCGCTCGTCTCTGTTCACGCAGTCGCCGTACGACTGCATGCTCGCGCAGGACGGGGGAGCGAACTGCGCCCCCTCCGCGTCGGCGAGATACTCCACGCGCGTCTCCATGCGCGACGCCGCCTCCCCGTCGGCCCCGAGGAGCGTCGTCACTTCCGTCGCGTCCATCCCGAGGGCGACGAGGAAGGAGACCAAGGAGAACTCGCTGTGTGCCGGGAGCGACTCGTCGCTGCGGGCCCGTTGGACCAACTCCTTCATGCAGGGCGGGAACAGGCCCGGGACGACGGCGTCCACCTCCGCGCGCCCCGCGGCGTCGTGGTCGTTCAGGAGGTTCCGCAGCGCGGTCACCTCGTCGTCGAGGGCGTCGGCTATCTCCTCGCCCGCCGCGCTTCCGCGCACCGAGAACGGGAGGCCCTCTGCGACGCGGCGGCGCACCGCCTCCTCCAGCAGTCGACGGAGTTCCTCGTCGGTCACGCGCACGTCGCCGGCGGCGAGTTCGCGGTTGACGAGGCGCCAGCGCTCGCCCCACTCGGCCGTCGAGAGCGTCAGGTACGCGCCCACGTCCACCCAGTAGTGCGAGGGGCGCCGTTCGCCGCTCCGCCGGGCGCTCGACCCCCCCGACCCGTCCGGGCCGTCTCGTTCGGGCCGCACGTCGCCCGAGAGGTCGAACTCGCGGAGCACGTCGTTGAGGGAGACGGGTCGCGTCCCCGTGCTCTGCAGGCCGTCGTCGTCCGACTCGAAGTCCGCGCGGAGACGGTCGTGCGCCGTCGCGGCCTCCGCGGCGGCGTACTTGTCGACGGCGGCGGGCGTGTCCACGAGGGAGACGAGGATGCGCGCGATGGGGTAGGAGAGCAGTTCCTCGCGGTCGGTCCAGCGTCGCTCGTCTTCGGGCGCGACGGTGCCCTCCATCAGAGCGCGCTCGACCCGCTCTAAGCCCCGCTCGACGGCGGGAGCGTCCTCCGCGATGAGTTCCGCCGGCGAGATGTCCGCGTCGCCGACGGCGGCGCGCGCGCCGTCGAAGAACGGATAGCGGGCGAAGTGCGGGTCCATCGGTTCGGCTCGTCGTTGCCGGTCTGACTGAATAAACACGACGATTGTCGCGGGTCCGTTCCGGTTCCGTTCCCCCCGGTCCCGCTCTCGGACGGCTCGAAACCCACACCGCACGACCTAAGACGGCGCGACGCCTTCTCCCACGACGTGCCGCAGTTCGACTACCCGTGCCCCGACTGCCGGGCCACCAACAGCCTCCACGACGTGGACTGCCGCTTCGAGGGGACGCCGTGGCCCGCCGTCGAGAAAGCCTACGTCGACGTGGTCGCGCGACTCACGGCCGGTCCCGTCTCCGCGGACGACCTCGAATCGAACGTCCACGGCGACTGGGACAACCTCCACCGCGCCGCCCTCCAGCGTCTGGAGCGCGACGGTCGGGTGTCGGAGGCCAACGGCGTCCTCCGACTGCTGACCGCCGAGGAGTTCCGCGAGGAGGTGTCCGAACCCACCGCGGAACCGATGAAGACCATCTACCGCCGCGGGAGCGTTCCCGGCTGTCACGACAACGCCGTCTTCGCCATGATCGCGTGGTACGAGATGGTCGGCCTCTCGTGGTCGGAGACGCGCGAGAAGGTGGTGTCGTGGCTCGAAGAGAGCGGGACGTGGTCCCGCGGCGGGTTCGAGGAGGCCACGCCCGCCCAACTGGTCGACAGCAAGCGCCACGTCTACGAGGCCGGATACGGCTGGAAGGAGAAGGCCCAGTCGGCAAAGCGCGTCATCGACCGTCACCACTGACCCCGCGGTCGACTCCCGCTCCCGTTCACCTTCGTTCCCCGGCGTACTCGGACCGTCCGAGCGCACCGCTCGCACGGCCCGCGCCCCATTTACGTTCTCACCGCCCGTCTCTCCTCCGTGAGCGAACCAGAGGCGACGGGCGGCGACGACGGGGCGCCGACGCCCGCGTCGGAGGTCGTCGACTCTCCCCGTCGAGCCCTTGCCATCGTCGTCGGCATCGTGTTCATCGACCTGCTCGGGTTCGGCGTCGTCATCCCCGTCCTCCCGTTCTACGTCCGCAGCTTCGCGGTGAGCGACGTGCTCATCGGCCTGCTCGCCGCGTCGTACTCGCTGATGCAGTTCCTCTTCGCGCCGTTACTCGGCCGCCTCTCGGACGCGCACGGTCGCCGGCCCGTGCTGATGCTGTCGCTGTTCGGCAACGTCCTCGCGTGGACCGTCTTCGGCCTCGCCGCCGAAGTCGGCGTCCTCCTCGGCACGACGGCGGCGCTCGCGACGCTGTTCGCCTCGCGGATGCTCGCGGGAGCGATGGGCGGCAACATCGCGACGGCGCAGGCGTACATCGCCGACGTGACGACGGCCGAACGCCGCGCCGCCGCCCTCGGACTCGTCGGCGCGGCGTTCGGCCTCGGATTCGTCTTCGGCCCGGCCATCGGCGGCGCCGCCGCCAGCGACGGCGTCGTCGCCGCCGCGGAGTCGGTCCTCCCGTCGTTCGTCCCGGCGACGCGCTTCTCCCTGCCGAGTTTCGTCGCGGCCGGCCTCAGCCTCCTCGCACTCGCCGCCACCGCGGCCTTTCTCCCCGAACCAGACAGACAGCGCGGGACGGCGGAGCGCGCGACGCTCGTCGGCCAGTTCCTCTCGGCCCTGCGCGCCCCCCCGCTCCGCGGCCTCGTCGTCGCCTTCTTCCTCCTCTCGCTGGCGTTCTCGGGGGTACAGGTCATGTTCATCCCCTATGCGGCCGACCTGTTCGGCTACGACGAGACGCAGACGGCGCTGCTTCTCACCTACATCGGCGTCCTCGGCGTGCTGAACCAGGGCGTCCTCGTCGGCCGCCTCTCCCGCCGCTACCCCGAGCGCCACATCGCGCTGGCGGGCGCGGTCATCCTCGTCTTCGCCCTCGCTACGATACCGTTCTCGCATCTCGTCGGCGCGGCCGTTCCGCTCGGCAGCGTCGGCCCCGCGTGGTTCACGGGGCCCGTGGCGGTGCTCCTGGCGGTCCTCGCGTGTCTCTCGGTCGGAAACAGCCTGCTGAACGTCGCCCTGTCGACGCTCGTCTCGCGCGCCGTGCCGGCCGACCGGCAGGGGAACGCCTTCGGCGTCACGCAGGGGGCGGGGAGTCTCGGTCGGACCGTCGGCCCGCCGCTGATGGCGGCGCTGTACGTTCTCGCCTACTGGTCGCCGTTCGTCGCGGGCGCGCTACTGGCCCTCCCAATCGTCGCCATCCTCGCCGGCCGCACCCTCGGCGCCGTCGCGCCGGCCGCGCCGCCGAACGAGTCGAAGTAGCGATATCCGCCGTCGCTGCAACGGGCGACCGAACGGGAACAGGGAGACGAGAAGGGAGAGAACGAGTAGAACCGAGAGACGCGTCGAACGCCGTCGGCGGAGGGACATCGAACGGTCCGAGCGCCCTCGGACGGCCGTCCGCTCAGTCGCTCTGGATGCGCGGGGCGAGCATGTAGGTGACGTTGCCCTGTCCCTCGGCGATGCGGTAGTGGAGTTTCACGGGGAACTCCTCGCCGAGTTCCATGGTGACCTCGGCGTCCTTCGGGATGGCCTTGTTCATGTCCTTTAGGTAGTCCAAGGAGAACAGCGAGTCGGCCGTCCCCGAGGTGAGGTCGATGAGGTCCTCGGCGTCGAGTTGGAAGTCCACGTCGTCGGTGTCGCCCTGCGCCTGGATGTGGAACGCCTCCTCCTCGGCGTCGACGCGGAGGCGGACGTGGTCGGAGACCATGTCGGCGGCCTTGATGCCGCGGTCCAGTTGCGCGCCTTCGAGGACGATTTCGGCGGCGAGGTCCAGGTCCGGGATGTCGGGTTCCTGCCGGATGGAGTCGGGGTCGATGAGGGCGAGCGTCGAGGTGAGGCCGTCGATGCGAATCTGGAGCTTCCGCGTCTCTTCGTCGAGTTCGAGTTCGACCAACTGGTCGGAGTTCGCCATGCCGACGAAGTCTTCGAGTTTCGAGAGGTTGACGCCGATGACGCCGCCGTCGGCCTCGTAGGACTCGAACGAGGCGGCGTCGAGCGTCAAGTCGACCATACCGACGTTCGCGGGGTCGACCGCTCGAATCGAGAGGTCGTCCTCGTTCAGTCGGATCTTACACTCGTCGACGAGCACGCTCACCGAATCCAGCGCGTCCCGGAGCGTGGAGGCGCTCACGATGGCCTTGAACATGTGGACTCAGCTACGACAGCGGGCTTAAAAATACCCTTGATTCGCCCGCTCACAAAGTGTGTTCTCGCACGCCCACGCGGGACGGCGCGCGACCCTTTCTCGCATCATGTCGCGCCACCCCACAGAACAGCTATGTGCGTTCCTCCTCACGGGTTTCTCATGGAACGAGACGCGAGATTCGGTTACGAGACGGCGCGAGGGACGCGATGAGCGACGCCGACCGCGCCGCCCCCGAGGTCGACCCCGTCGACGCGGTCCGGGTCGCGTTCGTCTGCGTCCAGAACGCGGGCCGGAGTCAGATGGCGACCGCCTTCGCCGAACGAGAGCGAGACCGGCGGGGACTGGAGGACCGCGTGAAGATACTGACCGGCGGGACGCACCCCGCCGACCACGTCCACGACGTAGTCGTCCGCGTCATGGACGAGGAGGGGTTCGACCTCTCTGACCGCACACCGCGGGAGATTTCGACCGAGGAACTGGAGACGTGCGACTTCGTGGCGACAATGGGCTGTTCGACGCTCGAACTCGACACCTCCGGCGGCCTCGACGTGCGCGACTGGGCGCTCGACGACCCGGACGGCGAGGGCGAGGACGGCGCGAGAGCGATTCGCGACGAGATAGAAGAGCGGGTCGTCGCCCTGTTCGACGAGGTGGAGGCGGAGATAGACGGGACCTGAGCCGCGAGTCGGCACGCCGGCGCGAGGCGATGGCGGTAAATCGTTCGAGACGGTATCGAGGGTACGAGACGATGGCGCGCAAGGACCACTACTACAACAAGGCGAAACAGGAGGGCTACCGCACCCGGTCGGCGTACAAGCTGAAACAGTTGGACGAGGAGACGGGGCTGTTCGGCCCCGGCAACACCGTCGTTGACCTCGGGGCCGCCCCCGGCGGGTGGCTACAGGTCGCCGCGGAGGCCGTCGGCGACCAGGGAGCGGTCGTCGGCGTCGACTTCCAGCGCATCCGCGACCTCGATTCGGGGAACGTCGAGACCATCAAGGGCGATATGACCGAGGAGGCGACGAAGGAACGGCTCCGCGAGCGAATCGGCGAGGAGGGCGCCGACGTCGTCATCTCGGACATGGCGCCGAACATGACCGGCGAGTACTCGCTGGATCACGCCCGCTCTATCCACCTCGCCCGGCAGGCGTTCGAGGTGGCCCTGGAACTCCTCCCCGCCGGCGGCGACTTCGCCGTGAAGGTGTTCGACGGGCAGGACCTCGCGGACTTCCGCGCGGACGTGGAAAAAGAGTTCCAGTACGTCCGCTCGGTCCGCCCGGACGCCTCCCGCGACGAGTCCTCGGAGCAGTATCTCGTCGGCAAACACCGCATCACGGCGCCCGTCACCGAGGGCGAGGAACTGGACGTGGTCGTCGACGACGTGGGAAGCGAGGGCGACGGCATCGCCAAGGTCGACGGCTACACGCTGTTCGTCCCCGGGACAGAGGCCGGCGAGGAGGTTCGGGTGCGCGTCACCGACCTCAAGCCGAACTTTGGGTTCGCCGAAGTCGTCGACGGGTGAGCGGCGAACGGTAAGCGCCTCGCGCCGTCGCTTCCCGCTTTTCCCCCGCTCTTCGCCGCTCTTCACCGGTCCATCCTTTTCCCTTCGCCGCCGTCACTCCGGCCGATTCTCCACGACCACGTCGACGCGGAGTCGGGCCTCGCAACTGCCCCGTCCTCCCCCTCGTCGGCACTGCCCGGTGGTGATGATGTCGGAGAACGTCGTGTACGTCCCGCACTCCGGGCATCGAAGCCCGCTCTCCATCGTGTCTCCCTCTGTCAGGCGAACGCGTCGCTCTACGTTCATGCATGCCGTACGATACCGTCCCGCATAAGATGGTTAGTCCCGTCGCTGACTGGTCAGAAGCCCGGTCACTCCAGCGCCCACGGGTCCCGTTCGTCGGGACGGCCGCCGCCGAGGGCGGCGACGACGCCGTAGACGAACGGCGTGTCGACGACGGCGATGAGAAGTTTCAGGAGGTACTGCCCGACCATGAGCGAGAGGAGGGCGCTCCAGGGGAGGGCGTCGCCGATACCGAGCACCCGCGGCGCAACGGAGAACGCGACGAGGACGAAGATGACCGTGTCGATGGCCTGACTGGTCGCCGTCGAGGCGACGTTGCGGAGCCACAGGTGGCGGCGTCCGGTCGCCTCGCGGATGCGGTGGAAGACGAACACGTCCCAGTTCTGACTCACGAGATAGGCGAGGAGGCTCCCCGCGACGACGTTCGTTCCGGAGGCGAGGACGGCGCGAAACTGCCCGGCGAACTCCGGGTCGGCGGCGGGCATGAGGATGGTGACCCACACCAACGCGAGGAGGACGAAGTTCATCGCGAAGCCGACGTTGACCATCACCTGCGTCGGTCGGCGGCCGTACAGTTCCGAGTAGCAGTCGGAGGCGAAGAAAGTGAGCGCGTACGCCACCGCCGCGCCGGGCATCAGCACCGTCGCGCCGACGACTGGGAGCGTCCCGATAGCCTCCGGGACGGGCACGGCAAGCAGTTTCGAGGCCGTGAGTTGCGCCGTCGTCAACGCGGTGACGAACAGGCCGAGGAGGACGACCTGCCCGGTTTCGAGTCGCCCCTCACTCATTGTCGATTCTGTCGTGGCGGGCGTCTATCTCGTCGAGTAGGTCGAGGGTCTTGCGGACGGACGCGCGGATGGCGTCGCTGCGGTTGACGAATTTCCTGTCGTCTCCGACGTGTTCGTCTAGGTCGGCGAGGAGTTCGTCGGGTATCTCGACGCTTATCTTGGACATACTCGTGGATTCTCGGGCGCATATTTACGGCTTTTCAATAGCCTGTCGGCAGAGCGACATCCGCAGTCCGATAGGGCCCGGAGAGCCCTCTCGCCTTCTCCGCCCGGTCGACTCAGTTCGACCGGGCGGGTGCGAGGTTGCGCCGGCCGCCGAAGGTGACGACGAGCAGGACGCCGAGTCCGACGCCGTAGGCGACCATCAGCGGAATCGTGACGAGGAACATCGTGAGGATGCCGGCGGGCGTGAACACCGCGGCGAACGCGAGGACGACGACGGTCACCTCGCGCCAGCGGTTGCGGAGCGTCTGGTAGGGGATTCCCGACCCGTTGAGCAGCAGCATGAGGATGGGGATGTCGGCGAGGAGGCCGATGCCGCCCGTCGTGAAGAAGATGAGCCAGAAGAAATCGGTGATGCGGTAGGTGATTATCATGTTCGCCTGCACCGCGTCGTTGACGAGCCACGAGATGACCGCGGGAGCGACGTAGAAGTAGCCGAAGATGAACCCGGCGAGCAGGCCGCCGACGAGCGACCCCGTCCAGAGAAACACCGTGCGGCGGCGACGGCGGACGATCTGACGCTCGCGCAGGGCCGGCCACGCGAAGTACGCGACGACGGGGAGGGTGACGAGCACGGCGACGAGCGTCGAGAACTTCACCTCGAACAGCAGCGCCTCCATCGGGTGGAGGGCGACGACGTTCAGCACCTCGTCGGGCGTCACGGAGGCGGGCAGGCGGTCGAGGAAGCTCTCGTACACCTCTCGGAAGCCGACTGTGTACAGCCACATGAACGTCCCCGTCAGGGAGAGCATGAACACGCCGACGATCCAGAACGCCCGCGTCGTGACCGATTCGAGGATGAACGTGATATCCTTGTAGTAGCCGCCGATGTCGTCCTCGTCCGTCTCGCCGTCGGTGAGTTCGCTGAAGAACGTGCCGCCGGCGCGCGTCGTCCGGTCTTCGAGTTCGCTGGGTTCCTCCCCCTCGCTCGTCCGGGTTCCGTCTCCTGCCTCGCGTCCTTCCTCGGCCTCGTCGAACCGGTCGAGGATGGCCTGCGCGCGTTCGTTGTCCCCCTCGTCGAGGGCGTCGCCCGCTATCGCCATCACCTCCTCCTCGCTCAGGTCGGCGAACGCCTCGGGCGGCGCGGCGCGGACGCCCGCCGTGTCGAGTTCGCGGACGTCGATGTTCGAGGGGTCGCCCACGCCGCGGTCGAGCGGTCCGACCGACTCCTCGAGGTCCTTGTAGATGGCGTAGCCGACGCCGAGGAGGAGGAAGGCGAGGCCGCCGAGCACCGACAGGAGAACGAGAGCGCTCCCAGCGGGGAGTCCGAACATCCCGTCGGGCGTGGGGAACTGATAGTCGCTCCCGATGAGACGGAGTGCCCGGTCGACGGCCGCTGGGCCGCCGTAGGTGTAGAACAGGTAGACGGCCGCGCCGCCGAGGACGCCGGCGCCGGCGACGACGTTCCAGCGCTTGCCGACGGCGCCGCGGGCGTCGAGGCGTTCGCTGCCGCGACGCGCCGTGACGAGAATCTTCGAGAGATAGAGGCTGACGCCGTACAGCGTCAACACCGGGATGGCCCAGAGTATCTGCGTGAACGGGTCCGGCGGCGTGAACAGCGCCCCGGCGAGGAAGACGCCGATGACGGCGTAGCGCCACTGGTCCCGGAACGTCTCGTACGGGACGATCTCGGTGTACGACAGCAGCGTCATCACCAGCGGAAGCTGACTCGCTAACCCGAACGAGACGGTGAGCAGGAACATGAACTGCGCCCACTTGACGATGGAGTAGGTGGGCGCGAAGCCGATGTTGTAGGTGTTCTTCGCGAGAAAGGAGAACGTGATGGGGAAGAAAAAGAGGTAGCCGTAGGCGACGCCGAGGGCGAACAGGCCGACCATCCCGCTGAGGATGAGCCCGAGTTGCCACTTCGGTACCGGCGCGGACGGCCAGTAGCCGCGCTCTCTGAGGGCGTCGCGCGAGAAGTAGATGAACACGGGCGCGGCGAGGATGAGCCCCGTCACCATCCCGATTTTCGCCTGCAGGAGGACCACGTCGAACGGCGTCTGGGCGATAATCTTGACCTGCTCGTTGATTATCTCCGACATGTTCTGCCGCATCACCGCCTTCAGGAAGTCCCAGACGTACAGACGAAGCGCGTAGAACGTGCC
Source organism: Halogeometricum pallidum JCM 14848 (assembly GCF_000337095.1). Taxonomy (GTDB): domain Archaea; phylum Halobacteriota; class Halobacteria; order Halobacteriales; family Haloferacaceae; genus Halogeometricum; species Halogeometricum pallidum. The sequence goes on from NZ_AOIV01000024.1 coordinate 155,680, forward strand.
GAGAAAGCCGATGAGAAAGACGATGAAGACCTTCTGCAGGTCCTTTTGCGCCGCGCGGAGCATCGCCCCCGCGGTCTCCCGACCCTCGTCGAGTGCGCGGCGAGTATCACCGTCTAGCGCGCTAGACATACCCGACGAAAGCCGTCTCGCGGTTATCAATCTTTTTCATACGGTCGGCCGCGGCCGACCGCGCCGTCTCGCTGGCGCGGCCATCCGGAAAGGCCTATAAGAACCGGGCAGTGAATCTCTGGTGAATGGCCGACGATTCGGAGTCGGAGCGTCCGCCGACGGACCCCGACGAGTCCGACGATTCGACCCCGGACGCCGACGCGCCCGAGTCGTCCCAGACGCCGACCGACGGAGCGTCCGCGTCGTCGGACGACGCCGAGAGCGACGGCTCCGTCCCCGACGACACCGACGAAAGCGACGGCGGCGAGGACAAAGACGCCGACGACGGCCGACCCGGTGCGGACGACGACTCGGATGGCTCGGACGAGGTGGACGACGTGAACCTCGAACGCGAGGACCTCATCCCGCCGCCGGAGGAAGACCGGGAGGCGGACGCCCCCTCGCCCCCCGACGACGGGATGAGCGCGGCGGATACTGACGACTCGCACGTCGACGCCGCCGCCGACACCGACGACGTCGATGCTACCGACGCCGCCGCCGACACCGATACTGCCGACGCCGACGACGCTTCCGACGTCGAGAGGGAGGGCGACGAACCGCTCTGGCCCGAGGGTCACGAGTACCCCGATACGGAGGCGACCGAACGGAGAGAGGTGTCCGACGACGGATCGCACGCAGTCGCCGACACCGACGGCGGCGCGCCCGCCGTCGCCGGGCAGTCCCGGAACGACTTCGCGGACGACGACGTCGACGAGGGGATGTTCGGCGACGGGCCGGAGTCCGACCAGGAGATGCCGCTGGCCGAGCACATCGAGGAGATGATCAACCGTCTCGCGGTGGTGTTCCTCATCGGCGGCCTCATCACCCTCCTGCTGTACCCCGGCGCCGACCTAGCCAACTCGGCGCTGAATCTGAACTTCGTCAGCTCGACGGAGGTCATCAACTTCCTGTGGAACAAGCACATCCCCGGCGCGCCGGAGATAGCCGACCGCCGCCCGCGAGTGTACGGCCCCCTCGAACTCGTCCTGACCGAACTGAAAGTCGCCGCCTTGGGCGGCCTCATCGTCGGACTGCCGGTGTTCGTCTACGAGACGTATCTGTTCATGCGCCCCGGTCTGTTCCCCCGAGAGCGCCGGTACTACCTCGCCGCCGTGCCGACGAGTCTCATCCTCGCCTTCATCGGCGTCGCCTTCGCGCACTTCATCGTCCTCCCGTCCATCTTCGCGTACTTCACCTCCTACACCACCGGGACGGCCGTCGTCGCCTTCGGTCTGAAGGAGACGTTCAACCTCATCCTCATCCTGATGGGCTACAACGCCATCATCTTCCAGATTCCGCTGTTCATCATGCTCGCCATCATGATGAACCTCGTCACGCGGGAGTGGTTGGTCCAGCGCCGCCTCATCTTCTGGGCCTCCTTCCTCGGACTGGCGTTCTTCGTCAGCCCCGACCCGACGGGGATGGCGCCCATCATCATCGCGGTGACCATGATAACGCTGTTCGAGGGGACGCTGTTCCTCCTGCGCTGGACCGGGAACTGAGGCCGCTCAGTGCTCCGCCGGCACCGTCGCGGCGAGACTCTTCACGAGGTAGTCGTTGGCGACGAGGAGAACCACGACGACGGGGAGTAATCCGAGGATAGCGGCGGCCGCGCCCAGCGTCGCCTCCGAGTACCGAAGCCCGTAGACGAACGGCGCGAGCGGTGCCCAGTGGTCCGGGTCGCCGTCGGTCATGAGATACGAGAAGAAGAACTCGTTGTACACCTGGACGAACGTGAAGACGCCCGCGGTGGCCACGCCGGGTCGGGCGAGGGGGAGGACGACGCGTCTGAGCGCGCCGATTCGGGTCGCCCCCTCGACGCGCGCCGCCGCCTCCAACTCGTCGGGTATCTGCGCGTAGAACACCGTCAGCACGTAGATAGCCAGCGGCATCGTCAGCATCGACGTGGGCAGGACGACGGCCGCCGGCGTGTTGTACAGCGTGGGCGTCGTCAGCGTCACCGGTCCGAGTGACGCGGACACCCCGGTGAACAACCGGAACAGGGGGACCAGAAACGCCGCGGGCGGGACGTAGGCGAGGGCGAGAAACAGCAGTAGGAGGGGCCGACGACCGGGAAACGAGAGGCGGCCGAACGCGTAGCCCGCGAGCGACCCGACGACGAGGACGAGCGCGGTGCTGAGTGCGGCGACGAGCAGCCCGTTGCACAGATGTCTGAGAAACGGCGTGAACGCGGCGACGGCGACGAAGTTCGACGCCGTCACCGCCTCCGGTGCGAGGCCGAGGCCGTTGACGGCCGCCGGCGGGGTCACCGCCAGTACGAGCAGCCAGTAGAGGGGGAAGCCGAACAGCAGGAGGACGAACGCGACGAGGACGCCGAACAGCAGGCGATACACGATGCCGGGCTGTTCGATGGCGTTTCGGACGCCGCGCTGGAGGACGTTCTCGCTCACGGCCGATTCGCTCCTCGAGTGGGACGCACGTCTCGTCGTGTCAACTCTAGCGGATAAAAAGGGCGGGGACTCGCGCGTCTCACTCGGCCGTCGACGGACGGGGCGTCCGACTGCTCCCGACGCTCTCCTCAGCGCGGCGCTTCAGCGCCTCGTTCATCGCCTCGAACCCGGCCCGCGTGTCGTCGCCGGACACGCGGAGGAGCGGACCGGCGAGCACGCCGGAGAACGTCTCGCCGTGGACGAAGCGCGTCCGCGCCCCATCGTCGAGCGGTTCGAGGACGAAGCGGTGTTCGCCGTCGAACAGTCCCGAGAGGTAGAGGTGGCCGACCCACCGGAACTCGCGGTTCGGTTCGGCGACGGTCACCTCGGGCCGGAACGCCATCCCGCGACCGCTCGGCGGCGTCAGGCGCACCTGCGGGCGGCTTCCGACGTTCGGTTTTCCGACGATTCGGAGGAACGGGTTCCACTCGTCGTACGCCTCGAAATCGGTGAGAACGGTCCACACGCGCGTCGGCGGCGCGTCTATCTCCACGTCCGTCAGAATCTCTTTCACTCCCTCTACGACGTCGTTCGAGGGGATAACCGTCGCGTGCGACGCCGTCGCGCCCGCCGCGGCGTCACTTCGTGGGGTAGTCGGAGGCGAACACGTCCTCGACGAGGGGTTCGTCGCTCGCGGCGTCGGCGGCGTCGGCCTCCGCGGCCGGACTGACGCTCCCCGTCTGGTAGCCGTGCAGGTCGAGGGTGACGTGGTCGAACCCGAGGTCGGAGAGGCGTTCGCGGACGGCGACGACGAAGTCGGGGTCGAGCGCCGTCTCCAACTCCTCGCGGGCGATTTCGATGCGGGCGAGGCCGTCGTGGTCGCGGACGCGGAACTGCGAGAACCCCCACTGGCGGACGGCGCGTTCGGCCTTCTCGACGCGGCTCAGTCGCTCTTCGGTGACTTCCAGACCCGTAGGGATACGCGAGGACAGACACGCCATCGACGGCTTCTCGGCCACCGAGAGGCCGTACTCGTCGGCGATTTCGCGCACCTCCTCCTTCGAGATGTCGTGTGCGAGAAGGGGAGAGAGCACCTCCAACTCCTCGACGGCGCGGAGGCCCGGCCGGTGCCCCTCGCCGGGGTCAGAGGCGTTCGTGCCGTCGCACACCGTCTCGATGCCGCGTTCGCGCGCGGCGTCGTACATCCGACCGAGGCGCATCGTGCGGCAGTGGTAGCACCGGTCGCCGTCGTTCTCGACGAAGTCGGGGTTGTCCAGTTCGGAGAACTCGACGACTTCGTGTCGGATGCCTATCTCCTCGGCCACGCGGCGGGCGTCTTCTAACTCCTCGGCGGGGAGCGTCTCGGATTTGGCCGTGCAGGCGACGGCGTCGTCGCCGAGGGCGTCGTGGGCGAGTGCGGCGACGACGGCGGAGTCGACGCCGCCGGAGAACGCGACGAGCGCGCCGTCTCGCTCTCGGAGCGACGCGCGCGCCGCCGCGGTCTTCTCCGCGAACGGGGGGGCTGAGTCGTCGGACGTGTCCGCGTCGGGCATGTGGGAGTGTTTCCCCCGGAGCGGCAAAAGTACGTTGTCCTCGGCCGGGGCCGCCGGCTCTCCGCCGTCAGGGTAACAACGCTCGCCGACGAACCGGCGGGTAATGCCGGTTGACCCTGCCATCGAATCGCGCGCGGCCGAGGCGGAGATAGAGGACCACGACGCCACCGTCACCGACGTCACCGCGATGGACCGAGACCGGGAGGCAGAGATCGATGCGGCGGTCGACACCAGTCGCGAGGCGATACGCCGACGGCTCGACATTCAAGAGGCGCTCGGTCCCCTGGGCGAGAGCGGGGACGCCTGGGACCGGGTGACCGCGGAACTGTCGGCGCAGGGCGAAGAGGAACTCAACGGGAAGATAGAGGCGCTGAAAAAGCGGCTCGAACGGCCGTACCCCTCGCTCGTCCGCATCCGCTTCGAGGTGGGCGGGGCGGCGGACGACCCCGACGACACCTCCTTCGACTACGTCCCCGGCCAGTACGCCCGAATCAGCTACGACGACGAGGAACCGCGCGTCTACTCCATCGCCAGTTCGCCCAACCGCGACTACGTCGAACTCTGCATCCGGCGGGTGCCGGGCGGCGAACTCACCCCGCACCTGTGCACGGAGACGAAGGTGGGTGACTCCCTGTTCGTCCGCGGGCCGTACGGCGACGAACTCATGCTGCAGGAACCGTCCGAACGCGACCTGGTGTTCATCGCCACCGGGACGGGCGTCGCGCCGTTCAAGAGCATGATAAACTACGTCTTCGAAGAGGGGATGGACCAGTACGACGGCGAGGACCGGGACGTGTGGCTGTTTCTCGGGTCGTCGTGGGAGGACCACCTCCCGTACCACGAGGAGTTCCGCCAGTTGGACGAGGAACGGGGGAACTTCCACTACGTGCCGACCCTCTCCCGCGAGAACTACCTCACCGACTGGGCGGGCGAGACCGACTACGTCCAGTACTGTCTCCTCCGATATCTCGACCGCGAGGCGACGGACCTCGATGCCCTGCCCGAGGAGTTCGCCGACTACGCCGACAAGGAACCGACGGTGGACGTGGACGGCGACGCCCGCGTCGACCCCTCGAAGATGGAGGTGTACGTCTGCGGCATCGGCGCGATGTGCGACCCAATCGAGGACGTCGTCGCCTCCCTCGGCGTCGGCGAGGAGTTCCTCGACGTGGAGAGCTACGGGTAATCGAGACCGTCGAGTGACCTCCCTCTGAAACTACTTCTGGATGCATACGCAACGTATGCATATGTGGTGTACGAGCACGGGTCGGCGCTTAATCGACCCCGTCCACTCCGGACGTTGGCGCCGTCTGTCAGGTCGAAGCTTTGGCCGCAATCACCGGAATACGGCATCGAACCGAACTCTCTCCCTCGTGCGACGGGCGCGTTATGCATCCAGCACGATTTCTGAACCTATCGCAGTCTGTGGGTCTCGGCAGAGCCGGTACCCGTTCGCAACTGCCGGACCCGGTCCCGGAGACGACCCGTAACGTTTTCTCCGAGGGGGCGATACTCCACCCCGAATGGAGTTCGAGGCCATCCCGGGCGTCGGGGAGAAGACGGCGAAGTCGCTGTCGGAACTCGACGACGCCGAGCGAGCCCTCGCGGCCGGGGACGTGGCCGCCCTCGCTCGTGCCCCGGGACTCACCGAGGGTCGCGCGGCGGCCATCGCCCGCGGCGCCATCCGCCGCCGCCACGACGACGACGGCGACTTCCTCGCCACCGACCGCGCCCGCGAAGTCTATCGCGACGCGCTCTCTTTGCTCCGCGAGCGGACCGTCACCTCCTACGCCGCCAAACGACTGGAGACGTTCTACCCCACCGCCTCCGAGTCCAGAATCGAGGAGGTGCGCGCGTTCGCCGACGAGGCGGTGGCGCGCGACCCGGACCCGGCGGTCCTCGACGCCCTCGACGGCGTCGGGTCGCTCGAACCCGCCTCGGGCATCCGCGTCAGAGAGCGCTGTCTGGCCACCGCCGACGCCGAGCGCTACGCCGCCGCGAAGGACGCCTTCCCCGAACTCTCCGTCGAAGTCGTCGAGGACGCCCGCGGCCTCGCCGAACTCGCCCGGTCGTACGCCACCGTCGTCGCCCTCGACGAGGGCTTTGCAGGCGTCGACGTCGAGGGCGACGTGCGCGTCCGCCCGGACGCCGAGGAGCATCCGGACGAAATCGTCCCCGAACGGGTGCTGGCGTTCTTCGCGCAGAACCGCGGACGCATTCGCGCCGCCGCCGACGTGCACGAGACGGCGGGGATGGACGCCCCCTGTGACCTCGACTCGCTCCGCGACGCGCTCACCCGGTTGGACGACGACGGCACCGTCGTCGGCGACGAGGAACTCGACCGCCTGACGAACGCCGTCGACGACGTGGACGCCGCCGTCTCCACGGCCGAGTCCGTCGCCAACGACCACCTCCGCGACGCCATCCGCGAACGAGACGTGACCATCGAGGGGACGGACTTTCTCTCCTTGGTCGAACAGGGCGCCCGCGTCGACTCGCTGCTCTCGCGGGAACTCGAAGACCAGTACGCCGGGGCCGTCGCCACCGCCCGCGAGCACCTCGTCGAGTCGCTCTCGTTGCGACCCGAGGAGGCCGACATCGCCACCCGCATCTTCTCCGACGACCCCTCCTTTCCCGTCGGCTACGACGAGGAACGGCTCTCGCGCCTCCGCACGGAGTTGAAGGCGGGTCGGGACCGCCGCGCCGTCCGCCTGAAGCGCGAACTCGCCGCGGACCTCTCGGCGCTCCGCGACCCCGCGAACGAGATGGTGACCGACGCGCTCGAACTCGACGTGGAACTCGCCGTCTCGCGGTTCGCCCGCGACTTCGACTGCGCGATGCCGGAGTTCGTCGATGAGGGGGCCGGACCGACCGGATTCGCCATCGAGGGCGGCCGTTCGCCCCTGCTCGACGTGCCGTTCGCGGAGGCCGACCCCGTCGACTACGGCGTCTCGGGCGTCACGCTCCTCTCGGGGGTCAACTCCGGCGGGAAGACGTCCACGCTCGATTTGGTGGCGCTCGTCGTCGTCCTCGCGCACATGGGTCTGCCCGTCCCGGCTGACCGCGTCGAACTCGAACGCTTCTCCGAACTCCACTACTACGCGAAGTCGCAGGGAACGCTCGACGCCGGCGCGTTCGAGAGCACCCTCCGCGACTTCCGCGAACTCGTCGACGGCGAGACCAACCGATTGGTCCTCGTCGACGAACTGGAGAGCATCACCGAACCCGGCGCCTCCGCGAAGATAATCGCCGGTATCCTCGAAGCGTTGGACGACCAGTCCTCGACGGCGGTGTTCGTCTCCCACCTCGCCGACGAGATACGCGAGGCCGCGGGCTTCGCCGTCGCCGTCGACGGCATCGAGGCGGTCGGACTGGAAGACGGCGAACTCGTCGTCAACCGCTCGCCCGTCAAAGATCACCTCGCGCGGTCGACGCCGGAACTCATCGTGGAGAAACTCGCCGGCGAGGACACCTCGGGGTTCTACGACCGACTGTTGGAGAAGTTCTGAGATTCCCGACAGGGATTTATCACGTTTCGAGGGCGATGGTTCGGTATGGTCTCCGAGAGAGACGCCTCCACCGCGACGGACGACGGCGTGACCGACGGTGTGGCGGTTGACGGCGGTTCGACGGCGACGGATTCCAGGGACGACGCGACGTATGACGTAGTGTACCGCGCCACCAGAGACGCGATGTGGGACGTGGTGGGGACGGCGGTGCTCGTCCTGTTCTACGTCGCCCTCGGATTCGTCGGTCTCTCCGTCGCATGGACCGGTCTGGGGTTCGGCGTCAATCCGTTCGCCCTAGGAATCGGACTCATCGGGTTGCTCGTCGGTCTGGTCGCCGCCTCCCGCGTCTACGTCCTCGCCACCGAGTGAGCGGCCGTCGTCCAAACATCCGCCCGCCCCGGAAACACTCGTCTTCATGACCGTGCACGTTCGCGGTCTACAGCCGATTTCCGTTACGGTTTCACTTCCACTCCGGGGCTGGGGAACGGTTAAGTAGACTGCTCTGCGTGATTCAAGCGATGAGGGACGACCCCGAGGAGGGGATGCTGTCGTGGGACGAGACGGTGTTCCGCGACGAGCACGTCTTCGAGATAGACTACGTTCCGGAGACGTTCAACCACCGCGAGACGCAGTTGCAGAGTCTCAAGTACGCGCTGCGTCCGGCCGTTCGGGGGTCCCGCCCGCTCAACACCACCGTCCGCGGTCCGCCGGGGACGGGCAAGACCACCGCCGTCCAGAAACTGTACGGCGAACTCGGCGCGCAGTCGGGCGTCCGGACCGTCCGCGTCAACTGCCAGGTCGACTCCACCCGGTACGCCGTCTTCTCGCGCATCTTCGAGCACATCTTCGAGTACGAACCGCCCTCCTCGGGCATCTCGTTCAAGAAGCTGTTCGGGCAGATAACCGATAGATTAGTCGAGGAGGACGAGGTGCTCGCCGTCGCCCTCGACGACGTGAACTACCTGTTCTACGAGAACGAGGCGTCCGACACCCTCTACTCGCTGCTCCGCGCCCACGAGACGCACTCGGGGGCGCGCATCGGCGTCATCATCGTCTCCTCGGACCTCTCGCTCGACGTCATCGACGAACTCGACGGGCGCGTCCAGAGCGTCTTCCGGCCAGAGGAGGTGTACTTCCCGGTGTACGGCGTCGACGAAATCGTCGACATCCTCCGCGGGCGGGCGAAGCGCGGGTTCCACGACGGCGTCGTCGGCGACCCCGAACTCGACCGGGTGGCCGAACTCACCGCCGAGAGCGGCGACCTCAGGGTGGGAATCGACCTGCTTCGACGCGCCGGCCTCCACGCCGAGATGCGCGCCAGTCGGACCGTGACGCTCGAAGACGTGGAGGCGGCCTACGACAAATCGAAGTACGTCCACCTCTCGCGCTGCCTCCGCGGCCTCTCGGACTCCGAACGCGCCCTCGTACGCGTCATCGCCGAGTACGACGGCGAACAGGCCGGCGCCGTCTACGAGGGGTTCCACGACGAGACCGGACTCGGCTACACGCGCTACTCCGAAATCGTCACCAAACTCGAGCAACTCGGAATCATCGACACCGAGTACGCCGAGATAGACGGACGCGGCCGCTCCCGGTCGCTCTCGTTGGCGTACGACACCGACGCCGTCCTCGACAGACTCTAATTCCGTCCCGAAGCTACATTTTCCGCGCCGTCGAGTCCCGCCTATGGACGACCAGCGAGTCGCTATCGTAACGGCGGCCGGCCGCGGCATCGGCGAGGCGTGCGCGCGACGACTGACCGAGGACGGCTACGCGCCCGTGCTCCTCTCGAAGTCGGGCGCGGCCATCGACGTGGCCGAGGACCTCGGCGGAGTCGGATTCGAGGGCTCCGTCACCGACCCCGACGACCTGTCGGCCCTCGTGGAAGCCGCTACCGAGCGATACGGGCGCATCGACGCGGTGGTGAACAACACCGGCCACCCGGCGACGGGGGATCTCCTCGACATCGACGACGAGGCGTGGCACGAGGGGCTGGATCTCGTGCTGTTGAACGCCGTTCGCACGGCGCGACTCGTCACGCCGGTCATGCGCGAGAACGACGGCGGCGCATTCGTGAACGTCTCGACGTTCTCCGCGTACGAACCGAGCGCGGAGTTCCCCGTCTCGTCGGTCCTCCGGGCGGGACTCGGCGCGTTCACGAAACTGTACGCCGACCGCCACGCCGCCGACGGCATCCGGATGAACGCGGTCCTGCCGGGATTCGTCGACAGTTACGAGGTCGACGAGGCGACCCGCGAGCGCATTCCGATGGGCCGCCCCGCGCGGACCGAGGAGATAGCCGACACCGTCGCGTACCTGCTCTCGCCCGCCGCGAGTTACGTCACCGGACAGAACGTCCGCGTCGACGGCGGCATAACCGACAGCGTCTGAGTTCGGTTCGGTACTCGCGTTCGACATACGATGCCGACGTGGCTCGTACTCGTGGCGCGGTGTCTCTTCTCGGTCGACCGTCGAGCGACCGCTCTCGAACGCTTCGATAGTCCCTAGCGGAGTCGAGAGAGACGCCCGACTCTCACGCACTCGCATCCGGCCGACTCGATCTCTCTCGGAATCACGGGACTTCGAGACGCGGATGGACCGACGAACCCCGGTAGTAGCGGTTCCGCTTCGCCTCGCGTCAAAAATCGATGGGATACCGCGTACGCCTCAGTCGCCAGCCTGTTGTTCCTGTAGGAAGGCACCGATCTGTCCGAACTCGTCCATGAACGTATCGTAGTCGTAGTGCTGGGCGTGAATCATCGAACTCCAGCGGGCAGTGAGGCCCGCGAGGACGGCGACTTCGGCGAGTTCTGCGTCCGTTGCCCCGTGGAGTTCGGCGGCACCTTTGTGGAACGCCTGACAATACTGGCACTTCAGCGTGGCCGCGACGGCCAACTCCATGAGTTCACGCTGCTTTGGCGAGAAGACGCTCTCTCCGAGCGTGTACTGCTTGAACACCGGCCACTCGTGAACGAGCGCATCCTCGGGTATCGCCGCCATGAACCCGGGGACGATTCCGAGCGTCTCTTCGATGTCTGCTACCGTTCCCTCGTAACTAACTGCGGTTGTTGCTGCCATGGGTAGTCCTCCTCGGTGAGTCTCTGAGAACGGCGCGTTGGATGAGTCGGTCAGATCCCGAGATAGGCGTCTCCTCGGAGAGTCGACTGAACAGACGACGTCTACCCACATAACTATAACTATTTATAATTATATATTTTATATTTCACTATGGTCGTTGTTTCATCTCTCACAACCCTCGCGACTACCGGCACCGACGATACGGGACGAGACCCATAGAGTGCCCTCTCGCCGCGCCGAAACGTGACGCGACCGGATTTCGACGCGACTCACTGTGATCGGATGCGGCGCGCCTACAGGAACTCGATATCTCCCGGCCCGTTCGTGATGTGCGTCTCGAACGTCATCGTGCTCGCGTCCTGTTCGACGAGGCGCCAGTACGTCTCGGCGATGTCGTCGGGGTCGAGATACGCCGCCTCGTCCTCTACCTCCCGGTTCGGCGGCCGGATGCCGCCGTCGAGAACGACGTGCGCGACGTGGACGCCCTCCGATCCGAGTTCCTTCGCCATCGACTCGGCCATCCCCCGCGCGCCGAACTTCGCCGCGGAGAAGCCGAGCGCCCCGTCCCGCCCTCGGACGGCCGAGGTCGCCCCCGTGAAGAGCACCGTCCCCGTCTTCTCGTCGCCCTCCGTCTCGCCTCGCTCCAGCATGTCGTCGACGGCCTCCTGCGCGCAGACGAACGCGCCGCGGACGCCGACGGCCGTCGCGTGGTCGAGTTCCTCGACGGAGAGTTCGCGCAGGCCCTTCCACGATCCGCTGCTGGCGTGGTTGACGAGCACGTCGACCGGTCCGAACGCTCCGCGCACCTCCTCGAACGCCGACCGAATCTCGTCGGGGTCCGCGAGGTCCGTCGGCACCGCGAGGGCCTCGCCCGGTCCCTCCGCTACCTCCGCGGCGAGTTCGTTGAGGTACGATTCCGACCGCGCGAGCAGCGCGACCGAACAGCCCTCCGCGGCGAACCTTCGGACGATGGACGCTCCGAGTCCCGGACCGACGCCGGCGACGACGGCGACACGTGTCATGCTTTTCGACAGGGACGCCAGCACCAAAACGGTGGGCGCGGCGTGCGCGGGCGGCGCGAGAGCGCAACGCTTGTGCGGGCCTGTTGCGACGCACCGGGTATGAAGACGACCGGCGGAACGGACGACCAGAAGCGCCGCGCGGCCGAACGCGCGGCCGACCTCGTCTCCTCGGGCGAGACGGTCGGACTCGGCACCGGAAGCACCGCGGCGTTCGCCGTCCGCGCCCTCGGACGGGCGGTCGAGGCGGGCGAACTCGAAGACGTATTCGGCGTCGCCACCTCCTTCGCCTCGCGCGAACTCGCACGCGAGGCGGGCGTCCCCCTCTGCTCGCTGGACGAAGTCGAATGCATCGACGTGGCCATCGACGGCTCGGACCAGGTCGACGCCGACGGCAATCTGATAAAGGGCGGCGGCGCGGCCCACGCCCGCGAGAAGGTGGTCGACGCGGCGGCCCACCGGTTCGTCGTCGTCGCCGACCCCTCCAAACTCGCGGAGACGCTCGACCGACCGGTACCGCTCGAAGTGCTCCCCGCCGCCCGGACCCTCGTCTCGGCGCGCGTCGACGAACTCGGCGGCGACCCAGTTCTCCGGACCGCCGACAGGAAAGACGGTCCGGTCGTCACCGACAACGGGAACTTCGTGCTGGACTGCGACTTCGGGGCCATCGACGACCCGGCGTCGCTCTCGGCGGATCTCTCGGCGACGCCCGGCGTCGTCGAACACGGCCTGTTCGTCGGACTCGCGGACGAGGCGTACGTCGGCACCGACGACGGCGTGGACGCGCGAACCTACTGACGCCGAAAGTCGCAAAGCGCCGGAACTTCGGAGGCCGGGACGCGGCCGACGCTACGCGGAGGCGATTCCTGCACCTGTCGGCGAAGTAACTGTTCAATCGGACGGCGACGCGGCTACGCGGGTGGCGTCGAAAGAAAAATACGGGGTTAGGGGACCCGGATTACAGGTCGCGGGGCTGGACCGTCTTCCGGTCGTTTTCTTCCGCACGGCGGGCGGCGTCTTCGAGCAGTTCCTTCACTTCCTCGTCGAGCGCGTCATAGAAGTCAGAAGCGACGTTCTTGTCGTTGAGCGCTTCCTTGACGGCTGCCTTGACAATAAGGTCTGCCATACACGCCTTCTTTCTGGGGCCTACTTAATAAGATTTCCCAAATCGGCCGCCTCTCCGCTCATATCCACGAGATATGGCCTTTGGGAGGGGACGGATTTATATATAGGGAGGTCGCATAAGGGGGTTCCGCCGTTCACGGGCGTCACGGGGTCCGAGACGCCCGGGAACCTCGTTTCGGGGGGTCGGTCGGCCGGAAGCGATAGGTAGGTGGGCCTCGGCCGCGAACGCACGTCCATGCGAGACATCTTAGAGGCCGTCGCGGCGGGGGACCTCGACCCGGCCGTCGCGGAAGCGCGCCTCTCGGGTTATGCGACGACGGGCGCCGGGCGGTTTGACGCCGCCCGAGAGACGCGACGCGGCGTCCCCGAGGCCATCCTCGCCGAGGGGAAGACGCCCGACGAGGCGGCGACGCTGGCGGCGGCGGCCGTCCAGTCGACCGGACGGGCCGTACTCACCCGCGCGACCGACGCTCACGCGGACGCCGTCGCGGACGCGTTGGACGAGACGACGACGCTCGACCGGGACCGCCGGGCGCGGACGCTCGTCGCGCGCGCGCCCGACTTCGAGCGACCGACGCTGGACGCGACGGTCGGTCTGGTCACGGGCGGCACCTCGGACGCCGAGGCGGCGGGCGAGGCGGCCGTCATCCTCGAAGCGATGGGGGCGACGGTGACGCGCGCCGAGGACGTGGGCGTCGCCCACCTCGGCCGCGTCCTCGACCACTTAGACGCCCTCCGCGCGGCGGACGTCCTCGTCGTCGCCGCCGGCCGCGAGGGCGCCCTCCCGACCGTCGTCGCCGGACTCGTCGACACGCCGGTCATCGGCCTGCCCGTCTCGACGGGCTACGGCCACGGCGGCGCGGGCGAGGCGGCCCTCGCGGGGATGCTCCAGTCCTGCACCGTCATCTCGACGGTCAACGTCGACGCCGGATTCGTCGCCGGCGCGCAGGCCGGACTCATCGCCCGTGCGGTGAGCGGCGCGCGCGCGGCGACCGAGGGAGGAGGCGACGCGACCGACGAACGCGCCGAGGACGGCGAGAGCGACCGGAACGACGCCGGCGAGCGCTGAGACGCCGTTCGACCTCTCGTCCGCCGAGAGCCGACGACGGTTCGCGCAGGCGTGCCACTCGGTACCAGACGAACGTCCGATTCCGGCTCCCATCACTGGACGTTTCGCAATTGTGCGCGCACGCGCGTGAAGGCCTTTACGTGCGGGAACCGTAGCCGAGGTACCGGCACACGTGGTGGCTGCCGGACTCAACAATGCCAACTTGCGACCACTGCGGGTCGCACGTGTCAGAGCGCTTCGCGCGCGTGTTCACCGACGGTAACGGGCGTCTGCTCGCCTGTCCAAACTGCTCGGCGAACGCGGGCATCGCTGAAGTCGCGCGACACCGAACCCGCACTGCCTGAGCCGCTGAAGCGGAGGAAAGACCACCACGCGAAGCCGTCACCTCTTGTACGCGGCCGGCCTGAACCACCGGCCCGTCCTCAACCCGCCAGCGACGCCTCGGGACGGACGACCTTTGACGCGCGGCCGTGCGGACCAGAAGCGCTACTTGACTCCCCGACCACCCTCCCGTCATCATGAGCGACGGACGTTCCATCCTCCTAACGAACGACGACGGCATCGACGCGCCGGGCATCGCCACCCTCCGCGAGGAACTCACCGCCCTCGGCGACGTGACCGTCGTCGCCCCCGACGACAATCAGAGCGGCGTCGGCCGCACGCGCAACCACACGGCGGTGGTCCGCGAGCACCCCTGGGGGTACGCCCTCGGCGGCACACCCGCCGACTGCGTCGCCTACGGCCTCCGCGGACTGGATACCGACTTCGACGTCGTCGTCTCCGGCGTCAACGACGGCCCGAACGCCGGCAACTACGTCGTCGGTCGCTCCGGTACCGTCGGTGCGGGCATCGAGGCGGCCTTCCTCGGCACGCCCGCCCTCGCCGTCTCGGCGTACCACTCGACGGACTTCTTCCTCTCGCCGCCCGAGGAGTACGACTTCGCCCGCCCCGCCCGCGTCGCCGTCGCCCTCGTCGAACGCGCCCTCGCGGCGGGCGTCTACGAGGACGTGGACCTGTTGAACGTCAACGCGCCCGTCGACTCCCCGGAACCGCCGGTGATGCTGACCGAACCGCACCACGACTACGGGCAGAAGGTCGTCCGCGTCGACGACGACGCGGACGAGGAGGGGGAACTCGCCCCCGACGAACACCGCGTCGAACTGCACGACCGGACGTGGCCCGACGCCGTCGGATGGGAGAATCCGTTCCCCCTCGCGGAGACGCACCGCGACCGCTACCCGGTCGGGTCGGACCGCCGCGCGATGGTCGACGCCGCCGTCAGCGTTTCGCCCCTGACGGTCACCCACTCCGTTCCCGACAGCGCGCGCCTCGCCGACGTCGTGGAGACGCTCGAAGTCGAGTGACGCCGATGAGCGAGCACTACGTCTACGTTCTCCGCTGTTCGGACGACTCGCTGTACACGGGGTACACGACGGACGTGGCGCGGCGCGTCGAAGAACACGACGCCGGCGAGGGGGCGAAGTACACCCGCGGGCGAACGCCCGTCGAACTCGTCCACACCGAGTCCTACGAGTCGAAATCGACGGCGATGTCGCGGGAGTACGAGATAAAACAGCTATCGCGGTCGCAGAAGGAGCGGCTGGTGGAGTGAAGGCGTCGCCGTCCGTCTCCCTCAGTCGTCCGCGCTGGGTGCCTGCTTCTGCCCGCCCTGCAGGCGTTCGGCCTCCTCGACGACCGATTCGGCCAGCGAGACGAGGCGGCGGCGCACGTCCTCGTCGGTGAGTTTCTCGCCGTCGTAGACGTTGTAGGCGCCGCGGACGCCGACCTGTTCGGGGACGACGCGGCCGTGGACGCCGCGGACGGTGCTCCGCATGTGCTCCAACGTCGCGCCGTAAGAGCCCCCGCCCGCGGTGGCGAGGAGGCCGACGGCGGTGCCCTCGAACTCGTCTTTCGAGCAGTAGTCGTGGAAGTTCCGCCACGTCGAGGAGTACGACCCGTGGTAGACGGGCGACCCGATGAGCAGGCCGTCCGCCTCGCGGACGAGTCGGGTGAGGCGTTCGGAGTCGCCCTGTTCGTCGATATCCGGGTGGTAGAGCGGGAGGTCCACGTCGCCCAAATCGAGCATCTCCGTCTCGGCACCGGCCTCTTCGGCGGCGGCGAGAGCGATGCGGAGCGACTTCAGCGTGTGACTCCCCTCGCGTCTGCTCCCGCAGACGGCGACGATACGTACCATTACCGTCGGTGAGTCACCGACGGCCAAAAGGCGTTGGCTTCCGGTCGGCGCGGCCGGTTTCGGGTCCCCCCGACCGCCGCGCGGTCCGCATCGCGTTCGCCGCTGACGCGGCCGCGCCGTACCTTTTTCACCGGCCGCGGCGTCCGTTTCCGCATGGACGCTATCTCTTTCGGAACCGACGGCTGGCGCGCGACGCTGGACACGTTCACGGACGACCGGGTTCGCATCGTGGGGCAGGCCGTCGCCGACTATCTCTCCGACGAGGGGTTCGACGCGCCCGTCCTCGTCGGCTACGACGCGCGGGAGACGTCGCTCGGATTCGCCGAATCGCTCGCGGAGGTGCTCGCCGGCAACGGCTTCGACGTGCTCCTCCCCGACCGGGACCGGCCGACGCCCCTCGTCGCCCACGCCATCGTGGACCGCGGCCTCTCGGGCGCGCTGATGGTCACGGCGTCGCACAACCCCGCGGAGTACAACGGCGTCAAGTTCATCCCCTCCGACGGCGCGCCGGCGCTCCCGGGGGTGACCGAGTCCATCGAGGAACGCCTCGCCGAACCCGACCTGCTCCCCGAGGACGAACGCGGGACGATAGAGGAAGTCGACATCGTGACGCCGCACTTCGAGCACGCCCGCGAACTCATCGACGCGGACCTCTCGGGTCTGACGGTCGCCTACGACGCGATGCACGGCAGCGGTCGCGGCGTCACCGACGCCCTGCTCGAATCGGCGGGCGCCGACGTCGTGTCCATCCGCGACGAACGCGACCCGGACTTCGGCGGCACGCCGCCGGAACCGAGCGCAGAGAACCTCGAGCGGTTGGTCGAGACGGTCCGCGAGGAGGACGCCGACCTCGGCGTCGCCAACGACGGCGACTCCGACCGCGTCGCGTTCGTCACCCCCGAACGCGGTCACCTCGACGAGAACCTCTTTTTCGCGGCCGCCTACGACTACCTGCTCGAATCGGACTCCGGTCCGGCCATCCGCACCGTCTCCACGACGTTCCTCATCGACCGCATCGCCGAGGAGCACGGCGAAGAGGTGTTCGAGACGGCTGTCGGCTTCAAGTGGGTCGCCGACGCGATGAAGGAACACGACGCGCTGATGGGCGGCGAGGA